>NZ_MOAK01000045.1:144768-152187 GCF_003732485.1 Pseudomonas protegens
TGGGTCACTACCCGGCGCCCGTCCAGCCAGCCGCTGGCGGCCAGCACAAAGGCCCCGGTGCAGACCGAGGCCACCCGCCGCGAGGCCGCTGCGCGCTCGGCGACCCAAGCCACCAGTTCCGGGTCCCGGGCCGCCTCGTAGACGCCCCAACCGCCGGCAATGATCAAGGTATCGCAGGCCACCTCCGGCGCCGGCAGGGCATCGGCCAGCAGCGCCAGCCCCGATGAGCTCAGGGTCGCGCCGCCCGGGTTGGCAATGACCCGGGGGTGGTAGGGCAAGGGCAAGCCCAGGTCACGGGCCCGGTCATTGGCCGAGGCGAACACCTGCAACGGGCCGGTGACATCCAGCAACTGGGCATTGGCGAAGGCCAGGACAAACACGTTTTTCGCGGAGCTGGGCATGATTGGCGTAAATCGAGGGCAGGTTGGCGTATGCGCCAAATCCTAGAACGCTAGAGTCAAGCCGTCCACCCCACCCACACAAGGAACAGGCCATGGCAGTGCAGATAGGTTTTCTGTTGTTTCCAGAGGTTCAACAACTGGACCTGACCGGTCCTCACGACGTGCTGGCATCGCTGCCGGATGTACAGGTGCACCTGATCTGGAAGGAAACGGGCCCGGTGATCGCCAGTTCCGGCCTGGTGCTGCAGGCCACCACGAGCTTTGCCGACTGCCCGCCCCTGGATGTGCTCTGCATTCCCGGGGGCGCCGGGGTCGGGCCCTTGATGGAAGATCCCCAGACCCTGGCGTTCATCCGTCGGCAAGCGGCCCGGGCGCGGTATGTGACGTCGGTGTGCACCGGCTCCCTGGTGCTCGGCGCCGCCGGACTGCTTCAGGGCAAGCGCGCCACCACCCACTGGGCCTACCACGAACTGCTGGCGCCCCTGGGGGCGATCCCGGTGCGCGAGCGGGTGGTGCGTGACGGCAACCTGCTGACCGGCGGCGGCATCACTGCCGGCATCGACTTCGCCCTGACCCTGGCCGCCGAACTGTTCGACGCTGCCACCGCGCAGCGGGTGCAACTGCAGCTGGAGTACGCCCCGGCGCCGCCGTTCGAGGCCGGCAGCCCGGATACCGCCCCGGCCAGCGTGGTGCAAGAGGCCCGCAGCCGGGCAGCGGACTCCCTGCACAAGCGCCGGGAGATCACCCTACGGGCGGCTGCCCGACTGCAAGCCGGCTGAGCCCCGCCACAGCCCCCCGGCCCTCAGGCGCGGCGTACCTGTCCCTGGCGATCATTGCTCAGCAACTGAGCAATGGCGCCGTCACCATAAGTGCGTTCGACTTTGGAAATCACCACCTGATAACCGGCGTACCAGCGCCGGTACTGGCGCTTGGCTTCCAGGTGCCTGGGGTGACGGGCAAAGGCCTGGATCGAAGCCTCATCCTCCCAGTAATAACTGGCATTGATCAGCGCCTGATCCGCGCTGGTCCAGGATTGGGCGCCGACAAAGCCCGGCAAGCTGATAGCAATTTCGTCGATCAGCGCGCTGAGGCGATGGAACTCCTCGTCCCGCTGGCCCGGCTTATAGATAAAGGCGGCGATGTACATGCTTGAACTCCGTTGAGGTGATAAGTCAGACCGGCCGGGCCAACAGTGCCAGACGCAAGGCCAGCGCCAGCAGCACCGCCGCCAGCAGCCAGGATTGCAGCCGGGCAAAACGTGCCGTCGTGCCGGAAAAGCTCCGTGTCAGGAGCGCGCCGAAGATCCCCAGGCTGGTGTGAAAGATCCCGCTGACCAGGGTCAGCAACAGTCCCAGGACAACCAGCTGCCAGGCGATGCTGCCGTGATCCGGCCGGACGAATTGCGGCAGGAACACCATGAAAAACAACAACGCCTTGGGATTCAGCAGGCTGTTGTACAGGGCCCGGACAAACACCGTGGACAGCGGTACCCGGGCGGCATCGACGAGGTTCAAGGCGCCGTTACCCGCCAGGGCTTTCCAGGCCAGCCACAGCAGGTAGGCGACCCCGGCATAGCGGAGCAGGTCGAACGCCGGCGGCCAGCTGGCCACCACGGCGGTGACGCCTGTGGCCGTGAGCAGGGTCAGGCCGACATCCGCTGCACCAATCCCCAACCCCGACGCCACCCCACCGCGCCAGCCATAGGCCACGCCATGGCTGATGACAAAGGCCATGTTCGGCCCCGGCGACAGCAGTAACAGCAGCACGGCGCCCAGGAAGATCGACAGAGTGGAAAGGTCCGGCATGTGCGCGCTCCTGCGCAAAAGCCGCTAGATTAGGCGCCCTATCTGATACAAACAAAAAAGTGTTCTAGATACACAAGGTGGCCGAGCATGCGCCGTACCCGCTACAAAACCCTCGTCGATCACTTCGCCCGGCGTATCCGTGGCGGCCAGCTCTGCCCGGGCACCCAACTGCCCACGGTGCGCGCGCTGATGGCCAGCGAGCAGGTGGCCCTGGCCACGGCGCTGCGGGTGTATCACGAGCTGGAGGCCATCGGCCTGGTGGTGGGCGAACCCGGGCGCGGCACCTTTGTCCGCGACACCAGCCTGCCCCGGGGCATGGGTCTGGAACAGCACACCGCCGGCGCCGCCTCGGTGGACTTGTCGTTCAACTACCCATCCCTGCCCGGCCAGGCGGAAAGCCTGCGCGAGGGCCTGCGGGCGATTGCCGCCTCCGGCGACCTGGATGCCCTGCTGCATTCCGCGCCCCAGGGTGGGCGTCCCCATGAGCGCCAGACCGCTGCGCGGCACCTGCGCAACCGTGAGATCCGTGTCGCCGCCGAGCAGGTGCTGATCGTCAACGGCGCCCAGCAGGGGCTGGCGGTGAGCCTGCTGGCGCTGCTCCAGCCCGGGGATATCCTGGCGGTGGACGCCCTCACCTACCCGGGGCTCAAGGCGCTGGCCCAGGTCCAGCGCCTGGACCTGGAACCACTGCCGCAATACAACGGCCAGATGGACCTCGACGCCCTGCAGGCCCTGTGCCGACGGCGCCCGGTGCGGGCGCTGTACTGCATGCCGACCCTGCATAACCCGCTGGGCACGGTGATGCCCCTGGCCGAGCGTCAGCGCCTGGCGCAACTGGCCCGCGAGCATGACCTGCTGCTGATCGAGGACGGCGCCTACGCCTTCCTCGCCGAACCGGCACCGCCGCCGCTGCAGACCCTGGCCCCGGAGCGCACGCTGTACATTTCCGGGCTGTCGAAAAGTGTCGCCTCGGGATTGCGCCTGGGGTTTGTCGTCGCGCCGCCGGAGATGATCCCGGCCCTGGAGCGGGCCATTCGCGTGTCTACCTGGAGCACCCCGTCGCTGACCGTGACCCTGGGCTGTCGCTGGATCGAGTCGGGGCTGGTGGACAGCCTGGAAGAGCAGAAGCGCAACGATGCCCGCAGCCGCCAGCAGCTGGCCAGGCGGGTACTCAAGGACTGCGATGTTCAGGCCTGGCCATCGTCGTATTTTCTCTGGCTGAAATTACCTGAAGGCTTGCGAGCCGAGGCTGTGGTGTCGGCCCTGGAGCATCAGGGGGTGACGGTGACTTCGGCAGCACCCTTCGCCACCACCGCTCACGTGCCCCAGGCCTTGCGGGTGGCCCTGGGCTCCATTGGCCTGCCGCTGCTGGAACAGGCCCTGGTAAAAGTCCGCAACGAAGTCACCCGCTGAGCGTGCGCGCTCCGGGCTGCGGCCAGCACATCACCCGCCGAACTCAACCACTATTCGTAGGTGCCGGCTTGCCGGCGAAAGCGATCTGAGGAGCCCCTTCGCCGGCAAGCCGGCTACAGGGTTATCGAGGGCTGCGGTACTGGAAAATGCAGACGAAAAAAAACCCGCCGAAGCGGGTTTTTTCCAAGACCATCATGACTTCCTGTCTGCAGCATCCGTGCTAATGGTCGATCTTCCTTGATCCTGAGCGCTTCCTGCGCTGCAGTTGTGGGAAAGAAGATTAAACACAAAGCCCGGTGCGCAGAAGGCGCATTGAATTACAGCGCGTGTAGGAAATTCGCTATAGCTCACTTACGCAAACCCCTAGCTCAACACTCCAGTGCTTGAACGGCCAAAGCCGCGAGTTTGAGCTGGTGGCGGGCTCCCGCCTGGTGATCATCCTGGAGGAACCAGGCGGCGGACAGGCCACTGAATGCCAGCACCCATTGCACCAGGCGTCGAGGATCGAGCTGCGCCGCCGCGGCGATCACCTGGACCTGCCGGGCAAATCGCAGTGGATCGGTGGCGCTGGGCAAGTCCGGATTGCAGATCAGGTTGGCAAAGTCGAAGGTGCGCTCGCCGTGTACGCGCTTTGGATCGATGACCCGCCAGCCGCCCTCGCCGAAGTCCAGCACATTGTCGTGGTGCACATCGCCGTGCAGTACCACGGGGTCTCGAGGCGCGGCCAGCAGGTGCTCGGCCATGGCCAGGCTATTGAGCAACAAGCCGCCCTGCTGTTGCGCCGCCTCGCGCAAATCCTTGAACCAATGATCCAGGGGCAGCAACGCCGGCAAGGGTTGCGCACGTGGCGCATGCAGGCGCGCCAGCGTGGCGCAGACGATATGGCTGACGGCATCGTGCTCGCCCGCCAGGGCCATGCGCATCAATGAACGCGGTCCCAGCGCACGCTCCATCAACAGCGCTTCATCCTCCTGGGCATAAACCCGCGCCGCGCCCTCCCCGGCCCACCAGGCCATCAGGCGGTTGCCGCCCTGCTCGTCCTCATCCAGGGCGATCTTCAGCATCGCTGGCGCGCCGTCTTCCAGGCGTACGGGCAGCAAACGGCTGCCCGAAGTGACGATGGCCTCGCCATCGGGCAGCAGACGCCAACGTTCGATATAGGTTGCGAACAAAAGAACAGCTCCAAGCGGTAAGCGGTAAGCGGTAAGCGGTAAGCGGTAAGCGGTAAGCGGTAAGTTTCAAACACCACGACTCGATCCGCAATGTGCCGCTTGCCACGAACGACTTCAGCGCAGCTGCAAGTGGTTTTCTATATTGCTCATCTGCTCGTCCCAGCCGCGACTGTTCATGCGAAAAGCCTTGAGCCGGCGCTCGCTGGGAATGCCGTCGAAGCCCGATTCGATCACCCGTAGCAAGGTGCCACCGCCATGCTGTTCCAGTTCGAACTGCACCAGGGTGGTGGGCTCCGCCGAGTAGTCATGGGCCGGGTCAACGGCATAGGGATGCCAGCGAAAGGAAAACAGCTCCTCGGGCAGCATCTGTTCCACCTGCACATCCCAGGTCAGGTGTTCATAACCTGGGTAAGTGACGGCGCCCCGAGCGCGTTGGCCGGGTGCGAAATGCTGGCCCTGCAGGGCCACGCCAAACCAGCGACCGAAGGTCTCGGCTTCGCTCAGCGCCGTCCACACCTGGGCTGGGCTGGCATGGAGCAGGATCTTGCGTTCGATGCGATCTGAAGAGTTCATGGATCACCTCCAGTGATGAGCACTAGCTCTGTACGGAAACTACCTGATCATCGTTCGGCGGGTTTTCGTACAGACCTTAGACCTCTGTGAATCCAACGCAACCTTTATCTGGCCGAAGGCGCGACTGATCGTCCCCAACGAAAAATGCTACTGTCGCCGGCGCCACTGCACCTCTCTTCGCAAAGGATCTGCCATGCCCCTCTCCCTGATCGACCGCTACCGCGGCAGCCTGCTGGGCCTGGCCTGTGGCGACGCGGTCGGCACCAGCGTCGAATTCAAGCCCCGTGGCAGCTTCACGCCAGTCACCGATCTGCTGGGCGGCGGCCCCTTCAACCTCAAGCCCGGACAGTGGACCGACGACACCTCCATGGCCCTGTGCCTGGGGGAAAGCCTGCTGCGCAAGGACGGCTTCGACCCGGCCGACCAGATGGGCCGCTACCTCAACTGGTGGCAATGGGGCTACTTGAGCGCCACCGGCGAGTGCTTCGATATCGGCATGACCGTGCGCCAGGCCCTGAGCGACTTCCAGGAACATGGCCAACCCTTCGCCGGCGCAACCGACCCGCAAACCGCCGGCAATGGTTCGTTGATGCGCCTGGCGCCCGTGGTGCTGTTTCACTACCCCGACCTGGTCCGGATCCGTGAATTTGCCGGTGCCAGTTCCCGCACCACCCACGGCGCCACCGAAGCCGTCGAATGCTGCCAGTTGTTCGCCGGGCTGATCGCCAAGGCCCTGGGTGGCGCCAGCAAGGTGGAACTGCAACAGCTCGATGATCAGGCTTTCAGCCAGCCCAAGGTCACGGCATTGGCCCAGGGCGGCTACCTGGAGAAAACCCGCGAGCAGATTCGCGGCAGCGGCTACTGCGTCGACTCCCTGGAGGCCGCGCTGTGGTGCTTCCAGCACAGTGACAGCTACGCCGAAGCGGTGCTCGCCGCCACTAACCTGGGGGACGACGCCGACACCACTGCCGCCATCGTCGGTCAACTGGCCGGAGCCTTTTATGGGGTCCAGGGGATACCGCCGCACTGGCTGGCCCGGCTGCACATGGGCGATGAAATCCAGGCCATGGCCGACGACCTGCTGCAGGCCGCGCAACGCCACGCATCTGCCCGACCACTCAACGGCAGTTGCCTGTGCCAGGGCGTGCAATATCAGGTGCAACGCCTGGACATGCCCATCGGCCACTGCCATTGCCGGACCTGCCGCAAGGCCCATGCCGCGGCCTTTGCCTCCACCGCCGGGGTCATGCGCGAACACTTTCGCTGGACCCGGGGCCAGGAGCTGCTGAGGGCGTTCGAGTCCTCGCCGGGCAAGCTGCGGCACTTCTGCTCGGTCTGCGGCTCTCACCTGCTGGCGGAGCGGCCGGGCCAGCCCCACGTGATCCTGCGGGTGGCGACCCTGGACGATGATCCGGGGCAGACGCCACAGGTGCATATCTGGACCTCCCACGATGTGCCCTGGCTGGCCGACGAAGCGCTGGAGCGTTGGCCCGAGTGGCAACCCAGCCGCGACTAGACTGTTTTTTCTCATTGACCGATTGCGAGACTTTCCATGCGTCCGATCCTGCTTCTGGCCCTTGCGCCGCTGCTGCTGGCTCCATTGGCCCAGGCCTACGACTGCAACAACAGCACCCAGACCGATATGAGTCTGTGCGCCAACGCCCTGAACAAGGCCGCGGACAAGGAGCTGAATACCCTTTACCAACAGATCAACCAGCGCCTGAAAGACCAGCCACATAGCAAAAAGCTGCTGGTCAGCGCCCAACGCGCCTGGCTGGCGTTCCGCGATGCCGAGTGCCGTTTTTCCACCTCGGGGGTGGAAGGTGGCAGCCTGTATCCGGTGGCCTACAGCAACTGCATCACGGCCCTGACCAAGACCCGGGTGGAAAGCTTCAAGCAATACCTGCAGTGCGAGGAAGGCGATTTGAGCTGCCCGGTCCCCGCACGGTAGGAGCGGGCTTGCCCGCGAAAACAGCGGTGAGGACACCCTGCCGCTTGCCGGCCTGTTCGCCGGCAAGCCGGCTCCTACAGGAGCCGGTGGCTGGGGGCGGGGGC
>NZ_MOAK01000045.1:152204-152404 GCF_003732485.1 Pseudomonas protegens
GCGGATGAAGATCTGCGCCGTGGTGATGGCCATGTCGCCCCCGGGCAAGGTGATCTTGCCGATCTGCTGCATGCTCTGCACATCGAAGATCGCTACGTCGTTGAAGGTCCCCGACAGGTAGATCTTGGTCCCCGCCCGGTTGAACGAGATGCAGTAGTAGGAGTGTTCCAGGGTTGCGGCCTGGAGCAGCTTCTTCTGCT
>NZ_MOAK01000045.1:152461-160049 GCF_003732485.1 Pseudomonas protegens
GCGAACGCATGCCGCTGAAGTAGATTTCGGTCAGGGGGCCGAAGTCGGTAGCCTCGGTCTTGCCGGTCGCAAGGTCGACGCTGAACAGTCCGTACAGCGGCTCGGCGGTGGCCGGGTCCTGCTTCTTGTCCTTGAACTTCGCGGCGGTGTAGAGCAGCGAGAAGTCATGCCGGTAGGTTTGCTGGTTCCACACGTAGAGCACGTCCGGAGCGCTGTAGTTGGGACGTTGCCAATGGCGGCTGGGGATCAACACCTCGAACTTGCCGGTCTTGACGTCAACCTTGTACAAGTCCGGCCCGGCCACATACAGGGTACCGTCATCGCCACTTTGCATGATGGTCAGCTGGCGCGGCGCGGGGAAGCTGCGCAGCGGCTTGGCATTGAGCCCGGCGTCGGTGGCGTAGACATCCAGCCGCGGCTCCTTGACCTCGTAGCGGTCATTGAGCAGCAAGGTCGGGTTGGCCACGGTGTACAGCTCCTTGCCGTCGTGGCTGACGGTGAAGGCGAACATCGAGCGCGCCTTCTCCCCCGGGTGCTGGGTGATGCTGGCGTGGAACACCTGCTTGCAGCTGTCGAGCTCGACGCCGTAGACATCCGCGTAGTGGTTGTTCAACACGTAGGCGATCTTGCGGTCCGGCGACAGTTGCACGGTGCCGGGGCCGAAGGCGTCGGGCATCTTGCAGGTCTTGTACAGGCTGTCGCTGGCCAGATCGATGACGTGCAGGTTGTTCGGGTAATTGGTGGTCACCATGTATTCGTGACCGCTGTTGAGGGCCAGGCTCTCATCGGCCAGGGCACTGAAAGAACAGGCGCCGAGAACCGCGAGTGCGACCAGGCCGCAGGCTTTGATGCTGTGCATGCTGGAATCCTTCTTCTTGTTCATCACTTGTCTTTCGGGAAGACAGTGCCGAGGTTGCGCCAGTTGTCGTTGGAGGCCTGGGCGTCCTTGTTCCAGTCGGGGTAGGTGCTCATCATGTCCGGCACCTGGGCCGGCCACCAGCACGGGTCGGAGCAACCATAGAGGTCGGCCTCCATGGGCTGGCACAACGACGACACACCACCAAAGGCGTCGATTTCCCAGCCCGGGTCGGTGGTGGACGCGCAGCCGGCCACGGAGTTCATCGCCAGCACGTCTTCGATCCGGTCCTGGGCCGCAGCCTCGGTCAGTTTCTGAGCTTTGTTATTGATCGGCTTGAGATGTTTCATGTCAGTGAGCCTTGCGCGGAGTGATGTAGCTGCTGATGAACCCAGGGTTGTGAGCCATGATCCGGCTGTAGACTTCGATGCCGAAATCCACCCAGTCACGCATCAGTTCGCAATAGTGATAAGTCGGATGCGCCGGGTCGCCGTAGCGGGCGTAGCTCTCGTGGTAGCAGCCGCCGGAACACAGGTTGCGGATGCGGCAGCTGTCGCAGCCGGTGTTGGTCCGGTCCAGGCGCTGGGACAGGAAGTCGTTGAGTTCCACCTGCTTGACCCCGCCGTCATGCACGTTACCGAAGGTCGGCAAGGATGAGCCGGTGAAGCGGTGGCACAGGTTCAGTTCACCCTTGTGGTCCACCGCCAGCATCTTCAGCCCCGCGCCGCAAGGCAGCGCCTTCTTGTGGCCTTCGTGGATGTCGGTGATCAGTTGGTGCAGGTTGGAGAAACCGATATTGCGGTGTTCCAGGGCCGCCTCCAGATAACGCCGCCCCAGGCGCTTCATGCTGGCGAAGACTTCGATCAACTCCTCGCTGCTGAGGTTGAAGCTGCTGATGTCCCCCGAGGTCACCGGGGCGAATCCCACTTCGGCAAACCCCAGCTCGTTGAACAGGTGGTCCCAGATGGTCTCAAGGTCGGTGACCCCGGTGGTCAGGGTCACCCGCGCCCCCACTGGCCGGCTGTTGTAGCGCGCCAGGAGCATCTGCGCCTTGCGCCGTACCACGTCATAGGTGCCCTGCCCGCCCACAGTGATGCGGTTGCGGTCGTGCACGGTCTTGGGTCCGTCGATGCTCACCGACAGCCCGAAACGATGAGCGTTGAGGTAATCCACTACCTCCTCGGTCAGCAGCGTGGCGTTGGTGGTCATGACGAACTCGACGAACTTGCCGGCGGCGGCAAAGCGCTGTTCGCAGTAGTCCACCATGGCCTCGATCAGCGGCCGGTTGCTCAAGGGTTCGCCGCCGAAGAACACCACGGTGTAGCGCTCCTCGTCCGGGGACTCCTGGAGCAGCATCTCCACCGAGGCAATGGCCGTGTCCAGGCCCATCTTCTTGCCCGCCGAGGGCTTGTCCAGGTCTTCCTTGTAGCAGTAGGTGCAGCTCAGGTTGCAGCCAGTGTTGACGTTGAGCACCACGGTATTGATCGCCGTGCGCTCGACCCGCTTGACGCCGATTTCCGGGGTCAGGGGCGAGCCGTCGCTGACCAGCTCCAGGGCGATCAGTTCGCGCAGGGTGTCGCTGACATCCAAGCCGTCGTAAGCGCCAGCCAGCTGTTGGATCAAGTCTTCCGGGGTACAGCCCGGCCCGCGAAGGGCATCGATGATGCTGCAGGTCAAGGCATCGCTGGCGAACAGCGAACTGCTGGGGATATGGAACAGCATGCGGTCGGCGTCCACCTGCACTTCATGCAGGTTGCGCTCCACCAGATTCAGAATTGCGCCCATTACAACCTCCTGTGCGAGCCCCGTTTTCGGGGCCTGCGGTCATTGCCTGAAAGTGTCTGTCGGTAGCGTTCGAAGGCCTTCAGGGAATGGGTGGATTGTTCCAGCGTTGCACGGTGACGATCAGCTGGCCCTCGCCGGTCAGGGCCTTGCCGGCGTCATCCACGGCGGCGATCACCTTGAGGTTGCCGGCGTTGTTGGTGGACATCTTGCGCTGCGGGTTGGGCCCGGCATCCCCCGGGGTGAACACGCCGCTGTCAGCCTGCATGCTGCCGGCGTACTTGACGTCTTCGTCCTTGGCCGCCTGCTCGTCGAAGGCCTCGACCTTCCACTGCGCCGGCATCACGCCGATGCGATAGGCCTTGCCGTCGGCGCCCTGGCCCCAGGCCTCGGCATCGAAACGCCCCTGGACCTTGGGCGTCGAACCGCCGCCGTCACCCACTCGCGCCACAGCGAACGCCGGCACCACCTTGACCTCGGCGATGCGGCTGTACACCGCCAGCGTGGCGCCCTTGAGGCTGCCGACACTGACTTCGCGCAGCCCCGGCTGGGCGCTGGCCGCCGCCTTGAGCTTGAGGCGGATGCGCTCCGGGCTCTGCTCCAGCACCTGCACCACCTCGACGCCCTTGCCGAAGCTCGGAGTGCCCGCAAGACCGGCGCCCACCAGGGTCACTTCGGCCTCCTCGCCGGCCTTCAGGTAACCCGGCTGCACCGCCAGCAGCCGGCTGCTGCCCTGCTTGGCAGCGATGAAGTCCAGGCCGCGCTCGTCGTGCTCAGCCTCGAACATCCGCCCTTGCAGGGCGTTGCCCTGGGCCGCCAGCACCTGGCGCATGACCACGCCGTCGACGGTGACATTGCCGCGCCACTCATAACCGTTGTAGAGGATCGCGCTGCCCTGGCCATTGAACGGGCTGCCATCGGCGTACCGGCCCTTGACGCTGACCTTGAACTGATCGCCTTCCCCGGCGCTGACGCTCATCACCCCGGCCAGTTCGCCCTTGCCCGGCAGGTGGCCGCTGAAGCTCCAGTCCCCCGCCAGCGCAGCCGCTTGCGGGCGGGCCTGTTGCCAGGCCTTCCAGGCCGGGTTGTCGAGGGGATAACGCTGGGCCAGCAAGGGCACCATTTCCTTGAGGGCGGTGGGCAACCACTCGCGGTCCCGGGACAGGGCCTGGTACTCCAGGGACGGCCACTGGCCGAGGTGGAAGTTCACCAGGCGCTCCCATTCCTGGGCCGGGCGCCGTTGCAGAGCGATGCGCGCGCCAGAGTGGCAACGGGCGCACATCTGGCTGGTCTGCTCGTCGAAGTGCTCGACGGTGTTCAGGCGCCGCTCCAGGGCGTAGCGCACGCCGTCGGTCTCGCTGGGGGCCAGGCCCTGATTATCGGCGAGGTACTTGACCAGGGTACGGCGGTCGTCATCGCTGATTTGCAGCCCGTGCATGGTCTGCATGCGGGCAATGCTCATCAGCCAGCCTTCCGGGGTCTTGCGCTGATGGCTGATGCGGCTCAGGGCGTCCCCGGCCTCGGGGGTATGACAGCCCTGGCAGGTTTCCTTGAGGATGCTCTGCGCATCCCGGGCGGCAAAACTCGAAGGGGCATGCAAGGCGCTACAGGTGGCAATGGCCAGCAGGCTGGCGCTCAGCCTAAGGCGGAGTTTTCTCTTCATCAGGGTCGAACCTCCCACGGTGCTTTCTTATTTTTAGCGAGTCGTTTTTATGGTTTCTGCCATGTCCGGCGACACCGGCCATGGAGGCAAGAGAAACGTCTGAAGCTATGCAATACACGGAGCGTGCCAGCTTACAAACCAGCGCCCGATCAATGACTTAGACAGATGCCCCGAGCGCCATCGGGCTGATGGGTGTTACCCGCCGTACAATTTCGCGACAAACGTCTCAGTCTGAGACAGGGTTTAGCGCTGTACCTGTGGTTTTCTTTGCAATTGGATCTTGCATTTATCCGGCGCCACCGCAGAATCACCCGCGCTTTGCCTGCTCCACATTCAGGGGCGCTCTGCACTACCCCTCATTTACAAGGAACCTGAAGTTCATGGATAGAAGCGCCTGTGCCCGTCTCGGCTCGCTGATCCTCTCGTTGTCGGCTCTGACCCTGGTCGGATGCAAGGAAGACTCCAGTCCCAAAACCGCCACACTCGCGCCGGCCCCGGCTCCGGCGGCCATGGTCATGCCGATCTGCGCCAATGGCGAATGCGCCGTACTGGACCAGAACGGTGCGGTACTGGTCAGCGCCGACAACGACTACGACGCCGTGGTCGCCATGCCCCTGGAAAAGAGCTTCCTGTTCGCCAAGGACGGCACCTGGAACCTGGCCAGCGCCGATGGCAAGCAAGTCATCAAGGCCGACTTCACCGATGACCTGCGTCTGCTGACCCCCGGCCTCTTCGGCTTCGGCCAGGACGGCAAGCTGGGGATCATCGACCAGGCCGGCCAGCAGATTCAGCCGCCGCGCTTCGACGATCTGTACGTGGGCGGCAACGACGATTTCATCGTCTACGAAATCGGCGGCAAGCGCGGCATTCTCAGCGCCACCGGGCAGGTGATCACCGAAGCCGTGTTCGACAGCAGCATGGTCCGCGATGATTTCGCCAAACGCGGCTGGTGGATGATCGCCGAGCGCGGCAGCGACAAGTGGGCGCTGAACCTCAAGACCGGCGAGCAGAAAAAGATCGACTTCGACAGCATCGACTACTTTGCCAACCAGCATCTGGTGGTCAGCACCGAACAGGGCAAGGCCCTGGCCGATGCCAAGGCCCAGTTGATCAGCGCCGCCACCTACAACTGGATGGGCGAGCCGGGTGACGGCCTGGTGGCCTTCCGCGAACAATACGACAGCCCCTGCGGCTACATGGACTTCCAGGGCAAGACCGTGATCCAGGCCCAGTTCGGCACCTGCCAGGTGTTCGGCAAGCAGGGCGCGCTGGTCACCGCCAAGAATGCCGACGGCAGCTCCGGCAAAGCCGGGATGATCGATCGCCAGGGCCAGTGGAAGGTGCAACCGGTCTATGACTCGGCAGACCCGGCCGGCTTCAGCCCCCTGGGGATGTTCAAGCAGGTATCGGGGCTGAATCAGGTCGCGGTGCTGCAAAACGTATTCAGCGCCACCTTCGGCATCTTCGATGTGGACAAGGGCGTCGAGCTGTTCAAGCCCACCTACGCCCAGATCGGTGCGATCAACGCCGACCTGTTCGTCTTCAGCACCGCCAACAGCCCGACCAAGCAGGCCACCCTGTTCGGCCAGGCCACCCAAGTGCGCACCGTGGGCCTGATGGACGCCAGCGGCAAGGTGCTGCTGGAGCCGGGCCAGTACGTCGATATCCATCTGGATGCCAGCGGCCACTACCTGCTGGCCACCGACGACACCTCGCCCCTGGCCACCTCAGCCCTGTATGACCTCCAAGGCAAGCGCCTGATCGCCAGCAAGTGGCAGGAGCTGGTGGTGGACCAAGCCCGCGGCGCGATCTTCGGCTATGCCGTGGAAGGCCTGGGCGACGACCAGACCCGCAGCCTCAAGGCCCTGTATCGCCTGGACGGCACCCCGAGCTTCCAGGTCAGCCAGGTGGAGTGCGGCGCCGAGCAGGTGCGTGACGGCCAGGACAAGGTGCTGTGGCCGGCCAACCCGCAGGAGCACTGCCCACAACCGGACGAAGAAGAAAACCAGGGCGAAGGCGACAACGCTCAGGGCTGAGGCCACCGGTCACGGTTGGGATCAAGCCTGCTAGGATGCGGGCTTGATCGATTCAGCCAACCGGCCCGGATGGGGCCCGACAGGAACTGTCCCATGCTCAACGCTCTGCTTTTCGACCTCGACGGCACCCTGACCGACACCGACGCCCTGCACCTGCTGGCCCTGCAACAGTTGTTGCACGAAGAAGACGGCCGGGTGTTCACCGAGCAAGAGTTCGCCGCCCACGTCAGCGGCCAGGCCAACGCCAATATGTGCCGCTACCTGTTCCCCGAACGCAGCGTGGCGGAACATGAGGCCTTCGCCGAACGCAAGGAAGTGCGTTTTCGTCAATTGTCCCCCCAACTCAAGCCCATGCCCGGCCTGCTGCGCCTGCTGGATTTTGCCGCCGAGCACGGCATTGGCGTGTGCGTGGTGACCAACGCCCCGCGGGCCAACGCCGAGCACATGCTCAAGGTGCTGGGCCTTGAGGAGCGTTTCCAGACGGTCCTGGTGGCCGAGGAACTGCCCCGGGCCAAGCCCGATCCCCTGCCCTACCTCAGCGGCCTGGAATGCCTGCAAGCCAGGGCCGAGCATTCCCTGGCCTTCGAGGACTCGGTCCCCGGGCTGACCGCCGCGGTCAAGGCCGGCATCTGCACCTTCGGCCTGGCCACCAGCCAGCAACCACAGACCCTGCTGAGTGCCGGCGCCCATCGGGTGATTCAGGACTTCGACGACCCACAGCTGTGGGCCGAGATTCACCGCCGCCTCAACCTGGCCTGAAGGGCCGGCCGCCACGAAGCCGGGCGCCCATAAAGGCACTGAGCATGGATCAGGTCTTGAAAGGAATATCGCTGGAGCGTGCAGCGGGACGGTTGGCGCAGGCCAATCAGAGCGGAAACAACAGGTGAGGAGCGATAGCTGGGAAACAAACAGGTGGGAAACAGCAGGTGGGAAACGAGAAGCAGGAAAAAGCAGGAAGGAAAAAGTGCTCGCCCATCACTTCGGCAGTGGCACCTAGGCCGAAGTACCCCCTTTGGCTGGGCGAGCAGGGAGAAATATACGCGGGCGCTGGGGACGGTCCTATCGGACAGATCCTAAAACGCGGTGCGATCTGGACAAATGACTTTAGGTTTTTTCCTCAGCACGACCTTTTTTTCACTGTCCTTTCACCTCACCTCCTTTAGATTGATTGCCACTCCTTAACGAATCCCATTTGGCCCGCCTATAGCGGGCTTTTTTTTGCCCGGGTATCCGGCGGCCGGCACAACAGGG
>NZ_MOAK01000045.1:160095-161709 GCF_003732485.1 Pseudomonas protegens
GGGCTCCCGGACGGATTCCGCGGCAGGGGTGAATGCCAGCACTCGCTCCGGATGAAACCGCGCCGCGGCATTGATCACCGCCTGCACCGAAGCGGTGACGATGTTGGCATGGCACCCGGCGCCAAAACGTGAGCCGGCCACGCCCGGCCACGCCGCTTCAACAATGGCCAGTGCCTGGGCGTCGGCCCCCGCTCCCAGGTTGCGCTCTTCAAAACTGTCGATACGCAGAGGCAAGCCCAGGGCGGCCGAGGTCGCGGCGATAGGTCCGTTGCCCACCCCACGCAAGCACAGCGCCTGGTTCCCGGGGGTGGCGATCCGCAACTCGATCCCTTGCCCCTCGGGAGCATCGAACAATCGGTGACCGAGATACACCAGGCTCGCCGCCCCCTCTCCAATAGTCAGGTAAGTGCGCTGGAACAACGCCCATAACGCTTCACTGCTCAACTCGGCATCACTGGCATCGGCCAGCTTCTGCACAATGGCGCTGAACTCGATCTGCATGCGCCGGGGCATGACGATGCCGTGGTCGCGCTGCAGCAGGAAAGCGATCCCGCCTTTGCCGGACTGGCTGTTGACGCGCACGATGCTGTCGTAGGTCCGCCCCAGATCCTGCGGATCGATGGGCAGGTAGGGCACCTCCCAGAAACCGTCGGCCGACTGGGCGGCAAAGCCCTTGGCGATGGCATCCTGGTGCGAGCCGGAAAAGGCGGTGAACACCAGATCGCCGACATAGGGATGGCGCGGATGGATCGGCAGCGCCGTGCACTCCTCGGCAACCCGGGCCACCGCTGCGATATCGGAGAAATCCAGCCCGGGGCTGATGCCCTGGGTATAGAGATTCAGGGCCAGGGTCACCAGATCCAGGTTGCCACTGCGCTCACCGTTGCCGAACAGGCAGCCCTCCACCCGCTGGGCGCCCGCCAGCAACGCCTGTTCGGCACAGGCCACGCCGGTGCCCCGGTCGTTGTGCGGGTGCACTGACAGCGTGACCTGATCGCGGCGCTCCAGGCGCCTGTGCATCCATTCGATCTGGTCGGCAAAGACGTTGGCGGTGGCCACCTCGACGGTGGTCGGCAGGTTGATGATGATCGGGCGCCCCGGGCCAGCGTCCCAGGTACGGATCGCGGTGTTGCACATGCGCAGAGACACCTCGAGCTCCGCCATGCAGAAGGTTTCGGGGGAATACTGCAACACCCATTCGGTTTCCGGGTGCTGCTCGGTCAAGTCGCGCAACAGCCTTACATGGCGCTCTACCAGCGACTCGACCTCGTCCACCGAAAGCCCGAAGACCACGCGCCGCCAGACCGGGGCGATGGCGTTGTACAGGTGGACGATGACCCGGCGCGCGCCCTGCACACTGCGTACGGTTTCGCGGATCAGGTCCTCGCGCAGTTGGGTCATCACCATGGGTGTGACGTCGGCGGGAATCCGCTGCTGTTCCACAAGCTCACGAACCACCTCGAAATCGGTGCGCGAGGCGGCGGGGAATCCCACTTCGATTTCCTTGAAGCCCAGGCGCACCAGTTCCTCGAACAGGCGCAGCTTGCGCTCGCGGTTCATCGGCTCGAACAGCGCCTGATTGCCATCGCGCAGGTCGGTGGACAGCCAGATCGG
>NZ_MOAK01000045.1:161761-162140 GCF_003732485.1 Pseudomonas protegens
GCAAAGGCACGATATTTGGTATGGGGATGGGCGAGCATACTGACCTCGAAAGCACAATGGAGAACGCGATGGATCTCCCCTGCTTTCATCATGGAAAGCGCTTCGAGGCCGGAGTCTGGGGGAGATCAGCCTGGGTGCCAGCTTCCTGGCAGCACCGGCAGACCCCGGCCGTAAGGCAGGGGTAGCGCTAGTAGCAGGGTCAGGAAGCGGGGATTCATGGGCGGTGATAACCGTCTGGGAGAAAGGAGTGACTGGCAGTCTAGGGGGCTGTCATCTGAATGTACTGCGCTAAACGCCCTTTTATTATCGCGAAATGGACATTTGAACTTATGATGGGCGCCCCATGATCCCTTCCGCTCCGGAGGCGCTGCGCTGCATG
>NZ_MOAK01000045.1:162212-182355 GCF_003732485.1 Pseudomonas protegens
GATTACCCCAACGGCCATGCAATACCCGCCCACAGTCACCCCCGCTCGCAGCTGGCCTACGCCATCGAAGGCGTGCTGGTGATCGACACCGAATCCGGCCGCTGGGTGGTGCCGCCCAGCCGCGGGGTGTGGCTGCAGGCAGGCGTCGAGCACCGGGTACGCATGCGCGGTGCGGTGCGCATGCGCAGCCTGTTCATCAACGTCGATGCCATAGCCGGCCTGCCCGAGCATGACTGCGTGATCGAGGTCTCGCCGTTGCTGCGCGAGCTGATCCTGGCCGCCGCCCAGGTCGGCGCGCAGTATGCGCCGGACAGCCGCGACGGCCGCCTGATGCGCTTGATCCTCGACGAGATGCGCTCGCTGCCGGTGCTGCCCTTCAGCCTGCCCTGGCCCCATGAACCGCGCATGCTGCGGGTGTGCCAGGCGCTGGCGGACGACCCTTCGGACAACCGCACCGCCGAGCAATGGGGCGACTGCCTGGCCATGAGCGCCAAGACCTTCCATCGCCAGTTCCAGCGCCACACCGGCATCACCTTTGGCCGCTGGCGCCAGCAGGCGCGCCTGCTGATGTCCCTGGAGTGCCTGGCCGAGGGCATGCCGGTGGTGCAAGTGGCACTGCAACACGGCTACGACAGCCAGAGCGCCTTCGCCGCCGCCTTCAAGCGCCAGTTCGGCACGCCGCCGTCGGAGTTCTACCGCTGAGGGCTCAGGCCCGGCGCAGCAACAGGCCGGCCACTACACACAACAACATGGCCAGCCCCGCCAGCAGGAAGGCATCGCTATAGGCCAGCAGCAAGGCGTCACGGTGCAGCACCTTGTCCATCAGGCCCAAAGCTTGCTGACGCAGTGGCGCCAGCGCCGCCGAGTGCAGGGCCCTGGCGTACTCCACCGGTGCCTCGGCCAGCAGCCGCACCAGCTCCACCAAACGCTCCTGGGTGGCCTGGGCAAACAGGTTGATGGATTCACCGATGCGCTGGGCATGGAGTTTCTCGCGCTCCACCACGATCTGGCTGGACAGCGCGATACCAATCGCCCCGCCGACATTGCGCACCATGGAGAACAGCCCTGAGGCCGAACCCACCTGATCCTTTTCCAGCCCCTGGATCGCCATCACCCCCAGCGCCACCACCACCAGCGACTGGCCGATACCACGCACCACCAGCGACGGCACGATGACGTTGACCGAGGCATCGGGGTTGAGGTGGATGTTCATCAGGCAGCCGATGCCAGTGATGGCGAAGCCGGCAATGATGATGGTGCGGGCGCTGGTCCAGCGCATCAGGCGCGGGGTGGCGAACGACATGACGAACTGGATCAGGCCATAGGGAATCATCATCAAACCGATCTGCCGGGCGTTGTAGCCGTGGATCTGGGCAAAGTAGTTGGGCACCAGGAACACCACGCCGAACACCACCGCACCGAAGGTGAACTGCATCAGGCTGGCGATGCCGAAGTTGTAGCGGCCCAAGAGGCGCAGGTTGATCAGCGGCTGCTCGCGGCGCAGTTCGATGGCCACGAAGGCCAGCAGGCCGACCGTGGCCAGGACCGCGCAGTTGAGGATGAAGCCCGAGGCGAACCAGTCATGGCGGCCGCCCTCCTCCAGCATGATCTGCAACGCCGAAAGGCCCACGGCCATGCTGGCGATCCCGCCCCAGTCGCCCTGGCGCAACTTTGCCAGGACCATGGGCTGGGGCCGCACCGACCAGCCGATGGCCGCCAGCAGCAACAGCCCCGGCGGCACTTGCAGGTAGAAGATCCAGCGCCACGAATAGGCATCGGTGAGCCAGCCGCCCAGGGACGGCCCGGCGGCCTGGGCGACATTGTTGGCCACGGCGAACAGGGCCATGCCCATGGGGTGCCGGGCCGCCGGCAGCTCGGTGACGATCAGCTGGAACGACAGGGGAATCAGTACCCCGCCAAAGGCCCCTTGCAGCACACGGGCGAAGATCAGGCTGTGGATATTCGGCGCCAGGGAGCAGGCAATCGAGAACAGCACGAAACCGGCGGTGCCGACCATCAGCACCCGGCGCATGGAAAACACCGAGACCAGCCAGCCGGTCATGGGAATGATGATGATCTCCGCCACCAGGTAGGCGGTGGTGATCCACGAGCCCTCCTCGAAGGTGGCGCCCAGGGAACCGCGCACGTCCGGCAATGAAGCGTTGGTCACGTGCACGTTCATCCCGGCCATGAAGCAACCCACCACGCTGCCCAGCACCGCCACCCAGGTGCGCAGGGAAATCGCCTGTACGGCGGCCTCGCCCGCGCTGTCCTGTACTGCCTGGGCACTACTCATGACGGGTATCCACGCTCACCACTACCGACATCCCGGGGCGCAGTTCTGCCTGTCGCGCCTGCCCCGGATCGAGGCGGATGCGCACCGGCATGCGCTGCACGATCTTGGTGAAGTTGCCGGTGGCGTTGTCCGCCGGCAGCAGGGCGAATTCGGCGCCGGAGGCCGGGGCAAAACTCTCCACCCGGCCCAACAGCACGTGGCCGCCCAAGGCATCGACCTCGACCCGCGCCGGCTGCCCGGGGCGCATGCCGTCGACCTGGGTTTCCTTGTAGTTGGCCACCACATAGGCGTCCTCAGGCACCACCGCCAAGAGCGGCGCGCCGACTTCGACGTACTGTCCCAGACGCAGGCGGCGCTGGCCGGCGATACCGTCCACCGGGCTGCGGATCAAGGTGCGCGCCAGATCGATACGGGCCAGCTGCCGCTGGGCACTGACCCGGGCCACGCCCGCTTCGAGCTTGTCCAGTTGCGCCCGGGCGCTTTGCTGCTCGGTATCGAGCACCTGCACCTGCTGGCGCCGCGCCGCCAGCGTAGCCCGGGCCGCCCCCAGCGCGGCATCGGCCTGACGCGCCAAGGCCGCAGCGTTTTCCAGTTGCTGCACGCTGCTGACCTGCTGGCTGGCCAGGTGCTGCTGGCGCCGCCCTTCCTGGCCGGCCCGTTGCGCCTCGGCCTCGGCAGCGCCGACCCGGGCCTGGGCCTCGGCGATCAGGCTCTGTTGCTGTTGCTGACGGGCCTTGAGATTGGCCAGCCGCGCCTGCCCGGCACGCTGTTCGGCCTGGGCCTCGCGCAGCGCCGCCTCGGCCTGTTCGACCCGGGCCTGATAGTCGCTGTCATCGATCCGTGCCAGCAGGTCGCCGGCCTTGAGCGGCTGGTTGTCCTCGACCTCGACCGCGGCCAGGTAACCGGCCACCCGGGGCGCGATGGTGACGATGTCCGAGCGCAGGTAGGCATCGTCGGTCTCCACCAGGAAACGCCCGTTGAACCACCAGTGCAGGCACCAGGCCAGGATCAGCAGCAACACCAGCGCCAACCCGGCATAACCGAGGAAGCGACGGCGGGTGACGGCTTGCGCCGGGGAAGCGGGAACAGGGGTCTGGGTCATTGCAAAGGCTCGTTGGGGGTTCGCAGGAAAGAGTTGGCCGCCGCCCGGCTCGGCGGCGGCAGGACAATCGGCGGCGCGCTGCGCCAGCCGCCGCCCAGGGCCTTGAACACCAGCACCTGAGTGTCGATGACAGCGGCATCGGCCTGCGCCGCGGCGGCCCGGGTGCGCACGTCGGTGCGCTGGGCATCGAGGTAGTCCAGGGCGCTGGAAGCACCGGCCGCGTGGGCCAGCCCGGCCAGGTGCAAGGCCTGGTGGTCGCGCTCGGCCGCCAGGTGCAGGGCGTCCCGGCGCTGCAGCGCGGCCTGGTAGTCGCTCAAGGCTTGCTGCTGTTCCTTCAAGGCCGCCAGGATGCTGCGGTCAAAATCCGCCAGCGCCGCGCTTTCCCGGGCGTCGGCCTGGGCGATGCGCGCGCGGGCGGCATTGAGGTTGGGGAGGCTCCAGGACAGCAGCGGCCCCAATTGCCAGACCGAAGCGTCGCGGTCGTCGAAACCCGAGGGCTGGTGCGCCGAAGTGAAGACCCCGGCCCCCAGGCTGACCCGCGGATAGAGGTCGGCCCGGGCCACGCCGATGCGCGCCGTGGCCGCCGCCAGCCGGCGCTCGGCCTGGCTCACGTCGGGACGCCGGCGCAGCATGGCCAGGGCATCGCTTTGGGGCATGGGTGACCCCAGGGTAGGGGCCTGCTGACAAGCCTTGGCCGCCGCCGGTGCATCGCCCGGGGGGCGCCCCAGCAGTACCGCAAGCTCAGCCAGGGCCCGCTGCCGCCCGGCCTGCAACGGCGGCAGGCTGGCCTGCACCTGGCCCACCAGGCCTTCGGCGCGCACCACATCCAGGGTCACCGCGGCGCCGGCCTGATACAGCTGGGCGCTCAGGGTACGGCCCTGTTCCACCAGCGCCAGGGACTCGCCGGCCACCTGCAGGCGCTGGCCATAGCTGCAGGCCTGCAGCCAGGCACGGGTGGTTTCAGCGGCCACCACCACCCGCAGGCCATCTTCGGCGGCGCGGGCCGCCTCGGCATCGGCCCGGGCGGCATCGGCCAGGCCGTGCAGGCGGCCGAACAGGTCGGCCTCCCACTGCACATCCAGGCCGACCCCGTAGCGGCTGCCGGTGCGGATGTGCTGGCTGTCCTGCAAGGCGGCTTCCAGCTGGTCATCGGCGGTGCTGCCATAGCCGGCCTGGGCCGTCACCTGGGTGGCGGGCTGGCGCAGGGTATCGGTTTCGCGCAGCAGCGCCCGGGCCTGCAGCAGGTTGGCCGCGGCCATCCGCAGGTCGCGGTTCTGGCTCAGGGCCTCCTGCACGGCGGCATTGAGCCCCGGGTCACGGTAGAGCTGCCACCATTGATCGAGCCCCTGCTCGGCCGCTGCATCCAGCTGGCTCACAGGCAGGGGCACGGTGCTGCCGGGCGGCCGTTCCGGCCCCAGGGTGCAGCCGGCCAACAGGGCGCACAGGGCCCATGCAGGCCTTGGGTAAATGGGCATGGGAAGTACTCACGGATTCGAAGCGCCTACTGTAGAAAGGCCAACTGGCGACCGTCTAACGAGAACTTCTTTTCAATTATCGCGAAATGGTCAACTTTCACTCTGAGCCGCTTCGCTCCAGGCTTGCGGTCATGGGCCCAGGCGATGATGACGGCCATCACCCTGCCGACCCGCAAGCAATGGCTGAAAAAACTCGCCTATGGCGTGGCCGGCGGCAGCGTTCTGCTGGGCTCCCTGGCCTGGCTGCACCTCTGGAAAACCCGCTCGGGTAGCGTCCAGACCGGCGAGCCGGTGCGTCTCTTGAATCTCACCGGGCTGTCGCAGATTGCGAAAAGCCGCCGCTGCGCCAGCCTCGGCAACGTGCCCAAGCCCCCGCAATCCCGAGGCCACGCCGCCTCGGCGGAACTGGCATAGCCATTGCGAAAGCCCCTGCCTCACCTACAACAAGAGGCTTCGCCATGGCTATTGCCCCACTGCTCGCCGCTACCACGGCGTTTATCCAGCGCGCCCCGCGCATGTTGATCGGCGCCCACTGGGTCGAGGCCGCCGATGGCCAGACCATGCCCCTGCGCAACCCCGCCACCGGCGAACAGCTGTGCCTGGTGCCCCGAGCCACGGTGGACGATGTCGATCGTGCCGTGCTGGCGGCGCGTCAGGCTTTCGACGACTCGCCCTGGACCCGTACCCGCCCTCGGGAGCGGCAGAACCTGCTGTGGAAACTCGCCGACCTGATGCAGCGCGACGCCGAGCTGCTGGCCCAGCTGGAATGCCTGAACAATGGCAAGAGCGCCGCCGTGGCCCAGGCCATGGACGTGCAACTGTCCATCGACTTCTTGCGCTACATGGCCGGCTGGGCGACCAAGATCGAGGGTTCAAGCGTCGAGGTCTCGCTGCCGCTGATGCCCGACGACCAGTTCCACAGCTTTATCCGCCGCGAAGCCGTGGGCGTGGTCGGCGCCATCGTCGCCTGGAACTTCCCCCTGCTGCTGGCCTGCTGGAAACTCGGCCCAGCCCTGGCTACCGGTTGCACCCTGGTGCTCAAGCCGGCGGACGAAACCCCGCTCAGCGCCCTGAAACTGGCCGAGCTGGTGCAGGAAGCCGGCTACCCCGACGGCGTGTTCAACGTGGTGACCGGCACCGGCATCACCGCCGGCAGCGCCCTGACCCACAATCCTCTGGTGGACAAACTGACCTTCACCGGCTCCACCGCCGTGGGCAAGGAAATCGGCAAGATCGCCATGGACTCCATGACCCGGGTCACCCTGGAGCTGGGAGGCAAGTCGCCGACCATCGTCATGGCCGATGCCGACCTGGACAGTGCCGCGGCCGGGGCCGCCAGCGCGATCTTCTTCAACCAGGGCCAGGTGTGCTGCGCCGGCTCGCGGCTGTATGTGCAGCGCAAGCACTTCGACAACGTGGTGGCCGACATTGCCGGCATCGCCAATGCCATGAAGCTGGGCAACGGCCTGGACGCCAGCGTCGAGATGGGCCCGCTGATTTCCGCGCGCCAGCAGGAACGGGTCTATCGCTACATCGAGATGGGCCGGGACAGCGGCGCCACCATTGCCTGCGGTGGCGAGCAGTTCGGCCCGGGGTATTTCGTCAAGCCGACAGTGATCGTCGATGTCGACCAGAAGCACTCGCTGGTCCAGGAAGAAATCTTCGGCCCGGTGCTGGTGGCGATTCCCTTCGACGACGAGGCCGACGCCCTGCGCATGGCCAACGACAGCCCCTATGGTCTGGGCGCAAGCATCTGGTCCAACGATCTGGCAGCGGTGCACCGGATGATTCCGAAGATCAAGTCCGGCTCGGTGTGGGTCAACTGCCACAGCGCCCTGGACCCGGCACTGCCGTTCGGCGGCTACAAGATGTCCGGGGTCGGTCGGGAAATGGGCCATGCGGCCATCGAGCACTACACCGAGCTGAAATCGGTGCTGATCAAGCTCTGATCCGCGGCCAGGGCGAACGCGCCTCGGCTTGCCGGCTGACGCCAGGGATGATTCCAGGGATGGCCGCGGGGCGGTTCGCGAGCAAGCTCGCTCCTACGGAGTGGCATCCGCGTAGGAGCCGGCTTGCCGGCGAATGGGCCCTAAGGTCGATAGCCCTGGGCCAGCAACCAGCCCCGCACCACCCGCCCCTGCTCCGGGCTCAGGTCCGCCAGGGCCTGAGTCGGAGGCTGGTGCTGCAAACGGCGCAACAACGGCGCCAGCTCCACGCCATGCACATGCCAGATGCCCAGGGGCTGGTCCGGGGTGATCACCACTTCGGCCTCTTCCACCAGGCCATCGCGCAGTACCGGGGCGTGCTCGATACGCAGGGCTGCAAAGTCCACGGCCGCGTGTGCCGGCTGCTGGTCCGGCCAATGCCGGCGGGCCCGCCAGAACGGTTGCTCGGGCCAGCGCTGCTCGTCGGCGTAGAAATCCCGGCCGATGCGGGCAAACCGCAGGAACAGTTGCTCCACCCGTTGCTGATGAAAGCGCCCGGCCAGGGCTCTGCGCTCCGGACGCTGCAACAGGGTGTTGATCACCGCCGGTGCCTGCAGGGCCGAGGACAGGGACTGGAAGATGCCATTGCCAGACAGCGGGTCCACCGCCATGGCCGCATCCCCGACCCGCAGCCAGTTATCGCCGCACACCTGGGGGCAGAGAATCGCCGTGCTGCTACGGGCGTGCAGGTGCAGATCATATTCGGCACCATCGGCAAAAAAATCCGCGACCAGGGCAGACGCCTGACGGCGCTGACGGCAGTACTCCAGCAACTGCGCCTTGCCCGGCAGCGCAGCGCTGGCCACATCCAGGGTCAGTTGCCAGTAGCACTGGCCGTCGCTGCGCCGGGCCATCCAGGCCCAGCCGTCCTCCAGGCTGTGCACGGCACTGGCGGCCATGCCGGAGGGCCCTTGCCAGCGGTTGAGCAAGCTGAGGGTTTCCGGCCCTCGCCGTCCGTTCCCAACACCCTGCTGCAGTGTCTTGTCCAGTGCAGGCGCCTGGCGCCCGCGGGCTTCGACCAGGAACTCGCCGAGCAGCTCCTCGTGCCCCTGCACCTGCACCCGGTGCCCGAGCGCCGTGGACTGCACGCCCAGCACACGGCCCTGGATCAGCGTCACCCCGGCCTGATGCAGGGCATCGCGCAAGCCACGGTCGAACGTTGGGCGATCCAGCAGGTATTCGATGTTCTGCGCATGCTGCGCGCCGTTCCACGCCACTTGCCGCTGTGAAGGGTGCAGGGCCTGGGCCAGCGCCGACTCCAGACCGGCGCCGCGCAAGGCCTCCAGCACCCGCAGCGAGCCCCCTTCCAGCGCCGGAAAACGCCGCCAGTCGCTGATCAGGGTCACCGGGTAGCCGAGGCGGCGCAGCCCCAGGGCCACGGCCGCACCGGCCGGCCCTGCCCCCAGGATCAGGATCGATTGCATGGCACGCTCCGGCGCTCGGGCCCCTGGTAGGCGGCCTGCTCCTGCAGCCACTGGCGCACCTGCAGATTGCTCGCGCCGGGCTGGGTCTTGAGGTAGGCGGCGATATGCCCGCTCAAGGCGGCACAGCCCAGGCTGGCGCCGGATGGCCCCGGACGGCCGGCACGCACGCAGGCGGCGAAATCGGCCTGGGCAGTGTTCAACCACGACCACTGCTGCGCACTGCAACGCGCATCGCCGGTAACCCGCAACACGCCGGGATAGCTGGCCGGGAATACCGGCTCGCCCTGGGCCGGGCTGGATGCGCAGAGCAGCACGCCGCGAGCCACCGCCTCGGCACAGGCGGCGCGCAGTGAATCGCGATCCTGGCGCAGCCCGAGGCTGAGGTTGATCAGGCGTACATCCTGCTCCAGCAGCCAATACAGGGCGGCACTGACTTGCGCGGCACTGGTGACTCCGCGCTCATCGAACACCTGAGCCAGGTACAGCTGGGCACCGGGCGCCCGCTGGCCGATGGCCTCGATGATCGCGCTGCCATGGCCGAGGGCGTCCTGCTGCAACTCGCCCTCGCCCATGCCTTGCGCCAGCAGAAAGAAGCGCCGACCGGCCGCCACCCGCTGATGGGGGGCATGGCCGCTGTCGATCACGCCGATGCGCAGCTCAGGCTTCATGGGCCACCACCACGCCGTGCAATACACCGTCCAGCAACTCGAAGCGCAGGTCAGCGTCGGCCAGGGTCGAAGGCCGGTGGCTGATCAGGATGCGCGTGCGCCCGGCGAACAGGCGGTCGATGGCTTCGATCACCTCGCGCTCGGTGGCCTCGTCCACCGCCGAAGTGGCTTCGTCCAGTACCAGGATCATCGGGTCCTGGAGCAATGCACGGGCGATGGCGATGCGTTGTTTCTGCCCACCGGACAGCTGCTGGCCGCGCTCGCCCAGGGGACTGTCCAGGCCCTCGGGCAGGGACTCGATCAGCCCCTGCAATTGCGCCAGCCGCGCCACTTCGGCCACGGCTTCACGGCTGGCAGCGGGCACGCTGTAGGCCAGGTTGTCCGCCAGACTGCCGCGAAACAGCACGATGTCCTGGCTGACCACCGCCACCTGACAGCGCAGTTGCGCCAGGTCCAGTTGACGCAGGTCGATGCCCCCCAGCAGCACCTGCCCGGCCTGGGGGTCGTGGTGACGCTGCAAGAGGTCGATCAAGGTGCTTTTCCCGGCCCCCGAAGTGCCGCTCAGGGCCACCTTGAGGCCGTAGGGAATCCGCGCTTCGATGCCTTTGAGGGTCGAGCCGCGCCCCGGATGACTGAAGTGCACATCCTTGAAGTGCAGCTCGCCGTTGTCCGGCACCGGCACCGGCGCCGTGGGGGCGCTGATGCCCGGCTCCTCGCCGCGCAGCTCCATGACCCGGCCCAGGCTCACGGTCATGCGCTGGATCGCCACATACAATCCCAGCAGGCTCTGTACCGGTCCCACCGCCATGCCCAGGTAGGTGGAGAAGGCAATCAGCGCCCCCAGTTGCCAGGTGCCCTGCACCACCCAGTAACCGCCAATCAGGAAGGCGCAGGCCCGGGACAAGGAGGTCAGGGTGCCGGGCACCGCCTGGGTGAAGAACTCGGTGACCTGCAGCTTCAGCAGTTGGCTCATGTAGCCCTGGCCGAGGCGATCCAGGCGCTGGGCCTCCCGTTGCTGCTGGCCGGCGCTCTGGATGAATTTCATCACCGGCAGGGTTTCCACCATGAACGAGGACATGTCCGCGGAACGCTCACGCAGCTGACGCACATCGCGCTCCACCTTGCGCCGCATCCAGCGCAGCCAGAGCACGTCCAGGGGAATCAACACCAGGGCCAGCAGCGAGAGTTGCCAGGACAGGGTCAGGAGCATGGCCAGGGCGACGACAAGACCGATCACGCTGGACACTGCGGAGAACAGCGAGTCGACGGCAAAGCGCTGGATCTCCGCCACATCGCCGTCCAGGCGCGACATCAGGTCTCCGATCCGCCGCTGACCGTAGAAGCTCGGCGACAGCCGTTGCAGATGGCGATAGAGGTCGTCGCGCAGGGCGAACAGGATGCGTCCGGACAGGCGCGTATGCAGGTAGCGATTGACCCCGGACAGCAGCGTGCCCAACAGACCGGCAAGGATCATCAGGCCGGCGATCAGCACCAGTCTGGAAAAGTCCCGGGCCAGCAGGCCGTCGTCGATCAGCAGCTTGGTCAGCCAGGGTTGCACCAGCACCAGCAACGAGGCGCACACCGACAGCCCCAGCAGGCCGCCGATGGCCAGTCGATGGGGCCGCACGAAGCTGTAGAGCCAGCCCAGGGCGGCACTCAGGGCCTGGGGATCGCGGCTGTCCACCAGCCGGGTGATCAGGCGCTGCATCAGGCGCGCAACTGCTTGAGCTTGCGGTACAGGGTCGCGCGGCTGATGCCCAGGGCATCCGCTGCCGCCGAGACATTGCCCTGATGGTTGTCCAGGGCAGTGCGGATCAGCTCCAGTTCGTTCTCGCGGATGCTCCCGGTCTGTGGCCGTTCATGGGCATTGAGCTCGTCGAGCATGCTGTCCGGCAAGTGCTCCAGGCCGATATGACTCTCGCCCTCTTCGCGCAGGGCCAGGGCGGTGCGCAGGACCATCTCCAGCTGGCGGATATTGCCGGGCCAGTGGTAGTCGGCCAACAGGCGGCGCAGATCCTCGGCGATGCTCACCTCGGCGCCGCCGAGCTTGGCCAGCAGGCTGTCCACCAAGGGCTGCAGGTCTTCGCGCTCGCGCAAGGCCGGCAACAGCACGCTGATGCCGTTGACCCGGTAGAACAGGTCCTGGCGAAAGGCCTGGTCCTGCACTTGCTGCTTGAGGTCGCGGTGGGTGGCGCAGATCAGGGCAATGTCGATGTCCTGTTCCTCACCGGCCCCCAGGGGCGCCACCTTGCGATCCTGCAAGACCCGTAGCAGGCGGGCCTGCAGGGCCAGGGGCATGTCGCCGATCTCATCGAGGAACAAGGTGCCACCGTGGGCCTGTTGCAGGCGTCCGATCATGCCGCCGCGGCGCGAGCCGGTGAAGGCACCTTCGCGGTAGCCGAACAGCTCCGACTCGATCAGGCCTTCGGGAATCGCCGCGCAGTTGACCGCGACAAAGGGTTTCTCGGCACGACTGCCCGCGCGATGCAGGGCCCGGGCCAGGACTTCCTTGCCGGTGCCGGTTTCTCCCAGCAACAGCACTGGCAAGCCGTTGGCCAGGCCCTGGCGGGCCATGCGCAGGGTGCGGGCGTAGCGGCTGTTGCCCCCGGCCAGGGCTTCCAGGTCCTGGGGCATGGACGTGGTTTTCGGCGCGCTGCGGGGCGCGCGATGCAGGTTCAGCGACGGTTGAGGCGCCCGCAGGGCCTTGTAGAACAGCTCACCCTTGGCGGTCTGCAGGCTGCCCACGGCGCCTTGCTGCAGGCGGGCCAGCAGTTGCAGGCCATCGAGCCCGAGGAACTCTTCGCAGCGCCGCCCCACCAAGGCCGCGCGCGGGGTGTTGAGCAACTGGCAGGCCTGGCCGCTGACCGCAAGAATCTGCCCGCCCAGGCTCAGGGCCAGCAGGCCTTGCCAGGGCGATTCGAGGTATTGCCGACGACTGTGGAAGGCCAGGACGATCTGCTCCGGGTAAGACGCGTGGAACACCCGGGCCTCGATCTGGCTGACCGCCATGGACAACAGCGCGGTGCTGTCCTGGACGCGGCCCAGGGGGCCTTCGCGGGTCAGGTCAAGGACGCCGAGGATCTCGCCCTGGGGGCATTGGATGGGCACCGAGGTGCAGGAGAAATGGCTGAGGCGATCCAGGTAGTGTTCGCCGCAATCGATCAGGGTCGGCCGGGCTTCCACCAGGGCCGTGCCCAGAGCGTTGGTGCCCCGGGTGGCTTCGCTCCAGCAGGCGCCGAGGGTGATGTCTTGCACACCGCTGTCCTTGAGCCGATCGGCCCGGCCCTCGATGGCCAGAATGGTGGCGTCGGCATTGGCGAGGATGATCATGCCGTCCTGGCCCTGATGCTGGGTCAGGTAGTCGATGGCCGGGGTCGCCGCGTCCAGCAACAGGCGGTTGCTGGCCAGCAGCACCTCGAGGCTGGCACTGGATTCCAGGGTCAGTTGGTGCTGGCTGCCAAAGTGCACGCCATGGCTGAGGCTGCGCCGCCATGAGGCATCGATTTCCGCACGCAGGACCCCGTCGGGGATCTCGCCGTCCAGGTGGAGCCGCTCCCGGGCCAGCCGGGCTTCGTGTTGCTGCTCACCCTTTGTTGTTTTTATAAGAGTCATCAAGCGCTCCGAATCGGTCCGCCCGCTGCTTCCCGCTCCACTCCCTTGGATTGCGCGAGGCACGCAAGCCGTGGTCAATGTCTACACCGGGTTCAGAGGGCAGTAAAGGGGCTTTGCCCGGATCATCGGGCAGCCCTGCATTGCTTACCCTGTCATTGGAGATCAAGCAAAACCTGCGCCAGTGGAACGGGCGCCCGAGCATCTTGACGTTAACGTAAAGCAAATGGCAAGTACCCCGCCCCTCCTCCCAGCCCCTGCTGCAGGAGCTGGCTTGCCGGCGAAGAGAGCCTTGAGAGCAGCGCAAGACTTGAGGGCCCTTTCGCCGGCAAGCCGGCTCCTACGGTGGGGGGAAAAATGCAGGTTTACCGTAGGAGCTGGCTTGCCAGCGAAGGCAGTCCTGAGACGGGTGTAGGACCCAAGGGCCCTTTCGCCGGCAAGCCGGCTCCTACGGTGGGGGAGAAATGCAGGTTGACCGTAGGAGCTGGCTTGCCAGCGAAAAGGGCATTGAGAGGAACACCGCCCGTCTGGTCCTAGAGGGCCCAGGCGGCGCTGTCGGCAAAGAAGGCGCGGGCGTTGTCTTCCAGGCTGTCCAGGTGGTAACCACCTTCCTGGACGATCAGGCACGGCAGGCCAAGGCTACGGATACGCTGGCCGAGGGTGGCGAAACCGTCCCGAGTCACCGCCACCTTGCTCTGCGGGTCGAGCTCGTAGATGTCGAACCCCAACGACAGCACCAGCACCTGGGCGCCGAATTCCTTCACCGCCACCAGGGATTGTTCCAGGCGGGCAAGGAAATCCCCTTCGCTGGCGCCGTGGGCCATGGGCAAGTTGAGGTTGTAGCCCTCCCCCGCTCCGGCGCCACGCTCTTCGGCAAAGCCGGCCACCCCCGGGTAGAAGTTGGTCGGGTCGCCATGCACCGAGACATACAACACGTCGTCACGCTCGTAGAAGATTTCCTGGATGCCCTGACCGTGGTGCATGTCGGTATCCAGCACCGCCACCCGGGCGAACCGCTCGCGCAGTACCTGGGCGGCAATCGCCGCATTGTTCAGGTAGCAGAAACCGCCGGCGGCTTCGGCCCGGGCATGGTGGCCGGGCGGGCGGCACAAGGCGTAGGCCGCCGGCTCGCCATCCAGCAGGGCACGGGCCCCGGCAATGGCGCTCTGGGCCGACCAGTAGGCCGAGCGCCAGGTCTGCTCGCCCACCGGGCAACTGCCGTCCGCCAGGTAGCGTGCCGCCTGGGCCAGGATGCCGCGCAGGGCATTGGGCTCGCGCACGAAGATATTGGACATGACCTCATCGCCCCAATCCTCGGGGATTTCCTTCCAGCGTTGATGGGCCTCTTCAAGGAATGCCAGGTACGGCGCGCCGTGCACTGCCAGCAGCGATTGCAGGCCGGCGTCCTCGGGTGGCCTGACCTCGAACCCCAGGGAGTGCGCGGCCTGCACCAGGCGTTGGGCGCGCTCGGGCACTTCCTGGGGGGTACGCATCTGGCCGCGGGAATAGTAGCTACGGGGATGGTGAAGCAGTTGTTCAGGGTGGAAAAAACTGCGCATCAAAGTCTCCTCAGGCCGCTCGGTCGGCACGGGCCAGCACGGCGTTAAGCAATACATCGGCGCCCTGGCGCACGTCCTCGGGCAACACGTCTTCGGCTTCGTTGTGACTCAGGCCACCGACACAGGGAATGAACACCATGGCGGTGGGACAATAGCGCGCCAGCAGGATGGCATCGTGGCCCGCGCCGCTGACGATGGACTGCTGAGGATAGCCAAGCCCGTCCACCGCCTGCTGCACCGCCGCCACGCACTCGGCGTCAAAGGGCGTGGCCGGGCTGACCCAGTGACGGTCGATGCTGACCTTGAGCCCGCGCTGCCGGGCAATGCGCTCCAGGCGTTCCTCAACCTGCAGCTCCATGGCGGCGATCTGTTGATCATGATGGTGGCGCAGGTCGACGGTGAAGGTCAGCAACCCGGGAATGGTATTGCGCGACGACTTGGCGACGCTCAGCTCACCGACAGTGGTCAGGCCTTGCGGGGCAAAATCCGCTGCCAACTGCTCCACGGCAAGGATCATCTGCGCGGCGCCATACAGGGCATCCTTGCGCAGTGGCATCGGCGTGGTGCCGGCGTGAGCAGCCATGCCTTCAACCTGTACGTCGAGCCAGCGGATCGCCTGGCCACCACTGACCACGCCGATGCTCTTGGCGTTGTCTTCAAGGATCGGGCCCTGTTCGATATGGGCTTCGAAATAGGCATCCACTGCCCCGCCCAAAGGCCGATTGCCGGCGTAACCGGTGCGTTGCAGGGCCTCGGCAACGCTGATGCCATCGGCGTCGCGCACCGCCAGGGCGGCGTCCAGGGACATGACCCCGGTGAACACCGCCGAGCCGAACATCGCCGGGGTGAAGCGCGCGCCCTCCTCGTTGGTCCACACCGCCACTTCCAGGGGCTTGCGGGTCTGGATGCCCAGGTCATTGAGGCTTCGCACCACTTCCAACCCGGCCAGCACGCCGTAGACACCGTCGAAACGCCCGCCTTCGGGCTGGGTGTCGAGGTGGCTGCCCATCATCACTGGAGCAGCGTCCGGATCACTGCCGGGACGGCGGGCAAACAGGTTGCCGATGGGGTCGACGCTCAGGGTCATGCCGGCTTGTGTACACCAGTGAGCGAAGAGCTCGCGCCCGGCCCGGTCTTCATCGCTCAGGGCCAGGCGGCAGCTGCCGCCGCGAGCGGTAGCGCCGATTTCGGCCATGGCCATCAGGCTCGCCCAGAGGCGTTGGCCATTGATTTTCAACATCAATCGTTTCTCCAGACAATCAAGCGTTGGCCGCCATTTCCAGGCGGTGGGCGTGGGCATGCCGGCGCGACAGGGCCAGCACGCAGACCAGTGATATCGCGGCGATCAGGCTGTAGAACAGCGCCATCGGCCACCATTGGCCGATGAACCTGTGGGCCAGCCAGGTGCCGATCAGCGGGGTCAGGCCACCGGCCAGGGCGCCGCAGACTTGATAGGCCAGGGAGATCGCGGTGTAGCGCACCCGGGTCTCGAACATGCCGCTGACGTAACCGGCGATCACCGCGTAGAAGGAGGCCATGCACACCACTGCCAGGGCGATGCCGAGGATCATCAGCGGCGCCTGGCCGGAACTCACCAGCACGAACATCGGATAGGGCGAGGCCATGGCCAGTACTGACACCAGGCATAGAAAGCGCGTGGCGCCGATTTTCTCGGCGGTCCAGGCCGCCAGGGGCTGGATGCAGAACTGGATGATCGCCACCACGAACAGGCATTCGAGAATCAGCGAACGGGGGATCTCCAACTGCTGGGTGGTGTAGGCAATCATGAAGGTGTTGGTGAAATACACCCCGGCGATTCCCAGGGTGTTGGCACCGATGCACAGCAGCAGCGGGCGCCAGGCCGTGCGCAGCACTTCCATCACGGGTGCCTGTTCCTTGCGCACCGATTTGGCCGCTTGCTCGCGGCTGGCGAGAAATTCCGGCGACTCATTGACCCCCAGACGAATCGCCAGGCCCACCAGCAGCAGCAACGCGCTGGCGAGGAACGGTAGGCGCCAACCCCAACTCATCAGCGCGTCCTCGGGCAGACGGGTCACGGCGCTGAAGGCCAGTAGCGAGAGGATCAGTCCCGCCGGGCTGCCCAATTGGGCGAAGGAGGCGAAGAAGTTGCGCCGGCCCTTGGGCGCATGTTCGCCAGCCATCAGCACCGCCCCGCCCCATTCGCCTCCCACGGCAATGCCCTGGACGACGCGCAGCAGGATCAACAGCACCGGCGCCAGGGCACCGATCTGTGCATAAGTCGGCAGCAAGCCGATGCACACGGTGACCACGCCCATCATCAGCAAGGTGATGACCAGGGATTTCTTGCGGCCGATACGGTCGCCGATATGGCCGAAGATGATGCCCCCCAGGGGGCGGGCGAAGAAGCCCACGGCAAAGGTCCCGAAAGCGGCCATGGTGCTGAACAGTTTGTCGTCGGAGGGGAAGAACAAGGCACCGAACACCAGCGCCGCAGCGGTGGCATAGATATAGAAGTCGTACCACTCGATCATGGTGCCGATAAAGGCGGCGGCCGCGGCCCGGCGTGGCTGCGGCGAAGCGGAAGGCTTCATGGTTGGCTCCTTTGGTTATTTTTGTGGCAGGAGAAAGGATCAAGCGCAGGGGCTTCTGTAGGCGCCTGTCTGGGGTGGATTTATCCGTTCCGGTAGATAATTAGTCAATTTTCTATTGGTTATCTCGATTATTATCATGGCTTATTATTCGCCCTTCAGCCCGACCCAGAGCCCTTGCCATGTCCGACCGTGATGCCCGTCGCCTGCTCAACGACCGCCTCGACTGGAACCTGTTGCGCACCTTCCGAGTGATCGGCCAGGAGCTGAGCATCAGCCGCGCGGCGGCGCGCCTGCACCTGACCCAGCCGGCGGTGAGCCAGGCCCTCAAGCGTCTGGAGGAACAGCTGGGCCGGCAGCTGATTGCCCGGCGCGGGCCGCGCTTTGCCCTGACCGAAGTGGGCGAACAGATCTTTACCCTGGCCGGGGAAATCTACGGCCAGATGTCCCAGGTCAGCAGCGTGCTGGAGCAGCCCGCCGACGAGGTGATCGGTAAGGTGCGGCTGTTGATCATCAGCCGGATCTTCAATGAGCGTTTCGATGACTTTCTGGCCGACTTCCATCGCCAGCATCCGCGAGTCGACCTGGAGGTGGAGGTGATGCGCAGCTCGGATATCGTCAGCGCCCTGCAGGAGAAGACCGCGACCCTGGGCCTGAGCCTTAATCGGCGGCCACAGCCACGCCTGGAACAACGGCTGTTTCTGCGGCAGCGCTACGCATTTTTTTGCGGCAAGCATCACCCGCTGTTCGGGCGTCAGGACGTGGCCGAGGGCGATCTGCAGCGAGAGAACTTCGTCAGTTTCACCAGCGACCAGATCGGCGGCATGCTCTCGCCGCTGACCATCTTCCGTGACCAGCAGGGCTTCAGCGGACGCATCGTCGCCTCCTCGCCGAGCCTGGAGGAAGTACGGCGCCTGGTGATCGCCGGGTTTGGCATTGGCTGCCTGCCGGAGCATGTGGTGGCCGCCGATGTCGACGCCAGGCTGCTATGGCGTCTGCCGCCCCATGACGGCATCGCCGATGTCGATATCCATCTGCTATGGAACCGTGAACAACGCATGAGCCGTGCTGAGGTGCTGTTCCTCGAACTGTTGCAGGAGTGCCTTGGCGCTCAGTAACCCAGGGCACGATCCACGCCCTTGAACAACCGCTTGCCGGCATTCAGGCGCCGCGGGCCTTGCGTATCCGCCGGCCGTAGAGCCACCGGTGGACGATGAGCCAGGGCGATAGCCTGTATCGGCAGAGCATCCGGCACATGCTCGATATTGATGAGCAAGTGCCGGGCGGCCTGATGTTGAAGCGAGTCAGACGTGAGGGTCGCCAGGAGCCTTGGCCGGGCTGGCGTACTGCGGTTTGAGGTGGCCATTCTGGTCCAGCAGCCAGGCGTCCATGATCTGCCGCACCACGGGGCCGGCGACCCGGCCACCGGCTTCGCCGTTCTCGATCATCACCGAAATCACGATCTGCGGATGCTCGGCAGGGGCGAAGCCGACGAACAGGGCGTTGTCGCGGTTGCGCTCGCGGGTCTTGAGGCGGTCATAGCGCTCGCCCTGCTTGATCGCCACCACCTGGGCAGTCCCACTCTTGCCGGCGATGCGGTATTGCGCACCGGCTGCAGCAGCGCGGGCGATGCCCCGTGGGTCGTGCATCACCATCTGCATGCCGTGGTTGACCTGATCCCAGTCGTGGGGGTTCTTCAGCAGGATGTTGGGCATCGGATGCTCATCCACTGGTGCCACGCCATCGATGGTCTTGGCCAGGTGCGGACGGTTCCACACGCCCTTGTTGGCGATCAGCGCTGTGGCCTGGGCCAGTTGCAGCGGCGTGACCTGCATGTAGCCCTGACCAATGCCGAGGATCACGGTTTCCCCCGGGAACCAGGGCTGGCGGCGGGTGGCGCGCTTCCAGGCTTGGGATGGCATCAATCCTGGGGATTCCTCGAACATGTCCAGGGAGACTTTCTCACCCAGGCCGAACATCGCCATGTAGTCGTGCAGACGGTCGATACCGAGCTTGTGGGCCAGATCGTAGAAGTAGGTGTCGTTGGAGCGCATGATCGCTGCGTCCATATCCACCCAACCATCGCCGCTGTGGTTCCAGTTGCGGTACTTGTGATCGAAGTCCGGCAATTGGTAGTAACCGGGGTCGAAGACTCGGGTCGAGGCGGTGACCACGCCGGTGTCGAGGCCGGCAATCGCGACCTCCGGTTTGATGGTGGAGCCTGGCGCGTAGAGGCCGCGTAGCACCCGGTTGAACAGCGGGCGGTCGATGGAGTCGTGCAGTGCCGCGTATTCCTTGAAACTGATGCCAGTGACGAACAGGTTGGGGTCAAAGCTTGGCTTGCTGACCATGGCCAGTACTTCGCCCGTGGCAGGGTCAAGGGCTACCACTGAGCCGCGACGGTCACCCAGGGCCTCTTCGGCAGCTTCCTGAAGCTTGATATCCAGACTCAGGACGATGTTCTTCCCGGGGACAGGATCGGTATGTTTGAGCACGCGCATGACCCGCCCCTGGGCGTTGGTCTCGACCTCTTCATAGCCAACGTGACCGTGCAGCTCGGACTCGTAGAACTTCTCGACGCCCGTCTTGCCAATGGACTGGGTGCCACGGTATTCCACCGAGTCCAGGGTCTTGGTTTCTTTCTCGTTGATCCGCCCAACGTAGCCAATAGAGTGGGCAAAGTGTGCTCCCATGGGGTAATGACGGACGAACTGGGCTTCCACATCCAGTCCTGGCAGGCGGTACTCGTTGACCGCAAGGACGGCGATTTGCTCTTCGGTGAGCTCATAGAACAGGGTTACGGGGACGAAGGGGTGGCGGGCCTGCTTCATCTCCTTGTCGAACAGGGTGCGATCCTCTGGCGGCAGGTGCAGCAGGTCGATCACCGTGTCCAACTCGCCCTTGAGATCAGTGGTGCGTTCGCGGGTGATGGTCAGGTTGAAGCTGGGGCGATTGTCCGCCAGGACCACACCATTGCGGTCGTAGATCAGCCCGCGGGTCGGGGTAATCGGCAGCACGTGGACACGGTTGTTTTCCGAGACAGTGGAGTGATAGTCGAACTCCACCACTTGGAGGAAGTACATACGCCCTACCAAGGCGCAGGTAATGGCCACCACCAACACAGCGCAGGCCAGCAGGCGCTTGTTGACCAGGCGGTTTTCTTTTTCGTGGTCCTTGATCGGAATCGCTTCGGGCATTGCTACAGCTTCTCGTTGAATAGAGGTCGACGCTGATCCGTGCGGGTGAACTCAAGTCCTTAAAAAGAGCTGCACCATACCAAAAACCACCCGCTGATTTTGAGGGGATTTCCATCGCGGGTGATCAATGGTGCCAGCCCTCACTGCTGTTGTGGGGCTATGCGAGGGCACTGTCTTTTCTGGTCGTTGCGGGACTTGGCTTTTTCGCGCGCAAAAACAAAACCCCAATTGCTTTCGCAATTGGGGTTTCGGAATTTA
>NZ_MOAK01000046.1:0-883 GCF_003732485.1 Pseudomonas protegens
AACCCCCCCCCCCGCCACACCCGCAGAAATGGATATGTCCCCAACCCCGCTCGCCAGCAGCCACACCCGCAGGAATGGATATGTACCCAAACCCCGCTCGCCAGCAGCCACACCCGCAGCACCGGATATGTACCCCACCCCAAACCCATTACAATCACCAACCGCCCCCTCACAGGCCCCCCTCAATGCCCGCCCTGAACTTCAAACAAGTCGACGTCTTCAGCACCACCCCGCTCAAAGGCAACCCCCTGGCCGTGGTGTTCAACGCCGACGATCTCAGCGACGAACGCATGGCCGCTTTCGCCACCTGGACCAACCTCAGCGAAACCACCTTCCTCCTCAAGCCCCGCGACCCCCGGGCCGACTATCGCTTGCGGATCTTCACCACCACTCAAGAGCTGCCTTTTGCCGGTCACCCGACCCTGGGCAGTTGCCACGCCTGGCTGGAATCCGGCGGCGTGCCCCAGGGCGAGGAGATCATCCAGGAGTGTGAAGTCGGTCTGGTGCGCATTCGCCGTCAGGACCATCAGCTGGCGTTTCTCGCGCCACCGCTGCTCAAGTCCGGCCCGGTCGAGCCCGAGGTGCTGGAGCAGGTGCGCCAGGGGCTGGGCTTGGCGCTCGGGGACATCGTGCAGGCGCAGTGGGTCGACAACGGCGCCGGCTGGCTGGCGGTGATGCTCGCCGAGCGCCAGCAGGTGCTGGACCTGCAACCCGATTACCCGGCGCTGATCGGTCTGGCGGTCGGGGTGATCGCGCCCTGTGATCCGCAGCGTGATGACACGGACGCACAGTTCGAGGTACGGGCCTTTATCGCCGGCGACGGCATGCCCGAGGACCCGGCCACCGGCAGCCTCAACGCCGGTATCGCCCAGTGGCTGGTGGG
>NZ_MOAK01000046.1:903-10929 GCF_003732485.1 Pseudomonas protegens
GCGCCGGGCTGGCGCCGTCGCGCTACCGCGTCAGCCAGGGCCTGAGCATGGGCCGCGCCGGCAGGATCGAGGTGCAGCAGTTGGGCGACGAAGTGTGGATCGGCGGGGCAGCGGTCACCTGTATTGAAGGCAAGCTGCACATCTGAACCGCAAGGGCGCGCCGGATGGGCACTCGATTGCGGCGGATGGTCGCAGGTCGCTCCCGGCAATGGGCGCAGAGTGCCGGGATATGGGGCTTTGCCGGGATTGTTACCGAATGCACAAGGCTCTCTTGGGCGCGGCGGGTTTGTACCGCGGCGGCTGCGGGCATAAGCTTTCAGCCTTTTTTCGCCATAGCTTGTGTTGTTTCGCGCTCAGCCTTAGGAAAAATCATGTCCAGCCAGTTCCCAGAAGCCCGTCCGCGTCGCCTGCGTCGCTCCGAACAACTGCGCAGCCTGTTCCAGGAAACCGAATTCACCCTCAATGACCTGGTGCTGCCGATTTTCGTCGAGGAAGAAATCGACGATTTCGTGCCGATCAAGAGCATGCCCGGGGTGATGCGCATTCCCGAATCCAGGTTGGCCGGCGAGATCGAGCGTTACGCCCGGGCCGGGATCAAGTCGGTGATGACCTTCGGCGTCTCCCACCACCTGGACTGCGACGGCAGCGATACCTGGAAGGAAAACGGCCTGGTGTCGCGCATGTCGCGCATCGCCAAGGATGCGGTGCCGGAGATGATCGTGATGTCCGACACCTGCTTTTGCGAGTACACCGATCACGGCCACTGCGGCGTGATGCACGGCCATGAAGTGGACAACGACCAGACCCTGCTCAACCTCGGCAAGCAGGCGGTGGCCGCGGCCCGTGCCGGCGCCGATGTGATCGCGCCGTCGGCGGCCATGGACGGCCAGGTCCAGGCCATTCGCCGGGCCCTGGACGCCGCCGGTTTCACCCAGACGCCGATCATGGCCTATTCCACCAAGTTCGCCTCGGCGCTCTACGGCCCGTTCCGCGAGGCCGGCGGCAGCGCGCTCAAGGGCGATCGCAAGAGCTACCAGATGAACCCCATGAACCGCCGTGAGGCGGTGCGCGAGTCCTTGCTGGACGAGCAGGAAGGCGCTGATTCGCTGATGGTCAAGCCCGCTGGAGCCTACCTCGACATCATCCGCGATATCCGCGAGGCCTCGCGCCTGCCGGTGGCGGCGTATCAGGTCAGCGGCGAGTACGCGATGATCAAGTTCGGCGCCCAGGCCGGTGCCATCGACGAGCAGCGGGTGGTGCGTGAAAGCCTCGGCTCGATCAAGCGCGCCGGTGCCGACCTGATCTTCACCTACTTCGCCATGGACCTGGCCCTGGCCGGGATCTGATCCGGCATACCCCGGCGGCGGTACCTCCACGAACGCCCTCCGGCGTTCGTGGCTATTGCCAAGACTTCCGCCTCTACATGACAATGCGATTCATTATCAAATATGAATCCTTATTGTCATGCCCGCCGACGACTTATCCCTGCGCTGTGCCGTCACCGACCTCTACACCCATCACCATGGCTGGTTGCAGGGCTGGTTGCGCCAGCGCCTGGGCAACGCCTTCGATGCCGCGGACCTGGCCCAGGACACCTTCGTGCGGGTGCTCAAGGCGCGCAACGCGGTGGAGATCCGCGAGCCGCGGCCCTACCTGTCACGCATTGCCCGGGGCCTGCTGATCGATCTGTTTCGCCGGCGTTCCCTGGAACAGGCCTACCTCGAAGCCCTGGCCCTGGTGCCCGAGGGCGAGCACCCGTCGCCGGAGGAGCAGAGCGTGCTGTTCCAGGCGTTGATGGAAGTCGACCGGCTGCTGGATGGCCTGGGGCCCAAGGTGAAACAGGCTTTCCTGCTGTCCCAGTGCGACGGCCTGACCTACGAGCAAATCGCCGAGCGCCTGCAGATTTCCGTGCGCAGCGTGAGCAACTACATGGCCAAGGCCATGGAGCATTGCTGCCTGATGCAGATGCGGATGCAGTTGTCATGAACTTCGCCGGCCTGCAACTGAGCGTCGGCGAGCGCCAGGCCATCAGCGGCGCGGCGCGCTGGTACGCGCAATTGCGTTCCGGCAGCGCCAGCGAGCAAGAGCAGGCGGCCTGGCGAGAGTGGCTGGCCGCCGACCCCTTGCACCGTCAGGCCTGGGAGCGCATGCAGCAACTGGGCGAGCAGATGTCGGCGCTGCCCGGCGGCCTGGCCGGTTCCACCTTGCGCGGGGCAGGGCGCTCGCGCCGTGAGCTGATGCGCAACCTGGTGGTGCTGGCCTCGGCCGGTTCCCTGGGCTGGCTGGGCTGGCGCAGCGACAGCGCCCAGCAACTGCTGGCGGACTACCGGACCCAGATCGGCGAGCGCCGGCAAGTGCGCCTGGCGGATGGCAGTTCGCTGTTGCTCAATACCAACACCTCGATCAACGTGCAGTTCGACAGCCAGCAACGCAAGGTGCAGCTGTTGTGGGGCGAGATGCTGGTCAGCACCGCTGCCGATCCCTTGCAGCGGCCGTTCCGGGTCCTCACCCGGGACGCCGAGGTGCTGGCCCTGGGCACTCGCTTCGTGCTGCGCAGCGATGAGCGCGAGGAGCAGGTGGCGGTGCTGGAGCACGCGGTGCAGGTCAGCCTGGGCGCAGGCATTGCGCCGCGTCGGGTCGAGGCCGGCCAGCAACTGGCGTTCAGCGCCGGGGGCTTTGCCGGGCTGCGACCCAACGATGCGGCGGTGGGCGCCTGGCGCCAGGGCAGCATCATCGCCATCGACCGGCCCCTGGGGGAATTGCTGGCGGACCTGTCGCGCTACCGCCGCGGGGTCTTGCAGTGCGATCCGCAGATTGCCGGGCTGAAGATCTCCGGGGCGTTCCCCATCGACGACACCGATCGCGCCCTAGCGGCGCTGGAAAGCGGTTTCTCACTAAAGATCAAGCGCTACACCCGTTACTGGGTGCGGGTTGCCGACAGCCGTCTGGGCTGAACTGGCGCAGCGAAAAAAAATTCCGTGGTCTTTGCATGTTTGCCAAACCTGGTCCGGCTTATCCCCCAGTGGATTCATTTTCGTTAGCGGGGAAGGCAAAGCATGTCTGATGTTCACAAGTCGAAGTTGGCCCAGGCGATCAAGGTCGGGCTCTGGGGGGCACTGGCGGTCTATGGTGCGGCATTGCTGCCGTTGACGGCGGTGGCGGCCAGCGAGCAGACCGCGGTGCGCCGCTTCGATATCGCCGCCGGTGATCTCACCGAGGTCCTGAGCCGTTACGCCAGCGCTGCCGGCGCGGCGATCTCCTTCGATGCCCGGCAGACCGCCGGCAAGCGTTCGGCCGGGCTCAAGGGTGAATACGGAGTGCAGGAAGGCTTTGCGCGGATTCTCGCCGGTAGCGGCTGGCAGGCCGAGCCGCAGAGCAACGGCAGCTATGTGCTGCGCCCCGTGCCCCAGGGCAGCGGCGCCCTGGAGCTGGGCACCACCCAGGTGCAGGGCCAGGAACTGGGGGCCACCACCGAGTATTCCGGTTCCTATACCACGGGCGCGGTGACCATCGGCAAGGGCCAGCACTCGCTCAAGGAAACCCCGCAGGCGGTGACCGTGATCACCCGCAAGATGCTCGATGACCAGAACCTCAACACCATCGACCAGGTGATGGAAAAGACCCCGGGCATCACCCTCTACGACTCGCCCATGGGCGGCAAGTATTTCTACTCCCGGGGCTTTCGCATGACCGGCCAGTACCAGTACGACGGCGTGCCGTTGGACATGGGTAGCAGCTACTTGCAGGCCGACAGCTTCAGCAGCGACATGGCCTTCTACGACCGGGTGGAGATCCTGCGCGGCGCCGCCGGCATGCTCAAGGGCGCAGGCGGCACCGCCGGCTCGGTGAACTTCGTGCGCAAGCGTGGCCAGGCCACGCCCCACACCGAGTTGAGCCTGTCGGCCGGCAGCTGGGACAACTATCGGGCCCAGGTGGACACCGGTGGGCCGTTGAACGACGCCGGGACCATCCGCGGCCGGGCCGTGGTGACCCAGCAGACCCGGCAGTACTTCTATGATCTGGGGGATCGCAAGGACCAGGTCTACTACGGCGCCCTGGACTTCGACCTCAGTGACGACACCACCCTGGGCCTGGGCATGGCCTATGAAGACGTCGATTCGCGTCCTTGCTGGGGCGGCTTGCCGCGCTACAGCGATGGCAGCGACCTCAAGCTCGGCCGCTCCACCTGCCTGAACACCGCCTGGAACAATTCGCGCAGCAAGCGCGCGACCTATTTCGCCGACCTCAAGCAGCAGCTCAACGACGACTGGGCGCTGAAGGTGGCCGGGGTCTACACCCGCAACACCCAGGACATCGAGTACGCCTTCCCCAGCGGTTCGGTGCCGGTGGGGGCCGGCCGTTCCAGCACCCTGATGCTGGGCAGCATCTACGACTACGACCAGGTGGACTACGGCTTCGATGCCTATGTCGACGGGCACTTCCAGGCCTTTGGCCAGGAGCACGAGCTGACCTTCGGCGCCAACGCCAGCCGCTCGATCAAGGACGACTTCTACGCCGTGGCCGGCTTGCCCCAGCGGCAGAATGTGCTGGACCCCGATCACCACCTGCCCAAGCCCGATGACAGCTACTACGAAAGCAACTCCACCCGGGGCGGCCCCACTGATCTGCGGATCCAGCAGCAAGGGTTGTATTCCACTGTGCGCCTGAAGCTGGCCGACCCGCTGACCCTGGTCCTGGGCAGCCGGGTCAGTTGGTACAAATCGCAGAACGATTCCGTGGCCTACTGGCGCGATACCCGCACCCCCAGCAGTGTCCGTTCCAAGGAAACCGGCGAGGTCACGCCGTTCGCCGGGGTGCTGTACGACCTCAACGACAACCTGACCGCTTACGCCAGCTACTCCAGCATCTTCACGCCTCAGGGCAGCTATCGCACTTTCGATGGCTCTACGCTCAAGCCGCTGGTGGGCAAAAGCTATGAGCTGGGGATCAAGGGCGAGTGGTTCGAGGGCCGCCTGAACAGCGCCTTCAGTCTGTTCCGCACCATTCAGGAGGATGCGCAGCAAGAGGATCCGCGCTGCCCGGACAGCACCTGCTCGCTGAACTCGGGCAAGGTCCGTGCCCAGGGCTTTGAAGCGGAACTCAGCGGTGAGGTGATCGAGCGCCTGCAACTGTTGGCCGGCTACACCTACACCCAGACCAAGACCCTGGAGGACGCCAACAGCGCCAACAACGGCTTGCCGTTCACCACCTACGTGCCGCGGCACCTGCTGCGGGTCTGGGGCGACTACCAGTTGGGCGGCGCCCTGGAACGCTTCACCGTCGGTGCCGGGGTCAATGCCCAGAGCGACAACTATCGGCTCTCGCCCATCAGCGGCAATCACGTGCGCCAGGCCGGCTATGCCATCTGGAACGGGCGCATCGGCTATCGCATCGACGATACCTGGTCCCTGGCGCTGAACGGCAACAACCTGCTGGACAAGCGCTACTACACCACCATCGGCACCGAAGGCTTCGGCAACTTCTACGGTGACCCGCGCAATTTCACCCTGTCGGTCAAGGCCAACTTCTGAGGCCCGGTTGACGGTCGCGCCGCTGCTGGCTGTGCAGGGATCGGGCGCGGCCGCTTCAGGCCATGGGCGGGTGGGCGTCGAGCAGGGTCATGAAGCGTTGCAATTGCGGCGACGGGTTGTCCCGGTGCCAGTTCATGTAGAGCCCGATGCTCGGCCCGGGCTGTGTGCCGACGGCGCGTAGCGGGCGGTAGGCGACGCTGCCTTGCAGCGCCGCGTCGGCCATCGATTGCGGCACCAGGGCCACGCCGAAACCACAGGCCACCAGGCCCAGCAAGGTGTGAATGCGCTCCGCTTCCTGGACCACCCTCGGGGTGAAGCCGGCTGACGTGCACAGGGCCATCAGTTGGTTGTGGTAGCCGCTGCCCAGGGCCTGGGGGGTGAACACGAAATCTTCAGTGGCCAGGTTGCGCAGCTCCACCTCGGATGCTCGGGCCTGGGGGTGATCGTGGGGCAGGGCGATGACGATCGGTTCATCGAGGATCAGCCGCGAGACAATCTGCCCTTCGGGCAGCGGCAGGTCGCGCATGAAGGCGAGGTCGGTGTCGCCGTTGAGCAGGGCCTGGAGCTGCCCGGCCGATGGCATTTCCCGCAACGCCAGGCGCACCCCAGGCAGGGTCTGGCGAAAGCGCCGCAGGCTGGCGAGCAGCATCGGGTAGCCGGCCAACGACAGGCTGCTGATACGCAGGGTGCCGGCCAGCCCGTGGGCGACATCGCGTGCCTGTTGGATGCCTTGCTCCAGGGTTTCCAGGGTGCGCTGGGCGCTGTGCAGGAAGTCCGCCCCGGCCGGGGTCAGGGTTACGCCACGACGATTGCGCAGCAGCAGGCTGAAGCCGAGTTTTTCCTCCAGGCGGGCGATGGCCTGGCTCAGGGGCGGCTGGGCCATGTGCAGGCGTGCGGCGGCCCTGTGAAAGTGCAGCTCCTGGGCGACGACGATGAACTGGCGCAACAGGCGCGTCTCGATCATGGCGAATGCTCCTTGCTTGGGGGGGAACCGCTGGGACTGTAAACCTGGATGTCCATGGTTTCACAGGATTTTCTTTGATATCCAGAACCTCTCACAGGGCCAGGAATTTAGTATTAAGTCGTTGATTTTCATGCTGTTACTCTGAGGTTGAAACGGCTGGGCCCAAGCGAGCCGAGGTTCAAACAGGAGTAAAGGCGATGGATTTCAGCGGCAGGACAGTCATAGTCACCGGTGCCGGGCGCGGTCTGGGCCTGAGTTATGCCAGGGCCCTGGCCAGCCGTGGCGCCCAGGTGGTGATCAGCGATTGCGGGAGCGACGGCAGTGGCCTCGGGGTGGATGAAAGCATTGCCCATGAGGCGGTGCGGGCCTTGCGGGCCAGCGGCGCCAGGGCGGTGGCCGACACCAGCGACCTGAGCACCGAGGCCGGTTGCCGGGGGCTGGTGCAGTGCGCCGTGGCGGCGTTTGGCGGCCTGGATATCCTGATTCACAACGCCGGCTGGGTCGGCTATCAGGCGGTGGAGCAACTCGAGGCCGAGTTTCTCCAGCGCATGCTGGGGATCAACCTGCATGCGCCGATCTGGCTGGCCAAGCATGCCTGGCCCTTTCTCCGGCAATCCACGGCGCCCCGGCTGTTGCTGACCACCTCCGACCGTGCCCTGTACGCGGAATATGCACAGCCCGGGCTGCTGGCCTACTGCGCAGGCAAGATGGCCCAGGTGGGCATCATGAATGCGCTGAGCCAGGAAGGTGCGGAGCACGGGATTGGAGTCAATGTGGTGTCGCCGGTGGCCAAGACCCGCATGTGGGGCGTCAGCGACGAGCCGCTCGAACTCAAGCCGGACTGGGTGACGCCGGGGGTGATGTTTCTGGTCAGCGAGTGGTGCCAGGACAGCGGCTATATCCTGCGGGCCAGCAACGGCCAGTTCAGCGCCTGGCGCCCGCAAGAGGCGCCCGGGGTGGATTATCCCCGGGACCTGAAGCGGGTGCGGGCGGCCACCCCGGAGCAGTTCGCCCAGCGCTGGGCACAGATCAGGCAGCCTTTCACCGGGGCTTGAGGGGCGCTGTGCTGCTTTGTGGGGAGAGCTCGCGCTCGCGGAAATAGCGCTCCAGCAGTTGCGGGTCGCCAGAGCGGTCCGCCAGGGCCACGTAGGTGTCCGGACGCAGCAGGTAGAAGGCATTGCGCGCCAGCCCTGCTGCGGCATGGGCCGGGCGCCAGTCGAAGATCCGCAAAGGCACCCGGTGCGCGCTGCACCAGTCCCGCAGGGCATCGCTGGTTGTACCGTAGACATGCACCTGCCAGCCCAGGTACTCCAGGCTGTCGAAGTTGTCGTGTTCACCATCGCGCACCCAGGGCAGGCGATCGCCACCGTGCACCGGGCCGACGCCGCCGGCGCTCAGGGGCATGCCGCGGTAGTTCAGGGTGATCTGCGACACGGTACGGAAGAGAAACTCCCGGGCGCTGTCGAAGGCGGCGATCTTCGGCAGCAGCAGGGGCGCCAGGCGGGTGCGCGCCAGGTAGGCCACCGGGCCGTCGGCGGTGGCGAAGCTGAACACCCGGTCGGTGGTGGCCACCAGCCGCCGGGCGAATTCCATGCGTTCTATCTCGTAGCTGTCCAGCAGGCTTTCGGCGCTGTTGCCCTTGAGTACCGTCGCCAGCTTCCAGGCCAGGTTGATGGCGTCGCCGATCCCGGTGTTCATGCCCTGGCCTCCGGCGGGGCTGTGGACGTGGGCGGCGTCCCCCAGGAGAAACACCCGACCCAGGCGAAACTGCTCGGCCACTCGATGGTGCACCTTGTAGGTGGAGAACCAGTTGACTCGGGTGACGTTGACCTTGAGCTGATGCATGGCGCGCTGGCTGACGTCTTCGAAACGCAGGTTTTCCGGGTGCTCGGCGCGCTCCTCACGCACGGTGCCGATCAGTCGCGCGCGGCCGCTGTGGGCCAGGGGAAACACTGCGAGAAAGTCGGCGTCGTCCAGGTCCACGTGCAATTGGCCGTCGATGCTCGGGCCGTCGGCCTCGACATCGGCGACGTAGAACACCTGCTGGTAGGTGCCGCCGGGAAAGCCGCTGCCCAGGGTCTTGCGCACCGTGGAGCGGGCACCGTCGCAGCCGGCCAGGTAGAAGGCCTGGCAGTGTTCCTCGCGGCTATCGGGGCCACGCAGGCGGGCGTTGATCAGGTTGCCGTGATCGGTGAAGGCCAGCAGCTCGGTGTCGCGCTCGACGCTGACGCCCAGCAGGGCCAGGCGTTCGATCAGCAGTTGCTCGTGCTCGTCCTGGGGAAAGATCTGCAGGAAGGGGTAGGGCGTCAGGTCCTCGCCGATGGCATTGAACGGCAGTTGCGCGGCCCGTTCGCCCTTGACCCAGAGGTTCACCGCCGGCACATGGTGGCCGCGGTCGACGATGGTCCGGGTCAGGTCCAGCTGGCGATACAGCTCAAGGGTCCGGGCCTGTACCGCCAGGGCCCGGGAGGTGGTGCCCGGCCCCAGGGTCTTGTCGATGATCCGCACCTTGATCCCCTGGTGGCGCAGCCAGAGCGCCAGCACCAGGCCGGTGGGGCCGGCGCCGATGATCAGTACGTCGCTGCAGTTCATGTGTTTGCCCTCGCTAAGAGATCAACGTCATGCATCTGGCTGCGGTCGGCGCCTGCCGCGGGGTCAACGCTGGGCGAAGGCCAGGTTCAGGCCCAGTCCCGCGAAGCTCGCGGCAAAGCTGCGGCGCAACCAGCTCTGGACCTTGGGCGACTCGATCACCGCGGTGCGGAACAGATTGGCCAGTAGCCCGTAAAGCACGAACACGAAGAAGGTCATGGCCATGAACACGCCGCTCAGGAGCAGCATCTGCGGGATCGGGTCGCTGCCGTCATGGGCGATGAACTGGGGCAGGAAGGCCAGGAAGAAGATGGTCAGCTTGGGGTTGAGGATATTCAGCAGGCAGGCCTTGAGCATCAGCGCGCCGGCGCCATGGCTGACCGCGTTGCTGTCCACGGCAAAGGCCGAGCGATCACGCCAGGTGGCATAGGCCAGGTACAGCAGATAGGCGACCCCGGCGAACTTCAGGCCCTGGAACGCCAGGGCGCTGGTGTGCAGGATCGCCGACAGACCGAGGATCGAGGCCAGCAGGTGGGGGACGATCCCGGCGGTGCAACCGATGGCGGTGAACAGGCTGGCGCGCTTGCCGGCCACCAGGGCGGTGGAAATGGTCAGGATCACGCCGCTGCCGGGAATCAGCACGACAATCAGGCTGGTAAGCAGAAAATCCAGGGTCAGCATCCGGGTATCACTCCATGGCGGGGCAAGCAACGAGCCTGATTCAGGGGCGGGCGCTCACCGAGATCGGGGCCCTCAAAGTACACCTTGAGGGCGCCGATCAGTAGAGGGATTTTAGCCCGGCTTGAAGAAAGCCCAAGCCCGAGTGGAACAGCCCCGTTCATCTCCGGTCGAAAGCGCCGTGCCGCTGCTTTACTGCACTTGACCCTGCCCAGCGCACTGTGGAGAACCATGACTTTCTACCGTCTTATCAGCCGTCTGCTT
>NZ_MOAK01000046.1:10995-13279 GCF_003732485.1 Pseudomonas protegens
CGCTGACCCCGGACCAGGCTCAGGCGCGCATCCTGCGCCTGCTGCCGTCCCAGGTGAGCGACCGCCAGGGCTGGGCCCGGGATATCCAGGTGGCCTTCAGCGCCCAGGGCCTTGAGCCGAGCCAGAGCAACCTGTGCGCGGTGCTGGCGGTGACCGAACAGGAATCCACCTTCCAGGTCGATCCGACAGTGCCGGGCCTGGGGCGCATTGCCCGAGAGGAAATCGACCGCCGCGCCGCCAAGGTGCATGTACCGGCGCTGCTGGTGAGCGCCGCCCTGCAAGTACGCGGCGCGGACGGCCAGTCCTACAGCCAGCGTCTGGCCAAGGCCCGCAGCGAAAAGGAGCTGAGTGCGATCTTCGATGACTTCATTGGCATGGTGCCCTTGGGCAAGACCCTGTTTGGCGGATTCAATCCGGTGCATACCGGCGGCCCGATGCAGGTCAGCATCGAGTTTGCCCAGCAACAGGCCCGGGGTTATCCGTACCCGGTGCAGGACTCGATCCGCCATGAAGTCTTCAGTCGCCGTGGCGGCATGTACTTCGGCATCGCCCACCTTTTGGGCTATCCGGTGGACTACCCGCAGCCCCTGTATCGCTTCGCCGACTTCAACGCCGGCTGGTACGCCAGCCGCAATGCGGCGTTCCAGAGTGCGGTCAGCCGGCTCAGCGGGATCAAGCTGGCCCTGGATGGCGACCTGATCCGCTATGACTCGCTCCTGCCTGGCGGCACCGAACTGGCGGTGCGTACCCTGGGCAAACAGTTGGGGCTGCGCAACCCGCAGATTCGTGCCCAGTTGGAAAAGGGCGACAGCCAGGATTTTTCACAGACCGAGCTGTACAGCCAGGTCTTTGCCCTGGCCGATCGAGGAGCGGGCCGGCCCGTGCCTCGCCAACAGTTGCCGGGCATCGAACTCAAGAGCCCGAAGATCACCCGGCAACTGACCACCGCCTGGTTCGCCAAGCGCGTGGACGAACGCTACCAGCGTTGCCTGCAAAGGCCGCTGTAATCCCAAGGGCCTGCCCGTTGTAGGAGCTGGCTTGCCAGCGAAGGCGTCCTTGAGTGCGATGCAGGGCTTGCGGTCCTGTTCGCCGGCAAGCCGGCTCCTACGGTTAGGCGCTGAGGTGTGCCTGCCTGCCGTAGGAGCTGGCTTGCCAGCGAAGGCGTCCTTGAGGGCGCTGCAGGACCCAGAGGCCAGTCGGTTCCTGCCCCGAATGCCGGATGATTGGGCCGCTTGTCAGACGCTTGGGCGGCGTGGCAGGATGCGCCATGAATTTTTTCCGTCTCGTCTCCCGCCCTCATCACCATCGACCTCATTCCCGGGGCCGTGGTCGCTTGTGCGCGTCGAGCCGTCAGTTATCGAGAGAACGCGATCACTGACCGTCGATGAAAAAAACCAAAGGCGCCCTGCAAGGCGCCTTTTTTATTGCCTGTCAAAAACCAAGAGGAAACACCCATGACCATGCTCCGTGGCACCCGTATCATCACCGGCCCGCAAGCCGCCGCCCTGCGCACCTTGGAAGGACGGTTCCGGAGCTGGCTTCATCGAAGCGGGCGCTGAAGAAGTCATAGTCCCGGCGCTGTGGGGCCAGGACACCTTTATCGAAAAGGCCGGAGGCAGCGAAGTCATCGGCCAGATGTGGGCCTTCAACGACAAGGCCGGCCGCCCGTGCTGCCTGATTCCGGAAGCCACCGCACTGTTCCAGGAAACCGCCCGCGAGCTGTTGGCGGGACGGGAGCAGGCGATCTTTTTCTACGTCGCTCGCTGTTATCGCTATGAACGGCCGCAAGCCGGGCGGTATCGAGAATTCACCCAGTTGGGGCTGGAGATACTGGGGCCCGAACCCTTGCAGGCGCTGGAACGGGCGCGGGAACTGTGCGTCGGCTTTCTGGATGCCCTGGGCCTGGAGTACGAGCTCAACCTCGGGGTCAAGCGCGGCCTGACCTACTACCTCAATGGCGAGGGTTTCGAGGTGCGTTGCCCGCAGTTGGGCGCGCAACAGCAAGTGGTGGGTGCCGGCGCCTACCGCGAAGGTGCCGGATTCGGCATCGGCCTGGAGCGCCTGCAACTGGCGCTGCAACCCCAGCCGTAGGCGCTGGCTTGCCAGCAAAGGCGTCCTTGAGCGCGCTGCAGGATTCGCGGGCCTCTTCGCCGGCGAGCCGGCTCCTACGGGGGCTTACGCGGTGTGTGGACTAACCGTGGGAGCTGGCTGGCCAGCGAAGGCGTCCTTGAGAGCGCTGCAGGATTTCGCGGGCCTCTTCGCCGGCGAGCCGGCTCCTACGGGG
>NZ_MOAK01000046.1:13301-35879 GCF_003732485.1 Pseudomonas protegens
TGCCAGCGAAGGCGTCCTTGAGCGCGCTGCAGGATTCGCGGGCCTCTTCGCCGGCGAGCCGGCTCCTACGGGGCTTTACGCGGTGTGTGGGCTAACCGTAGGCGCTGGCTGGCCAGCGAAGGCGCCCTTGGGAGCGCTGCAGAACTCAGGGGCGACGACGGACGAACTTGCGCCACAGCCACACCCACAGCATCGCCAGCGGGAAGGCCAGGATCACGAAAGGCAGGGCATAGCTGCCTTTCTCCAGGGCTTCGGCTGTGCCGTCGGACAGGTTGTCCAGCAGGTTGCTGAAGGCGCGCTTGAGGCTCGAGCCGCGTTCGGCGCCGTTGCTGGGCAGGAAGTTCAGGGTCAGGCGGTTGGTGTCCAGGCGACGCTGTTGTCCGGCAGCTGTCTGGGCCAGCGCTTGCAGGTCGTTCTCGATTCCCGCTTGCTCCTTGCTCAGGGCGATCAGGTCGCTGACGCTGATGTCCTTGCGCGCCGCCAGTTCATCCAGGCGCTGTTGCTGGGCCTTGAGTCGCTGTTGCTGGCGTTGCACATCGGCCACGGCATCGGCCAGGTCTTCGGCGCTGGTGATGCGCTCACCCAGTTCCGCTCCCTGGGACGCCTGCTGGACGATGGGCTCGACCCCGTCCGGAACGATTCGCAGCACCACCCGGGCGCGGTACGGGCCTTGCTCCAGGAGCAAGATGTTGCAGGGGCCGAACTGGGCTTTTTCGCAGGCTTCACGGGTTTGTGTCAGGTGCGGGCCGATTTGCTCGGCAGGCAGGGACAGGGTCAGTTCGTGCTCGTAGGCCAGCAGGGCGCCGGCCTTGCCCTGGGCACCACCGAGGGCCACCGCGGAGCTGTTGTGATCACTGGGAGAGCAGGCGCTGAGGGCCAGGGCACCCAGCAGGGCAAAGGCCAGTCGGCGGTGGATGGAAGGCTGATCATCCTGATGTTGCATGGGGGCTCCTTGAATGCTTGGAACTGCGACCAGGGCGCAGGCGCGCATCTTAGCGTCCTTCCGGGGATGGCTACGATCTTGTTGTGGTTCATGAAAGCCAAATACCGGCCAGGTACTTCGTTTACCAAGATCGCTCTAATAAGAAATTAATTGGTAGTTAACGTATAAAAATTATTGCTGCACGATAATTTTATTTGTATTGTCTGCGCGTCAATCATCCATGAGGCAAACCTATGTCCCTTAACCCTCTCGCTCAATTTAGCCAGCGTATGGCTGTTCTAACGCTGGTGTTCATTACGTGCATGCTGGTTTTCAATGCCGCGCTGTGGATCTTTCCGATCCTGGGGTCAAGCGATGGATTGGGAGTGGGATTTTCACTGAGCGGAGTGATGCTCAATCAGCTTGCTGTAAAAATTGAAACCCTTGCATGGTGGCAAGTAGTAGGGGCGATTCTGGTCTCCAGCGTGCCTTTGGTCGCCTTGGCCAGTGGCTTGAATCACCTTCGTCGCCTGTTTCAGGGGTATGCCCGTGGCGAGTATTTTTCCAGTAGCGCTGCCGTTCACTTGGGGAAAGTGGGGCGCGGGGTCGTGCTCTGGGTGGTTTCAGGTTTTATATGCACGCCGCTACTGAGCATTCTGGTCACCCTGCATGCGCCGCCCGGCGAGCATCTTGTTACCGTCAGCTTCACGCCTGCCGATTTCGTCGCGCTTTTCCTTGCCGGATGCATTGCTGTGATCGCCCGGATTTTGCTGCGGGCGAGTGAAGTCGACTCTGAAAATCAAACTTTTGTATAAGGTCGCTTCATGACAATCATTATTGAGTTGGACGTGATGTTGGCGAAGCGCAAGGTGAAGTCAAAAGACCTTGCAGCAGCGATTGGCATCAACGAACAAAACCTGTCCTTGTTGAAGCAAGGCAAGGTCAAGGGGGTGCGCCTCAGTACCCTTGAAGCGATTTGTCGCCATTTGAGCTGCCAGCCTGGTGACCTGTTGGTGTACCAACCGCAACCCTACGTGTTGACCGACTCTGTTTAGTTGCCTCATTGCGAGCTGCTGGTAGGAGGGCTCTGGAGGCCGGCGTTGGTAACTACCCATCGGACTGCCTTTTTCAAGGAAAACACCATGAGTGAATCGACTATCCCCCAGGGCTTCAGTCCCTTGCCCCGCAGCAGCCCGCTGCTGGAGCTGATCGGCCCGGTCTATGGTCGCGGCAGTGGCCGCGAGCTGTGCCTCGGTCTGCGCGCCGACACCCGGCATGCCAATGGCCGGGGCACGGTGCATGGCGGCATCATCGCCACCCTGGCGGACATCGGCATGGGGTACGCCATGGCGTTTTCCAGCGATCCACCGCTGCCCTTGATCACCGCCAGCATGACCCTCGACTACCTGGGGGCGGTGCAGGTAGGGGATTGGATCGAGGTGCGCCTGGAGCATGCCAAGCGCGGTCGGCAGATGGCTTTTGCCACGGTGGTGCTGCGGGTCGGCGAGCGTGAAGTGGCGCGGGCCAGCGGGGTGTTCGCGGTGCCGGCGCCGCGGGATTAGTCGCCGGGGTTGATCTGCTTCCAGTCCAGGCCGAAGCGCGCCAGGTATTTGCGCAGGCGGTCGGCGTCATTGGGGTTGGCCTTGCCCAGGCGTGACACGCCGAACAGCCGGCGCCCGGCGTCCGACAGGCTGTCGGCGCGACGGCATTCGGTAATCACCGCCTTGAGCTGCAGGCGGTCGAACAGGTCCAGTTCCGCCGCGTCGCCCAGCAGTTCCTGCAATTGGTCCTCGGTGTTTTCCAGGCCCCAGGCGTGGCGCAGGCGCTGGATTTCCTCCTCGACCTGGGCCTGGTCGATGCGTCCGCTGTCGGCCAGGGTGGCCATGCGGGTGATGGAGGCCGACAGCTCGCGGAAGTTGCCCAGCCACGCCGCTTCGCTGGAGCTGGCAAAGGCCAGGTAGCGGCGCCGCGCCTCCAGGTTGAAGCGCACCAGTTGCCCCTGTTCCCGGGCGTGACGTTCCAGTTCGAAGTCGATGTTCGGTTCGATGTCTTCACGGCGTCCCGCCAGTCCCGGCAGGTTGAAGGTCCAGAGGTTGATCCGCGCATACAGGTCTTCGCGGAACAGGCCCTGGGCCACCCGGCCGCGCAGGTCGCGGTGGGTGCCGGCGATGATCAGGAAGTCACTCTCCACTTCCTGGTCCGCGCCCATGGGGAAGAAGCGTTTTTCCTCGATGGCCTTGAGCAGCATCGCCTGTTCGTCCAGTCCCAGTTCGCCAATCTCATCAAGAAACAGCATGCCGCTGTGGGCCGCCCGCAGCAGGCCCTCCCGGGCGTTCTGGGCGCCGGTGAAGGCGCCCTTGATATGGCCGAACAGCGCCGACATGGCACCGTCGCCGCGCAGGGTGGCGCAGTTGACCTCGACAAAACGCCCCTGCACCTGATGCCGCCCGCGCTTGAGTTCATAGATGCGCCGGGCCAGGAACGACTTGCCGGCACCGGTGGGGCCGATCAGCAGCATCGGTGCCCTGGAGCGCACCGCGACCCGCTCGATCTGCTCGATGGAGCGGTTGAATGCCGGGTTGCGGGTGGCGATCCCGGACTTGAGGAAGGCCAGGCCCTCCAGGCGCTTGTGGGCAAAACGCGAGGCGATGCGGTCGTAGCGCGACAAGTCGAGGTCGATCAGGGCGTGGGTGCCGGTGGCGTGCTGGTCCGGGTCGCGGCGCCGCGCCGGTGAGGTCTGGATCAGCCGGGCAGGGAGGTAGCGCGCCTCGGTCAGCAGGAACCAGCAGATCTGCGCCACGTGGGTGCCGGTGGTGATGTGCACCAGGTAGTCCTCGCGCTCGGTGTCGAACGGGTAGGCGCTGGTGAAGTCGTGCAGGGCGCCGTACACCTCCTCGAAATCCCAGGGATTGTTCAGGCCCATGGGGTGCAGGCGCACCTCGGTTTCCGGCGACACCTGGCGCACGTCGTTGGCCACCCGTTCGGCCAGGCTGACATCCCGCGCGTCCAGGCCATGGATCAGCTCCAGGCGGTTGATCAGCACATCCTGCTGCTGGCACAGACCGACCGTGGGCCGCCAATGGCTCCAGCGGTTGGCACCCTTGCCGACGCGATCGAGGGTGGAACCGACAAAACCTATGGCGACCGTGGGCTTGTTCGACATGTTTATACCTGGAGATAAAAAACGATAAGCAAAGATATAAAATTATCGAGGCGTTTGTCTTGCCGGATACTTGATGAAAAAGTGATAAAAAATAAAAACTTTATAAATCAATGAGTTGAAAAATAATTTGTTGGAAAATCAAAACCTGGCACAGCGGCTGCAATGTATCTGGCAACGAACAAGACAACAGAGCGAGACGCCAAGATGGCCAACTTCCAGCTGTTCAACACCCAACAGGCAAAAGCGCCAGCGAGCACCACCCTGAACGCTTCCAAGGCCGGGGCCTATGCCTACAACGCCAAGCATCGCCTGGCCCAGCTGGCGGTCACCGGTTGCCTGAACTCGACCTTCTACACCTCGCCTGAAGGCCAGCTGGAAGCGGTGCTGCAACTGGTGAGCGAGCTGGACAGCCGCTTCGTCGCCCAGGCCGCCCGTTACGCTCGGCAGCAAGGCCATATGAAAGACATGCCGGCGCTGCTGCTGGCGGCGCTGACGGCGCAACGCTCGGCCCTGGTACCGGAGCTGTTCGCTCAGGTGGTGGACAACGGCAAGATGCTGCGCAACTTCGTGCAGATCCTGCGCAGCGGCGTGACCGGGCGTAAATCCCTGGGGTCGCAGCCCAAGCGTCTGGTGCAGAACTGGTTGAACAGCGCTACCGAGCGCCAGCTGTTGCAGGCCTCGGTGGGTAACCAGCCGTCCCTGGCGGACGTGGTGAAGATGGTTCACCCCAAGCCAACGCAAGCCTGGCGTGAAGCCTTCTTTGCCTGGTTGATCGGCAAACCGGTGGATGTGCAGGCGTTGCCTGAGCTGACCCGCGAACTGCTGGCGTTTCGCAGTGGCGCGACAACCCAGGTGCCGCAGGTGCCGTTCCAGTTGCTGGGCAACGAAACGCTGAGTGCCGAGCAATGGGCCGGTCAGGCCCGCAACATGGGCTGGCAGGGACTGCGCATGAACCTCAACACCCTGGCCCGCCACGGCGCGTTCCAGGTGCCGGGTTGCACTGAATATGTGGCGGCGCGGCTGGCGGATGCCGGTGAAGTGGCCAAGGCCCGGGTTTACCCGTACCAACTGCTGGCGGCCTACCGCATGGCTGGCGAGGATGTACCGCAGTTGGTCCGCGAGGCGCTGCAGGATGCTCTGGAACTGTCTCTGGCCAACGTCCCGGCGTTGCAAGGCAAGGTGGTGGTGTGCCCGGATGTCTCGGGGTCGATGCACAGCCCGGTTACCGGCTATCGCCAGGGCGCCACCACGGCGGTGCGTTGCATCGATGTGGCGGCACTGGTGGCGGCAGCGGTGTTGCGCAAGCAGCCGGCGGCGCGGGTCATGCCGTTCGAGCGGGAGGTGGTGAACATCCGCCTCAACCCTCGGGACAGCGTGATGAGCAACGCCCAGAAGCTGGCGGACATCGGTGGTGGCGGGACCAACTGCTCGGCACCCCTGGCCCAACTGGCCAACGCCAAGTGCCGCGTGGACACCCTGATCCTGGTCTCGGACAACGAGTCGTGGATCGATGCGCGACGTCATGGCGCCACGGAAACGATGCGCCAGTGGGAGCGGATCAAGGCCATCAACCCGCAGGCGAAGCTGGTGTGCATCGATATGCAACCCGGCGCCACGACCCAGGCGCCAGACCGCGAGGACATCCTCAACGTCGGCGGCTTCAGTGACGCGGTGTTCGATGTGATCGAGCAGTTCACTGCGGGTAACTACGGTGCGCAGCACTGGGTCAAGGCAATCGAGGCGATGGCGCTCTGATCGCTGGAACATGAGATAAACCGTGCGCCGGCCAGCCGGCGCACACCACAGATCTTTTGATCATTGGCCCTGAATGCCGCTGTGACTACATCCAAAGACGTCTCAGCAAATTTTGTCAGGGCCGGTGAGGGCACGAATGCCAGTGGCTGTACATCCTGGTTAAGCCGGTTCGAATCCGGCCATCAGTCACTTCTTTTGTCGTGCCACCTTTTTTGCAGTTTTTGCGACGAATGCTGGTGGAACTACATCCCAGGTTCGGGATGCGGGTTCGATTCCCGCCGGTGCTGGAAAACGGCGCCGTGGTTCAATGGTCAGAACACGAACGCATTGTTTCATCGACCCTTGTCGTCGCATCTTTTTCCCCGCCTCGGCGGGATGGCAGCGAATGCCACAGGTACTACATGGTGTCGCGGGTTCGAACCCCGCCAGCCGCAAGGCTGTAGCTCAGTCGGTAGAGCAAATGTGCCTGTTCCCTTGTCGCTGCCCGCAGGCCTGGCCTGCACCGATTGACCCGGCGAATGCCGGTGGAACTACAGGACAGCGTGGTCGCGGGTTCGAGTCCCGTTCACCGCAAGGTGCTAGCTCAGAGGCAGAGCGCGCTGCATGTTCCACCTCCACTTGTCGCCGCCTGCACCGAACACCGCAACTCCGTAGGAGCTGGCTTGCCAGCGAAGAGGCCCCCGAGATCGTCTGCTGCGCCCCGGCTCCTGCACACCCTATTGAACAAGGCCGAATCACTGGCCACAGGAAAAAGAGTCAACGACATGGAACACAAAACCTACCAACTGCTGGAAGTCGCCAACGGCAAGCCGATCAAGATGTGGACCCAGGGCGTGCCCGTGGAAAACGAAGCCCGCCAGCAGTTGATGAACACCGCGAAGATGCCGTTCATCTTCAAGCACCTGGCCGTGATGCCGGACGTGCACCTGGGTAAAGGTTCGACCATCGGTAGCGTGATCCCCACCGTAGGCGCGATCATTCCGGCCGCGGTCGGGGTGGATATCGGTTGCGGAATGATCGCTGCCCGTACCTCGCTGACTGCCTCCGACCTGCCGGATAACCTGGCCGGGTTGCGTAGCGCCATCGAGGCGGCGGTGCCCCACGGTCGTACTTCGCCCCGTAGCGGTCGCGATAAAGGCGCCTGGGGTGATGTGCCGCAGCAGACCGACCTGGCTTGGGCGGCGCTGCATCCACGCTTCAAGGCGATCACCGATAAGTACCCGGCCCTGGCCAACAGCAACAACCGCCAGCACCTGGGAACACTCGGCGGCGGTAACCACTTCATCGAGGTCTGCCTGGATGAAGCCAACCGGGTCTGGTTCATGCTCCACAGCGGTTCCCGTGGTGTAGGTAACGCCATCGGCAACCTGTTCATTCATCTGGCCCAGGCCGATATGCGTCAACATATCGCCAACCTGCCGGACCGTGACCTGGCCTACTTCGAGGAAGGCAGCCAGCACTTCAACGATTACGTGGAAGCCGTGGCCTGGGCCCAGGATTTTGCCCGGCAAAACCGTGAGCTGATGATGCAACTGGTGATCCAGGCCACCCGCAAGGTGATCAGCAAGCCCTTCGAAGTGGCGCTGGAGGCAGTCAACTGCCACCACAACTATGTACAGAAGGAGCGCCACTTCGGTGAAGAGGTGCTGGTGACCCGCAAGGGCGCGGTGTCGGCGAAGAAGGGCGAGCTGGGGATCATCCCGGGGTCGATGGGGGCCAAGAGCTTCATCGTCCGCGGGCTGGGTAACGAAGAGGCGTTCTGCTCCTGCAGCCACGGTGCCGGGCGTACCATGAGCCGCACCAAGGCCAAGAACACCTTCACTCTGGCCGACCAGATCCGCGCGACCGCCCATGTGGAGTGCCGTAAGGACGAAGCGGTGATCGATGAAATCCCGATGGCCTACAAGGACATCGACCAAGTGATGCACGCCCAGCGCGAGCTGGTGGAAGTGCTGCACACCCTGCGTCAGGTGGTGTGCGTTAAGGGGTAGAACAATGGACGACATGGACGCCTTGATAGCGGCGCCGCCCGGCTGGCATTACCAGTTGAGCGACTACGAAGCCCGCCGCGTGCGGGAGGTGATGGACGAATTGGACAGGCACAGCGCCTGGCTGGAACTGAGCCGCTTCGGCAACGGTTTCGTGCGTCAGGCCGCCGTGCGCGGCCTGGCCGCACAGCCTTCGGCCGAGGCCCTGGCGGCTTTGCTGGAACGCCTCAACGATTGGGTGCCCCAGGTACGCCAGGAGGCCGCTGCGGCGGTCGAGGGGTATCTGGCGCCAGAGCGCGCCGAGCTGTTGTTGCAGAGCCTGAAACCACTGCTGGCCCTGGCCGGCAAACAGCGCGCCGACCACGGCGCGACCCTGGAGCGGGCGCGTTCGGTGTTGCAGTTGGCCCAGGTACGCGAAGAAGTTGAAGGCGCCTTTGGTGATTGCCGAGGCAAGGCCGCGCGCTTTGTCTTCGAGCTGTTGCTCGAAGGGGCGCAGGATCGGACGGCGCTGCTGGCTCGGGCTCTGCGTCACAGTGAGGTCAGTGTGCGGCAGATGGCGGTGGATGCCTGCGCCGAACTGCCGGCCGCGCAGGCCGTGCCTTTGCTGGAAGAGGTGATGCACAGCTGCGGCGCCAGTGTGCGGGTCAAGGCTCTGCGCTTGTTGCTGCCGTTGCTGGCCGACCCTCGCGAGTATCTGAGTCAGGCATTGCGGGACCCTTCGGGGGCCTTGCGTTGCCTGGCCCATTGGGCCGCGCCCCGTCACGGGCTGGACCCGCGTGAGGTGTTGCTGCAGCGCCTGCAACTACCGGCACCACGGAACAAGCGTGGTTGGCTGGGTCTGCTGGGGCTGGTCAAGGAGCTGCAGGAGCCCCGGGCCGACGCCATGGTGCGACAGGCCCTGGTCTCGCCGGCGCCGAGTGTGCGCCTGCTGGCCCTGCAGACCCTGGGCGAGCGTGGCATGGCCGAGCAACTGGCGGCCCTGGACGACACCTCGGACAAGGTCTTCAACTGCGCGCTGGGCCTGTTGCACGAGCAACCCTGGGCAGTCTTCGACGAGGCCCTGGAGCAGCGTCTGGATCAGCACTGGCATGACCTGCCGAAGGCGCGGCGCTGGGCTCTGCTGGCCCTCAAGCCGGGCTGGCGTCAATTGGAGTACCTGCTGTGGCGTCTGGGGCAGGGCGGCAGCGAAGCCGTCTATTGGCGCCAGACCCTGGCGCGCTGGTGCGATAGCCGCTACGGGATGTTCGATCCGGTCACCCCCAAGCCGCTGCGCGAAGCCATGCTGCAGCGTTTGCAGGCCATGGAAGCGGCCGGAGAATTGCCCGCTGGTTCGGCTAAGCGCCTGCTTTGAAGAATGGAGAGCGACCTTATGCAGCCGCGGCCACTGTTGACCCGGACGGAAGATGAACCCTGCCGCGCGTTGCGCCAGCAACTGAAGGAGGGGTACTGCGTCTTCGATTTTGTGGTGCTGGCGGTCGAACCAGAGGCCGAGGTGGATCAAGCACTGCATCGCCAGGGCTTGCAGCACCTGTATCTGCAGCTGATGGCCGAACGCCGCGAGCGCTGGGAAAAGCTGCGCCAGGACCCGCGTTACGCCGACGTCGGCCTGACCTCGATGCGCTGGGAGCAGGAGCGGGCGGTGCCCGAGCTGCTCAGTCAAGAGCAGGTCCGGCAGTTGGTCTGCGAAAACCTGGAGTTGCAGGACCTGGCCTTGTACCGGGCGTTTCGCCAGCCGCCATACGGGCTGCATTTCCCTGGTGGCGCCGAGCAGGCTCGGCAGGTGTACGGCCAATGGCTGGACTTGCTGGGGCTGGACCCCGAACAGCAGCCCCAGGTGATCAACTGGGTAGGCAACCTGGAACTGGACTGTCAGGCGCCGGACATGGGCCCGCACCTGCTGCCCTGGAGTGACTATTTCGACGAAGGCCTGGAGTGGTGGGGCGTCTGGTGCCTGACGGTGTGGAACCCCGTGCGCCGGACCCTGAGTGTGCTGGCTGCCAGCGCCACCGATTGAACAAGGAAAAAGGATCATGGAACACCTGGAGCCCCATCCCCTGAGCAGCGCCATGCGCGAACGGGTATTGGCCGAGCTGGCGCGGATCGAGCGCGAGCGCAATGTGCAGGTGCTGTATGCCTGCGAATCCGGCAGTCGGGCCTGGGGCTTTGCCTCCACCGACAGTGATTACGACGTGCGTTTCGTCTATGTGGAAAAGCCCGAGTGGTTCATCCAGGTGGATGCCGGGCGCGATGTGATCGAGCGGCCCCTGGATGACGAGCTGGACATCAGCGGCTGGGAACTGCGCAAGACCCTCGGGCTGTTGCGCAAGTCCAACCCGACCCTGCTGGAATGGCTGGATTCGCCCCTGGTGTATCGCAGCGAGCCGGTCGCCGCTGCGCGCCTGCGGGAGCTGGCGGAGGCGTTCTACAGCCCGCCGGCAGCGCGCAATCATTATCTGTCGATGGCCAGGAAGAACTTTCGCGGTTACCTGCAAGGCGACAGCGTGCGTTTCAAGAAGTACTTCTACGTTCTGCGGCCGTTGCTGGCGGTGCGCTGGATCGACCAGGGTCGCGGCCGACCGCCGATGACCTTTGCCGATCTGCTGACCACCGTCGACCATCAGCCACTGCTGGACGAAGTGGCTGAGCTGCTGGTTTTGAAACGCTGCGCCGACGAGTCCGCCTACGGACCGCGGCGCCAGGCGCTGCACGCCTTTATCGCCGCGGAGCTGGAACGCCCGGTGCCGAAGCTTGCGCGTACCCATGAAGACAACGCGTTGCTGGACGCCTACTTGCGAGAAACGGTCCGGCACTACGCCTGAGGAATGTAATGAAACAGGATGTAATCGAACTGGACGGCGCCATCGGCGGCGGTCAGGTACTGCGCAGCGCCTTGAGCCTGTCGATGCTCAGCGGCAAGACCCTGCGTATCCATAGTATTCGTGCCCGGCGCAGCCGCCCGGGGCTGCTGCGCCAGCACCTGACGGCGGTGCAGGCTGCGGCACAGGTCTGTGGCGCCAGGACCTCGGGGGTCGAACTCGGCTCTCAGGCGCTGACCTTCGAACCGGGACCGATCCGCGGCGGCGACTACCGCTTTGCCATCGGCACTGCGGGCAGCTGCACCCTGGTGCTGCAGACCCTGCTGCCGGCCTTGTTGCAGGCGCCGCAGCCCAGCCGTGTGAGCATCAGCGGCGGCACCCACAACCCCCTGGCGCCACCGGTGGATTTTCTCCAGCAGGCCTGGTTGCCACAGCTGCGGCGCATGGGCGGGCGGGTGGAACTGCAACTGCTGCGCCACGGCTTCGTCCCGGCCGGCGGTGGTGAGCTGGAGGCCTTTGTTCAACCGTCGGTGCTGCAGCCTCTGCACCTTGAGGAGCGTGGCGCACTGCTGGGGAGTCGGGCCTGGGCACTCAGCGCGGGCTTGCCCGAGCATGTGGCGGAACGCGAGTTGCGTCGGGTGCACAATCGCCTGGAATTGCCTCGTGAGCACCTCACCCCGGTGCAGCTGGATGAACAATACGGCCCGGGCAATGTGCTGTTGCTGGAGTTCGCCTTCGAACACCTGACCGAGCTGTTCAGTGGTTTCGGCCAGAACAGCCTACGGGCGGAAAAGGTCGCCGACGGCACCATCGATCAGGCCCGGGACTGGCTGGATTCCGGCGCGGCGGTGGCTGAGCACCTGGCCGATCAACTGCTGCTGCCCATGGCCCTGGCCGGTGGCGGCAGCTTCACCACACCGCGCATGACCGAGCATCTGGAGAGCAATATCCGGGTGATCGAAGCGTTTCTGCCGGTGCGCATCGAGTCGCGCTTGTTGAGCGAGCAACGGCTGCGCGTGGAGTGTCACGCTCTGGTTTGAGCTGTGTAGAGTGCTGCGGTCATCAAAGAGGTTGTCGCCATGTATCACTTGTATGGAGGCCTGGGCAGCGGTTCGGCCATCGTCGAGATCGCCCTGGAGTATTGCCGGGCGCCGTATCGCAGCATCGAGGCCGCGCCCTGGGAAGACAGCCCGGGGCGCGAGGCCCTGGCGCGGCTCAATCCACTGTTGCAGATTCCCACCTTGCAACTGCCGGACGGCAGCATCCTCACCGAAAGTGCGGCGATCCTGATCCACCTGGGCCTGGAGTTTCCCGACTCCGGGCTGCTGCCTGCCCGGGCATCGGCCCGGGCCCAGGTGATTCGCGGCCTGGTGTACATCACCGCCAACTGCTATTCGGCCATCGGTATTCTCGACTACCCGGAGCGCTGGATCAGCGACGCCGACGAGCCGCTCAAGGCGCGAGTGCGCAGTGCCACGGCCGATCGCCTGTTGCGCAGTTGGGAGGTGTTCGCCCAGCAGTTCGCTGCACGACCCTTCCTCGGTGGTGCGGCGCCGGGCGCCCTGGATATCCAGGCGGCGGTGGTGTCCCGCTGGTCCGGCGCCCGTGAGCATCTGCGCGGCAGCCATCCCGATTTTTTCGCCCTGTTGCAACGCATCGACCACGAGCCGCCCATCGCCGCGATCCTGGCCCGCCACTGGCCCTGTGCATCCTCATCGTAGGCGCTGGCTTGCCAGCGAAGGCGTCCCTGAGGACGATGCAGGGCTCATGGGCCTCTTCGCCGGCAAGCCGGCTCCTACAGGTTGTGCAACGGTTGGTTTTCTCAGGGAAGTACGTGATGGATGGCAACGTCTGGCTCAAGGCCTTGAACAAATTGCTGACGATGGTGCAGCGCGTGGTGTTGCTCAGTGGCTGGTTTCTCGCCGCTCTGGTGCTGGGGCTCACCATCAAGTCCGGGTGGCAGCCCTTTCTGGCCATGTTCCTGGCCTCGTTGCTGGTGATCATCAGTGTGCTGGTGCATGAAGGCGGGCATTACCTGGGCGCCCGCTGGTGCGCGATGCCGGTGTTGCAGGTACGAATTGCCGCCGTGGAGCTGCAGGTGCTTCGGCGCGGCGGGCGCTTGCGTTGGTCGCCGCAGCTCAAGCGCAATCGCCTGGGGGGCTATGTGATGGCCGCGAGCAATCCGCAACGGCCGTTGCGTGGTCAGTGGATGGTGGTGGCGCTGAGCGGGCCGCTGCTGAACCTGCTGGTGGGCGGTGCGGCCCTGGGGCTGGGGCTGCACTGGCAAGGGGTGCCCGGCGCCATGGCCCTGGCCTTTGCCGTCATCAATCTGGTGATGGGGGTGGGCAACCTGCTGCCGGCCTGGCGGGTATCACCCAGCGACGGCATGCTCTTGCTGGGTTGGTATGTGCATCGCGACGATCAACGTCCGGAGCTGGCCCAGGCGCGCCTGCTGGCCTTGACCGTGGCCGGCGTCCCCAGCGCGCAACTGCCGGCCCAGGACCTTGAGCGTCTGGCCCGGGGCGCCATGCCCGAACCCCTGGTCGCCTTCGGCTACCGGCTCAACGCAAGGCAGGACCGGGGCGACTGGCCCGGGGTACTGCAGATGGAGCAGGAGCTGGATGAGTTGCTTGCGGCCCGGGCCGGGGAACTCACGGGGATGAGCGTCCTGATCGAGTTGTTGCGTGGCGAGCTGGCTTTCAGCCGTGCCTATCTGCAGCGCGATGCCAGCATCCTCAAGGGCCTCCCGTTGGGAGCCGATGTCGACTGGTACGCGCCTTGGCTGCGGCCGCGATGCCTGGCGTTGGCGGCAATCCTCGAAGGTGATCGACAGCAGGGCGAGGTGTATGTGCAGCAAGCACTGCGGGCCGCGGATAGTTGCGTGGTGTTGTCCCAGGGCAAGAGCGAAGCCTTGCTGGCCGCACACCTGCGGGCCCTGCCGGGGCCATAGCGTGGCCGTTGCGGGGTGTTCGCGAGATCCATGGGCTTCCCGGCCACAGGCACCGTAGGCGCTGGCTTGCCAGCGAAGGTGTCCCTTAGAACGTTGCAGGGCTCAAGGGCCTCTTCGCCAGCAAGCTGGCTCCTACAGGTGTGTGCGGTGCGGCGGATGATCGTAGGAGCTGGCTTGCCAGCGAAGGCACCCGCAGAACACCGCACAACCCAGGGCCTCTTCGCCAGCAAGCTGGCTCCTACAGGTGTGTGCGGTGCGGTGGATGATCGTAGGAGCTGGCTTGCCAGCGAAGGCGCCCGCAAGAACGCCGCATAGCCCAGGGTCCTGTTCGCCGGCAAGCCGGCTCCTGCAAGGGGCGGGCAGTAGTCGGGAAGTGCAGGGCAGTGGGTGAAAGTGATCGGTATGCGGGCGCAAAACTCTTATACTCCGGCGCTTTATTTTCCCTACCCAGCAAGAGGAACGCCCCGTGGCCAACGAACCGGATCAGGATTTCTACAACCGCGCCGACGCCATCATCGAGTTGACCAACTCCCACATTGCCGACAGCAGCCGGGGCAAGGCCAGCGCTTCGCTGATGTACGCCAATGCGCGCTTCAGCGCCTGGGTCAGCGCCTGCGGTTGTCGCAATGCCGAGGAACTGGCAGCGTCCAAGCAGCAGGCGGTGGACTATTTCCTTGAAGAGTTCCGCCTGATGCTGGAGGAAAACCTCACCGATTACGTCGAGAACTACTCGCGCTACATGAACGCCAATCCGGACTGAAAACAGCCGACGCGGTCTTGCCTGGGCGGCGTTCGGAAGGCTTCGGGCAGTCGCTTGCTGCCCACTGCAACCGGGTCACTTATCGCCTCGGGTTGTCTGTCGCCCGCCTTGCATAGCCCTTTGATCTGAGCGTTCCAGGACCACGGCAACCGTTGGTCCTGTTGTCTCGCGGCCATCCCGAGCAGCGCCAGGGGCTCAACTACACTGCGCCTGCGGCAAGTCATGCCGGTCGTCGTACCTCCTCCTCAGGGAGGCCGTCGACACGGTAGCTTCAGGCCCCGCGACACACAGGAACACACCCAATCAGCAAGGAGTGCCAACCATGATCGTCATTCCACAACGTGTCATTGAAAACGGCAGTGTCATCTCGCTGCGCGGCGACTCGGGCAACTACATGTCGCGGATGGGCGCGACCGGGCTTGAGCTTTCCAAGGGCTCCATCGACCAATACTGCAAGTTCCGGGTGGTGCTGGTGCAAATCGGCACCGACAAGAAACTTGCGCTGCAGGGCGACACTGGCAAGTTCATGTCGCGCATGGGGGCGACGGGGCTGGAGTTGTCCAAGGACAGCATCGATCAGTATTGCCAATTCGCCTATGCCATCGATACCGCCAGCGGGCAGGTTTCCCTGCGCGGCGACAATGGCAAGTGGATGTCGCGGATGGGTGAGACCGGGCTCCAGTTGTCCAAGGACGGGATTGACCGGTTCAGCCAGTTCATGCTGGTTCTGGAAGGTTGATCGAGTAGCTTACTGGCGTCGGCCGGGGCAATACGGTGACGGTCATTCGCAGCTGCGAGCATTCGTCCACCGATTGAACCCGTGGTGCAGGGCCGGACACGCTCTGTCGAGCGCCAGTGCTGTCATCAGCGCCGTTGCCGAGCCGGTCGCGGGTATTCACACGCACATTCTGGTCACATAAAACGTGACCGGCGTCACTCTTTTCTCAAGTGATCCATGACCCTGGTCGATATGCTCTGAATGCCTATTGATACGGAGTTCGTCATGGCCTTGCTACCGGTTCGTCTGTCTCATCGTTTGACCCTCGGCAGTGTGTTGCTGTTGCTGTTCACGGCGTTGGCGGTATTCGCCGTGATGACCCTGCGGGGACAGCCCCGAGTGGTGGAGGCGAGTTCGGCGTTGATTGAACAGACCGGCAGTGCCATCGTCCGGCAACTGGCCTTGCAGTTGGCCGGGATCGAAGGGGTGACCGCCAGCATGGCCCATCTGGTGGAAGGGCTGCCCAAGGAACAGGCGCTGGTCATGGCCACCTTGCCCAAGGTGATCGACCACGAAGGCGACAAGGCGATTGCCGGCGGCGGTATCTGGCCGCAACCCAATGCCTTCGAGGCGGGCGTCGAGCGCCGCAGTTTCTTCTGGGCCCGCAGCGATGCCGGACCCCTGGCGTTCTCCGATGATTACAACGCTGCCGGCAGCGCCGGCTATCACCATGAAGCCTGGTACACCGGCGCCCGCAACAGTGCGCCGGGGCGTTGCCTGTGGTCCGAGGCCTACCAGGACCCGGTGACCCAGGTGCCGATGACCACATGCAGCGTGCCCTATCGTCAGGATGGCGCCTTTGCCGGGGTCGCCACCATCGACCTGCGCCTGGATGACCTGGCGCGCTTTCTAAAGGAACAGGGTTCGGTCACCGGCGGCTATGCCTTTGCCCTGGATCAGGCCGGCAATGTCCTGTATTTCCCCGATGCCCAGGCCAGCGCTGGGGGGCAGATGCTCAGCTTCGAGGCCTTGAGCAAACAGCAACCCTGGCTGGGCCCGGTGGCTGAGGCCTTGAGCAAGGCGGCGGGCAGTCCCGGTCAGGCGCGCAGCCTGGACCTGGCGGAAGATGGCCGATTGCAGGAAGCGGCGCGGGTCAGTCTGTTCAGCATGCCCGGCAGTGGCTGGACCATTGGCCTGGTGACCCCGGAGCAGAAGGTCACCGGCCTGGCCCGGGCCATGACCACCGAGATCCTGGTGTTTCTCCTGCCATTGCTGGCCTTGCTGCTGTTCTTCGCCTGGCTGGGCGGGCACAAGCTGATTGCCCAGCTGGAAGAAACCACCCAGCAGATCGACGCCCTGGGCCGCGGGCAGGCCACCGACAACGCCGAACTGCACGTGGCTCGGGCCGATGAGATCGGTGCCTTGCGCGGTGCGGTCAACCGCTACGCCGGGCAGTTGCGGCAGATGCTGCAGAAGATCGCCAGCGAAGCCCGGCAGTTGCAGAACGAGGCCGGGCGCCTGGGCGAGTTGAGCGGCACCCTGGCCCAGCGTGCCGAGCAGCAACGCCAGGAAAATACCCAACTGGCCACGGCCATCACCGAGATGTCTTCCAGCGCCCTGGAAGTGGCGCAGAACACCAACAATTGTGCCGACACCGCCCGCCAGTCCCTGGTGGTGGTGCAGGAGGGCCAGCACAAGGTCGATGCCAACAGTCAGTCGATCCAGCAACTGTCCACGGAAATGGCCGAGGCGGCAGCGGTGATCCAGCGCCTGGAACAGGACAGCCAGCAGGTCGGCGCGGTACTGGACGTGATCAAGGCCATCTCCGAGCAGACCAACCTGCTGGCGCTCAACGCGGCCATCGAGGCCGCCCGGGCCGGGGAACAGGGCCGGGGCTTTGCCGTGGTGGCGGACGAAGTGCGAACCCTGGCCGGCCGCACCCAGACCTCGGCCAACGAGATCAGCGGCATGATCAGTGATCTGCAGCAGGCTTCGCGCCAGGCGGTGCAGGCGATCCAGGCCGGTGAGGCGCGAACCCGCCAGGCGGTGGGCGAGGCGTCCGGTGCTTCGGATGCGCTGTCCAGCACGGTCACCAGCTTCGACGATATTTCCCAGCGTGCGCAACAGATCGCCGTGGCGGCGCAGCAGCAGAGCCATGTGACCCAGGAGATCAACGAACTGGCGGTGCGCATCCACGGCATCAGCGAGGACAACGCCCGGGATGCCCAGGCCCTGGACAAGGTCAGCGAGGCCATGCAGGCCCTGTCAGGGCGCTTGTCGAACCTCAGCCAGGGCCACAGCTGAGGCATTGCCTGCCTGGGCCGTCAGTGGTCCGGGCGGGTTTCAGTCCCTCCGGGCCAGTCGCCGGCCCGTTTCAGACCTGGCTGGACATCATCAGCTTGAAGTTCAGCAACAGCCCCAACGACACCCAGCCGAGCCCCAGCAGGCCATTGATCAGCGGCTTGCCGGGAGCCAGGCGCGTGGCCAGGAAACGGGCGATGGCGGCACCGATCAGCGCGCCGGGAAAGTCGAACAGGTAGAACAGCCAGCCCAAGGCGCCCTCCGGGGAGGTGATCCACAGGCTGAACAGCTGCAGGTGCGCGGCCAGGGCCAGGGCCACCCCGGTGAACAGCGCCGGCGTGGGTCGGGTGCACAGCAGCAGGCCGAGGATCAGCCCCTGGGGCAGCCAGTAGGCGGCGAAGTTCTCCCAGAAATAATCCATCGGTTGCCAGGCCCGGACGACTGCCAGGGACAGCCCCCAAAGGAGCGCCGCGATGGCGGGCAGGTACTTGAGGGGGGCAACGGGTACAGCGAGTGAGGGTGAGGGTGAGGGCATTGCAGAGTCTCGACGATCAAGGGGGCATCAGCGGTGGTGGCCGCCGGGTAGGGTAGCTGCGGTGTTGCTGCAGAGTTCGTGGACGCACTGGCGCAACCAGCGATGGGCCGGGTCGGCCTCCATGCGCGGGTGCCAGAGCAGGGAAATGGTCATCTCCGGCAGCGGCACCGGCAGGTTGAAACTGTGCAGGCCCTCTCGCAGGTTGCTGGTGTGGCGCTCGGGCACCATGGCGATCAGGTCCGAACCCCGGGCCAGGGCCAGGGCCGCGGAAAAACCGCTGACCAGGGTGACGATCTGCCGCTGCCGGCCCAGGGCTTGCAGAGCATCATCCATGCGGCCGTGGTCGTGCCCTTGATGGGACATCAGGATGTGCTGGCCGGCCAGGTAGTGGTCGAGGCTCACCGGGCCGCGGCTCAAGGGGTGGCCGCTGCGCACCACGCCGATAAAGCGATCGCGAAACAGCGCCCGGGTGCGCAACTCGGGGCTGGTATCGGCATCGATCACTGCCGTTTCCAGGTCGACGCTGGCCTCGCGCAGGGGCTGGCTGTCGCGGTCCAGCTTGGGCACGAAATGCACCCGTACCCCGGGCGCTTCGGCTCGCAGGCGGTTGACCAGTGCCGGGCCGAAGTTCTCGACGAAACCGTCGCGGCTGCGCAGGGTGAAGGTGCGCACCAGTTGCCTGAGGTCGATCTGCTCGGCCGGGCGCAGCGCGGCCCGGGCTTGCTCCACCAGCGGCCCGACCTGTTGGCGCAGCTCCAGCGCCCGGGGCGTGGGCACCAGACCGCGTCCGGCGCGGACCAGCAAGGGGTCGCCGGTGGCCTGGCGCAGGCGGGACAGGGCCCGGCTCATGGCCGAGGGGCTCAGGTTCAGGCGCAGGGCGGCCCGGGCCACACTGCCTTCGCTCAGCAGTACGTCCAGGGTCAGCAGCAGATTCAGATCGGGCGTCGACATGGGCGGAATCTAGCACGCCGAAAGCTGACATGGCGTTAGATGCATCAATTAACTGCAAAGGCTGCGTCTTCCGCCGGGTCTGGGGCGGACATAGGCTTGCGGGCAATGCCTTGATGGAGTACGCGCAATGCCCACCCTTGAGTCGAACCGTCCCGCGCTGCAACCCCGGGCGCGCTGGGCCCTGGCCAGCCTGTCGCTGGCGACGCTGATGCCGTCCCTGGACACCAGCATTGCCAACGCCGCGCTGCCGAGCCTGGCCCGGAGCCTGGAGGCATCCTTCCAGCAGGTGCAGTGGATTGTCCTGGCCTACCTGCTGGTGATCACCACCCTGATTGCCAGCGCCGGGCGCCTGGGAGACCTGCTGGGGCGGCGCCGGGTGCTGCTGGGCGGGATTGCCCTGTTTACCCTGGCTTCGCTGCTCTGTGGCCTGGCCCCCAGCCTCGGCTGGCTGCTGGCGGCCCGGGCCCTGCAAGGCCTGGGGGCGGCCCTGATGCTGGCCCTGAGCATGGCCCTGGTGGGCGATGCGCTACCCAAGGCCCACACGGGAACGGCCATGGGCGTGCTGGGCAGCCTGTCGGCCCTGGGCACCACCCTGGGTCCGTCCCTGGGCAGCCTGTTGCTGGCCGGCGTCGGCTGGCGCTGGATTTTCCTGGTCAATGTGCCGTTGGGACTACTCGCTTGGCTGCTGGCCTGGCGTTGCCTGCCCGAGGACCCCAAGGCCACGTCGGCCAGCGCTTTCGATCTCCCCGGGACTCTGCTCCTGGCCCTGAGCCTGGGTGCCTATGCCCTGGCCCTGACCCTGGGGGATAACCCGCTGGCCCTGTTGAACCTGGGGCTGTTGTCGGCAGGAGTGGCGGGGGGCGTGCTGTTGGTGTGGGTGGAGCGACGGGTAGCCGCGCCGCTGTTTCAGCCCGCCTTGCTGCGCCGGCCGCAACTGCGCCGCAGCCTGCTACTGAGCCTGCTGGTGTCCACGGTGATCATGACCACCCTGGTGGTCGGGCCTTTCTATCTGTCCCAGGGGCTGGGGCTGGCGACCGTCTGGGTGGGTCTGTGCCTGTCCCTGGGCCCGCTGGTGGCGACCCTGAGCGGGGTGCCCGCCGGGCGCCTGGTGGATAGGCTCGGCGCCCGGCTCTTGTGCCGGCTCGGGCTGCTGGGCATGTTCTTCGGTCTGTGCCTGCTGGCGCTGTTGCCCGTGAGCCTGGGGCTGGCGGGGTACCTGCTGCCCATTGCCCTGGTGACCGCCAGCTATGCGCTGTTCCAGGCGGCCAACAACAGCCTGGTGATGCTCGACGTGGCAGCGCAGCAACGGGGGCTGACGGCGGGCCTGTTGAGCCTGTCACGCAACCTTGGCCTGATCAGTGGCGCGGCTGCCATGGGGGCGTTGTTTGCCGGGATATCGCAACCAGGCGAGGGCGGCCCTGCGGATGTCGCGGCGGTCGCCCGCGGCATGCACTGGACCTTTGCCGTCGCCGCCGGCCTGATGCTGCTGGCGCTGATTGTCGCCCGCTCCACCCCATTGTCCGAGGTGCCTGATCGGGCTTGTCGGTTGCCGCGTCCGAACTAAGCTTGGCCTGCACACCCCAGCAAGGAGCAGGTCACCGTGAGCACACTTCGCACCCCTTCTTTAGGCCCGATTGTCGGGCACACCACCGATACGTCCTGTCGTTTATGGATCGCCGCTTCCGATGCCCTTGACGAGAAGGGGGTGGCGGAAGATATCCGCACCATCGGCGTCATAGGCGTAGTGGGCAGCAACGGTCGGGTCGCGGCGGACAACATCTTCTACTTTCGCCTGCGACGCGAATATCACCGTACCGGCACCTTCAACCTTGGGGTCGATACCAGCCTGTGGAGCAACCAGGCCGCGCGCAAGCAGCTCAAGCCCTTTGTGCTGACGCCCGACACCCGTTACCGGGTGCGCATGGCGTCGCTCAACGTCGATGACGCGGGCAGCAACGATGACGACGTTTCCAGCGAGTCAGTGGTGCAGCGCCTGCCCGAGCCTGGAGCCTGGGCCAATGACCTGAACCGTACCGGGGTCGACAAGATGTACGTCGAGGCCGAGTTCACCACCCACGCCAGTGCCGTCGCCAAACCGGCGCCCCTGAGCTTTTTGCTGGGGTCCTGCCGCTATCCGGGGCTGCTGTGGAAACGCAAGAACTCCGACATCATCTTCGGGCCGATGCTGGCGGACCATGGCGATGCGCAACTGGTGCTGATGGTCGGCGACCAGATCTATGCCGACCTGTTCAACCGCCTGGTGCCAGTGGGATTGGCGGATACCTTCGAGGAGTTCGAGGAGCGCTACCACAGCGCCTTCGGCTCGCCGAACATCCGCCAGTTGCTGGCCCACCTGCCTACCTACATGATCCTCGACGACCACGAAATCGAGGACAACTGGACCCAGGACCGGATCCGCAAGGACCGTGACAAGCGCCTGCTGTTCAACCTCGCCATGGGGGCCTACATGAGCTACCAGTGGAGCCATGGACCGCGCTTTGCCGACAGCTATGTCCATGGCCGGGCCATGACCGGCGACGATCAGTACCTGCAGCAGCTGCAGACCAACCAGCTGTTCTATGACTTCTCCTGTGGCAACTACCCGTTCTTTGTGCTCGACACCCGTACCCAGCGCTTTCTCGACGATGTGCCGGACGCCCTGGAGGACAACCATCTGCTGGGCCGTCCTTCGCTGCACCCCAGCGAACCGGGTCAGCTCGACCGGCTGTGTGCCTGGTTGCGGCACATGCAGGAGGATCGGGGCAACATCCCCAAGTTCGTGGTCACTTCCAGCGTCTTTGTGCCCAACGGCGTGGATACCGTGGGCACAGACCCTGATGCCGTGCGCCACAAGAACGACAGCGATTGCTGGTCGGCTTTCCCCACCACGCGGCGTGCCGTGCTGGAAACCATGATCGAGCACCAGGTGCAGAACGTGGTGTTCCTCTCCGGAGACATTCACTGCTCGAACATTTCCCGGCTGGCGTTCAGCGCCGCGGGTCAGGCCCTGAAGTCCTACGCCGTGACTTCGTCGGCCTTCTACTGGCCCTTTCCCTTTGCCGACGGTGACCCGGCCGGTTACGTGCACGACTCAACGGCGCCACAGACGCCGGATAGCTTTGCGCTCCTGGACGGTACGCACACCATGGATTACCACACCTGGGCCTTTACCCAGGCCGACAACTTCGCCCGTCTCGACTTGCATCCCGACAGCGCCGAGTTGGTGGTGCAGTTCCACGGCGCCGACGGTGAGCCGCTGGTGACTCGCAAGCAGGACGACAGCGTGAACAACCAGCCGGAGCGACTGCAACTGATGCCCTGGTAGCAGGGGCGTCCATCGCTGTGCCGATTTATGGATAATCAACCTTCCCTGGCCGCTTGCCCCGGTCGGGGGAGGTCATGGAATTTCCATCAATCAATCAGGCAGGGGCGTAGGCATGGGGCTAGGTGTACAGGAGATCAACGGCAGTATCGGTGAGCAGAAAACATCGGCGCTGTTGTTGAAACGATTCTGGGTCTTGAAGCGCACACCTGATGTGGATGGCGCAGATTTTCTGGTGCAGTTTCCGCAGACCGATCTTGAGTCCATCAGGGCCGCCGCCGGTGGCATCCAATGTTTCGGCATTGTGCAGTCGAAGTACTTCCAGAAGAGAAATCCGGTGCGTATCCAAAAGCATTACGTACTGGATCAACAGGTTCCACGCAGCGAGTTCTTCTGC
>NZ_MOAK01000046.1:35935-40730 GCF_003732485.1 Pseudomonas protegens
AAGAAATTGTTCAAAGCTTCGAGGACAAAGGGGACAACTATGTATTCTCTGTCACCAAGCACAGAACCTATGAAAAGTACCGAAACCTTAGTTCGCAAGTGATCTTCAATAGCATTGAAAATGGTATGTATGAGGCGGATGTCGCGAACAATAAAGGGTATATAAACAAAATATACGAACGCATCATCATGCCTACACAGCATTATCAGGAGGAGCCTGATTTCGAGTATTCATTGAGGATTGTCGAAGGGGTCAGACTGGTCATCTGCCTTGATCTCCAATCGTCACGCAAGCATCTGCTGGAGGGACGACGCGATCTGCATGCCAATCAAGGAGAATTCGGCTGGGGTGGCAAAGGGACCGGCAGCAAGTTTCTGGCCGTATCCTTACTGGCTCATCACCTGGATGGCGCCACGCCCGGAGAGAACGAAATCAACGCGCTCTTGAACAATTTGATTTCAAGACTGCACTTCACCGCGGAGCACCGGATTTCAAGTGCGGACCTGCGGCTCGCACTGTCGAAGGTGACGCCCCAAGGGCAGTTGCTGTGGGACAAGAGCCAAGCCGAGTTGCCTCAGCATGAGGATTTTTCCCGAGAGTTTTTCATTATCAAAGACTTGATTGGCAGCGTCTTGCATATGGAGTGCTATCGCGGAGAACAGCATGAGGTCCCTGTAGAGGCAACGCTTGTCAGTCAGGTGTCGATCTTTCTTCCTGTGGCCAAGAAGAATCTGGATGCTACCTCGAACAAGTTGCTGGCAGTGGTAGCGCTCAAACGAGAGTGGCAGGGCGCTCAAGTCGTGCGGATTCTTGGAATCCAGGGGATCTACTATGACAATTGACTTCTTGTGGCGCTTAGACCTCGCGGTCTTTTATGTAGAGTTCGTGCAAGTCCTTTACGCGACCAAGAAACATCGCCTGACGAAATAGCATCGAAGTGATGAGGGCGATGCTAATGCCCAGGTAAAGTGATTTGTATTGAGCGATTGGCAGAAAAATTGGGGTTTTGTAGCACAGTTCTATGGTGATCAGGGTAATGAATCCGGTCAGCAGGTTCTGGCAGAGCGCCACTTCCGCCATGGCCTTCACCAGTGTCTTCCCGGCCCCCTCATCCTCTTTTATGACTTGGTCGATGCACTTTGAAAGATGTTTCCATTGCCTGGTAAAGGAGGTGGGTGTTTCTCCGTCCAGCCCCAACAATTGTTTCATGTTCTGATTGCTGGCTAAGAGGGCGATGGACAACAGGTCCCAGAGGACGGCAAAACCTGTGAAGACGATGCCCGATACGTAGCTAAGAATGATCAATACGATAAGCAGAGTGCCTGTGAGCATTGCTGGAACACTTTGCGGTTCACTCCCTGGCAGGAGCGGGTACTTGAAGGCCAGGACGATCCAGAACGCCATGCCTGGGCAGATCCGCGCAATCAGGTCGTAGTAGATGCTGGGAATGAGGTTGAAGATCGAGGTGAGCCCGCTGCCGCCCTCGCTCTTGCCGGGCTCTTTCTTGCCCTTCTCTGCATCGCACATGGCTCTCTCTCTTGTGCTCGGAACTCCTGGCTCCTAACTTTTAGTTCAAGGGGTTTGCCTTGTCCATGGAGCGGGCTGGATAAGCCTGTCAGTAGCGCGTTGGCAGGGAAGGGGTCGAGCACGTGGCTGGGCGAACACAGGGCCTTGTTTCCCTGTGTCGCTATCCGGATCAGTATCCAGAGGGGCTTACAACCCCAGCTCCAGCTCCAGCGCCAGCAGGTCCGCCAGTGGCTGGCGACGACGGATCAGCTGTGGCTGGCCGTTGGCGAACAGCACTTCCGGCAGCAGCGGCCGACTGTTGTAGTTGGAGGACATGCTGGCGCCATAGGCGCCGGTGTCGTGCAGCACCAGCAGGTCGCCGACCTGGGCCTGGGGCAGCAGGCGCGGGGTCAGGCACTCATCGTCCTGGGTGAAAATATCGCCGGATTCGCACAGCGGGCCGCCGACCACGGTCAGCTGTTGCGGGCGCTGCACCGCCTGGCCGGTGGCGTCCAGCAGGCTCATGCCGTGGTAGGCGCCGTACATGGCCGGGCGCATCAGGTCGTTGAAGCCGGTGTCCACCAGCACGAAGTGATGCTGGCCGGCGGTCTTCACCACCCGCACTTCGCTGACCAGGCAACCGGCCTCGGCCACCAGGAAGCGTCCCGGTTCGATCTCCATGCGCACGCCGTGGCCCAGGTAGGCCTCGATCTCCCGGCGCGCGACGCTCCAGGCATTGGCGTAGCGCTGCACATCCACCGCGGTGTCGCCGTCGCGGTAAGGGGTGGACAGGCCACCGCCGATGGAGAAGGCCTCGAGGTCGTGGTCCAGGGATTTCACCGCCGCCACCATGGCCGCGCCCACTTGTTCCAGGTGGTCGTAGTCGACCCCGGAGCCGATGTGCATGTGCAGCCCTACCAGGTGCAGACCGTGCTGGCGGATCACTGCCAGGGCTTCGTCCACCTGGTCGTGCCAGATGCCGTGCTTGCTGTTTTCGCCACCGGTGTTGGTCTTGCGGCTGTGGCCGTGGCCGAAGCCCGGGTTGATCCGCAGCCAGACCCGGTGCCCCGGGGACTGTTCCCCGAGTTGACGGAGCATGTCGATGGAGCCGGCGTTGACTTCCACTTGCAGCTCCACCACACGCTTGAGGGTGGCTTCGTCGAACAGGTCGCAGGTGAAGACGATACCGGCATCGACCGGGCTGAAACCGGCCAGCAGGGCGCGTTCGATTTCCCCCAGGGATACGGCGTCGACCCGCACCCCGGCTTCGCGGATCAGGCGCAGCAGGTGCAGGTTGGACGAGGCTTTCTGCGCGTAGCGCACCACGTCGAAGGCCTGCAACTGGGCAATGCGCGCCTGGATGGTGGCGGCGTCATAGCACCACAGCGGGGTGCCATATTGGCGGGCGGCGGCGACGAGTTGAGCGGGAGAGAAGGGAATGGCCATGGCGATTGCTGTCTGTGTTCAGTGAGAGTGACTGCAGCATGCCGATTTCTGGCTATTCAATAAAATATCTATTCTTTGTTGTCTGATTCAGATTTGATATGGGTCGAGCGATCAAGCGAGCTTCTGTTCATGGACATCTCCCTGCGGCACATCGAAGTATTCCGCGCCATCATGCAGGCCGGCAGTGTCACCGGCGCCGCGCGCCTGCTGTTCACCTCGCAGCCTACGGTGAGCCGTGAACTGGCGCGGCTGGAAGCGCTTTCCGGTTTGCGCCTGTTCGACCGTGAAGGCGGGCGCCTGCTGCCTACGGCCCAGGCCCTGCTCTTGCTGGAAGAGGTGGAGCGGGCCTATGTGGGGCTGGAGCGGATCAACAGCGTGGCCCAGTCGATCCGCCGTTTCGAGCATGGCCAATTGAGCCTGAGCTGCCTGCCGCTGTTCTCCCAGACTCTGCTGCCGCCGGTGTGCAAACACTTCCAGGAGCGACACCCGGGGATCGGCCTGAGCATCACCGCCCAGGAATCGCCGTTGCTGGAAGAGTCCCTCAGCGCCCAGCGCCATGACCTGGGCCTCACCGAAAGCGAGCACCTGCCCCGGGGTACTCAAGGGGAACTGCTGTTCTGCGCCGACATGGTCTGCATCCTCCCGGACGATCATCCGCTGCTGGCCAAGTCGCAGCTGGCCTCTGAAGATTTTCGTGGGCAGAACTTCATCAACCTCTCGGGCCTGGACCTCTACCGGCAGACCCTGGACGAGCATTTTCGCCAGGCCGGGGTCGATCGCCGGGTGGTGGTGGAAACCACCAACGCCGCCTCGGTGTGCGCCATGGTGCGCCAGAAACTGGGGGTGGCGATCATCAATCCCTTGAGCGCCATGGAGGAAGTGGGGCGTGGCTTGGCGATCCGTCCGCTGCAGCTGTCGGTGCCGTATCGGGTGATGCTGATCCGCCCGGACTACCGGCCTTCATCGAGTTTTGTTGAGGGTTTCTGCCAGTCGCTGCGGGCCCAGGCCAAGGGGCTGCAAGAGCAGGTGGGGCGGATAGTGCAGGGAGGACGAGGGGTGAATCGCTCAGGCTGATTGGGGGGGCGTGGCCCAATGTTCAGCTTGTTGGTGAAGAGGACGCGTTGGCGTTTCAGGGAAACATGTCCCTCTCGTATGGCGGCAGACAGTTACCGAGGATAGCCCTGCGGTCGGTTGATCTTGTGGCAAGCCTCAGGTGCAGGCCCGGACCGTAGCGACTCAATCCCCTGACCAGTTCTGGAGTCAAATAAAATGCCTATCGCCATTCACGCACGCAACAACACCGCCGCGGCGCAGCAAGTTGCCATCAGGAACACTGCCCAGGGCAACAACCTGGCCAACGTCAACATACCTGCCCAAGGCAACGTGGTTCTTTATGTCCTGCAAGCGGATGCCAGTGCCGACTTGTATCTGATCTGCAATGGCAACACCGCCCAGGCTGCCGTGTTGAGTGTCGTCTACCGGGGCCATAGCAGCGTGGTTCAAGACAGTGACTGGGCTCGTCAATGGACGGTCGATGGTGCCGTGGATGGTGTACAGCTGGATCTGGCGTAGTCGGGGAAGCTCCAGCCAGGTGGTAGGGCCATGAATTTACACTGGCGAAGACGACCTTGCGGACGCCTTGCCTGTAGGAGCCAGCTTGCTGGCGAAAGCGACCTCGCGGATGCCTTCGTTGTTTTATGGCGGATGAAGTCTGACCGGCCCCCTCACCGTAGGAGCCAGCTTGCTGGCGAAAGCGATCTCACGGACGCCTTCGCTGGCAAGCCCGCTCCTACAAGGGCGGTTTTTGCGGGGAGGACCCGCGCAGGTTAGCGCTCGATCGCCA
>NZ_MOAK01000047.1 GCF_003732485.1 Pseudomonas protegens
CCGCCTCAAGGCCGCCTTCGCTGGCAAGCCAGCTCCTACAAAAGCCCGCAGGAACACACCGGCAGTGCCCCCCACAAACCCCGTAGGAGCCGGCTTGCCGGCGAAGAGCCCCGAAGGACTGGCCCCCGCTTCAAGGCCGCCTTCGCTGGCCAGCCAGCGCCTACAAAAGCCCGCTGGAACACGCCGGCAATGCGCCCCACAAACCCCGTAGGAGCCGGCTTGCCGGCGAAGAGGCCCGAAAGGCGGCCGCCTCAAGGCCGCCTTCGCTGGCAAGCCAGCTCCTACAAAAGCCCGCAGGAACACA
>NZ_MOAK01000048.1:0-6953 GCF_003732485.1 Pseudomonas protegens
CCTGGAAACTGCCCACGGCGGTACGGGTGGCGGCAACGATGACGACGTCTTGCATGATCGAATCCTTATGTTCGGTGGCGGGGAGCTGCGACGCGTGGGGCTCGTGAAGTGGCCCGCGCAGGCGTTTGCAGTGCGGAAAATCATGGTTGCACACAACCCCGGGGACCGGCCAATCGCGAACCGGCCGGTCGTGTTGTGCTCGAGCGGTCGGTTTCTACAGACCCATGCGTCGTTTCGCTCGATGCACTGAGCTGTCCCGCACCGCCCAGCGCAGCATCGGCGTACTGCGTTTGACGCTGGCTCGAATCAGCTGGCGTTGCAGCGGGTTCTGATTGACGTCGAGCATGGCGCTGGCCCACTCCGGTAGCAGGTCGATACCGGCCTGCATCATCAATGAGCCAAAGGGCTTGGCCAGGCGACTGGGAGCGGGCGCGGCCTGTAGCAGGCGCAGAACCTCACGACTGCGCTCGTCGCACAGCAATTGGGGACGCATAGCCTGCAGGTAGTCGGCCACCGCCCGCCGCGAGCGGGGTACATCCCGGGCGCCGAGACGTTCGGCGATCAGGGCAATCTCGTCGTAGTAGCGGTCCTGGTCAGCCCCTGACAGGCGAGGGTTGAGGTAGCGCAGGTGAGCGGCGAGAAAACTGCTGACTTCCGCCACATGCACCCAGGTCAGCAGCGTCGGATCGCTGGCGGCATAAGGACGGCCATCAGGAGCGGTGCCCACTATATGCAGGTGAATAGTGCGTACTTTTTCGATCAGCCACTCGGCGTCCTGACGGGAGCCGAAGGTGGTGCCGGAAATGAACTGGCCGGTGCGGCGCAGGCGGCCGATCATGTCCTGGCGAAAGTTCGAATGGTCCCAGACCCCGGCCAGGGCCAGGGGGTGCAGGGCTTGCATCAGCAAAGCACTGATGCCGCCGATCAGCATGCTGCTGAAGTCGGCATGTACCTGCCAACTGACCGACCCCGGCCCGAACAGGCCGGGGTCGCCCTTGGGATGCTCCAGGTCGAGTTGCCCCAGGGAGAGGCCAGACAAGCTCATGACCTGGCTTTCGATACGGCTGCGAATGAATTCCATGACAGCTCGGTGCGGGTAGTGAAAAAAGGCGCGGCCGTGGCCGCGCAGGTTTCAAGCGTTCAGGCGTTTGGCGATCAGTCCGTCCACCACACTGGGGTCCGCCAGGGTCGAAGTGTCCCCCAAGGTATCCAGTTCGTTGCAGGCGATCTTGCGCAGGATACGCCGCATGATCTTGCCCGAGCGAGTTTTTGGCAGGGCCGGAGCCCACTGGATCAACTCCGGTTTGGCAAAGCTGCCGATTTCACGGCTGACCAGGGCCAGCAGTTCCTTTTTCAGTTCTTCGTCGGGTTCGATGCCTTGCATCGGCGTGACAAAGGCATAGATCCCTTGGCCCTTGAGGTCGTGGGGATAGCCCACCACCGCCGCTTCTGCGATGTCGTCGTGGAGCACCAGGGCGCTTTCCACTTCGGCAGTACCGATGCGGTGCCCGGAGACGTTGATCACATCATCGATGCGCCCGGTGATCCAATAGCTGCCGTCCTCGTCCCGGCGCGCGCCGTCACCGGTGAAGTAGTAGCCGGGATAGGGCGCGAAGTAGGTTTCGATCATGCGCTTGGGATCGCCGTAGACGCTGCGTATCTGCGCCGGCCAACTGGCCTTGATGGCCAGGATGCCGCTGCCGGCACCTTGGATTTCCTTGCCCTGGTCGTCCAGCAGCACAGGTTGTACGCCGAACGTCGGGGTCGAGGCGCAGCCGGGTTTGATCTGCTGGGCGCTGACCAGGGGGCTGAGCATGATGCCGCCGGTTTCGGTCTGCCACCAGGTGTCGACGATCGGGCAGCGCTGCTCGCCCACGATATTGAAATACCATTCCCAGGCTTCCGGGTTGATCGGCTCGCCAACACTGCCCAAGAGACGCAGGCTGCTTCGGGAGGTGCGTTGTACCGGGTCGTTGCCTTCGCGCATCAGGGCCCGCAAGGCGGTGGGGGCGGTGTAGAAGATGTTCACCTGATGCTTGTCCACCACTTCCCAGAAACGCGAGGTACTGGGGTAGTTGGGTACTCCTTCGAAGATCAGCGTGGTGGCGCCGTTGGCCAGGGGGCCGTAGAGGATGTAGCTGTGGCCGGTGACCCAGCCGACGTCGGCGGTGCACCAGAAGACCTCGCCGTCGCGGTAGTCCAGTACGTATTTGAAGGTCATGGCGGCCTGCAGCAGATAGCCGCCGGTGGTGTGCAGTACGCCCTTGGGTTTGCCGGTGCTGCCGGAGGTGTAGAGGATGAACAGTGGGTCCTCGGCGTCCATCGGCTCGGGCGCGCACTGGTCGCTGGCCGCGGTCACGGCCTGCTGGTAGGGAATGTCGCGGCCCTCTACCCAGTTCACCGGGGTACGGGTGCGTTCGACAACCACCACGCTGCTGACGTCCGGGCAACTGAGCAGAGCCTTGTCGACGTTGTTCTTGAGGGGAATCTGTTTGCCGCCGCGCACGCCTTCGTCGGCGGTGATCAGGGTGCGGCAGTCGGCGTTGAGAATCCGGTCGCGCAGGGCCTCCGGGGAGAAGCCGCCGAACACCACCGAGTGCACGGCACCGATCCGGGTGCAGGCGAGCATGGCGTAGGCCACTTCGGGAATCATCGGCATGTAGATACACACCCGGTCGCCTTTTTTCACGCCACGGCTTTTCAGCACGTTGGCCAGGCGGCAGACATGCCCGTGAAGTTCTTTGTAGGTGATGGCAAGGGAGTCGGCAGGATTGTCGCCTTCCCAGATGATCGCGGCCTGATCGCCGCGCTTTTCCAGATGACGATCGATGCAGTTGTAGCTGACGTTGAGCTGGCCACCGCGGAACCAGCTGGCTTCACCGGTGCGGATATCGTGGCTGTGTACGCTGTCCCAGGGGCTGCTCCAATGCAGGAAACGCTTGGCCTGCTCGGCCCAGAACACATCTGGTTGCTCAATGGATTGGCGGTAGAGGTGGTGGTAGTCGTCCTGACTCATTTGCGCCGCCCGGCGGACGGCATCGGCTTTCGAAAAAGTGCTGATATCGAACATGACGGTTCCTTATTCTTGTTTTGCGACAAGTCATAAGGGTGCGCACAAGTGCCGGGAAGGTTCAAGGGGGGCGGGCCGTGACCCGGACAGGAGCCGGTTTTGGCCGGCTCCTGGGAAGGCAAGGTCGATCAGCCGCGGTGACGGCCGCGGAAGTAGTTGATCAGGCCTTGGGTCGATGCGTCGTCGGCCAGGGTTTCATCGCTGCCGACCAGGCGGTTGTAGACGCCTTTGCCCAGCTCCTTGCCGAGCTCCACGCCCCATTGGTCGAAGGCATTGATGCCCCAGACCACGCTTTGCACGAAGACCTTGTGTTCGTACAGGGCTACCAGGGCACCCAGGCGCCGCGGACTGATGCGTTCCACCACCAGGGTATTGCTCGGACGGTTGCCGGGAATCACCTTGTGCGGCGCGAGTTTCGCCACTTCGGCTTCGCTCAGGCCTTTGTCCCGCAGCTCGCTCTCGGCTTCGGCGCGGGTCTTGCCCAGCATCAGCGCCTGGCTCTGGGACAGGCAGTTGGCGTACAGCCACTGGTGGTGGTCGGCCACCGGGTTGAAGCTGACGATCGGCACGATGAAGTCGGCCGGAATCAGTTGGGTGCCCTGGTGCAGCAACTGGTGATAGGCGTGCTGACCGTTGCAGCCTACGCCGCCCCAGATCACCGGGCCGGTATCGGTGGCCACCGGAGTACCGTCCTGGCGCACGCTCTTGCCGTTGGATTCCATGTCCAGTTGCTGCAGGTGCTTGGTGATGTTGCGCAGGTAGTGGTCGTACGGCAGGATCGCGTGGCTTTGCGCGCCCCAGAAGTTGCCGTACCACACACCTAGCAGGGCCAGCAGTACCGGCATGTTCTGTTCGAACGGTGCGCTCTGGAAGTGCTGGTCCATGGTGTAGGCACCGGACAGCAGTTCCTTGAAGTTGGACATGCCGATGGCCAGGGCGATCGGCAGGCCGATGGCGGACCACAGCGAGTAGCGACCGCCAACCCAGTCCCACATCGGGAAGATGTTCTCTTCACGAATACCGAAGGCCACTGCCGCGGCATTGTTGCTCGACACGGCGATGAAGTGGCGATGCAACTCGGCTTCGGAACCGCCCTGGGCCAGGTACCAGGCCCGCGCCGCTTGGGCATTCTTCAGGGTTTCGAGGGTGTTGAAGGACTTCGAAGAGACAATGAACAGGGTGGTTTCTGCACGAATCTTCGCCGAAAGCTCATGGAACTCGCTACCGTCGATGTTGGCCAGGTAGTGGCAGCGCACGCCTTTCTGGGCGTAGGACAACAGCGCTTCGGATACCAGTTCCGGGCCGAGGAAGGAGCCGCCGATACCGATGTTGACCACGTCGGTGATGGGCTTCTCGGTGTAGCCGCGCCACAGGCCATCGTGGATGCGTCCTACCAGTTCGGTGATCTGGTTCAGTACCTTGTGTACTTCGGGCATCACGTTGACGCCATTGACCGAGAGCTTGTCGCCCACTGGACGGCGCAGCGCGGTGTGCAGCGCTGGGCGGCCTTCGGAGGCGTTGACCAGCTCACCGGTAACCATGGACTTGATGGCATCGGCCAGACCGACTTCCTTGGCCAGATTCACCAGCAGTTCGCGGGTCTGGCTGGTGATCAGGTTTTTCGAGTAGTCGAGAAAGAGTCCGCAGCTGCTCAGGGTAAATTGGCTGAAGCGCTGTGGATCGGCATTGAAGGCTTCGCGCATGCTGAAATCCTGCATGGCTTGGCGGTGTTCTTTCAACGCTTGCCAGGCGGGCAGAGCGGTAACGTCGTGAGGAGTGCGGTAGTACGCCATCGCTGCGGTTTTCCTTTTGCTTGAACTGCCTTTTGGACACTGAGAAGCCCGGAACGTCCTGCGCGGTCTCAAGGACCTCGTTCGTTCAGCCCTGTGCTGATTCGATTAATCACCCAGGGCGATAACAGTAACCCCAGCGTGCTGTTCTGTCTCGGCTTTGTCCGACTTGTGGCCGGTACTATTTTGTACCAGCGGGGCCAATCAGGGCTGCATGGGGGGGCTTTCAGCGGGAATAAACGGGGTTGGACTCGGGTAACCTCAACGGGGACCCCATGGCTTTAGGGCTCAGCTCATTGCCGGGGGCATCTACAGCCTGCGAGGTTTGAAGTTGAGCAGATCGCTTTCACCCCGGGCAAGATGGCACGCATGGGAGACTCCTGGTCGGCCCCTCGAACAGGGCCTGCAGTATTAGCTGCAGGCCCCAGCCGGCGGCAGTTTGCCCGAAGGTTGGCGTTCGGGCAATCCGGCGTTCATGCCGGTGTATCGAGGTCCAGATGCAGGTTGTCGATCAATCGTGTCGCACCCAGGTAAGCCGCCACCAGAATCACCAGATCACGATCCTCGGCTGTGGCGGGGCGCAGGTTCTGACCATGACGAATTTCCAGGTAATCCCGGCGCAGACCGGCCGCTTCGAGCTGTTGCTGTTGCTCGGCCACTAGCGTCGGATAGTCACGTTCGCCATCTCGAATGGCCTGGGCGATCTGACTCAGGCTGCGGTACAGCACCGGGGCGATGGCGCGCTGTTCTGCGCTCAAGTAGCCATTGCGCGAGGACAGGGCCAGGCCATCGGCGGCACGCACCGTCGGCTCGCCGATGATTTGGATCGGCATGTTCAGGTCATGCACCAGGGCACGAATGACTGCCAACTGCTGGTAATCCTTCTGACCGAAGACCGCAAGGTCAGGCTGGACCATATTGAACAGCTTGCTGACCACCGTGGCCACGCCTTCGAAATGCCCGGGACGGCTGGCGCCGCACAGGCCTTCGGACAGCTGTGGCACGCTGACCCGGGTCTGTCCGGCCATGCCGTCGGGGTACATCTCTTCGACACTGGGAGCGAACAGCAGGTGGCAGCCGGCTTCGAGCAGTTTTTCCTGGTCGGCGGTCAGGGTACGCGGATATTTGTCGAGGTCTTCGCCGGCGCCGAACTGCAGCGGGTTGACGAAGATGCTGGCAACCACGAAATCCACTCGCTGGGCGGCCTTGGCCACCAGGGCGGCGTGACCGCTGTGCAGGTTGCCCATGGTGGGTACGAAGCCGATCCGCTTGCCTTCGCTGCGGGCGCGTGCGACCGCAGCGCGCAATTCGCGCACGGTTTTGACTGTATTCATGCAGAGAACCCGTGTTCGGCGCCAGGGAAAGTAACGGCCTTGACCGCTTCGACATAGGCACTCAACGCCGCCTGGATGCTGTCTTTGCCGGCCATGAAGTTCTTCACGAACTTGGGCGAGCGACCGCTCAGGGACAGGCCCAGCATGTCGTGGAGCACTAGCACCTGGCCGTCGGTGGCGCTACCGGCACCGATGCCGATTACCGGGATCTTCACGGCCTGAGTGATTTCCGCCGCCAGTTCGCTGGGGACGCACTCCAGCAGCAACATGGCGGCACCGGCCTGCTCCAGGGCAATGGCATCGGCACGCATCTGCCGCGCCTGGCTCTCGTTACGCCCCTGGACCTTGTAGCCGCCCAGGACATTCACTGTTTGTGGGGTCAGCCCCATGTGTACGCAGACCGGGACGCCCCGTTCGTTCAACTGGCGAACCGAGTCGGCCAGCCAGGCGGCACCTTCGATCTTGACCATGTGCGCACCGGCCTGCATCAACTGGGCTGAGCTGCTCAGGGCCTGTTCGGTGGTGGCATAGGACATGAAGGGCAGGTCGGCGAGGATCAATGCGCCGTTGTTGCCGCGTTTGACCGCTGCGACGTGATAGGCCATGTCGGCGTTGCTCACGGGCAGTGTGCTGTCGTGCCCTTGCAAGACCATGCCCAGGGAGTCGCCGACCAGCAGAACTTCGACGCCGGCTTCACAGCAGGTGTGGGCAAAGGTGGCGTCATAGCAGGTCAGCATGGTGATTTTTTCACCTTTCTGC
>NZ_MOAK01000048.1:7002-8292 GCF_003732485.1 Pseudomonas protegens
TTCAGGCGCTTTGGAAACTACTGCGAGTAACGCGCGTGATTCTTCGTTATTCAGGCGCACGGTCTTTTGTCGTGCTTATACAGCCTGGTTCCAAGCGATTTGAAAGCGGTACCGGGATTCGCACTGGTGGCGCTGGACGCATCATTCTGTGCCCAGAAGGGGATGTGTACCAGCGGGTGCCCCCGCCGTTGCATCAGCGCCTTGGCCTAGCGTTTCCTGGGGTCGCCGCGAACAAGCCTCGCTTGAATTGCGCCCTTTAACGCCGGGATGGCGGCAACGGGACGCCTATAGTCGTGATGAGGACTCGGGAAGTCAATTAGATGTGTTACCGCCTTGTTACGCCGGGAGTGTTACCGCCGTTACTGATGCGTTTCAGCGGTTATTTCAGCCGTTCCAGGCCGACAAATGGACAGGCTGCGAGCAGTTCCTGCAGGGTGCGTCCGTCGGCCAGTCGCAACTCGGCAGGGGCCAATTCCGCCAGGGGATAGAGGACAAAGGGGCGGGCCTGCATATGGTAATGAGGGACTTTGAGGCGCGGTTCGTCGATCAGGCGGTCGCCGAACAGGAGGATGTCCAGGTCCAGGGTGCGGGGGCCCCAGCGTTCATTGCGCTCCCGGCCTTGCTGGTTTTCGATGGCCTGCAGCGCATCAAGCAGTGCCAAGGGTTCCAGGTCGCTATCCAGCGCCGCCACGGCATTGGTGTAGCGCGGTTGGCCGGGAAGCAGGGAGTCGCTTTGATAGAAGGCCGACACGCCGTGGAAGTGGCTTGCGGGCAACTGCGCCAAGGCCTCGAGTGCGCTGCGCAGTTGTTCTTCAGGGGCAGCCAGATTGCTGCCCATGCCAATGTAGATGCGTTCCATCCATTACTCGCCTGAAGCGCTGGAGCTGCCTGCACGCTTGCGTTTGGCACCGCTGCTGCGCCGACGCTTGCGTGGCGCGCCGCTGGCGTCTTCCTTGCCGCTCAGGTCGCGGATCATGTCGCGGCGTTCGGAGTCGTTGGCGTCCTGGTAGTCGGTCCACCATTCACCCAGGCCGTCGGTCTGCTCGCCTGCGCTTTCACGCAGCAGCAGGAAGTCGTAGCCGGCACGGAAGCGTGGGTTGTCCAGCAACTGGTCGGCGCGCTTGCCGCTGCGCCGTGGCAGCCGCTCCTGCATGTCCCAGATCTCGCGGATCGGCATGGTGAAGCGTTTGGGAATGGCGATGCGCTGGCACTGTTCGGCGATCAGTTCATGGGCAGCTTCCTGCATGGCCGGGATTGGCGGCATGCCGCGTTCCTGCAGGCGCAGGGCCC
>NZ_MOAK01000048.1:8391-23936 GCF_003732485.1 Pseudomonas protegens
GTCGGGTTGTATTCCAGGGCTTCGGCGCTGGCCGGGAACAACGGATCGAAGAGTTGCAGGTCCACCAGCATTTCGAAGGTGTCGGCTGCGTAGCCTGAGAGGAACAGCTTGAGCACTTCTTCGAACAGGCGTGCGGAAGGAATCTCTCGCAGCATGGGAGCCAGTTCGCGGATCGGCGTTGCGGTGTGTTTTTCGATACCGAAGTTGAGTTTCGCCGCGAATCGCACGGCGCGCAGCATCCGCACCGGGTCTTCCTGATAGCGCTGCCGAGGGTCGCCGATGAGGCGGATCAGATTGTTGCGAATGTCGTGTACGCCATTGGCGTAATCGAGGATGCGTTCGCTGACCGGATCGTAGTACAGGGCGTTGATGGTGAAGTCGCGGCGTTGCGCGTCTTCCTCCAGGGTGCCATAGACGTTATCCCGCAGGATTCGCCCGCTTTCGTTACGGGAGGATTGATTGCTGTCTTCCTCGTCGTCGTTCTGCGGGTGATTAGCGCGGAAAGTCGCAACCTCGATGATTTCGCGACCGAAGTGGATATGCACCAGTTTGAAACGCCGGCCAATGATCCGTGCGTTACGAAACTCGGCCTTGACCTGCTCCGGTGTGGCACTGGTGGCGACGTCGAAATCCTTGGGGGTGATGTTGAGCAGCATGTCGCGCACGCAGCCGCCCACCAGGTAAGCCTGGTAGCCGGCGTTCTGCAGGCGCTCGACGATATTCACCGCATACCGGCTGAACTGGGCACGTTGCAGCGAATGCTGGCTGCTATTGAGCACTTCAGGGGTGCTGCGTTTATGTTGCGTACGACGCAAGGGAGAACGGAATGACTGGAACAGCTTCTTCAGCATGGGATGCACTGTTTGAAGGAATGTTCGGCCAAAACGAAGAATGACCGCATGATGGGCGGGGATTCTAGCATTTAGTCGAAGGATGGTGTAGGAAGCTGCCGCGACTTGTGCAGGCCTGCGCAAAGGTGCGATCTAGCGGGGCTGGCGTAGGTTTTCTTGGGGAAAAAGCGAATTCTGGAAACCACAAGGGGAGCCGAAGCTCCCCCAGAATAGTTGCGTGCTCTATTTTTATTATTGGTTTCGGGCTTCTTGTTTTTGTTAAACGCCCTTGTCACCTGGATTATCCAGAGTGACCCTCCCAATCGGGAGCCAAGAGCAAACGGATTGCTTTGATCGCTGAGTTGCAATGACCTTTCGATCCAACCAGTTCAGGCTCTGCCTTAGGGCAGTTTTTGTTGTTCTCGGCCTGGTTGTGGGGCAAGCCCCAAATACAACGCCTCTCCAAAAGAATCAGTTAGCTGCGCCTCCGCCGTGTTGTTTTTATTATGCGTGAGTCGATTCGTCTTATTTTTATTGTCTTGTGCATTGCTTGTTATTGTTCTTGTACCAAACATATAGCAGGTGCCGTGCCAACTTTTGTGATCCCCAGTAAAACAAGGGGTTAGGCGTGTCAGGCGGTGTTTTTCAGGCCAAAAAAAACCGGGGCTTCGTTACCTTTAGCCCCGGCTTTTGTTACGTCCAATTACACAGGTAACAGTTTTTTTCACAAAGTCGAGCGTTACCCACACTCTGGTCAGCACGGGTTCAGCTTTCGCTGGCTACCCCGCTTTTGCGCCGCGGGATGCCCAGGCGCTGGCGGCGCTCCCAAAGGCATTTGCGGCTGACACCCAGTTTGCGTGCCAACTCGGTCTCGGTCATGTGGTCCTGATGTTCGAGGACGAAGTGCTGGAAATAGTCTTCCAGAGACAGGTCCTCGGTGGGTTCGTGGCTGGTGTTGCCCTGTTGCGGTGCCAGGCCGACGAAGTCATCGTCTTCGAGATCGCTCAGCTCGATATCGATCCCCAGCAGGTCGGCGGAGATTTCCGGGCTTTCGCACAGGATTACCGCGCGTTCTACCGCGTTCTCCAGCTCGCGCACGTTTCCTGGCCAGGAATAATGGCGAATAGCCTGTTCGGCGTCGGCGGCGAACTTCAGGTCCGAACGACCGATGCGTGCACTCTGGCGGGCGAGGAAGGCATTGGCGATTTCAATGACGTCGGCGCCGCGCTCGCGCAAGGCGGGCAATTTCAGGGCGATCACGTGCAGGCGGTAATACAGGTCCTCACGGAACTGGCCGATCTTGGAGAGGCTCTTCAAGTCACGGTGAGTCGCTGCAATCAGGCGGACATCGACTTTTTGCGACTGTACAGACCCCACGCGACGGATCTCGCCTTCCTGCAGAACCCTCAGCAGGCGCGCCTGGGCCTCCAGTGGCAGTTCACCGATTTCGTCGAGGAACAGTGTTCCGCCGTCCGCCGCTTCCACCAGACCGGCACGCCCGGCGCTGGCGCCGGTGAACGCGCCTTTCTCATGGCCGAACAATTCGGACTCGATCAGGGTTTCCGGAATGGCCGCGCAGTTCACCGAAATCATGGGTGCCTTGGCGCGCTTGGACAGATTGTGCAGGGCCCGGGCCACCAGTTCCTTACCGGTACCGGACTCACCCTGGATCAGGACATTCGAGTCTGTTGGCGCCACCTTGCGGATCTTGCTGTACATATCCTGCATGGGCGGACAGGAGCCGATGATGCCGATTTCGCCGTTGTTGCTGGCGCCGGCCTTGTCCGCAACCGTCCCCGTCCCCGTCCCCGTCCTGGTTGCAGGACGATCTGCCGGTGTGTTCTCGGCGCTTTGTCGGTCGCGGAGAATCCGCGCCACAGCCTGGAGCATTTCATCGTGGTCGAAAGGTTTGGCGATGTAGTCCACCGCACCCATTTTCATCGAGTCCACAGCCGAACGCAGGCTGGCGTAGCTGGTCATTATCAGCACCGGAGTGCCCTGGCCGAGCTTGATCAGTTCGGTGCCCGGGGCGCCTGGCAGGCGCAGGTCACTGACAATCAGGTCGAATGTGGGGATGCTGAAGCGTTCCTGGGCTTCCTGCACCGAGCCGGCTTCGCTGACCTGGTACTGGTTGCGTTCCAGCAGGCGGCGAAGGGCGGAGCGGATAATGGTTTCGTCTTCGACGATCAGAATATGCGGCATTGATTCAATTCTCTCGACGGTCTCAGTTCACAGCGGACGTCGCTTCGACATGACGCGGCAAAGTCACCCGAATACGGGTGCCGCGTTGGCTTTGTGGATCGGCCGGGCTGTCGATGGTGATTTGTCCATAATGCTCTTCAACGATGGAATAGACCAGCGCAAGGCCCAGTCCGGTGCCTTCCCCAGGGTCCTTGGTGGTGAAAAACGGTTCGAACAATCGATCCATGATGCTTTTGGGAATACCACTGCCTTCGTCTTCCACGATCAGATCGACCGTGTGCTCGAAAGCCTCGCTCTTGACGCGTACAGCGCTGCCGGGGGGAGAAGCGTCGCGGGCGTTGGACAGGAGGTTGATCAGCACTTGGGCCAGCCGCTGCGGATCACCATCGACCCAGTGGTCGGGATCGCACAGATTGAAGAACTGCACTTCGAAATTGCGCCGGTTCAAGGCCAGGAGACCAATGGCATCCTGGGCAACTTCAGCCAGGCATACGGCTTCGTCGTTGTGCTGATGGCTACCGGCGTGGGCAAAGCTCATCAGTGATTGGACGATGCGCGAAATGCGCTTGGTCTGTTCGAGGATCTGCTCACTGATCTCCGTCAGCTCACCGTCTTCCTCGCGCTCTTCCCGCAGGTTCTGCGCCAGGCAGGCGATGCCGGTGATCGGATTGCCGATCTCGTGAGCCACCCCGGCAGCGAGGCGTCCGATACTGGCCAGACGTTCGGAGTGCACCAGCTTGTCTTCCAGGGTCTGGGTTTCGGTCAGGTCTTCCACCAGCAACACCAGGCCGCTGTTACCCGGTGCCAACGGCTCGTCGATGGCCGCCTTGTGCAGGTTCAGCCAGCGAGTCTGGCCGTCGAGGGCCAGATGCTGCTTGTGCAAGTGCTCATCCGGCAGGTTGATAAAACCCTGCAGCAGGTCTTTCCATGGATTGGTGATGGTACTCAGGCGTGACCCCACCACATGCTGGGCGGGAATACCGGTCAACTCCTCCATGGCCTTGTTCCACATGAGGATCTCCTGATCCTTGGCCAGGGAGCAGACGCCCATGGGCAGTTCCTGCAGGGTTTGTCGGTGGTAACGGCGCAGGGCATCGAGCTCGGCGGCCAGGCCGGTCAGGCGTGAGTGGTAGTCCTCGAGGCGGCTTTCGATGAAATGGATGTCTTCGGTGACGTAGTTTTCTCCGCCGGCCTTGTATGGCAGGAAGGTTTCCACCATGTCCTGGGCGACACTCGGTCCCATCAGGCCGGACAGGTTGGCCTCGATACGGTCACGCAGACGCCGCAAGGCATAGGGGCGGCGTTCGTCGAAAGGCAGATACAGGTCGCGCAAGGCTTGTTCCACCTCCTTTTGCGCAGCCTTGGCGCCCAGCGGCTTGGCCAGTTGGGTGGCGAACTCCTGAGGTGAGGCGGCATGCAGTTCCCGGCGCTGAGGGCGGCGCACGTTGTCCACCGCGCAGGCTTCGGCGGCACTGGCTTCCTCGGTGCTGGCGTTGGTGAACAGCGAAATCAGGGTGAACATCAGAACGTTGGCTGCCAGCGAGGCGATGGCTGCCATGTGCCAGCTGGTGTCGTCGAGGACATAGATCATGTTCAGCAGCGGGATGTAGAAACCCTGCAGGTTGCCGATCAACGGCAGCAGCATGGTCACCAGCCACACCAGGATCCCCGCCAGCAGGCCGGCGATGAAGCCCCGACGGTTGGCAGTCGGCCAGTACAGTACCGACAGCACGCCCGGAAGAAATTGCAGGGTGGCGACGAAGGCCACGATCCCCAGGTTGGCCAGGTCCTGCTCGGCGCCCAACAGCAGGTAGAAGGCGTAGCCGGCCATGATAATGGCGACGATCAGGGCGCGGCGGGTCCACTTCAGCCAGCGGTAGATGTTGCCTTCCGCCGGCGGCTGGTAGAGCGGTAGCACCAGGTGGTTCAGGGCCATCCCCGAGAGCGCCAGGGTGGTGACGATGATCAGGCCGCTGGCGGCCGACAGCCCGCCGACATAGGCCAGCAGAGCCAGGGCCGGGCTGTTGGCGGCGATGCCGATGCCCAGGGTGAAGTATTCCGGGTTGGTGGTAGCGCCGAGCTTGAGGCCGGCCCAGAGAATCAGCGGCACTGCCAGGCTCATCAGCAGCAGGAACAGCGGCAGCCCCCAACTGGCGCTGACCAGGGCGCGGGGGTTGAGGTTCTCGGTAAAGGTCATGTGGTACATGTGCGGCATGACGATCGCCGAAGCGAAGAACACCAGCAGCAGAGTCCGCCAAGGGCCTTCCTGCAGGGGCGTATGCAGTGCAGCAAGGGCAGTCTGATTCTGCAGCAGCCAGAGTTCCAGTTGCTGCGGGCCGTCGAATACCCCGTACAGCGCGTACAGGCCGACACCGCCAATGGCGATCAGCTTGATCACCGATTCGAAGGCGATGGCGAACACCAGGCCTTCATGTTTTTCCCGGGTGGCGATATGCCGCGAGCCGAAGAAGATCGTGAACAAGGTGATCAGCGCGCAAAAGCTCAGCGCCACCCGATGTTGCACCGGCTCGTGGGTGAGAATGCCAATGGAGTCGGCCACGGCCTGGATCTGCAGCGCCAGCAATGGCAGCACGCCGATCAGCATGAATATCGTGGTCAGCGCACCGGCCCAGGTACTGCGAAAACGGAAGGCGAACAGGTCGGCCAGGGATGACAGCTGGTAGGTGCGGGTGATTTTCAGGATCGGGTAGAGCAGTACCGGCGCCAGCAGGAAGGCCCCGGAAACCCCCAGGTAACTGGACAGAAAGCCATAGCCATACTGGTAGGCCAGGCCGACCGTGCCGTAGAACGCCCAGGCACTGGCATAGACCCCGAGTGACAGGGTGTAGGTCAGCGGGTGGCGAATGATCGAACGGGGGATCATCCCGCGCTCACTGATCCAGGCAACGCCGAACAGCACCGCCAGGTAGGCGGCGCTGATCAGGATCATCTGGGTCAGGCTAAAGCTCATCGGCATCTTTTTGGCTCTGCAGGATGAAGGTCACGACGATCAGAATCAGCCAGAGCAGATACGGGCGATACCAGGCGCCAGTAGCATCGATCCACCAATCCATGATGGCGGGGGAGAACAGATAGATCCCCACTACCAGGAGCAGGACCAAGCGATAGATGTACATCTCGGCCTCTCTTTATTGTGTGCGTGCCCGAAAACGTGCGGCGATGGTAACGGATGGGCGCCAAGCTGCAAGTGGTGTCAGCTCAATTGGGATTCCGGCACGCTCAGTGTGTGTGGAATCAGTTCGGCATCCCAGTGGGCGATGCCCCAGGCCATTATCTGCGCGACGCTGGCGCCATCGAGGTCGGCCGGTGGCTTCTGGCCCAGTGCCCGCAGGGCGCGCAGCAGCAGGGGCGGGGCCTGATCCTCGGTCAGCGGGGGCGAGCGGTAGGACTTGCCCAGTTTGTGCCCGTCCGGCTGGGTGATCAGCGGTACATGCAAGTAGCGGGGCTGGGAAAGGCCCAGCAGTTCCTGCAGGTACAGCTGGCGCGGTGTGGAATCCAGCAGGTCGGCGCCGCGCACGATATCAGTGATGCCTTGCCAGGCATCGTCGAGCACCACGGCCAGTTGGTAAGCGTAGAGACCGTCGCGGCGGCGGATCACGAAGTCCCCCACTTCCCGACCCAGGTGCTGGCGGTATTCGCCCTGGACCCGGTCGACGAAGCGATACTCCAGTTCGGGTACCCGCAGGCGGATCGCGGCGTCGTCCTGGGCGTGGCCGAGGTTGCGGCACAGTCCCGGGTAAATGCCATGGTAGGGCTCCAGCTGCTTGCGCGAACAGGTGCAGGCATAGGCCAGGCCCTGCTGGAACAGGCGATTGAGGACTTCGCCATAGGCGTCGTGGCGATCGCTCTGGCGGATCATCTGCCCGTCCCATTCGAAGCCGTAGCTTTCCAGAGCCTTGAGAATGGCCGCCTGGGCACCGGGCTCTTCCCTGGGCGGGTCAAGGTCCTCCATGCGCAGCAGCCAGCGGCCGCCGACGGCGCGGGCATCAAGATAGGAGGCAAGCGCGGCAACCAGAGAGCCGAAATGCAGATAGCCGCTGGGAGTGGGGGCGAAGCGCCCGATGTACGAGGAAGAGGTGGAGGCAGTCATGGAGCGGATGTTACTTCGTCTGGCCCCGGGGTGACGATGGTGCCGGGGGATCGCTTTGGCGAGCGGGCTTGCTCTTGCAGGGAAGGCAGAAACGAAAACGGAGCGTGGGTACGCTCCGTTTCAGGTTCCAGCCGGCGATTATTTGCCGACCTGTTTTTCCTTGATTTCCGCCAGGGTCTTGCAATCAACGCACATATCGGCGGTTGGGCGGGCCTCCAGGCGGCGGATGCCGATCTCGACACCACAGGATTCACACCAGCCGTATTCTTCGTCTTCGATCAGTTGCAGGGTCTTGTCGATCTTCTTGATCAACTTGCGCTCACGATCACGGGCACGCAGTTCAAGACTGAACTCTTCTTCCTGGCTGGCACGGTCGGCCGGATCAGGGAAGTTGGCCGCTTCGTCTTTCATGTGATCAACAGTGCGGTCGACTTCCTGCATCAAGTCCTGTTTCCACTTGTTCAGGATCTTGGTGAAGTGCTCACGCATGGGCTTGCCCATGTACTCTTCGCCCGCAGTTTCAACATAAGGTTCAAAACCGCTGATCGATTGAATCTGTTGCTTTGCTTGGGTGGGCATGAATGGACCGCCTCTACTCTTGTAATCCATTGCGCAGGATTGCTCCATCTCCGACACTTGCCGGCCCTGCGGCTGCAAGCGGGCGAACTTACCAGATCAAACCAGAGCGCGCTACTCCCGGTTGTCGAGCCTATGTCCTGCCGAAGTCCGTAGATACGGGAAAAGGATGACATGGCTTGCAGATCGGTCTGTTCAATCATTGATTTTAGTCAAATCTGCGGTTTCTGTTTGCACCAGTTGGCGCAAGGCAACAGACCGCACGGATGTCGTTGGGTTCTCTCGGACTTCACTGGATGGGTAGAATCGGACTTTTGCTCCCCCCTCGAATGAAGGAAGGCTAATGGCTCTGCCCTACAGTGCGCGCAGTCGCGCTATCGAACCTTTCCATGTCATGGCCCTGCTGGCCCGGGCCAATGAGTTGCAGGCCGCCGGACATGATGTGATTCACCTGGAGATCGGCGAGCCGGACTTCACCACCGCCGAGCCGATCATCAAGGCCGGTCAGGCGGCGTTGAGTGCCGGCAAGACCCGCTACACCGCGGCGCGAGGTATCCCGGAGCTGCGTGGGGCAATCTCCGGTTTCTACCAGCAGCGTTATGGCCTGGATATCGACCCCGAGCGGATCATGATCACTCCCGGAGGCTCTGGCGCGTTGCTGCTGACCGCCAGCCTGCTGGTAGACCCGGGCAAGCACTGGTTGCTGGCTGACCCGGGCTATCCGTGCAACCGGCATTTCCTGCGTCTGGTGGAAGGTGCGGCGCAGTTGGTGCCGGTAGGCCCGGATGTGCGCTATCAACTGACTCCTGACTTGGTGGAGCGTTACTGGGATCAGGACAGCGTCGGCGCCCTGGTCGCTTCTCCGGCGAACCCTACCGGGACTGTGCTCAGTCGTGATGAACTGGCGGGCCTGTCCGCTGCTATCAAGGCTCGTAATGGGCATTTGGTGGTGGATGAGATCTACCACGGCCTGACCTATGGCACGGATGCCGCCAGTGTGCTGGAAGTGGATGACAGCGCTTTTGTCCTGAATAGTTTTTCCAAGTATTTCGGCATGACTGGCTGGCGCCTGGGGTGGCTGGTGGCGCCGCCCCAGGCTGTGGGTGAACTGGAGAAACTGGCGCAGAATCTCTACATCAGTGCGCCGAGCATGGCCCAGTACGCCGCTCTGGCCTGTTTCGAGCCGCACACCATCAGCCTGCTGGAGGAGCGTCGTGCCGAATTCGGGCGTCGCCGGGATTTCCTGCTCCCCGCCCTGCGCGAGTTGGGCTTCGGTATCGCCGTGGAGCCGGAAGGGGCGTTCTACCTATACGCTGATATCAGCGCTTTTGGTGGTGATGCCTTTGCTTTCTGTCGGCACTTCCTGGAGACCGAGCACCTGGCCTTCACCCCCGGCCTGGACTTTGGTCGTCACCAGGCGGGACACCATGTGCGTTTTGCCTACACCCAGAGCCTGGAGCGCCTTCAGGAAGCGGTGGAGCGTATCTCCCGTGGCCTGCAGAGCTGGCAAGGCTGATGCGTTTCGATCCTCCCCTGGAAGAAGGACGCCTGCTGCGTCGCTACAAGCGTTTCCTGGCAGACATCGAAACCGCTGCGGGCGAACAGATGACGATTCACTGCCCCAATACCGGCTCGATGTTCAATTGCATGGTCGAAGGCGGGCAGGTGTGGTTTAGCCGCTCCAACGACCCCAAGCGCAAACTGTCGGGCACCTGGGAAATCAGTGAAACCCCTCAAGGGCGACTGGCCTGTGTCAATACCGGGCGGGCCAACGGCCTGGTTGAAGAGGCCTTAAGGGCGGGGCTGATCAATGAGTTGAACGGCTTCACCGGGCTCAAGCGCGAGGTGCCTTATGGGCAGGAGAACAGTCGCATCGATTTTCGCCTGGATTACCCGGACGGTCCGGCCTATGTCGAGGTCAAGAGTGTCACTTTGGGTTTCGATGGCTGCACAGTGGCGGCGTTCCCCGATGCGGTGACCCAGCGCGGCGCCAAGCACTTGCGTGAACTGGCAAGCCTGGCTCGCGAGGGGGTACGTGCGGTTCAGCTGTATTGCGTCAATCTTGCGGGTATAGAAGCAGTGCGCCCGGCAGAGGAGATCGATCCGGGGTATGCCGCAGCCCTGCGGGAAGCGGTGGCGGCCGGCGTCGAAGTGCTGGCTTACGGCGTTCGCCTGACTGCACAGGAAGTCTGTATCGACCGGCGTCTTGAGGTGCTGCTGTAAGGTTAAAGATCGACCCAGATGCCCTGGCTGTCCTCCCCACAGGCGATAGCCCTCAGGAACTGCCCGGCGCATGGCCCTGCCACGCATTCGCCGCTCTCAATCAGAAACAGTGCGCCATGGGGGGCGCACTGGATCAGGCTGGCGCTGGGATCGAGGAACTGATCCGGTTGCCATTCCAAGGGCACTCCACGGTGTGGGCAATGATTGGCATACACGTAAGCCTGCCCCTCGCGGCGCACGGCAAAGAGCTTCAAGCCCTCCAGTTGAAAACCCCGGCTACCGGCCTCGGGAATGTCGCTTGCGGCGCAAAGAAATTTCATGTCTATCCTCTTGGTCCGAAGGCTCTGCGCTAAGGCTGTCACAGTTTTTCCGTGGCTGCAGGATGAAACATGTCGACGCTTGACTGCCAAATGAAAACAATTATCAAATGGCCGTCTCGCCCGACACGGGGCGCTTGCTCATTTCGATGCCTGCTCTGCCTGGCATGTCACATGGACAGCTGCTTTGCGGGCCTCACATCTATAAAGGAAATGTACTTATGCGCCTGAGTGCCAGCGCCATTGCGTTCTGTGCCGGATTGCTGGTGAGCCAGTGGGCCACCGCGGATGAGTTGCCGCAGCGTTGGGTCAGTGCTGGTGGGGCCTTGTCCGAGTGGGTAACGGTTCTGGGCGCTGAGTCGAGGCTGGTGGGGGTCGATACCACCAGTCAGCACCCGGTATCACTCAAGGCGCTGCCCAGCATTGGCTATCAACGGCAGCTATCGGCGGAAGGCATCCTGAGCCTGCGGCCGCAGATCCTGGTGGGCACAGAAGAGATGGGGCCGCCGCCGGTGCTGTCACAGATTCGTAGCGCCGGGGTCAAGGTCGAGCTGTTTTCTGCCCAGGCCGATCTTCCTACCTTGCAGCACACTTTGCAGCATCTGGGACAGCTACTGGGCCGCGAGGCGCAAGCCGGTGAGCTGTTTCAGGGCTATCAAAAACAGCTCGAAGAGCAGCAAGCCTGGGTCAGTGAGGTACAGAAGACCCAGGCGGCGCCGGGAGTATTGCTGCTGCTCGGGCATGCTGGCGGCAAGCCGCTGATTGCCGGCAAGGACACTGCGGCGGACTGGCTCCTGCAGCAGGCCGGTGGGCACAACCTGGCGACCCATACCGGTTACAAGCCGTTTTCGGTGGAATCCCTGGCTGGCTTGAGTCCGCAAGTCCTGGTGTTCTCCGATCGCAGTCTGAGTGGCGATGCGGCCCGTGCTGCTCTGTTCAAGGAAAACCCGATTCTGGCATCTACCGCGGCGGGCAAGGCGGGGCGCGTGGTCGAACTGGACCCGACCTTGCTGGTGGGGGGGCTGGGGCCACGGCTGCCGGATAGCTTGAAGCGCCTGTCGGCAGCTTTCTATCCCCAGGCCAAGTCGGCCCAATGAGTCGTCTGGTCAAACCTAGAGCGTTGTTTCTCGGGCTGGGAGCCCTGTGCCTCCTGGCCATCTGGTTGTCACTGGCCCTGGGGCCGGTCAGCCTGCCCCTGTTCGATACCTTGCGCGCCGCCCTGCGCCTGCTTGGAATGCCGATCAATGGGCAGGGGCTGGAGCAGGCGGAGCTGATCCTCGGGCAGATCCGCCTGCCGCGGACCTTGCTTGGCCTTGCTGTGGGGGGAGTGCTGGCCCTGTCCGGCGTGGCCATGCAGGGGTTGTTTCGCAATCCCCTGGCGGACCCGGGGCTGGTGGGGGTGTCCAGTGGGGCGGCGTTGGGCGCGGCGATCGCCATTGTCGGCGGCTCGATTTTCGGTGGAGTACCTGAAGCCATTGGCCCCTACCTGCTCTCTCTTTGTGCCTTTCTGGGGGGGCTGGGAGTGACGGCGCTGGTCTATCGACTTGGCCGGCGCAATGGCCAGACCCACGTGGCGACCATGTTATTGGCGGGGATAGCCTTGACGGCCCTGGCTGGCTCGGCCGTGGGCTTGTTCACCTACCTGGCGGATGACGCCACCTTGCGAACCTTGACCTTCTGGAACCTGGGTAGCCTGAACGGTGCCAGCTACCAGCGGCTGTGGCCGCTGTTGCTGGTAACGGCGGCGGTGGCTCTGTGGCTGCCTCGTCGGGCCAAGGCATTGAATGCTCTGCTGCTGGGCGAGTCCGAGGCCAAGCACCTGGGGATCGATGTCGAAGGGCTCAAGCGCGAACTGGTGTTCTGTACCGCCCTGGGCGTGGGAGCTGCCGTGGCTGCAGCGGGGATGATAGGTTTTGTCGGGCTGGTGGTGCCCCATCTGGTGCGCCTGCTGTCGGGCCCGGATCATCGCACCCTGCTCCCGGCATCGATCCTGGCGGGTGCCAGCTTGTTGCTGTTGGCCGATCTGGTGGCGCGTCTGGCGCTGGCACCAGCCGAATTGCCCATCGGCATCGTCACCGCCTTTATCGGCGCGCCGTTCTTTCTGTACCTGTTGTTGCGAGGGCGCGCCTGATGCTGCGAGTCGAGAATCTGCATGTCCGCCGTGGCGGCAAAGATGTCCTGGCTGGTGTGGACCTGCAGTTGTTGCCGGGCCAGGTATTGGGAGTGTTAGGTCCCAATGGTGCCGGCAAAAGCAGCCTGCTCGGAGCCATGAGTGGAGAGTTGGCGACGCACCAGGGCCGAGTGTCACTGGATGGGCAAGAGTTGGCGCAGTGGCAGGGTACATTGCGGGCGCAACGGCTGGCGGTGTTGCCTCAGGCGTCGAGTCTGGACTTCGCTTTTCGGGTCGAGGAAGTGGTGGGGCTTGGGCGCTTGCCCCATCAGACCGGTCGCGTGCGTGATGCGCAGATAGTTGGCGCTGCGCTGGAGGCGGCCGATGTGGCGCATCTGTGGGGGCGCAGCTACCTGGCGTTGTCGGGGGGAGAGCGACAGCGGGTGCATCTGGCGCGGGTCCTGGCGCAATTGTGGCCGGGGCAGAGTGGACACAACCTGTTGCTGGATGAGCCCACGTCCGCCCTCGATCCGATGCACCAGCACGTCACCTTGCAGGCCATCCGGGAGTTTGCCGATCGCGGCGCAGCGGTGCTGATTATCCTTCATGACCTGAATCTGGCGGCGCGCTACTGTGATCGGCTGTTGCTGCTTGAAGGCGGACGCCCGCATTCATTGGGTACGCCGGCCGAGGTACTGCGCCCCGAGCCGTTGCAAGCGGTGTTCGGCCTGGAGGTTCTGGTGCAGTTGCACCCTGAGCGCGGGCATCCGTTGATCATTGCCCGTTGACCTGACACACGGAGAGACCTGATGCGTGCACTCTCGCTACTGCTGGCCCTGTTGCTGGCGGCCTGCCACAGCATGCCGGGAACGTTACCGCCGCCGGTGGCGCAGGGGGCTGGCAGCATTATTGATCTGCACAATGGTGAGGCGCTGAGCCCTGGCGAGCTGGTTGAACGCCTGGCACAGGCGCCCAGGCTGATAGTCGGCGAGCAGCATGACAATGCCGATCATCACGCATTGCAGCTCTGGCTCTTGCGCTCTATGGCGGCGCAGCGGCAACAGGGCAGTCTGTTGCTGGAAATGCTCAATCCGGATCAGCAGTCCAAAGTCGATGGGGTCAAGCTGTCCCTGGATGGGCGGCGCTTGCCTGACGGCCTACCTGGTGTGCTGGCCTGGCAACCGGGTTGGGATTGGAGTCTCTACGGTCCGCTCGTGGGTTATGCGCTGAAGCAGCCCTATCCATTGTTGGCAGCCAATCTGGATCTTCAAGAAGTGCGCAAAATTTATGCACAAGCGTCTGTTTTGCCTGGGGCGCGGAGCAATGCCCGCCCGGTGACCCAGGTCTTGTCCGCACAAATTCGCGACTCCCACTGCGGTCTACTGCCCGAAAGTCAGGTGCCGTCCATGCTGGCGGTACAGCAACAGCGGGATCGGCGCATGGCCGAACGATTGCTGGCGGCACCGACTCCAGCCTTACTGTTTGCCGGCTCGTTCCATGGGCGTCGGGACCTTGGGGTGCCCTTGCACATGGCTGATCTGGATCAGGACCAGGGCGTTGTGGTGCTGATTCTGGCAGAGCAGGGTAGTGAGGTATCTCCGGCATCGGCCGATTACGTCTGGTACACACCACCCCAGCCACTCCAGGATTACTGTGCGCAATTGAAACCTTGAGTGGCTTAACTTTTTCACAGGCAAAAAAAGACCCGGCAAGAGCCGGGTCAAATAACCGTGATTAGCCTGATGAGGAGATAATCTGAGAGTCCGAACCACTGGTCTTCCAGGTTATCGACTGATCTCGCGACCAGTTGTGGTAATCATAACGATTCTCATTTCGATGTCAACAAGGCTTTTTCAGTTTTCGCATATTTCGCCAAACGCTTGTTTGGATCCTCTGCTCGTTCACCCTTGGCTCGGGCTGCTCAAGGCAATGAGACGGGTCACTTCCTTGTTCAACAGGTCGATGCGCCGCGCCATGCTCTCGATCAGGCTGTGGGCGATGCGCGGATTGCTCTGGGTCAGGCTTAGAAACTGCTCCTTGGGAATCAGCATGATCGTGCTCGGCTCGCTGGCGATCACACTGGCGCTGCGTTTCTCTCCGGTGAAGACCGCCATGGCGCCAAAAATTTCGTCCTTGGGTACATCGCCAACCTTGTGGCCATCGACAAAGGCCTGGGCGTGTCCCTCGAGAATCACGAACACATGATCTGCTTCATCCCCCTGGGCAATCAGCACTTCACCGGTATCTACCCGTTTGAAGCCGTTACTGCTGCGTAAATCCGGTGGTTTCAAGCGAGCGACCGCATCAGAGAGCAGGGCGGTCTGGCCAATCAGGTATTGCAGCAACAGTTCCGAGCGCAGCTCGTCGGCGTAGATATGCCGGAACACGTCGGTCCGCAAATAGGGAGTCAATATCAGCGGTGTATCGCAGCTCAAGTGCCACTGCGGGTGCTCGATACCCCGGCGCAATCCCACCAGATCGCCTTCATGCAGGTAAAACAGTGGCCGCTCTTCAACACTGGCCTGGATCACGCCGCTGTCCAGCAGGAACAGTTGGTGACCGGGCAGTACGCTGGACAGGTCCGCTACAGCTTCAAGTTCCAGGGCAGAGCCGCTGGGTGAAAGCCCCGCCAGCAGTTGCGTCGGGATACTTTGCAGACGATTGATCAAGGCATCGGCGTAGGCCGGCTGCTCTCCCATCAGGTACATAGGTTCTGCCAGTCAGTTTTTGTGGCGAGAGGAAATGGCGTCCAGCTGTTTGTTCAACGCCTCTTTGCGTTCGGCAGGAAGGTCGTTCCAGTGCATGTCCATCAAGGCTCCTTCGATGGCGTATAGCAGGACTTTAGAGGCGCGAAAGCCGCGAGTGCGCACCGCCCGATATGCGTCTACCGCGCCCAGGCGACGCAAGTCCGAAGCACTATGGATGCCCACTGCATGCAGCCATTGTGCGGATGTCTTGCCAAGGTTCTTCAAGTGTTGCAGTTCATCATTCATTAAGCCTCCTGGCGATGGCCGAATGGTGAGTGGGCAGCCTCAAAGGAGTGTAGCGCTCAGTAGAAAACGCGCTGTTCTTTGGTCGGGTTTGGCGCAAATGCTTCTAAGGCAGGGGCATCAAGGCTTGGCAGCCAGGTGCGCTCAGGCCAGGTGGGGGACGGGAAGACTGGCGGGGGGGGGGGG
>NZ_MOAK01000048.1:23996-25605 GCF_003732485.1 Pseudomonas protegens
CCGTACAGGGTATTTTAGCGGGTGTTGTAACGCAGGCGAGTACCGAAGTTGACCGACATGAGAATCTCGTCGGCAGTCAGTTCCACCGGAAAGTAAGCGCCAGATATTTGCGCATGGGCCAGGCTGGCGCCTTCCATGGAAGAGTTTCGCAAGTCCAGGCCGCGCAAGTCGGCGGAGCGGAAATAGGCGTCGGTGAAGTCGACCCCTTGAGCGTTCAGTTCTCGCAGGTCGAGGCCGCGGAAGTCACCGCCACGCATGTCGATGGGTTGATCCTTTGGACGTTCGCGGTTGAAACCGACGATGTCGTCTTTATGCAGCAGGGCGTAAAGCGGAGTATCTAGAAGTTTCGGTTGGCTCATGGCGACGTCACCAGTGTTGGATTTATGACGCCAGTATAGTGCCACTATTTTTCAGCCGTGAAGTCTTTGCACTTCACGGCTGAAACTATTGCTTACAGGCCTGGAAGGCGCTGACGAATGTTGGCAACCAGGGCATCCAGGCTACCGCTTTCGTTGGTTTCTATGCGCTTGCTGCGTAGCAGCTCTTCGTCGGTCAGGGCTTCGCGCGTTGCTTGCTGCGTGGCGATCACTTCCAGAGTGGCATCGGAAGGATCGTTCTGATCGGCTTGACGTTGAGCCAACCAGCTGGCGACCACCGCTTCAGGGGCGTTGCAGTCGATGATCAAGCAAGGGGTGCCAGTGGCTTCGGCCACCTTGGCCGCGGCATCCCGTTGGGCGCGCTTGAGGTAGGTAGCGTCGATCACAACCGGGAAACCAGCGCGCAGGATGGTTTCGGCGATTTCATGCAGGCGGGTGTAGGTGGCGCTGCTGGCGTCGCTGCTGTAGATGCCGGCGTGAGGGTCGTTCTGCACTTGTTGCTCGCCGAACAGACGCTTGCGCTCCACATCGGAGCGCAGGCGAACGGCCCCCAGAGCTTCCACCAGACGCATGGCTACGCGGCTTTTGCCAACGGCCGAGACGCCCGAGGTGATTGCCAGGAAGCGTGATGGAATGGTGCTGTAGCTTTCTGCCAGATTGGCGTAGTTGCGGTACTGGCGCAGCGTGGTGGCGCGCTGCACCGGAGTGGCGTCGGCAGGCATGCTGAACAGGCTGACTTTGGCGCGTACCAGAGCACGGTAGGCTTTGTAGAAGTTCAGCAGTTCCAGGCCCTGATAGTCACCGGTCAGTTCCAGGTACTGGCTGATGAAACGCCGCGCCAGGCTTTTCAGGCCGCGATCCTCCAGGTCCATGGCGAGGAAGCCGGTGTCGGCATAGACGTCGGTGAAACGGAACGGCTCGTTGAATTCGATGCAGTCGAAAATCACCACCTTGCCGTCGATAAGGGTGGCGTTACCCAGGTGGATATCACCATGGCACTCACGGATGAATCCTTCGCTCTTGCGTTGGGCCAGCAGTGGCTTGAGGCGTTCGAAACTAGCCTCGGCCCAGGCCTCCAGGGCTTCGAGTTGCTGCAGGTCGGCCTTGTCGCTGAGGAACGGACGGATCTGTTCGAAGTTCTGGCGTACTGGCGCCATTACGCTTTCCGGCGTACCGGCTTCATGGGCGGCCGGGACCTTGGGGGCGCTGAGGTGGAACTGGGCGATCTGCTT
>NZ_MOAK01000048.1:25652-27115 GCF_003732485.1 Pseudomonas protegens
TGAGCAACTGGCTTTGGGGGAACTGGCGCATTTTCAGCGCGTATTCGATGACCGGGCCGCTGCCGCCCAGTTCCGGGGCTTCGGCGCTACCGGTGATCGGCAGGACTTCCAGGTACAGGTCCTGGGTCAGACGCTGGTTCAGGCGCAGCTCTTCACCGCAGAAATGCGCCCGGGCATCCAGACTGGTGAAATCGAGGAAACCGAAGTTCACCGGCTTCTTCACTTTATAAGCAAAGGGGCCGGTGAGCAGTACCCAGGAGATGTGGGTTTCGATGACCTGAAACCCTTCTACGGGATGAGGATACAAAGCGGGGTTTTGCAGGGCGGCGATCAGTGACTGGCTCACAGGCGATCCTTCAGAGTCGGGAAAATCGAGGGCGTCATTATGGCCGCTGGGAGGGGTAACGCAAACCTCGGGTGGCGCATGTTGAGGATGAATAAAGTGCGTATAATCCGCCGCCATGACTCGTACCCGATCCCCTCGTTCCGCTAAAAAAACTCCCTCTGGTGGCCTGCGCCCCTGGCTGGGCTGGGCGCTCAAGCTCAGTCTGGTCGGCTTGGTGGTGCTCGCCGGCTTTGCGGTTTACCTCGATGCTGTGGTCCAGGAAAAATTCTCCGGCAAGCGCTGGACCATCCCGGCCAAGGTCTATGCCCGGCCGCTGGAGCTGTTCGTCGGACAAAAGCTCAGCAAGGACGACTTCCTGACCGAGCTCGATGCCCTGGGCTATCGTCGCGAAAGTGTCGCCAACGGCCCCGGCGCTGCTGCGGTCAGCGGTAACACTGTCGACTTGAATACCCGTGGCTTCCAGTTCTATGAGGGATTGGAGCAGGCGCAGCCGGTTCGCGTGCGTTTCTCCGGTGACTATGTGGCGGAGCTGTCCGGCAGCAAGGGCGCCAAGCTGGCGGTCGTGCGGCTGGAGCCGTTGCTGATCGGTGGCCTGTATCCGAAAAACCTGGAGGACCGGATCCTGATCAAGATCGATCAGGTTCCACCCTATCTGCTGGAAACCCTGGTGGCGGTGGAAGACCGTGACTTCTATTCGCACTTCGGGGTATCGCCGAAGTCGATTGCCCGGGCGATCTGGGTCAACACTTCGTCGGGCCAGATGCGTCAGGGCGGCAGTACCCTGACCCAGCAATTGGTGAAGAACTTCTTCCTGACCAATGAACGCAGCCTGTCGCGCAAACTCAATGAAGCGATGATGGCGCTGCTGCTGGAGCTGCATTACGACAAGCGCGAGATTCTCGAGGCTTACCTCAACGAGGTCTTTGTCGGCCAGGACGGCCAGCGAGCGGTGCACGGTTTCGGCCTGGCCAGCCAGTTCTTCTTCAGCCAGCCGCTGTCCGAACTCAAATTGCATCAGGTCGCGCTGCTGGTGGGGATGGTCAAAGGTCCCTCCTATTACAATCCGCGGCGCTATCCGGAGCGTGCTCTGGAGCGGCGCAACCTGGTGCTCGATCTG
>NZ_MOAK01000048.1:27176-36142 GCF_003732485.1 Pseudomonas protegens
CGTTGGGCGTGACCAAGCGCGGTAGCCTGGCGGATAGCTCGTTCCCCGGTTTCCTCGATCTGGTGAAGCGCCAGTTGCGAGAAGACTATCGGGACGAAGACTTGACTGAAGAAGGGCTGCGAATCTTCACCAGTTTCGACCCCATTCTGCAGATGAAGGCTGAGGCTTCGGTCAACGATACCTTCAAGCGCCTGGCTGGACGCAAGGGTTCGGAAGACGTTGAGGCGGCCATGGTGGTGACCAATCCGGAAACCGGTGAGGTCCAGGCCATGATCGGCAGTCGTCAAGCCAGTTTCGCCGGCTTCAATCGGGCATTGGACGCAGTACGTCCGATCGGCTCGCTGATCAAGCCGGCGGTCTATCTGACAGCTCTGGAAAAGCCCAGCCAGTACACCCTGACCAGTTGGCTTTCCGATGAGGCCTTCTCGGTGAAGGGCGCTGACGGCCAGGTATGGAAGCCGCAGAACTACGACCGTCGCTCCCATGGCACCGTTTTCCTGTACCAGGGCCTGGCCCATTCCTACAACTTGTCCACCGCGCGGCTTGGCCTGGAAGTGGGCGTACCCAACGTCCTGAAGACCCTGGGGCGCCTGGGCGTTACCCGGGAGTTTCCGGCGTTCCCCTCGATGTTGCTGGGAGCCGGTGGTATGAGTCCGATCGAAGTGGCGACCATGTACCAGACCCTGGCCAATGGCGGTTTCAATACGCCAATGCGCGGGATTCGTAGTGTACTGACTGCCGAAGGCGAACCGCTCAAGCGTTATCCGTTCCAGATTCAGCAGCGATTCGATGCCGGGTCTATCTACCTGATCCAGAGTGCGATGCAACGCGTGATGCGCGAAGGTACGGGTAGCTCGGTTTACAACGTACTGCCCAAGACCCTGGCGTTGGCGGGCAAGACCGGCACCAGTAACGACTCCCGTGACAGCTGGTTCGCCGGCTTCAGCCAGGACCTGCTGGCGGTGGTCTGGCTGGGGCGTGACGATAACGGCAAGACGCCGTTTACCGGCGCCACGGGTGCCTTGCAGGTGTGGACCAGTTTCATGCGCAAGGCCGATCCGCTGCCGCTGGATATGCCGCAGCCGGACAACGTGGTTCAGGCCTGGGTCGACTCGCGTACTGGGCAGGGCTCCGATGCCAACTGTCCGGGTGCTGTACAGATGCCGTATATTCGCGGCAGCGAACCGCCTCCCGGCGCCTCCTGCAGTGGTGAAACCCCGGCAGGTAGCGATGTGATGGATTGGGTCAAGGGCTGGATGAACTAAGCGATGAGGGTTTGACGTGAACAAGTGGTGGGTTCCAGCTATTACAGCTCTGGCGTTGCTCAACGGTTGCGCCAGTGTGCAGCGCGGCTCCATTCCCGTCGTGGACTCCGGCACGGCCGTGTCCAACAGTGAGCGGATTTCTGCCTCCGGAGGCTTTCGACAGACGACGATCAAGCGTCCGGCCCAGGCACAGGCTCAGGCGATTCCTGAAGATTCCGGGGTGGTGGTGATGGTTCCCGGTGGCGGGGCAACGGCCTCTGCGCCGATCAGCAGCTCACCTATTACTCCGGGGCCTATTACCCCGGGTCCGGTGGACGGTTCGAATTATCAGTCGGCGCCGATCAATCAGGGCAACTACAACATGCCTTCGACTCCGAGTGGCATTCCGTCGGCTCGTACCGGTGGCTTGTCGGCTGATGAACAACTCGACGGGCCGGTGCTGGCATTGCTGACGACTGCCCAGCAACAGCAATCCAGTGGCGACTTGAATGGCGCATCCTCCAGTCTTGAGCGTGCCCAGCGCGTGGCGCCGCGCGAGCCGCAAGTGCTCTACCGTCTTGCCCAGGTGCGCATGGCTCAGGGTGATGCGCCGCAAGCCGAACAGTTTGCCCGTCGCGGTCTGAGCTTTGCCAATGGCCGCCCGGATCTTCAGGCGAGCTTGTGGGAGTTGATCGCCCAGGCGCGTGAGAAGCAGGGCGATGCCGCTGGCGCTGCCCAGGCTCGGCAGAAAGCCCGGGTTTCCCTGTGATGGATGTGCGGTTTCCCAAGATCGCCGAGCAGTTGCTGCTGATTGAGCGCGAGTTGCGTGGTCAGGGCTTGTGGGGCGAGGTTGCCCCCAGTGCCGAGGCGCTTGCCAGTACTCAGCCCTTCGCGGTGGATACCTTGGAATTCGAGCAGTGGCTGCAATGGATCTTCCTGCCGCGCATGAAGATGATCCTGGAGCAGGATCTGCCATTGCCCAACGCTTCCGGTATCCAGGAAATGGCCGAGATGGTGTTCTCCACCCGGCCCATGCAGGGGCGTGATCTTCAGCTGCGAATCCTGCTCAAAGAGTTTGATCAGCTCATAGTGGCTACCCGCTGATCCCGAGGCTGCCAGGTGTGCCTGGCAGCTCTTCTGCGGCGCACTGCGCGCTCCAGTCTGTTGATGCCTCAGTAGGCGTTTCCCTTTCTATATCTTCTCTTGCTGTGCTGCTTGGCACCCGGGGCCAGTGCCAGTCAATAGGTCAGTGGCTAAAGTCAAGGTTCGCATTTCTGAGTTGCTTGTCGAAGAATGCGCAATTGAAGCGCAGACAGTTGTCGTTTTGAGGTTTTTTCTTGCGTTCTCATGCGCTTAGTTCGAATTAACTACATAGACGACTTGACTTGAAGAGGACGAAACAGAAGAATCCAAAGTCCGCTGTAGAGGGACTGCCAGAAGCAGACCCACTCAGCAGATCATGAGGCGCACATCCGCGCCGAAGTGCTACACCCGCAACGCGTTACCTCGCGCTGGGTGGGAAAACCCCGCAACACTTTGGGGCGCTCCCAATACTTGCTCAGTCAGTGCTGACGTAGTCGGCGACCACCGTCGCTCATGCTCTGCTGAGAAGTAAACCTATTAAGACCCGCTCCCTTTTGAGGGCGGTATTCTGGCGTTTTAGAGGTGAACAACGTGGAGCTTTTATCTGGCGGTGAGATGCTCGTCCGCTTTTTGCGTGACGAAGGCGTCAAATATATCTACGGGTACCCGGGTGGTGCTCTCCTTCATGTTTACGATGCCCTGTTCAAAGAACCGGAAGTGACCCACATCCTGGTTCGTCACGAACAAGCGGCGACCCATATGGCTGACGGCTATGCCCGTGCCACCGGCAAAGCCGGCGTGGTACTGGTGACTTCCGGCCCGGGCGCGACCAATGCCATTACCGGTATTGCCACCGCCTATATGGACTCGATTCCAATGGTGATCATTTCCGGTCAGGTGCCTAGCACCATGGTCGGCACCGACGCGTTCCAGGAAACCGACATGATCGGTATCTCCCGTCCGATCGTGAAGCACAGCTTCATGATCAAACACGCTTCGGAAATCCCGGAAGTCATGAAGAAGGCCTTCTACCTGGCGCAGTCCGGTCGTCCCGGTCCGGTAGTGGTCGATATCCCGAAGGATATGACCAATCCGGCTGAAAAGTTCGAATACGTTTTTCCCAAGAAAGCCAAGCTGCGCTCCTACAGCCCAGCTGTTCGTGGTCACTCCGGGCAAATCCGCAAGGCGGCAGAAATGCTCCTGGCGGCCAAGCGTCCTGTGCTTTATGCAGGTGGCGGGGTGATCCTTGGTGGCGGTTCCGCACCGCTCACCGAGCTGGCCAAGATGCTCAATCTGCCAGTGACCAATACCTTGATGGGCTTGGGTGCCTATCCGGGGACCGACCGACAGTTCGTCGGCATGCTCGGCATGCACGGCAGCTACACGGCCAACCTGACCATGCACCACGCTGACGTTATTCTGGCCGTTGGCGCGCGCTTCGATGACCGGGTTATCAACGGCGCACCGAAGTTCTGCCCGAACGCCAAGATCATCCATGTGGATATCGATCCGGCTTCCATCTCCAAGACCATCAAGGCCGATGTGCCCATCGTGGGTCCTGTGGAGAGCGTCCTGACCGAAATGGTCGCGGCCCTCAAGGAAATCGGCGAGACCCCGAACAAGGATACGGTCGCCAGTTGGTGGAAGCAGATCGATGAGTGGCGTGGTGATCGCGGCCTGTTCCCTTACGACAAGGGCGACGGCAGCATCATCAAGCCACAGACCGTGATCGAAACCCTGTGCGAAGTGACCAAGGGCGATGCCTTTGTCACTTCCGACGTGGGGCAACACCAGATGTTCGCGGCGCAGTATTACAAGTTCAACAAGCCCAATCGCTGGATCAACTCCGGTGGCCTGGGCACCATGGGCTTCGGTTTCCCGGCGGCCATGGGCGTCAAGTTGAGCTTTCCGGATAATGATGTCGCCTGTGTCACCGGCGAGGGCAGTATCCAGATGAATATCCAGGAACTGTCCACCTGCCTGCAGTACGACTTGCCGGTCAAGATCATCAACCTGAACAACGGTGTGCTGGGTATGGTGCGCCAATGGCAGGACATGAGCTACGGCAGCCGTCACTCACACTCCTACATGGAATCGCTGCCTGACTTCGTCAAGCTGGTTGAGGCCTATGGGCATGTGGGCATGCGTATCACGGATCTGAAGGATCTGAAGCCGAAGATGGAAGAAGCGTTCGCCATGAAGGATCGCCTGGTATTCCTCGATATCCAGGTCGACACCAGTGAGCACGTCTATCCGATGCAGATCAAAGACGGCTCCATGCGCGATATGTGGCTGAGCAAGACGGAGCGTACTTAATCATGCGGCACATTATCTCCTTGCTTCTGGAAAACGAACCGGGCGCTCTGTCCCGTGTTGTAGGCCTGTTCTCGCAACGTAACTACAACATTGAAAGCCTGACCGTGGCGCCGACCGAAGACCCGACTCTGTCGCGTCTGACTCTGACCACAGTCGGCCATGATGAGATCATCGAGCAGATCACCAAGAACCTGAACAAGTTGATCGAGGTGGTGAAGCTGGTGGACCTGTCGGAAAGTGCTCACATCGAGCGCGAGCTGATGTTGGTCAAGGTCAAGGCTACCGGTGCCCAGCGTGCCGAGGTCAAGCGCACTACCGATATTTACCGTGGGCAGATCGTTGATGTCAGCGCCAGCGTGTATACCGTTCAATTGACCGGTACCAGCGACAAGCTCGACAGCTTCATTCAATCGATCGGCACCGCATCGATTCTGGAAACCGTACGCAGTGGTGTCACCGGGATTGCCCGTGGCGACAAAGTACTGAGCATCTAACTCAAATTAGCGAATGGCCGGAACGGCCTGATATAGGGGAAATTCATGAAAGTTTTCTACGATAAAGACTGCGACCTGTCGATCATCCAGGGTAAGAAAGTTGCCATCATCGGCTACGGTTCCCAGGGCCACGCTCAAGCATGCAACCTGAAGGATTCCGGCGTAGACGTGACTGTCGGCCTGCGTAAAGGCTCGGCTACCGTTGCCAAGGCTGAAGCCCACGGCCTGAAAGTGACCGACGTTGCTGCAGCCGTTGCCGGTGCCGACCTGGTCATGATCCTGACCCCGGACGAGTTCCAGTCCCAGCTGTACAAGAACGAAATCGAGCCGAACATCAAGAAGGGCGCCACTCTGGCCTTTTCCCACGGCTTCGCGATCCACTACAACCAGGTTGTGCCACGTGCCGACCTGGACGTGATCATGATCGCGCCGAAGGCTCCAGGCCACACCGTACGTTCCGAGTTCGTCAAGGGCGGTGGTATTCCTGACCTGATCGCGATCTACCAGGACGCTTCCGGCAACGCCAAGAACGTTGCCCTTTCCTACGCCGCAGGCGTGGGCGGCGGCCGTACCGGCATCATCGAAACCACCTTCAAGGACGAGACTGAAACCGACCTGTTCGGTGAGCAGGCTGTTCTGTGTGGCGGTACCGTCGAGCTGGTCAAAGCCGGTTTCGAAACCCTGGTTGAAGCTGGCTACGCGCCGGAAATGGCCTACTTCGAATGCCTGCACGAACTGAAGCTGATCGTTGACCTCATGTACGAAGGCGGTATCGCCAACATGAACTACTCGATCTCCAACAACGCCGAATACGGCGAGTACGTGACTGGTCCAGAGGTCATCAACGCCGAATCCCGCCAGGCCATGCGCAACGCTCTGAAGCGCATCCAGGACGGTGAATACGCCAAGATGTTCATCAGCGAAGGTGCTACCGGCTACCCATCGATGACCGCCAAGCGTCGTAACAACGCCGCTCACGGTATCGAAATCATCGGTGAGCAACTGCGCTCGATGATGCCGTGGATCGGTGCCAACAAAATCGTCGACAAAGCCAAGAACTAAGTTCGAGTATTGTCAGAGAAAACGCGGCCTAGGCCGCGTTTTTTCGTTTGGACGGGTAGGTTCTGGTATAAAGCTGGATCCTTTGTGGCCGAATCGCGGCCCTGGGGTATCTGTCGAAACTTTTCACACCGTTGCAAGGTAATGTCCATGAGCGAACGTCCCGAAGAGCCAAACCAGGCCTCTGACGCCGAAAGCCTGCTACCGATCGATGAGCATGTCGAAGAAGGGCATGACGCTGAAGGCCGTAAAGTCCGGCATCGTGGTATCTATCTTCTGCCGAATCTGTTCACCACTGCGAACCTGTTCGCGGGGTTCTATTCCATCATCAGTTCCATGAGTGCCCAGAGTGCGCTGAGTGCCGGGGACACGGCGGGGGCGAGCAAGTACTTTGCCTTTGCCGCGATCGCGATTTTCGTGGCCATGGTGCTTGATGGTCTGGATGGGCGTGTTGCCCGTATGACCAACACCCAGAGTGCTTTCGGTGCCGAGTACGACTCGCTGTCCGATATGGTTGCCTTCGGTGTTGCTCCTGCATTGCTGGCCTTTGGCTGGGCCTTGGGTGACATGGGCAAGGTCGGTTGGATGGTCGCCTTCATCTATGTAGCGGGCGCGGCATTGCGTCTGGCGCGCTTCAACACTCAAGTGGGTACTGCCGACAAGCGTTACTTCATCGGTCTGGCGAGCCCGGCAGCTGCGGGTGTTGTTGCCGGGATTGTCTGGGCTTTCAGCGATTACGGCATTCAGGGATCGAAGATGTCGTTCCTGGTGGCGTTGATGGTCGCGGCGGCGGGCATGCTGATGGTCAGCAACATCAAGTACAACAGCTTCAAGGACCTGGATCTGAAAGGGCGGGTGCCTTTTGTAGCTATTCTGGCAGTGGTGCTGGTGTTTGCTGTGGTGTTCAGTGATCCGCCGCGTATTCTGCTGCTGGTGTTCCTGGCTTATGCGGCTTCAGGGCCAATCCAGTACCTGCTGCACCTTCGTCGCCGCAAAAGCGTCGAGTGATGTAATTTCCTCCATACTCCGCAGTCTATTGGTGCATCAGTCCTCCAATACTGCGGAGTTGCCATGTTGTTCAAATTCCCCAAGTCCTCCGACTGCAAAGAGTCGGATGTCACGCCTGAGTCCTTCTATATCTCTCGACGTAGCCTGCTGGGCGGTGCGGTTGCCGGTCTTGCGGCGTCTGCCTTGCCACGTTGGGCTGGGGCGGATGAGGCGGGACGCTATGCCGATGTCGAGCCTGGCCGGGCGCCTGGCTGGTTTGTTGAAAAACTACCTGCAACCCAATGGCAGGCAGTGAATGTCAAGGATGAGGCAATCACTCCCTTCAAGGATGCGACTCACTACAACAACTTTTATGAGTTCGGTACTGATAAGGGGGACCCGGCGGCCAATGCCGGTGTGCTCAAGACTGAACCCTGGAGCGTGGTGGTGGATGGGGAGGTCGCCAAGCCGGGGCGTTATGCGCTGGAAGACTTCATGAAGCCTTATCAGTTGCAGGAGCGTATATATCGGCTGCGCTGTGTAGAAGCCTGGTCGATGGTGATTCCCTGGATGGGTTTTCCAATCTCTGAATTGCTCAAGCAGGTGGAGCCCACGAGTAAGGCCAGGTTCATTCGCTTTGAAACACTGCAGGATCCTAAAAGCATGCCGGGACAGCGTTCCGGTTTTGCGTTGATCGACTGGCCTTATGTAGAGGGGCTGCGGCTGGATGAGGCAATGAATCCCTTGGCGATTTTGGCGGTCGGCATGTATGGGCGTGAGCTACCCAACCAGAATGGTGCGCCTCTGCGACTGGTAGTGCCTTGGAAGTATGGCTTCAAGAGTGTGAAGTCGATTGTGCGCATCAGCCTGGTCAGTGAGCAGCCGAAGACTACATGGCAGAGTATTGCGGCCAACGAGTATGGCTTCTACGCAAATGTGAACCCGACCGTTGATCATCCGCGGTGGACACAGGCTCGGGAGCGTCGTCTGCCGAGTGGGCTGTTCAGCCCTAACGTACGAGAAACGCAGATGTTCAATGGCTACTCGGACGAGGTTGCTTCTTTATATAGCGGCATGGATCTTCGGAAGAACTACTGATGCGTTATTCGTTGTGGCGTGTCGGTGTCTTTATTGTTGCGGCTGTCTGGCCTCTGTATTGGCTGTATGAGGCTTGGGCTTCGGTATTGGGGCCAGACCCCGGCAAGGTTTTGGTTGATCGTCTGGGCCTGGGTACTCTGGTGTTGCTGTTGATCACCTTGAGCATGACGCCGCTGCAGCGTCTTACCGGGTGGTCGGGCTGGATAGCGGTGCGCAGGCAGTTGGGGTTGTGGTGTTTTGCCTATGTCGTGTTGCACCTGTGTGCCTATGGCGTGTTCATTCTCGGTTTGGATTGGTCGCAGTTGGGTGTGGAGCTGCGCAAGCGGCCATATATCTTTGTCGGTAGTCTGGGCTTCGTCTTTCTATTGCTGTTGGCGGTTACGTCCAATCGTTACAGTCAGCGCCGGTTGGGCGCGCGCTGGAAAAAGCTGCATCGGCTGGTGTACTTCATTCTCGGGCTTGGATTGCTGCATATGCTGTGGATTGTCCGGGCCGATCTGAAGGAGTGGGCGGTGTATGCATCTATAGGTGCACTATTACTGTTGTTACGCGTGCCGTCAGTCATGCGCCGGATTCCCCGGTTTTTTGCTAAAAAAGCATCTTCTGCAACAAAAACGTAATTAACCCTTGACGGCAGATTCTACAGGTCTATAATTCGCCCCACTTCCGGCGCAGTCGAAACGGA
>NZ_MOAK01000049.1:0-2912 GCF_003732485.1 Pseudomonas protegens
AAGCAGATTGAGAAACTCACAGGTGCCAAGGTCGCGCCGGTTGCGGCCAAGACCGCTGCCGCCAAGCCGGCCGCAAAACCTGCTGCCAAGCCACTGGCCAAACCGGCAGTCAAGGCCGCCGCAAAACCTGCCGCCAAGCCAGCAGCGAAAACAGCCGCCGCCAAACCGGCAGCCAAACCCGCCGCCAAGCCTGTTGCAGCCAAGCCAGCGGCCAAACCCGCTGCCAAGCCAGCGGTGAAAGCCGCCGCCAAACCTGCTGCGAAGCCGGCCGTGGCGAAAAAACCTGTAGCCAAGAAGCCTGCAGCAGCCAAACCGGCAGCCAAGCCTGCAACTGCGGCACCAGTGGCCTCGGCCAGCTCGGTGAACTCCGCCGCAGCACCTGGCCCGGCTGTTACTCCAACTGCAGCGCCGACTCCAGCGACGCCAAGCAGCCAGTCCTGATTACATCAGGCACACAAAAAACGCCCGGCCTGCGAAGGTCGGGCGTTTTTTATTGGCACGCCGATGGCTACCCCTGTTCATCCAGGTAGCGCAGGGCCATCTGTTCCGTGGCCAGTTTTGCCGGTGGCAGCAGGTGTGGCGCCACCAGCATCATGATCTGGTAGACCACCAGGCGCACCTCGCCTTCGCGATCGAGAATCCGTTGGTAATCCAGTGAGAACAGCAAGGTCATGGTGATCTGTTCCACCAACTGACCCAGGGCTTGGGTGCCGCTGACCAGTTGGCCTAGGGTCTTGAGCCGGGCCAGCAGCGAAGCCAGGGTACGCTTGAGGGCGTTGAGCAGGTTGCGAATGCCTTTGGCCAGTTTCGGCAAGCGTCCCGCAAGGTTGGAAAGGTCCTGGAACAGAAAGCGGTAATGGGCCAGGCGCTCGACAATCAGGTGTAGAAACAACCAATAGTCTTCCGGTGCCAGCTGGGCATCGGACGGAGGGTCCAGCAGCGGTGTCAGCTCGTTCTGGAAACGCTCGAACAGGCCGAGCACCAGAGGTTCCTTGCCATGGAAGTGGTAGTAGAGGTTGCCGGGGCTGATCCCCATTTCATTGGCCACCTCCATGGTGGAGACATTGGGCTCGCCTTTCTGGTTGAACAGTTGCAGGGCACATTCGAGTATCCGGTCGCGGGTCTTCATCCTGACTTCTTGTCGGTCCATTGAGGGGGACGACTCCAGCGCGGAGTCGTGCTGCAAAGTGTCTTCAGCGCACGCGCACGTAAGTACCAGGAGCGGCCTCCATCGGTGGGTAGTTCTGGTTGCCCAGGGTGGTCAGGGTTTCGCGCTGCGCTCCGGAGTGTTCCTGAACCCAGGCCAGCCATTGGCTCCACCAACTGCCGTCGACATGTTTGGCGTCGTAGTACCAGGCTCGAGGGTCGCTGCTGAGCTTGCGGTTCTCCACGAAGTTGGCCTTGGGGTTGCTCGGTGGGTTGAGGATGCTCTGCACATGCCCGCTGTTGGACAGTACAAAGCGTTTCTCGCCTCCCAGCAGCAGGGTCGAGCGGTACACCGCGTCCCAGGGCGTGATGTGGTCGTTGATCCCGGCCACGCTGAAGCTGTCCACCGTGACCTTCTGCAAATCGATCGGTGTGCCGCAGACTTCCAGTCCACCCTCGTGGCTCAGCGGGTTGTGCTTGAAGAAGTCCAGCAGGTCGCCGTGCAAGGCGGCGGGCAAGCGGGTGCTGTCGTTGTTCCAGTAGAGGATGTCGAAGACCGGTGGCTCCTTGCCCAACAGGTAGTTGTTGACCCAGTAGTTCCAGATCAGGTCGTTGGGGCGCATCCAGGCAAACACCTTGGCCATGTCGCGGCCGTCCAGCACCCCTTGCTGGTAGGAGCGACGCTTGGCCGCCTCCAGGGTTTTCTCATCGGCGAACAGGGTGGCCGGGCTATCCAGCTGGCTGTCCAGCAGACTCACCAGGTAGGTTGCGCTGGCGACCCGACGCAGTTGCCGTTTGGCCTGCAGATGGCCTTGCAGGGCGGCGATGGTCAGGCCGCCGGCGCAGGCACCCATCAGGTTGACTTCCCGACTGCCGGTAATGGCGCGAGCGACATTCAGTGCCTCTTCGGCCGCTTCCACATAGCTCGACAGGCCCCACTCGCGATGGCGCACGTCCGGGTTGCGCCAACTGATCATGAACACCTGCAGGCCGTTCTTCAGCGCGTACTGGACGAAGCTGTTGGCCGGGCTGAGGTCGAAAATGTAGTACTTGTTGATCTGTGGCGGCACGATCAGCACGGGCTTGGCGTACTGTTTTTCGCTCATGGGGCTGTACTGGATCAACTCCAGCAGTTCATTGCGAAACACCACCGATCCAGGGGTCACGGCCAGGTTCCGGCCGATTTCGAAGGCGTGCTTGGTCACCTGGCTGGGCAGCCCGTTGTTGTGCAGCAGGTCATCCACCAGATTGCTGATGCCGCGCACCACGCTGTTGCCACCGGTGTTGAAAATCTCCTTGAGGGCCAGTGGGTTGAGCAGGGTGTTGGAGGGCGCCACGGCGTCATTGAGCAAGGAAAAGGCAAAGTGCGCCCGGGCCCGGTCGTCCTCGCTCATTCCGCTGTCGTCGATCCAGCTCCGGACCTGCTTCTGCCAGCTCAAGTAAGCCTGCAGGCCCCGTTTGTAAAAAGGGTTGAGGGTCCAGGCCGGGTCGGCGAAACGGTTGTCCTTGGGGTTGGGTTTGTGCAGGGTTTCCCCCAGCAGCACGCGTCCCAACTGGCCGCCCAGGGCTAAAGTATGACGGGCGCTGTGCAACGGGTTACGGAGACTGTGTGCCGCGAGGCTGCGCAACGTGGAGAGCAGATCCCGGCCGCGCAGACCGGTGATCGCACTCTGTGCGTTGATATAGGCTGCGGGGGAGGGCAGCGAGCCCTGCGCAGGTTTGTCTTGCATGAGTCAACACTCCTTCGTCAAACCACTAACAAGCAG
>NZ_MOAK01000049.1:2978-26324 GCF_003732485.1 Pseudomonas protegens
GTCGACAGGTATCTTTTACTTCATGGGACGCAAAGGTTCGGGATGCGGATGCATCACTGCCTTTTGTCGCTCCTCCTGGAGGAACTTCATGATGATGGGGGCGACGGCCTCGGCCCGGGTGATCAGGAACAGGTGGCCATCATCGATGATGTGCAGCTGGGCGTTGGGAATTCGCCAGGCCAGCATGCGCATGTTGATCAAGGGGATCAGTGGGTCGTCATCACCGGCCAGTACCAGGGTCGGCTGGTGGATCTTGTGCAGCCAGTGAATGCTGGTCCAGCCCAGGCCGGCGAACAGCTGCCAGTAGTAGCCCAGCTTGCCGGCCGAGCGCACCTTGGCTGCATGTTCGGCGGCCAGGTTCGGGTCGCGGCGGAAGGAGCCACCATAGATCAGCGGGGCGATGCGCATTACGTGGGAGGGCTGCACGTAGCGTCGCGGGCTGGCCATCATCCACAGCACTTTGGGCTTGCCGGGGACCATGAAAGCGCCGGCCGCGGTGGCTGCCAGCACCAGCTTCTTGCAGCGCTCCGGGTAGTCGTAGGCGAATTGTTGGGCCAGGGCGCCGCCCCATGACACGCCCACCGCGTTGACCTGGCCATAGTCCAGATAGTCGAGCATGCGTGCGGTCAGCTTGGCCAGGCCCGGGAACCGATAAGGCCGGCTCGGGGTCGAGGAGCCGCCAACCCCCGGGACGTCGAAGGCAATGACCTCCAGGTCCGGGTCCAGGGCCTGGACGAAGGGGAACACCAGCTCCAGGTTGGCGCCGATACCGTTGAAGATCAGCAGTGGCGTCAAGTGAGGCTTGCCGGGGCGTACCGCAGTGCGGATGGTCTGGCCGTCCAGATCAACGGTACGGAAGATGAAAGAGTGTGGCATGCCGTAGCCCTGTGAAGTGAACCATTGGAGGCGCCTTCCCGGGCGTCCTCCGGATTTCCTGAGGCCAGGCCTCGTACCAAGAATAGGGCTTGGCGGCACCTCCTGGCGCCGCGTCGTTTAATGCCTGGGCTCAACGCTCGTGGACGTATGTCCCCGGTGCGGCCTCGGCGGCTGGGTATTTCTTGTTGCCCAGAACACTGGGTGCCGGTTTCAGTTCGCCCGAGCGCTCCGCTTGCCAGGCTTGCCAATGCAACCACCAGGAGTCGGTGTGCTTGACCGAGTTTTCCTGCCACTGATCGGGACAGGCAGGGATATCGCTGCTGGTCATGTAGCGCGCTTTCGGGTTGCCTGGCGGATTGAGGATGCTCTGGATATGACCGCTACTGGACAGCACGAACTCCACATTGCCGCCGAACAGTTGTGCCGACTTGTAGCAGGACTTCCACGGGGTGATGTGATCGTTGGTGCCGGCCAGGGAGAAAATATCGGCCGTGACCTGCTTCAGGTCGATCGGCGTTCCGCACACTTCCAGTGCATTGGGGCGGATCAGCGGATTGTTCTTGAACATCTCGATCAGATCACCGTGGAACGCGGCAGGCAGACGGGTGGTGTCGTTGTTCCAGAACAGGATGTCGAACACCGGTGGCTCATTGCCCAGCAGGTAGTTGTTGACCCAGTAGTTCCAGATCAGATCGTTGGGGCGCATCCAGGCGAACACTTTGGCCATGTCGCGGCCTTCAAGGACGCCGGCCTGATAGGAGTGGCGCTTGGCCGCTTCCAGGGTCTGCTCGTCGACGAACAGTGCAACCTGGGTATCCAGGGTGGTATCGAGCACGCTGACCAGCAGGGTCAGGGCATTGACCTTCTTCTCGCCCAGCGCTGCATAGTGGCCTAGCAGAGCGGTGCAGGTGATGCCGCCGGAGCAGGCACCGAGCATGTTCACGTCCTTGCTGCCGGTGATTGCGGTCACTACGTCGACCGCTTCCTTGAGGGCTTCGATGTAGGTGGACAGGCCCCATTCGCGCTGAGCCTTGGTCGGGTTGCGCCAGCTGACGATGAAGGTCTGCACATTGTTGCGCAGGCAGAACCGCGCCAGGCTCTTGTCCGGGCTGAGGTCGAAGACATAGAACTTGTTGATCTGCGGTGGCACCACCAGCAGCGGTCGCTGATGCACTTGCTCGGTGATCGGCCGGTACTGAATCAGTTCCAGTACGTCGTTGCGAAACACTACAGCACCTTCGCTGGTGCCGAGGTTCTTGCCGACTTCGAAGGCGTCCATGTTGACCTGGCTGGGCATGCCGCCGTTGTGCACCAGGTCCTTGGCCAGGTGGGACAGGCCGTCCAGCAGGCTCTTGCCGCCGGTTTCGAAGAAGCGCTTGACTGCAGCAGGGTTGGCCGCGCTGTTGGTCGGGGCCATGGCTTCGGTCATCAGGTTGATCACGAAGTGGCCCCGGCTGATGTCCTGTTCCGACAGGCTGCTGTCGTCGATCCAGTCGTGGAGCTCCTTGCGCCACGCCAGATAGGTTTGCAGGTAGCGTCTGTACAGCGGGTTCTGGCTCCAGGCCGGATCGTTGAAACGACGGTCGTCGCTCTCCGGTTGCAGGGTCGATTTGCCGAACATCACGTTCTTCAGTTCGAGGCCGAAATGAGCAACGTGCTTGACACTGTGGATGGGTTGTTTGATGGCCTGGGCAAGCACCATTCGAGCAGAGGTAAGCAGATCCTTTCTACGCAAGCCGATGACCGGATTGAGCCCCAGGGTGTTTTCCGAGGCTTGGCGTTTCAGGTCATCGTTATTCTTGTTACTCATCTACGACGCTCCATTGTCCTGAGACGAGTACCGGACCTGCTGTGCAGTCACACAGCACGATGCCAGGTACTACTGCTCGGGTGACCGTTAATTGCGCACCGCTGCCTTACAGGCTCGCAAAACTCTGCAGGGAACTTGCCAGCTCCATTGGTTACCCGAGTTTAATTTTTTTCGCAAGCAGGCCATTCATTGGCCATACAGCGCAGCATTCAAACAGATGGAATTAGAAAATGCCCTCTAAACAGTCGGAGGCTTGAGCTAGAGCATCAGCTTGATTACGGACTCATTCGGATCGCGGGACTTTCCGGCGGCTTTGAGCTCGGCCAGATAATCGTTCCACAGATCGTCCTGGCGCAGCGCCAGCTGGTACAGGTAGTCCCAGGTGAACAATCCGCTGTCATGGCCATCATCGAAGGTCAATTTCAGTGCGTACTGACCAGCCGGTTCAACCTTGCTCAGGCCAACGCCAAGTTTGCCGAACTGGAGGATGGGTTTGCCGTGGCCCTGGACCTCGGCGGAGGGGGAGTGCACCCGCAGGAATTCCGCGGGGAGCTGATAGACCTCGTCTGGCCCATAGGTCAGGGTCAGGGTTTTCGAGGCTTTATGCAGGTTGATGCCGGTGGGGAGTTTGCTCATGACCTGTAGTCCTTCCGTTAGGAGCCGGCTTGCCGGCGATCGGGGGGTGGCCCTATCGCTGGCAAGCCGGCTCCTACGTGGGTAGTGAAGGCTTACAGGATATAACGGGACAGGTCTTCGTTCTGCGCCAATTCGCCCAGGTGACTGTTGACGTAGGCGGCATCGATGCGGATCGGCTCTTCGTTATGGGCGCTGGCCAGATCACCGGCGCTGAACGATACCTCTTCCAGCAGGCGCTCCAGCAGAGTGTGCAGGCGACGGGCACCGATGTTCTCGGTCTTCTCGTTGACCTGCCAGGCAATCTCCGCCAGGCGCTTGATGCCGTCGGGCAGGAACTCGATACTCAGGCCTTCGGTCTTCAGCAGCTCACGGTACTGCTCGGTCAGCGAAGCATGGGGCTCGCTGAGGATGCGCTCGAAGTCTTCCGGTGACAGTGCCTTGAGTTCCACACGGATCGGCAGGCGGCCTTGCAGCTCGGGCACCAGATCGCTGGGCTTGCTCAGGTGGAAGGCGCCGGAGGCAATGAACAGGATGTGGTCGGTCTTGACCATGCCCAGCTTGGTGTTGACGGTGCAGCCCTCGATCAGAGGCAGCAGGTCGCGTTGTACGCCTTCGCGGGACACGTCGACGCCGCCGGAGTTGCCACGCTTGGCCACCTTGTCGATCTCGTCGATGAACACGATGCCATGCTGCTCGACGGCCTCCAGGGCCTTGGCTTTGAGTTCCTCATCGTTGACCAGGCGGCTGGCTTCTTCGTCGCGCACCAGTTTCAGCGCTTCCTTGACCTTGAGCTTGCGGCTCTTGCGCTTGCCCTTGCCCATGTTGGCAAACAGGCTTTGCAGCTGGTTGGTCATCTCTTCCATGCCCGGTGGCGCAGAGATGTCGACACCGCTGACTTCCGCCACTTCGATCTCGATTTCCTTGTCGTCCAGTTGGCCTTCGCGCAGGCGCTTGCGGAACAGCTGGCGGGTGTTGGAGTCCTGGGCCGGAGCCTCATCGCCGCTGAAACCCGTGCGCGCCGGTGGCAGCAGGGCGTCGAGGATGCGTTCTTCGGCGGCGTCTTCGGCGCGGTGGCGAACCCGGACCATTTCCTGTTCGCGGAACATCTTGATTGCCGCATCGGCCAGGTCACGAATGATCGATTCAACGTCGCGGCCGACATAGCCGACCTCGGTGAATTTGGTGGCCTCGACCTTGATAAAGGGGGCATTGGCCAGCTTGGCCAGGCGTCGGGCGATTTCGGTCTTGCCGACACCGGTCGGGCCGATCATCAGGATGTTCTTGGGGGTCACTTCAACGCGCAGCTCGGCCGGCAGCTGCATGCGGCGCCAACGGTTACGCAGAGCGATAGCGACGGCGCGCTTGGCATCGTCCTGGCCGATGATATGGCGATTGAGTTCGTGGACGATTTCGCGGGGTGTCATGGACATAGTAATTGGCGGTCCTCAAGCAAGAATGAATGCCGTGGCGCGAGCGCCGCAACAGGCTTATTCCGCGAGATCCTGCTCCTCGATGGTTTGAGTGTGGTTGGTGAATACACAGATGTCGCCGGCGATACCCAGGGCGGTCTCGACGATTTCCCGGGCCGACAGGTCGGTCTTCTTCAGCAAGGCGCTGGCAGCCGCCTGGGCGTAGGCGCCACCGGAACCCATGGCGATCAGGCCGTCTTCGGGCTCAACCACGTCGCCGTTGCCGGTGATGATCAAGGAAGCGTCCTTGTTGGCGACGGCCAGCATGGCTTCCAGGCGGCTGAGGGAGCGGTCGGTGCGCCATTCTTTGGCCAGTTCGACAGCGGCTCGCACCAAGTGACCCTGATGTTTCTCCAGCTGGCCTTCGAAGCGTTCGAACAGGGTGAAGGCGTCAGCGGTGGCCCCGGCAAAACCGGCGATCACCTGGCCGTGGTACAGGCGACGGACTTTTTTCGCGTTGCCTTTCATCACGGTGTTGCCGAGAGAAACCTGGCCGTCGCCGCCCATGACGACTTTGCCGTGGCGGCGGACTGAAACGATGGTGGTCAAGGGGAAGTCTCCACACAGCGGGGCGAAAGTGCCCTGATGGAAACTCATATGGGGGTGGCTGAGCGTTTTTCAACTGGAGGCTGTAGCGGGGGATCGGCGGTCATTGTTGCAAGCTGCAAGCGCTTCGCGGGCAAGCCCGCTCCTACGGGGCGTTGTGTAGGAGCGGGTCGGGCCGCGATCAATCGCGCAGCGGTCGGTTCAGCGACTCTGGCGCTGTTGTAACAGCAGGTTGCTGAAACCGGCACCGGCCAGTTGTTTCTGGGCCACGGTGAGCTGTTCCCGATTGCTGAACGGCCCCACCAATACCCGGTACCAGGTTTCGTCCTTCACCGTGCCGGACTCAACCGAAACCGACTGGCCCAGCAGAATGATCTGCGCGCGCACCTTGTCGGCGTCGGCTTCCTTGCGGAACGAACCGGCCTGGAGGAAGAACTTGGTCACCGGCGCTGCCTTGGCTACAGGTGGAGCCGGTGGCGGAGTGATCCCGGCCAGGGCCGCCTGGGCCCGTGCGGTGTCGATCTTCGCCGCTTCCGCCGGGGTTACCGGGGTGGTCGGCACCGGCGGCACCTGCGGTGTCGGCAGGGTTTTCTCCGGCACGGCTTCGGGCGGCACTATGACTTCCGATTCCGGCAGCAGGGTGTAGAAGTCGTACTTGGGCTTCACCGGTTGCTGCGGGCTCGGCGGGGTCTTGTTGGCCTCGGCGATCTTGCTGGCTTTCTGCTGTTCGATCTTCTCGCGCTTGACGCTGTCGCCGCCCTTGCCCGGTTCGAGCTTCATCAGGAACACGATGAAGGCGCCGATGGTCAGGCCGATGGCCAGCCACAACCAGCCCGGGATCGGCTTCTTGGCCGGGGCCTGGTAACGGCTGGCGCCACGCTTGGGTGCAGGTTTTTTCTTGGCAGCCAACTTACATTTGCTCCAGGACTTTGAGGCCCAGCAGTTCCAGACCTTGCTTGAGGGTGCGGCGGGTCAGCTCGGTGAGGCGCAGGCGGCTGAGCATCTGCGCCGGGGTTTCGGCCGCCAGGATCGGGCAGTTCTCGTAGAAGCTGGAGAACAGCCCGGCCACGTCGTACAGGTAGGTGCAGAGGATGTGCGGGGTGCCCTTGTCGGCAACGTTGTTGAGAATTTCGCCGAACTGCGCCAGCTTGGCCGCCAGCTCCAGTTCCTGGGCTGCGTGCAGCTCGATCTGGCCCCCCACTTCACTGAAGTCCTTGCCCAGTTTGCGGAATACACCGGCGGCGCGGGTGTAGGCATACAGGAGGTAAGGGGCGGTGTTGCCTTCGAAGTTGAGCATCAGGTCGAAGTTGAAGCTGTAGTCGCTGGTGCGGTGCTTGGACAGGTCGGCGTATTTCACCGAGTCGATGCCCACCACTTTGGCGATGCTGCGCAGGTCGGTTTCCGGTAGTTGCGGGTTCTTCTCTTTCACCAGGACGTAGGCGCGTTCTTCGGCTTCGGTCAGCAGGTCGATGAGCTTCACGGTGCCGCCGTCGCGGGTTTTGAACGGACGGCCATCGGCGCCGTTCATGGTGCCGAAGCCCATGTGCTCCATCTCCATCGGATGGGTCACGAAACCGGCCTTGCGGGCCACGGCGAACACCTGCTGGAAGTGCAGGGCCTGGCGCTGGTCGACGAAGTACAGGGCGCGATCGGCCTTGAGCTTGCCGCTGCGGTAGCGCACGGCCGCCAGGTCGGTGGTGGCGTAGAGGTAGCCGCCGTCGGCCTTGACGATGATCACCGGCAGCGGCTCGCCTTCGGCGTTCTTGAACTCGTCGAGGAACACGCACTGGGCGCCGCTGCTCTCCACCAGCATGCCCTTGGCCTTGAGGTCGTTGACCACGTTGATCAGGTCGTCGTTGTAGGCGCTTTCGCCCATGACGTCGGCCATGGTCAGCTTGACGTTCAGCAGCTCATAGATCTTCTGGCAGTGGGACAGGGAGATGTCCTTGAACTTGGTCCACAGTTCCAGACAGTCCGGATCGCCGGCTTGCAGCTTGACCACCAGGCTGCGGGCACGATCGGCGAAGGCTTCGGATTCGTCGAAGCGCTGCTTGGCGGCACGATAGAAGTTCTCCAGGTCCGACAGCTCGTCGCTGGTAATCGGGTTTTCTTCCAGGTACGCCATCAGCATGCCGAACTGGGTGCCCCAGTCGCCGACGTGGTTCTGGCGGATCACGGTGTCGCCAAGGAACTCCAGGACCCGGGCCACGCCGTCGCCGATGATGGTGGAGCGCAGATGGCCGACGTGCATCTCTTTGGCCAGGTTTGGCGCCGACATGTCGACCACGGTGCGTTGTGCCGGGCCGGCCTTGCGCACGCCCAGGTGCTCGTCGCCAAGGGCGGCGTCCAGGCGCGCAGCCAGGGCCTGGGTGTTCTGGAAGAAGTTGATGAAGCCCGGGCCGGCGATTTCCGCCTTGCTCAGGTCTTCATGGGCCGGCAATGCGGCAATGATTTTTTCCGCCAGGTCACGCGGCTTCATGCCGGCGGGCTTGGCCAGCATCATGGCGATGTTGCTGGCGAAGTCGCCGTGGGTCTTGTCGCGGGTATTTTCGACCTGGATCGCCGGCGACAGGCCTTCTGGCAACACACCTTCGGTGACGAGTTGGGTGATGGCTTGCTGGATGAGCTGGCGAATGGTGTCTTTCATGGTCTTCTCTTTCGACCGCTGGCGCGGCGGCGCATCGGTGCGCAGGTGGAAAAACTGGGCATTATCCGTTGCTGAAGCGGGCTTGCCAACTATAGAGGGCTGCTGGGGGATCGGTGGTGGCTATTCGGTCCTGTTCACGGACGAGCCCGCTCCTGCGGGTTTGATGTTGCCTATTGTAGGAGCGGGCTTGCCCGCGAAAACACTGTATCGATCAATACAAATCCACCGGGTCCACATCCAGCGACCAGCGCACCTGGCGCCCGCTGGGCATCTGCTCCAGCACCAGCAGCCAACTGCTGAGCAGTCGGTGCAGCGGTGCCCGGGCGTTGGCTTGCAGCAGTAGTTGCGCACGGTAACGTCCGGCGCGCCGTTCCATCGGAGCCGGCACCGGGCCCAATAGTTCGATGCCTCCCAGGTTCTGTTCCGCCAGCAAGCGCTCGGCCTCGCTGCAGGCTTCGTCGAGAAAACCTTCGGCCTGGCCCGGCTTGTGGGCTTCGGCACGCAGCAGCGCCAGGTGGGCAAAGGGTGGCAGGCCAGCTGCACGGCGTTCGCTCAGAGCCTGCTCGGCAAAGGCGAAGTAGCCCTGCTCGGTCAATTGCACCAGCAGTGGGTGGTCGGCCAGGTGCGTCTGAATGATCACCTTGCCCGGTTCCTCGGCTCGTCCTGCGCGCCCGGCCACCTGGACGATCAGTTGTGCCATGCGCTCGCTGGCGCGGAAGTCGCCTGAGAACAGGCCGCCGTCGGCATCGAGGATCGATACCAGGGTGACCCGGGGAAAGTGGTGGCCCTTGGCGAGCATCTGGGTGCCGACCAGGATGCACGGATGACCTTTCTGGATGGTGGCGAACAGTTGGTTCATCGCATCCTTGCGCGAGGTACTGTCGCGATCCACCCGTAATACCGGGTAGTCGGGGAACAGTATTCCCAGGCGTTCCTCCGCCCGCTCGGTGCCGGCGCCCACGGGGCGCAGGTCGACCTTGCCGCATTGCGGACAGTGTCGGGGCACCCGCTCCACATGGCCGCAATGGTGGCAGCGCAATTCGCCGGAGCGCTGGTGTACGGTCATCCGGGCATCGCAGCGCTGACATTCGGACATCCAGCCGCAGTCGTGGCAGAGCAGGGTCGGGGCAAAGCCCCGGCGGTTGAGAAACACCAGCACTTGCTGCCCGGCGGCCAGGGTCTGGCCGATGGCTTGTTGCATGGGACCAGAAATACCGCTGTCAAGGGGGCGACTCTTCACATCCAGGCGCAGGAAGCGTGGTTGTTTGGCGCCACCGGCCCGCTCGTTCAGGCGTAGCAGTCCATAGCGGCCGGTGTAGGCGTTGTGCAGGCTTTCCAGGGATGGCGTGGCCGAGCCCAGGACAATCGGGATGTTTTCCTGGCGGGCACGCACCAGCGCCAGGTCCCGGGCGTGGTAGCGCAGGCCTTCCTGCTGTTTATAGGAGCCATCGTGCTCCTCGTCGATGATGATCAGCCCGGGGTTCTTCATCGGGGTGAACAGGGCCGAGCGGGTGCCGATGATGATATCGGCCTCGCCATCCCGGGCCGCGAGCCAGGCGTCCAGGCGTTCCCGATCATTGACCGCCGAGTGCAGCAGGGCGATGCGTGCGTTGAAGCGCTGTTCGAAGCGCGCCAGGGTTTGCGGCCCCAGGTTGATCTCCGGGATCAGCACCAGCGCCTGCTTGCCGGCTTCCAGGGTCTCGCGGATCAGTTGCAGGTAGACCTCGGTCTTGCCGCTGCCGGTGACGCCGGCCAGGAGAAAGGCGTGATAGCTGTCGAACCCGGCGCGGATGGCTTCATAGGCGGCACGCTGCTCGCTGTTGAGCGGCAGCTCCGGCTGGGCCAGCCAGTGCTCATGGCGCACGCCCGGAGCGTGCTTGCGCACTTGCACCTGCACCAGGTCCTTGGCCAGAAGCAGATCCAGGCTGTCCTTGCTCAGCATCAGCTTGCTCAGCAACGCATGGGGCACGCCATGGGGATGCTGGGCCAGGGTTGCCAGGGCTTCTCGCTGGCGCGGGGCGCGGGCGATGCGCGGGTCATCGAGGCGGGCGCCGGGGGCAATCGACCAGAAGCGCTCCTGGCGGGCTTCGGCCAGTTCTCCCTGGCGCAGCAGCACCGGCAGCGCCCAGCTCAGGGTGTCGCCCAGGCTGTGTTGATAATACTGGGCGGTCCACAGGCACAGCTTGAACAGGGCGGGTGGCAGTGGCGGGGTGGGGTCCAGCAAGGCCAGCGCCGGCTTGAGTTTCTCGGCCGGGACTTCGCTGTGATCGGCCACTTCCACCAGAATGCCGATCATTTCCCGACGGCCGAAGGGCACCCGCAGGCGCATGCCCGGATGCAACTGGGCACGCAGCACGCCGGCGGGTGCACGGTAGTCGAACAAGCGGCGCAGGGGCGAAGGCAGGGCGAGGCGCAGGATGGCGTCGGGCACGCGGGAAAATCTCGTTGAGCGGACAGTAAATAAGCCCCGGAGCCTAACAGAGGCGCTCTGGAGTGTCCTGCACAAGCGTGCACGGCTCCGGTCCCTGCGACCTTTGAGTCGCACCGGGACGGCCGTCGTCGTTCACGGAACGGCAATCCGGGGGCTGTCAAGGTTGTATGGGTTTTTTCTGATGGAGTGCAGTCAGGATCTCTTGCGCGATTGACGGGGTCTGGTAGAATTCGCGCCCTAATTCGTGCGGTATTCAACAATAGTGTTGGGTGGCGGCACGCTAGCCTGAGGAATACACCATGAAAGCCGATATCCATCCAGTATACGAAGCCATTACCGCTACTTGCAGCTGCGGTAACGTCATCGAAACTCGCTCCACCCTGGCCAAGCCTCTGAGCCTGGACGTGTGCAACGAGTGCCACCCGTTCTACACCGGTAAGCAAAAGACTCTGGACGTTGGCGGTCGTGTCGACAAGTTCAAATCGCGCTTCGGTGCTTTCGGCGCAACGAAAAAGGCCTGAGGCTGATCGTTCTGGAAAGCCGTTACCGACTTTCCTCGCTGATGAAAAAGGCGTCCCTAGTGGGCGCCTTTTTTGTGTCTGCGATTTGGCTGACCGCCGCCCAGGCGTTTTGCCCGGCGCCGAAGGGGCTTATTCCTGCAACAGTGCAGCGGGTGGTGGATGGCGACACCCTGCGTCTCAAGGATGGCCGCAGCGTACGCATGATCGGTCTCAATGCGCCGGAACTGGCCGGCAAGGGGAGGTCCGCGGAGCCTTTCGCGGTGGCGGCGCGGCAACGCTTGCAGCAATTGGTGGCGCAAAGTGGTGGTCAGGTCGGTTTGTTGCCTGGGCGTGAGCGGCGTGATCGCTATGGCCGGACCCTGGCTCATGTCTATGGCGTCAGTGGTATCAATTTTGAGGCTCGGCTGATCGCTGAAGGGCTGGCCTACCAGATAGCACTGGCGCCGAACGTCGCCCTGGTGGCTTGTCAGCAGGCCGCTGAAAAACATGCGCGCCGAGCCGGGCTGGGGCTCTGGCGGCGTTCACCTGTACTGAAAGCGGAGCAGATCCGTGGTTCGGGTTTTGCCGTGCTCGAGGGGCGTGTGAGCAAGGTGCAGCGCAATCGCGGGGGTGTTTGGATCACATTGCGGGGCGCAGTTGTATTGCGTATTGCACCCAATGTCCTGAAGCACTTTGATCGTCGTTGGCTAAAGGGGCTTTCGGGGCGGCGAATCGAGGCTCGCGGCTGGGTGGTGGATCGCTCGCATCGAGACAGTTTCAGATCGGGCGGGGAGCGCTGGATGTTGTCAGTGACCGACGCTTCCATGGTCAGACTTCTCTGATAAAGAAAAATTGTAGACATTTTTTAATTAGATTGTGAACAGTTGAAAGCCTTGTACACCGTGGCTCTTGGCCCAAAGTCGTACGCTACAGGCCTTGACAGGGGTGACTGGGCAGTCTTGTAGGGACTATGCGACACGCGTATCCTCGGCGGTCCGTCTGTCCAACAGTAAAAAGCGGAATGCCCACATGTCTGATTTGAAAACTGCCGCTCTCGAATATCATGCCAATCCTCGTCCAGGAAAGCTGAGTGTCGAGCTCACCAAGGCCACTGCTACCGCTCGTGATCTGGCGCTGGCCTACAGCCCCGGCGTAGCCGAACCGGTACGCGAAATCGCTCGCGATCCGGAACTGGCCTACAAGTACACCGGCAAAGGCAACCTGGTTGCCGTCATTTCCGATGGCACCGCGATTCTCGGCCTGGGTAACCTCGGCCCACTGGCGTCCAAGCCGGTGATGGAAGGCAAGGGCGTACTGTTCAAGCGTTTCGCCGGCATCGATGTATTCGACATCGAAGTCGACTCCGAAAGCCCGCAAGCCTTCATCGACACCGTCAAGCGCATCTCCATCACCTTCGGTGGCATCAACCTGGAAGACATCAAGGCCCCAGAGTGCTTTGAGATCGAACGCGCTCTGATCGAGCAGTGCGACATTCCGGTCTTCCACGATGACCAGCACGGCACCGCGATCGTTACCGCAGCCGGCATGATCAACGCCCTGGAAATCGCTGGCAAAACCCTGTCCGACGCCAAGATCGTCTGCCTGGGTGCCGGTGCTGCCGCCATCTCCTGCATGAAACTGCTGGTGAGCATGGGCGCGCAGATCGAGAACATCTTCATGGTTGACCGCACCGGTGTGATCCACTCCGGCCGTGACGACCTGAACCAGTACAAGGCAGTGTTTGCCCACGCTACCGACAAGCGCACCCTGGCCGACGCTCTGCAAGGCGCCGACGTGTTCGTGGGTCTGTCCGGTCCGAACCTGCTGAGCGCTGAAGGCCTGAAGTCCATGGCGCCGAACCCGATCGTGTTCGCCTGCTCGAACCCTGATCCGGAAATCGCTCCAGAGCTGGCTCACGCCACCCGTGACGACGTGATCATGGCCACTGGCCGTTCGGACTACCCGAACCAGGTGAACAACGTTCTGGGCTTCCCGTTCATCTTCCGTGGTGCCCTGGACGTTCGCGCCAAGCGCATCAACGAAGAAATGAAGATCGCTGCGGCCAACGCCCTGCGTGAATTGGCCAAGCTGCCAGTACCTCAGGAAGTGTGCGACGCCTACGGTGGCATCAAGCTGGAGTTCGGTCGTGAGTACATCATTCCGAAGCCAATGGATGCCCGCCTGATCACCGTGATCTCCGATGCCGTGGCCAAGGCTGCCATCGAGACCGGCGTTGCGACCCTGCCGTATCCGAAGAACTACCCGCTCAAAAGCGTGAATGATGTGTTCAACGGCTAAGCGGTTGTAGCGTCATGCAAAAAGCCCCGGCTCGCGAGAGCCGGGGCTTTTTTGTGGGTGCCTTGCACCCTGTCATGGCCTTGCCGTAGGAGCGGGCTCCCCCGCGAAGAGGCCGGTGAAGGTACAACCTCCATCGACCTTTTCGGCGGCAGGCCGGCTCCTGCTGGCCTAGAACAGATCGATCGGTGCCGCCTCATCCGCCGGCAGCGGGCTGCCCGGAGCGACACCATTGCCCAGCTCGTTGACCGAGGGCGGAGTGTCTTCGCTCTTGAACAGTTCGAAGTAGGCATTCGGCGTGCCCGGGGTGGCCGCGCGGCCGCTGACCGGGTCGACCCGCAGGCTGAGGATGCCTTCCGGCTCCGCTTGGGTGTGCGCCGGCTTGCCCTTGAGGGCGGCACCCATGAAGTTCATCCAGATCGGCAGGGCCACGGTACCGCCGTATTCGCGGCGTCCCAGGCTTTCCGGCTGGTCGAAGCCGGTCCACACGGTGGTCACGTAATCGGCGTTGTAGCCGGAGAACCAGGCGTCCTTGGATTCGTTGGTGGTACCGGTCTTGCCGGCCAGGTCCGTGCGGCCCAGGGCCAGGGCCCGGCGTCCGGTGCCCAGCTTGATCACGTCCTGGAGCATGCTGTTGAGGATGTAGGTAGTGCGCCCGTCAATGATCCGCTCGGCAACCGCCGGGGTCTGTACCGGGGCCTGGATCGGGTTTTCGCCCGCCACGGTATTGACCGTGAAATTGTGCTCCGGCGCCGCAATGCCGCTGCTGGTCGTATCCCCGGTGGGGACGCTGGGCGGGTTGGCGCTGAACAGCATCTCGCCGTTGCGGCTTTCGATCTTGTCGATGATGTACGGAGTGATCTTGTAGCCGCCGTTGGCAAAGGTGCTCCAGCCGGTGGCGATCTCCATGGGCGTCAGGGTCGCGGTGCCCAGTGCCAGGGACAGGTTGCGCGGCAGGTCCTGCTTGTTGAAGCCGAACTTGCTGATGTAGTCGATGGTGTGGTCCACGCCCATGCTCTGCAGCAGGCGGATCGATACCAGGTTGCGCGACTTGTACAGCGCTTCGCGCATGCGGATCGGGCCGAGGAAGGTGTTGGTGTCGTTCTTCGGGCGCCAGACCTTGTCCAGGTACTCGTCGACGAACACGATCGGGGCGTCATTGACCAGGCTGGCCGCGGTGTAGCCATTGTCCAGGGCTGCGCTATAGACGAACGGCTTGAAGCTCGAGCCGGGCTGGCGCTTGGCCTGCATCGCGCGGTTGTAGTTGCTCTGCTCGAAGGCAAAGCCCCCCACCAGCGCCCGGATCGCGCCGTTTTGCGGGTCCAGGGTCACCAGGGCGCCCTGGGCGACCGGGATCTGGCTGAACTTCAGCGAATTGTCCGTCTGACGCTGTACGCGAATCAGATCGCCGACCTGGGCCACGTCCGCCGGCTGGCGAGGGACGGCGCCCATGCTGTTGGTGTTGAGGAACGGCCGGGCCCATTTCATGGTGTCCCAGGCCACGTGCTCCTCGCCGTTGCGAGTCAGCACTTGCACGCCGTTCTTCTCGACCTGGGTGACGATCGCCGGCTCCAGGCCGCTGATGGTCCGCTGCTTGGTCAGCTCGGTGGCCCAGGCCGCCTGGGTCTTGCCTGGCAGGCGGGACTCCGGCCCACGATAGCCGTGGCGCTGGTCGTAGGTCATCAAGCCTTCATGGACCGCGGTATTGGCCATTTCCTGCAGGTCGCTGGGCACTGTGGTGGTGACCCGGAAACCTTCGGTATAAGCGTCGCTGCCATAGCGGCCGACCATTTCGGCGCGAGCCATCTCGGCGATGTACGGCGCGTTCACTTCCGGTGTCGGCACGTGATAGCTGGCGTTCAGCGGCTCGTTGATGGCTTCGGTGTACGCCGCTTCGGTGATCTTGCCGAGCTTGTACATGCGCCCCAGGATCCAGTCGCGGCGCTCCTTGCTACGCGCCGGGTTGGCCAGGGGGTTGAAGCGCGAAGGGGCCTTGGGCAGGCCGGCGATCATCGCCATCTGCGCCAGGCTCACGTCGCGAATGGACTTGCCGTAATACACCTGGGCCGCAGCCTCGATGCCGTAGGCGCGGTTGCCCAGGTAGATCTTGTTGACGTACAGCTCGAGGATCTCGTCCTTGGTCAGTTGCCGTTCGATCTGCAGGGCCAGGAGGATTTCGGTGGTCTTGCGCGAAAAGCTGCGCTCGCTGCTGAGGAAGAAGTTCTTCGCCACCTGCATGGTGATGGTGCTGCCGCCGGACTGGATGTGTCCGCTCTTGACCAATTGGGTCGCTGCACGCATCAGGCTGCTGGGGTCAACTCCGTAATGGTTAGCGAAGTTGTCGTCTTCAGCACTTAGTAACGCATTGATGAAGTTGGGCGGGATTTCGGCGAAACGTATAGGGGTACGGCGCATTTCGCCAAATTCTGCGATCAACTTGCCGTCGCTGCTGTACACCCGCAGAGGAATCTGCAACTGGATACTTCTCAGGGCCTCAACCGAAGGAAGGCCGGGACTAAGATAGAGAAACGCACCGGAGAGGGCGAGAAGCAGCCCGCAGAACACAGCGACGATGGACCACCCGAAAAACTTCAGCAGACGAATCAAGGCTTTTGGATTTCCAGAGAAAGGAATGAATTAGGCGTCAGGGCATTCAAGGTAATCAGGGACCGACCCACGCAGCAGGAAAAGCGGAAAAAAACGCTGGGCATTATAAGCATTTTCCGCCGAGAGCGTCATTTGCCCGTCTGTCAAGGCGTGGTGGCTGAGCGCAATTGAGCTTAGGAAGTTCGTAAGTTACGGATAGTCATAGGGAAATGATTATGCTTGGACTCTTCAGCAAAAAGTCGGGTTCCTTACTGGGGGTCGACATCAGTGCGACATCGGTCACGCTTTTGGCCCTGAGTCACCAGGGGCGCAGCTATCGGGTCGAGGCCTATGCCAGGGAAGACCTGGCCCCGGATCAGTACGGTGCCGATCCCGAGGCGCTGGCCAGGGTGTTGTCCCGGGCCTGGCTCAAGAGCGGCAGTCGTCTTAGGGATGCGGCGGTGGCAGTGGCTGGCGAGGCAGTGATCAGCAAGCTGATCGAGATGCCGGCCGGGCTCTGCGACGATGAGCTGGAACATCAGCTCAAGCTGGAGGCGGCCCAGTACATTCCTTATCCACTGGAGGACGTGGCCACCGATTTCGAGGTCCTGGGCGCCGTGCCCGGCAATCCTCAGCGGGTTCAGGTGTTGCTGGTGGCCTGCCGCTACGAGGATGTCGAATCCCTTGAAGTGCCAATGACCCTGGCTGGTTTGACGCCAAGGGTGGTGGATACCGCGCCCCTGGCCCTGCAGCGTTGCCTGTCGATGCTGACTGGATCGATACCGTGTGCATCGCCCTTGGTCGTGGCGCTGCTGGACATAGGTGCGGACATGACCGTGTTCTACGTGATGCACGGCCAGCGAATCATCTATAGCCGGGAGCAGTTGTTTGGCAGTCGGCAGTTGACCCAGGCGCTGGAGCGCCGCTATGCGCTGACCCTGGATCAGACCTTGCTGGCCGAGCGCCTGGGCCGTTTGCCCCAAGGTTGCGCCGAGGAAGTGCTGCGACCGTTTGAGCAAGAGTTGTTGCAGCAGGCGCAGCGTTCCTTGCAGCTGTTTGCCGAATCGCCGCAACAACAACCTGTTGAGCGGTTGCTGCTGGCCGGTGACGGCAGCCGCTTGACTGGTCTGGAGGAGCGGATGGCGGAGCAAGTGAGAATCGCCACGGCCATCGCCGATCCGTTCGTGAGCATGTCCATTGCCCCCCGGGTGGATGCCCTGGCGCTTGCCGACCAGGCGCCGAACCTGCTGCGTGCCTGTGGTCTGGCCCTGCGAGGGTTCGACTGATGAACGCTATCAACCTTCTTCCCTGGCGGGAGACCGCACGAGCGTTGCGCCGCCGACGTTTCCTCCAGGCGCTGGCGGCAATGCTGGTGCTGGGCCTGGGGCTTGTGCTCCTGGCCGATGCCTGCATCGATTGGCTGATCGGTCGGCAACAGGCTCGCAACCAGTATCTGAGGCAGGCGACGACTGGCCTGGATAGCCAGATCGCCAGCATTCACCAGCTCAAGGCCCAGCGTCAGCAACTGGTGGAACGCATGGGGATCATTGAGGGGCTGCAAGGCAATCGTTCGGCCAGTGTGCGGGTTTTTCAGCAGTTGGTCCGTAGCCTGCCCGATGGCTTGTACTTCACCGAGGTGGCCCTGGAGGGGCGGAACCTGAGCATTGGTGGGGTCGCGGAGTCCAATAACCGAGTGTCCGAGCTGATGCGCCATCTGCAGTCCGCCGAGGGATTTGCCGCTCCCAGTCTGACCGAGGTGAAAAATGTTGTGGCGGCGGATCAACGGCTGGGCAATCAGTTTCGGCTCAGCGTCGAGCGGGTGCCTCTGCTGTCGGAAGAGGCGCAGCGATGAGCCTGGGGCATTGGTTGGCGCAGTTGCGTGGTACCGATCTGCAGGAGCTGGAACTGAGCAACCTCGGTTCCTGGCCGGGGCCGTTCAAGGCGCTGCTGGTGGCCTTGCTCCTGCTGCTGATCCTGGTGGCCGGCTACAGCCTTTACCTGAACCCGCATCTGGAGACGCTGGGGCAGCAGCGTCGGGAGGAGCATCGATTCAAGCTGCAGTTCGCCGAAAAAGCTGGAAAGGTCGCCAATCTTCAGCGCTACCGTGAGCAACTTGGGGTCATGCAGGACAGCTTCTCTCTGTTGTTGCGTCAGTTGCCCGGCGATAACGAGGTTCCGGGGCTGCTGGAAGACATCAGTCGCGTGGGGCAGGGCAGCGGCCTGGCATTCGAGGAGATCAGGCTGCAACCGGAGGTGGTCCGGGAGTTCTATATCGAGCTGCCGATTCAGATCGCGGTTACCGGTGCCTATCACGACCTGGCGACTTTCGTCAGTGGCGTCGCCGGCCTGCCAAGAATCGTCACCTTGCATGATTTTCATATCAGTCCCGTGGACAGGGGCAAACCCACACGATTGCGCATGAGCATCGAGGCGCGGACCTACAGGTACGACAGTCGGGAGCCGCACTCATGAGCGGCTTGCGTTGCTGGGTGTGGGTGTCCGGTTGTTTCTGTGTGGCGCTGCTGGGTTGCGACGGTGCCGCTGACTTTGCTGACCTGGATACCTATATGAATGAGGTGCGCCTGCAATCACCAGGGGCGATTGATCCTGCTCCGGTCATACGCTCCTACCCCTCGGTCACTTACAGCGCCAGTGCGCTGCGCAGTCCGTTTCAGCCGCCACAAAGAGTCGACCTGATCACCGACCGGCAGAGCGCCAGTGCTGTCCGGCCCAATCCGCAGCGGGTCCGGCAACGTCTTGAGGGCTTCGAGATCGAGCAGTTGCAAATGGTCGGGAGCCTCTTCCATGTCTCCGGCCGCTTTGCCCTGCTGCGCAGCGCCGTTGGTGTCTTTCCCTTGCAAGTCGGTGATTACCTGGGGCGAAGCGAGGGGCGGATAGTGGCCATCAGCGAGTCGCGGGTGGATGTGGTGGAAATTGTTGCCGATGGAGCGGGGGGCTGGCAGGAGCAACTGCGGACACTGTCTCTGAAACAACACTCTCAAGTGGAGTCTGCAAAATGAACAGGACTGTTTCAGCTCTCGGTGTGGCGCTATGGATAGTGCTGCTGGCATCACTGGTTGGCACCACCGAGTTCAAGGCCTTCGCTTCTCAAGAGCGCAATCGATTTCCAGGCAGCCCTACGGTCGCGCCGGTCATCACTGGTGTTTCAGGCAAAGGCGCGCATGGGCCGCCAGGTGAAAAGCTTTCGCTGAATTTCCAGGACATCGAGGTGCGCGCAGTGCTGCAACTGATCGCCGATTTCACCGGGCTCAACCTGGTGGCCAGTGACACCGTGCAAGGCAGCATGACCTTGCGCTTGCAGAATGTGCCCTGGGATCAGGCTCTGGACCTGGTGCTCAAGACCAAGGGGCTGGATAAACGCAAGATCGGCAACGTCTTGCTGGTGGCTCCGGCGGATGAGATCGCGGCCCGGGAGCGCCAGGAGCTGGAGTCGCAGACGCAGTTGGAAAACCTGGCGCCCCTGCGCCGGGACCTGCTGCAGGTCAATTACGCCAGGGCTGCGGATCTCGCCAGGCTGTTCCAGTCAGTGACCGGTACCGAGGAGAAGGCTGGTGAGCGTGGCTCCATCACCGTGGATGAACGCACCAACACCATCATTGCCTACCAGACCCAGGAGCGCCTCGATGAGTTGCGGCGCATTGTCATTCAGTTGGACGTTCCGGTGCGTCAGGTGATGATCGAGGCACGAATCGTCGAGGCCAACGTCGACTATGACAAGAGCCTGGGAGTGCGTTGGGGCGGCTCGGTGCAAAACAGGGGCAACTGGAATGCCTCCGGGGTGCAGAGCGGCGCCAAGGGGTCGTCGACCATAGGTACTCCGGGCAGCAGTGGCAGCAATTCGCCCTTCGTCGATCTTGGAGTCGCGGCCAATACCTCGGGCATCGGCGTTGCCTACATCACGGACAGCGTGTTGCTGGACCTGGAACTGACCGCCATGGAGAAGACCGGCAATGGCGAGATCGTGTCCCAGCCCAAGGTAGTCACCTCCGACAAGGAAACCGCGAGAATTCTCAAGGGCACCGAGATTCCCTATCAGGAAGCCAGTTCCAGTGGCGCCACTTCGGTGTCCTTCAAGGAGGCCTCGCTGTCCCTTGAGGTCACGCCGCAGATCACTCCGGACAACCGCATCATCATGGACGTCAAGGTCACCAAGGATGAGCCGGACTACTTGAACAAGGTCCAGGATGTGCCGCCGATCAAGAAGAACGAGGTCAATGCCAAGGTCCTGGTCACAGATGGCGAGACCATCGTCATCGGTGGGGTTTTCTCCAATACTCAAAGCAAGGTTGTAGATAAAGTGCCATTTCTTGGCGATGTGCCGTATCTTGGCCGACTTTTCCGGCGTGACGTGGTGTCGGAGAAAAAATCCGAGCTGCTGGTATTTCTCACTCCGCGTATCATGAACAACCAGGCGATTGCTGTGAGTCGTTGATTCTGTGCGAAATTTGATTCTTGTTGGGCCGATGGGGGCTGGAAAAAGCACCATAGGCCGCTTACTGGCCAAAGAGCTGCGCCTGCCATTCAAAGATTCCGATAAGGAAATTGAACTGCGTACAGGCGCGAATATTCCGTGGATCTTCGATAAAGAAGGCGAGCCGGGCTTTCGCGACCGCGAGCAGGCGATGATCGCCGAGCTCTGTGGCACCGACGGCGTGGTCCTGGCCACCGGCGGTGGAGCGGTGATGCGCGAAGCCAATCGTCGGGCGCTGCATGCCGGTGGACGAGTGGTCTACCTGCACGCTTCGGTTGAACAGCAGGTAGGGCGCACCGCCCGGGACCGCAATCGTCCCTTGCTGCGCACCGCCGATCCGGCCAAGACCCTGCGCGACCTGTTGGAAATCCGTGACCCGCTTTATCGGGAAATCGCCGATCTGGTGGTGGAAACCGATGAGCGGCCGCCACGAATGGTGGTGCTGGACATCCTCGAGCGCCTACAGCAGCTCCCACCCCGTTAATGCGCCGAGCGAAATGCGCTATTCTCGGCGTCGCGCCATGACCGCCAAGGTGTGGCGCAGAGCTATCGGGCAGCGTCAGAAGACCAGACGAGGCCCATCGTCAATACAAGGCACAACGCCTGCTTCCATCTTCACTGTGGGGACACATGCAGACACTTAAGGTCGATCTAGGCGAGCGCAGCTACCCGATTCACATTGGTGAAGGACTGTTGGACCGGCCCGAGCTGCTGGTGCCCCATATCGCCGGGCGGCAAGTGGCGATCATTTCCAATGAGACTGTTGCGCCGCTGTACCTTGAGCGCCTGACCCGCAGCCTGGCGCAGTTCTCGGTGATTTCGGTGGTCCTGCCCGATGGCGAGGCCTACAAGAACTGGGAAACCCTGCAGTTGATCTTCGATGGCCTGCTCACTGCGCGCCACGATCGACGCACTACCATCATCGCCCTCGGGGGCGGCGTGATCGGTGATATGGCCGGTTTTGCCGCTGCCTGCTACCAGCGGGGCGTGGATTTCATCCAGATTCCTACCACCCTGCTGTCCCAGGTGGACTCCTCGGTGGGTGGCAAGACCGGCATCAACCACCCCCTGGGCAAGAACATGGTGGGCGCCTTCTATCAGCCGAACGTAGTGCTGATCGATACCACCAGCCTCAATACCCTGCCCAGCCGTGAACTGTCGGCGGGCCTGGCGGAGGTGATCAAGTACGGCCTGATCTGCGATGAGCCGTTTCTCACTTGGTTGGAAGAGAATGTCGATCGCCTGCGGGCCCTGGACCAGCAGGCGCTGACCTATGCCATCGAACGCTCCTGCGCGGCCAAGGCTGCGGTGGTCGGTGCCGACGAGCGTGAATCGGGGGTGCGTGCCACCCTCAACCTGGGCCATACCTTCGGCCATGCCATCGAGACTCATATGGGCTACGGTGTCTGGCTGCATGGTGAAGCGGTGGCTGCTGGCACCGTGATGGCCCTGGAAATGTCCGCGCGCCTGGGCTGGATCACCAGCCAGGAGCGTGACCGCGGTATTCGCCTGTTCCAGCGCGCGGGCTTGCCGGTCATCCCGCCTGAAGAGATGACCGAAGCGGACTTCCTCGAACATATGGCAATTGACAAAAAAGTGATCGACGGTCGTTTGCGTCTGGTGCTGTTGCGCCGCATGGGCGAAGCCGTAGTGACCGACGATTATCCGAAAGAGGTTTTACAGGCCACGCTGGGAGCGGATTACCGCGCCCTGGCTCAGCTTAAAGGTTAATAAGATCCCGATGACTAGTTTGCACGCCGACGAGGCTTTCCTCGGCCATTACCAGTTGAGCCATGATCCTTTCGCTCCCCGGGTCCCTGGCTTCAAATTCTTTCCTGCCCAACGCAAGCCCGTGCTGGGGCAGTTGCATCACCTGGCGCGTTACAGCCAGCTGCTGCTGGTGGTCACCGGCCCCCAGGGCAGTGGCAAGACGCTATTGCGTCAGGCGCTGGTTGCCAGTACCAACAAGCAATCGGTGCAAAGCGTGGTGGTTTCCGCCCGTGGCGCCGGCGATGCTGCCGGGGTGTTGCGCCAGGTAGCCCAGGCCTTGAATGTGGCTCAGGCCGAGATCGGCGCAATCCTCGCCCAGGTGGTGCAACTGGCCCTGACCGGCCAGGAAGTCTACCTGCTGGTGGATGATGCCGAGCAGCTTGACGAGTCTGCGCTTGAGGCCCTGCTGGCCCTGGCGGCGGGCGCTCCGGAGGGCCGCCCTCACGTGTTCCTGTTCGGCGAGTCGTCGTTGATTGCGGCCCTGGATCAGTTGAGCACCGAGGAAGAACGCTTCCACGTCATCGAGTTGCAGCCTTACGCCGAAGAGGAAACCCGTGAATATCTGGCCCTACGCCTCGAAGGCGCGGGTCAGGGCATCGAACTTTTCTCCGCAGATCAGATCAGTGATATTCACGAAAGCTCCGATGGCTGGCCGGGCAACATCAACCAGGTCGCCAGGGATGCAATGATCGAAGCCATGATCGCCAGCCGCTCCGCGGTCAAGCGTCCAAGTATGGGGTTCAACATGCCGAAGAAACACGTATTGGCCATTTCCGCTGTAGTGGTTGTGGCCGTGGCTGCAGCCTGGTTGATGCCGGGTCGCAGTAAGGCGCCAACTACCGGGGCTCCGGCCAGCGAGCAAGCGCAACTGCCACTGGGGCAGACGCCGACACCGAATGCCAATGGCAGTCCATCGGTGGAATTTGCCGGTTCGTCTCAGCCGATGCCGCTGCCGTTGGTCGGCCAGTCGCAACCGGTCATGCGCGGTCCTCTGGCTGAAGCCGCAGGCGGTATCACCGAGGGTGACGATGGGGTTCCTGTGGAAGGCTCCAGCGCCGTTCCGCCAACTGTGACCACCACCGCACCACCGGCTGGTGCAGTGGCCGGCCCTGCACCGACTCCGGCGGCACGTCCGACTCCGGCTCCGACCCAGGTCGCCACCGCCAAGCCGACGCCTGCGCCCAAGCCGGTAGAGAAACCGGTCGCTGCCAAGCCTGCTCCGGCCGCCAAACCGGCAGAAAAGCCGGTTACTGTAGCCAAGGCTGCCGGGGGCAGCTGGGACGCCGGG
>NZ_MOAK01000049.1:26355-27479 GCF_003732485.1 Pseudomonas protegens
GGCAGCTGGTACGCCGGACAAGCACCAGGCAACTACGTGGTGCAGATCCTCGGCACCAGTTCGGAAGCCACCGCGCAGAATTTCGTCAAGGAACAGGGCGGCGAATACCGCTACTTCAAGAAAGTCCTCAACGGCAAGCCGCTGTATGTGATCACCTACGGCAACTTCTCCAGCCGCGATGCAGCGGTCAGCGCCATCAAATCCTTGCCAGCGAAGGTTCAGGCTGGTAAACCTTGGCCTCGCACTGTCGCTAGCGTTCAACAAGAACTGGCAACAACTCGCTGAAGATTCGGCGGCCTTACCCAGGCCGCCTCTCCCGGCAACCTCAAATTTCCGCATCGGCATGCTGCCTTACAGGCCGCGTGCCTTGTGGTGTCTGCGTCACAGTAGTTTTTGAGTCGCGGCAGTCAAAAGCAAAACTTTTTGACTAGCACAGCATATCGCTTTAAAACGTTCATAAATGCGACATGAATTTACGACAGATCGTCGCTAAATTTGTGGGGCTTTGTGTCGGTGTGTACAATGACCTCCCTTTTGCCCCCGCAAAGCTGGCGTACGTTCGGCGCGGAATGCAAGTGGTTGAATTGAAAAGAAATTTGCCTCGAAAAGAGGCAGCCTGGTGAGAAAGTGTCTATGAAAGCAGGTCTGTACCAACCAGATGAATTTAAGGATAACTGTGGTTTCGGCCTGATAGCCCATATGCAGGGCGAACCCAGTCATACCTTGTTGAAAACGGCCATTGAGGCCCTGACCTGCATGACCCACCGCGGTGGGATCAACGCGGACGGCAAGACCGGCGACGGTTGCGGTCTGCTGATGCAAAAGCCCGACCTGTTCCTGCGCGCAGTCGCCACGGAGCATTTCGGCGTCGATCTGCCCAAGCAATATGCGGTGGGCATGGTGTTCTTCAACCAGGACCCGGTGAAAGCCGAAGCCGCTCGCGAAAACATGAACCGCGAGATCCTGGCCGCCGGCCTGCAACTGGTGGGCTGGCGCAAAGTACCGATCGATACCAGTGTGCTCGGGCGTCTGGCCCTGGAGCGCCTGCCACAGATCGAACAAGTGTTCATCGGCGGCCAGGGGCTGAGCGACCAGGACTTCGCCATCAAGCTGTTCAGCTCCCC
>NZ_MOAK01000049.1:27499-51525 GCF_003732485.1 Pseudomonas protegens
GACCAGGACTTCGCCATCAAGCTGTTCAGCTCCCGTCGGCGCTCTTCGGTGGCCAACGCCGCCGATACCGACCACTACATCTGCAGCTTTTCCCACAAGACCATCATCTATAAGGGCCTGATGATGCCGGCGGACCTCGCCGCCTTCTATCCGGATCTGGGCGATCCGCGCCTGCAAACCGCGATCTGCGTGTTCCACCAGCGCTTCTCCACCAACACCCTGCCGAAATGGCCGCTGGCCCAGCCATTCCGCTTCCTCGCCCACAACGGCGAGATCAACACCATCACTGGCAACCGCAACTGGGCCGTGGCCCGGCGCACCAAGTTCGCCAACGACCTGATTCCGGACCTGGAAGAGCTCGGCCCGCTGGTCAACCGCGTGGGTTCCGACTCCTCGAGCATGGACAACATGCTGGAGCTGATGGTCACCGGCGGCATCGACCTGTTCCGCGGCGTGCGCATGATCATTCCGCCAGCGTGGCAGAACGTCGAGACCATGGACGCCGACCTGCGCGCGTTCTACGAATACAACTCGATGCACATGGAGCCGTGGGACGGCCCAGCGGGCGTGGTCATGACCGACGGCCGTTACGCCGTCTGCCTGCTGGACCGCAACGGCCTGCGTCCGGCGCGCTGGGTCACCACCCAGAACGGCTTCATTACCCTGGCTTCGGAAATCGGCGTGTGGAACTACCAGCCCGAGGACGTGATCGCCAAGGGCCGGGTCGGCCCGGGCCAGATCTTTGCCGTGGACACCGAAACCGGGCAGATCCTCGACACCGACGCCATCGACAACCGCTTGAAGTCCCGTCATCCATACAAGCAATGGCTGCGCAAGAACGCTCTGCGCATCCAGGCCACCATGGAAGACAACGACCACGGCTCGGCCTTCTACGACGTCGACCAGCTCAAGCAGTACATGAAGATGTACCAGGTCACCTTCGAAGAGCGTGACCAGGTACTGCGTCCGCTGGGCGAGCAGGGCTACGAAGCGGTGGGCTCCATGGGCGACGACACGCCGATGGCGGTGCTGTCCCAGCGTGTGCGTACCCCTTACGACTATTTCCGCCAGCAGTTCGCCCAGGTCACCAACCCGCCGATCGACCCGCTGCGCGAAGCCATCGTCATGTCCCTGGAGATCTGCCTCGGTGCCGAGCGCAACATCTTCCAGGAGTCGCCCGAGCACGCTTCGCGAGTGATCCTCAGCTCGCCAGTGATCTCCCCGGCCAAGTGGCGTTCGCTGATGAACCTCGATCGCCCGGGCTTCGAGCGCCAGGTCATCGACCTCAACTACGACGAGAGCGTCGGTCTGGAAGCGGCGATCCGCAACGTCGCCGACCAGGCTGAAGAGGCCGCTCGCGCCGGCCGCACCCAGATCGTCCTCAGCGACCGTCATATCGCGCCGGGCAAGCTGCCGATCCACGCCTCCCTGGCCACCGGCGCAGTGCACCACCGCCTGACCGAAAAAGGCCTGCGCTGCGACTCCAACATCCTCGTGGAAACCGCCACCGCCCGCGACCCGCACCACTTTGCGGTGCTGATCGGTTTCGGCGCCTCGGCGGTCTATCCGTTCCTGGCCTACGAAGTGCTGGGCGACCTGATCCGTACCGGTGAAGTGCTGGGCGACCTCTACGAGGTGTTCAAGAACTACCGCAAGGGCATCACCAAGGGCCTGTTGAAGATCCTGTCGAAGATGGGCATCTCCACCATCGCCTCTTACCGTGGCGCGCAGCTGTTCGAAGCCATCGGCCTGTCCGAGGAAGTTTGCAACCTGAGCTTCCGTGGCGTGCCGAGCCGGATCAAGGGCGCACGTTTCGTCGACATCGAAGCCGAGCAGAAAGCCCTGGCGACCGAAGCCTGGAGCCCGCGCAAGCCGATCCAGCAAGGCGGCCTGCTGAAGTTCGTCCACGGCGGCGAATACCACGCCTACAACCCGGACGTGGTCAACACCCTGCAAGCCGCCGTGCAGCAGGGCGACTACGCCAAGTTCAAGGAATACACCGCGCTGGTGGACAACCGTCCGGTGTCGATGATCCGCGACCTGTTCCAGGTGAAGACCCTGGAGACGCCGATGGACATCAGCGAAGTCGAGCCCCTGGAATCGATCCTCAAGCGCTTCGACTCTGCCGGTATCTCTCTCGGCGCCCTGTCGCCGGAGGCTCACGAAGCCCTGGCCGAAGCCATGAACCGCCTTGGCGCGCGTTCCAACTCCGGTGAAGGCGGCGAAGACCCGGCGCGCTACGGCACCATCAAGAGCTCGAAGATCAAGCAAGTGGCCACTGGCCGTTTCGGCGTGACCCCGGAGTACCTGGTCAACGCCGAAGTGCTGCAGATCAAGGTGGCCCAGGGCGCCAAGCCCGGCGAGGGCGGCCAGCTGCCTGGTGGCAAGGTCAACGGCCTGATCGCCAAGCTGCGCTACGCAGTCCCCGGCGTGACCCTGATTTCGCCTCCGCCGCACCACGACATCTATTCGATCGAAGACTTGTCGCAGCTGATCTTCGACCTCAAGCAGGTCAACCCTCAGGCGCTGGTGTCGGTGAAACTGGTGGCGGAAGCCGGCGTCGGCACCATCGCTGCCGGTGTGGCCAAGGCCTATGCCGACCTGATCACCATCTCCGGCTACGACGGCGGCACTGGCGCTTCGCCGCTGACCTCGATCAAGTACGCCGGTGCACCGTGGGAACTGGGCCTGGCGGAAACCCACCAGACCCTGCGCGGCAACGACCTGCGCGGCAAGGTCCGGGTACAGACCGACGGCGGCCTGAAAACCGGCCTCGACGTGATCAAGGCCGCCATCCTCGGCGCCGAGAGCTTCGGCTTCGGCACCGCGCCGATGATCGCCCTGGGCTGCAAATACCTGCGCATCTGCCACCTGAACAACTGCGCCACCGGCGTGGCGACCCAGAACGAGAAGCTGCGCAAGGATCACTACATTGGCACCGTCGACATGGTGGTGAACTTCTTCACCTACGTCGCCGAGGAAACCCGTGAGTGGCTGGCCAAGCTGGGCGTGCGCTCCCTGGAAGAACTGATCGGTCGTACCGATCTGCTGGAAATCCTCGAAGGCCAGACCGCCAAGCAGCACCACCTGGACCTGACCCCGTTGCTGGGCAGCGACCACATCCCGGCAGACAAGCCGCAGTTCTGCCAGGTGGACCGCAACCCGCCGTTCGACAAGGGCCTGCTGGCCGAGAAAATGGTCGAGATGGCCCGCTCGGCGATCAACGACAAGAGCGGTGCCGACTTCGCCCTGGATATCTGCAACTGCGACCGTTCCATCGGTGCGCGGATCTCCGGTGAAATCGCCAAGCTCCACGGCAACCAGGGCATGGCCCAGGCGCCAATCACGTTCCGCTTCAAGGGCACTGCGGGGCAGAGCTTCGGCGTGTGGAACGCCGGCGGCCTGAACCTCTACCTGGAAGGCGATGCCAACGACTACGTGGGCAAGGGCATGACCGGCGGCAAGCTGGTCATCGTTCCGCCCAAGGGCAGCGTCTACAAGACTCAGGACAGCGCCATTATCGGCAACACCTGCCTGTACGGCGCCACCGGCGGCAAGCTGTTCGCCGCCGGCACCGCGGGCGAGCGTTTTGCCGTGCGTAACTCCGGTGCCCACACGGTGGTGGAAGGCACTGGCGATCACTGCTGCGAGTACATGACCGGTGGTTTCGTCTGCGTCCTGGGCAAGACCGGTTACAACTTCGGCTCAGGCATGACCGGCGGTTTCGCCTACGTGCTCGACCAGGACAACACCTTCGTTGACCGGGTCAACCACGAACTGGTGGAAATCCAGCGGATCAGCGGCGAAGCGATGGAAGCCTATCGCAGCCACCTGCAGCGCGTGCTGAACGAGTATGTCGAGGAAACCGACAGCGAATGGGGTCGTAACCTCGCTGAGAACCTCGACGACTACTTGCGTCGCTTCTGGCTGGTCAAGCCCAAGGCGGCGAGCTTGAAGTCTCTGCTCTCCAGTACTCGCGCGAATCCGCAGTAACGCAGCTGCAGGCTACGAGCCTCAAGCGGCAAGCTTGAAGCTCGTGCGCGGTGTGCCGACTTAATGTGATTGTCTTGCAGCTTGAAGCTCGTCGCTTGAGGCTGTCGTAAAGAGGTTCCTGAACATGGCCGAACGTCTCAATAACGACTTCCAGTTCATCGAGGTCGGGCGTAAAGACCCGAAGAAGAAACTGTTGCGTCAACGCAAGAAAGAGTTCGTGGAGATCTACGAACCCTTCAAACCCCAGCAGTCGGCCGACCAGGCCCACCGCTGCCTGGGTTGCGGTAACCCGTACTGCGAATGGAAGTGCCCGGTGCACAACTTCATTCCCAACTGGCTCAAGCTGGTGGCCGAGGGCAACATCCTCGCCGCCGCCGAGCTGTCGCACCAGACCAACACCCTGCCGGAAGTCTGCGGCCGGGTCTGCCCGCAGGATCGTCTGTGCGAGGGTGCCTGCACCCTCAACGACGGCTTTGGTGCGGTGACCATCGGCTCGGTGGAGAAGTACATCACCGACACCGCCTTCGCCATGGGCTGGCGTCCGGACATGTCCAAGGTCAAGCCCACCGGCAAGCGCGTGGCGATCATCGGTGCGGGCCCGGCAGGCCTGGGCTGTGCCGACGTGCTGGTGCGTGGCGGCGTGACCCCGGTGGTGTTCGACAAGAACCCGGAAATCGGCGGTCTGCTGACCTTCGGTATCCCCGAGTTCAAGCTGGAAAAGACCGTGCTGAGCAATCGTCGCGAAGTCTTCAGCGGCATGGGCATCGAGTTCCGCCTGAACACCGAGGTGGGCAAGGACGTGACCATGGAGCAACTGCTCGCCGAATACGATGCGGTGTTCATGGGCATGGGCACCTACACCTACATGAAGGGCGGCTTTGCCGGTGAGGACCTGCCGGGCGTGTATGACGCTCTGGATTTCCTGATCGCCAACGTCAACCGCAACCTGGGCTTTGAAAAGTCGCCGGAAGACTTCGTTGACATGAAAGGCAAGAAGGTGGTGGTACTGGGCGGTGGCGACACCGCGATGGACTGCAACCGCACCTCGATCCGCCAGGGCGCCAAGTCGGTGACCTGTGCGTACCGTCGTGACGAAGCCAACATGCCCGGCTCGCGCAAAGAGGTGAAGAACGCCAAGGAAGAAGGCGTGAAGTTCCTCTACAACCGCCAGCCGATCGCGATTGTCGGTGAAGACAAGGTCGAAGGCGTGAAGGTGGTCGAGACCCGTCTCGGCGAGCCGGACGCCCGTGGCCGCCGCAGCCCCGAGCCGATCCCGGGCTCCGAAGAGATCATCCCGGCCGACGCCGTGGTCATCGCCTTCGGTTTCCGCCCAAGCCCGGCGCCGTGGTTCGAGCAGTTCAGCATCCAGACCGACAGCCAGGGCCGCGTCGTGGCCCCGGAACAGGGCAAGTTCAAGCACCAGACCAGCAACCCGAAAATCTTTGCCGGTGGCGACATGGTGCGCGGTTCTGATCTCGTGGTGACGGCGATCTTCGAAGGGCGTAACGCCGCCGAAGGCATCCTCGACTACCTGGGCGTCTGATCGCTGCTGTAGGAGCCGGCTGGCCGGCGAGCAACGATAACGCGGTGCTGTTGATGCACCGCATTGATCGCTTCGCCAGCAAGCGGGCTCCTACGGGATCTGTGCCCGTCCCCGTGACAAATTGACCCCATAGACATAAAGAAACGGCTCTCGCCGTGCCTTTTGTGTCGCGCTCTGAGAAAATGCCCCCACTTTTTTTCCGGATGCCGACATGACTGCCCTGAAGAACGACCGTTTCCTTCGTGCCCTGCTCAAGCAACCCGTAGACGTCACCCCGGTGTGGATGATGCGTCAGGCTGGGCGCTACTTGCCTGAATACCGTGCCAGCCGCGCCAACGCCGGTGACTTCATGAGCCTGTGCATGAACCCGGAGTTCGCTTGCGAAGTCACGCTGCAGCCTCTGGACCGCTATCCACAGCTGGATGCGGCCATCCTCTTCTCCGACATCCTGACCATCCCCGATGCCATGGGCCAAGGCCTGTACTTTGAAACCGGTGAAGGTCCGCGCTTCAAGAAGGTGGTCAGCACCCTGGCCGACATCGAAGCCCTGCCGATCCCCGATCCGCAAAAGGACCTGGGCTATGTGATGGATGCGGTCAGCACCATTCGTCGCGAACTCAATGGCCGGGTGCCGTTGATCGGTTTTGCCGGCAGCCCCTGGACCCTGGCCACTTACATGGTCGAAGGCGGTTCGTCGAAAGACTTCCGCAAGTCCAAGGCCATGCTCTATGACAATCCGCAAGCCATGCACCTGCTGCTGGACAAGCTGGCCCAGTCGGTAACCTCCTACCTCAACGGGCAGATTCTGGCCGGTGCGCAGGCGGTGCAGATTTTCGACAGCTGGGGTGGCAGCCTCTCGGCGGCGGCCTATCAGGAGTTTTCCCTGGCCTACATGCGCAAGATCGTCAGCGGCCTGATCCGCGAGCACGACGGGCGCAAGGTTCCGGTGATCCTGTTCACCAAGGGCGGCGGTCTGTGGCTGGAGAGCATCGCTGACGCCGGCGCCGATGCCCTGGGCCTGGACTGGACCTGCGACATCGGCGAGGCCCGTCGTCGTGTCGGCAGCAAGGTTTCCCTGCAAGGCAACATGGACCCCACCGTGCTCTACGCCAATCCGCAGGCGATCCGCAGCGAAGTCGCGCGCATCCTCGCCAGCTACGGCACCGGCAGCGGCCACGTGTTCAACCTGGGCCATGGCATCACCCCGGAAGTGAAACCGGAGCACGCCGGAGCCTTCCTGGAGGCGGTTCACGAGTTGTCGGCGTCATACCACGCATAAGCGCCACCCCACAAAAAACGCCCGGCATCTGCCGGGCGTTTTCATTGGCGGACACTTTCTGTAGGAGCCAGCTTGCTGGCGAATGGGCTCTCGAGACTTGCGCCTGCCTGGCGGCCGCCTTCGCTGGCAAGCCAGCTCCTACAGGGGCCCTCCGGCACAGACCCGATCCGTGTAGGAGCCGGCTTGCCGGCGAATAGGCCCTCGAGACTTGCACCTGCCTGGCAGATGCCTTCGCTGGCAAGCCAGCTCCTACAGGGGCCCGCCGGCACAGACCCGATCCGTGTAGGAGCCGGCTTGCCGGCGAATAGGCCTTCGAGACTTGCACTTGCCTGGCGGTCGCCTTCGCTGACCAGGCGTTACAAAGGCGGTAGTTTGGCCAGTTTCATGGCAATCAGCAGTGCCCCCACCAGCAAGGCGCCGATAAACAGGCCGATGCCGTTCCAGCCCGCCAGGTGCCAGAACACCCCGCCAGCGGTGCCGGCAATGCTTGAACCTGCGTAGTAGCTGAACAGGTACAGCGATGAGGCCTGGCCCTTGGCCTTGGTGGCCCGGCGGCCGATCCAGCTGCTGGCCACCGAGTGGGCACCAAAGAAGCCGAAGGTGAACAGCAGCATGCCAATCAGCACCAGGGACAGCGGCGTCAGCAGGGTCAGGGCGATCCCCGCCAGCATCAGTACGATGGTGCCCCACAGCACCCGGCGCCGGCCCAGTTGATCCGCCAGGGCACCGATCTTCGCCGAGCTGTAGATCCCCGACAGGTACACCACCGACAGCATCCCGACCCAGGCCTGGCTCAGGTGATAGGGCTCGGCCAGCAGACGGTAGCCGATGTAGTTGAACAGGGTGACGAAGGCCCCCATCAGCAGGAAACCTTCGAGGAACAGCCAGGGCAGGCCGGCATCGCGAAAGTGCATGGCAAAGCCGTCCAGCAGGCTGCGTGGGTGCAGCGAGCGGGGGCGGAAGTTGCGCGACTCGGGAAGGATGCGCCAGAACACCGCGGCGGCGATCAATGCCAGGCCGCCGATCACCAGCATCGCCGTGTGCCAGCTGACGAAGTCGATCAGCACGCCGGTGATCAGTCGTCCGCTCATGCCACCGATGGCATTGCCGCCGATGTACAGGCCCATGGCCAGGCCGATGTGCTGGGGGTGAATCTCTTCGCTGAGGTAGGTCATGGCCACCGCCGCCAGCCCGCTCAGGGACAGCCCCACCAGCGCCCGCATCAGCAGCACTCCCTGCCAGCTGGGCATCAGTGCGCTGGCGATGGTGCACAGGGCGGCGGCGAGCAATGCCGCCACCATCACCGGCTTGCGGCCGATGCGATCGGAAATGGGCCCGGTGATCAGCAGACCGATGGCCAGCATGCCCGTCGACACCGAGAGGATCAGGCTGCTTTGCGCCGCATTGATGGAAAACTCCCGGGACAGCAACGGCATCATCGGTTGCACGCAATACAGCAGGGCGAAGGTGGCAAAGCCCCCGGAGAACAGCGCCAGCACCGTGCGCATGAACATCGGCGTGCCTTTCTCGATGTAGACCTCGTTGAGGTCGGCGACCACTTCGTCCAGGGGCGTAGAGGGAAGGGTGTGGGCAAGGGGGGCAACAGCGGTTTTCACGGGGACCTCGGGGGGAACGCAGCCGGTCAGGCAATGGAAAAAAGCATATAGCTGGCTAATGATCATTTCCAATATATTGTTCGACCTGTTTGATAGCTTTAACGACTCAATGGAATTGCCCATGGAATTGCGTCACTTGCGCTACTTCATCGCCGTCGCCGAAGAGCTGCACTTCGGCCGTGCGGCCCAGGTTCTGGGTATCTCCCAGCCGCCTCTGAGCCAGCAGATCCAGGCCCTGGAGCAGGAGGTGGGCGCCCGGCTGTTCGAGCGAACCAATCGTCGGGTCGAGCTCAGCGAGGCCGGGCGCCTGTTCCTCGAAGAAGCGCGCCTGGTGCTGGCCCAGGTGGACAAGGCGGCGGATGTGGCGCGGCGTGCGCAGTTGGGCGAGCTGGGGGAGCTGAAGATCGGCTTCACCTCGTCGGCGCCGTTCAACTCGACCATTCCCCAGGCGATCTTTGCCTTTCGCCAGCGCTTTGCTGCCGTGCATCTCAAGCTCAAGGAAATGAGCAGCACCCAGGTGGCCGAAGCCTTGGTGGACCAGACGATCCAGGTGGGCATCATGCGGCCCTTGCCCTTGCCGGACTCTCTGTCGGTGGTGGAGCTGCTGCGCGAGCCGCTGGTGGCGGTGCTCAGTTCCAAGCATCCGCTGGCCAGTGGCAGCGAAGAGGGCCTGCACCTGGCCGCGCTGGCCCAGGAGCCTTTTGTATTCTTCCCCCGCAGCTATGGCAGCGGCCTGTATGCCCAGTTGCTGAGCCTGTCCCGGGATGCCGGTTTCACCCCGCATTTCGCCCAGGAGGCGGCGGAAGCCATGACCATTATCGGCCTGGTGGCGGCGGGGCTCGGGGTGTCGGTGCTACCGGCGTCCTACCAGCGCATGCGCATCGATGGCGTGGTCTATCGTCGGCTGCTGGACCCGGAGGCCATGTCGGCGGTGTGGCTGGTACAGCGCAAGGACCAGTGCTCGCCCATGGCCAAGGCCTTTGTCGAGCTACTGACGCGCAAGACCGGGGCCACGCCCTGAGGGACTGTTGGGGCGTACCGGAGTCTGCAGGAACACCAGATCGCCGCGCAGGGCCACTCCGGCCATCAGCACCCCGGCGTGGCATTCGTAGGTGTTGAGGTCCTTGCGCACGTGGTGCTTGTAGTAGCTGACGATGTTGGTCACCGCGTTGGCGCCGACCCGCTTGGCTGCGGCTTGCAGGGTGATCAGCGCCGACTGTAGGGCCCATTCGCAGGCGGCGATATCGCTCTTGTTGAAAGCGTTGGTCTTCTTGTTGGTGGTGACTTCGGTGAGCCGTACCTGGAGCACCGGCGGCAGCGGGTTGCCGGCCAGATGGAAGCTCACGCTGCCGTCCAGGCGCCCGGCGCGCTCGGCGTCGGCCACGACTTTCTCGAAGGGCATGTACATCAGGTTGGTGGCCTGGCTGGTGGGGCTCAGGACCGCTAGCAGGGCCAGGGCAATCAGCGCTTTCACTTGCATGGTCGGCTCCTTGACGGACGTGAAAGAGGAGCCACTGTCACGCCGGCCAATGCCCGATCGCGCCACTTGGCTCCCGCAGGCGGCGATGACCCGGCCTGCTGTTGCGAGTGTAGACGGCGATTGGCGTGCTTCCGGAAAAAACCCGGAAACGCAAAGGGCGCCCCAGGCGCCCTTTGCGTTGTCAGTCGCAGGTCACTGGACCTTGGACAGATCCCCGCGCAGCGCGACGCCAGCCATGATGGCGCCGGCATGGCACTCATAGGTGGTGGCGTCCTTGCGCTCACGGCTCTTGTAGAAGCTGGCGATGTCGGTCACGGCGTTGGCGCCGACTTTCTTCGCCGCTTCATGCAGGGTGATCAGCGCCGACTGCAAGGCCCATTCGCAGGCCACCTGGTCGGCCTTGCCGAAGGCATTGGTCTTCTTGTTGGTCACGGCGCCGGGGCTCAGCACGCTGACCTTGCCGGCCGGCTTGTTGCCGGCCAGGTAGAACTTCACGCTGCCGTCGATCTTGCCGGTGCTGATGGCCTCGGCCACCACCTTGTCGAAGGGCAGATACAGGGTGGTATCGCGGGCCTGGCTAATACTGGGCAGGGTGCACAGCAGCAGGGTGGCGGTGGCCGCCAGTGTCTTCAAACGCATCGCATTCTCCATGACATCAAAGGGGGTGAAGCAGCCCTGTGACCGGGGTCACAGGGAGAGGCTCATTGCGCGGCCGGGAAGCTCTTGGCCGCCGCGTCGGACAGCTGTTGCGCGGTCCGTTCGTTCTGGTTGTCCCGCAGCTCGCGCAGGATGCCCTTGTCCAGCAGGCGCACCCAGCGGATGTAGTTCTTGTGGATCTTGCCGTCCTTGTAATCCAGGTCGCGGCTGTCGCGGTAGACGATCTTGTAGTAGCTGGCGGAGTACTGGATATCGATCTCGGCGTGGAACTGTTCACGCACGGTGATCTCGGCCTGGATCAGCTCCGGGCTGATGCGCTGCACGGTCCACTTGCGGGCCACCAGGTTCTTCAGGATCGCCTGCTTGACCTGCTCCTGGTCGGCCTGGATGGTGGCCGGGATCACTCGGTTGGGGGTGTACATGCGCTTGCTGGTGCAGGCGGTGACGCTCAGCAGGGCGAGGACGATGAGGGTGGCGCGAAACAGGGAGGACATTCCATTTCTCCAGTGAGGTGAGGCATTAGGACCAGCGGCGGAAGATCAACGAGGTGTTGACGCCGCCAAAGGCAAAGTTGTTGTTCATCACGTATTCGTGGCTCATGGCCCGGAAGCCGCCCTGCAGGTAGTCCAGCTCGCCGCAGCGGGGGTCGACCTGGTCCAGGTTGCAGGTGTGCACGTACAGATCGCGGTTGAGCATCTCGATGCTGAACCAGGATTCCAGCGCGCCGCAGGCACCCAGGGTGTGGCCAAGGAAGCTCTTCTGCGAACTGATGGGCATGCGATTGCCGAACAGACTGCTGGTGGCCTGGGTCTCGGCAATGTCGCCCTGTTCGGTGGCAGTGCCATGGCCGTTGACGTAGCCGATGGCCGCCGGGAACAGGGCCGCATCCTCCAGCGCCAGCTCCATGGCCCGGCGCATGGTGCTCTGCTCGGGGCGCGTGGTGTGCTGGCCGTCGGCGTTGCTGCCGAAACCGACGATTTCCGCGTGAATGCGCGCGCCGCGGGCCAGGGCGTGTTCCAGCTCTTCGAGCACCAGCATGCCGCCGCCTTCGCCGATCACCAGGCCATCGCGATCGGTGTCGTAGGGGCGCGGGCTGGTGTGCGGTGCATCGTTTTTCAGGCTGGTGGCATAGAGCGCGTCGAACACCATGGCCTCGGTGGGACACAGCTCTTCGGCGCCGCCGGCAAGCATCAGTGGCAGGCGCCCGAACTTGATCGCTTCATAGGCGTAGCCGATACCCTGGCTGCCACTGGTGCAGGCGCTGGAGGTGGGAATCAGGCGTCCGGTGAGGCCGAAGAAGATGCTGATATTGGCCGCGGTGGTGTGGGGCATCATGCGCACGTAGGAGTTGGCGTTGAGCCCCTCGGCCACCGAGTTCAGCAGCATGTTGCCGAAGGCCTTGATCTCGTCGGTGCTGCCGGTGGACGAACCACAGGCCACGCCCATGCGCCCGTCCTTGATCGACGGGTCGCCCAGCAGCCCGGCGTCGGCCAGGGCCTGCTCGGCGGCGCCCACGGCGAGCCGCGAAACCCGGCCCATGCTGCGCAGTTGCTTGCGGGTCCAGTGGCCGGGCACCTGGAAGTCATCGATGGGGCCGGCCAGGCGGGTATTGAGCTCGCTGAACCTGTCCCACTCGTCCATGCGCCGGATGCCGCTGCGGTTGGCGCCGAAGCGCTCGGCGATGCTGGCCCAGTCGCTGCCCAGGGAGGTGATGCCGGCCATGCCGGTGACAACCACGCGTTTCATCAGCACAGGCCCCCGTTCACCGCCAGCACCTGGCGGGTGATGTAGGCGGCCTCGGCGGACATCAGGAAGTTCACCGCGCCGGCCACTTCTTCCGGGGTGCCCATGCGCTGGGCGGGGATCATCTTCATCAGTTCGTCCACCGGCACGTTCTCGTCGAGCATGGCGGTGTCGATCAGCCCCGGGGCCACGCAGTTGACGGTGATCTTGCGCTTGCCCAGCTCGATGGCCAGGGCCTTGGCGGCGCCGATCAACCCGGCCTTGGAAGCGCTGTAGTTGACCTGGCCACGGTTGCCGATCAGCCCCGAGACCGAGGTGATGCAGACAATGCGCCCCGCGGCGCGGCGGCGGATCATCGGCATCATCACCGGGTGCAGGACGTTGTAGAAACCGTCGAGGTTGGTGCGCAGCACCTGGTCCCAGTCCTCTTCGCTGAGGGCCGGAAAGGCGCCGTCGCGGGTCAGCCCGGCATTGAGCACGACACCGTAATAGGCACCATGAGTCTCAACGTCGGCTTCCAGTGCGGCCTTGCAGGCCGCTCGGTCAGAGACGTCGAATTGCAGGATGCGGGCGCTGCGGCCCAAGGCCTCGACTTCGCCCTTGACGGCTTCGGCTTCGGTGCGGCCGCTGCGGCAATGCAGCACCAGGTCATAACCGGCCTGGGCCAGACGCAGGGCGATGGCACGGCCGATGCCACGGCTGGAGCCGGTGACCAGTACGGAGTCAGTCATGACGGAGTTCCTGTAGAAGAGGCAGGTGTTTCATGCAGATAGTCGGCAGCCTGAGGGGGACGGAATACGTTCAGGCGCGCGCTGGCGGTAATGCCGGGGCCATTGAGGTGGCATTCGAACACACCCATGCCGTTGTCGTCCTCAAGGGAGCGCAGGGCATGGATTTCCAGGGTGCTACCAACGGGAAAGTGTTCGACATTGCATTCGAATTTACGGGTGCCCAGAAGAAAGCCCAGCTCCACCGGCAAGCCCTGCTGGCGGGCGCGGCAGCCGGCGTAGGCGGCCACGCTCTGAGCCATCAGTTCGATGCCGACCCAGGCCGGCAGGCTGCCGTCGGGGCGGTTGAACAGGCCTCCAGGGCGGATTTCGAGGCGGGTGCGGATCTGTTCTTCATCAAAGGCCAGGACCTGATCGATGAGGATCATGTCCCCGGCATGGGGCAGCAACTCGGCGAGCGGCCAGTCAATCATGGGGCGTCTCCGATTATCAGGCTGACGTTGTTGCCGCCGAAGGCGAAGGAGTTGCTCATCAGGTAGCGTGATGGATGCAGTGCCAGGCGGTCGGCGGAGGTGACCCAGCGCAACGGCGGCAAGGCCGGGTCGGCCTGGGCATCCCAGACATGGGGCGGCAGCGCCTGGCCGGGGTTGTCGGCACTCAGGGCCAGCCAGCAGAACGCCGCTTCCAGGGCCCCGGCGGCCCCCAGGGTGTGGCCGCTCATGGGCTTGGTCGATGAGCAGGGCACGCCTTCGGGGAACAGCTGCGCCACCGCCAGGCTTTCCATGGCGTCGTTGTGCTGGGTGGCGGTGCCGTGCAGGTTCAGGTAGTCGATCTGTTGTGGCTGCAAGCCGGCACTGCGCAAGGCCAGGCTCATGGCCTGCAAGGCCCCTCGACCGTCGGGGGCCGGGGCGGAAATATGGTAGGCGTCGGAACTGGCACCGCCGCCCAGCAGGGCAATGGGCGAGTCACGGCCCGGTTCCTTGCTCATCAGGAACAGCACCGCTGCTTCACCGATATTGATGCCGTCGCGGTGGCGGGAAAACGGATTGCAACGCTGAGCGGACACCGCCTCCAGGGCGGTGAAACCGTTCAGGGTGAGCTTGCACAGGCTGTCGACCCCGCCGCACAGCACCGCGTCGCACAGGCCCAGGTCCAGCAGGCGCCGGGCGCTGATCAGGGCTCGGGCGCTGGAGGTGCAGGCGGTGGAAATCACATACGCCGGGCCGCAGAGTTGCAGCCAGTCGGCGAGAAAGTTCGCCGGGGCGCTGAGCTCCTGCTGACGGTAGTCGTAGTCGGCGGGAAATTGCCGGTCCTGCAGATAGCGGGCAATGCCGCGACTGGCCTCGTCGATGCCCGAGGTGCTGGTGCCCAGGACGATCCCGATGCGGCCACGGCCGTAGCGTTGGATCGCCTGCCGGATGTCGTCCTCGATCTGCAGGGTGGCCTCCAGCAGCAATTGGTTGTTGCGGCTGTTTTGCGCTTGGAAGCCACTGGGCATGCAGGCCAGTGGACCGCGCACCGCCGCCACCGGCAAGGTGCGCTCGGGCACCCAGTGGCTTTCCTCGCGCATGCCTGAACAGTCGCCGGCAAACAGGCTGCGGGCGACTTCCTGGCGATTGCGGCCCAGGGCGCAGATCACCCCGAGGGCATTGAGGTAGGCCGTCATGGCGTGGCCTCGGTGCTCAGTGCAGTGATGTGGTAGTGCGGGCCTTGAGGCAGGTTCAACTCGAAATCCAGAAGTTGTTGATAGTCAATCCGCCAGCGTGGGCCGAGGGTACGTTGGGCGCCTTGCTGGTGGGCGCCCGGGTAGTTGGCGGCCAGTTCCGCCTCGGGTGTGAGGGCGAACAGCAGGGCCGCGAACAGCTCCCGGGCCTCCGGGTTGGGGGGCAGCAGGCCGTCGGCCTGCCACTGGCCGTGCACCAGGCGCTGACGGGCCTGGGGAATGCCCAAAGGGTCCATCAGCGACCAGCGCAGGTCCGGGCCTTCGGCCTGGATCACCAGCAGCCAGTCCTGGCGTTGGCCATCTGCCTGGCGCTGCACATGCAACTGCAACGGCAACATCAGGGAAGGCGTGCGCTCGGGCAGCGGAGCCTGACTGACGCAAGCGCTCAGCAACAGGACACAACCGAGCAGCAGAACGCGGATCATGCGGGCAGGCCTTCCTCGACGACAGGGGGATTCAGGGGCTTGCGGGCCACCACATTGACCAGGGTTTCCTCGCGCTCACCCACCGGCGGCGGCTGGCGCAGGCCCAGGCGCTCCAACAGGCCGAAGTCTTTGGCGCGGCTCCACCACAGGTAAGGATAAGACACATTCTGCGGGCCGAACTCAAAGCCCTGCCGACGAATCATCTCTAGATACTCGGCGGCGCTTTTCTGTACATGCATCGGATGGCGGAACAGCCAGCGGATTACCCAGGTGTCGATGTAGGCCTCGGTGGATTCGGCGAACAGCAGGTAGCCTCCGGGCTTGAGCACGCGATAGAACTCGGCCAGGGCCTTTTCCTGCTCCACCAGGTGATGGAAGGTCTGGTGGCAGAACAACAGGTCGACGCTGGCGTCCGCCAGCTCCAGGGTCGCGCAGTCGCTGCCGATCAGCTCCACCTGCAATTGCTGGCGCCGGGCTTCCTCGGCGCTGAGCTTGAGGCTGTGGGGATCGGCGTCGAGGCCGATCAGGCGCTGCGGGGCGAATACCTGGCGCAGGTACTGGAACGACTTGCCCTGGCCGCAGCCGGCATCCAGCAGCACCGGGTGGGCCGGCAGCTCGCCGTCGAACAGCGAGCGCAGGTCATTGATCGCCACCCGCAGCACATGGTGCTGCCAGGTGTGGCTGCGCAGGAACCAGAAGCCGAAGCGGGTTTCCTCGACGTAGCTGTCGCTCAGGTACTGGCTGGATTGCTCGCTCATGCCACGTCCCTCGCGCAGACTTCCGACAGGGCCTTGAGCCGGCGCTTGGGCTCGCTGACGAAGGGGTTGCGTTCATCCCAGGCGTAACCGGCGAGGATCGAACTGATCATGCGGCGGATTTCCGGCGAGCTGCCGGGGTGGTAGATCACGTCCTGGAACGTGCCGGCATACCAGCCTTCGACGTAGCAGCGGAAGGTGTCGACGCCGCGCTTGAGCGGTTCAGCGAACTCGCTGTGCCAATCGACGCTCTGGCCTTGCAGCTGACGGTGCAGCACCGCGGCCGCCATGCTCGATGAACGCATGGCAATGGTCACCCCGGAGGAGAACACCGGATCGAGGAACTCCGCGGCATTGCCCAGCAGGGCGAAGCCCGGGCCGTGCAGGGTGGTGACGTTGGCCGAGTAGCCGCCGATGGTCCGCGCCGGGGTGTCCCACTCGGCGTTTTCCAGGACCTTGGCCAGGCTCGGGGTTTCGCTGATGAAACCGCGCAGGCAGGCGTCCAGGTCGCCATCGCGCCCGGCGAAGTGTTCGTCGGCGGCCACCACGCCCACCGAGCAGCGACCGTTGCTGAAGGGGATGCTCCAGAACCAGATGTCGCGGTGTTCCGGGTGGGTGGTGATAAGGATCTTGTTGCGGTCGAAGTGCTCGCAGTCGATGCGGTCCTCGACATGGGTGAACACCGCCCGGCGCACCGGGAAGTTCGACGGTGCTTCCAGTTCCAGCAGGCGTGGCAGGACCCGGCCGTAGCCGCTGGCGTCGAGGATGAAGTCGGCTTCGATGCGGTATTGGCTGCCGTCTTCACGGCGGCAGTCGAGCTGCGGCAACGGCCGCTCCACATCCACCGCGACAATCTCTTCGCCGTAGCGGATCTCGACCCCTTGCAGGGCGGCCTGATCGGCCAGCAGTTTGTCGAAATCGGCCCGCTGCACCTGGAAGGTGGTGGGCTTGCCATTGCTGAAGGTGTCACCAAAATCGAAGGTGCTGTAGTGCTCGCCCCAGGCGAAGGCTGCGCCGTTCTTGAGTTGGAAACCGGCGGCTTGCACCGCCTCCAGCATGCCGGCTTCCTCGACGAAATCCAGGCAGTGGGACAGCAGGCTTTCACCGATGGAGAAACGCGGGAAATGTTGCCGCTCGACGATCAGCACGTCGTGGCCCTGGCGCTTGAGCAGCGCGGCCGCGATGGCCCCCGAGGGGCCGGCACCGATCACCACGACCTGGCGACGTTCCATTTCAACTGTTGGCACTGGGGCTCCTTGCCGGTTCGGCGATGTTCAGGTTCAAGGGGGCCACGTTCAGCGCGGCCGGGGGAGTTCTGTGCAGCCCGGCCAGGGCCGGTAGCAGGGTGGCGATCAGGCCCATGAGCATCAGCGCGAAGTACAGCGCCGGGCTGATCAACTGTTGTTGCAGCAGCAGGTTGAGAAAGACGATCTCGCTCAGGCCGCGAATGTTCAGCAGCAGGCTTTCGCGCCAGCGGCTGGCACCCTCGAAGGAGGCGCCGGCCCAGCTCAGGCCCAGCCAGTTGCCCAGCAGCTTGCTGGCAATCGGCAGCAACAGCAGCGCCGCCAGTTGCACCCAGCCCAGGCTGTCCATGGCGCTGTGCACGTTGATCTGCACGATGCCGAAAGTCAGGATCAGCGGGATGGCGACAAAGGTCTGCAAGCGGTTCATCCAGGCAGCCTTTAACGGCAGCACCAGCGGTAGCTTGAGGGCGGCCATGCACAACAGGTAGCCGATGCCGAAGATCAGCGCATTGAGCTTGTAGTGCTCGGCCACCATCAGCAGACCGAAGAAGCCCAGGCTGTGCAGCAGGGGTTGGCGCAGGCCAAGGACCCGCAGCACCAGGGGCAGACAGGCGCCCGCCAGGGGCAGCAGCAGGCTGCTTATCTGCAGGCTGCCCTGGGCCAGGGCGAACAGGCTCCAGCAGGTCAGGTCGATGAGGATCGCGGTCTGTACCAGGCGCCGGGTGGCGGCGGGCGGGTACTGGATGTGCCGCAGGTACAGGTAGAGCACCGGGATCGCGGTAATGGCGAACAGCAGGCCCACCGCCAGGGAACTGATCCAGGGTTGCGCCGGCAGCAGCCAGAAGGCTGTGGCCAGGCCACAGGCAAAGGGAATGCAGAAGCTCGGCACGGCGATCTTCAGGCTCTGACGGTCCAGGCGCAGGTCGATCACGTCACTGAGGATGTGCCCCAGCAGCAGGGCGAAACTCAGGCCGTAGAGGGACTTGAGCCATTGCGGCGATACCAGCTGCGCGCCGCCCAGCTGCCAGTGGGGTTCGATCCATAGCAGCATCAGCAACGGCAGGCCGAAGGTCGCCAGCAGCAGCTGGCTGACAATCGGAATCAGGCCCAGGTGGCGCCCCACGTGGGTGGCCAGGGCGAACAGGGCCAGGGCCAGCAGCCAGAACAGCAGGATCAGCATGGCGGGTGCTCCGCGGCCGGCGCCGGATGCGGCGTGTGGCCGGCCCAGGGCGCGAGGATAAAGCTGAAGGCCAGCCCCAGACTCACCGCCAGCCCGAAATTGCTCACCGCCGGGGTGCTGGACACCGCCAGCAGACCGAACGACAGCCAGGTGGTCAGGGCCGCCAGCAAGGTGCCCAGCAGGCTCACGGCGGCGCCGCCGATCTGCTCGCGCATGAGGATCGCGTAGTCGACGCTGATGGCGGTCACCAGCAGCAGGCCGAACAGGCTGAACAGGGTCAACGGCTGGCCCAGCCAGCCGAGGCTGGCCAGGCTGCACAAGGCTGCCAGCAGCGGCAGCGCCACCAGGCGCAGGGCCCCCCCGAAACCGAAGGGCAGGATCAGCAGCAGTACGATCAGCACGCAGGACGCCAGCTTGAGTTCGGCGGCGCTGACCTGGGTTGCGGCGAACACCCGGTTCAGCTCGCCCAGGCGATCCACCAGTTGCACCCCCGGCAGGTCATCGGCCTGGACCCGCAGCAGGGCGGCGTCGTTCAGACCTTGCAGGCTGACCATGGCCGCCACGCCGCTGGCGTTGTGGCCCAGCCACAGCGGCCGATAAGGCTCGGCCAGGGGGCCGGTGAGCGCGGTATCGATGTCGGCCAGGGGCAGGTCTTGCAGCTGTTTCAGCTCCGCTTGCAGGGCCGGCAGTGGCACCCCCAGCGCCAGCAGTGGCTGCCAGACGCCCGGCAGTTGCTTGAGGGCCTCGCGCACTTGCTGCTGCTCTGCGGGTTGGCTCACCAGTTGGTCCAGGGACAGGTAGCCCTTGAGCTTGCCCAGGTTCTCCAGTTGTTGCAGGCGCAGGTCCAGCGCCCCCAGGCGCTCCAGCAATTGCTGCTGGTTGGCCGCGCGCACCAGGAAGAACTGGCTGGTGGGTTGATAGCCAGTGATCCGGGCAATGGCCTGGGCTTCTTGCATCAGTTGCGGTGGTGCACCGACCCATTGGCGGATGTCGTTCTTGCTCTCGAGCTGCCATAAACCAGCGGCGCAGAACAGCGCCAACAGCGCCAGCAACGCCGGGCTCGGCACGCGTTTGAGCAGCGCGGCACGCACCCGGAGCAGGGCCTCGGCGACCCGCAGCGGCCATTGCGCCGGACGCAGCTCGACGCCCTTGAGCAGTGCCGGCAGCAGGCACACCGCCGACAGGTAGGCCCCCAGCAGGCCGGCGGCGGAGAATACGGCGATCTGGGTCAGGGCCGGGAACGGGGTCCAGGCCAGGGCCAGGTAGCCGATGCAACTGGTGATCAGGCTCAGGCTCAGCCCCGGCAGGGTCAGGCGCAGGGCCGGCCAGCTGCGCCAGGGTTTCAGGCTCCAGCTCTTGGACAGGTAATGCAGGGGGTAGTCGACGGCCACGCCGATCAGGCTCGAGCCCAGTACCAGAGTCATGACGTGCATGCGCCCGAACAGCGCGACGCAGGCCACGGCGCCGAACAGCATGCCCACCAGCACCGGGACGAAGGCCAGCAAGGCGCGCCAGCGGCGGAAGGCCAGGAGCAGCAGCAAGAGGATGCCCAGGGTGGCGCCCCCGCCGACCCAGGTGATTTCCCGGCTGGCCTGCTGCTGGCCGTTGGCGGCATACAGCAAGCCGCTGGCGGCCAGTAGTTGTACACCGCTCTGGCTCGCCTGTTCGCGGCTGTGGCCTAGCAGCTCGGCCACTTGCAAGGGCAACTGCATGTCGAAGGCATTGCCGCGGGTGCGGGCCCGCAGCAGGACCCAATGTTTGCCATCGGCCTCGGCCACCAGGGCACCGCTGCCGATGTCCAATTGCACCGCGCCGTGTTGCGGCTGGCTGTTCTGAATGCGTCCGGTCAGGCCCAGCCAGTCATCCTGGCTCGGCACCAGGGAGAAGCCGGCAAAGGGGTCGAAGAGGCTTTGCACGCGCTGCTCGATGAACGCCTGGGGCTGGCTGATCAACTGCTCGCGGTCATGGGCCGAGAGCATGGCCAGGCGTCCTTGCAGCAGTTGCTTGCGCAAGGCCGGCAGGTCGGCTTGCAGGTTCCACTGGACCTTCTCGAACAGCCCGCTGGCCTGCCATTGCTCGGCCAGTTGCCGGGCCATGTCCACCGCTTGCTGGCGCTCGGCCTGTCCCACCAGCACCAGGATTTCCCGGTTCAGTGGTTCCTGCATGCGCTGTTCGGCCTGCAGCTCCAGGGCGTCCGGGGCGGTGCCGGGTACCAGCTCCATCAGGTTGGCGGACAGGGGCGCGCCGTGGCGCCATTGCCAGGCGCCCAGGGCCAGCACCAGGGCCAGCAGGATCAGGAAGGACCGCGGCAGCCAGCGTTCACTCGGCAAAGTCATGTTGCTCCGCTTCGCTCAAGGGGGGGGCACTGCTGCTGTCCTGCATGAGCAGCAAGGTACGGTCGCCCTGGGCTTCCAGCAGTTCGATGCGTTGCACCAGCTCGCCGCCGTCGATGTTGATCTGGTTGAAGATCTGTTTGAGCAGCAGGGAGCGGGGGATCAGTTGCAACTGCCAGTTCTGCGCGCTGCCTTGCAGCTTGAGTTCGAAGTCGCGCTGCAGGCCACTGCTGTCGCCTTGCAGCACGGCGAGGAACAGGCGGTTCTGTTCGGCACCGGCACTCTTGCCCGGAAGCATCTGCCAGCCGTCGGCATCGCGCCGGGCAATGCCGGCGGCGGTGATGCGGTAGTCCTGCTGCAGCGGGGTCTGCAGCAGCCACAGCAGGCCATGGTTTTTCGCCAGGACGAAGTGACCCTTGCTGGTCAATGGCTGGGGCAGGGCCCGCAGGTATTTTTCCTGGATGAAGCGGCCGTGGATCACCTCCGGCCGCGACAGCTGGTCGCTCAACTGTTGCAGATCGAAGGCCTGGGCCAGCCCCGACACACACCACAGCACCAAGAGCGTAGGCGCGAGCTTGCTCGCGAACCGCCGCACCACAGTGCTCAGCGCCGTGCACTGGGCAGACAGACCAACAATCCTCGCGAGCAAGCTCGCTCCTACCTTCATGGCAGGGCCTTCGCGACAGCGTCGGTGAAGACCTTGGGCGAGGCCAGCTGCATTTCCCGGCTGGCGATCTCCACGGCCACCTGCACCGAGCTGGCGCGGGTCAGGCGCTCGCCACTGGCCAGGTCGGTGATCAGGTAGTTGATCTTCAGCCGGTTCTCCCACTCCACCAGGCTGGCGCGCACGTTCAGGGTCTGGCCAAACACTGCGCCGCGCACGTAGCGCAATTGCAGATCGATCACCGGCCAGGCGTAGCCGGATTCGAGCATCTGGTTGTAGTTGTGGCCGAGCTTGTCCAGCAAGGCGCAGCGGGCGACTTCCAGGTACTTGACGTAATGCCCGTGCCAGACGACGTGCATGGTGTCGACGTCGAAGAACGGCACCTGGATCTGGGTGTCGGCGTGGATCACTCCCTTGCTACGCATGCAGCCTCCAGTGTTGTTCGGCGATACGTTGCAGGCACAGGCGCAGTTCGTGCTCCAGGGCGCGGTCTTCGATCACCGGTGCGAAGTCCTCGGCCAGTTGCCGGTGCATGGCATCCAGGGCTGGTGGCAAAGGCCGGGCATCGGCTTCCTGGCTGCGCAGCCAGACCCCCTGGTTGGCCGCCAGCAAGGTGGCGGCAGCCACCTGCTCGGTGAGCTCCAGTACGCGGATGGCGTCGCGGGCGGCGATGGTGCCCATGCTGACCTTGTCCTGGTTGTGGCACTCGGTGGAACGCGAGAACACGCTGGCCGGCATGGTGTTTTTCAGGGCTTCGGCGGTCCAGGCACTGGCGCCGATCTGCACCGCCTTGAAGCCGTGGTTGAGCATGGCGCGTTCGGCGCTGGCGCCGGACAGGTTGCTCGGCAGGCCGTGGTTGTAGCGCACGTCCACCAGCAGCGCCAACTGCCGGTCCAGCAGGTCGGCGACGTTGGCCACCAGGTTCTTCAGGCTGTCCATGGCAAAGGCGATATGCCCGCCGTAGAAGTGCCCGCCGTGCAGCACGCGCTCGGCCTCGGCGTCGATGATCGGATTGTCGTTGGCGCTGTTGAGTTCGGTTTCGATAAAACCCCGCAGCCAGTTCAGGCTGTCGGCCAGCACGCCGAGAACATGGGGCGCGCAGCGCAGGGAGTAACGGTCCTGCAGGCGGTGCAGGGGCGCGGTCGGCGCGTCGATCGCCAGATCCTGGCGCAACCATGCAGCCACTTGCATCTGCCCCGGGTGCGGCTTGGCGGCGAACAGGCGCTCGTCGAAGTGTTCCGGGTTGCCTTGCAGGGCCACTACGTTGAGGGCGGTGATACGGGTGGCCAGGCGCAGCAGGTAATCGGCCCGGGCAAAGGCCAGGCAGGCCAGCCCGGTCATTACCGCGGTGCCGTTCATCAGCGCCAGGGCTTCCTTGGGCCGCAGCACCAAGGGCTCCCAGCCCAGCTGGCGGTGCACCTCGGCGGACTCACGGCGTTCGCCGCGGAACAACACCTCGCGTTCGCCGGACAGGGTGGCCGCCACATAGGACAGCGGCGTCAGGTCGCCGCTGGCGCCCACCGAGCCCTCTTCCGGGATCAGCGGCAGGATGTCCTGGTCGAGGAAGGCCTGCAGGCGCTCCAGCAGTTCCACGCGCACCCCGGAGACGCCGTGGCACAGCGACTGCAGGCGTGCGGCCAATACAGCGCGGGTGGCTTGGGCGTCCAGCAGCTTGCCCAGGCCGCAGCCATGGAAGGTGTACAGATGGCGCGGCAGCGCCTCGACGTGCTGCAGCGGCACGGCCACCACGCAGGAGTCGCCGTAGCCGGTGGTCACGCCATAGATCACCCCTTCCTTGTCCAACAGGGAGTCGAGGAACTGCGCACCCTTGGCGATCCGCTGGCGCCATGTGGCGTCGGCTTGCAGGCGCGTCGGTACCTGACGGTTGGCCAGGGCCAGCACGTCTTCGATGCGCAGGGGGTGTTCGCCGAAGGTTACCGGCTCATGGGTCGAGGTCGTCATCGGTCTTCCAGAATGGGTAAAAGTTGAACCATTGTTGCGGGGCCTGCAGACAGTACTGGCCCAGGCGCTCGGCGTAGCGGGCGGTCCACTGGGCGATCACCTGCTGGCGGTCATTGCGCTTCCACTGCACGGCCTCGGCGAAGGGCTCGAGGATCACCTGGTAGCGGCCCTGCTGTTTCAGGCACAGCAGCAGGTTGACCGGGCACTTGAGCAGCCCGGCCAGCAGCCAGGGACCCTGGGGGAAGGCCGCCTGATGGCCGAGGAAATCCACCCGCACGTTGCGCCCGCCGTGCAGCGGTACGCGGTCGCCGGCAATCGCCAGCCATTCGCCGCGATCCAGGCGCTGGCTCAGTTGCAGCATGATCGCCGGGTCCAGCTCGCTGACCTGGATCAGCCGCAGGTTGCTGGCCCCGGCCTCGCCCAGCAGGCGGTTGAAGCGTTCGGCGTGCTTGGTGTGCACCAGCACGTTCATGGTCACCTGCTCACCCAGCTCGGCCAGGGCCCGGCACACTTCCAGGTTGCCCAGGTGCGCGCCCACCAGCATCTGTCCGCGTTCACCACGCAGCTGATGACGCAACTGCGCCGGGTCGACGATTTCGATCTGTTCGATGCGCAGCTTGCCGTTCCACACATCGAGCTTGTCCAGCAGGGCGTCGGCAAAGGCCATGAACTGGCCGAACACCCGCCAGTGGCTGGGGGGG
>NZ_MOAK01000049.1:51569-57328 GCF_003732485.1 Pseudomonas protegens
TGGTATTGCCAGATGCTGCGCCGGGCGCTGCGGCCGAACAGGAAGAAATAGAACACGATGACGTACAGCACCGGGCTCAGTAGCCGCCGCCCCAGGACCCGCACACCGAAGGCGGTGAGCTTCATCAGCCAGAAACTGCCGCGCTCCTGGTGCCCGGCCCAGTGCTCGTTGGATGGGATGTGGCTCATGGACGCCACCGGCGCCAGAGGATCAGCGGCAGGCGCAGCAACATGCCGAAGAACAGCTTGGCGTGCATCTTGGAAATCAGCGCGTTGTCGTGGAACAGGCGAAAGTGCGACAGGCCATCCTGGGGATAGTGCACCCGGGTCGGCAGCCAGTGCATGGGCTGGTTGCGCCAGGACAGGCGTACCAGGATCTCCGGGTCGAAGTCCATGCGCCGCCCCAGTGGCACCGAGTCCAGCAGGGCCAGGGTCGCCGGCAGGGGGTAGACCCGGAAGCCGCACATGGAGTCCGGGATCTGCAGCGACAGGCTGTTGATCCAGACCCAGACGTGGGTCAGGTAGCGCGCGTACAGGCGTCCCTTGGGCACGCTGGCGTCGTACTGTGGATAACCGCAGATCAGCGCTTCGGGGTGGGCCCGGGAGCGTTGGATGAAGTTATCCACATCCGCCAGGTCGTGCTGGCCGTCGGCGTCCACTTGCAGGGCGTGGCTGAAACCCAGTTGCACGGCTTCGCGCAGGCCGGCCATGACCGCGCCGCCCTTGCCCTGGTTAATGGCCAGGCGGATCAGGAACACTTGGTCGAGGCCGGCCAGTTGCTCCAGCACCGCCGCGCATTCGGGGCTGCTGGCGTCGTCCACCAGCACGCAGGGCAGGCCCCGGGCCAGCAGCGCGTCGACCACCGCGGGCACGGCGGTTTCATGGTTGTAGACCGGAATGACGGCGCAGGGCTTATGCATGGAAGCTGGCCCCTGCACGGTAGGAGCTGGCTTGCCAGCGAATCCCAGGTTCAACGCTCGACAACTTATCCACAGCTGGCCTCCAGAACGATCCGCCCGCTGGAGCACGGGGCGCCGTCATTCAGGTAGGCGAAATACAGTTTCTGGCGCTGGACGTCGAAGCGCAGGTTGAGCTGGATGCGGTCGCCGGGGCGTACCAGTTGCTGGAACTTCAGCACTTCCATGCCGGCGAAGCGGCCCGGCAGTTCGAGCAGTTGCTGGCCCAGGGCCAGGGCCCAGTCCACTTGCACCACCCCCGGCAGCACCGGTGTGGCGGGGAAGTGCCCACTGAAATACGCCAGGTCCGGGGGAATCGCCAGTTGCAGTTGCCACTCTTGTTCGTGCTGCACCTGCTCCAGCACTTCCGGCGCCTGCGGGCGAGGCGCCAGGAGCAGGGCCTGGACCTCGGCCCGGGGCAGTTTGCCCTGGTTGTTCAGGGGCATTTGCCGCAGCAGGCGCCAGCGCCGGGGCAGGGCCAGGGCTTCGCAGTGCCGGGACAGGTGCTGGCGCAGGGCCTGGGTCAGGTGGCGTCGGCCCTGGTTGCGCAGGGCATGCAGGCCGGACTCGCTGAGCACCAGCAGGGCACCCAGGTAGGCGCGGTTGTCTTCGATCACCCCCAGGCGCGCTTCCGCGATCCATTCGTGCTGCTCCAGGGCCTGTTCCAGCATGGGCAGGGAGATGCGTTTTTCTTCCAGCTTGACGATGCGGTCCAGGCGGCCCAGCAGCTCGAAGCGGCCGTCAGCGGCGATGCGCGCGGCATCGGCGCTGTGCTCGATATGCCCGGCCGGCAAATAGGGCGAGGCGATCAGCAGCGCGCCGTCGCTGTCCTGGCTCAGGCGCACCTCGGCAAAGGGCTGCCACAGGTCTGGCCCCTGGCGCCAGGCGATACCGCCGGTTTCCGAACTGCCGAGGATTTCCGTCGGCCATTGCTGCAGGCGCTGTTGCAGCCCGCTGGCGGCCTCGGCAGGCAAGGCGCCGCCGGAGGAGAACACCCGCCGCACCGGGCTCAGGGCCGGCCAGTCGAGGTTGTCCCCCATGCGCTTGAGCAGCGCGGGGCTGGCGACCCAGGCGAATGCCGGGCATTCGCGGCTGGCCCGTTGCAGGTCTTCGGGGAACGGCAATTGACGGCGCACGAAGGGACGCCCGGCGCACAGCGGCCAGAGCACGCGGAACAGCAGGCCATAGATATGCTGGGTGGCGACGCTGCCGATGATCCAGGCCGGGCCCAGGTCTGTGCCCCACAGTTGCTCCAGGGCCTGGACCTCATTGGCCAGCTGGCGCAGGTTTTTCTCGATGCGCTTGGGTTCGCCGCTGGAGCCTGAGGTGCACAGGCTCAGCCGGCAGGCGTCCAGGTCCAGTTCGGCCGGCTCCAGAGGCCCCGCCTGCAGTGGCTGCAGGGGCGGGTCCTGGTCGGTCAGCCACAGGTCGACGTCCGCGGCCCAGCGCTGGCGGGTCTGGGCCTGGAGGTCGGCGGGCAGCAACACGCTGACCCCGGCGCGCCAGGCACCCAGCAGGGCCACGGCCAGGTCGACGGCATCTTCCAGGTGCAGCGCCAGGCGTTGCACGCCGCGCTCGTGCAGGGCCGCTGCCAGGCTCAGGGCCCGGGTCTGCAAGCCTTCCAGGTCGATGTCGGGATGGGCGCTGACCACCCGCGGTGCTTGGGTCCTGAGCAATAGCCGCTCAAGGGGAATCCAGTTCATCTACGGCCTCGTACCCGTTGTCGTAAAAGCCACTCAATGGCAAACAGCAAACCCATCAGCCCATAGGCGATCAGGCCGTTGTACAACGTCCACCAGCTCAGCGGCGCCCAGAGGGTCAGGGCGGCGGCGAGCACTCCGTTACAGAGGAAAAACACACTCCAGGCGATGGTCACCTGGCGGGTATAACGTATGGCCTTTTCCGGTAGCTCCGGCTCGCTAAGGCGGGCCAGGCGCTCTGCCACCGGCGGACCGTACTTCAGGCTCAGGCCGAACAGGCCGAGCATGAAGCTGCTGATCAGCACCGGGTACCAGCGCAGCAGCGCAGGGTGATCGAACCACGCCAGCAGCAGGCAGAAGACGATCGCCGCGCCCGCCATCCACAGACTGCCGGGACGGCGTTCGCCGGTCAGCGCCCGGGCCAGCCACAGGCCGCCCAACAGCAGGCCGAATTGCCACGGAGCGAAGTGCTCCATGCCGAAATACACCGCAAAGGGGTAAAGCAGGCCGGCCAGCAACAAGCCCAGGCCGATCAGCCGGCTCATGCGGCCGGCTGGACCAGACGGTAGACCGCCTCGACCACGTCATTGACGGTACGCACCGACTTGAATTCCTCGGCGGCGATTTTCTTGCCGGTCTGACGCTTGATGTGGTCGATCAGGTCGACGGCGTCGATGCTGTCGATTTCCAGGTCCTGGTACAGGTTGGAATCCAGGCTGATGCTGTCGGGCTCAAGCTCGAAGAGTTCGACCAGGGCATCGCGCAGGGTGTTGAAGATGTCGTCACGGGTTTGCATGGTCGGTTCTCAAGCTGCCTGTTTTGCAGTGACGAACGCCGCAAGGCTCGCCACGTTACTGAAGTGGTTGCGGGTGTCCTTGGCGTCGGCGTCGATCTTGATGCCGTACTTCTTCTGGATCGCCAGGCCCAGTTCCAGGGCGTCCACCGAGTCCAGGCCGAGGCCTTCGCCGAACAGGGTCTGATCGTTGCCGATGTCCTGGGCGCTGATGTCTTCGAGGCCCAGGGCGTCGATGATCAGCAGTTTGATTTCAAGCATCAGGTCCGGGTGTGTATCGCTCATCTCTGGCGAGCTCCTTGATGAAATAGTGGTGCAAGTGCTCATTGAGCTTGCGCGAAGCCTGAGGCGCGGGGCCTTGGGCGGCAAAGGTCTGTGGGTCTATATCGGCACCGACGTGAAAACTGAAGTGCACACGGCGTTGCGGAATGCGGTACCAGGGCTCGGCCTTGGTCAGGGTGGTGGGGCTGACCTTGATCACCACCGGGGTAATGATCTTCGCACCCCGCAGGGCAATCGCCGCGGCCCCCCGATGAAAGGCGGGAGCGGCGCCCGGCTGGGTACGGGTGCCCTCGGGAAAGACGATCAGGGTCTGGCCTGCTTGCAGCGCCCCGCAGGCGCTGTCGAGCATGTCCATACTGCCGTCGTTGCTGATGTACTGGGTGGCGCGCACCGGGCCGCGGGTGAAGGGGTTGTCCCAGAGGCTTTGCTTCACTATGCAGTTGGCGTCGCGCACCAGGCCGATCAGGAACACCACGTCGATCAGCGACGGGTGATTGGCGATGATCATCTGCCCCGGACGGCCGAGCAGGTGGGCGCCCTGGACTTCATAGGTGAGCACGCCGCTCTTGGCCATGAAACGGATGAACAGCCAGAACAGCCGACTGACGGTCTTGCGTGCGCGTCGGCTGTGGCTCGCGGCGTCGCCGGGCAGGCAGGCGAGCAGGGGGAAAATCACCAGGCGCAGGCACAAACCACCTATTCCGAACAGTGTAAAGCTCAGACCGGTGGCCAGCAGGCGCCAGTAATAGGCGTTACGGCCCTTGGCGCTCAGCGGTTGCGTTGCCAGGTCCATACACGATTCATCCAGGCATGTTGGCAGAAGGTCTGCGAGCCGAGCAGGGTTCGCAGCAGGTTCAGGGCATGGGGCCACTGGGTCTTGGGGATTTGACCGTCGTGGCTGTCCAGGGACAGTTGCCAGTCGTCGCCTGGGGTCAGCAACAGGCCCAGGGCGTAGGGAAAAGGCACGTCGTCGATCCAGCTGGCATAGGCCTCGGGCGGCTGTTCCTCGGTGATCACCAGCAAGACGTGGGGGGCACCGTCCGCCAGCAGGGTGGCGGCTTCCAGCAGGCCATGTTCCAGGCCGTCACCGGCGGCGGCCAGGGCGGTCATTTCACTGGTTTCGCCACGCATGATCGACCACAGGCCGATCACTGCGTTGTGCACCGAGAGGCTGAACTGAGTGGGCGACAGCGGCTGCTCGGCGGCCAGGTCGCTGAGGATCTCGAAGGTTCGCGGGGTTTCGCCATGCCGGGAAATGAACACCAGCGGCAATTGCTCGAGGCCTTCGGCCAGGGGCCAGCCAACGCTGAAGGCCATGCGCGCCAGGCGACTGAGGCGGCGGCGCTGCATGGCAGGCAGAAAGGACACATCGGGAGCGGCATCGCTGCTCTCAGGCAGGGCCGGCTGACGGCTCCAGGCCTGCCAGGCGTCCACGCTTTCGAGCCCAGGGGCCCACGCACGCCATTGAGCGATGTTGAACTTGATCACTTGATTTCATCCCGCCCCTGCGGGCTTCCTTGACGCGGCGTATCGCTTCGAGTGGCGATTGACCTGGATGACGCAAAGGCGTCAGTGGCGCGCATTATCCCGGTGCGACTGGCTTGTAGCAAATGCTGCTTGGGCTGTTGGTCGCAAAAGCAGATGGATCTGCAGTGATCATGGATATCCATTTGCCACTATCGAGTTGCCTTTTCACCCCAATCCCTCGTCGCCAGGGCCTTGCATGGCGTGTTCCAAGGGTGTTGGACGTCGCGAAACTCTTGTGTTGCCGAGGTAGCTAAGGGGCGGTGAGGACTACTACACTCGGTGATCTTTGATACACGGAGGTTTAGACATGCGGCGTGTGGTGTTCAATCAGAAAGGTGGCGTGGGCAAGTCCAGTATTGCCTGCAATCTGGCGGCGGTCAGCGCCAGCGAGGGTTATCGCACCTTGCTGGTGGACCTGGACGCCCAGGCCAACTCGACCCAGTACCTCACCGGCCTGACCGGCGATGACATTCCCATGGGCATTGCCGATTTCTTCAAGCAG
>NZ_MOAK01000049.1:57369-59349 GCF_003732485.1 Pseudomonas protegens
GCCGTTCGACAACCTGCATGTGGTGACCGCCACCGCCGAGTTGGCGGACCTGCAGCCCAAGCTTGAGGCCAAGCACAAGATCAACAAGCTGCGTAAGTTGCTGGACGAGTTGGCCGAGGACTATGACCGGATCTATCTCGACACCCCGCCGGCCCTGAATTTCTATGCGGTTTCGGCGTTGATCGCTGCCGATCGGGTATTGATTCCCTTTGACTGCGACAGCTTTTCGCGCCAGGCGCTGTACGGCCTGCTGGCGGAGATCGAAGAGTTGAAGGAAGACCACAACGAGGACCTGCAGGTCGAGGGGATCGTGGTCAATCAGTTCCAGGCTCGGGCCAGCCTGCCGCAACAGATGCTCGACGAACTGATCAGCGAGGGTCTGCCGGTGCTGCCGGTGTACCTGGCCAGCTCGGTGCGCATGCGTGAATCCCACCAGGCCAGCCTGCCGCTGATCTATCTCGATCCGCGACACAAGCTGACCCAGCAATTCGTCGATCTGCACAACCTGCTGGAAAACGCCTGAACTCAGCCCCGCGGTGGCAGGAGCGCAAGTCTCCGGTCAGGGCGTGTTCACAGGCCCTGGCTGCGCAACCAGCCCAAGAGTTGCGGCAAGGGCAGGGCGCCGCTCTGGCGGGCCACTTCCCGGCCGTTCTTGAACAGGATCAGGCTGGGAATCGAGCGAATGCCCAATTGTCCCGACAGCTGCGGGTGGGCTTCACTGTCCAGCTTGGCCAGCCGGCATTTGCCGCTCAGTTGTGCGGCGGCCTGGGCAAAGATCGGCGCAAAGGATTTGCACGGTCCGCACCAGTCAGCCCACACATCCACCAGCAACGGCAGGTCGCCCTTGATCTGGCTGGCGTAGTCGCCCTGTTGCAAGTCAAAGGGTTTGCTCAGCAACACCTCGGCCTTGCAGCGCCCGCACTTGGGGTGATCCCCCAGGCGTTCGGCGGGAATGCGGTTGAGGCCGTTGCAGTGCGGGCAGGGGATCAGCAGTGGGTCGGACATGGTCGGGCTCCGCAAACAGGGTAGAGCGCCTTAAATGGCGGCGTCCGGAGTGAATATCAAGTTGGCGTCGCCATGGCTTCACGTGCTGGGCGGGGCCAGTTCGACGCTGACCAGACGGTCCATGGAGCGGCCGATGTAAAAGGTAAAGGGCCGCCCCAGGTCCATGGCCATGCTCTCGCACTTGCCCATGAAGCCTATGTGTTGCAACGGAGAAATCTCCCCATCCTCGTGGTACTGCAGGCCCAGGGAACCGACACTGAAGCCGACGCGGTCGGCCCGGCGATCCTCGCGCGTGCCCCAGGAGGTCTTGATCGCAGACAGTTGGATGCGGTTGTCGAACAGCATCTGGTTGAGCGTGGGGTTGGCGAACCTGATGTTGCCGAACAGGAACTGCGCCGGTTCGCGCTTGTTGTCTTTCCACTCCAGGTAAACGTTGTAATCCCCAGATCCGCTCCCGGCCTTGCTGCCCATCTGGCTGAACGGCATGCCCGGTGCCTGGAGGGTGGCCTGGTATTGGCAAAACGCCTCGTTGGGCGTGCCGGTGGCCGAGAGCTTGCCGCTGATCAACTCCTCCATCGAGTAATGAAACAGCACATCGGCGTATTTCACCGGCTCCAGCGCCAGCGAGATACGCCGCGGCAAGGCCATGGCCCTTTTGCGGTACTCGGGGTTGGTGTATTTGCCGGTTTCCGGGGCGATCTCCAGAACGGCTTCGAAGGTGCCGGCGGCGCGCGCCTCGACAATTTCGCTGAACAGCTCCCGCAGACGTTGGCGCTGGTTTTCGGGCACGCTGCTGTCCAGGCTGATATGCAGGGTCTTGTCGTCCTTGCGGTCCATCTCCAGGCCGATGTGGTCAGGCTCGATGCCGATCCCGACGGCCATCTGAGTGATGGTCTCTGCAAAGTACGGCACGATTCGGGCCTGCTGGGGGTTACCCACTTCTTCCTGGAAATGCAGGGTGAGGTAGGTCTGCTT
>NZ_MOAK01000049.1:59393-60222 GCF_003732485.1 Pseudomonas protegens
CGGTTCAATGGAGGTCCTTGTTGCGCCATGGCGCTTAGCGGAAATCGACGCTGGTCAAGCGATCCAGGGTCCGACCCATTTGAAAGGTGAATGGCCGACCCAGGGTCTGCATCTTTTGATCGCACAGCGCTTGCAGCTCGTCCTTTCGGGTGTCGAAGGGCAGGGCTGAGGTCAGGGTCTGGACTCCGATGGAGCCGATGACGATGGCGAATTCGTCAAGGGGCACCGGCGCGGGCCGGGTGATTTTCGAGCTGGAAGGCCAGGCCTGGACGGTTTTCTGTTGCAGGTATCGGTTCAGGTCCGGGTCATCGAAATGCACCTTGAGCGGTACCTTGGCAATGCTGCCGCTGCGGGTCAGCAAGGAGATCAGGCCGCGTTCGCTGTTGTCCTGTTCAAGGGCTTCGTAGCCGATCAGTTTCAAGCGCGTGGGCATCGCCAGGTGTGCAGTGATCTTGCAACTGACCGGGCCTTCGATTTCGCTCCGGTTGACGATGGCATGCATGCTGTCGTCGTAGCTGCGGTCCAGCAGCATCTCGAACGTCGGGTCGAACTCGAGGCTGGCGTCGATGCTGTCCGGCAGGTCGCTGGGGCCGGGCGGGTTGACGCTGGCCCGGGCGTTGTCCAGTTCCAGGTGCAGGTTCATCGAACTGGCCTTGCGCGCGTCGGTAACCTGCTCGAAGACCGCCCTGAGGCGACCCCGTTGTTCCGGGCTCAGGGAGTAGTCCACCAGACGCAGGTGGATCACTTTGTCATCCTCCTTGTCGCGCTCCAGGGCGATGGCATCCGGGTCCAGGCCCTGGGCGCTGAGCGCCCTGTAAATACTCTGCTT
>NZ_MOAK01000049.1:60289-65759 GCF_003732485.1 Pseudomonas protegens
GCGCACCGAATCCTGGAAGTGCAGGGTGGCGAAGTCTTCCTTGCATCCGGCTAGCGAGAGCAGCAGGGGCAACAGCAGCAGATAGCGACGTTTCATGGCGGACTCTTGCAGGGCATCGACGGGGGCAGGGTTCGTGGCATGGGCGAGCGGTGAAGGTGGCAGTCGGGCCGCCGGTGCGTCACAGGGCCAGGCGATGCCCGTTGAGGCCGATGACCACGGCGAACTTCTTGGCGATCACCACTTCGGCCTGGTTGCTGCCGGCCAGGAAGCTGTCCATCGGATAGGGGAATTTCACAGGAATACCGGCGATCGACACGTGTTTTATCGACTGGACCTGCAGTTCCAGCCCGTCGCTCGCGGTGCCGCCGCTAATCAGATAGACACTGTCGCTGATCGGCTCGTAGGACATGCCGCCGCTGCCCTGGATACGTTGCAGGCTGGCGGTCTGTTTGGCCAGTTCGTCCAGTTCGGCCTGGGTAATGGTGCGATGCGGTTTACCGTGCAGGCGCAGGTCCTGCAGGTTCATCCGGTACTTGGCGCGGCGGCTCAGGTAGATGATGGCCGACACCAAGGTGATGACGCCCAAAGCCAGGGTGACCAGGGTGAGGAACAGGTTCATGCGCATCCTTGCAGGTACTGGAAATCAGGGTTGCGCATTATCCGTATCCACTGCCGACGGGTCCATGCGCAATCTTGTGTTTGGCGCTTTTCTGCACGACGGCCGAGGCGTTGGTCGAAGCTCATGAGTCCGTCGCAATCGCTCACACACTGCTCGGCAAGCCCGTTCGTTGGCTGTCTAGGCTTGAAGCACGTGAGCACCGCTGGTCTGACCGCGGGTATAGCATCTTGAGATATCTAATGCTCGCATCTAACGTCAATAGCATTATGCGATAGGGACATTGCATGCACATCATCACCGCAAAACGTATCCGGCAGGCCAAGGAGCAATGGCTGCAAGTCGCGCGGGCACTGGATACCTGGTACCGCAAGGCCAAAGGCGCCAGGCCGGCTGATTTCGCCGACATGAAGGCCTTGTTCCCGGCGCTAGATAAGGTCGGACGCTTTCACGTTTTCGACATTGGCGGCAACAAACCGAGGCTGATCGCAATCGTGCGCTATGGGGGGCAGCGCCTCTATATCAGGCATGTGCTGGATCACGGTGAGTACGACAAGGGGCTATGGAAGGAGGAATCACAATGAGTCTTCAGGTTAAGCAAGCGGCGGAGCACTGGCAGTTCGTTGCGCCCATATTGCGCAAGCCCAAGAGCGAGGCCGATTACGACGCGCTGGCCCTGGCACTCGATGAGCTGTTGGACATCATGGGCGAAGATGAATCGCACCCACTGGCTTCGCTGGTGGACATCATTGGTGACTGGATCGAGGCCTACGACGAAGAGCACCATCCGATGCCGGCGGTCAGCGCAGTGGAGGTTCTACGTTCGTTGATGGGTGAACATGGCCTGACTCAAAGCGACCTGCCTGGGGTGGGCGCGCAATCGGTGGTGTCGGAAGTGCTCAGCGGCAAGCGCCAGCTCAACCTGCGGCAGATCCGCTGGCTGGCCGAGCGCTTCAAGGTGTCGATGGAGACCTTCGCCTGACTCAGGACGAGCAGCTGATTTCCAGGTGCTTGCCCCACTCAGGAGGACGCTCGGCATAGCCTTGCATGCCCTCTTGCTCCTCAAAAGGCCGGCTCAGCACTTGATGCAGGCGACGCACTTCTGAGTAATCGCCTGACTCGGCGGCGTCGATGGCCTTCTGCGCCAGATAGTTGCGCAGGATGTACAGCGGGTTGACCGCGTGCATGCGCTCCCGGCGCAGGTCCTGGCACTGGAGCGGATCGCGGGCGACCCGTTGCCGATATTGTTCGGCCCAGGCATCGAAGCCGATGCGGTCGACGAAATCGTCCCGCAACCGGGCCAGCGCCGGGTCCGGCGCATCGTCCCCCAGGCGGCGGAAGAACAGGCTGTAGTCGACGCCGCTGTTCTGCATCAGTTGCAGCAGGCGTTCCACCAACCGCTGATCGTCGTCCTCGGCCTGGGTGAAGCCCAGGCGCCGGCGCATCAGGTCCAGGTAATGGGCCTGGTACAACGGCAGGAACAGGCCCAGGGTTTCGCGCAGCGCCTCGACGCTGATGTACGGCGTCAGGGCCTGGGCCAGGGCGCTGAGGTTCCACTGGCCGATGGGCACCTGGTTGCTGAAGGAGTAGCGGCCCTGGTCATCGGAATGGTTGCAGATGAAGTGGGCGTCGAAATCGTCGAGGAAGGCGAAGGGGCCGAAGTCGAAGGTAATGCCCAGGATCGACATGTTGTCGGTGTTCATCACTCCATGGCAGAAGCCGTAGGCCTGCCATTTGGCGATCAGCTCGGCGTTGCGCTCGACGATCTCGCGAAACATCGCCAGGTAGGGTTCCGGTTGTTCCAGGCACTCGGGGAAATGCAGGGCCAGGACATGTTCCCCCAGCTGCTTATGCTGCTCGGGTTTCTTGGTGTAGTAGAAATATTCGAAATGTCCGAAGCGGATATGGCTCTGCGCCAGGCGCAGGACCATCGCCCCGCGTTCCTGTTTCTCACGCCAGACCGGGGTGTCCGAGCCGATCACGCACAGGGCGCGGCTGCTGGGGATGCCCAGGGCGTGCAGGGCTTCGGACGCGAGGAACTCGCGGATTGACGAGCGCAGTACCGCCCGACCATCGCCCATGCGGGAATACGGCGTCTGGCCGGCACCCTTCAAGTGCAGGTCCCAGTGTTCACCCGCCTGGTTGTAGACCTCGCCCAACAGCAGCCCGCGGCCGTCGCCCAGCTGCGGGTTGTAGGAACCGAACTGATGCCCGGAATAGACCATCGCCCGGGGTTCGGCCTCGGCCCATAGCTTGTGCCCGCCGAACAGTTCGGCGAATACCGGGCTTTCGGCCACGGCGGGGTCCAGGTCCAGCAGCGCCATGGCGTCAGGGCTGGCCGCCACCAGTCTTGGGTTGTCGAGGGGGTCGGGCAGTACGTGGGTCGAGAAGGCGTCGCCCAGGCGAGCGAAGCGGTTGTCGAAGGTCAGTTCGTCGAGGGCTTTCAACGGCCATCTCCCAGCAGAATGTCCGAGCATTCTGCTAGGGATAGAGGCCTTAGTCGAGTTTGCTCGGCGGCGGTTCCTGCAGCGGCTTGCCCTCGGGCACCGGGACTATGGTCTTGGCCTCCGGCTCGATGGGCACCATCTTGTATTCCTGGCCGTGGAGGTTTTTCAGGTAGACCTCCATCTGCCGGAAGGAGATGTTGATGTGCTGTTTCTTGAACTCGCGGTTGATGAAGCGGTTGACCTCGTCCACCACCGGGTTGCGGTCCCCCAGTTCGCGAACGTGCATGCGCAGTTCGTGGTCCAGGGTGCTTTCGCCGAAGTTGAGGAAGTACACGTGGGGTTCCGGCTCCTTGAGCACCCGCGGGTTGTCCCGGGCCGCCTTGAGCAGCAGCTCCTTGACCAGGTCCAGGTCCGAGCCGTAGTCGACCCCGAGCTTGAGAGTCACCCGGGTCACGGTGTCGGTCAGGGACCAGTTGATCAGTTGCCCGGTGATGAAGGTCTGGTTGGGGACGATGATGTCCTTGCGGTCGAAGTCGGTGATGGTGGTAGCGCGGATGCGGATCTTGCTCACCGTGCCCGACAGGTTGCCGATGGTGATGGTGTCGCCGATGCGCACCGGCCGCTCGAACAGGATGATGATGCCGGAGATGAAGTTGGCGAAGATCGCCTGCATGCCGAAACCCAGGCCCACGGACAAGGCCGCCACCAGCCACTGCAGCTTGTCCCAGCTGACCCCGAGGGTGGCCAGGGTGGAGACGAAGCCGATCCCGGCGATGGCATAGGACAGCAGGGTGGTGGTGGCGTAGGCACTGCCCTGGGCCAGATTCAGCTTGGACAGCACCAGCACTTCCAGCAGGCCGGGCAGGTTGCGCGCCAGGGCAAAGGTGATACCGACAATGATCAGCGCGCCAATCATGTCGCCGATGCTGATGGGCACCATGCTCATGTTGGCGCCGGTGCCGCTGGTGTATTCGTAGAGGGTGACGTTGTCCAGGTAGGAGAACACGGTGATCAGGTCTGCCCAGACCCAGTACAGCGCGGCGATGAAACCGCCCAGCAGGGCCAGGCGGATCAGGCGCAGGGACTGTTCGTTGACCTTCTCGATGTCCATGGTCGGTTCTTCGACCACCGCATCGCCGCTTTCCCCCGCCTCCTTGGCGGCCTGGCGCTTGCTCAGGGCCCGCTGGTAGGCCAGGCGTCGAGCGGCGACGCTGAGGCCGCGGACGAAGGTGGCCTCGATCACCAGCCAGAACATCAGCAGGTAGAGGGTGTTGATCAAGCGGTCGCTGAGTTTCAGTGCGGTGTAGTAGTAGCCGAAGCACACGGCAATGAACAAGGCGATCGGCAGCAGGGTGAACAGCAGTCCCACTGCCTTGCGGAACAGCGAGGCGTTCTCGTGGGTCGGGCTGCTCAACAGCAGACGGCTCAACAGCCAGGCCATCAATCCATAGCAGGTCAGCACCACGGCAATGCCCAGGACATCCTCGGCCAGGGCCGCAGGCTGGTGTTCGGCGACCGCCACCACGGCCACCAGCGCCAGAACCACCAGTCCCAGGCGGCGGATCCAGGCCTGAAGGAATTCCACCTGGGGTTTCTCCCAGCGGAAATGCAGCTCGGCCACGCCGCCGGGGGCGAGGATTCGATAGGCGGTATAGAACACCAGCCAGGCCTGGGCGATCTGCAGCAGCGCCGCGCCGAGGTTGGCGTTCTGCCCCCGGGCATCGATCTGCAGGGCATAGCCGCACAGCGCCAGGGCCAGGGTGACCGGCATCGCCAGGAGAATGTTCACCAGGATCGCCAGGGGCGTGTGCCACTGACTGTCGCGTTTGAAGTGGCCGATGTCCTTGTGCACCTTGTTCAGGCGCGCATAGAGGTTCTTGCGTCGCCACAGCAGGGCACCGATCAACAGCGCCAGGGGCAGGAACAGCAACGGCCGCTGGGCCAGGCCGTCGGTCAGTTCACTGAGGCTGGAAGCCCAGGGCAGGGTGGTGACCTGTTTCTCCAGGCGCTGAGGGATTTCCTGCAGCCACTCGGCGTCCAGGGGCTTGTTGCTGGGAATCCAGAACATCTGCTCGTCGAGGGTCGCCCGCAGGCTCTGGGACGTGCTCCACAGCTGTTTCTGGTTCAGTTGCAGGGTGATGGATTCATTGAGCAGGGCGCTGAGCTCGCGGTTCAGACGCTCCAGCAGGTCGGCGCGGGTCATGGCCAGGTCGATCAGGGTCCGTCGCAGTTGCGGCGTGACCTGCTCGGCGGGCTGGGTCTTGAGCAGGTTGTCGACGTAGCCGCTGGGGCTGCTGAGCAGTTCCCGCTGCTGGTTGATCTCGAACTGGTAGAGACGGATATCGGCGATTTCGTCCGCCAGGTCGCGGTCCAGTTTCAGGCGCGGCAGGGCCTGCTTCTTCTTTTA
>NZ_MOAK01000049.1:65817-74978 GCF_003732485.1 Pseudomonas protegens
CAGGGCCGCATCGCTCTGGCTCACGCTGTCCAGTTGCTGCTTGGTCTGCAGGTTCTGCTGGGTCAGCTCGTTGAGGCGGTCGGTGCACACCAGCAGGTAGTCGGAGAGCTTGAGGTTAGTGGCGCTCTCGGTGGCCAGCAGGCTGCTGCCCCCGGCCTTCTGGGCCTCGATGGACTGCTGGGTCACGGTTTCCTGGGATTGGGCCAGGCGTTTCTGGTTGATCAGGGTCTGCAGGTCCTGGATTTCCTGTTCCAGGCGCGCGGTTTTCTCGATCAACAGGTCATGCTGGCTGTTGCCCAGGTCCTGGAGCTGGCTGTTGCCTGCCAACTCCTGGCGGCGCAGGGGGATCAGGGCGTTGATCGCCGCCAGCTCGGCATTGAGCAGGTTGCGCTGGTCGGCACTGAGCAGCTTGCCGCCGTCCTTGCCGGACTTGAGTGCGGCGTTGATCTGCAGGATTCGCGTCTGGCTGCTGCTGATCTCGGCCTGGGCCCGCTCGGGGCGGGTCTGGGCGGTGATGGTCAGGCTGTTGGCATCGGCCAGGGCCTTTTGCAGTTCGCCCTGGGTGGTGCTGCGTTCGGCCAGCAGTTGCTCCAGCTGGGACACCGCCAGCGTGGCGTAGCGCTGGGCCACCGGCACCACTTTGCTGGCCTTCAGACGTGCCAGTTCGCGCTGGTTGTCCGTGGTCAGGCGTGGCGCGTCGCTCAGCTGTTGCTTCAGCTCCGTCAGGCGTCGCTCGTAGTCCTGCTTGTTGTTCAGCTGGTTCAGGGTGTTCTGCAGCAGGGTCTGCAGGGCTTTTTGATCGGCTTCCGGCAATTTGCGCTCGGCGATCTTGTCCAGGCTTTGCTGGACCGACGCGGCACTGGGGGGATCGCCGCCCTGTGCGGCGCCGACAGAGAGACTCAGGCCCAGCAGGGCTACAGCGATGAATTTACGCAGGGTAGGCATAGAAGTCGGTCAAGCAAGTGGGAATGGGGGGAGCGCTGCGGCGAGGGCCTGGCGCGTTCCCGAGTTTAGAGGAAGAGTCCGGGGCCGGGGCGACTTCCTTCGGGGAATCTGACGCCGACTTTGCCGATCTTGTTCCCTTCCATCACGGCCACGGTCCAGATGGTGTTGTTCCACTCCACCTGGTCGCCGACCACCGGCGCGCCGCCAACCTTCTGGGCAATGAAGGCACCCAGTGGCATATCCGCGTCCTGGCCATCGAGCTTGAGCCCGTAGAGCGCCGAGACCGCGCCCAGCTGGGCGTCGCCTTCCAGTACGAAGTCGCCGAAGAAGCGCAGGTCCAGGCCGCGTTCGGGGGCCTGGCTGAAGAGTTTGCCCAGGGCCGGCAGGTTGTGTTCATGACCGATTACGCACAGCAGATCGTCGGCCTCGAGCACGGTACTACCCGACGGATGGAGCAGTTGCTGGCCACGGAACAGCGCGGCGATCCGCGTGCCTTCGGGCATTTTCAGCTCCCGCAGGGCGGCGCCGATGCACCATTTTTCCGCTCCCAGGCGGTAGACGAACAGCTCCCACTCGCTGGTGACGTGGACTTCCAGGGCTGCGCGGGAGATCGGCGCCGGCTCTGGCGGCACCGTGACCTTCAGCCACTTGGCCACCCACGGCAGGCTGGTGCCCTGGACCAGCAGCGAGATCAGCACGATGAAGAACGCCAGATTGAAGTACAGCTGCGCTTCGGGCAGCCCGGCCATCAGCGGGAACACCGCGAGAATGATCGGCACCGCGCCGCGCAGCCCGACCCAGGAGATAAAGGCCTTTTCCCGGCCGTGGAAGGCCTTGAACGGCGCCAGGCCCACCAGCACCGACAGCGGCCGGGCGAACAGAATCATCCACAGCGCCAGGCCCAGGGCCGGCAAGGCGATGGGGAGCAGGTCGTGGGGGGTGACCAGCAGCCCCAGCACCAGGAACATGCCGATCTGCGCCAGCCAGGCCATACCGTCGAGCATGTGCAGGATACCGTGGCGGCTGCGCACCGGGCGGTTGCCGATCACCAGTCCGCACAGGTACACGGCGAGGAAGCCGCTGCCGTGCAGGGCGTTGGTCAGGGCGAACACCACCAGGCCGCCGGCCACCACCAGGATCGGATACAGGCCGTTGGCCAGGTGGATGCGGTTGACCAGTTGCAGCATCAGCCAGCCGCCGCCCAGGCCGATCACCGCCCCGATGCCGAATTCGCGGATCAGGTCCGTCAACAGGCTCCAGTGCAGGCCGGTGTGACCGCTGGCGAGCATGTCGATCAGGGTCACGGTGAGGAACACCGCCATCGGGTCGTTGCTACCCGATTCGATTTCCAGGCTGGCGGTGACCCGTTCGTTGAGGCCCTTGCCCCCCAGCAGCGAGAACACCGCGGCGGCGTCGGTGGAACCGACGATGGCGCCGATCAGCAGGCCCTGGATCAGGTTGAGGTCGAACAGCCAGGCGGCCGCCATGCCGGTCAGACCAGTGGTGATCAGCACCCCCACCGTGGCCAGGGACAGCGCCGGCCACAGGGCCACGCGGAAGCTCGCGACCCGGGTACGCAAGCCGCCGTCCAGCAGGATCACGGCCAGGGCCAGGTTGCCCACCAGGTAGGCGGTCGGGTAGTTGTTGAAGATGATGCCGCCGCCATCGACCCCGGCGCTCATGCCCACGGCGAGGATGATCACCAGGATCGGGATGCCCAGGCGCGAGGAAAGTGAACTCACCAGAATGCTCGCACCCACCAGCAACGCGCCGATCAAGAACAGGCTGTTGATGGTCGTCGCATTCAAAGGCAGTACTCCAGGGTGAAAAAGGCGGGCGCAGGCTGACCATGCAGTCTACGTGCCAGCGATTCTAACCTGTTGAAATACGCCACTGTCAAAAAGCTTTTGGAGACGGTGGCGGATTTCCCAGGCGCGGATTCCGGCGCCGTTTTACCGGCGCCATCCGCGGCTGGCGCGGTGGTTCAGAGACTGAATCGCGCGACCATGCTGTTGAGGTCCACGGCCAGTCGCGACAGTTCGTTGCTGGCTGCACTGGTCTGGTTGGCGCCGGTGGCCGATTGCACCGACAAGTCGCGGATGTTCACCAGATTGCGGTCCACTTCCCGGGCTACCTGGGCCTGTTCCTCGGCGGCGCTGGCGATGACCAGATTGCGTTCGTTGATCTCGATGATGGCGCTGTTGATGGTGTCCAGCGACAGGCCGGCACCGCGGGCAATGTTCAGGGTCGACTCAGCGCGCTCGGTGCTGTTGCGCATCGAGTCCACTGCGTGCTCGGTGCCGCTCTGGATGCTGCCGATCATGCGTTCGATTTCGCTGGTGGACTGCTGGGTACGGTGCGCCAGGGCACGGACTTCGTCGGCGACCACGGCAAAGCCACGACCGGCTTCGCCGGCACGAGCGGCTTCGATGGCGGCGTTGAGGGCCAGCAGGTTGGTCTGGTCGGCCAGGCCGCGAATCACGTCCAGTACCTTGCCGATGTCCCGGGACTCGTTGGCCAGGTCGCCGATCAGGCTGGCGGTGCCTTGCACGTCGGAGCTCATGCGTTCGATGGCGGACACGGTTTCCTGTACCAGATCGCGACCGTCACCGGCGGAGGTGGTGGCGTTCTTCGAGGCTTCCGAGGTGCTCACGGCGTTGCGTGCCACTTCTTCCACGGCGCTGGTCATTTCATTGACCGCGGTGGCGGCTTGCTCGATTTCGTTGTTCTGCTGGGTCAGGCCGCGAGCACTTTCTTCGGTGACGCAATTGAGCTCTTCCGCTGCCGACGCCAGTTGGGTGGCGGAGCCGGAAATGCGCTGCAGGGTGTCCCGCAGTTTTTCCTGCATCTTGGCCATGGCGCGCAGCAGGCGTCCGGCTTCGTCGCTGCCGTCGACCGCGATCGGCCGGGTCAGGTTGCCTTCGGCGATCTCTTCGGCGGCGCTCAGGGCGTTGGCGATCGGTACGGTGATGCTGCGGGTCAGCAGCCAGGCGAACAGCAGGGTCAGGCCGGTAGCCAGGACCAATAGGGAGACCACCAGATTGAAGGCCGAGGAGTACTGTTCGGCGGCCTGCTGGTTGGTGTCGACGGTCTGCTGGGTGTTGATCTCCAGCAGGCGGTTGAGCACGGTGTTCATGGCTTCCGAGTTGTTCAGCAGGTCGGTGTTGAGCAGGTTGCGCAGCTCTTCCACCTGATTGCCGCGGGACAGGGATTTCATCCGCTCTTCGATCTGCCGGTACTGTGCCAGCAACTGGACGTACTGCTCGTAGGCGGTCTTTTCCTCGGGGCTGGTAATGAACTTCTCGTAGACGACCTGGGCGGCGCGGATCTGCTGGTTGCGCATGTCCAGCAGTTCGATGGTCTTTTGCTGGACATCGGGCTCACGGTTGACCAGCAGGCGATAGGACAGCACCCGCAGGCGCAGGGTCAGCTGGGTGAACTCGTCGAGGCTCTTGATGCTCGGCACGCTGCTCAGGGTGATGTCCTCGGCGGCGCCGCGGATCTTGCTCATCTGATTCAGGGCAAACACACCAAGGATCAGCATCAAACCGCCGATCATGGCAAAGCCGAGGAAGGCCCGCGGAGCGATATTCATATTACGAAGGGACATGGTGAGTACCAAAAAGGGCGCATCCGTGCGGGGGCTTGAGACTGATCTACCGTGACTTATCGGTCGTACGATTAAAGTCTTGAGTCTCGCCGTGGATTTAGCCTTTTGGGTACGCACCCTGCCGGGAGCGTCGATGACCGAACGCATCGGCTCCAGGCCCGTAATAGAGACCTGGAGCCGGGAGAAGGGCTTTTACAGCTGGAATCGGCTCACCAGGTTGTTCAGGTCAATGGCCAGGGTCGACAGTTCACTGCTGGCGGAGCGGGTCTGGTTGGCGCCAGTGGTGGACTGTACCGACAGGTCGCGGATGTTCACCAGATTGCGGTCCACTTCCCGGGCCACTTGGGCCTGTTCTTCGGCGGCACTGGCAATGACCAGGTTGCGCTCGTTGATTTCGTTGATGGCACTGTTGATGGTGTCCAGCGACAGGCCGGCGCTGCGGGCGATATCCAAGGTCGACTCGGCGCGCTCGGTGCTGTTGCGCATCGAGTCCACCGCGTGCTCGGTGCCGCTCTGGATGCTGCCGACCATGCGTTCGATTTCACTGGTGGATTGCTGGGTCCGGTGCGCCAGGGCACGGACTTCGTCGGCGACCACGGCAAAGCCACGGCCCGCCTCGCCGGCACGGGCGGCTTCGATGGCGGCATTGAGGGCCAGCAGGTTGGTCTGGTCGGCCAGGCCGCGAATCACGTCCAGTACCTTGCCGATGTCCCGGGATTCGTTGGCCAGGTCGCCGATCAGGTTGGCAGTGCTTTGCACGTCACTGGTCATGCGTTCGATGGCCGAGACGGTTTCCTGCACCCTGTCCCGACCGTCCCCGGCGGAGGTGGTGGCGCTCTGGGAGGCTTCGGAGGTGCTGACAGCATTGCGTGCGACTTCTTCCACGGCACTGGTCATTTCATTGACCGCCGTAGCCGCCTGTTCGATTTCATTGTTCTGCTGGCTCAGGCCCCGGGCGCTTTCGTCGGTGACGCTGTTGAGCTCCTCTGCTGCCGAGGCCAGCTGGCTGGCGGAGCCGGAAATGCGCTGCAGGGTATCGCGCAGTTTCTCCTGCATCGTGACCATGGCCTGCAACAGGCGTCCGGCCTCGTCACTGCTGTCGACCGTGATCGGCCGGGTCAGGTTGCCTTCGGCAATCTCTTCGGCCGCGCTCAGGGCATAGGCGATGGGCCGGGTGATGCTGCGGGTCAGCCGCCAGGCGAACAGCAGGGTCAGGGCCGTGGCCAGCACCAGCAGCCCCACCACCAGATTGAAGGCTGTGCTGTATTGATTGGCGGACTCATGGTCGGCGGCGGTGGAGTAATGGGTGTTGATTTCCACCAACTGATTGAGAGTCGCGTTGATCTTCTCGGCATTGTCCATCAGCTCGGTGTTCAACAGCGTTTGCATCTCGTCGAGCCGGTTGTTGCGTGACAGTTCGATCAGTTGGCCTTCCAGCTCGCGGTGGTGAGTCAGCAGGGTGCTGTACTCATCGTAGGCGGCGCGCTCTTCGGGACTGCTGATGAGTGTCTGGTAGAGCTCCTGGGCTTCATCGATCTGCAGGTTGCGCTGGCTGATGGACTCCAGGGTCCGTTGTTGTGCCTGGGAGTCGCGGTTGAGCAGTAGTCGATAGGCCTGGATTCGCAGGCGCAGGCTCAATTGGGTGAACTCATCGACGCTCTTGATGCTGGGGATGGTGTCCTGGGTAATCCGTTCGGTTGCCGAACGGATCTTGCTCATCTGATTCAGGGCAAAGATCCCCAGGAACAGCATCAAGCACCCGATCAGGGCAAATCCGAGGAAGGCTCTCGGCGCGATATTCATGGAACGCAGGGACATTGGGTCTACCTCGGATGGGCGCGGTTCGCGCCGTGTCAGTCGGAGAAGTACCTGTGCTATCGCATTGAAAAACCGCTTCTTTAATCGTCAGGAGCGCTTTCAGAAAAGTCTGATCAAATATTGGAAGAATTCATACAACTCCGAAGCGTCCGACGGAACGTCAGGAACCCGAGGCAGGAATGACAGTCTCTAACAGCTCTCGCGGAAGGGTCATCGCCAGTAAAATCAAGGCCTTGCGCCTGGATATCCCTGGTATCCAGGGTGACTTTTCTTTATCGTACGCGCCCTTTGCAAAAAGCCCGGAAGATCAAAATGTTGGAAGCATCCCTCAGCCAATTGGAACAACTGGTCAGCGACCTGGTGGTACAGAACCAGGAGCTGCTCGGCACGAACGAAACCCTCAAGGAACAACTGGCACAGGCCAAGGATGAAAACGAAAGCCTGCAGCTGAGCCTCATGGAGCAGGAAGAAAAGCAGGGCGCTACAGCGGCCCGCATCCAGGCTCTGGTTGAGCGCGTCAGTGCTAGCCCGGCCAACCCATGAGACATCACATCGATGGGGTGAAGGTGGTCTCGATCCTCGGTGAGGATTACTCGATCAAGGCGCCGGCCGGTGAGGAGCAGACCCTCATGGACGCTGCGCTGATGCTCAAGGCGGTCCTGGCCGACACCAAGAAAAAATACCCGACGCTGATAGGCGAGCGCCTGCTGGTGCTGGCAGCGATGAACCTGTGCTCGCAGCAGATCGAAATGAAAAAGCAGCATGCCCAGGAGCTTGAGCGTTATCAGGAGCAGGTGAGCGCCACCGTTGAGGTGATCGCCAAGACCATTCAACAGAACTGATGGAATTGCACACAGTCGGCGGGAGATGAGTTGCACAAGCATGATTGATGTTTGTATACAATTCTCCGCGGCTGGCGCGGTATCTTAGCCTCTTATAACCATAAGAAAGAGGTGTTCCATGCAATTCTGGCGACGCAGTATTCAATGGCAACTGATCCTCGGCATGGGGTCGGCCCTGCTGGTCAGCCTGCTGGTGGTGGTGGCGGTCTATACCGTGGTGATCAACCACCTGACCCAGAACTACCTGGTGGACAAGGCGCTGCCTTCGAGCATCGAAGCCATGCGCAACGATATCGAACGCATCCTCGCCCAGCCGTTGACGGTCGCCCGGGACATTGCCGGCAACGGCATGCTGCGCGATTGGCTGGCAGGCGGCGAGGATCCGGCCCAGGCCCAGGTGTTCGTCGACTACCTGGAAGGCATCCGCGCCGAAAATCATGCCTTCACCACCTTGATGGTGGGCACCGCGACCAACCACTACTACAACGAGAAGGGGCTGGATCGCACCCTCAGCCGTTCCAATCCCAAGGACACCTGGTTCTACAGCTTCATCGACAGCGACAAGCCGCGGCTGCTCAACATCGACACCGATGTGGCCACCGGCGAGCTGGCGATGTTCATCGACATGCGGGTCAAGAAGGACGGCAAGCTGGTGGGGGTGGCCGGGCTCGGGCTGAAGATGCAGGCGCTGTCGCAACTGATCCATGACTTCAGCTTCGGCGAGCGCGGCAAGGTCTACCTGGTGCGCGCCGACGGCTTGATCCAGGTGCACCCCGAGGCGCAGTTCAGCGGCAAGCGGCACCTGTCCGAGCAGATCGGCGAGTCGGCCGCCCAGGCGGTCATGGGGCACGAGGGGCTGGTCAGCAGCCGGTTCGTGCGCGACGGCGAAGACTTTGTGGCCCTGAGCCTGCCACTGCGGGACATGGGTTGGTCACTGGTGGCCGAGGTGCCCGAAGCGCAGATCTACGCCGATGCCCGGCAAACCTTGTGGCTGACCACCGGCATTGGCCTGGCTATCGCCCTGGTCTGCCTGCTGCTGGTGATCTGGCTGGCTCGCGGCCTGGTGCGGCCGGTGCGCCAGGTGACCGCCGGGCTGGTAGCCATCGGCAGCGGTGGTGGCGACCTGACCCTGCGCCTGGATGCCAGCCGGGCCGACGAGCTGGGAGACCTGGCCCGGGGCTTCAATCGTTTTCTCGACAGCCAGCACGGGATGATCGGCGAAGTGCTGGCCACCACCGAGCGCCTGCGCTCATCCGTCGGGCAGGTGGCGGCGGTGGTGGAGAACACTGCCGAGCGCTCGGGGCGGCAGCAGGAAATGACCGACATGGTGGCCACGGCCGTGCACCAGATGGGGCTGACCGTCCAGGACATCGCGCGCAATGCCGGGCAGGCGGCCGATGCGTCCCAGGCGGCCCGGGATGAGGCCCAGCTGGCCCAGGGGGTGGTGGACGGCTCGATCCGGCACATCGAAAGCATGTCCGGGGAAATTGCCCTGGCCGCCAGCGCTGTCAGTGAGCTGGCGCATCAGGTGGCCTCCATCGATCAGGTATTGGCGGTGATCCGCGGGGTCTCCGAGCAGACCAACCTGCTGGCCCTCAATGCGGCTATCGAGGCGGCCCGTGCCGGGGAAATGGGTCGTGGTTTTGCCGTGGTGGCGGACGAAGTGCGGACCCTGGCCCAGCGCACCCAGGCTTCCACCGACGAGATCCAGCAGATGATCCAGAGCCTCAAGCAGGGCGCGGAGAATGCCGTGGCCTCCATGCATGCCGGGCAGTCGGCCACGGGTACCGGGGTGCAGTCCAGCCAGCAGACCGGGGCTTCGCTGACAGCGATTACCGGACAGGTGGAGCACATCAGCGACATGAACCAGCAAGTGGCCACCGCCACCGAGGAGCAATCGGCGGTGACCGAAGAGATCAACCGCAATGTCCAGGGCATCTCCGATC
>NZ_MOAK01000049.1:75016-75271 GCF_003732485.1 Pseudomonas protegens
TGAAGACTGCCGGACCCTGCAGCGCCTCTCCGAGGACCTGGCCCGACAGGTGGGCGGCTTCAAGTTGCACTGACCACCGGCCGCGGTGTGTCAGGCCGGACGCCTTCGCCGGCAAGCCGGCTCCTACGGGGAGCAATGGCGCCTTGTGCAGGAGCTGGCTTGCCAGCGAACCGCCCGCCGCGGTGCGTCAGGCCGGGCGCCTTCGCCGGCAAGCCGGCTCCTACGGGGAGCAATGGCGCCTTGTGCAGGAGCTGG
>NZ_MOAK01000050.1:0-3377 GCF_003732485.1 Pseudomonas protegens
TCAGAACTGATAAGTGAAGGCTGTCTGAATACCGGTCACATCATTGCCACCTGGTTGCTGCGCCCAGAACACGCCCGTATGGACGGCGCTGTTTTTGTTCAGGGCATAGCTCACTCCCGTGCCGGCCCCCAGGCGAGCGTTGTGCTGTTTTTCGGCCTGGTAGGTGTATCGCCCCAGATACTCCATCCGGGCTTGAAAGGCGTCACGGTTGTTGCGCAGGTCCTGGGTCAGCTCCAGGTTGGCACTGAGTTCCAGCTGCCGGGTGAGCTTTTTGGCGCCCCGCACACCGAGGTTCAGGCTGGTGGTCGTGCGGCCCATTTTCGCGTAGCTGGCCGCAAACACCGCGCCGCTGTTTTCACGATAGCCCTGGCGGCTGACCTGAGTCTGGCTGAGGCCCAGATACGGCGTCAGGGTCATCGCATTGAGCATCACGCCATAGGCGCCTTCGATGCTGAAGGACTTGCCGCGCAGGCTCGAACGCCCTTGGCCGGCCTCGGTGTAAGCCAGTTGTTCGCGTGTGATGTCGACCTTGGAAGACGCATAGGCTGCGGCCACACGGCCCTGCCAACCCAGCCCATGACCTGATTCATCAACGGCGGCGAAGAGGGCGACCGCCGGTGCTGCCGACCCTGCCTTGGCGTAGTTGTCCGGCAGTTGCCGATCGAGGTCCTGATCCAGGGTGACGCCCAGGCGCAGATGCTCGGTGGGACGAACCCCCAAGGTCAGACTCATGGTGGTCTGCCTGGCCACGCTGTTGCGACTGTAGCTCGGGCCAACACCGATACAGAACGAGCCACTGTCGATCTGGCATTCCTGGCTCATCAATCGAGCCAGTTGTTCGCTGCGCAAATCGAGCATCCCCCAGGCCCGATTGGCGTTCTTGGCCATGGCGGTACGGGTGTTGTCCAGGTCGACAAGGTGGGAGCCTGTGTCGGTGATTTTCCATAGCGCGGCGTGCATGGCACCTTCACCCGTAAGGCTGAGGCCCACGACAACATTGCCGTCAGCGGAGACGCCGGTCGCGGCTGACGTTTCACCGCCCAGGGTGCCCAGGTCGACCATGCCGCTGGCATCGGTGTGCCTGAATGCATGGGCATAGCCAGTGGCCGTCGCGGCGCCTCCCACGATGACGCTACCGTCGGCGGAAGCGCTAGAAGCGAAGGAGTCACCACCCCAGGAGCCCAGGCCGACCATGCCGGCAGTGTCAGTGTGCTTGAACGCTTGAGTGCCGCCTGTAGCTGTCTCGGCCATTCCCACGATAACGCGGCCGTCGGCGGAGATGCCGGACGCTTGTGAGGCCTGCCCTCCCAGGGTGCCCAGATCGATCATGCCGCTTGCGTCGGTGTGCTTGAAGGCATGTTGCATGCCTGTGCTGGCATCGATATTCGCGTATCCCACGACAATGCTGCCGTCCGCGGACACGGCAGTGGCACCGGAGTAGCCGCTGTTGCCCGCATCCAGGGTGCCCAGATCGATCATGCCAGTCGTATCGGTGTGCTTGAAAGCATGAAGCGCTCCATTGGCTGCACTCGAATGGCCTACGACAACCGCGCCGTCAGCCGATACGCCTACCGCATCTGAGATTCCCCCTCCACTCAACGTGCCCAGGTCGACCATGCCGGTTGCGTCGGTGTGCTTGAAGGCGTGAACCGTGCTAGAGGTGCTAGCGCTTCCCACGATCACATTGCCGTCAGCGGATATGGCTTTGGCAGAGGCATGGCGTCCCCCCGGGAGGGAGCCCAGATTGACCATGCCGGTCGCATCGCTGTATTTGAACGCGCTTTGAGTGTCTTGCACTATCGTAGTGCCAATGATGAAACGGCCGTCAGCGGATACACCATAGGCTACGGAGTTTTTACCGACTAAAGAACTTAAATCGATAGTTTCGACCTTAACTTTTGCGCAAGACTGTGCTGAATAAAAAACTACGTAGATTAGTATTGATGCGGCTGTTGCAAGGTGCTTTTTCAATATGATTTACCTGGTGAAAAAGAAGGGCTGCAGCAGTCGGAAATAATGAGTGTTTGTTTTGTAGGAGGCTGGCAGCTGCTGGAGGTAGAAGCGTTATTTGCGCGGGATTTAGGTGCTCAAGTTCGGCTGGCTAGAGGTTTCAGTTGCTTCGAATGTGAGACTACAAGTTGAGGCAGTCAGTAGGTTGTCTTATTTATATGGGCGGGGGGGTAACTTGATTGGTCGAATTAGTTTAGTTATTAGTTGCGGATTAAGTCTTTAGGAAAATTCTGAAATCCCGTTATTTCGGCAGATCAACCTATTTGACGCTGCGCGATACGCGCATTTTGTGAAAGTTATTGTTTGGCCATGATTGCCAGGAACAATTCTGATTCGAGCTGCTCCTGCAACCACTCCTGCAAGGAGCGATAAGGCGTCTGGGCAAACCACTCCCGGTCCACATGGGCAAACTGACGAACAAACGGCAGCAGCGCCATGTCCGCCAGGCTCGGATGCGCCGCCAGCAGATAGCGGCGCTGCTGCAACAGGCTATCGAGGCGCGCCAGAAACGCCTCGCCCTGGGCCCGGTAGTGCTCCATGGGCGCCTCGGGGTAGCGCTCGGCGTATTTGTAGCGATTGAGGTGCACCTTGAACACCTGGTCATTCTCGGCAATCAGTGCCGCCATCTGCGCCTGGCTCCCGGACCTGCCCGAGTCACTGAATGGCGAACGTGCACCCGCGTCCCCGGCCGGCTTCAAATTCAGGCCGACGGGGCAAGCTGCTATCAGAACTGATAAGTGAAGGCTGTCTGAATACCGGTCACATCATTGCCACCTGGTTGCTGCGCCCAGAACACGCCCGTATGGACGGCGCTGTGTTCGTTCAGGGCATAGCTCACTCCCGTGCCGGCCCCCAGGCGAGCGTCGTGCTGTTTTCCGGCCTGGTAGGTGTAGCGCCCCAGGTACTCCATTTGGGCTTGAAAGGCATCGCGCTTGTTGCGCAGGTCCTGGGTCAGCTCCAGGTTGGCACTGAGTTCCAGCTGCCGGGTGAGCTTTTTGGCGCCCCGCACACCGAGGTTCAGGCTGGTGGTCGTGCGGCCCATTTTCGCGTAGCTGGCCGCAAACACCGCGCCGCTGTTTTCACGATAGCCCTGGCGGCTGACCTGAGTCTGGCTGAGGCCCAGATACGGCGTCAGGGTCATTGCATTGAGCATCACGCCGTAGGCGCCTTCGATGCTCAAGGACTTGCCGCGCAGGCTCGAACGTCCTTGGCCGGCCTCGGTGTAAGCCAGTTGTTCGCGTGTGATATCGACCTTGGAAGACACATAGGCTGCGGCCACACGGCCCTGCCAACCCAGCCCGTGGCCTGTTTCATCAACGGCGGCGAAGAGGGCGACCGCCGGTGCTGCCGACCCTGCCTTGGCGTAG
>NZ_MOAK01000050.1:3457-9882 GCF_003732485.1 Pseudomonas protegens
GAGTCAGACTCATGCTGGTCTGCCTGGCCACGCCGTTGCGGCTGTAGCTTGGGCCTACACCGATACAGAACGAGCCACTGTCGATCTGGCATTCCTGGCTCATCAATCGAGCCAGTTGTTCGCTGCGCAAATCGAGCATCCCCCAGGCCCGATTGGCGTTCTTGGCCATGGCGGTGCGGGTGTTGTCCAGGTCGACAAGGTGGGAACCTGTTTCGGTGATTTTCCATAGCGCGGCGTGCGTGGCACCTTCGCCCGTAAGGCTGATACCCACGACAACATTGCCGTCAGCGGAGACGCCGGTCGCTGATGACGTTCCACCACCCAGGGTGCCCAGGTCGACCATGCCGCTGGCATCGGTGTGCCGGAATGCATGGGGATCGCCAGTGGCCGTCGCAGCTGTACCCACGACGACGCGACCGTCGGCAGAAGCGCCATAAGCAAAGGAAGGGCCACCCCAGGAACCCAGGCCGACCATGCCGGTGGTGTCAGAGTGTTTGAACGCTTGAGTGTCGCCTGTAGCTGTCTGGGCCGCTCCCACGACAACATGGCCGTCAGCGGAGATGCCGAATGCCAGTGAGGTTTGCCCTCCCAGGGTGCCCAGATCGATCATGCCGCTCGCGTCGGTGTGCTTGAAGGCGTGTTTCAGGCCTGTGCTGGATTCGATATCAGCGTATCCCGCGACGATGCTGCCGTCCGCGGACACGGCGGTGGCAAAGGAGTGGCCGCTGTTATCCGCCTTCAGGGTGCCCAGATCGATCATGCCCATCGCATCGGTGTGTTTGAACGCACGATAGTTGCCGTTGGTTGCAGACGAATAGCCTACGACAACGGAGCCGTTAGCGGAGACGCCCGTGGCCTGTGAGCTAAGTCCCCCCAAGGTACCCAGGTCGATCATGCCGGTTGCATCGGTGTGCTTGAAGGCGTGAGCGTAGTTACTGGAGACGCCGGCGGATCCCACGACCACCTTGCCGTCAGCGGATACGGCCTTGGCATAGGATTGATTGCCCCCCAGTGTGCCCAGATTGACCATGCCGGTCGCATCGCTGTACTTGAACGCATATTGATTGCCGTTCGCGAACGCAGTGCCGACGATGAAACTGCCGTCAGCCGATACACCGTAGGCGACGGAGTCATCAACGCCCAAAGAACTCAGGTCGATAGTAAGGTCGGCACAGGACTGTGCTGAATAAATCATTCCATAGATCAGTGTTAGTGCGGCTGTAGCAAAAGGCGATTTCAATGTAATGAACCTGGCGATAAAGGAGCTGATTACAGCGGTCTGAATAATGGAAGTTTTTATGGGCGAGCAGGCTATTGCCGGGATAAAGGCTTGGTTTACGCAGCGATGAGGGCGTGATGCCAGGCTGGCTTGGGGTTTGGGGCCGGGCGGGGCGCGATGGCGTGAGTCGAAGTTGTCTTGCTTACATGCGGGTAGTAACTGGGCGTTTAACTAATTGCTGTGCTGGATATGAACTTGATGTGTCGGGTTAGTTTAGTTGTTAGTTGCGGGGGAGGTCTTTAGGAAAATTCTGAAAGCCTGTTGTTTCGGCAGCTCAATCTATTTGAGGCTGCCGATACGCGCATCTTGTGAAAGTTATTGTTTGGCCATGACTGCCAGGAACAATTCTGATTCGAGCCGCTCCTGCAACCACTCCTGCAAGGCGCGATAAGGCGTCTGCGTAAACCACTCCCGGTCCACATGGGCAAACTGGCGAACAAACGGCAGCAGGGCCATGTCCGCCAGGCTCGGATGCGCTGCCAGCAGATAGCGTCGCTCTTGCAGCAGGCTATCCAGTTGCGCCAGAAACACTTCCCCCTGGGCCCGGTAGTGCTCCATGGGCGCTTCGGGATAACGCTCGGCGTACTTGTAGCGATTGAGGTGCACCTTGAACACTTGATCGGTCTCGGCAATCAAGGCCGCCATCTGCGTCTGGGCCTCGGGGGCGCCCATGAGCCGCCAGTTGTCCGGATCATGCTGGTCCAGCGCCCAGTGCATGATCTCCAGGCTTTCATCGATCACCCGATCCTCCACCGCCAGTACCGGCACCGTGCCCTTGGCCGACAGCGCGAGCATCTCGGCCGGCTTGGCCTTGAGGCTGACTTCGACAATCCGCAATGGTACCCCGGCATAGCGCAGGGCCAGGCGCGCGCGCATGGCGTAAGGGCAGCGGCGGAAGGAGTAGAGGGTCGCCCCGGGCGTTGGCAGGTTGCTCATTTCACCTCCAGGGTGCTCAGGCCATTGCCCTGGCGGCTGACCTTGATCTGCACCGGAATCCGTTCGTGCATTTCCTGCACGTGGGAGATCACCGCCACCTTGCGGCCCTGGGCCTGCAGGCCGTCCAGGGCGTCCATGGCCAGTTGCAGGGACTCGGGGTCGAGGCTGCCGAAGCCTTCGTCGATAAACAGTGACTCGATCTTCAGCGTACTGGACGCCATGGACGCCAGCCCCAGGGCCAGGGCCAGGGACACCAGGAAGGTCTCGCCGCCGGACAGCGAGTGCACCGAGCGCAGCTCGTCGCCCATTTCGGTGTCCAGCACCAGCAGGCCGAGCATGCTGCCGCCGCGCTTGAGGCGGTAGCGCCGCACCAGTTGGCGCAGTTGGGCGTTGGCGTGGTGCACCAGCAGGTCGAGGTTGTAGGCCTGGGCGATCTTGCGGAAGGTGTCGCCGGTGGCCGAGCCGATCAGGGCATTCAGACGGGCCCAGCGCTGCCATTCGTTGTAGGCCTCGTTGATCCGCTGGCCCAGGGCCTGGTTGGCGTCCTGGCGGCGCTGGTCGTCGGCCTGTTGCGCCCGCAGTTCGGCCACTTGCTGTTCGCTTGCAAGGGCTTGTTGTTGCAGCTCTTCAAGGGCCTGGAGCAGTTGTCCGGCTTCCAGGTTGCCGTTGTGCTGGGCCTGGTGCTGTTCCAGGCGCTGCTGACGCTCCTGGAGCAGGACCCTGGCTTGTTCGATGGCCTTGTCGTTGGCCTGCAGGCGCTGGCGCAGGTGCGCAACGTCGGTGTCATCCAGTTCCAGCAACTGTTGCAGCCCGGCGTCATCCAGTTCCGGGTGCTGGGCGCGCCATTGTTCGATGCTGCCGGCCAGTTGCTGCTGTTCGCTTTCCAGGGTCTGCAGACGCTCTTGCCGGGCCTTGAGCTCGGCGCTCAGTTGGATCAGTTGCTGCTGTAGCGACTGCTGGTCCTGCTGGGCCTTGGCCTGGACGGTGCGGGCCTGTTCCACGGCATGATCGAGCTGTTGTTGCCAGAGTTCGGCGCTAGGGTGCGATCCCAGCAGGGCGGTCAGCCGGTCCTGGCAGGCCTGCTGCTGTTGGCTCAGGGCGTCGAGTTGCTGCTGGGCGTCGCTCAGTTGCTGCTGGCGGGTCAGTTGGCGGTCCTGTTCCTTCTCCAGCAGCAGTTGGCGCTGTTGTTGTTCTTCGGTTTCGTCCTGACGCTCGCGCAGCTGTTCGATACGTTGCAGGACCTGTTGGTCCAGCTGCATGAAGGTGCTGGCCGGGTCGCGGCGCAGGCCTTCGAGCACCTCGGCCGGCAGCAGGTTGTTGAAGCTGGCCAGTTCTTCTGCGAGACGCTGCTGGTCGGCGGCCAATTGCTCCTGCTGCTTGTGCAGATGCTGGGCCGCCTGCTGGCTGGCTTCGACTGCTTGCTGCAACTGCTGCTGCAGGCGCGTGGCGTCCTTTTGCAGGGTCAGCAAGGCATCCAGGCGGCTTTCGTCCTGGGTGATGCTCTGTTGCAACTGCTCCAGTTGCTGGCGTAGCCAGGCATCGCGTCGAGCCGGGTCCTGGTCCAGCAGGCTGGCACTCTGCGGATGCGCTTGCAGGCTGGGGGCCAGAGCCTGTTGCTGGCTGGCCAGTTGTTCCTGTTGCTGGAGGAATTCCTTCTGCTGGGCGATCAGGCCCTGGACCTGGGCCCGCAGCTCGTTGAGCTGCTCCTTGAGGCTGTCCACCGCCTGGCGGGCGTTGGCTTCTTCGCTTTCGTCATGGCGCCCCAGGCTTTGCAGCAGGGCTTCGGGCTGGTGATAGGGGTGCTCGACGCTGCCGCACACCGGGCAGGGCTGATCGTCCTGCAACTGCCCGCGCAGTTCCTCGACACTGGCACTGCGGGCCAGCCGCTGGCGCTCCAGCAAGGCCTGGGTGACGCTCAGGGTCTGCTCGGCGACGCTCAGTTCGGCCTTGGCTTGCAGGCCGGCCTTGTTCAGCGCTTCGCGTTGAGCGGCCACGGCCTGTTGCTTGTCTTGCAGTGCCTGGCCGCGCTGGTCCAGTTCCTGTTGCTGGGCCCAGAGTCGTGCCAGCTCTTCGGTGGCCCGTTGTTGCTTGCGGTTGTCCTTGAGCAGGCCGTCCAGCAGTTGGATCTGCTCGGCCACGGCCTGGGGTTCGGCACCGGCTTCGCTGTAGAGCAATTCGAGGTGGCTGCGTTGTTCGGCCAGTTGCTGAGCCGCGGTGCCGGCTCGCTGTTCCAGGGCCGGCAGTTCGGCCTGGCCCTGGTTCAGACGGTTGCCGATCAGCATCAGTTGCTGCAGGCGTTCGCGGTAGAGCGTCCAGGCTTCGCTCAACGGGGCGAGGGCGGCGCTGTGCGCCAACTGCCCGGCAATCCGCTCCAGGCGTTCACCCACCAGACGCTGCTTCTCCAACAGTTCCTGGATGCTTTGCTGGCCTTCGGCACTGGCACTTTGCGCACGGTCACGTGTTTCGCCGGCGTCGTTCAGGCTCTGGCCAAGACGACTCAGGTTGCCCTGTTCGGCAAAGGCTTCGCGCAGCAGCGGGACGCTGTCGCTGTGCTGGCTCTGGGCCTGGGTCAGGGCGCTGCCGGCGTCGAGCACTTGCTGTTGCAGCTGTTGGTGACGTTGTTGCAGCTCAAGCTGTTGCGCGGCCTGCTGCTCGATCTGTTGGCGCAGGGGCTCCAGGGCTTGGTGCAGCTCGATCTGGCGCAGGAACTGGTGACGCTGCGGCGCCAACTGCTCCAGCCGTTGCAGGCGCAGGCGCTCCGGGGCCAGGGTCAGGGCTTGCTGCTCGGCCTGTTGCAACTGCTCGGCGGCTTCTTGCTGCGCCTCCTGCCATTGGCGCAATTCCTTGAGCCAGCTGTGCTGGGCTTCCAGTTGCTTGAGCTGGGCCTGCTGGGTCTTGAGCTGTTGCTGGGCGTCGTTGAAGCGTTGATCCAGTTCGGCCCGGGCCTCGGGCTCCAGGGGCACGATGCCGCTGGCCTGGGCCTTGAGTTCCTTGTGGACCTCTTCGGCTTCCTTGCTCTTGCTGTAGGCGCGGCGCCCCAGCTGGCTGTAGATCGCGGTGTTGGTGAGCTTTTCCAGCAGCTCGCTGCGCTCTTTGTCGTCGGCCTTGAGGAAGGCGCTGAACTCGCTTTGGGCCAGCATCACCGCCCGGGTGAACTGCTCGAAATTCAGCCCCAGCCGGGCTTCGATCAGCTGCTTGTATTCGCTCTTGCTCTGGTTGCTCAGCAGTTGTTCGCTGTCCAGGTCGGTGAGGTTCTGCCGGCTGCCTTGCAGCTTGCCGTTGGCCTTGTCCCGGGCACGGTTGGCTTCCCAGCGGGCGCGGTAACGGCGACCGTCGATGCCGACAAAGTCCACCTCGGCATAACCGCTGCCGGTGCCCCGGCGCAGCAGGGTGCGTGGGTCGCTGGTGAGGATCTCGCTGTCGACTTCCGGGACCTTGGTCTCGCGGCCGATATTGTTCAGCCGCGGCACGGCGCCGAACAACGCCAGGCACAGGGCGTCCAGCAGGGTGCTCTTGCCGGCGCCGGTGGGCCCGGTAATGGCGAACAGCCCGGCGCTGGCCAGGGGTTCTGCGGTGAAGTCGATCTCGAACGGGCCGGCCAGGGAGGCCAGGTTCTTCAGGCGGATGGCCAGGATCTTCATGGCTGTTCACCTTCTTGCTGGACGTCCTGCAACAGCAGGGCGAAATCCTTGAGGGTGGCTTCGTCCACCTCGTTGGCGTAGGCGTCGCGCCAGGCCCGGCGGAACAGTTCTTCGGGGCTCAGTTGATCCAGTTCGATCAGTTCGGCGCCGCTGTCTTCACCGTCGCGGCCGCCATTGCCGGCGTATTCGGCGGCAATCCGTACCAGACGCACGGCCTTGCCTTGCAGGGCGCTTTCCACTTGCTGGCGCAGGTCCGGTTGCGGTTCGTCCAGGCGTACCCGCACTTCCAGCCAGGGCTGGCGCTGTTCTTCGGCCAGCAGGTCGATGTCCGGCAGCTCGCCGAGCTGGGTCAGGATGTCCCCCAGGGGCGCCGGGCCCAGGCGCTGCAGGTTGACCGCCCGGGGAATCAGCCGCGGTTCGACGCTGACCAGGGCCTCGCCGTCCAGGCGCACGTCGAGGATCTGGTGCGGGTAGCCGATCTCGGAAAACGACAGGGGAATCGGCGAGCCGCTGTAGCGGATGCGTTCCTCGCCATTGACCTTCTGCGGCTTTTGCAGGGGCCCCCGGGC
>NZ_MOAK01000050.1:9898-10868 GCF_003732485.1 Pseudomonas protegens
TGCCCCAGGGCCACGTAGCTGATGTCCGCGCCGAACAGGCTGGCGGGCAGGGCCTCGGCATTGCCGATGATCAGGCTGCGCTCGGAGTCTTCGGACACCGAGCCACCGGCCATGTGCGCGTGGCTCACGGCGATCAGGGCCTGGCCCGGCTGGCGCTTGGCATTGGCCGCGGCGATCAGCCATTCATGGACCTGGGCGATGCCCTTGAGGTAGTCGTCTCCCAGGTGCGGGCCGGTGACTTCCGCCGGGCGCAGAAAGGGCAGGGCCAGGCACCAGCCGGCAATCGCGCCGCTGGCGTCGGGCAGGGGCAGCAGCAGGCGCTCGGCGTCCAGCTGGCCGTCATCCAGCCACAGCACCCGGCCCAGGGCGTAGGTGCGCAGGCGGCGCATCAAGGGGGCGGGCAGTTCGATGCGCGAACCGGAATCGTGGTTGCCGGCGATCATCACGATGGTCAGGGCCGGTTGCTGCTCGTGGGCGCTGACGATGAAGTCGTAGAGCCGCTCCTGGGCTTTGACCGGCGGGTTGACGGTGTCGAAGATATCGCCGGCGATCAGCAGCACGTCCGGTTGCTCGTGCTTGAGCTGACGCAGCAGCCACTCCAGAAAGCAGGCATGTTCGAAGTCGCGTTCCTGGCCGTGGAGGTTCTGGCCCAGGTGCCAGTCGGAGGTGTGAAACAGACGCAAGGCAAGCTCCGCATGAAAAAGGCTGGCCGCACAGAAAATGACCGCGGCGAAAGGGTCGAGAGTTTACTGGCAAAAGCGTGTTTATGCCCGACGCTGCGGCAAATGCAGGCGAGATTGGCCCAGCGGCTTGGCTCCAGGGAGGTGGCTGTAGGAGCTGGCTTGCCAGCGAAAGGGCCCGCCCAGGCGCTGCATGACTTACGGGCCTCTTCGCCGGCAAGCCGGCTCCTACGCGGCAGCGGATTATTTGGGATACAGCGGCGGCAGGCCGGTGGTGTCCGCGACCCGGG
>NZ_MOAK01000050.1:10912-12449 GCF_003732485.1 Pseudomonas protegens
GGATCGCTCGCCATAGCTCTTCACCTTGCCAATATTGGCCGCTCTCGCTGTAGAGGGCGCCGTTGAGGCCGTCCAGGGCGTCGGACAGGGGGATGAAACGCGCGGCCATGTCGGCCAGGGTTTCCGGCTGCTGGCGCGCCCAGGCGTCCAGGGCCTGGCGGGTGGCCTGGGGGTCGTTGGCCTGGCAGGCGCGCTTGAGGTCGTCCAGCAGCGAACGCGGACTGGGCCCGGTCTGGGCTGCACGCAGCACCGCCGGTTGCCAGCGGGCGCGCCACCATAGGCCGAAGCCCAGCAAGGTGGTGCAGGCCAGTAGCAAGGTGCTCAGTTGCCACAGCCACAGGTTGGCGCTGTCGACGCCGATCGGCGCGTTGCCCGCCGGGGTGTCCACCACCAGGCTCGGGTTGTTCGCCACTTGCAGGGTCCGCGCCGGCAGGCTGGTCTGTTCCAGGCGGTCTTCTTGGGTGTTCCACCAAGTGATCTCGAGGGCCGGCAGTTCGACCTCGCCGGTACGGGTCGGCACCAGGGCCTGGCGGTCTTCGCGAATCCCCAGCAGGCCGTGCTCGATGTGCTGGTTGCTCAGTTGCGGCTGGTCCGGGTAGCTGCGCAGGCCATTGATCTCGACCTGGGGCAGCGGTGGCAATTGGGCGCTGGACAAGCCCTCGGCACGCAGGGTCAGGCTACGGGTCAGGGAATCGCCCACCTGCGGGTGATCGGGCTCCGGGTTCCAGCTTTCACTCAGGCTCAGGCTGCGGGCCGGCAGCCAGGGCGCATCGGCGGGGTAGGTGGCAGGCTTGGCCAGCACCTGCAGGGTCATTTCGGCGGAGCTGACGTGGATCAGCTTGCCGGGCTTGGGGGCCTGGGACGTGGGCTCTGTGCCGGTGCCCGGGGTGGCCGGGGTGGCGGTGAAGGTCAGCGCCGGAATCTGCAGTACGCCGCTGCGCTGGGGATAGACGGCGTAGCGCATCTCGATCACCCCATGGCGCACGCCATTGATGAGTTTTTCGTAGGTGCGTGGCTCCCCCAGTTGCTCGATCCGGGCGTCGCTCAGTTGCAGCGGGCTCAGGCTGCTGTCGTCGAACAGCGGCACTGAATGGTAGATGTGCAGGGTCAGCAGGGCCTGGGCCTGGACGTAGACCTTGGGCTGGTCCAGTTCGGCGTCGATGAACACCGGTTCCAGGCGGGCGTCCTGATCCTGGACCGGGCTGGCATTGACCTGCAGGGTCAGGGCTTGGCTCTGCAGGTTGCCCAGTTGCAGCGGGGCGATCTCCAGGGTGCCGGTCTGGCGCGGCAGCAAGGTGACGATCCAGCGGGTGCTGGCGTGGCTGTCGCCGAGACTGTTGAGCTGGTTGACCTGGCGCGTGCCGCGCACTTCGAACTGGCTGTCCAGGGGCGTCAGGTCGGGCTTGCCGAACTGGGTGACATCGGTGGACTCCAGGGTCAGCTCGACGGTTTCCCCGGAGTTCACCTGACTGCGGTCCAGGCTGGCGAGCAGCCCGGCAGCCTGGGACTGCGAGGTCCAGAGCGCGAGGGCAAGCAG
>NZ_MOAK01000050.1:12499-15220 GCF_003732485.1 Pseudomonas protegens
TTCGTACCAGAATTTACGCCTCAGCAGTTCTCCCGGGTCGTCCGGGATCTTGCGTAGCCATTGCTCCAGCGCCTGCTGGTGTTCAGCGTCCAGGCTGTCCTGTGCCGGACGCAGGGGCGTGGTGGTGTGCCGGTCATCCAGCTCACTGCCGGGCACTTCACTGTGGCCATTGCTCTGTGGGTCGGGCGTTGTGGCCTCACCCTCGTTGGCCGGTGGCTGCCCGGGGGTGTCCGGGGTTTCGCTACCGGTGGCCGGCTGGGTGGCCGCACCGCTGGGCCCGGGGCTGCTGTCGTCGCTGTCGGGGTTTTCCGGCTTCTGCGGCGGCGTTGGCGGGGTGGCTTGCTGCTGTTGCAACAGGCTTTCCACCAGGGCCTTGTTCTGTAGCGCCGGCTGCAGGTCCGGCTGGCGTTCCAGGGCCTGTTCATAGGCGTCGATGGCGGCTTCCAGCTCACCACTGCGCGCCAGGGCATTACCGCGATTGTAGTGGGCGCGGGCGTCGTTGCCTTCGGCAAAGCGCTCGGCGGCGGCATTGTAGTTGCCGGCCTCGTACAGGGCCACGCCTTGCCACTGCGGGTCCTGGAAGCGCCGAGCGGCCTCTGCCGGGCGCTGCTGTTCCAGCAGGCGCCGGCCTTGCTGGTCGGGGCGCAGCCACAGGTCGTTGAAGTCCAGGGCATAGCTGGGCTGTGGCAGCCCGAACAACAGCAGCGGCAGGCAGAACAGCCAGCCCCGGCGTCCGGCGCAGGCCGCCAGTAACAACAGGGGCAGCAGCAGCCAATAGCCCTGGTCGGCCCAGGTGTCCAGGCGCAGGGTCTGGCCTTCGCTGCGCACGCCTTTGGGGCCTCCCGCCAGACCCAGGCCCTTGAGGTCGCTGTCGTCCAGGCGGGCCTGACGGTAGCGACCGCCCACCTCGCCGATGAATTGCTTGAGGTCCGGGCTGTCCAGGCGCGACACCAGGATGGCCCCCAGGTCGTCCTTGAGATAGCTGCCGTCTTCCAGGGCCACCGGGGCACCGTCGCGGCTGCCGATGCCGAGCATCAGCAATTGCGGTGAATCGCCGTCAAGCGCCTGGCGGATGCCCTGGCGCTCCTGTTCGCTGAGGGACGAGGCCATCAGCAGCACCCGGCCCTGGCCCAGGGCGCCCTGGTCCAGCAGCTTGAGGGCCTTGAGCAGGGCCAGGTCGGCGCGCTGGCCGGCCTGGGGCATGATCGACGGCTTGAGGGCGTCCAGCAGGTTGCGGCTGGTGGCCAGGTCGTCGGACAGGGGCACCAGGGTGTGGGCGCTGCCGGCGTAGACCACGATCGCGGTCTGGGCGTCGCTGCGCAATTGCAGCAGGTCCAGCAGTTTGTGCCGGGCCTGTTCCAGGCGATTGGGCGGCACATCGTTGGCCAGCATTTGCGGGCTCAGCTCCAGCAGCACCACCAGCGGGTCGGCGGGTTTCTGGCTGGTTTGCTCTACCCGCTGCCAGCTCGGACCGAGCAGGGCCAGCACTGCCAGCAGCCAGGCCAGGCCCAGGGCGACCCAGGGCAGTTTGCTCTCGCGGCCATTGCCGCCACTGAGCAGGGCGGCATGAAAGGCCGGCGGCAGGATCATCTGCCAGCGCCCGGCACGTTTCTGCCGGTGCCAGAGTTTCCACAGCAGCAGGGCCAGCAGGGGCAGTACCAGCAACCACCCGGGACGGAACCAATGGGGCCAGAGGCTGATCATCGACGCCTCCGCAGACGCAGGCGCTTGAGCCGCTGGCGCCAATCATGGGTCGGCTGCAGAAAGTGCGACTGGGTGAAGAAGCGTTGCAGCGGGTTGTGCGGCCAGTGCTCGCGCAGCACCAGCAACACGCTGAGCAGCAGCGCCGTGGCCAGGGGCCAGTGGTACAGGGCCTGGGCCGGGCGGGCCTGGGTCGGCTGCTGGGCCACCGGCTCCAGTTGGTCGAGGGTTTCCTTGATGGCTTGCAGTTCCTGGCCGTCACGGGCACGGAAGTAGCGCCCGCCGGTGACGTCGGCCAGTTCCTTGAGGACCGGCTCGTCCAGGTCCAGGCTCGGGTTGAGCCCCAGCACGCCGAGGGTCGCGCTCTGGTCCGGGTCGGCACCGATGCCGATGGGATAGATTTTCACCCCTTCCTCGGCGGCCAGGCGTGCGGCGGTAATGGGCGGGATTTCGCCGCCGTTGTTGGCGCCGTCGGTGACCAGGATCAGTACCCGGCTCTGCGCCGGGCGCTGGCGCAGGCGCTTGAGGGCCAGGCCGATGGCGTCGCCAATGGCGGTGTTCTTGCCGGCGATGCCGATCTTCGCTTCGTCGAGCCAGACTCGCACCGTGTGCCGGTCGAAGGTCAGGGGCGCCTGCAGGTAGGCCTTGCTGCCGAACAGGATCAGGCCGACCCGGTCGCCTTCACGGTGTTCGAGAAAGTCCCCCAGCAGGTGCTTGACCAGGTTCAGGCGGCTGACGTCTTCGTCCTGCCATTGCATGTCGGGAAAGTCCATGGAACCGGAGACGTCCACTGCCACCAGCAGGTCGCGGCCGCTGGCAGCCACCGGCAGCGGTTCCCCCAGCCATTGCGGACGTGCAGCGGCCAACAGCAGCAGGACCCAGAGCAGGATGAACCGTGCCTGCTGGCGCCAGGCCGGCAGGTGGGCCCGGGCCCGGCGCTTGGACAGGCCTTCCAGGTCACTGAGGAAACTCACCTTCAGCGCCGGCTCGCCGCTGTCGGCCACCGGCAGCACCAGGCGC
>NZ_MOAK01000050.1:15237-17894 GCF_003732485.1 Pseudomonas protegens
GCTCGCCGCTGTCGGCCACCGGCAGCACCAGGCGCAGCAGCCAGGGCAGCGGCAACAGGGCAAAGATCCACGGCCAGGCGAACTCAAACATGCTTGCGAATCCAGGTGTCCACCGCCTGGGTCAGGCCGGCGATGGCTTTGTCGTCGAGCTTGCACTCGGGCTTGTAGGCGCCTTCCACCAGCACCATCCAGCGGGTCAGGCCGGCGGCCGGGCAGCGGTTGTCGAGAAACGCCAGCCACTTGCGGCCATTGAGGGTGTGGCTCTGGCTGTAGGGATAGTGGTTGCGGCACAGGCGCTTGAGCAGGGCGTTGAGGGCCTGCAGCCAGGCTCCCGCCGGGGCACCGTCATAGGGCTTGGGCAACAGCGCCAGTTCTGCCAGGGCCGCCAGGCGCACCGGGTCCAGGGGTTGTTCGCTGCGTGTGCGCACGGCCTTGCGCGGCCACAGATGACGCCAGCGCCAGAGAGCGAACCCGAGCGCCGGCAGCAGCAGCGCCAGCAACCACCAGCCCGGTGCTGGCGGCCACAGGCTCACCTCCGGAGGCGGCAGCAGCGGTTGCAGTTGTTCCAGGCTGCTCATCGGCCGGCTCCCGGACGCTGCGGATTGAGGTACTCGCGCAACTGCTCGACCATCTCGCTCTGGGTGCTCAGGGGCATCAGCAGCACCCGCAGTTTTTGCGCCAGACGCTCCCAGCGGGCGATGCGTGCTTCGCTCTGGGCCCGGTAGGCCTGGCGCAGCTCGTAGTTCAGGGTGTCGAGCTCCAGCTGGGCGCCGCGCTCGGCAAAACGCAACAGGCCGGCGGCGGGCAGGGCATGATCCAGGGGATCGGACAGGGGCATCAGCAGCAGGTCGCAATGGCGTGACAGCAGGCTCAGTTGCTGCTCGGCGGCGTCGCTCAGGGCGCGCTCGTCGCAGATCACGATCACCAGGCTGCCGGGGCGCAGCACTTCACGGCCGCGCAGCAGCGCGGTGCCCAGGGCATCACGCTGGGGCTGGGCGTCGCTGTGCAGCGACTGGTTGACCCGCACCAGGCGGTTGAGCAGTTGCAACAGGCTTTGCTTGCTGCGTCGCGGTTTGATCTCGTAGTGCTCGTCGTCGCCGTAGACCAGGCCGCCGACCCGGTCGTTGTGGCCCAGTGCGGCCCAGCCGATCAGGCTCGCGGCCTGGGCCGCGAGTACCGACTTGAACATCAGCCCGGAGCCGAAGAACAGCTGGCGGCTCTGCTCGACCATGATGAAGATCGGCCGTTCGCGCTCCTCGTGGAACAGCTTGGTGTGGGGTTCCTGGGTACGGGCGGTGACCCGCCAGTCGATGGTGCGCACGTCGTCGCCGGCCTGGTAGACCCGCACCTGATCGAAGTCCACACCGCGTCCGCGCAACTTGGAGTGGTGCAGGCCGATCAGCGGGCTGCGCTGGCTGGGAGTGGAGAACAGCTGCACCTCGCGCACGCGATGGCGCATCTCGATCAGCTCGCCGAGGGTGATGCGAATGCCGGGTTCGGCAACGGACTGGGTCATGAGGGTCAGGCGACGGCAACGACGTCGAGGATGCGCTGTACCACACGGTCCTGGTCGATGCCTGCCGCTTCAGCCTCGAAGGACAGAATGATGCGGTGACGCAGCACGTCGAACAGCACGGCCTGGATGTCTTCCGGGCTGACGAAATCCCGGCCGGCGAGCCAGGCGTGGGCCCGGGCGCAGCGGTCCAGGGCAATGGAGCCGCGAGGGCTGGCGCCGTAGGCGATCCACTCGGCCATTTCCGGGTCGAACTTGGCCGGGGTGCGGGTGGCCATCACCAGTTGCACCAGGTATTCCTCCACCGCATCGGCCATGTACAGGCCGAGGATTTCCTTGCGCGCGGCGAAGATCGCCTGCTGGCTGACCCGGCGCTCGGGCTTGGTCTCGCCATTCAGCGCTTCGCCGCGGGCCTGCTGGAGAATGCGGCGTTCCACGGCCGCGTCCGGGAAACCGATCTTGACGTGCATCAGGAAGCGGTCGAGCTGGGCTTCGGGCAGGGGATAGGTGCCTTCCTGCTCGATGGGGTTCTGGGTCGCCATCACCAGAAACAGCGGCGACAGTTCATAGGTACTGCGGCCAACGCTGACCTGACGCTCGGCCATGGCCTCCAACAGCGCCGACTGGACCTTGGCCGGGGCGCGGTTGATTTCGTCGGCCAGCACCAGGTTGTGGAAGATCGGGCCTTGCTGGAACACGAAACTGCCGGTTTCCGGGCGATAGATCTCGGTGCCGGTGATGTCGGCGGGCAGCAGGTCGGGGGTGAACTGAATCCGATGGAATTGCGCTTCAATGCCTTCGGCCAACTCTTTGATGGCCTTGGTCTTGGCCAGTCCTGGAGCGCCCTCGACCAGCATGTGGCCGTCGGCGAGCAGGGCGATGAGCAAGCGCTCGATGAGTTTTTCCTGGCCGAGAATCTGCGTTGAAAGAAAGGTTCGCAGCGCCAAAAGCGCTTCACGATGTTCCATCGGTGACTGTTCCTGGAGAGGGTGCGCCCCGGGCGTTGAAATAACGTCGGGGCTGGGGGCGATACTTTAATCCATAGCGGGGGTCGGCGACTAACGGGGAAAACCTGATTTAGCCAATTAGTCGAAAAAAATCCGTGTTTTATTCAGCCCCACGCGCCGCCCCCCCCCCGGTAGGA
>NZ_MOAK01000050.1:17993-22846 GCF_003732485.1 Pseudomonas protegens
ACAAGGTTTGCGGCGGGACCGAAGACGCCTTCGCTGGCAAGCCAGCTCCTACGCTCGGGCGCAGTGTTGGGGTTCTGGTAGGAGCCGGCTTGCCGGCGAAGGGGCCGGCAGGGTTTGCGGCGGGGCCGAAGACGCCTTCGCTGGCAAGCCAGCTCCTACGCTCGGGCGCGGTGCTGGGGTTCTGGTAGGAGCCGGCTTGCCGGCGAAGGGGCCGGCAAGGTTTGCGGCGGGGCCGAAGACGCCTTCGCTGGCAAGCCAGCTCCTACCGGGAAGGGCGGCGGGTCAGGACAACTGGCTGATGTAGGTGCCGGTGCCCTTGAGGATGTTCTGCAGGGTCGCTTCCACTTCGGCCAGGTCCGAGGCGGCGGTGTTGTGGCGGATTTCCAGGTGCTCGGAACCGTTCAGGGCGTCGGCGTCGGCCGCGGCAATCTCGATCAGCAGGGTGGTGGGGCTGAGGGTGACCTTGACGCCATCGAGGGTCGAGGGCTCGCCGTCGAGGGTGATTTCCAGTTCGTCCTCGTCCGGGTAGCGGCTCATCAGGAACATCTCGCCCTGGCTGCTGTGGCAGCAGAGCATGGCCATGTTGTCTTCTTCGTCGTCGCAAGGGTTGGCGATCAGGTGGGCAGTGGTCATGTGCATGGCGCATTCCTGGGGCTGGGGCCGGCAGCGGCCGGACGGTGCAAAAAGAAGCAATTCTGCCAGCCCGATGGAATTTCTGCTGGCCTGTCTGTCAGAGAACAGGTCGTGAACGCAAACCGCCTGCAGAGTCACTTCTGGTACGCAAGTACCGTGAAACCGGGAGAAAACCCTGGTTTTTCTGTGCTGGCTGCTAGTGTTGTTCAGGGCACCTTCCGCCGGTTGCGTGCCGTTGACCGAATATGTCGCAGCATCGCAAGCAGCTGTCACATCGCACTCGTTAAGCTGCGCAGCGGACAATTTGTTCTTAGTGCAATAGGTTGCGTCTGATTTGCGATGGTCACCTGTAAAGGCATTGCGCGGTCTGAAAGCGCCAGTCGTTTTTGCAGATGCCCATCCCGGGAAGGTGAATGTGACCTGCGCGTCTCGTCCAGCTTCACCCACCTGGCATCCTGCAACCTCTGCCCGAGACCAGGAGCAGGATGCACCACCGCCCCGCAAGGGGTTTGCACGCGACGCTACCATCAATAACAAGCCCAAGCGGAGTACCACAGATGGCGTTCTTCACCGCAGCCAGCAAGGCCGACTTCCAGCACCAACTGCAAGCGGCACTGGCGCAGCACATCAGTGAACAGGCACTGCCACAAGTGGCGCTGTTCGCTGAACAATTCTTCGGCATCATTTCCCTGGACGAACTCACCCAGCGTCGCATGTCCGACCTGGCGGGCTGCACCCTTTCTGCCTGGCGCCTGCTTGAGCGCTTCGATCACGCGCAACCGCAAGTGCGCGTCTACAACCCCGATTACGAACGTCATGGCTGGCAGTCGACCCACACCGCGGTGGAAGTCCTGCACCATGACCTGCCGTTTTTGGTGGACTCGGTCCGCACCGAGCTCAACCGTCGCGGCTACAGCATCCACACCTTGCAGACCACCGTGCTCAGCGTACGTCGCGGCAGCAAGGGCGAGCTGCTGGAAATCCTGCCCAAGGGCACCCAGGGCGAAGGCGTGCAGCAAGAGTCGCTGATGTACCTGGAGATCGACCGCTGCGCCAACGCCGCCGAACTCAGCGTGCTGGGCAAGGAGCTGGAGCAGGTACTGGGTGAAGTGCGGGTCGCCGTGGCCGACTTCGAGCCGATGAAGGCCAAGGTCCAGGAACTGATCGAAAGCATCGACAACAGCCAGTTCGCCATCGCTGCCGATGAAAGGACCGAGATCAAGAGCTTCCTCGAATGGCTGGTGGGCAACCACTTCACCTTCCTCGGCTACGAAGAGTTCGTGGTCGGCGCCGATCAGGATGGCGGGCATATCGAATATGACCCGAGCTCCTTCCTCGGTCTGGCCAAGCTGCTGCGCGCCGGCCTCACCAGCGATGACCTGCGCATCGAAGACTACGCCGTCAACTACCTGCGCGAACCGACGCCGCTGTCGTTCGCCAAGGCGGCGCACCCGAGCCGCGTGCACCGTCCGGCCTACCCGGACTTCGTCTCGATCCGTCAGATCGATGCCGACGGCAAGGTCATCAAGGAATGCCGCTTCATGGGCCTCTACACCTCCTCGGTGTACGGCGAAAGCGTGCGAGTGATCCCTTACATCCGCCGCAAGGTCGAAGTCATCGAGCAGCGCTCGGGCTTCCAGGCCAAGGCGCACCTGGGCAAGGAACTGGCCCAGGTCCTGGAAGTGCTGCCCCGGGACGATCTGTTCCAGACCCCGGTGGACGAGCTGTTCAGCACCGTGATGTCCATCGTGCAGATCCAGGAACGCAACAAGATCCGCGTGTTCCTGCGCAAGGACCCGTACGGTCGCTTCTGCTACTGCCTGGCCTACGTGCCGCGCGACATCTATTCCACCGAAGTGCGGCAGAAGATCCAGCAAGTGCTGATGGATCGCCTGCAAGCCACTGACTGTGAGTTCTGGACCTTCTTCTCCGAGTCGGTGCTGGCCCGCGTGCAGTTGATCCTGCGGGTGGACCCGAAGCAGCGCATCGACATCGACCCGCTGCTGCTGGAAAAAGAAGTGGTGCAGGCCTGCCGCAGCTGGCAGGACGACTACGCCAGCCTGGTAGTGGAAAGCTTCGGCGAAGCCCACGGCACCAATGTGCTGGCGGACTTCCCCAAAGGCTTCCCGGCCGGCTACCGCGAGCGCTTTGCCGCGCACTCGGCCGTGGTGGACATGCAGCACCTGCTGAGCCTCACCGAAGCCAACCCGCTGGTGATGAGCTTCTACCAGCCCCTGGGCCAGGTCTCCGGCCAGCGCGAGCTGCATTGCAAGCTGTACCACGCCGACACCCCGCTGGCGCTGTCCGACGTGCTGCCGATCCTGGAAAACCTCGGCCTGCGGGTACTGGGTGAGTTCCCGTACCGCCTGCGTCACAACAACGGCCGCGAGTACTGGATCCACGACTTCGCCTTCACCGCCGCCGAAGGCCTGGACCTGGACATCCAGCAGCTCAACGACACGCTGCAGGACGCCTTCGTCCACATCGTCCGTGGCGATGCCGAGAACGATGCCTTCAACCGCCTGGTGCTGACCGCCGGCCTGCCATGGCGCGACGTGGCGCTGCTGCGTGCCTACGCCCGCTACCTGAAGCAGATCCGCCTGGGCTTCGACCTGGGTTACATCGCCAGCACCCTGAACAACCACACCGACATCGCCCGCGAGTTGACTCGGTTGTTCAAGACCCGTTTCTACCTGGCGCGCAAGCTCACCAGCGACGACCTGGAAGACAAGCAGCAGCGTCTGGAGCAGGCGATCCTCACCGCCCTGGACGACGTTCAGGTGCTCAACGAAGACCGCATCCTGCGTCGCTACCTGGACCTGATCAAGGCCACCCTGCGGACCAACTTCTACCAGACCGACGCCAACGGCCAGAACAAGTCGTACTTCAGCTTCAAGTTCAACCCGCACGCGATCCCAGAGCTGCCGAAACCGGTGCCCAAGTTCGAGATCTTCGTCTACTCGCCACGGGTGGAAGGCGTGCACCTGCGCTTCGGCAACGTTGCCCGCGGCGGCCTGCGCTGGTCCGACCGTGAAGAAGACTTCCGTACCGAAGTCCTGGGCCTGGTAAAAGCCCAGCAAGTGAAGAACTCGGTGATCGTGCCGGTGGGCGCCAAGGGCGGCTTCCTGCCCCGTCGCCTGCCACTGGGCGGCAGCCGGGACGAGATCGCGGCCGAGGGCATCGCCTGCTACCGCATCTTCATCTCCGGCCTGCTGGACATCACCGACAACCTGAAAGACGGCGCCCTGGTGCCACCGGCCAACGTGGTGCGTCACGACAACGATGACCCGTACCTGGTGGTCGCGGCCGACAAAGGCACCGCAACCTTCTCCGACATCGCCAACGGCATCGCCATCGACTACGGCTTCTGGCTGGGTGACGCCTTCGCCTCCGGCGGTTCCGCCGGTTACGACCACAAGAAAATGGGTATCACCGCCAAGGGCGCGTGGGTTGGCGTACAGCGCCACTTCCGCGAGCGCGGCATCAATGTCCAGGAAGACAGCATCACCGTGGTCGGCGTCGGCGACATGGCCGGCGACGTGTTCGGCAACGGCCTGTTGATGTCCGACAAGCTGCAACTGGTGGCCGCGTTCAACCACCTGCACATCTTCATCGATCCGAACCCGAACCCGGCCACCAGCTTCGTCGAGCGCCAGCGCATGTTCGAGCTGCCGCGTTCGGCCTGGACCGACTACGACACCAGCATCATGTCCGAAGGCGGCGGCATCTTCTCGCGTAGCGCGAAGAGCATCGCCATCTCGCCGCAGATGAAAGAACGCTTCGACATCCAGGCCGACAAGCTGACCCCGACCGAGCTGCTCAACGCCTTGCTCAAGGCGCCGGTGGACCTGTTGTGGAACGGCGGTATCGGCACCTACGTCAAGGCCAGCACCGAGAGCCACGCCGACGTCGGCGACAAGGCCAACGACGCTCTGCGGGTCAACGGCAACGAGCTGCGCTGCAAGGTGGTGGGCGAGGGCGGCAACCTGGGCATGACTCAACTGGGTCGTGTGGAGTTCGGCCTCAATGGCGGCGGTTCCAACACCGACTTCATCGACAACGCCGGTGGCGTGGACTGCTCCGACCACGAAGTGAACATCAAGATCCTGCTCAACGAAGTGGTGCAGGCCGGCGACATGACCGACAAGCAGCGCAACCAGCTGCTGGCCAGCATGACCGACGAAGTCGGCGGCCTGGTGTTGGGCAACAACTACAAGCAG
>NZ_MOAK01000050.1:22903-24703 GCF_003732485.1 Pseudomonas protegens
GCGCCTGATGAGCGACCTGGAAGGCCGTGGCAAGCTGGACCGCGCCATCGAGTACCTGCCGACCGAGGAGCAGCTCACCGAGCGCGCCGCGACCGGCAAGGGCCTGACCCGTCCAGAGCTGTCGGTGCTGATTTCCTACAGCAAGATCGACCTCAAGGAAGCCCTGCTCAAGTCCCTGGTGCCGGATGACGATTACCTGACCCGTGACATGGAGACCGCGTTCCCGCCAAGCCTGGTGGCCAAGTTCTCCGAAGCCATGCGTCGCCACCGCCTGAAGCGCGAGATCGTCAGCACCCAGATCGCCAACGACCTGGTCAACCACATGGGCATCACCTTCGTGCAGCGCCTGAAGGAGTCCACCGGCATGAGCCCGGCGAACGTCGCCGGTGCCTACGTGATCGTGCGGGACATCTTCCACCTGCCGCACTGGTTCCGTCAGATCGAAGCCCTGGATCACCAGGTCTCGGCTCAGGTGCAACTGGAGCTGATGGACGAACTGATGCGTCTGGGCCGCCGGGCGACCCGCTGGTTCCTGCGCAGCCGGCGCAACGAGCAGGATGCCGCGCGCGACGTCGCGCACTTCGGTCCGCACCTGGCGGCGCTGGGCCTCAAGCTTGACGAGCTGCTGGAAGGCCCGACCCGCGAAGGCTGGCAGAACCGTTACCAGGCCTATGTCGAAGCCGGTGTGCCGGAGTTGCTGGCGCGCATGGTGGCAGGCACCACCCACCTGTACACCCTGCTGCCGATCATCGAAGCCGCTGACGTCACCGGTCAGAGCGCGGCCGATGTGGCCAAGGCCTACTTCGCCGTGGGCAGCGCCCTGGACCTGCCGTGGTACCTGCAGCAGATCAGCGATCTGCCGGTGGGCAACAACTGGCAGGCCCAGGCCCGTGAAGCCTTCCGCGATGACGTGGACTGGCAGCAACGGGCGATCACCATCAAGGTGCTGCAGATGGCCGATGCGCCGGACGACATGGAAGCCCGCGTGGCCCTGTGGCTGGAGCAGAACGCGAGCATGGCCGATCGCTGGCGCGCCATGATGGTGGAAATCCGTGCCGCCAGCGGCACTGACTACGCCATGTATGCCGTGGCCAACCGGGAACTGCTGGACCTGGCCATGAGCGGTCAGTCGGTGCTGTAACGGCCTGACCCCGCCCTGAACCAAAAAAGCCCCGTATCGTGCGATACGGGGCTTTTTTATAGCCTGCCGATTGTGTCGGCAAGCGGGGGCTGGGTGGCGCTTAGCCGGCCTTGGCCGAGGCGTCCTGCTCGACCACCATGTCCAGCACGTAGACCGTGGACGGGGCGTCGGCAGGTGGGTTCTTCCATTCGTATTGCTTGACCCGCAGCACGTTGCGCACGCCGTCCTGATGCTCGTAACCCTCGATGGACTGGTACAGCGGATGCCAGTTGTCCTGGGTCGGCAGTTGCAGGCCGGCGGCATCGTAGCGGCGCTCACGCACTTGCAGGCACTGGAAGTCGGGGATCAGCGGGTGGCTGCACTTGACGGTCTGGGCGGCCACTTCGAGGAAGCGGGTCTGGCCCTGGCTGCCGTAGCGGGTCTCGGGGGTGGGCTGGCCTTCGAACTTGAGCTGGGTGCCGTCCTGGGTGGTCAGTTGCAGGGTCGGCGTCGATTCGTCGCCGCCGAAGGTGGTGCGCAGGTCGCCCTTGAGCAGGCGGCCGACTTCGGCGTCCAGGGTCATCAGGCTTGGGTCGCAGGCCATCATGGTCGAGGCCAGGGGCTGCACCTTGAGCACGCCGTTTTCATACTGGAAGCCGCCGAACTGGCGGTTGCAGCCC
>NZ_MOAK01000050.1:24724-38031 GCF_003732485.1 Pseudomonas protegens
CCGGCGAAGGTCAGGCGCAGTTGGCGCTCGATGCCCTTGTCCAGGGCGGCAACGGGTTTGCCCGCCGCGTCGCTGGCCGAGACCAGTTGCCAGTAGTAGGCAGCCAGTGCTGGCTGGGCGCTGACGGAGGCAGTGCTGGCGGGCATGGAAGAGGATCCTTCAGGGGAGGTGGAGGCCGGGGTGCAGGCCTGGAGCAGGGCGGCACAGACGGATACGAGGAGGATGTTTTGCTTCATGGTTCGCTCTTTCAGCCGTGATGGAGTTTGGCCTGGCGCATGGGCGGCAGGCCCAGGCCGGTAACCTGGGGCAGTCAATCAGGCGTGCGATGCGTGGCGCCCGCCACCTGGGCCGGGCGCCGCCGGACGACCGCTGCCGTTACCGATTGCGATGTGACAGCACTGTGCCAGTTCGGTTTCATGGCCGGTGGCCCCCGGGAGTGTAACCAAATCTTGCACGCGCGCTGCGCCGCCCACTGCCCTGGGCTTACCAGAACCAGTAAGGCAGGAATTTGGGCGTTGGTTCGTTGGCCAGTTCCAGGTGATAGGTAATGGCGTTGAAGAAGAACCCATCGAGCAAGAGAAACGCCGCCACACCGAACGCCAGGACGATCACCTCGTAGTGCCGGTGTTCGGCGTATTGCCGGCCGATCCAGTAGCGCACGCCGCTGAGCAGGGCAAAGCTTGCGAACACACCGGCGAAGTTGGGCTGCAAGGGCCGGGCGGCAAACGCGTTGTAGCCCAGCACCAGCAGCGCCAGGGCCGCGCCGCTGGCCGGCAGGTTCAGGCACAGGCGCAGCAGGCGTTTGCGGGTGGCGCTGAACAGGCCGTTGGGGTCGACGAACATATAGGCCGCCAGCAGGGAAATGGCCGGGGTGATGGACACGATGTAACGCGCTTTCTTCGAGTTGGGAATGCTGAAGAACAGGATCAACACCAAGAACCAGGCGCCCAGGTACAGCAGCAGGCGCGGTGCCGACGGCGGCGGCGCGCTGAACCCCTGCCTGGCACTTCTGACCATGACGCACAGGGCGTAGAACGCGGTGAAGCTGTAGGTGATCAGCCCGACGCTGAAGTAGAAGTAATAGCGTGGCGAGTGATTGCTGGCGATCCGCCCCAGGCCCTGCATCTCCAGCACTTCCTGCATGAAGGCGTCACCGCCCTGCACCTGGGCGGCCCAGGCCAGCAGGGCGACCCCGGCGACGAACAGCAGGCCGCTCAGCAGCGAGAACCCGACCAGGGTCCGCCACTGCCGGCTCAGCAGGTAATAGCTGCCGACTACCAGCGCCGGGCCGATCATGCCAATGGGCCCGCGCAGGGCAAAGCCCAGGATCAGCCCGAGGAACACCAGCGCCAGGCGCCCTTGCTGTTGCTTGAGATTGGCGGTGTAGGCCAGGTAGAAGCAGCCCGCGGTGATCAGGGCCGGATAGATGTCCAGGGCCAGGGAGTTGACGCTATCCACGAAGGCCCAGGTGAACAGGGCAAAGAGCACGCCGCAGACGCCCCATTTGCGCTCATGCAGGGCCCCCAGCTTGTAGATGAACACCAGCATCAGCGACGCGGCAATGCACAGGGGTAGGCCCATCGACAACACGGACAGTTGGCCGAAGGGCAGCGATGCCAGGTAGACCAGCACCGTGTTGACAACGGTGTAGTCGGGATAGGGCTGCAGATCGTCGGCGATGGGGAACAGCGTCATGCCGTGCTGCAGCATGTAGTCGGCGAAGTCGACGAAGCGCGTGGTGTAGTTGAGGACGGCCGGTTTGTACTGCAGGCCCATGAACAGCACGAGGGCCACCAGGAAAATACTCAGGCCGGGCCGTTGCCAGATTTGTCTTTGAACGCTTTCCATGCTCTGAACACACACAAAAATACTGACGATACGGTGGCCAGTAATCGAACGCCATGCACGAATGGCGGCGTGGCAGGTTGCTGGCACCGGTTTTTGAGGTGCAGCAATCTAGCGCGGTCGAGGTTAACGGCCGGTGTACGGGCGCAGTCCCGGTAGTGGCGGCTTGAGGCCGGAGGAACTGCCCCTCAGGGCCGTTGCGGCTTGACCGAAGTGCCGAAGGTATTACCCATGCGCACACCGGTGGCGGCCGGTGTCGAGAGCCCGACCTGGTTCGGCGGGCGCTTGTGCACCGGGTCCTCCATGGCCTGCTGATTGGCCTGGGCCGCCTTGACGGCGTCCGGGTCGTTGCCCATCTGTTTGCTCAGGCAGTTGTAGTCGGGGGCCTTGTAGCCGCCGACGCTGACTTCCACGCAACCCTCGCGGGCCTCCTCGGCCTGCAGCGTCCAGGGCAGGGCGCACAGCAGCAACAAGGTGGCGGCGTATTGGCTTGAACGATTCATCCTGGCCTCCTGGCAGGCCCGGGAAAGCGGGCCTCGATGCCGGCCGAGTGTAGTGCAAACCGATGACTGGAAAAGTGATGGTTTTTTTGCCGTGGCCGTAACACCAGATTCATAAACTGGCCTCAGGATGACGCTTTTAGGGGTTGGACTGCAGTGCAGCGACGCAGCGCGCAGGTCGGGCGATGGACTTCATTGCACGGGGGCTTGGCGACCTGTGTGCTGGGGTTTGTGCTGCTGGCGCCGATGCCGCAGGGCTGGGGCCAGCCCGCTGCCGAGGGACCGCCCCGGGTGGATTCCCAGACCTTGCTGGCGCTGGAGATTCCGGCGCAGAACCTGGTGGATGCCCTGGAACTGTTCAGCCGCGCCACAGGGATGGCGGTGCTGGTGGATCGGGAGTTGACCCGGGGGCGGCGGTCGGTGGGGATCAAGGGCCGTTACAGCGCTCGGGAGGGCTTGAGTCGCCTGCTGGCAGGCAGTGGCCTGATGGCCCGTTATGCCCGCAGCGATGCCTTCACCCTGCAGGTACCGGAGGCGACGCCAGCCACGCCGTTGCAGGGTGCGGGAAGCAGCCGGGCGGCGCGGCTCAACAGCAGTTATGCCAGTGCCGTGCAACAGGCGGTGGAGCACAGTCTGTGTGGTTCGGCGCTGACCCGTCCGGGCCGCTTTCGCGCCTTGTTGCAACTGTGGATCGGCACTGATGGCAGGGTGCAGCACAGCCGCCTGGTGAGCTCCACCGGCGATCTGCAGCGCGATGAAGCCTTGGTGCAGCGCCTGGCGGATACCCGGGTTCAGCGCCAGGCACCCAGCTCGCTGCGTCAGCCGCTGACCTTACTCTTGATACCGGACACAACAGGGAAACGCATGGACTGCAGGGAATGGGAAGGAGCTTCCGGGGTATGAAAAATACCGGACAGAGTGCGATGGTCAGGCTGTTCCTGACGTCCTACGAGGACTTTCGGGTGCGCTTGCGCAGGCGCCTGGGCTCCGAGGACCTGGCCAACGACGTCCTGCATGAAACCTACCTGCGGGTCGACCGTATGGAAGAGCCGCCCAACCTGCTGCAACCCAATGCCTACCTCTATCGCATGGCCCTGAACATTGCCGCCGACCGCCGTCAGTCCGACGCCCGGCTGCTGACCGGCGATGAGGTCGAGGAACTGCTGCACATCGCCGATGACACCCAGGACCCGTCGCGGGTGGTGGGCGGCCAGAAAGAAATCCAGACCCTGCTCAAGGCCCTCTACGAACTGCCGGCGCGGCGGCGCAAGATCTTTATCGCCGCGCGCCTGGAAGAGGCGCCGCACCTGGAAATTTCCCAGCGTTTCGGCATTTCCACACGGATGGTGGAGAAGGAAATCAAGGCTGCCCTGGGCCATTGCGCCTTGCGCCTTGAAAGAAAAGTCATTCAGCGGTTCGGTCCCGGGGCCGGAAAACTGTCCTAGACAATGAGTCCCTGATCAATCCGTGAGTACCTGCGCGCTTGAACATTTTTAGCATCTGCACCCCCCAGGCCTCGGCGGACCCGCAACTGCTGAGGGAAGCCCGGGACTGGCTGGTCCTCCTGACTTCGGGTCGGGCCACCGTGGCCGACGCCCGGGCGCTGCGCCAGTGGTGCGCGCAAAGCCCGCAGCACGCGGCCGCCTTCGAGCACACCAAGGCCCTGTGGCACTGCCTGCAACCGGCAGCCCAGCAGCTGGAGCAACAGGCCCGGCCCCGGCACTTGGGGCGTCGGGCGTTTCTGGGTGGGGCGATTGCGGCCTCGGCGGCGCTGTTCATGGTGCGGTTCACTGTCCCGGGCGGCTTTGCCGGGCTGACCGCGGATTTCGCCACCGACGTCGGTGAGCAGCGGCGGGTGGACCTGGCCGAGGGCGTGAGCCTGGAGCTCAACACCCAGACCCGCATCAGCCGCCGCGACCCGGGCGCGGGCGAGCAGGGCATCGAGCTGCTGGAGGGCGAGGTGGAAGTCTTCAGCCACAGCACCCAGCCGCTCACGGTCCAGGCCGGTGATGGCTGGCTGAGTGCGCGCCAGGCGCGCTTCAATTTGCGCAACACCGATCATCAGGTGTGCGTGACCTGCATCGAAGGCAGCCTGCAAGTGGCAGTGGCGGGGCGCAGCATTCGCCTGGACAGCGGCCGGCAACTGACCTACGACGCCAGGGCGGTGGGCGAACCGATCGCCGTGGACCCCCGCAGCGTGATCGCCTGGCGCGAACAGGTGCTGGTGTTCGACAACGCCAGCCTCAACACCGTGATCAGCGAGATCAACCGCTACCGCCCGGGAATGCTGGTGTTGCTCAATGCCGAACTGGGCAAGCGCAAGGTCCAGGCGCGTTTCAACCTCAACCAGCTGGCTGGCGTGGCCTTGCTGATCCGTGACGCCTATGGCGCCAAATGCACCGAACTGCCCGGTGGCGTCGTGTTGCTGAGCTGACACAACGGCTCCCGGACCGCCTGGCCGCTGCAAGAAGGACGCGTGCTCGTAGGAGCTGGCTTGCCAGCGAAGAGGCCGACGCGATCACCCCTCCATTTGCGAAATCTTCAGGGCCTGGCCGCTGTGCGGTTCGCCGGCAAGCCGGCTCCTACAAGGGTGTGGGTGTCGGTAGGAGCTGGCTTGCCAGCGAAGAGGCCGACGCGGTCACCCCTCCATTTGCGAAATCTTCAGGGCTTGGCCGCTGTGCGGTTCGCCGGCAAGCCGGCTCCTACAGAGTGTGCGCTGGCGGGTTATTCCAACGGCGCCAGCACTTGGCGGTAGCGCTCTTCGCCCTGGGGCGTTTGTCGCACCAGGCGGATCTCCAGGCCCGGGGGATTGTCCTGGCGATTGCCACTGAGTTGACGCCAGCCTTTGTCAGGGTTCCAGACCCGTACCTGCAGGTCGCTGACCCGGCCGAGCACGGCCACTCCGTTCTTGGGCGCCGGCAAGGGGTAGCGGTCCCGCGCCTCGGCTTCGGCGCGGTACAGGGTGTCGCCCTTGAGCCACCAGCGCACGCGTTGCAAGCCGACCCCCGGGGCGGGGGCGCTGCGGATCACTTCCAGACGAAAGCCCTTACTGTCGGAACTGCGCACACTCAGCGGGACGGGACTGCCGGGTTCGGCCTCGTCGCTCTCTCCCAGGTTCGGTTCGCGTAACTGGGAAGCGGCCCGCAAGGCTACGTCGCGCTCCAGCTGATTGAGGCTGCGCAGCAGTTCCTCGGTCTGCTCGGTGCTGGCCCGCAGATGGCCGTCGGCCCGGGTGACGCTGTCCAGGCCGCGCCAGGCAATCAGGCTGACCAGCGCCATGAGCATGATCGCCACCATCACCTCGATCAGGGTAAAGCCGCTTTGTGTAGGGTCTGTTCCCGTTTGGTGACAGGCCGCGACGGGTGCCCACTTGGCACAGGGCAAGGCGCGAGGAGCGCGGTTTGGTTGTTCCAAATAAGCTCCGAGCAACGCCGCCCTGTGCCAAGTGGGCCCCGTCCCTTCGGGTTGCGTGCCAAACGGCGCGAGGCTGCGTTGCGGGATTTGCCAAGGGAACCACCATTGGCGGCATCCCGCGCCTTGCCTCGCACCGTTTGGCCCAGCAACGCGGCTCGTCACCAAACGGGAACAGACCCTAGGCTTCATGGCTGGCCCACCACCCGCAACTGGCCGCTAGCGCTGCGTTCTACCCGCAAGCTGTTCTGGCCGTCGGACAACACCACCTGCAACGGCGGGTTGATCCATTCGGCGTTCAATACCAGGCGCTGCCTGGGCTCGATATGCACCTGCAGCGCCGGGCTTTGCCACTGTCGTGGCCGCAGTTGTCGGTCGTGGCGAAAGTCGTCGATGCCGCTGCCCTCGTCCTCGCGGCGGCTGAAGGTATAGCCCTTGGCCGTGGCCCGCCAGGTGATCGGCCGGCCATCGGCCCGGGCTTCGGCCTGGGCCACTTGCAGCAACTGGGCCAGGCCCTCGGCGTCCTTGCGCAGGGTCTGCAGCGGATCGGGCCTGATGCTCAAGCCCACGGCGGCGCTGGCGATGCCGATGATCACCAGCACCACCATCAGTTCGATCAGGGTGAAGCCCTGTTGCTTGCCTGTGTGTCGCACCTTGTGCTCCTTGGCGACGGGACGGGCCCGTCCGACGCAGATGATCGTGCAGTGAAATAAAACCGTGAGAATTGAGCTGTAGGCTGTGGCAACGGACAAACAGGAGGTCCCGCCGATGCTACGTGCCATGTCATTTCCGTCGCGCCTTGACGCCCCCCGGCTGCTGCAATACGCGGCGCTGCTGGCGGCCCTGGCCGGTGTCGCCACCTGGTCGTCGCTGCTGCTGACCCCGGCGCAGTCCCAGCCCCCGGCGGTGGCGCCCCAGGTGCTCGCCGCGCGTTCCGACAACCCGGCCTTGCAGTGGTTTGCCAACCAGCCAGTGCAGGTGGAGATCAAGGTGTCCGGGGTCATGGCCGGCGCCCGGGGTGCGGTGGCGATCCTGAGCCTGAACGACGGTCCACCGCGCAGCTTCCTGGCCGGCGAGCAACTGACCCAGGGGGTGCGCCTGGCAGCCGTCGAGGCCGACGGCGTGCTGATCGAGCGCGGCGGCGAACAGTCGCGGGTCAAGGTCAGCAAGCTGCCGGACTCGCCGCTGCTGCCACGGCTGACACGCTGAGCCTCATTGGCGCGGTGCCTGGGGCCGGCTGACCAGGGTTTCCAGGCGGGCCAGGGGCGGCGCTTCGCGGCTGCGGTCACGCACCTGGACACTGACCCTTAGCAGCCCGGGCGCGGCTGCGGCGCCAATCGCCTGTTCGCAGCGCAGCTTCAGGCGCCCCTGGTCGCAATCGACGCTCTTCAATCCGCTGGGCAAGCGACCTTCCAGGCGCAACTCGGCGATCCGGCTCTGCGCCGCCAGCAAGGCCAGAGACTTGTCCCGCAGCAGGCCGTTGCTCTGGGTCATCAGCCCGGCCACGCGCACCGCCGCGGCCATCGCCACGGCAATGATGGCCAGGGCCACCAGCACCTCGATCAGGGTAAATCCGGCTTGTTTGGACACGGCTCGCATGGGCCCCTCGAGACTGGGAAACAGTCTCGCAGACTAGCCTGCGGGCTTGACCGAATGGCGACTGAAACTCCCGAGGTTTTTCAATACCACTGACATATCTTCTTGCAACACTGCGCGACGAATCGAACTCAAGCCAAGGAATGTCGAGATGGATATCGCGCCTGTCACCTCAACCGCTCCACCCCGAAGCCAGCGTGGCTTCACCCTGATCGAGATCATGGTGGTGGTGGTCATCCTCGGGATTCTTGCGGTGATGGTGGTGCCCAAGGTCCTGGACCGTCCCGATCAGGCCCGGGCCACGGCGGCCAAGCAGGATATCGCCGGCCTGATGCAAGCCTTGAAGCTGTATCGCCTCGACCACGGCAGCTACCCGAACATGAACCAGGGCCTCAAGGTGCTGGTGGAGCGTCCGGCCAATGCCAAGGACAGCAACTGGCGTTCCTACCTGGAACGGCTGCCCAACGATCCCTGGGGCCGTCCCTATCACTACCTCAACCCGGGGGCCAATGGTGAGGTGGATGTGTTCTCCCTCGGTGCCGACGGCCAGCCCGATGGCGACGGCGTAAATGCCGATATCGGCTCCTGGCAGCTGTAAGGCCGGCCATGAACAGCCATTCGCCCAATGCGGCGAAGCAGCGTGGCATGGCCATTATCAGCGCCTTGCTGATCGCCGCGGTGGTGGCGGTGATTGCCGCCGCCATGCTCTCCCGGCAAAGCACCTTGACCCGCACCGTGGAAGCCGAGCAGGCGCGGGTGGTGGGGATCGGGGTGCTGCAGGGCGGTCTGGAATACAGCCGGCAATTGCTCTGGGACGCCCGCCAGCGCGACGTCCTGACCCGACTCGACCAGGCCTGGGCACGACCCATCGGCGATCAGGCCCTGGGCGGCTTCAACGCGGGGTTCCAGGGGCGCCTGCAAGACCTGCAAGGCAAGTTCAACCTGCGCAATCTGGTGTTCAACCAGCAAGTGGACCCGGTGCAGTTGCAGGCCTTCGAACAGCTGTGTCAGCTGATCGGCATCGACAGCGCCCTGAGCCGACGCATCAGCCAGCGGGTGATCGCTTCCTATCCCCAGCGCTTGGGCAGCACACTGCCCGCCGCCAGCCACCCGGGCAGCTTCAACAGCGGTCGCCTGACGTCCCCGGGCGCGGCGCCCCAGACCTTGCCGCCCCGTCAGCCGATGCTGCGCAGCCTGGATGACCTGCGGGGCATCCAGGGTCTGGACGAGGTCCGGTTGGCTCGTCTTGAGCCCTACGTCAGCATCCTGCCGGGCAACACCTGGATCAACGGCAATACCGCCAGTGCCGAGGTCCTGACGGCGGCGGTGCCGGGGTTGCCACTGTCCCGGGCCAAGGCCCTGGTGGCGGAACGCGATGCCGGGCACTGGTTCATCAATCGTGGCGACTTTCTCAACCGTCTGCGCATGCCCCATCTTGCGGTAGAGCAGATCAAGGTCGGCATCACCAGCGAATGGTTCCTGCTCCAGGGCCAGGCGCGCCGCGATCAGCGCCGGGTCAGCCTGGAGGCCCTGTTGCACCGTCCCGAGGACCGCATGCCCCAGGTGATCTGGTCGCGGGTGGGGGCATGAGCCGCTTGCGCATCGCCTTGCCGCCCCTGGCCGAGCTGATTGCGGCTGAAGCGCCATTGGCCAGCCCGGTGGACTTCGCCCGGCTCGATCGCAGTGGACGGGGCGGGGAGATCGGCCGCTGTCCCCTGGGGCAACTGGCCCAGGGTGGCAAACCGGTGCCGGTGGAGTGCTTCCTGCATCCGTTGGACAGCCTGCTGACCCATATCGAGTTGCCCCAGTTGCCGGCGGCGCGGATCAAGGCTGCGGTGGACTGCGCCGCCCAGGCGCTGATCCTCGGCCCCAGTGAGCAGATGCACGTGGCCCATGGCGCCCGGGATGCCCAGGGGCAGGTGGCCCTGAGCTGGTTGCCCAAGAGCGCACTGCAGGCCCTGGGGCGTCTGTTGGCACAGGCCGGCCTGAAGCTTCAGGGGCTGTACCCGGCGCCTTATGCCTTGCCGGTGCCGCCGCCGGGGCAAGCCAACCTGTGCCTGCTCGATGGCCAGCTACTGCTGCGCCAGAGCAGCGGGCAGGGCAGCGTGCAGCCGCTGGTGGAAGAAACCCTGGAGCAGTTGCGGGCCTCGGGCTGCGAGGTGGGCTGGATCGGCGATGCCGCACCGCCGGCCTGCCAGCCGCTGCCGACCGAGCAACGCTGGAGCGGTCCGCTGCCGGGATGGGGCTTGCACGCCGGCGCGGTGGCGGGGGGCGTGAAGGTCCAAGGCTGGGGCCGAGCCCTGGGTTGCTGCGCCCTGGCCGTGCTGATCTGGATCGTGGGGCTGAACCTGTATGCCGCCCGTGAGGCCGAACAGGGCCAGCAGCTCAAGGCGCAGATGAGTCAGCGGGTCAAGCAGGTGTTCCCGCAGTTGCCGGTGGTGCTCAATCCCTTGCAGCAGGCCCGTCAGCAACTGGCGGCGCAGCAGAGCGGGGCGGCGGACCCGACCCAGGTGTTCACCCGCCTGTTGCAACAGGCCGGCAGCGCCATGCCCTTTATGGTGGGCAGCGTGCAGAGCCTGAGTTTCGCCGAGGAGCGCTTGCAGCTGGAGCTGCTGCCGGACACGCCCAAGAGCGCCGACAGCGCCTGGCAGGGCGCCTTGACCCAGGCCGGCTACAGCGTCCGGGCCGAGGGCAATGGCTGGACCCTGAGCCCGGCCGCAGACGAGCCGGCCAACGTCGCCGACAACCCCCCGGGAGCTGAAGATGAATAAGGCCATGCTGGCGCAGTATCAGGCGCGTTGGTCGCGCCTGCGGACCCAGGTCCATATCCAGGTTCAGGGCCATTGGAACACTCTGGCGCCAAGGGAAAAGCGCCTGTTGAGTGCCACCGCCCTGGGCGTGCTGGGGCTGTTGCTGTGGTGGCTGCTGATTCAGCCGCCGCTGAAGAAGATCGACTACTGGCAAGCCGAGACGCCGAAGCTGCGCGCCCAGGCCGAGGCCCTGGAAGTGTTGTTGCACGAGGCGGCGGCAGGCAGTAACAGCCGGGGCGCGAGCCTTGAACACTCCCTGCGCCAGACCCTGGACGAGGCCGGACTCAAGGACCACTACCAGTTGCAACAGCCTGATGAAGCCGGCCCCGAGAGCTGGCGGTTGACCTTTGAGCAGGCCCCGGCGGATGCCGTGGTCGGCTGGCTGCTGGGGGCTCCCCGGCAGCTTTCACTGCAGGTGGTGGAGGCCCGTCTGCAACGCGCAGCCGCGGCCGCCGCCCAAGACTCGGCAGGCACACTGTCCGGGACCGTTCGCATGGATCAGGCGCAGGGCGCTAAGGAAGCTTCATGAAGTGGTCAGGTTGCAATTACGTGCGCCGGTGTCGCAAGGCCGCACCCTTTCTGCTGCTGGCGTTGGGGGCCTGCAGCAACACCCCGTCCACCACGCCGCCGCCCTTGCTGGTGGACAGCGAACTGGGCCAGCCCCTGGCCGATACCCGGCGCAGCGGCGATGCCCTGCTGGATCGCCAGCGCTTGCAGGCGCAACAGGCTCAACGACCTAAAGTCCTGCACCCGGTGACCAACAGCAGTCGCGGCCACAGCAGCCCGCGCAGCACCAGCGTGCCGCGCAACCCCCTGGGGGATCAGCCGGTGCAACTGAACTTCGTCGATGCCGATATCCAGGCGGTGGTACGGGCCTTGTCCCGCTCCACCGGCCAGCAATTCCTGGTGGACCCGCGGGTCAAGGGCAACCTGACCCTGGTCAGCGAAGGCCAGGTGCCGGCCCATCAGGCCTACGACATGCTGCTGGCGGCGCTGCGCATGCAGGGCTTTTCCGTGGTGGACGTGGGCGGCGTGGCCCAGGTGGTGCCCGAGGCCGACGCCAAACTGCTGGGCGGGCCGATCTACAGCGCCGACAAGCCGGCGGGCAACGGCATGCTGACCCGCACCTTTCGCCTGCAATACGAAAATGCGGTGAACCTGATCCCGGTGCTGCGGCCCATCGTCTCGCCGAACAACCCGATCAACGCCTACCCGGGCAATAACAGCATCGTGGTCACCGACTATGCCGAGAACCTGCAGCGAGTCGCGCAGATCATCGACGGCATCGACACCCCCAGCGCCATCGACACCGATGTGGTGGCGGTGCAGAACGGCATCGCCGTGGACATTGCCACCATGGTGGCCGAACTGCTGGAAACCCAGGGCGCCGACCAGACCCAGAAAATCAGCGTGATCGGCGACCCGCGTTCCAACTCCATCATCATCCGTGCCGGCAGCCCGGAGCGCACCGAGCTGGCGCGCAACCTGATCTACAAGCTGGACAATGCCCAGAGCAACCCGAGCAACCTGCACGTGGTCTACCTGCGCAACGCCCAGGCCGGCAAACTGGCCCAGGCCCTGCGCGGGCTGCTCACTGGCGAAAGCGACAGCGGCGGCAACGACGGCGCCCGGGCCATGCTCAGCGGCATGGGCGGCAACACCCAGAGCGGCCAGAGCCCGACCCAGAACAGCAGCGGCACGCCCACCGGCAGTGGCAATCTCGGCAACAGTGGCAGCAGTACCTACGGCCAGGGCAGCAACTCCGGCAGCGGCTTGAGCGGCACTGGCCAGGCAACGGATCAGAACACCGCCTTCAGCGCCGGCGGGGTCACCATCCAGGCCGACGCCACCACCAACACCTTGCTGATCTCCGCCCCGGACCCGCTGTACCGCAATCTGCGGGAAGTCATCGACCAGCTCGACCAGCGCCGCGCCCAAGTGGTGATCGAGAGCCTGATCGTCGAAGTCGGCGAGGACGATGCCAGCGAATTCGGCGTGCAATGGCAGGCCGGCAACCTCGGTGGACGTGGCGGCTTTGGCGGGGTCAACCTGGGCGGCAGCGGGCTGGTGGGGACGCCGGCCAGCAAGACCAGCATCGACGTCTTGCCCAAGGGCCTGAACATCGGCGTGGTCAACGGCACCGTGGACATCCCGGGGATCGGCAAGGTGCTGGACCTCAAGGTCCTGGCCCGAGCGTTGAAGAGCAAGGGCGGGACCAACGTGTTGTCGACGCCGAATCTTTTGACCCTGGACAACGAGGCGGCGAGCATTTTTGTTGGCCAGACCATTCCCTTTGTCACCGGCAGCTATGTCACCGGAGGCGGCGGCACCAGCAACAACCCGTTCCAGACCGTGCAGCGCGAAGAAGTGGGCCTGAAGCTCAATGTTCGGCCGCAGATTTCCGAGGGTGGCACGGTCAAGCTGGACATCTACCAGGAGGTCAGCAGCGTCGACCCCCGCGCCTCGGTGGATGCCGGGACCGTGACCAACAAACGTGCGATCGATACCAGCATCCTGTTGGATGACGGGCAGATCATGGTGCTGGGGGGGTTGCTGCAGGACGGTTACAGCCAGAGCAACGACGCGGTGCCGTGGTTGTCGAACATTCCCGGGCTGGGGGCGTTGTTTCGCAATGAGAAGCGCAGCATTACCAAGACCAACCTGATGGTGTTCCTGCGGCCCTACATCATTCGTGACAGTGGCGCGGGGCGCAGCATTACCCTCAATCGTTACGACTTCATGCGCCGGGCGCAGGGGGAGTTGCAGCCGGAGCGCAGTTGGGCGATGCCGGATGTGCAGGCGCCGCAGTTGCCTTCGGCGGCGAAGGCGATTCCGGGGGCTGGGGCGGTGCCGGTTTCGTTGCAGGGTGTGCCGCAGGCACCTCGGGCGCCGATTCGGGCGGTGCCGGTGCAATGAAGGTGTTCATTCAGAGGCATGGAGCAGATGTCCGTGGTTGTGGTCATGGCCACTTTCGCGGGGGCTTTGATGGCCAATGGAGGGGGTACATATCCGTTGCTGCGGTAACGGCCGCTGGTGGTTTCGTTTTTATGGCGTGGGGGTGGGGTACATATCCGTTGCTGCGGGTGTGGCCACTTAGGGTTTCGCCCTTACGGCGACTCACTTTTTTCAAACGCCAAAAAAGTAA
>NZ_MOAK01000006.1:0-27648 GCF_003732485.1 Pseudomonas protegens
GCGATTTCAAGACTTGCGCAAATCCCGGAGGCCCCTTCGCCGGCAAGCCGGCTCCTACGGGTGATAGGCGGGGAACGGGGCTTTCAGCCCTGGAACTCGGGGTTGGCGTAGTCCGCCAGCTTGCCCTGGATGAAATCCAGGAAGCCCCTTCGCCAGCAAGCCGGCTCCTACAAGGGGTCGACTGCCGGACAGACCCGATGCTCACAGCCACCGTAGGAGCTGGCTTGCCAGCGAAAGCGATTTCAAGACTTGCGCAAATCCCGGAGGCCCCTTCGCCGGCAAGCCGGCTCCTACGGGTGATAGGCGGGGAACGGGGCTTTCAGCCCTGGAACTCGGGGTTGGCGTAGTCCGCCAGCTTGCCCTGGATGAAATCCAGGAAGCACTGGATGCGCAGGGCCAGTTGCGAGTTGCGGTAGTACACCGCGTTGATCGGCTGGCGATAGCCGCTGTTGAACGAGGCCAGTACCGGTTGCAGGCGCCCGGCGCGGATGTCGTCGATGGTCATGAAGTGCGACAGGCAGGCAATGCCCTGCCCTTCCAACGCCAGGTGGCGCAGGGTCTCGCCGCTGGAGGCGCTGATGCCCGGCTGGATCTGCCAGCGGTCGCCATGTACATGGCGTAGCGGCCAGTGGTTGAGGGTCTCGGTCTGGGTGAAGCCCAGCAGGGTGTGCCCGGCCAGTTCAGCCACGCTTTGTGGCGTGCCGTGGCGGGCCAGGTAGTCAGGGCTGGCGAGGATATGCAGCGGGCTGCAGCCCAGGGAGCGGGCATGCAGGGTCGAATCCGCCAGCACGCCGATGCGAATGGCGATATCGGTGCTCTGCTCCAGCAGGTCGATGATCAGGTCGTTGCTGTTGAGTTCCAGCTGGATATCCGGGTACAGACTGCGGAACTCAGCCACATAGGGAACGATGGCGTGCAGCATGAAGGGCGACGCAGCGTTGATCCGCAAGCGCCCGGACGGATTGCGCTGGCGCGAGGACAGGCGCTCTTCGAGCTCGTCCATCTGGTCGAGGATCAGCTTGGCCTGCTCGAAGAAATAACGCCCTTCTTCGGTCAGGTCCATGCGCCGGGTGGTGCGGTTGATCAGCGTGGTGTCGAGCTTGGCCTCCAGCCGCGACAAGCTGCGGCTGACCGCCGAAGGGGTCTGGGCCAATTGCTCGGCGGCGGCGGAAATCGAGCCGCACTCGATGACACAGACGAAGACTTGCAACTCGTCGGATCGGGCTTTCACATGAGTCCTCTGGCGGCAGCGGGGCGACATCGCCCCTGAATTTCAAGGCACTCAATAGTAGCCGGATTCAACCCGGGAGATTGAACACCGCCTTGAGGTGTTCCTCATAACGCTGCACATCGCCTTCGATGTTCGGGCGCTTCATCACGTCGACACAGAGAAAGGTCGGCAAACCGCTCATGCCGAGGAACTGGTTGGCCTTGTGGAACGGGAAGTACACCGCGTCCACGCCCTTGGCTTCGAAGAAATCGCTGGGGTCGTCAAAGGCCTGCTGCGGCGCGTTCCAGGTCAGCGACAGCATGTACTGCTTGCCCTGGATCAGGCCGCCGCTGCCGTATTTCTGCGAGGCGTCGGAACGGGTCCGGCCATCGCTGGCGTAGAGGCTGCCGTGGCCTTCGGTGAAGACTTCGTCGATGTACTTCTTGACGATCCACGGCGCCCCCATCCACCAGCCGGGCATCTGATAGATGATCACGTCAGCCCAGAGAAACTTCGCCACTTCTTCCTGGATGTCGTAGCCCTCGTCGATGTGGGTGACCTTGACCTCCAGGCCGCCACGATCCAGTACCGCCAGGGCGGTGTCGTGCAGGGTGGCGTTGTAGCGGCCATCGGAGTGGGCGAATTGTTTGGCGCCATTGAGCAGCAGTACTTTTTTCATGATCCAGCCTCATCGGGAACAACCCGTTGCGCATCGGTAGCGGCGGGCTGTGAAGATTGAAAACGATGGCGGCAGGTTAATCAGGCAAGGGCGGGAGAATAAGCCCGGGTTGTTCAAAATACATTTGACTCAAACGCACGAATCGACAGCGGATTGTTGCCTTAGAATTTTCAACCTCCTCTAACGCAGCGAGCGCTTACAGTATGTCCACGCCCCAGGCCTTTATCCTCCATGCCAAGACCCGTCCCGAGCGCGCCGACGCTTTCGAAGCCTTCTTCCTCGGGCACGTCGCGGCCAGTCGCGCCGAAGCAGGCTGCATCGAATACCACATGCTGCGGGACCGGCAGGACCCGAGCCTGTTCATTTTCTATGAGGTCTGGGCCTCCCAGGAGGCGCTGGATATCCACTCCAGCCTGCCGCACATGCAGCAGTTCCTCGAGGCCCGCATGGACTACCTGGAGCAGGACTTCGAGATCCGCGCCATCGACATGCTCAGCCCCGCTGCGGCTGGCCGCTGAGCAAAAGGTCTAGCCGCTGATCAGCAGGTGCCCGCCCAGCAGCCCCAGGCCGATAAAGAACGCCCGCTTGAACAGCAGGGCGCTGATGCGCTGGCGCAGCCATTGCCCCAGCCACATGCCCAACAGCGCCGGGGCCAGGGTCAGCAATGAAGCCCCCAGCTCAGCGCTGCCCAGGGCGCCACGCCACAGCAGGCCGGCGGCCAGGGCCAGGGTCGAGACGGTGAACGACATGCCCAGGGCCTGCACCAACTGATCCTTGTTCAAACCCAGGGCCTGCAGATAGGGCACCGCCGGGATCACGAACACCCCGGTGGCGGAGGTGATGACGCCGGTAATCAGCCCGCACAACGGTGCCAGCCAGCACTCATGGACAGGGGCGAGCCGCAAGCTCGGCAGCAACAGACCGCTCAGCGCATACAGCAGCAAGGCGCCCCCCTGCCCCCGCACCACCCAATGCCCGCCATCGATGCCCAGCCACAGGGAACCGGCCGCAGTGCCGACGAAGATCGCCAGCAGCATCGGCCACAGGCGCTTGAGCAAGGCCGGCAGGTGCTCGCCAAAGGCCAATTGCCAGAGGTTGGTCAGGGTCGCCGGAATGATCAGCAAGGCCGCAGCCTGCGCCGGAGCCATAGCCAACCCCAACAAACCCATGGCAATGGTGGGCAGCCCGAGACCGATCACCCCCTTGACCATGCCGGCCAGTACGAAGGTGCCGATGACCAGCAGAGAAAGGGCCAGTCCGAGGTTTTGATAAAACGCGAGAGAGCTGTTCATGGGCCTATCCTGCGCCCTGCTCGCCGAGCTGAAAATCTGCCATATACTGAGCCAGCCTCTTGCCTGGCAATAGGCACATACAAAAACCTATTGCCCGTACCTCCGCAGGAGCTGGCTTGCCAGCGAAGGCGCACTCAAGCCCGATGCAAAATCCGAAGGCCTCTTCGCCGGCAAGCCGGCTCCTACATAAGAAATTGCTGGTTGGGGAATCATTCATGCACTTCGATCTGATCGACCTGCGGCTTTACCTGAATATTCTGGAGGCCGGCAACATCACCGCCGGGGCCGCTCGCAGCCACTTGTCCCTGGCCGCCGCCAGCGCTCGAATCCGCGCCATGGAAGCCTCCCTGGGCATCGAGTTCCTCGAACGCGGGCGCCGCGGCATCAGCCCGACACCCGCCGGCAAGGCACTGGCCCAACATGCCCGGACGCTGTTGCTGTACGCCGAACACCTGCAACAGGACCTCGCCGAATACGCCAGGGGGATCAAGGGCCAGGTGCGCTTGTTGTGCAACACCACCGCCCTCAGCGAGTACCTGCCGGAGCTGTTGGCGGACTTCCTGCACAACCAGCCCCAGGTGGATATCGACCTGCAGGAATTGCCCAGCCAGCGCATCACCCACGCCCTGCGCCAGGGTGCGGCAGACCTGGGTATCGTCTCCGACGCGGTGGACACTCAGGGACTGATGAGCCGGCCTTTCCGTGATGATCCGCTGGTCCTGGTGATGCCCCAGGATCACCCGCTGAGCCTGCAGCCCAACCCCAGTTTCAGCGACACCCTGGCCCACGACTACGTTGGCCTGGCCAGCCACAGCGCTCTGGCGGTGTATCTGGAGGAACAGGCCCTGCACCTGGGACGACGCATGCAATTGCGCATCCGCGCCGAAGGCTTCGACGCCCTGCTGCGCATGGTGGCCCGTGGTGCCGGGCTGGCGCTGGTACCCCTGGCGGCCCTGGAGCGCAACCGTCACCTGCCATTGCAGTCCCGCCCTCTGAGCGAAGCCTGGGCCCGGCGCCGGTTGCTGTTGTGCGCCCGCGACTTCGCGGCGTTGCCACTGTATGCCCAAGGTTTGTGCGCGGCACTGCTGCAACCTTGACTCTCCCCTTAGGGGCAGACTTTAGCCTTGGGGTTTATTCCTCAAGGACCACGGCAATGAGCAAACGCATCCTGGTGATTCTCGGCCACCCCTCGCGCAACAGCCTGTGCGCGGCATTGAGCGAGCGCTATGTGAAGGCGGCACAGGAGGCCGGGCATGACGTGCGCCAGCTCAGGCTCGGCGACCTGCACTTCGATCCGGTGCTGCGTGAAGGCTACCGGCAGATCCAGCCCCTGGAGACCGATCTGCAACAGGCCCAGGCCGACATCCTCTGGGCCGAGCACCTGACCTGGGTCTTCCCCATCTGGTGGGGCGGGATTCCGGCCCTGATGAAGGGCTTTCTCGACCGCGTGCTGCTGCCGGGCTTCGCCTTCAAGTACCGCCCCGGCAAGGCCTTTCCCGAGCAACTGCTCAAGGGCCGCACCGCCCACCTGATGGTGACCATGGACACCCCGCCCTGGTATTTCCGCTGGTTCTATCGCATGCCCGGCTTGCAGCAGATGCGCCGCACCACCCTGGCCTTCTGCGGCATCAAGCCGTTGCGCACCCTGACCTTTGGCCCGGTGCTGGACGCCAGCGAAGAACGCAAGGCGGATTGGCTGATGCAGGCGCAGTACCTTGCCAGGCAGTGAATCCAGCGGATAATGCGCAACGCCGTCCACCGCCCGCGACCGGTACTGAACAAGGAGTTTTCATGTACATCGGCCAAGCCGCGCAACTGTCCGGGACCACGGTCAAGTGCATCCGTCACTACGAAGCCATCGGCCTGTTGCCCGAAGCTCCGCGTCAGGGTCGCTACCGTCTCTATGACGCCCAGAGCGTCGAGCAACTGATGTTCATCAAATGCGCGCAGCAGCTGGGTTTCAAGCTCAAGGAATTGCAGCAGGTGTTCGCCACGCACAAGGGCCAGGCCTTTCCCTGGGACCGCGCGCAGGCCGCCCTGGCGCAAAAGAGGCGCGAGCTGCAACAACAGATCGATGACTTGCAGCAGTTGCAGAGCCGGCTCGAAGTCTTCGAGACCAGCCTGCAACAGGCTCGCGAGGAGTGCCCCCTGGGTAGCCTCTAGCGGGTCGTTGAGAAAGGAGCAGAAAAGTGCATTCCGATAGAAAATTCAATTAATTAGTGACGCCAATCAGACTCAGCGGCTCGCACGAACAAGTACGCTGGCACCGTCCAGACCTCCGGACTCGCTCCACCAGCTCCGCCCTCAGACTTTCGGATGCAACTTGGGGCACCAAACCAAGCTGCGATGTGTTCCTCGGGGACATTTGGGTCCCCCTCAATGCCGACCACGACCGCAAGAAGGCCGTCTAGCTCGACTAAGTCACCACGTTGCCAATTTGTCATGCGCAGCACCTTTGAAGGCTTTCGATTTTCAAGTCAGCTCGTTCGTCGCAAGCGCGACACTCACCACAACTCAAGTTGGGGATGGCTGCCACCACCCAGCGATTGCGCCCAGGCGGATCACATTGTAAGCCGCTAAGGCCCAGGTGACCCAGCCTCGCAAGGTGGCGCGACCTAACCACCCTCCTTAGTCGCTCACTACGCACGCTATACACAACCTGCACCCGCGATGCCCGGAGAATCCGCTCAGACGGAATCGACGGCCGCCCAGCGTCCGCATAGCGGGTGTCCAGCAGATCGCTCAGCTCGCGGAGAATCGTATCGACCAAGATGCGAAGCCTACGAATGGGGTGATCGGCCGGTACACCGGCCTCCACCGATACGTACGAGCTATACGTACGAGAGCAGGCCAAGCTGCTGGACATCCGGGAGGCGTGGCCTCAGACCTCGGACAGTCCGGCGACCGTCCTGGGCTTACGGAAGCACAGGTAGTAGACCAGGGTCAGCAACAGCAGGAAGGGCACCCCGAACACCAGGGTCATCTTGAACGCCTCGGTGAAGAAGGTGGTGATCATCACCGCCCCCATCAGCACCAGTCCCAGCAGAGTGCTGTAGGGAAACAGGCGCATGCGGAATGACAGTTGCTGTTCACCATGACGCTGGTGATAACGACGGAAGCAGTAGTGGGTGAGGAAGATCATGAACCAGGTGAAGATCGCGCCGAACATCGAGATCGCCATCATCAGGACGAATGAACTCTCCGGGTACAGCACGTTGATCAAGGTGGCCAGGGCGATACCGGAGCTGGACAGCAGCAAGGCATTCAGCGGAATCCCGGTCTTGCTCAAGGCGCCCATGGACTTGGGCGCAAAGCCGGCGCGGGACAGGCTGAACATCATCCGCGTGGTGATGTAGAGCTGGCTATTCATCGCCGACAGGGCCGCGATCAGGATCACGAAGTTCATCACCCCGGTGGCCCCGGGAATGCCGATGGTCTGCATCACCGTGACGAACGGGCTCTGGGCCTTGCCCGCCTGGACCCAGGGCACGATCGCCAGCATCAGGGCCAGGGTCAGCAGGTAGAACACCACCAGGCGCACGATGGTGGCGCGAAACGCCTGCTTCACCGCACGTTGCGGGTCCTGGGCCTCCCCCGCCGCCACCGCGATCATTTCCACGCTCAGGTAACTGAAGATCGACACAATTACCGCGATCCACATGCCCTGGAAACCATTGGGGAAGAAGCCGCCGTGGGCGCTGTAGTTGTGCACGCCGTAATCGGGGTTGCCGGAGCCGAACACCACGTACACCGCGAGGAGGATGAAGCCGACGATGGCCGCGATCTTGATAGTGGAGAACCAGTACTCGAAGTTGCCGAAGGTCTTCACGCTGATGGCGTTGAGCAGCACCAGCACGCTGGAGAAGGAAACGATCCACACCCATTCCGGGACGTTGGCGAACCAGTACTTCATGTACATGGCAATGGCCGTGACCTCGGCGCCCACCGCCAGCACGATGGCCGCCCAATAGGCATAGCGCACCAGGAACCCGGCCAGGGGACTGATGTAGAACTCGGCATAGGCGCCGAAGGAGCCGGAGGTGGAATGGGCCACGGTCATTTCCGCCAGGCAGCCCATCAGCAGCAGGGTGATCAGCGCGCCGATGGCATAGCTCAACAGCACGCTGGGGCCGGCATAGCCGATGGCGTAGGCACTGCCCATGAACAGGCCGGTGCCGATGGCCCCGCCAATGGCGATCATGCTCATCTGGCCGGCGGTCAGCTGGCGCCTGAGGCCGTGCTCGCGATTGGAAATCGCTTCGAAACCCTTGTTGGAGGTGGTCACTTTGAGTGCCTCTTTATTGTTGTGTGCACGTATAGATCGATGTGACGGCCCATCCTTGTGCCGCTTGTCCTGATCACCGCAGGCTGCGGTGACCAGGAAGCAGGAGCCCGGTCAGGTCACGCTGTGACGCACCTGGAATTGCGCCTGGGCCCAGGTTTTTTCATCGAGGATTTCACCGAGAATCTGCACCGCCTCCCAGACCTCACTGAAGCGGGTGTAGAGCGGGGTGAAGCCGAAACGCATGATCCGTGGCTCGCGATAATCGCCGATCACACCACGGGCAATCAGGGCCTGGATCACCGCGTAGCCTTCGGGGTGTTCGAAGCTCACGTGGCTGCCGCGCTTGGCGTGATCCCGCGGGGTCACCAGCTTCAGGTCATGGCCGGCGCAACGCTGTTCCACCAGTTCGATGAACAGGTCGGTCAGGGCCAGGGACTTGCGCCGCAGGCTTTGCATGTCGGTCTGTTCGAAGATCTGCAGACCGCACTCGACCATGGCCAGGGAGGTGATCGGCTGGGTGCCGCACAGGTAGCGCGCAATACCGCTGGAGGGTTCGTACTGGGTGGCCATGTCGAACTGCCGGGCATGCCCGAACCAGCCGGACAGTGGCTGGGTCACCAGATCGCAGAGGGCCGGAGCGACCCAGGCGAAGGCTTGCGAACCTGGGCCGCCATTGAGGTATTTGTAGGTACAGCCGATGGCGTAGTCGGCGCCGGAACGGTTCAGTTCCACCGGCACCGCGCCCGCCGAGTGGGCCAGGTCCCAGAGGCTCAGGGCGCCGGCTTCGTGGATCAGCCCGGTAACGGCCTGCATGTCGTGCATGTAGCCGGTCTTGTAGTTGACGTGGGTGAGCATCACCACCGCCGTGTCCTGGTCGATTGCCGCCGGGAGCTGTTCCGGGCTGTCCACCAGGCGCAGGGAATAGCCCTGCTGGAGCATCCGGGTCAGGCCCTCGGCAATGTACAGATCGGTGGGAAAGTTGCTGCTTTCGGAAACGATCACCCGCCGCTCGGGGGCACGCTCGGCCTGCACCTGCAGGGCTGCGCTGAGGACCTTGAACAGGTTGATGGACGTGGTGTCGGTGATCACCACTTCGCCGCTGCCGGCGCCGATCAGCGGGGCCAGGCGGTCTCCCAGGCGCTGGGGCAGATCACGCCAGCCGGCGCTGTTCCAGCTGCGGATCAGGCCATCGCCCCACTCCTGCTCGATCACTTGCCGGGCCCGTTCCAGGGAAGCCACAGGGCGAGCCCCCAGGGAGTTGCCGTCGAGGTAGATCACGCCCTCGGGCAAGGCGAACTGTTGGCGCAGCGGCGCCAGTGGGTCCTGTTCATCGAGACGCAGGCAGTGGTTTTTATCGATCATTGGAAGTCCTGTCTTGGTCAATGTCATGCCCGCCTTGCGCGGGCCGGGCACGGGGTCTGGGCAACCCGCAAACTCAGGAAATAATGGACGAAGCTGCGGAGAATTTTCGTGCAAAGTGCAGCGCGTTACCGTACTAATCTCGAATAAAATTCTAATCCTCCAATAAAAAACGCGGATTTATGCCAGCCATGACCCTCGACTCCACCGACCTGCGCATCCTGCACTTCCTGCAACAGGATGGGCGTATCAGCAATCAGGAACTGGCGGAGAAAGTCGCCCTTTCGCCCTCCGCCTGCCTGCGCCGCCTGCGCATGCTCGAAGGCGACGGCATCATCAGCGGCTACCGCGCTCAGCTCAACGCCGAGCGCCTGGGGATCGAGCTGGAAGCCATCGTCCATGTGTCCCTGCGCCAGGACGTGGAAGGCTGGCACGAGACGTTTATCAACAAGGTCCAGCAATGGCCGGAAGTGGTGGCCGCCTACGTGATCACCGGCGCCAGCAACTACGTGCTGCGCATCCGGGCGCGCAACCTCAAGCACTTCTCGGATTTCATCGTCAATCACCTGAACCGCGCGTCCGGGGTCACCGACATCCGCTCGGAAATCGTCCTGCAGAAGATCAAGGAACAGGACGGCCTGCTGGACCTGGTGCTGCGCAAGTAGCCTGCCCTAAAACCCCACCGGGCGCCGCGCCTGGTGGCGCTGGGCCGTGGCGCTCGGCGCCTCGTCGAACAGCTTGCGGTACTCCGCGGAAAACCGCCCCAGGTGAGTAAAGCCCCAGGCCAGGGCAATCTCGGAAATATTGCGCGCCGCGCCGTGTTCGAGGATGTCCTGGCGCACGCCATTGAGCCGATGGCGCTTGAGATAGGCCATGGGCGACAGGGCGAAGTACTTGCGAAAGGCCTCGAACAATTTGAAGCGCGAAACGCCGGCGGCGGCTTCCAGGTCCTCCAGGTGCACCGCCTCCCGGGCATGCTCGTGCAGGTACTGGCGGGCACGCACCAGGTAATGCGGCAGCTTGACCCCGAGCATCGCCCGCAACTCCGTGGAGTAGTTGTTGGGCTGGGCCAGGATCAGGCCCTTGATCAGGGAGCTTTCGATTTCCCGGGTGAAGGCCAGTTGCTCGTAGAGCTCGTTGCCTTGGGCCAGTTCGCCAATGAAGTGATGCGCCATGCGCCACCAGGCCGCGGCGGCGCCATGCAGTGCATCCATGGCCGGCTCGAAGCGCAGCGGCTGCTCGACCGGGCGTTGCAGCAAGGTTTCCAGGGCCTCGCTCATGGCCGGCCGGGAAATCACCACCTGCAACTTGCGGCAGTCGCCGGAGATGGCCAGTACCTGGCTTTCGTTGGGGGCAATGATCACTCCCTGGCCGCGATCCGAGCGCAGCAGGCGGCCGTCCTTGCTCAGCTCCTGCTCGCCGCACAGGGGCAGGCTCAGGCTGTAGCTGCTGAAGCGCTCGGTGTCCTCGATATCCACCACCACATCGGTGCCGTACTCGATGATGCCCAGGGTCGTGGAGCGCGACCTGAGTACATTGGCACTGTGGTGAAAACGGATGCGTTCGGGGTTCGCGGTTTCCAGGCGGTGGGGGCCACAGATGCCCGCCATCCAGTTCCTGGCCCCTTCGAGGTCATAACGATCGATCCGAATCTCGCGAAACAGCCCATCAGCCTTGCTATTCATCACGGCGCACCCACGGCAATTTTATTCAGCGCGCTCTGACGGCGCGTCTTGTGTGACAGGGCAAGTTTTGCGCCAGCCGACGATGCTGCCAACCCAGTGGATAGCAATCGCCAACTAAGTGGATAACCCCGCCCTCTCGTCCTCTTTGGCAGGACTCACAGTAGCCGATCAGCGCCCCGCGATGCAGCCGTCGATCACTTATCCGCACGATTGTGGGTAGAGGCTACCCAGGCAATTTTGTGGATGGCCTTGGCCGACTAAGCGGATAGCCACCGGCGCCCTGCACTCTCTCTAATGGCGACACCCGATTGGCCTGAATAAAAAAGGTACCGACTCATGAGTGGTGCAAGAAGCGTCGAGCAGTGGCAAGACTTCATCCACAGCTGCCTGGATTTTCGTCCCGCGGACGGGGTGTTCCGGATCGCCCGGGAGATGTTCACCGAGCCCGAGCTGTTCGATCTGGAGATGGAACTGATCTTCGAAAAGAACTGGATCTATGCCTGTCACGAAAGCGAATTGCCCAACAATCACGACTTCATCACGATGCGTGCCGGGCGCCAGCCGATGATCATCACCCGCGACGGCGAGGGCCGGCTCAATGCCCTGATCAACGCCTGTCAGCACCGCGGAACCACCCTGACCCGGGTGGGCAAGGGCAACCAGTCGACCTTCACCTGCCCGTTCCATGCCTGGTGCTACAAGAGCGACGGGCGCCTGGTGAAGGTCAAGGCGCCTGGGGAATACGACGAGGGTTTCGACAAGGCCACCCGCGGCCTGAAGAAGGCCCGCATCGACAGCTACAAGGGCTTTGTCTTCATCAGCCTGGACGTGGCTGCCGACAATTCCCTGGAAGACTTCCTCGGCGATGCACGAATCTTCTTCGACATGATGGTCGCCCAGTCCCCCGACGGTGAACTGGAGGTGCTGCCGGGCAAGTCGGCCTACACCTACGACGGCAACTGGAAGCTGCAGAACGAGAACGGCCTGGACGGTTATCACGTCAGCACCGTGCACTACAACTACGTGGCCACGGTGCAGCACCGCCAGCAGGTCAACAGCGACAACGGCACCGGCAGCAGCGCCACCCTGGACTACAGCAAGCTGGGCGCCGGCGACGCCAGCACCGACGACGGCTGGTTCGCCTTCAACAACGGCCACAGCGTGCTGTTCAGCGAGATGCCCAACCCGGCAGTGCGTTCCGGTTACGCCAGCATCATGCCGCGCCTGGTGGAAGAACACGGCCAGGCCAAGGCCGAGTGGATGATGCACCGCCTGCGCAACCTGAACATCTACCCGAGCCTGTTCTTTCTTGACCAGATCAGCTCCCAGCTGCGGATCATCCGCCCCATTGCCTGGAACAAGACCGAAATCATCAGCCAGTGCATCGGGGTCAAGGGCGAGAGCGACGCCGACCGGGAAAACCGCATCCGCCAGTTCGAGGATTTCTTCAACGTTTCGGGCATGGGCACGCCGGACGACCTGGTGGAATTTCGCGAGGCCCAGCGCGGTTTCCAGGGGCGCCTGGAGCGCTGGAGCGATGTCTCGCGCGGCCATCATCGCTGGGTCAGCGGGCCCACCGCCAACAGCGAGAACCTGGGCATCCAGCCGGCCATGACCGGCACCGAAATCACCCATGAGGGGCTGTACGTCAACCAGCACCAGAACTGGCAGAAGTTCCTCCTCGACGGCCTGCAGCGCCAGCCCCTGAAACTGCGTGAGGTGTAAGCATGAATGCGCAATTGCAGTACCAGATCGAGCAATTCTTCTATCGCAAGTCCGAACTCTGCGACGCCCAGGACTGGGACGCCTACCTGCAGCTGTTCGCCGAGGACAGCGAGTTCCACCTGCCGCAATGGGACTCGGAACACGTCTACACCCAGGACCCGAAACGCGAGATGTCGCTGATCTACTACGCCAACCGTTCGGGGCTGGAGGACCGGGTGTTCCGCCTGCGCACCGGCAAGGCGGCCTCGACCATTCCCATGCCGCGCACCCTGCACATGGTCAGCAACCTGCGGATCGCCGAGGGCGACCATGGCCATCTGCAGGTGCGCCTGAACTGGCACACGCTGTTCTATCGCCTGGCCACCTCCGAGGACTTCTATGGCCACGCCACCTACGACCTCAAGCCCCACGGCGACAGCTGGCTGATCCAGCGCAAGCACGTGCTGCTGCTCAACGACACGATCAACTCGGTGCTCGATTTCTACCACCTCTGACTCGACGGACATTTCTTCATGACGCACAAGGTCGCGTTCAGCTTTGCCGACGGCAAGACCCTGTTCTTCCCGGTCAAGGCCAATGAAATATTGCTCGACGCCGCCCTGCGCAACGGCATCAAGATCCCCCTGGACTGCCGCGAAGGGGTCTGCGGCACCTGCCAGGGCCGTTGCGAGTCGGGCCAGTACAGCCAGGACTATGTGGACGAGGAAGCGCTCTCGCCCCAGGACCTGGAGCAACGCAAGATGCTCACCTGCCAGACCCGGGTGCAGTCGGATGCGGCGTTCTACTTCGACTTCGATTCCAGCCTGTGCCACAGCGCCGATCCGCTGCAGCGCACAGGCTCGGTGATCGATGTGCGCCAAGTCTCGGACAGCACCGCCATCCTCCACCTGGACCTGGGCAGCAGCGAGACACCGCTGGAATTTCTCCCCGGCCAGTACGCGCGCCTGCGAATTCCCGGCACCGACAGCAGCCGCGCCTACTCCTTCGCCAACCGGCCGGGGGCGGACAACCAGTTGCAGTTCCTCATCCGCCTGCTGCCCGACGGGGTGATGAGCAACTACATCCGCGAGCGTTGCCTGGTGGGTGACAGCATTGCCCTGGAGGCGCCGCTGGGGGCCTTTTACCTGCGCCAGATCAGCCGTCCGCTGGTGCTGGTGGCCGGCGGCACCGGACTGTCGGCGCTATTGGCGATGCTCGAGCAGATCGTCGAGCAGGGCTGCCAGCAACCGCTGCATCTGTACTACGGCGTGCGCCACAGTGCCGATCTGTGCGAACTGGCGCGTATCCAGGCCCTCGGCGAGCGCTTGCCGGCGTTTCGCTTCACCCCGGTAATCAGTGACACCGACCCGAATTGGTCGGGCAAGCGCGGCTACATCACCGAGCACCTGGACAGCAGCGAACTGCGGGACAACGACACCGACCTGTACGTTTGCGGGCCGCCACCGATGGTCGATTCGATCCGGATCTGGCTGCAAGAACAGCAACTTAACCGCGTTCAGCTGTATTACGAGCGGTTTACCGAGAGTAATATCTGATCCCGTCAGCATTCAGCCGCGATCGGTCCCGTTCAGCCTGGGATCGGTCCTGATAACAACTAGAAGAGAGCGCAATTTAGTGGATCAGACCTTGAAGCAAGGTGAACTCAAGCGTGGCTTGAAGAATCGCCATATTCAGTTGATCGCCCTGGGCGGGGCAATCGGCACCGGACTCTTCCTCGGCTCGGCCGGGGTACTCAAGTCCGCCGGACCTTCGATGATCCTCGGCTATGCGATTGCCGGGTTCATCGCCTTCCTGATCATGCGCCAGTTGGGGGAAATGATCGTCGAGGAGCCGGTGGCCGGCTCCTTCAGCCACTTCGCCCACAAGTACTGGGGCGGTTACTTCGGCTTTCTCGCGGGCTGGAACTACTGGGTGCTGTATGTCCTGGTGGGCATGGCCGAGCTCACCGCGGTGGGCAAGTACGTGCAGTTCTGGTGGCCGGAAATCCCCACCTGGGTCAGCGCCGCGGTGTTCTTCGTGCTGGTCAACCTGATCAACATGATGAACGTGAAGTTCTTCGGTGAAGCCGAGTTCTGGTTCGCCATCATCAAGGTGGTGGCCATCGTCGGCATGATCGTCCTCGGCTGCTACATGCTGTTCAGCGGCACCGGCGGTAGCCAGGCGTCGGTCAGCAACCTGTGGTCCCACGGCGGTTTCTTCCCCAACGGCGGCACCGGCCTGCTGATGGCCATGGCCTTCATCATGTTCTCCTTCGGCGGCCTGGAACTGGTGGGCATCACCGCCGCCGAAGCTGCCGAACCGCGCAAAGTCATTCCCAAGGCCATCAATCAGGTGGTGTACCGGGTGCTGATCTTCTACGTCGGCGCCCTGGCGGTACTGCTGTCGCTGTATCCGTGGGATGAACTGCTGGTGAGCCTCAACGCCGGCGGCGACGCCTACAGCAGCAGCCCTTTCGTGAAGATCTTCTCGCTGATCGGCAGTGATGCGGCGGCGCAGATCCTCAACTTCGTGGTCCTGACCGCAGCGCTGTCGGTGTACAACAGCGGCGTGTACTGCAACAGCCGCATGCTCTACGGCCTGGCCGAACAGGGCGATGCACCCAAGGCGCTGATGAAGCTCAACAAGCAAGGCGTGCCGATTCTGGCCCTGGGCATTTCCGCGCTGATCACCCTGCTCTGCGTACTGGTCAACTACCTGGCGCCCCACGAAGCACTGGAGCTGCTGTTTGCCCTGGTGGTGGCGGCACTGATGATCAACTGGGCACTGATCAGCCTGACCCACCTGCGCTTTCGCAAGGCCATGGCCGAGCAAGGTGTGGTGCCGTCGTTCAAGGCCTTCTGGTCGCCGCTGAGCAACTACCTGTGCCTGGCCTTCATGGTGATGATCATCGGCGTGATGTGGATGATCCCGGGCATCCGCGCCTCGGTGTATGCGATTCCGGTGTGGGTCCTGGTGATCTGGGGCTTCTACCGCCTGAGTCATGCCCGCAAGGCCAGGCAGCCCGCCCTGCACTAAGGCTCACGGTTGCAAGACCCCAAAGCCCGGCCCGAATCAAGGCCGGGCTTTTTTTCGACCGCTCAAAAGCGGTCTGCCAATTACGGCAAATGCGGCCTGAAATAACAGTCCGCCCTCTATCTAGAATCGACTCCCTCCCGGCACATGAGCCAGGGAGCCTGTTCCTCGATGGAGAGCGGCTTATGAACAGAACGGCGACAAACCTGCGCTGGACCGATGTTTTCTCGCCCACCGTGGCGGCGCTGATTTCAGTGCTGGTGAACTACGGCGGGACCTTTGTCCTGGTGTTCCAGGCCGCCGAACTGGCGCGGCTGTCACCGGCCCAGACCGCCTCCTGGGTCTGGGCGGTATCGGTGGGCGTGGGCCTGACCGGGCTGTGGCTGAGCCTGCGCTACAAGGCACCGATCATCACCGCCTGGTCCACCCCCGGCGCGGCGTTCCTGGCGACCGTGATGCCGTTCACGCCCTACGCCGAGGTGATCGGCGCCTACCTGATCTCGGCCCTGGGTTTCATGATTCTGGGCGGGTCCGGGGCCTTCGACAAACTGGTGCGGATGATCCCCAAGGGCATTGCCGCCGGCCTGCTGGCGGGCATTCTGCTGCAGTTCGGGATCAATGCCTTTGGCGGCGCCAGCGCCGATCCGCTGTTGGTGATCGTGCTGCTGGTGTCCTATGCCCTGCTGCGGCGTTTCACCTCGCGCTTTGCCGTGGTGGGCATCCTGGTCATCGGCCTGGGGCTGCTCATCGCTCAGCAGCGGATCGACTTTTCTGCAGTGCACTTGAGCCTGGCGGTACCAGTATTCACCGCGCCGCAGTTCTCCCTGCAGGCCTTGCTCGGGGTGGCGTTGCCGCTGTTCGTCATCACCCTCACCGGGCAGTACATGCCGGGCATGCTGGTGCTGCGCAATGACGGCTACAGCACCAGCGCCAACCCACTGCTCACCGTCACTGGCCTGGGTTCGCTGCTGATGGCACCGTTCGGTGCCCACGCCTTCAACGTGGCGGCGATTACCGCGGCGATCTGTACCGGCGAGGACGCGCACCCGGACCCGAAAAAGCGCTACATCGCCGGGATTGCCTGCGGGGTGTTCTACATCCTCGTGGGAACCTTCGGCGTGACCCTGGCGACCCTGTTCATGGTGCTGCCCAAGGCCTTTGTCACCACCCTGGCGGGCCTGGCGCTGTTGGGTGCCATCGGCGGCAGCCTGGCCAATGCCATGGCCGACGGAGCAACCCGGGAAACGGCGCTGATCACCTTCCTCGCCACCGCGGCCAACGTCACTCTGCTCGGGGTCGGCGGTGCCTTCTGGGGGCTGGTGGCCGGCTTGACCGTGCACCTGCTGATCCATGGCCGGGTCAATCTGTTGGCCGCCCGTGCCGCCAAACCCTGAAGGCCTGCGCCTGGCTAGGCCTTTCTCAGGGCCTGGGCCAGGCGCGCCATGGTCGCTTCGATCTCATGGCCACTCAACGAGGCGTAGCCCAGCAACCAGCCTTGCTGCTTCTGCTCACCGGCATAGAGCCGGCTGAGCCCCGGCAACTGGATGCCGGCCCTGGCGGCTCGTTGCTGGGTCAACGCTTCGCTCCAGCCGGGCTCCAGCAGGCAAGGAATCTGCAACCCGCCCGGTGGCGGCAAGGCCACGGCTATGCCCTGCAAATGCCGCCCGATGGCATCGAGCATGACTTGCCGACGTCCGGCGTACAGCTTGCGCATGGCCCGCACATGGGCGTTGTAGTGCCCCTCTTCCATGAACCGCGCCAGGGTCAGCTGGAGGATCTGCGGCGTGTGCCCGTCGATGATGCTACGGGCAGCACTGAAGGCGCTCACCAGCTCGCTGGGCAAGGCCATGTAGCCCATGCGCAGGCCCGGGTAGAGGGTCTTGCTGAAGGTGCCGATGTAAAGGGTGCGCTGATACGGGTCCAGGCCCTGGACACAGGCGGTGGGCAAACCGTCGTAGTGGAACTCGCTGTCGTAGTCGTCCTCGATGATCCATTTCTCCTGCTCGGCGGCCCAGCGAGTCAGTTCCAGGCGGCGCTCCAGGGACAAGGTGGCGCCCGTGGGGTACTGATGGGACGGCGTTACATAGACACAGCGGGCGCCACTGCGGTCGGCCCGCAGCAGGTCGGTACGAATGCCCTGGCTGTCGACATCGATGGGCACGATCCGCGCCTCGGCGGCCTCGAATGCCTTGCGTGCGCCGAAGTAGCCCGGATTCTCCAGCAGGATCGGCTTGCCGGCGTCCACCAGCAGTTGCGCGCACAGAAACAGCGCCTGGCGGGTACTGCTCAGCACCAGGATCTGCTCGGGCAGCACCTTGGCTCCGCGCTCCAGGTTCAGGTAGGCGGCAATGGCCTTGCGCAGGGGGAGCGCGCCCTGGGGATCGCCATGCAGCAGTACATTGGCGCGGTAATCCTTCAACGCCTGGCGTTGCAGGCGCTCCCAGACGTCCAGCGGGAAGCTGCGGGTTTCCGGCAGCCCGGTAGCAAAGGCGGTGACGACCTGCTGATCGCTGACGCCGCCCCTTTGCAACAGCAGCGCGCCGCGCCGGCTCAGGCCCGCGCCGGGCTCTCGGCTGTGCCCCGGCTGCCCCTGCAACTGCTGGCGGCGGCGGGCCGAGCCGCGCAACTGAGCACCGATGGTTTCACAGACATAACTCCCCGAACCTTCGCGGCGCTGGATAAAACCGTCGCGCTGCAACTGCACATAGGCGTTTTCCACGGTGTCCCGGGATACCGCCAGCGACTTGGCCAGGGCCCGACTGGCCGGCAGTTTCAACCCGGGGCCCAGGGCGCCGTCGAGGATCAGGCCACGCAAGGCCCGCTGAATGCGCTGGTGCAGGTCCAGAGGGCGGAACTCAGGATCGCTGAGGCGCATCTTGAGGGTTTCAAGCTCGAAGGTTCGGGACATGCGGTCTGCCTGATCAAGTGAAGGTGGCGCACAAGGGGCGACCACTTTAGCTGCGCAGCGGCCCTCGCGTCAGCTGTTGCAACCTTCGCAACTGGCGAACGAAGAATGTGCCAATGGACAAGCCCAACAAAAACGGCGCGTCCCCAAGCTGAGGACGCGCCGTTTTTTGTTGAGTGAACAGGGCGATCAGAGCGAGGAGCGGACCCGCCACAGTTCGGGGAACAGCACGGTGTCGAGCATCTTGCGCAGGTAGCCCACGCCTTCGGTGCCGCCGGTGCCGGGCTGGAAGCCGATGATGCGCTCCACGGTGGTCACGTGACGGAAGCGCCACTGGCGGAAGGAATCCTCCAGGTCGATGAACTTTTCCGCCAACTGATACAGGTCCCAATAGGCCGAAGGGTTGGCGTATACCTCGCGCCAGGCCGCTTCCACCGAAGGGTCATGCTGAGTCGTGGTGGTGCTGTTCAGTGCCAGGCGCGCCGGGTCGATGCTCAAGCCGCTGCGGGCCATCAGGGCGATCGCTTCGTCATACATGGACGGGGTGGCAATCGACGCTTCCAGGGATTGCAGCAGCTCGGGACGGTGGGCGTGGGGCCGCAGCAGGGCCGCGCTCTTGTTGCCGAGGATGAATTCGATTTCCCGGTACTGGAACGACTGGAAGCCCGAAGACTGGCCCAGGTACGGGCGGATCGACTTGTACTCGGACGGCGTCATGGTGGCCAGCACGGCCCAGGCGTGCACCAGTTGGTCGAAGATCCGCGAGACCCGCGCCAGCATCTTGAACGCCGGGGGCAACTGACCCTGGCGCACCTGCTCGCGGGCGGCCTTGAGCTCGTGCAGCATCAGCTTCATCCACAGCTCCGAGGTCTGGTGCTGGATGATGAAGAGCATCTCGTTGTGGTCCGGCGACAGCGGATGCTGGGCACTGAGGATGCGCCCCAGGTCCAGGTAGTCGCCGTAGCTCATGGAATCGGAGAAATTCAGCTCGGCGTTATGCCATTCATCCGGTGGGTTGCTTGAAAAAGGACATTGGCTCATGGCGTGGGCTCCTCGCCTCAGGCAGCGGTTACCACCCGCAGGCTGTGCAACCCGGGGCGGGATGCACAACGGCGCGGACGGCCAGCTGTGTATTTATTGTAGGAATCAATCGGCCAGGGGGCGCAGGATCGCCCGCACCGGACTGGCGTCCAGGTGGGCAAAGCGCAATGGCAGGGCAATCAGTTCGTAGTCGCCTTCGGCAACCTCATCCAGTACCACGCCCTCGAGGATCGCCATGCCATGGCGGGCCACGGTGTTGTGGGCATCCATGGTCTTGGATTGCTGGGGATCGAGGGACGGGGTGTCGATGCCGATCAGGCGTACGCCGAGGCTGGCCAGCAGCTCGACAGTGGCTGGAGCAACGGCAGTAAAATCCGGGTCCCAGGCACTCAGCGGAGCCTGTGGATAAGTGCGCAGCAACACTCGCGCAGGCAAGTTGTCCAGGCGTCCGAGCAAGGCTTCGGGCTGCACCAGGGCGCCACTGTCCAGGCAATGCAGGACCCGGCACGGGCCCATGTAGACATCCAGCGACACTTCGCCGATGGGCAGGCCGTCCGGCCGGTAATGCAGGGGCGCATCGACATGGGCGCCGGTGTGGGGCGACAGGGTCACCCGCCCGACATTCACCGGGCACTCGGGCCCGAACTGCCAGACGCGCTCCTCCTGGAACGGCGTGTCCCCCGGCCAGGTCGGGGTCGCGGTACTCAACGGTGGGCTGATATCCCACCAGCGTGGTGTATTTTCCATTCGTGCGGCTCTCGGTCACTCCGGACTGAATGATACGAGCGATACCGGTAAAGATTCTTGCGAAATAACTCGGGCATCGTCAGATATTTCGCAAATCCTGCTAAAAAACCGCCCTTTGTCGAGGGAATGTTTCAACCGTCAGCCGCCCGTTATCCGCAACCGATAGCGGCCCTCGCATTGCGCTTCTGGATACCCCGAGGTCGAGAACAGACATCCCCCTGAACGTCGGGCGCTATAGGGTGCGTCTTCAGTTCTCTGCCCGCTAGGAGCACAGCATGTCGCAACCCATTACCGTTCTGCGCGATACCCATCCGCTGCCCGTCCTCGACGCCTGCAAGTGGGAAAAACTCGAGGGCGATCCCCACACCGTCAACCTCAACGCCTATACCAGCGAGGACGGCAGCAAGATCATGGGCACCTGGATCTGCACCCCGGGCAAGTGGCGGGTGGCCTATGAGAAGTGGGAGTACTGCCATTTCCAGGAAGGGTACTGCGTGATCACCCCGGATGGCCGCGATCCCATCCACTTGCGTGCCGGCGACATCTTCGTGGTGGAACCCGGGATGAAAGGCACCTGGGAAGTGGTGGAAACCGTGCGCAAATACTTCGTGTTTGCCTGAACCCCGAACACCCACCGGGAGCCCGCTCGACTCGGGCTCCCCTTCCGGCATTGCCATTGAACTCAACGCATCCCGCCAAATGTCTATATAATCTCTGCCAAATGGCAAAGGCAGGAGCAGCACCCATGGTTGCGCTGACAGGCACCGGCATCCCCCCCAAGCGGCGGGGCAAACTGGTATTGAAAGAACAGTCTTCGGACATCCTCCTGGGTGGCCGGGCACGGTTTGACGACCGCATTTCGATCTATCGCCTGACCGAAGAAGGCATCCCCCTGACGGCGATCATCAAGTTCGTCTCCTCGGTACCCATGCTCAAGGACGAACAGGTCCTGGCCAAGATCATCGGCCTCTCCGAACGCACCCTGCATCGGCGCCTGAAAACCCCGGACGAACCCCTGAACCCGGAACAGAGCGCCCGTGCGGTACGCTTTGCCCAGGTGTTGGCCAAGGCCCAGGACATCTTCGGCAGCAGTGAAGAGGCACAGGACTGGATGGCCAAGCCGGTGATGGGCCTCGACGGCCATAAACCGGTGGATCTGCTGACCAACCCCATCGGCTTCGAACTGGTGGACGAGTTCCTCACCCGCCTGGAATACGGGGTCTATCAGTGATCAGTATTCCGGGCAGCAGCGAGATTCATTTCTGGCGACTGGACGCCGCCCGGCACGCCGACAGTTGGGACAGTGGCATCGGTGCCGAGTTGTGCGGCGGGCGCTGGAACTCCAAAGGGGTCAAGGCCGTGTATGGCAGCGCCGATCCCGCCACGGCGATTCTCGAAGTGGCGGTGCACAAGGGCTTTGCCGCCCTCGATAACGTGCCCCATGTCCTCACCGGCGCCCTGATCCAGGACCCGTCGGCCATCTATCGTGTGGATGAACGCACTCTACCCAATCCCAACTGGCTGATCCCGGGCATCCCCAGTGCCGGCCAGCAGAAATTCGCCGACCAGTTGCTGGCCGACCATCCATTCGTGCTGGTGCCCTCATCGGTGTCCCGACACAGCTGGAACATCCTGATCAATCCGTTGCTGGCCAAAGGGCTGTACCAGGTGGTGATCCAGGAGCGCTTCGGTCTCGATACCCGTCTCAACCCGCCTGCGCACACCGCTGCCAATCGCCCGAACTGAACCCACAAAAAAGCGGGAACCTGCCCGACGCAGATTCCCGCAAATGCCCCTGTTGAAGGGGCTGTGTTCGCAGAGTTGATGCAAGCACCGAGGCGGGGGTGCCCACCCCGTCGGTTTACGGTTGCGGCTTGCGGTAGCTGTTGACGATGGCCGAGAAGTCCTTGCCGCCTTCCCCACGCTGGCTCATGGCCTGATACAGCTGCTGGGCCACGGCGCCGAGCACCACCGGCTGGTGAGCCTGACGGGCGGCCTCGGTGGCCAGCCCCAGGTCCTTGAGCATCAGCTCGGCACCGAAACCACCGGTGTAACCACGGGACGCCGGGGCGGTTTCAATCACCCCCGGCCACGGGTTGTAGGTATCGGAACTCCAGCAACGACCGGTGGAGCTGTTGATGATTCCCGCCAGCACCTGGGTGTCGATGCCCAGGGCATCCCCCAGGGCCATGGCTTCGCTGACGCCGATCATCGAGATCCCCAGCAGCAGGTTGTTGCAGATCTTGGCGATCTGCCCGGTGCCCACTTCGCCGCAGTGCACGATGTTGCGCCCCATCTGCGCCAGCACTGGCTGCAGGGTGGCGAACAGTTCGGTGCCGGCGCCGACCATAAAGGTCAGGGTCCCGGCCTGGGCCCCGCCGGTGCCGCCGGATACCGGCGCATCGGCCATGGCCACGCCGTGCTTGGCAGCTGCGGCAGCCACTTCGCGGGCGGTCTGCGGGTCGATGGTGCTGCAATCCACCGCCGGGACGCCGCGGCCAATCCCCGCCAGCACCCCGTCTTCACCCAGCCACACACTGCGCACATGGGCCGCAGCCGGGAGCATGGTGATCACCAGTTCGGCGCCTTCGGCAGCCGCCTTGGGCGAGGCAGCGACGTGCCCGCCCAGTTGCGCCAACTCCGCCAGCACGCTCTGGTTGAGGTCGAACAGGTTCAGCTGATGCCCGGCCTTGATCAGGTTGCGGGCCATGGGCGCGCCCATGTTGCCCAGGCCGATAAATGCAATGTTCATGTCAGGCTCCTCAACGCAGGCTGATGGTGGTGTTCACACCGTCGTTGACGCTGTCATCGTCGAACCAGCGGCTGGTGACGGTCTTGGTCTGAGTGTAGAACTGCACCACTTGCTTGCCGTACGGGCCCAGGTCGCCGAGCTTGGAGCCACGGGAACCGGTGAAGCTGAAGAACGGCACCGGCACCGGAATCGGAATGTTGATACCGACCTGGCCGACATCGATTTCACTCTGGAACTTGCGCGCCGCCGCGCCGCTCTGGGTGAACAGGCCGGTGCCGTTGCCGAAGGGGTTGGCGTTGACCAGGGCGATGGCCTGATCCAGGGTGTCCACCTCCAGCACCACCAGCACCGGGCCGAAGATTTCCTGGGTGTAGATCTGCATAGAGGGGGTCACCCCGGAGAACAGGGTCGGACCGATGAAGTTGCCCTGCTCGTAGCCCGGGACCTGGATGCCGCGGCCATCGAGCTCCAGCTTGGCGCCTTCTTTCACGCCGCTTTCGATCAGTTCCAGAATCCGCGCCTTGGCGCGCTTGGAGACCACCGGGCCGACATCGGTGCCCGGCTCGCTGCCGGCGTTGACCTTGAGTTTCTGCGCCAGGGCCTTGAGGTCCGGCAACCATTGTTTCGCGGCGCCCACCAGCACCACCACCGAGGTGGCCATGCAACGCTGACCGGCAGCGCCGAAGCCGGCGCCCACCAGGGCATTGAGGGTCTGTTCGCGGTTGGCGTCGGGCAGGACCACGGCGTGGTTCTTGGCGCCCATCATCGATTGCACGCGCTTGCCGTGCTTGCCCGCCAGGTCATAAACATGGGTGCCGACCGCAGTCGAACCGACGAAGGACACGGCCTTGATGTCCTTGTGGGTGCACAGCGCATCCACCACGTCCTTGCCGCCGTGCACTACGTTGAGCACGCCGGCCGGCACCCCGGCTTCCACCGCCAGCTCCACCAGCAGCATGGTGGACAGCGGGTCCTGCTCGGAGGGCTTGAGGACGAAGGTGTTGCCGCAGGCGATGGCCATCGGGAACATCCACAGCGGAATCATCGCCGGGAAGTTGAAGGGGGTGATCCCGGCGCACACGCCGATCGGCTGGCGCAGGGTGTAGGTGTCCACGCCGCCGGCGACGTTCTCGGCGAACTCGCCCATCTGCAGGGTGCCGATGGAGCAGGCATGTTCCACCACTTCCAGGCCGCGGAAAATGTCGCCCTCGGCGTCGGCGATGGTCTTGCCCTGCTCGGCGCTGAGGACCACGGCAATGCGTTTGGAGTGCTCGCGGATCAGGGCCTGGAGCTTGAGCATGATGCGCATCCGCGCGCCGATCGGGGTCAGTTTCCAGGTCTGGAAGGCGCGCTGGGCCGCGGCGATCGCGGCGTCGACTTCAGCGGTAGTGGCAAAGGGCACCTTGGCCAGCACTTCCTGGGTCGCCGGGTTGACGATGTCGTGCCATTCCTGGCTCTGGGACTGGACCCATTCACCGTCGATCAGCAGTTTGACCTGTTGCAGGGTGGTGCCGTCGGGCTTGAGGGATGCGTTCATGGGGTCTCCTGACTTCTTGAGTTCTTATGCAGGGAAACCAAGGCGGGCAAGCGCCTTGAAAGAGGGGCTGTCGCGAGTTGGTGTCGGACGGTTTTTGGAGTATAGATGTGCAAACTTCTAATAAGAACGCACATAAAATCCGGTCCATCATGCAAAAAAACATCACCTCGCTAAGTACCCTGAACTGGGACGACCTGAAGTTTTTCCTCGAAGTGGCGCGCACCCGCAAGGCCAGCAGCGCGGCCAAGCGCCTGGCGGTGGACTACACCACAGTGTCGCGGCGCATCGGTTCTCTGGAAACTGCCCTGGGCACCCTGCTGTTTGAAAAGTCTCGCACCAACGGCTTTGTTCTGACCGCCGAGGGCCTGCGCCTGCTGGGTTATGCGGAGTCCATCGAAAGCACCCTGCATATGGCGTGCGAGCAGGTCTCGGGCTCTGGCGTGGCATTGTCCGGGCATGTGCGCATGGGCTGTACCGAAGGCTTCGGCAGCTTCTTCATCACCCCGCAGTTGAGCCATTTCCTCGATGCCTATCCGGCGATCTCGGTGGACATCCTGCCGCTGCCGCACTTCATCAGCCTGTCCAAGCGCGAGGCGGACATCGTCATCGCCCTGGAACGCCCGGAGCACGGCCCTTACGTGTGCTGCAAGCTGTGTGACTACCGCCTGCAGCTGTACGCCACCCAGGAATACCTCGACCGCCACCCACCGATCCGCCGCCCCGGCGACCTGAGCGAGCATCAGTTCATCAGCTATGTGGATGACCTGGCCTTCAGTTCCGAGCTGCTGTACCTGGCCAATGTAGTGCCCGGGGCCAGCGCCAACCTGCGCAGCACCAGCGTCATTGCCCAGTACGTGGCAGCGCAGCAGGGCCGCTCGCTGGCGATCCTGCCATGCTTCCTGGCCGCCCAGGACCCGCGCCTGCTGCCAGTGCTGCCCAAGGAGATCAACCTGACCCGGCAATTCTGGATGTACTGCCGGGAGGACCTGCGCAAGTTGAAGCGGATTACCCTGTTGTGGGATTACATCCGCGAAGTGACCGAGCAGAATCGGCCGCTGCTCATGGGGGACAGTCGCAGCATGCTGTTCGCCGCCCCCTGATCCTTGGCGGCCGCAAGGACAACCGCAACAATGTGGGTCGCCGATCAGTCGGCGATCACCACGATCGACACCCGGCGGTTCTCGGTACGCCCGGCCACGGTGCTGTTGGAGGCCACCGGCTCACTGCTGCCAAGACCGCGCAACTGGATGTTTTCTTCACGCATGCCAACCTGAGTCAGCACCTTGACCACGCTTTTGGCCCGGCGCACGGAAAGCTGCACGTTGTAAGCCTCCTTGCCCGAAGCGTCAGTGTGGCCATCGACCCGGACCTTCTGGATATCGACGCTGAGCAGGGCCTTGCCGATGCGCTGGACGATCTCGGTGCTGGCCTGGTTCAAGGTTTCCACATCGCTGCCAAACAGCACCTTGCCCGACAGGCCGAAGGCCCAGCCTTCATCCGTCAGTTCGAAGCCCTCCTGTTTCAGTACCGCGATCTGCTGTGGCGTCAGACCTTTGGGCGGCACGCTCTGGCAGCCGGTCAGGGCCAACAGGGCCATGAATACCAGGGTGCTGAACAGTCGAACCGAACGTTGCGTCATTGAGAACAAGGGAATTAGCTCCTGTTTTGAACCTGAACGATAGGGAGCTCCGCCCCCACTGTGTGTTGCCCGCCTCGCGAACCGCGCTTGGCTTGGTACATGGCCTCATCGGCAGCGTTCAACAGGCTGCCGGGAGTCACGCCATGATCCGGATACACGGCAATGCCAATGCTCAGCGATGTCATGATCGACAGGTTGCCAGGCAGTTGGATCGGCACTTCCATGCTGTTGATGATCTTGTCAGCGATGCGCTGGGCATCCTCAAGCCGGTGCAGCGGGCTGAGCAGCACGGCGAATTCGTCGCCGCCCAGACGGGCCACCAGATCGTCTTCACGTAGCTGCGCACGGATCCGCGTGGCCACCGCCACCAGCACCGCATCACCGGCGGCATGGCCGAAGTTGTCGTTGATCTCCTTGAACCGGTCGCTGTCGAGAAACAGCACCGCCATGCGCTCGTTGAGTTTGTTGGCACTGCGCAGTGCACGAATCAGCCGGCCCTCGAAAAACGCTCGGTTGGGCAGGCCTGTCAGGCTGTCGTGACTGGCCTGGTGAGCCAGGGTTTCATTCTCGCTTTGCAGGTGGGTCTGCCAGGCTTCCAGCTCATCGAGCAGGGCATTGAAGTCGTTGCCGAGGTTGTCCAGTTCGGCGATTTCCGCACGCGGCACCCGCTGATCGAAGGCCCGCTCGCGCCGGGCCGCGTGGGCCACTTCCGCCAGGCTGCGCAAGGGCCCGGTGATGCCTCGCAGCTGCCGGCGCGCCAGGTACAGCGACATCCAGGCACTCAAGGCGGTGCACAGCACGATGCCCACCAGACCACTGAGCAGGAAGCGCAGCAGGCTACCGCCATGGCCGGTGACATTGACGCTGCCCACTTCCCGGTTCTGATGCAGGATCGGCAAGCTGATGGGCTTTTCCAGGAACGCACTGGCAACGTGCATTTCCAGATTGGTCAGCAGGCCGCTTTCCGGGCGTTGCCAACTGGCCAGCAGACGGCCCTGGCTGTCATAGACCTTGGCATCGGCCACCTCTTCGGTCGAGGCAATCAAAGCCAGGGCCTCGGTGGCCACCACGCTGTCGTTGAACACCACGGCAGCTTCCACGGTGTAGCTGATGGACCGGGCAATCAGGTGCAGGTTGTGATCGGCATAGACCCGCAGTGCCAGGACTCCGAGGAAGGTCAGGGACAGGCTGGCCATGGAGATCGCCAGCAGGGCGACGATCAGGTGGCCGCGACCTATGACCGACCGCAGGGTGGGGCGGGCGTTGGGCTTGAACCAATTCATGGGGCCGCCGGGCGACGACGCGACAGTTGCAGCACGCTGGGATGAATCTTCACCCCGCTGCGGGCCACCGAATCCAGGTTGACCTCGAACGACACCTGGTTGTCGCTGACCCGCAGGCAGAACAGGCTGCCCACGGTGCACTGGTCGCCACCCTCGCTGATGCTCAGCACGGGTTGGCCGGTCAGCGAATTGAACAGGCGGGTGCGTTCATCGTTGCTCAGTTTGCCGACATAGACCGAGTCGCACTCACTGACGATTGCCGGGCTGCTGGCCAGCAGGCGACGCACCAGCACCGGACGGCCGGTAGCCTGGGTGGTGCCCTTGAGCAGATCGTCGGTGTATTCGGTCGGACCCACCACGCACAGGCGCAGTTCTGCAGGTTCCACCGGCCAGCGAGCGTAGCTGAGGATGCCAAGCACTACTTGCGTCACCGCCTTGGCCCGCTGTTCAGCCAGGCTGGTGGAGGCTGACGGCTCTGGCTGCGCAATGGCAAGCAG
>NZ_MOAK01000006.1:27718-37251 GCF_003732485.1 Pseudomonas protegens
CTCTGTCCTGAAGACAGCCACGTCCATGCAGGGATTCTCTTTGAATTTCACGGAAATGATGCCGCAACGATAGCACAGCCCAGGAAAATGCAGCGAGCCCAGCGCCCCAAAACGGTGCTGGGTACCGGACAGCGACCCAGGCCTCAGTCCAGTTCCAGCATCAACCCGCTCAGGCGCTTGACCTTGCGCCGCACCGCCTCTTCGAACACCCCGGCCCGAGGCTCGATCAGGCTGAACCAATCCTTGGCCCGGGTGATACCTGTATAGATCAGTTCCTTGGTCAGTACCGGATTCAGGGCATCGGGCAGAATCAGCGCAGTATGGGCGAACTCCGAGCCCTGGGACTTGTGCACGGTCATGGCGTAGACAGTTTCCACGTCATTGAGTCGACTCGGCAGCACCAGGCGTACCCCGCCCTGGCCATCGTTGCGCGGGAAGGCCACCCGCAGCACCTGACGTCCGGCTTGCGGCCCCTCATGTTCCGGCAGTTTGAGGGCGATGCCGATATCGCCATTCATCAGGCCCAAGCCATAGTCGTTACGGGTCATCAGCACCGGGCGACCTTCGTACCATTGCTGGTCGCTGTCGATCAGGCGAGCCTTGAACAACGCCTGGGTGACCCGCTGGTTCAATCCTTCGACGCCCCACGGCCCCTTGCGCACCGCACAGAGCAACTGGAAGCGGTCGAAGGCCTGCAGGACACTGCGCGCCCAATCGGTCCAACGGCGGTCCTCCAGGGCGGTGTCGGTGGGTGGACGCTGGCTGCGCAGCACATTCAGGTAATGCCGATAGCCTTGGGGTCCCTCGCCGTGGCCCTCCAGCAAGAGCCGCTCAAGGGCCCGGTCCTGCTCGCCCTTGAGACTCAGGCCGTACAAGTCCGCATGGCTGCGAGCCGCCAGCAGGCGCCGCGCCTCCTCGGCCTGCTGTTGATTGACCCAGCGCGCCAGCTGGCCAATGCCACTGCCTTCACCAAAGCGCCGGGAGTGGCGCAGCATCACCACCTGCTGCGCCAGGGGATGCTGGTGCCCGCTGTCTTCCTGCAAGCCACTGGCGCCGAGGTGCTCAGCGCTGACCGCCTCCAGCCAGGCGCGAGTCTGCGGGTTGTACCAGCCGGCCTCGGCATCGCGACACAGATCACCGAGCACCGCCCCCGCCTCCACCGAGGCCAATTGATCCTTGTCTCCCAGCAGCACCAGGCGTGCATGAATGGGCAGGGCGTCCAGCAGATTGGCCATCATTTCCAGGTCGATCATCGAGGCTTCGTCCACCACCAGTACATCCAGGGGCAGGCGGTTGCCGGCGTGGTGGCGGAAATGCCGGGTGCCCGGGCGATTGCCCAGCAAGCGGTGCACCGTGGTCACTTCGCTGGGGATCTTTTCCCGTACCTCGTCGGCGACCGCCAGGGACCGCACTTGCAGGCTGATGGACTCGGTGAGGCGGGCCGCGGCCTTGCCAGTGGGCGCCGCCAGACGAATGCGCAAGGGTTTGCGCGCCTCCACCGCCGGAGCCTGGAGCAATGCCAGCAGACGCACCACGGTGGTGGTTTTGCCAGTGCCGGGGCCGCCGGTGATGATGCTGAAGGCGCCTCGGGTAGCCAGGGCGCAGGCGAGCTTCTGCCAATCGATGGGCCCGGCAGCCTTGGCCGGGCCAAACAGCCCGTCCAGGCGCTGGGCCAGATTCTCCGGAGTCGCTTCCGTCGACGCCAGACGCTGGCGCAGGGCGTTGTCGATCCGCCGTTCATAGGCCCAGTAACGCCGCAGGTACAGGCGTTTTCCGGACAGCACCAAGGGCCGCTGCTGGGACGCCTCGCCGTGATCAGCCGACAGGGCCACCAGCCGGCTGCCGGCCAGGACCTTGCACCAGTGCGCTCCCTCAAGATTCGCCAACACCAGGGAAGGCAGCACCGTGGCACCGCCTTGCGAGTCCCCTTCCGGCGGCAGCGACAGAGCGAAATCCGGCTCCTTGAGGGTTTCGAACAGGTCCAGGCAGACATGCCCATGACCCAACTGGTGACTGGTCAGGGCCGCGGCCATGAGCACCAACGGATCGCAGCCGGGGTCCAGCTCATGGAGGAAGCCGACAAAGGCCTTGTCCAGGGCTCGCAGCCAGCCGCGTTCGACCCAGCGCTCTAGCAACAACAGCAGGTCTTCGGCGCGAGCCAGGGGCGCCAGGTCGAACTGGGGCGCTGGCGGCTCGACCAACTCGGCAAACAGATCCTGGGTCATAACAGCACTCCCTGTTCCCAGGCGGGCTCGGCCTTGGGCGGCTCGGGCTGGCCCTGGAACATGCGGTCGAGGCGTTCGATCAACTGCCGTGGCGGCCGGGCAAAGTACGCGCCCTGGCTCGCGGAGCGGCTACCGCGTAAGAACAGGTACAAGGCGCCGCCGATGTGCCGATCGTAATCGTAGTCCGCCAGCCGGGCCTTCAACTGCCGGTGCAGCGCCAGCAGGTAGAGCACGTATTGCAGGTCGTAGCGGTTGTCGAGAATCGATTGTTCCATCGCCTGCTCGGTGTAGGCCGCGTCGTCCACGCCCAGCCAGTTTGATTTGTAGTCGGCCACGTAATAGCGGCCCTGATGTTCGAATGTCAGGTCGATGAAGCCCTTGAACATGCCATTGAGCAGCACCGGCTCGGCGGTGACCCGAGGCGCGCCCTGGTGGGTCTGCTGGCGTACCTGCTCGTCGAGCTTGAGCACGTCGACCTTGTGGCTGGCAAACCAGAACTCCATTTCGACCCGGTACTGGGTCAGTCGCCCCAGCACCACTGGCGGTTGCCCGTCCCCCACAGGCAAGGATGCCTGCAACAAGTGCTGCAACCAATCACTGAGTGTCGGAATCCAGCCTTGCCAGCCGCGACGATTGCAACGGCGGGCGATGGCATCCTCGATCACCTCGGGGGCGGCGGCAAAACCCTCCTCCCCGGCCCATTCCAGCAAACCGTGAAGAAAGGTGCCGGGGTTCGGGCCCCGGGGAAAACGGTGAATATCGCCACCACTGGCGGCGACTTCCCGAGGGGCCTCGGGGTCCAGCCGCTCATCGTCGAAGAGCTTCTGTGCCTGGGGACTTTCCGGTGCTTCGGTGTTGCCGGCGCCCAAGGTATCGCTGATGCGCAAGGCACTGTAGGAGGCTATCCACCAGTTCTCCGCCGCGCGTCGAATCGGCTGCAGCGGGGCCAGCAGGCTGGCGTCATTGCGCGGCGGGTAGAAGCGCTGGTCATCGGCCGCAGGCAGCTCGCTGACACCGATGGCCTCACAGCCTTGCTGCAAGTCCAGGAGCCAGCGCAGCAATCCCTTGGACTCGCCCAACAGAGCACCGCCGCCAAGCAGGTAGCCCAGGGCCGACAAGTGCAGCACCGAGCTGCTGTGGTTGCCCCGCTTGAGGTCGGCCACTCCCAGCCAGCAGGCATGCTGGGCACGGGTCAGGGCCACGTAGAGCAGACGCAGATCCTCCGCCAGGCGCTCCTCGTCAGCCTGGGCGATAAGCTCCGGCGTCGGTCGCAAACTGACCTGGGCCTTGCCGGTTGCATCGTGGTAATGCAGCGGCAGACGACTGCCATCCACCGGCTTGGTGGAGCAGATGAAAGGCAGGAACACCAAGGGGTATTCCAGGCCCTTGGACTTGTGGATGGTCACCACCTTGACCAGTTGCTCGTCGCTTTCCAGGCGCAGGATCTGCTCTTCACCGGCCTGCCCGGACAACGCCAGGTGCTCGGCCAGATGGCGAATCAGCGCCTGTTCACCGTCCAGTTCCGCAGCGTTCTGCTGCAACAGTTCAGACAGGTGCAGGAGGTTGGTCAGCACCCGCTCGCCGTCGCTGCGGGCCATCAGCGCCTGGGGCAGCTGGAAGTCATGGAGCAAGCGTCGGAGCATCGGCAGCACGCCCTGGCTGCGCCAGATCGTCCGGTATCCGCGGAACTGCATGACTCGGGCTTCCCAGGCCAGTTCGTCCTGGTTCAGCCGCTCCAGCTCCAGCAGCGGCAGGTTCAGGGTCAGGGACGCCAGGGCCGCGCGCAGCGGCCGCTCCACGTCCGGCTCGGCGCAAGCCTTGAGCCACACCAGCACATCCCGGGCTTCCTGGGCGGCGAACACCGAGTCCTTGTCCGACAGGTACACACTGCGCACCCCGCGGGCCGCCAGCTCGCCGCGCACGGCCTGGGCCTCCTTGCCATCGCGCACCAGGATCGCGATATCCGCCGGCAGCAAGCCTTTCAGCGCTTGCTGCTCACGGACAAACCCACTGCGCCCCTGCTGGCCGCCATTGAGCAGGCCGACAATCGCAGTGGCGCAAGCCGCCGCCTGATGCTGGCGATACTGGGCACCGGACAGCGGCTGTTCCGAAGGCAATTGCCAGAAGTTAAGTGCCGGCACCGGCTGGCCGTCGACCAGCAGTTGCTCCTTGCGCCCCTGGGCGGCCACCGCCAGGAATGGCACCGGGTTCTCGCCATCCGCTTCGCGAAACAGGAAGGCTCCCTGTCCCTGCGGCCGCTGTTCGGCTTGCAGGAACACATGGTTGACCGCGCTGACCATGGCCTGGCTGGAGCGGAAGTTGGTGCCCAGGGTGTGCAGGCGCCCGCTGGTGGCCTGGCGTGCCCGGAGGTAGGTGTAGATATCGGCGCCACGGAAGGCGTAGATCGCCTGCTTGGGATCGCCGATCAGGAACAGGCCGGTCTCGGGGTCGTTGGCCTCGATCCGGTAGATGCTTTCGAAGATCCGGTACTGCACCGGGTCGGTGTCCTGGAATTCGTCGATCAGGGCCACCGGGAACTGCTCGCGGATCAGGGTCGCCAGGCGCTCGCCGCCATCGCTCTGCAGGGCGCTGTCCAGGCGCAGCAGCATGTCGTCGAAGCCCATCTCGGCGCGCCGCCGCTTCTCCTCTTCGAAACGTGCCCCCACCCATTGCGCGGCGTGTTGCAGGACCGCCGCATCCGGGCTGGGCAAGGCATCGAGGCTGGCCTTGAGCCCGGCCATGGCGTCGAGCCCGGGGTGATCAGGGGCCGCGCCTTTCCAGGCCTCGCTCATGCCTTCGGGGGTCAGGCGGGTGAAGCCGGTGCCGATGTCCAGTTGCTCGACGGATTCGTCCTCGGCCCAGGCACTGATCTTTTCGAACCAGGGCTCGAAGAACCGGGCCTGCATCTTGCGCCCGTCGACGCTCTTGCTGGCCACGCCTTGCAGGCAGATCTCCCGCAGTTGCGCGGCCCACTCGCGCCAGGGCGCCTTGATCTGCACCAGGGCTTCACGACGTTCTTGCAGGCAGGCTTCGATCAACTCGCTCGGCGTCTGTTCGGGTGGGTCCCGACGCTCGTTGCCGAACATTGCCCGCACTCGGGGCATGAGTTCGGCCGGCCCGACCCAATTGCTGCGCACCCAGTTCAGGGCATCACCCTGCATCGGGTAGCAGAACAGCCGCCAGTAATCGCGCAGAACCTGGCCCAGCAAGTCGCTGTGGTCGGTTTCCAGGGTCTGGGTGAACAGGCTGCCGCTGTCGAACGCATGTTCGCGCAACATGCGCTGGCACCAACTGTGGATGGTCGAGACCGCGGCCTCATCCATCCATTGCGCGGCGATGTCCAGGCGATTGGCACAGGCGGCCCACTGCTCGACGGGGTATTGCTCACGCAACTCGACGATCAGGCCATCGGGGGCGCTGGTTTCATCGCGAAAGAAGCGCGCGGCTTCCGCCAGGCGCGTGCGAATGCGCTCGCGCAATTCCTTGGTGGCGGCATCGGTAAAGGTCACCACCAGTATCTGCGGCGGCAGCAATTCACGCCCGAAACCCGCCGCCTCGCCGCCATGGCCCAGCACCAGGCGCAAGTAGAGCGCGGAGATGGTGAAAGTCTTGCCGGTACCGGCACTGGCCTCGATCAACTGGCTGCCGCGCAGAGGAAATGCCAGGGCCAGGGGAGCTTGTGCAGTCATGCGCCTGCCTCCTCGCCGAGCGCCGAACGCCAGGGAGCATTCAACAGGGGTCGATAAAGGGTCTCGGCCCAACCGCTGAAGGTTTCATCGGCGATCAGTGCGTTGTAGTCGGCGAATTGACGGGCCAGGGCCGGGCTTTGCCGGCGTTCGCCCTCGCTGTTCTGGCCGTCGCCATCGTAGGTCTTGCGTGCAGCGGCCGCGGCTTTGTCCGGGTCGCTCTGGCCCAGCCAGGCGAAGGCGGTCTTGATCGCCACCGGCAGCGGCTGGCGCATGCCGGCCTGCCAGGCCTGCAGCAGGTTGCCGAGAATCTGCCGGGCCACCTCCTGCTCCAGCGGCGGCAACAACAGGCTGTCATCGCTGGCCACCAGCGCGGTGGTCAAGGAGTAGCCACTGGCGCAGGCCAGCAGATGATTGACCCAAGGCTTGATCAGCCGATGCCATTTACGGGTCTTGGTCGAGCCGATGCCGTTGGGGATGGCGCTCACAGCCAACAACCCGCCATCAGCTCGCTGGTGCAGGCTGCTGAGCCAACCTTCCAGGCGCACGCCTTGCAGTTCCAGGCTCACCGGCAGCGCACTGGTTACCGGGGTCGGCCACAGGTCGAGCAGTTGCCGATAACGCTGCAACAGGTCCGGCAGGGGCTCCAGCAGTTCGCGCTGCAGGCATTCGCCAAAACCGGCCATGGGCAACAGGCCACTGGCTTGCAGCCTCTGGGCCTGGGCCTGCAAGGCTTGCTCGGGCTGCGCTGCGTCGCCCAGCGCCGCTTCCAGCAGGCTGTCGCTGAGGCTGTAGCGCTGCAGGGCATCGAGCACGAAGGGCTCTTCATCGGCCAGCGGTGCTTCCATGGCTTCAAAGAACACCTTGAGCCTTTGGCTGAAGAAATGCCGCACCGGGTTGCGCAGGAAATCCTGCAACTGGGCAAGGCTCAGGGGCTCGTCCTGGACATAGGGTTCCAGGCGTTCGACTGCGCCCAGTTCCTCTCGGACCTGATGCAGCACTTGCCACTCCCGGGCGTAGCTGAAGAGCGTGTCGCTGTCGTGGAAATAGCGGGCACTGAAGGGTTGCAGGGGATGCTCCTGGGTCAGGGCCTCCAGCAGGGAGTCCTGCTCATCGGGCAGCCGCCAGCCGCTGGCCAGGTGATCGCGCAACTGGCCGATCAGGACCGAGGCCGGGCGCTCGCTGTTGTCGCGAATGCTGCGGCCAACCCAACTGACATAAAGTTGGTCACGAGCCGAGAGCAGGGCTTCAAGCAGTAGGTAACGGTCGTCTTCGCGCCGTGATCGGTCGCCGGGGCGGTAGTCGCTACCCATCAGGTCGAAGTCCAGAGGCGGCTGCGCCCTGGGGTAATCGCCATCGTTCATGCCCAGCAGGCACACCAGCTTGAAGGGAATGGCGCGCATCGGCATCAGGGTGCAGAAGTTCACCGCTCCGGCGAGGAAACGCTGGGACAGGCGCCCTTGGTCCAGGCCAGCCAGCCAGGCTTCGCGGACCACCGTCAGCGGCAACTGATCATGCAGGCCCACAGACTCGCAGGTTTCCAGCCAGTTTTCCCGCAGGTCGTCGAGCTGTCCCAGCAGGTAATCATCGTGCTCGTTGCTGGCAAGGAAGAACTGTTCCAGCAGGTTGTGCAGGCGCTCGCCCCACTCCGCCGGAACCGCCGGCAGGGTGAGTTGCTGGTAGGCGATCTGCAGGGCGTCAAGAAGGGCGACCAGGGGACCGATCAGCGCCGCATCCAGGCCACCGATCTCGTCATAAGGCTCGATACCGTCACAGGCGTCGGAGCGGCCGACGGCATAACCCAGGAGCATGCGCCGCAAGCCGAAACGCCAGCTGTTCTGCTCCAGTTCCGGGGGCAGCCCCAGTTCTGCGCGCTGCTCGGCATTCATTCCCCAACGGATGCCGGCACCTTCAATCCAGCGGTGCAGGGTTGGCAGGTCGGCTTCGTCGACGCCAAAACGCGCACGCAGGGCTGGAACGTCCAGCAGGTCGAGAATCTCACTGACCGGAAAACGACTGTCCGGCAGCTTCAATAGATGTTCGACGGCGATCAGCAGCGGGTCACGGCCACGCTGGCCCTGGTCAGTGAGGGTAAAGGGAATGAAGCGCCGGTCATCCCGCTCCAGCTGGCCGAACACGGCGCGGATATGCGGGGCGTAGCTGTCGATGTCCGGGACCATGACGATCACATCCCGGGGCCGCAGATCGGGCTCTGCACTGAAGCGCGCCAGGAGCTGGTCGTGAAGGATTTCCACTTCTCGCTGGGCGCTGTGGGCAATGTGAAAGCGGATCGATTGATCGTGCTGGATATCGACCTGCGGCCACAACTCACGTGTTTCGTTCAGCGGGCGCAGTTCGAGAATGTCGTCCTGCAATTGCTGGAGCATGCTGGCCGGCTGGCTGTCACTGAACAGATCGATCCGGCCATCGCGAAAAGCGCTGCGATAGCTGTTGGGATCGTCATAGCTGTCCAGCAGGTTGATGTAGTCACGGCCTTGCTTGCCCCAGGCGGCCAGCAGCGGGTGGGCGTGCTGGTGCAGGGTTTGCGGATCCAGGGCCTGAGGCATGCCGGCCTTGCGCGCCTGGCGTTTGTATTGGTGGCGCAGCAGGTCCTTGTCGGCAACGATATCGGCCCAGTGATGGCGACAAGGGTTGTGCACACACAGCAGCACCTGACTGAAGCGGGCCAACCCGGCCAGTGCCTCCAGGGCCTGGGCCGGCAGCGAAGAGATACCGAAAACGATCACTCGGGACGGCAAGCCCCTGGGCGCCACCTCCAGTTGGTTGATCCGCTCGATAAAGCGCTGGTGAACGCCTGCGCGACTCTGGGCCATCCCCTCGGTGCCGACATCCAACAGCAGCGCGCGCCATAGCTCGGCCTGCCAGCAGTTGGCAGGCGTCAGGGCCTTGGTTTCACCACGACCATTGCGCAGTTGGTGGCGGCCGGCGGCCCAATCCTCCAGCCAGTCGGCTCGATATACCTGGTATTGGTCGAACAGATCGGCCAAACGCTCGGCCAATTGATAGCGCTTGCGCAGGTCACTGTCGTGGGTCAGGAAGCGTTGCAGGGGTTCGAAATGCGGCTCATCGATCAACTCCGGCAACAGGCGCATCAGCCGCCAGGTCAGGGGAGCTTTATCCAGCAGGGATTTGGGCGGGATTTCGTCTCGCCCCAGGACCAGGCGGTACAACTGCCACATGAAACTGCCCGGCAATTGCACATCAATGGCAGCGGCAATACCGCAGCCACCGCCGTCATCCACTTCGGGGTCTTCGGCCAGGGCCAGTTTCAGCCATTGGGCGATACCGTTGCTCTGTACCAGGGCAATTTCATTTTCCAGGGGCGCCAGGGGATAACGCCGCATCCAGCTGACCACCAGGCTGCGCAACTCGTCCAGGCGGTTACCGTGAACCACCATGAAACCAGGGTTGAGGGACGAGGCGTCCGGCATAAAGGCTTCCTTGGAGAATGCAAAAAGCTAGGCCGGAACCTTAGCACTGTCACGGGGTGGTGGCAGCCGGACCGAGCAAACAGCGGAAGAGAAACTGCTGCAGCTTTTCTGTCGCGCAAAAACAAAACCCCAATTGCTTTCGCAATTGGGGTTTCGGAATTTAATCTTGA
>NZ_MOAK01000051.1:0-28307 GCF_003732485.1 Pseudomonas protegens
CGGCGAAAGGGCCCGCAAGCCGCTCAGAAACGGGTCTGAACCGCCAGTTCGAAGGTGCGCGGGGTGCCCAGGTAGTAAGCCGGGGAGACATGGGCGAACTTGCCATAGACCTCGTTGGTCAGGTTGCGCACCCGGCCGGTGAGGGTGGTGTGGCTGTCGACCTGGTAGCGCAGGAAGCTGCCGTACAGGGTGTAGGCCGGCAGGGTCTGGGTGTTGGCGTTGTCGGCGTACACCGAGGCCACGTAGCGGGCATCGACGCCGATCTGCCAGCTTGGGGCCAGGTCATAGGTCAGCCACAGGTTGGCCACCCGCTCGGGGACGTTGGTCGGGGTGTTGCCCTTGCGCGAGACCACGGCGCCGCTGGCAATCTTCTCGTTGAACTCGTCATATTCGGCGTCCACCCAGGCGAGGTTGGCCTCCGCCAGCAGCTTGGGGGTGACCCGCAGGGAACTGGCCAGTTCGATGCCCCTGGAGGTCTGCTGGCCCACGGGAATGCTGTTGGCCGGGTCCAGGGGATCGGTGACGGCAAAGTCCTTGCGTTCGATGCGGTAGGCCGCCAGGGTCGCCGAGCCGCGACCGTCCAGGTAGTCGAACTTGCTGCCCACTTCCCATTGCTTGCCGGTGGACACCTCGAAGTTCTGGGTGCCGCTGGGCTGTTCGGCGGCCGTGCTGTATTGCACGTAGACGTTGGCGCTGGGCAGGAACTGCCAGGTCAGCCCCAGGCGCCCGGTGACCGGCTCCCAGCTGCGCTTGAGGTGCCGCGGGTTGCTGGCGGTGATGAGCCGGTGGTTGGTCACGTCCAGGTCGATGGCGTCGTAGCGCAGGCCGCTGAGCAGGGACAGCTCGTCGGTCAGGGCCAGGCGGTTCTCGACGAACAGGGCGCGGGTGGTGACCTGGTTGGTCTTGTCCTTGGTCCAGCCCTGGCGGGTGCCTTTGAGGTCATAGAAATACCCCGGCTGGAAATGGCCGGGGTCCACGCTGTTGTTGGCGGGCACGTTCCACGGTGAGCTGGTGGTGCTGTTGACCTTGTACTCCAAGCCCCCGGACCAGGTGGTGTCGAGGCCGAACAGTCGGCCGTCATGCCGCAGTTCGAACTGGTTGCCGTCCTGCTGGCCCTGGTGCCGCACCAGATAGGCGGTGGAGCGGTTTACCCGGCTGTTGTCGGGGTTGTACTGGTAGGTCTCCAGGTTGCGGTAGTCGCGCTGGCTGTCCAGGTGATAGAGGGTGTTGCGCAGGCTGGTGCTGGGGTTGATCCGGTAGTCGATGATCGAGCGCAGCCAAACCGTGCGCTGCTCATACAGGCCGTCGGCGACGTTGTAGTTGTTGAATCGGTTGTGCCTGTCGATCTTCAGCTCGCCGGCCTTGGGGCTCCGCACCGGGGTGCCCCAGTAGGGGCTGTCTTCGTGCTCGTCCTGGTATTCCACCGCCAGGGTATGGGACAGATCCGGGGTCAGGTCGCTGAGCAGCGAGAACGCCAGGCTCCAGGCATCGCGCTGCTGGCGGTCGATGTAGCCGTTGCTGGTGTTGTGGCTGACGTCGAATCGCCCGTAGTGCTGCACCTCGGCGCCCGCCGGGCTCAGGGCGTGATTGACCCCGAAGGCGGTTTGCGTGGTGTCGTAGCTGCCATAGCTGAGCAGGCCTTCGGCCGCCTGTTCGCGCCGGTCCGCCAGTTTGGTCACGTAGTTCAGCGAACCGCCCACGGAGCCGGCGCCATTGATCAGCGACGAGGGGCCGCCCACCAGTTCCACCCGGTCATAGATCCAGGCGTCCACCGGCCGTGCCAGGCCGGTGGCGACGTTGATGCCGTTGAACATCTGGGTGATCTGGCTGCTGGTGAAGCCGCGGTAGGAGATGAAACCGCCGAACCCCGGCGGCGCGCTGGCATTGACCCCGGGCAGGGCATTGGCGGCGTCCTGGAAGGTCTGGGCGCCACGTCGCTCGAGGTCCTGGCGGCTGGCTATCGCCACCGAAGCCGGGGTCTCCCGCAGGCTCAGGCCCAAGCGCGAGGCCATGCCGCTGGACTGCTCCAGGGACAGGCCGGGCTCAACGTCCGCCTCTTCGGCGTTAACGGTGGCAGGGGCCAGCTCCAGGCCGGATTTGCCCCAGGCAGGGACGGACAGGCAGGCCAGCAGGCTCGCCAGTAAAGGAAGGTGTTTCATGCATGCATCCTGAATTCTTGACTAGGAAAAGGCCCACGACAGCGCGCCGCGCAGCAGCGCAGTGGGCGGGTTGAGCACGAGCAAGAATCAGGCGTAGGGCGGGGCCCGAGGATGGGCGGCGGGCCAGGTGAAGCGGGTAGGGAAGTGGGGCTGGAGCTGGCGCGCCAGCGGCGGCGCCTGGGGTTGGGGCAACAGCGCCAGGGTGATGCTGGAGCTGAGTGCCGGACCCATGCCGCCGGTGGAGCACAGCGGGCAACCGAAGGCCTTGGACAGGGTAGGCAGGGAGTCCTGGTCGGCAGGCTGCTGCAGCGGCGCCTGGGTGTTGGGATCAATGCTGCAGAACTGCCCGCCGATGCCGTTGAGCTGCATGCCGAGCATTTGCCCGTGGCCGATGCTGCAGGCGAACACGTTGAACAGGACGCAGCAATAGAGCATCCAGGCAACGAGTGAGCGATCGCAACGGGTCAATTTCATGGGGCGGCACTTTATCATCGAAGGCGACGAACGTACTTACAAAAACGAGCATTCGAGTCCATTCTTCAGCGACATTTTCTACACGGATGTCTGAACATGAATCTTCTGCTCGCCCAGGGGATGTCCGGCACTTTCCTGTTGATCAGTCTGGTCCATCTGTACTGGGCCGCGGGTGGCAAGCGCGGTAGCGATGCGGTGATCCCCGAAGTCCCGGGACCGGCTCCCGGGCAGAGCCAGCCGGCGTTCCGGCCACCGGCCCTGGCCATACTGCTGGTGGCGGTGGGTCTGCTGCTGGTGGCGATGCTGGTGTGCCTGCGGGTCGGGCTCTACCTGCCGACCGTGACCCATCCATCCCTGCAATGGGTGATCAGCGCCATTGCCTTGCTGATGTTTGCCCGGGCCATTGGCGACTCCGAGCTGGTGGGTTTCTTCAAGCAAGTGCACGACTCTAAGTTCGCCCGTCTCGACACCCTGTTCTATTGCCCGCTGTGCGTGGTGCTGGGTGCCGGACTGCTGGTGCTGGCCTGGGCCTGAAGGGCCGCCGGCCCACTGTGGGCGCTGGCTGGTGTAGGAGCTGGCTTGCCAGCGAAGGCGTTTTCGAAGTCGCTGCAAGGCTCACGGGCCTCTTCGCCGGCCAGCCGGCTCCTGCATGGGGTGGTGTGCTCAGCTGCCGGTTTCGCTGCGTTTGCTGCTGACTTCCGCCGGTACATCGTCACCGGCCATGCGCTTGCGGAACAACGCCGCGCGGGCCAGCAGCAGGGTGGTCACCGGCACGGTGATCGACAGCAGGATCGGGATCAGCCAGGCGTGCAGCACCGGCCCGGACTTGAGCGTCGAAAAATACAGGATCGAGGCCAGGGCCACGGTCCAGGAGCCCATGGTGGAGGCCAGGGCCGGCGGGTGCATGCGCTGGAAGTAGCTCTTCATGCGCAGGATGCCCAGGGCACCGATCAGGGCGAAGACGCTGCTGGTCACCAGCAGCACGGCCACCAGGACCTCCACCCAGAGGGGCAATTGTTCCAGGCTGTTCATTCGATCACCTCGCCGCGCAGGAGGAATTTGGCCAGGGCGAAGGAGCCGACAAAGCCCAACAGGGCAATCAGCAGCGCGGCCTCGAAGTAGGTGTCACTGGCGTAGCGGATGCCCAGCACCAGCATCATCAGCATCGCCAGGATGTACAGGTAATCCAGGGCCAGGACCCGGTCCTGGGCCGAGGGGCCCTTGAACAGGCGCACCAGGGTCAGGACCATGGCCAGGGAAAACAGGAACAGGCTCAACAGGATCGCGTTGGTCAAGAGGACGCTCATTCGAAAATCTCCATCAGCGGGCGCTCGTAGGTCGCCTTGAAGTGCTGGATGAATTGCCCTTCGTCATGCAGGTCGAAGACGTGCAGCAAGAGGATGCTGCGGTCCAGGGACAGCTCGGACCACACCGTGCCCGGCACCACCGTGGTGATGGTGGACAGCGCCGCCAGGCCGTTGGCGTCGCGCAGGTCCAGGGGGATCTTGACGAAGGCCGAACGCACCGGCCGGCGCCCGTTGTTGAGCACGCCCCAGGCCACGATCAGGTTGGAGACCAGCACATCGCAGCCCACCCGCAGGATCAGACGCAGGATGGTGCCGGGGCGGCGGATGCGGATCGGCAAGGGCCGCAACGGGCGCATCAGCAGCGGTGCGAGAAAGCCCAGGATGGCCCCCAGCAGCAGATTGCCGGGGCTGATGGACAGGTTCAGCACCAGCCACAGCAGCCACAGCGCCAGGGACAGGAAGGGCGCCGGAAACAGACGCTTCATGGTTGCACCTCCGCCGCCTGGGTGGCCTTGGCTTCAGGGCTGAGCACAGTGCGGGTGCCGAGTACGGCCATCACATAGTGCTCCGGGTGGTTGAGGCTGTCGGCGGTGGCCTGGGTGAAGCGCAGCAGCGGCTCGGCCTTGAAACTGAGCAGCACGCAGAGTCCCAGCAACGCCACGATCGGCACGCATTCCAGACGCCGCAACACGGGCGAAGGCCGCTCCTCCGGGCTCCAGAAACGTTGGATGCCCAGGCGCGCAAAGGCAATCAGCGAGGCCAGGCCGGAGAGGATCAGCAGCGCCAGGAAAACCCAGCCCGCCACCGGGATCGGCGTATCGCTGCTGGTTCCCAGGCCCGTCGGGTTGAGCAGGGCGGCGATCAGATTGAGCTTGCCGATAAAGCCCGACAACGGCGGCATGCCGATGATCAGCAGGGCGCAGGCAATGAAGCTCAGGCCGAGGAAGGCCATGGTCCAGGGGATCACCTGGCCGACCACCACTTGCTGTTCGTCGTCGAGGTTGCTGCCCCGGGGAGGGGGGAGGGTTTCCATGGACCGCGGAAGGATTTCGCCTTCGTCTTCCAGGGGCACTTCAACCGCCGAGCGCGAGCGCTCGATCAGCTCTGCCAGCAGGAACAGCGCGCACAGCGCCAGGGTCGAGCTGAACAGGTAGAACAGCGCCGCGCCGGTGAGCGCCGGCTGGGCGAAGCCGATCACCGCGATCAGGATGCCCGCCGACACCAGGATGCTCAGGCTGGCCATGCGCTCCAGGCGCTGGGCCGGGAGAATCGCCAGGGCCGCGCAGAAGATCGTCGCCATGCCGCCGTAGATCAGCCACTGGTTGCCGAAGTAGGCCGAGGCCCCGGCCTGCCCGGAGAACAGCAGGGTCCACAGGCGCAGCACGGTATAGATCCCGACCTTGGTCATGATGGCGAACAGTGCCGCCACCGGAGCGCTGGCCGAGGAATAGGCCGGCACCAGCCAGAAGTTCAGCGGCCACATCCCGGCCTTGGCCAGGAAGGCGATGGCCAGGATGGCCGTGCCGGCATGCAGCAGGCCGCGATCGGCTTCCGGCACCAGGGGGATCTTCATCGCCAGGTCGGCCATGTTCAGGGTCCCGGTGACCCCGTAGATCATCGCCGTGCCGATCAGGAACAGCGACGAAGCCAGCAGGTTGATGGTGATGTAGTGCAGCCCCGACGACACCCGCGCCCGTCCCGAGCCGTGCAGCATCAGGCCATAGGAGGCCGCCAGCAGCACCTCGAAGAACACGAACAGGTTGAACAGGTCAGCGGTGAGGAAGGCGCCGTAGAGGCCCATCAGCTGGATCTGGAACAGCGCATGGAAGCTGGCACCGGCGCTGTCCCAGCGGGCCATGGCGAACAGCAGTGCGCTGACCCCGATGATCCCGGTGAGCACCATCATCAGTGCCGACAGGCGATCCACCACCAGGACGATGCCGAAGGGCACCTGCCAGTTGCTCGGCAGGTACACGCCGAAGGAGCCGGTAGCGCCCTGGACCTGGGTCCAGTACAGCAGGTACGCCGCCAGGGCCAGGCCCAGCAGGCTGGAGAACAGGTTGATCCGCGCCTTGAGCGGGCGGTGTTTCTCCCCCAGCAGCAACATGATGGCCGCCGTCAGCAGCGGCAGGAGGATGGGGGCGACGATCAGGTGGGACAACGAACTCATTCCTTGGGCTCCCGGCCGTCGACGTGGTCAGTGCCGGTCAGGCCCCGGGAAGCCAGGAGCACCACCAAAAACAGCGCGGTCATGGCGAAGCTGATGACGATGGCGGTGAGCACCAGGGCCTGGGGCAGCGGGTCGGTGTAGTGCAGCAGGTCCTGGGGCACGCCGTCCTTGACGATCGGCTCCTTGCCGATGAACAGGCTGCCCATGCTGAAGATGAACAGGTTGACCGCGTAGGACAGCAGGCACAGGCCCATCACCACCTGGAAGGTCCGCGGGCGCAGTACCAGCCAGACTCCGGAAGCGGCGAGGACCCCAATGGCGATTGCGATGACTTCTTCCATCAGGCGGCTCCGCTCTTGATCAGGGATTTGGACTGGCTGGCCGGCTTGTGGGCCCGCACCGATTGGTGCGCCAGGGCGGTGAGGATCAGCAGGGTCGCGCCCAGCACCACCGCGTATACGCCGATGTCGAAGAACAGGGCGCTGGCGATGTGGATATCGCCGAACAGCGGCAGGTCCACATGCACCGTGTGGGTGGTGAGGAACGGATAGCCCCAGGCCAGGGCGCCAAGGCCGGTGGCCAGGGCGAACAGCAGGCCGGTACCCATCCAGCGCAACGGCCGCAGGCTCATCTGCGCCTCGACCCATTGGGTGCCCGCCACCATGTACTGGAGGATGAAGGCCACCGACATCACCAGGCCGGCGACAAAACCGCCGCCCGGCAGGTTGTGCCCGCGCATGAACAGGTAGAAGGACACCACCAGGGCAATCGGCAGCAGCAGGCGCACCAGCACCGCCGGCACCATCATGAAGCCCAGGGCGGTGTCGCTGGCCTGGCGCGGGTTGACCAGATCGGTGACCACGTCCGGGGCCAGCAGACGCTGTTGCGCCGGCAACTGCATGCTTTCCTTGGGCGGGCGGAAGCGTCGCAGCAGGGCGAACACGGTCAGGGCCACGGCCGCCAGGACGGTGATCTCGCCCAGGGTGTCGAAGCTGCGGAAATCCACCAGGGTGACGTTGACCACGTTGGTGCCGCCGCCTTCAGGCAAGGCACGGCTGAGGTAGAACGAGGAAATGTCGTTGGGAGTAGGGCGGGTCAGCATGGCGTAGGACAGCACCGCCATGCCCAGGCCCACGGCGATCGACAGGCTCAGGTCGCGCAGGCGGCGGATACGCGCCTTGGGCACGCTGCTGGGCAGGGGCGAGACATCCTCGATCCGCCGTGGCAGCCAGCGCAGGCCGAGGAGGATCAGCACCGTGGTCACCACTTCCACCACCAACTGGGTCAGGGCCAGGTCCGGCGCCGAGAACCAGACGAAGGTCACGCAGGTCATCAGCCCGCAGACGCTGACCATGGTCAGGGCCGCCAGACGGTGGTACTTGGCCTGCCAGGCGGCGCCCAGGGCGCAGGCGATGGCCAGCAGCCAGAATGTCACGAAGACGATGGAGCCAGGGATCTTCGGCCGGTCGCCCCAGGTCAGCTGGCTGTAGAGCATGGGGATCAACCCGGCAATCACCGCTGCCAGCACCAGCACGAACAGCTGGGTCTGCAGGCGCTTGGTGCTCAGCCGCCGCTCCAGGCGCCGGGCCAGGCGGGTCATGCCCACCAGGCTGCGCTCGAACAACAGCTTGCCGTTGAGACGTCCCACCCCCGGCGGGTAGGCGAAACGGCCCGCCACCAGCGGCTTGTGCAGCAGCAGGTAGAGGACGATGCCGCAGGACATGGCGATCAGGCTCATGATCATCGGCGCATTCAGGCCGTGCCAGATGGCCAGGCTGTACTCGGGCAGGGTCCCGCCTACCACCGGCAGCGCCGCAGCGGCCAGCAGCGGACCGATGATCTGCGCCGGGAAGATCCCCACCAGCAGGCAGGTAAACACCAGCAGTTCCACCGGGGCGCGCATCCAGCGCGGCGGCTCGTGGGGCGTGTGGGGCAGGTCGGTGGCCGGTTCACCGAAGAACACATCGACGGTAAAGCGCAGGGCGTAGGCAACGCTGAAGGTCCCGGCGATGGTGGCGATCACCGGCAGGGCGATTTCCACCCAGGCGCTGGAATTGATGAACACCGTCTCGGCGAAGAACATCTCCTTGGACAGGAAGCCGTTGAGCAGCGGCACCCCGGCCATCGAGGCACTGGCCACCATGGCCAGGGTCGCGGTGAAGGGCATCAGCTTGATCAGGCCGTTGAGCTTGCGGATATCGCGGCTGCCGCTCTCGTGGTCGATGATGCCGGCGGCCATGAACAGCGAGGCCTTGAAGGTGGCGTGATTGAGAATGTGGAACACCGCCGCCACCGCCGCCAGCGGACTGTTCAGGCCCAGCAGCAGGGTGATCAGGCCCAGGTGGCTGATGGTGGAGTAGGCCAGCAGGCCCTTGAGGTCGTTCTGGAACATCGCGCAGTAGGCGCCCAGCACCAGGGTGCAGGCCCCGGCGCCGCTGACGATGTAGAACCATTCTTGCGTACCGGACAACGACGGCCACAGGCGGGCCAGGAGAAACACCCCGGCCTTGACCATGGTCGCCGAGTGCAGGTAGGCCGAGACTGGCGTCGGTGCGGCCATGGCGTGGGGTAGCCAGAAGTGGAAGGGGAACTGCGCGCTCTTGCTCAGGGCGCCCAGCAGGATCAGTGGTAACAGGACCGGGTACAGGGCGTGGGCCCGGATCTTGTCTCCGGCAGCCAACACCTGATCCAGGTCGTAGCTGCCTACCACATGGCCCAGCAGCATGACCCCCGCCAGCAGGCACAAGCCCCCGGCGCCGGTGACCATCAGCGCCATGTACGCGCCGCGGCGGGCATCGGAGCGGTGATGCCAATAGCCGATCAGCAGGAAGGAGAAGAGGCTGGTGAGCTCCCAGAAGAACACCATCTGGATCAGGTTGCCGGAGATCACCAGGCCGAGCATGGCCCCCATGAACGCCAGGAAAAAGGCGAAGAAGCGCGGCACCGGGTCCTGCGGCGACATGTAGTAGCGTGCATACAGCGCCACCAGGCTGCCGATGCCCAGCACCAGCAACGAGAACAACCAGGCGAAGCCGTCCAGGCGCAGCACGAAGTTCAGTCCTAGGCTCGGCAGCCAGGTATATTCCTCGCGGATAATTCCGCCATCGGCGATCTGTGGATACAGCAAAGCCACCTGGATGGTGCCAATGAGTGCCACCAGACCAGCCAGCAGAGATTCGGTGTTACGTGCGTTGTGCGGCAACAGGGCCGCCAGACAGCTGCCTATGAATGGCAGAAGCAGTAGAACTATCAGGGACATAGGCTTCTAATCTGCGGAAAAGTATGACGCATAATACGTGCCAGGCCCTCGATCACCAACCGCCATGCGCGGCCCGGCCCCCCTAAGAAATGTTACATACGCTTTCAAAGGTAGGAGACAAATGCCTGATGCGCCCGTTCACCGGGCGCTGTGGGGCCAATGTCCTGCCCAGGTCAAAACACCACAAGGATCGACAAGGGTGCACATGATTAAAGGATCGGCCATGGGCCGGCTGTTTCGACGAGGCTGTTTCGCCTTGCTGTTCACCGCCTTCGGCGCCGGGTTGGGGTTGGGGGTGGAGCATTATCTCGACCGGCCCGACATGCTCAAGACCCGACAGGCGCTGATCATCGAAGGCCCGATGGGGGATGATCGGACCTACCAGCTGCCAGCGGGCACGGTGCTCTACTTCGACCGCGCCTTCGCCGAGGGGCATGTGCTCTACCACGCCTATTTCTATTACCACGGCGAGCCTGAAAATGACCGGGTACTGCTGGAACCCAAACACAAGGGCTCCCTGACCGTCCCCACCTGGCTCTACGCCCCCGGCGACCCCGCGCTCTAGGCGCTGGCTTGCCAGCGAAGAGGCCCGCAAGATCGCCTTCGCCGGCAAGCCGGCTCCTACAGATTCTCCGCGATATCCCTGCCAACCGTGGGAACTGGCTTGCCAGCGAAGAGGTCCGCAAGATCGCCTTCGCCGGCAAGCCGGCTCCTACAGATCCTCCGCGATATCCCTGCCAACCGTAGGAGCTGGCTTGCCAGCGAAGAGGCCCGCAAGACCGCCTTCGCCGGCAAGCCGGGTGCTACAGGCCGTCCGCTGCCTGGTCGGTCAATGCCGGTTGATCGGTATCCTCGGCCCGGCCCTTGGGCTTCCATTCGCTGATGATTACCGCCAGCACGATCAAGGCCCCGCCCAGCAGCGCCAGTCCGGGCAGGCGTTCCCCGGCGATCCGCCCAACGATCCCGGCCCACACCGGCTCACCGGCATAGATCAGGGTGGCGCGGGTCGGCGAGACGCTTTTCTGCGCCCAGTTCATCGCCACCTGGATCGCCGCACTGGCCGCCCCCAGGCCCAGGGCGCTGGCCAGCAGCAACCAGGAAAACCCCGGCAAGGCTTCCCCGGTCGGTAGCACCATGGCAAAGGCCAGCACTGAGGTGACCGCCAGTTGCACCACCGTGACCCGGCGCACATCCACCCGCCCGGCAAAGCTGCTGATCAGGATGATTTCCGCGGCAATGGCCACCGTGCTGATCAGGGTCGCGATCTCCCCGGGGCTGAAATCCAGCGAGGCGCCATTGGGCCCGGACAGCAGCATCAGCCCGGTAAAGGCCAGCATGATGCCGAGGCTCGGCAGCAACCCCGGGCGCTTGCCCATGAACAGCCATTGCAGCAGGGGAACGAAGGGGACATAAAGGGCGGTGATAAACGCCGACTGGCTGCTGGGAATGCTTTGCAGGCCCACAGTCTGCAAGCCATAGCCGAGCATGATGGCGGTGCCGATAAAGGTCCCGGCACGCAGCTCGAACAGGGTCAGCCCGCGCAGGTGGCGCAGTGAGAACAAGGCGACGATGCACGCCGCCGCGGCAAAGCGCAGGCCGACGAAGAACATCGGCCCGCTGACGCTCATGGCCTTCTGTACCAGCAGGAAGGTGCCGCCCCAGATCATGGTGATCAGCACCAGGACCACTTCGGCCTTGCTCAGTTTGAATTGCAATCCGCGGGAGGGCGTAAAGGTCATGGCCTTGCGTGCTACCTGGGGGGGACGCACAATGCGCCGGAAACTGGGCAGTATACTGCGCAGAGCCTGGGAGCGAGCAATATAGTGCACAAAGATAACGTCCAGCGGGCTTCGGTCCTGCAACATGTCAGCCTCAACGTCCGGCGCTTGCGCACGGCGGCGGGGCTGAGCCAGAGCGCCCTGGCGGAAAAGTCCAATGTCAGCCGGCGGATGCTGGTGGCCATCGAGGCGGGGGAGAAGAACGTCAGCCTCGGCACCCTGGACCGAGTGGCGGAAGCCTTGGATGTGGTCTTCAGTGACCTGATCCAGGCCCCGGATGCCCGGGACCCGAGCCGGATCAATGAACTGGCCTGGGCCGGTGTGATCCCGGGCAGCAAGGCGGTGCTGTTGGCCAAGGCCGAGGCCAGTCGCGAGGTGGAGCTGTGGGAGTGGCAGCTGGAGCCCGGCGAGGTCTATCACTCGGAATGCGATGCCAAAGGCTGGAGCGAGCAGATCTACGTCTTCGAGGGCTGCCTGACGGTGTTCTTCGGCGACACTGAACGGCGCCTGGAAAGCGGCGATTTCTTCATGTTCGCCAGTCATGTTCCCCACGGCTATCGCAATGACGGCGCCCAGGCCACGCGCTTCGTGCGCAACGTGGTGTTCTGATTCCCCTTGCGTGCCGGCCACTGTTGGCTGACCAACAGTGGTTGAACATTTTGCCTTTTTTCAGTTGATGAGCTTTCTCTAGATAACTCAGTAACTTACTGATAATCAAAGAAATTATATTTAGGCACGACTCCTGCAATTGTCCTGATAGCGAGCACCTGAGCGGTGTTCATCTTGATCTTCAGGAAGCGGAGTCGGCCCATGACAGTCCCAGCCCAACCCTCTCGCAGTGCCCACATCATCCGCAGCGATGCCGAGGCCATCAGCGTGGCCCAGGCCCTGGCCCAGCGCTTTGCCGTGGAGGCCGCGGTGCGCGACCGCGAACGGCGCCTGCCGGTGGCGGAGCTGGACGAGTTCTCTGCCAGCGGCCTGTGGGGCATCACCATTCCCCAGGCTTACGGCGGCGCCGGGGTGTCCTACGTGACCCTGGCCGAGGTGATCAAGATCATCTCCGCCGCCGATCCATCCCTGGGCCAGTTGCCACAGAACCACCTCGGGGTGGTGGACATCCTGCTGCAGACCGCCAGCGAAGAGCAGAAGCAGCACTACTTCGCCAAGGTGTTGCAGGGCTACCGCTTTGGCAACGCGTTTTCCGAGGCCGGCAGCAAGCACGTCGGCGCCTTTGAAACCCAGATCCGCTTCACCGGCGACCAGGCGCGGATCGATGGCGAGAAGTTCTACTGCACCGGTGCCTTGTTCGCCCACATTGTCCCGGCCGTGGCGGTGGATGAGCACAACCAGGCCCACATCGCCTTTATCGAACGCCACAATCCCGGCCTGAGCGTGATCGACAGCTGGGACGGCTTCGGCCAGCGCACCACCGCCAGCGGCGGGGTCAGCCTCAAGGCCGTGCACGTACCGCGCAGCGCGGTGATTCCGGCCCATCGGGCCTTCGACCAGCCCACCGCCGACGGCCCAATCTCGCAGATCATCCAGGCCGCGGTGGACACCGGCATCGCCGTCGCCGCCCTGGAGGACGCCAAGCACCATGCCCGGCAGTCCCGGCCCTGGATCGACAGCGGCCTGGATCACGGCTGGCAGGACCCCTTTACCCAGGCCGCCATCGGTGACCTGGAATGGCGGGTGCATGGCACCGAAGCCATCCTGACCAAGGCTGCCCAGGCCATCGATCAGGCGTTGCTCAAGCCCGATGAAGACAGCGTCGCCCACGCCTCGCTGGTAGTGGCCCAGGCCAAGGTGCTGTCGGCGGAAAGCGCCTTGCTCGCCGCCAGCAAACTGTTCGAACTGGCCGGCACCCGCTCGGTGTCGGCCAAGTACAACCTCGATCGCCACTGGCGCAACGCCCGGACCCACACCCTGCACGACCCGGCCCGCTGGAAATACCACCTGATCGGCAACTTCCTGCTCAACGGCGTCAAGCCGCCCCGTCACGCCTGGAATTGAAAGGAATCGGATATGAACGCATTGACCCACGCCCACAGCTTCCAGGCCGACCTGGCCCGTAGTAGCGATGACCTGCAACGGTCCCGTAGCCTCCTGCAACAGACCCTGGACTTCGTTCGCGACCAAGCCCGGCCCTGGTCCGGCAGCGGGCTGGCCAGGGCCAGCGACGACCCGTATGTGATCAGCCGCTTTGGCGATCTGCAGATCCGCATCGAAGTGGCAGCCGCCCTGCAGGAGCAGGCCCAGCACCGGCTGCAAGAGGATCAGGACCCGGCCGAGATTGCCATCGCCCTGGCCGAGGCGGCGATTGCCGCCGCCGAGGCCCTGGTGGCGGCCGGCAACGCCGAATTCGAACTCACCGGCCAGCGCACCCCGCAGCCACAGGCCCTGCAAGACCCGCTGCGCTGGAAGTATCAACTGATCGGCAACTACCGCCTCAATGGCGTGCTACCTCAAGGTTTCAGGAGTGCTGCGTGATGTCCCGTGAAATTCGTCTCAACGCCTTCGACATGAACTGTGTCGGCCACCAGTCACCGGGGCTCTGGGCCCATCCCCGTGACCGTTCCTGGCAGTACAAGGACCTGGAGTACTGGACCGACCTGGCCAAGATCCTTGAAAAGGGCAAGTTCGACGGGCTGTTCATTGCCGATGTGCTGGGCATCTACGACGTCTACAACGGCAATGGCGACGCGGCGATCCGCCAGGCGGCCCAGGTGCCGGTGAACGACCCGCTGCAGTTGATCCCGCCCATGGCCCTGGTCACCGAGCATTTGGGTTTCGGCCTTACTGCGTCGCTGTCCTTCGAGCATCCATATCCCTTCGCTCGGCGCCTTTCCACCCTCGATCACCTGACCCGTGGCCGCGCCGGCTGGAACATCGTCACCTCCTATCTGGAGAGCGGGGCGAAGAACATCGGCCAGCAGACCCAGACCGAGCACGATGCGCGCTACGACTACGCCGAGGAATACCTGGAAGTCTGCTACAAGCTCTGGGAAGGCAGTTGGGAGGACGGGGCGATCCTGCGGGACAGGGAGCGGCGGATCTTCAGCGACCCGAGCAAGATCCATGAGATCCGGCACGCGGGCAAACACTTCCAGGTGCCGGGGATTCACCTGTGCGAGCCTTCGCCGCAACGCACCCCGGTGCTGTATCAGGCCGGTGCGTCGAGCCGGGGCAAGCAGTTCGCCGCCGAGCAGGCCGAATGCGTGTTTGTTGCCGCGCCGTCCAAGGTCCTGCTGAAAAAGACCGTGGCCGACATCCGCCGCCGGGCGGCCGAGGCCGGGCGCGACCCCTCGAAGGTTCTGATCTTCAACCTGCAGACGGTGATCCTCGGCGAGACCGACGCCAAGGCCAAGGCCAAGTTCGAAGAGTACAAATCCTGGGTCAGCTATGAAGGCGCCATGGCGCTGATTTCCGGCTGGACCGGTATCGACTTCAGCCGCTTCAAACCGGACGAACCCCTCAAGCATGTGCACACCAATGCCATCCAATCGGCGGTGGAGGCGTTCTCCACCGCCGACCCGAACAAGGTCTGGACTCCTCACGAACTGGCCGACTGGGTGGGGATCGGCGGCTTTGGCCCGCTGTTTGTCGGCAGCCCGGAAACCGTCGCCGACCTGCTCCAGGAGTGGGTGGAGGAGACCGATGTCGACGGCTTCAACCTGGCCTACGCCCTGACCCACGAAACCTTTATCGATGCCGTGGAGCTGCTGGTGCCCGAGTTGCAGAAACGCGGGGTCTACAAGACCGAGTACGCCCCGGGCACCCTGCGAGAGAAGCTCTTTGGCGCCGGCCCGCGACTGCCGGCGAATCACCCCGGCAGCGCCTGGCGCGACCTCGGTACCCGGCTTCAGCCGCAACGCGCCAGCGCCTGACCCCCGCGCTTCTCGTAGGCGCTGGCTGGCCAGCGAAGAGGCCCGCAAGACCGGCGCCCGATTTGCCCGCGCCTTCGCCGGCAAGCCGGTTCCTACAGAGGCGCCGCCGACCTGCATGCAGGCGCTGGCTTGCCAGCGAAGGCGCCCGTAAAGCCCGTTAATGTCCAGCCAGCGGTCCACCGCACGCTTTGCCAAACCATAGAGGTCCATCCATGAGCGTGCATGAACTCAACCCCCCGCCGATTGCCGATGCCCCCCCGTTCCCGGCCCGGCTGCAGCTGTCCGGCGCCCTGGAACAACTGCGCCACTGGGCCCGGGTCAGTCCGCTGGACAACGCCCTGCGCCACAAGCGCCACGGGCACTGGTACGCCTGGCGCTGGATCGATGCCCAGCGCGATGTCGAGCGCCTGGCCGACGGCCTGCGCCAGCAGGGCTTGAGCCGGCACTCGCGGCTGGCCCTGAGCGGGCTGTTCGAGCCGGACCTGCTCCTGCTGGCCCTGGCCGCCCACAGCATCGGCGCCCAGGTGCTGAGTGTCGCCGCCGATCTGCCCACCGAAGCCTTGCGCCAGGCGCTGTGGCGCCTGCAGCCGAGCCATGCCTTCGTGCAGTCGCGCCAGCAGGTCCTGGGCTGGGTCGCGGCGGGGCAGGACAGTCGGGCTCCGCAACTGCTGATCGCCCAGCAATCCCTGCCCCGATTGCCCCCAGGCTCGCACCAGCCACTGCTGTCGTTCAGTGAGCTGCTGGGGCCCCTCGAACCGCCCCAGCGCCAGTTTTACTGGCGACATCCGTCCACGGTTGCCCAGCTGTGGAGCGAGGAGGGCACGGAGTGGCAGGACGGCCTGACGGTGTTGCTGGATCAGTGGCTGAGCAGCGGCCACAGCCTGGCCTTTCCCGAGACACGGGGCTCATGCGCTCGCGACCGCCGCGAGGCGGCTCCCAGCGGCCTGCTGCTTTCGCCCTCGCGCCTGCAACACCTGGCGGATGAAATCGAGAGTCGCCTGGCCCCGCCTGGCAGTTGGCGGCGACGCCTGTGTGAATGGGCCATCGCCCATCCGCAACAGCCGCTGCCCCGGCTGCTCAAGCAACGGATACGCCGGCTGCTGGGGTTTGCCCGCCTGCAGTTCATCTGGCAGCCGTCACAGGCCACGGTTCAACCCACAACCCCGGCCTGGGTCGCCGAATTCAAACGGAACATCGCATGACGCCAAGCGAACCCATCCTGCAAGTGCGCGCCGTCTCCCTGTCGTTCAAGGGGGTGAAGGCCATCAACCAGCTGTCGTTCGAGGTGCGCCGCGGCGAGATCTGCGGGCTGATCGGCCCCAACGGCGCGGGCAAGAGCTCGCTGCTCAATGTGCTCAACGGGGTGTATCGCTTCGACGCCGGCGCCATTGTCTTCGACCGCCAGTCCTATACCCGCATCGACCCGCTGGGCGCGGCCCGCCGGGGTATCGGCCGGACTTTCCAGAACAACGCGCTGTTCAAGAAGATGAGCGTGATCGACAACCTGCTCACCGGCCTGTCGCGGCATTCGCGCACCTACCTGATCGAGCAGGCCCTGGGCTTGCCCCGGGCCCGACGCGAAGCCGAAACATTCCGCCAACGGGCCCAGGGCATCCTGCAGTTCCTGGAGCTGCAGGCCTTGCGGGACGTGCCGGTGGGCAACCTGTCCTACGGCCTGCAAAAGCGCGTCGAGCTGGGGCGGGCGCTGATCGCCGGGCCCAGCCTGTTGCTGCTGGACGAACCCCTGGCGGGGATGAACGCCGAGGAAAAGCAGGAAATGGCCCGCTTCATCGCCGACATCAACCGTGACCTGGGCACCACCGTGGTGCTGATCGAGCACGACATGGCGGTGGTCATGGAGCTGTGCGACCACGTGGTGGTCCTGGATTACGGACGCAAGGTGGGCGATGGCACACCGGCCCAGGTCCAGGCCAACCCCGAGGTGATCGCCGCCTACCTGGGAGTGGTGCACTGATGAACTTCTTTTTCGAGACCCTGCTCGGCGGCCTGCTGGCCGGCACCCTGTATTCCCTGGTGGCCATCGGCTTCGTGCTGATCTACAAGGCCAGCGGCGTGTTCAACTTCGCCCAGGGCGCGATGCTGCTGTTCGCCGCCCTGACCTTTGTCAGCCTGCACGATCAGGGGCTGCCTTTTGCCCTGGCGCTGCTGCTGACGGTGCTGGTGATGATCATCGGCGCCTGGCTGATCGAGCGCCTGGTGCTGCGGCCCCTGGTCAACCGTTCGCAGATCACCCTGTTCATGGCCACCCTGGGTTTGTCCTTTGTCATCGAAGGCCTGGCTCAGGGATTGATGGGGTCCCAGGTCCGGGCCCTGGACCTGGGCATCGACGACGTGCCGCTGTTTCTCGGGCCGCTGATGGTCAGCCAGTTCGACCTGATCGCCGCCGCGGTTGCCCTGGTCCTGGTGACGGTGCTGGCGCTGCTGTTCAACAAGACCCGCATCGGCATCTCCCTGCGGGCGGTGGCGGACGACACCACGGCGGCCCTGTCCATCGGCATCAACCTCAACCGCATCTGGCAGATCGTCTGGGCCGTGGCCGCCGTGGTGGGGCTGGTGGCCGGGCTGCTCTGGGGCGCGCGTCAGGGGGTGCAGTTCTCGTTGTCGCTGGTGGTGCTCAAGGCGCTGCCGGTGCTGATCATCGGCGGCTTCACCTCCATTGGCGGGGCGATTGCCGGCGGCTTGATTGTCGGCGCGGCAGAGAACCTGGCGGAGGTCTATATCGGCCCGTTGATCGGCGGTGGCATCACCCCCTGGTTCGCCTACGTCCTGGCCCTGGCCTTCCTCTATATCCGTCCCGCCGGCCTGTTCGGCGAGCGGGCCATCGAGCGAGTGTGAATTGATGTCCATTCCCCTGACACAGGAAACGGCGCCGCTGCAGTTGACCCGGCGCCGTCTGCCCTGGGGCCTGATCGGCCTGTTGCTGCTGGCCTTCGGCGTGGTGCCGTGCTTTGGCAACGACTATTGGCTCAACGCCATTGTGATTCCATTCCTGGTGCTGTCCCTGGCCGGGCTGGGGCTCAACCTGCTGACCGGCTACACCGGCCAGACCTCGGTGGGCGCTGCCGGCTTCATGGCGGTCGGGGCCTTTGCCACTTATGGTTTTGTGCTGCGCCTGCCGGAGCTGGGGCTGCCCCTGGCGCTGGTGGGCGGCGGCCTGATCAGCGCCCTGGTGGGCTGGCTGTTCGGCCTGCCCAGTTCACGGATCAAGGGCTTTTACCTGATGGTCACCACCCTGGCGGCGCAGTTCTTCCTGGAGTGGCTGTTCGTCAAGTTTCCCTGGTTCTACAACTACGGCTCCTCGGGGACGATTTCCGCGCCGCGCCTGGAACTGTTCGGCCATGACCTCAATACCCCCCTGGGCCGCTACCTGCTGACCCTGGTCACGGTGTTGCTGCTGACCCGAGTGGCGCAGAACCTGGTGCACAGCCAGATCGGCCGCAACTGGATGGCGATCCGTGACATGGACACCGCGGCGGCCGTGATCGGCATCCCGGTGGCTCGCTACAAGCGCCAGGCGTTTGCCGTCAGTTCCTTCTACCTGGGGATCGCCGGGGCACTGTGGGCCTTCGCCTACCTGGGCACCGCCAGCGCCAGCAGTTTCGACATCAATCGTTCGTTCCAGATCCTCTTCATCATCATTATCGGCGGCATGGGCAGCATCGCCGGCAACTTCGTCGGGGCGGCCTTCATCAGCCTGCTGCCGATTCTCCTCAGCCATGCCGGGCAGGCACTGCTGGGCGGGGCCGTGGATGCCGGGCAATTGCAGAACCTGCAGAAAATCATTTTCGGCGTGCTGATCATCCTGTTCCTGATCAAGGAACCCGAAGGCCTGATCCGCTTGCTGGGCCATCTCCGTGAGCGGCTGCGGCACTGGCCGTTGCGCTTCTGAATTCAACAGGTAAACAAGAGAGACAACATGCGTGCATCCTTGAAAGCTTCCATGGCCGGCGCGGCGTTGCTGCTGTCGGCGGCGTTGACTCCCCTGGCCCAGGCCGCCCCGGACCAGCAGTTCTTCCCCCTGGCCACTTACCGGGTCGGCGCCTACGCCTCCAGCGGCGTGCAGGTCTGGGCCGGGATGATCGACTACCTGAACTACATCAATCAGGTGGAGGGTGGGATCAACGGGGTCAAGCTGGTGTGGCAGGAATGCGAGACCGAGTGGACCGCGGAGAAGGGCATCGAGTGCTACGAGCGCTTCAAGAAGGGGCTCGATGGTGCTCCGGTGGCGGTCTATCAACCCAACGGCGCGCCGGCGGCCTATGCCCTGAGCGAGCGTGCGGAGGTGGACAAGATCCCGCTCATCACCCTGGGCTACGGGCGCACCGAAGCCACCGACGGCACGGTGTTCCCCTACAACTTCCCGGTGATGCTGACCTTCTACAGCGAAGCCTCGACCCTGGTGAACTACATCGCCCAGCGTGAGGGCGGCTTCGACAAGCTCAAGGGCAAGAAGATCGCCACGGTCTATCACGACTCCGCCTATGGCCGGGAAACCCTCGGACCGCTGAAGTTGCTGGCAGAAAAATACGGTTTCGAGAATATCCAGATTCCGGTGGCCGATCCGGGCAACGAGCAATCGGCGCAATGGCGGCAGATCCGCCAGCAGAACCCGGACTGGGTGTTCCTGCGGACCTGGGGCGTCTCCACTCCGGTGGCGGTGAAGACGGCAGCGCGCTTCGGTTTCCCGGTGGATCACATCATTGGCGATATCTGGGCCAGTTCCAGTGAAGACGTGCTGCCGGCCGGCGCCGCGGCCAAGGGCTACCTGGCGTTGACCCCGTACCCGGCGGGCAGCGACTTCGAGATCCACAAGCGCCTCAAGCAATCCATCCTCGATGCGGGCAAGAGCGACCTCAAGGACCTGAAGAACTTCGGCAGCGTGTACTACAACTCCGGGCTGGTGAATGCCGCCGTGGCGGTGGAGGCGATCCGCACCGCCCAGGGCAAGTTCGGCAAGCGGCCGCTCAACGGTGAAGAAGGGCGCTGGGGCCTGGAACACTTGAACATCGACGATGCCCGGCTCAAGGACATGGGCTATCTGGGGCTGATGCAGAACCTCAAGCTGTCCTGCCGTGACCATGAAGGTGGCGGTGCGGCCCGGGTACAGCAATGGGACGGGGCCAACTGGACCCTGGTCAGTGACTGGATCGCCGCCGACCGCGCGCTGCTGCGGCCGCTGATCGACGAGAAGGCCGCGGCCTTCGCCAAGGAAAAGCGACTGACGCCACGCACCTGCAACGGGGATGACTGAGCCATGAGCCACAGCGCCACGGCCACCGCGGCCGAGCACCTGTTGCAGGTGCAGGACATCGAGGTGATTTATGACGGCGCGATCCTCGGAGTGGCCGGGGTTTCCCTGAGTGTGCCCGAGGGGGCGATCGTCGCTTTGCTGGGGGCCAACGGCGCCGGCAAGAGCACTACCCTCAAGGCCATCTCCGGACTGGGCCGGGCCGAACGGGCGCAACTGGGGCGGGGCAGCATCCGCTTTGCCGGGCAGGATCTGGCCGGGGTCGATCCCAGCCAGCGGGTACGCCAGGGCATGGTCCATGTCCTGGAGGGACGGCATGTGTTCGGTCAACTGACCGTAGAGGACAACCTGCGCAGTGGCGGCTTTGTCCGGGGCCTGGGGCGCCGGCAGATGGCCGAGGACCTGGAGCGCATCTACAGTTGGTTTCCCCGCCTGTTGACCAAGCGCAAGGTCCGCGCCGGGCTGACCTCCGGTGGCGAGCAGCAGATGCTGGCCATCGGCCGGGCACTGATGACCCATCCCGCTTTGGTACTGCTGGATGAACCTTCCATGGGCTTGGCGCCTATCATCGTCCAGGAGATTTTCCAGATCGTCGCTCAGCTCAATCGCGAGGCGGGAGTGAGCTTTCTGATCGCCGAGCAAAGCATTAATCTGGCGCTCAAATACGCGTCCCATGCCTGTCTGCTGGACACCGGCCGGGTGGCCCTGTCCGGCACCGCCGAGCAACTGCTGGCCCGGGGCGATCTGCACGACTTTTACCTGGGCAAACACTGACCGCGAGCATGCCATGAGCCAGACCCACACCGCACAGGCCACCCCGGCTACCCCTGATGCCGACATCCTGATTGTCGGCGGCGGCCTCAGCGGCGCCTTGCTGGCGGCGCAATTGCTGCGCCTGCCGGGGCGGCGGCGAATCCTGGTGATCGAACCCCGCAGCGAGCTGGGCCGCGGTGAGGCCTACAGTGCTGTCGAACTGGGGCATACCCTGAACGGCAACGCGGCACGGATGAGCGTCGATCCGGACAATGCCGACGACCTGACCCAATGGCTGACCCGGTACATTGCCGAAGGCGGCTGGCCGGAATCGCGCCTGCAGCCGGTCCCGGTCAGCGAACTGTTTCCACCTCGGGGGCTGTTTGGCGTCTATGTGCAGCAACGCCTGACCGAGGCGCTGTTGCTGGGCCTGGAACAGGGCTCCAGCCTGAGCCATGTGCGCGGCGAAGCGGTGGACCTGGAAACCGACAGTGACGGTGTCTGCCTGACGCTGGCGGACGGCCGTACGTTGCGCGGCGGGGTGGCGGTACTGGCCACCGGCATGTTCCCGGCGGCGCGCACACCGCAGACCCGGTCCAGCGGTCTGAATGCCGCGGCCCTGGACCCTTGGGACGTGGCTGCCATGGCCCGCCTGGACCCCGGCGCGCGGGTGCTGATCATCGGTTCCGGGCTGACCATGGTGGACGCCGTGGTGTCCCTGGAGCAGGCCGGGCATCGCGGGCCGATCGAGGTGTTTTCCCGGCACGGTCTGCTGCCCCATGTGCGACGTCAGCCGCCGGCCTGGGTGGACTTTCTCGCCGCCGACCGCAACCTGCGCAGCCCGCGACAACTGCTACGGGAGGTGCGGCGCCAGTGCCGCCAGGCCCAGGCCCGGGGCATCGACTGGCAAGCGCCGCTGGACACGGTGCGGGTGCATATCGGCCGGTTGTGGAGCCAGGCCTCGGATGGCCAGCGGCGCCAGTTCGTGCGCCATGTGCGGCCGTGGTGGGAGAGCCATCACCATCGCTCGCCGCCCTTGAGCGCCGAGCTGGTGGCGCGTCTGCACGCCGAGGGGCGCTTGCGGATTCATGCCGGGTCCTACCAGGGACTGGAACCTTCGGTTGCTGGTCGCCTGACGATCCGCCTGCGTTATCGCGGCACCGAGCACAGTGAACGCCTGGAAGGGGACGCACTGATCAACTCCAGCGGCATTGAATATGACTGGCGCCGGGTCGCTCGGCCCTTGCCCCAGCAACTGCTGGCCCGTGGCCTGGTCACTCCCGGGCCGTTGGCCCTGGGCATCAGCGCCACGGCAGACGGTGCCGTGCACAATGCCCGGGGCCAGGCGTCCGAGCGCCTGTTCGCCATGGGGCCGCCCTTGCGTGGCCTGTGGTGGGAAAGTACCGCGGTCACCGACGTCGCCCTGCAAGCCAAGGCCCTGGCCACCCACCTTGTCAACGTCCAGCCGTAGGAGCTGGCTTGCCAGCGAAGAGGCCCGCAAGATCGCCTTCGCCGGCAAGCCGGCTCCTACAATGCCACCCAGCGCTGTTCCTCGGCGGCAATGCGGATCGCCGCCGCCAGTCGCTCCACTTCCCAGGCTTCCTGGAAATCCGTGCCATCACGACCCTGTCCACCCAGGGCCATGATCAGTTCCTGCACCTCCAGGGTCTTGAGTTCGTTGTAGCCCAGCTGATGCCCCGGCGCCGGGCTGAAGGCCGCATAGCCCGGCAGCTCGGGCCCGGCCAGCAAGCGCTGGAAACCCTTCTGGCCGACCCGGTACAGGCGCAGCTCGTTCAAGCGCTCCTGGTCGAAGACGAGGGTGCCCAGGGTGCCGCTGATCTCGAAGCTCAGGTGGTTTTTGTAGCCATGCTTGATCCAGCTGCTGCTCAACGTACCCCGGGCACCATTGGCGAAACGCAACAAGGCGTGGGCCTGATCATCCACGGCAATGTGGCGCCGTTCCTGGCTGCCGGCGTGGGTCGGTCGTTGTTGATGCACCGTCTGCACATCGGCGCACACCGCCTGCACCGGCCCCATGAGAAAGCGCGCCATGGCCAGCAGGTGGCTGCCCAGGTCTGCCAGGGCGCCCCCGGCGTGCTGCGGGTCGCAACGCCAGGACCAGGGCGAGTCCGGATCGGCCATGAAGTCCTCGCTGAACTCCCCCTGGAAACTCACCAGTTGCCCCAGTTCGCCCTTGCCGATCAGCTCTCGGGCCAGGGTGATCATTGGATTGTGCTGATAGTTGTAGCCGACCCGGGTCACCACCCCGGCAGCCTGGGCGGCGTGGTGCATCTGCCGGGCCTCGTCGACGCTGATGGCCAGGGGCTTTTCGCAGTACACCGCCTTGCCCGCCGCCAGGGCCGCCATGGCCATGGGGAAGTGCAGATGGTTGGGGGTGGTGATGGCCACCAGATTGACCCGGGGATCGGCGATCAAGCGTTGCCAGTCGCTATGGGCGCGAGCAAAGCCCCAGACCCCGGCGCAGTGTTCGGCGCGCTGGGCGTCGGCATCGGCCAGGGCGGCCAGGTGCAGGCGCACCGGCAGTTCGAATACCGCGCTGACATTACGAAACGCCAGGGCGTGAGCCCGGCCCATGAAGCCGGTACCGATCAAGCCAATGCCAAGTTCATCCATAGCCGTACCTGCAGAATTATTGTTTTAGGAGCGGCTAGTTATGGAATAAATATTCGTTAATTGCAATTGCTGGAATTAAATTTTTGACGGACGCTGTAGGAGCCGGCTTGCCGGCGAAAGGGGCCGCTTGGGTTGCGCCGGGTTCAAGGCCCTCTTCGCTGGCAAGCCAGCTCCTGCGGGAAATGAAAAAGGCAGCCCGGGGGCTGCCTTTTCGGTGGCGCAAGCGGGCCTCAGGAGAGGAAACCCCCATCCACGTTCAGCGAAACGCCCGTGGTGTAGCTGGAGGCGTCGCTGGCCAGGTAGAGCACCGCGCCGGCCATTTCGCTCGGGTCGGCCACGCGCTTGAGGGGGATCTGCGCCAGGGCGGTCTTGAGGATCGCGTCGTTCTTCACCAGGGCCGAGGCGAACTTGGTGTCGGTCAGGCCCGGCAGCAAGGCGTTGCAGCGGATGCCGAACGGCGCGCATTCCTTGGCGAAGACCTTGGTCATGTTGATCACCGCGGCCTTGGTCACCGAGTAGATGCCCTGGAAGATCCCCGGCGAAATGCCGTTGATCGAGGCCACGTTGATGATGCTGCCGCCGCCGTTGTCGCGCATCAGCTTGCCGGCTTCCACCGACATGAAGAAATAGCCGCGGATATTGACGTCGACGGTCTTCTGGAAGGCCCCCAGGTCAGTGTCCAGGACGTTGCAGAATTGCGGGTTGGTGGCGGCGTTGTTGACCAGGATGTCCAGGCGGCCGAACTGCTCGCGAATCCCGGCGAAGACCTGGCTGATCTGTTCCATTTCACCGATGTGGCAGGCAATCGCCGTGGCCTTGCCACCGGCGGCGATGATGGCGTCGGCCACGTGCTGGCAGCCTTCGAGCTTGCGGCTCGACACGATCACGTGGGCCCCTTGCTGGGCCAGGAGCTTGGCGATGGCTTCACCGATGCCGCGGCTGGCGCCGGAGACGAAGGCGATCTTGCCGTCGAGGTCGAACAACTGAGTCTTGGACATGGTTTTTCCTTGCTGGGCTGTCGAGCGCGGGCGCGCGGTCAGAGGCTGGATTTATCGATGACCTGCAGGCTCATCTGCTCCAGCAGTTTGTTCATGTGAATGAACTGCGCGAAGCGTTTGTCCTGGGTCTGGCCGTGGTAGAAGCGGTAGTAGATCTGCTGCACGATGCCGGCCAGGCGGAACAGGCCGTAGGTGTAGTAGAAGTCGAAATTGCCGATCTGGATGCCGGCGCGTTCGGCGTAGTAATCGACGAATTCCTGGCGAGTCAGCATGCCCGGCGCGTTGCTCGGCTGGCGACGCATCAGTTGCACCGGCGCCGGGTCGGCGGCCTCGATCCAGTAGGCCAGGGTGTTGCCCAGGTCCATCAGCGGATCGCCCAGGGTGGTCAGTTCCCAGTCCAGCACGCCGATGATCTGCATCGGGTTGTCGGGGTCGAGGATGACGTTGTCGAAACGGTAGTCGTTATGGACGATGCTCGACGTCGGGTGGTCGGCGGGCATCTTGTCGTTGAGCCAGGTCTTCACGGTTTCCCAGTGCGGCGCGTCGGGGGTCAGGGCTTTCTCGTAGCGCTCGCTCCAGCCCTTGATCTGCCGCTGCACGTAGCCTTCGGGCTTGCCCAGGTCGCCCAGGCCGCAGGCGTTGTAGTCGACCCGATGCAGTTCGACGAAACGGTCGATGAAGCTCTTGCACAGGGCTTGGGTCTTGTCGGCATCCAGGCCCAGTTCCGCCGGCAGGTCGGACCGCAGGATGATGCCCTTGACCCGTTCCATGACATAGAACTCGGCGCCGATCACCGACTCGTCGGTGCAGTGCACATAGGCCTTGGGGCAGTAGGGGAAACCGTCCTTGAGCTGGTTGAGAATGCGGAACTCGCGGCCCATGTCATGGGCGGACTTGGCCTTGTGGCCAAATGGTGGGCGGCGCAGGACGAATTCCTGGTCGGGGTATTCCAGCAAGTAGGTGAGGTTCGAGGCTCCACCCGGGAACTGGCTGATCTGCGGCGTGCCGCTGAGGCCGGGAATATGCGCCTTGAGGTACGGATCGATCAGGTTGGCATCGAGCTCCTCGCCGGAGCGAGTACGGGTGGATTGGTCTGTAAGCGCCATGCTTATCCCTTCTGCTTATTCTGGAGGCCAGAGATTATTGGCTAATCTAATGCGCCTACCGGCCCCTCACAATCGCGGCGGGCCTTTATAGGTGCGCGTGTTGCTGGACAATCATTGCTTTTGATACAAGCGTTTGAATTTGGCCCCGTGTGTCTACGACCCGGTGCGACCAAGCCCCCGTAGGAGGCGGCTGGCCGGCGAAGGGCGGGTCATGACCGGCGCAGGCTTTCGCTGGCAAGCCAGCTCCTACACCAGCCGACAGAGTTTGTCCGCCCCACGAGCATAGGCGTTGACTCGGGGATGGGTCAGTTCGGTGTCGGCAGGGGCAGTGGGGTCAGCAGTGGCCGGCCCTCGAAGTGGGCCAGCAGGTTCTGGCCGACCATATCCACGGTGTCGCGGCTGGCCTGGGGCGAAAGGCCGGCGACGTGAGGGGTCAGCACCACATTGTCCAGCGCCTTGAAAGCGTCCGGCACTTGCGGTTCGTCATCGAACACGTCCAGGGCCGCGCCGGCAATCCGCCGCTGTTTCAGGACCTGCAGCAGGGCGTGGGTGTCCACCACGCTGGCCCGAGCGATGTTCACCAGGAAACCTTCGGCGCCAAGGGCTTCCAGTACCGGCTGGTCCACCAGGTGCCGGGTGTCGGCGCCGCCCGGGGTGGCGATCACCAGGGCGTCCGAGTCCCGGGCCAGCTCCAGCAGGGTCGGGCAAAAACGGTAGGGCTGGTCCGGCCGGGGCTGGCGGCTGTGATAACTCACGGTCATGTCGAACCCCAGGGCACAGCGCCGGGCGATGGCCTGGCCCACGGCGCCCAGCCCGAGGATGCCCAGGCGCATGCCGGCCAGGGACGGGCGCAGGACTTTTGGCCATTGTCCCTGGCGCACGGCGGCATCGGCCTGGGGAATGCCCCGGACCAGAGACAGCAACAGGGCCAGGGCATGATCGGCCACCGACGAGGCGTTGACCCCGGCGCCATTGGTCACGGCAATCCCGCGGTTGCTCGCCGCTTGCAGGTCGACCTGTTCATAGCCGGCACCGATCACGCAGATGATCTGCAGCCGGGGCAGGGCGTCGATTTCCGCCGCGGTCAGCCCCAGGGGGCCGCGGGTCAGCACGGCGTCGATCCGTGGGGCGTGGGCCTTGATGGCCTGGGCCCGTTCGGCGGGCGTGGGGGCCAGGATCAGATTGAAGCCCAGCGCTTCGAGCAATGGCAGGTAGGCGTTGACGTTCTCGACCAGGACCAGGACGGTGGCGCGCATGACGGTTCCTCAGCAGTTAATGGGGCAGGGGCTGGCGCAATTGAAAGATGTTGCCTTCCGGGTCGACGCCGTCGCAGACCTGCGCCCCCTTGAATGACCATTCACGCTCGGCCTCGTACAACCGGCCCCCGGCGCTGGCGGCCCGTTGCCTGGCCTGTTGCAGATCGGCGACGTGGAACAGCGGCTTGCACGCGCCATCGCTACGGGGCAGTGGCGGTTCCTGCACGACAATGCGCGCGGCAATCGCTGGAGGCACCTGGACCAGGGTCAGCTCGAAGCCCTGATGCACCAGTTGCTGGTAATCCGCCTGTTGCTCGGTGATGGGCCAGCCCAGCAGGTCGGCATAGAAGCGGGCGAGTGACGGCGGGTCGAGGCTGTAGAGGATGCAGCCGGCGATCGTGGTGGCGCTCATGGAGGGTTCCATACAGGCAGGGACGAAGGCTCAAGGGTGCGGGTTGCGAGGGATTTTGGCAATGCTCGCCGGCACCGTTCCCGGGGGCATCACGCCATGTTCGGCGTGCCCGGGACGGTGTGGCGGCGATGGGGTCAGAAGGTTACGTCGGCGGTTGTGGCCAGGCGCACGAAGGGGCCGTTCAGGGTGGCGTTATGGTGGGCGATGATGGTTCTTGCCCCGATCAGCGGCGTGTCCATGCAGGTATGGGCGTCCTCCACCAGCACGGCGGCAAAGCCCAGGTCGCCGGCGGCGCGGCAGGTGCTATCGACGCAGTACTGGGTCTTCATGCCGACGATCACCAGTTCATTGACCTGGGCCTCCTGCAGGCGCTCCGCCAGCCCGGTGCCGACAAAACAACTGGGGCGGGTCTTGTCCAGTACGCAGTCCAGCTCTTCATCTACTTCCAGGGTCGGCAGCAGTTGCCAGAAGGGGCTGCCAGCGGCAATCGGGGATTCGGCGGGGCCGGTATGGCGCACGGCGAAGATCGGCGCCCCGGCCTGGCGGGCGCGGCGGATCAGTTGGTTGATGTTTTCCAGGACCTGTTCGCGCTTGTAGGGCTTGTCCGGTCCATTGAACAACCCGACCTGCATGTCGATGACCAGCAGGGCGGCACGCTTGGCATTGGATGAAGGCATCTTGTCTCTCCTTGTAGTGCCAGGTGGACGGAGAAACAAAAGGCCCCGTCCATTGCTGGCGGGGCCTTGGTTTTACTGTGCTTGCATCATCCCGCACAGCCACCACACGACCCGCCGTAGGCAGTCGTGGTGGTAGAGGTAGGGTTGAGGGCGTAGATATTCATGGGG
>NZ_MOAK01000051.1:28402-30453 GCF_003732485.1 Pseudomonas protegens
GATTGAGCGGGAGAGGGCCGGACCAGACGCCTCGCCTCGGCGGAAAAATAAATCTGCAGCGCATAAACCGTTCCTCAGCTGAGTCTATGCAGCGCCCTTGGAATCCCGGACAATCGCGCCCCCTCTGTTTCGGTCGGGGTTCTGTCTGTCGGGTATTCCGACGCGCCCTGATCGAATGGCAAACGACCGGAATGTGGAGATCCCACCGGATGAATGATCAGGCCAACAGCGTTGATCAACGCTTTGAAACGGCGACCCCAGCGACTCTGAGTAGCTGGAACCGCCAAGACACCACCTGGATGCTCGGCCTGTTTGGCACGGCCATCGGTGCCGGTACCCTGTTTCTGCCCATCAATGCCGGCATCGGCGGTTTCTGGCCGCTGTTGATCCTGGCGCTGCTGGCCTTCCCCATGACCTTCTATGCCCACCGCGGCCTGACCCGCTTCGTGCTCTCCGGGCGTGACGGTGCGGACATCACTGACGTGGTGGAAGAGCATTTCGGCCTCACCGCCGGTGCCCTGATCACCTTGCTGTACTTTTTGGCGATCTTCCCGATCCTGCTGATCTACAGCGTGGCCCTGACCAACACCGTCGACAGCTTCATGACCAACCAACTGCACATCGCGCCGCCACCGCGGGCGATCCTGGCCCTGGTGCTGATCTTCGGCCTGCTGGTGGTGGTGCGTTGCGGTGAGCAGGTGATCGTCAAGGCCATGAGCCTGATGGTCTATCCGTTCATCGTGGCCCTGCTGTTCCTCGCGGTGTTCCTGATCCCGCACTGGAATGGCGGCATCCTCGCCACCGTCAGCGATGTCCCGGCGCCTTCGGCCTTCCTGCATACCCTGTGGCTGGCGATTCCGGTGATGGTCTTCTCGTTCAACCATTCGCCGATCATCTCGGCCTTTGCCGTGGACCAGAAGCGCCGCTATGGCGTGCACGCCGAAGAGCGCAGCTCGCAGATCCTCTCGCGCGCCCACCTGCTGATGGTGGGCATGGTGCTGTTCTTCGTCTTCAGCTGCGTACTGACCCTGAGCCCGGCGCAACTGGCGGAAGCCAAGGCGCAGAACCTGTCGATCCTGTCCTATCTGGCCAACCACTTCCAGAACCCGACCATCGCCTTCGCCGCGCCGTTGATTGCCTTCGTGGCCATCGCCAAGTCCTTCCTGGGTCACTACATCGGTGCCAGCGAAGGCCTCAAGGGCCTGATCGGCAAGAGCGGCCGACGTCCGGGGACGAAAACCCTGGACCGGGTCACCGCCGCCTTCATGCTGGTGATCTGCTGGGCCGTGGCGACCCTCAACCCGAGCATCCTGACGATGATCGAGACCATGGGCGGCCCGGTGATCGCGGCGATCCTGTTCCTGATGCCGATGTACGCCATTCGCAAAGTGCCGGCCATGGCCCGCTATCGCGGCCAGGCCTCCAACGTCTTCGTGACCCTGGTGGGGCTGGTGGCCATTACGGCGCTGGTGTACTCCCTGGCGTCCTGACAGCCTCCCGGCGCCTTCCGGTAGGAGCCGGCTTGCCGGCGAAGACGCCCGCAAGCCAACTGCAAGGCGCGCGGACGCCTCACTGGCGAACCTGCTGCTGCACACAACGCCGTCGGTACTTCACTGTACCGGCGGCGTTGTCGTTCAAGGCATTGATCGGGATCGTTTGCTGCCTTGAATAAAGGGCTAAGCTGGTGCTCTTATTGCTGCCAGGAACCCGCCCATGGCCATTCCCGCCCCTCTGGCTGCAAGCCTGCCCAAACACGTTGATGCGGTTGGGCGACACCCTCTGAATTCGAATTTTGCCTTTTCACGGACGAACCCGATTGGCCACTGAACCCCTCACCCAGCCAACTGTTGTCCCCAAGCGCAGCCGTGACCTGCTGGCCGGCTTGTCCATCGCCGGCCTGTTGCTGCCGGAGGCCGTGGCCTATTCCGGTATCGCCGCCTTGCCGCCCCAGGCCGGGGTCATTGCCCTGTTCGCCGGATTGCTGTGCTACGGCCTGCTGGGCAGCAGCCGCTTTGCCATTGTCTCGGCCACTTCCTCATCGGCGGGGGGGG
>NZ_MOAK01000051.1:30489-33842 GCF_003732485.1 Pseudomonas protegens
ACCTTGTCCCTGGCTGAGGGCGACGTGCAACTGCGCCTGAACCTGGCTTTTGCCCTGGTGCTGCTGACCGGGGTCTTCTTCCTCCTGGCGGGGCTGTTTCGCCTCGGTGGCGTCACTGCGTTCATCGCCAAACCGGTGCTGTGGGGCTTCGCCTTCGGCCTGGCCGTGACCATCATCCTCAAGCAATTCGCCACCATCGTGGGGGTGCACCTGAGCACCGGCAACCTGGTGCGCTTTCTGCCCCAGTTGCTGGAGCAGTGGCCGCAGTGGAACTGGGCCGGTGCGGCGGTGGCGGCATTGGCCTTGCTGGTGCTGGCGATCTGTTCGCGGATTCCCTATGTGCCCGGTGGGCTGGTGGCGGTGGTGGTCGGCATCGGCGCCGGGCAATGGCTCGACCTGCCGGCTCAGGGTGTGGCCCTGATCGGGGTGATCGAACTCAAGCTGCAGGTGCCGAGCCTGCCGGACCTGCCCTTTGCCGACTGGCTGCGCCTGGGAGAGCTGGCGTTTGCCCTGGTGATGATCCTGTATGCCGAGTCCTATGGCTCCATCAGCTCTCTGGCGCTCAAGCACGGTGACCGGGTGTCGTCCAACCGCGACCTGCTGGCCCTGGGGGCGGCCAATCTGCTCTCCGGCCTGTTTCATGGCATGCCGGCCGGCGCCGGTTACTCGGCCACGTCCGCCAACGAGGCGGCCGGGGCCCGCTCGCGGCTTGCCGGGCTGACCGCGGCCGCGGTGATGCTGATCATCGTCCTGACGGTGCTGCCCTATATCGCCCTGACCCCGGAGCCGGTGCTGGCGGCGATCGTCATCTATGCCCTGGGCCATGGCCTGAGCCTGCAGCCGCTGGGGCGCTATTTCATCTGGCGCAGGGATCGTTTGCTGGTGATCTGTGCGGTCACCGCCGTGCTGGTGCTGGGGGTGCTCGATGGCCTGCTGCTCTCGGTGGGGGTGAGCATTCTGTTGATGCTGCGCCAGCTGTCGGCGGCGGATATCCAGATCCTCGGTCAATTGGGCAGCGGCCACGACTTTGTCGACCTCAGCCGCCATCCTCAAGCGCGGCAAGTGCCGGGGGTGCTGATCCTGCGTCCGGGGGAGGCGCTGTTCTTCGCCAACGCCGAGCGCATCCTGGGCGGCGCCTTGCGCCTGATCCGGCACGTGCAGACGCCGATTCACAGCGTCATCCTCAGCCTGGAGGAGTCGCCGAATCTGGACGGCACCAGCATCGAGGCCCTGGACGAGTTCTTCCGCCAAGTCAGCCTGGAACACAAGCACCTGGCCCTGGCCCGACTCAAGCACAGGGCCAAGGATGCCCTGGCGGCCTTGCCGTCGAGTCGTCGTTATCAAGTGTTGCTCAGCGGGACCAGCGTCGACGATACGCTGCAGGAAAGCCTGCAGAGCTGGAGCGGTCGGGCTCAGGCCGGGCTCTGGCATTGACTCTTGGCGCTTGGGCGTACCACGCCTGGCCTCAGGCGCCGGGCCCCACGGCGAAATAGCGGGCAGGGGAATCACCCAAGGCTGCAGGCATAAAAAAACGCCGCGTATCGTGGAATACGCGGCGTTCTTTTTACAACGCTACAACCTTAGGCTTGCACCACCGGGATGTTGGCGTTGGCGGCCGCTTCACGGAACTCGGCGATCTGGTCGAAGCTCAGGTAGCGGTATACGTCCGCTGCCATGCTGTCGATCTTGCCGGCGTATTCCATGTACTCCTCGACGGTCGGCAGGCGACCCAGGATCGAAGCCACCGACGCCAGCTCGGCCGAAGCCAGGTAGACGTTGGCGCCATCGCCCAGACGGTTCGGGAAGTTACGGGTCGAGGTCGACACCACAGTCGAGTTCGGCTCAACGCGGGCCTGGTTACCCATGCACAGCGAGCAGCCCGGCATTTCCATGCGTGCGCCGGCCTTGCCGTAGATGCCGTAGTAGCCTTCTTCGGTCAGTTGGTGAGCGTCCATCTTGGTCGGCGGCGACAGCCACAGACGGGTTGGCAGCTGACCCTTGACCTGATCCAGCAGCTTGCCGGCCGCACGGAAGTGACCGATGTTGGTCATGCACGAACCGATGAACACTTCGTCGATCTTCTCGCCAGCAACGCTGGACAGCAGACGGGCGTCGTCCGGATCGTTCGGCGCGCAGAGCACAGGTTCGCTGATATCGGCCAGGTCGATTTCGATGACTTCGGCGTATTCGGCGTCGGCGTCGGCTTCCATCAACTCAGGGTTGGCGATCCAGGCTTCCATCGCTTGAGCGCGACGTTCCAGGGTACGTGCATCACCGTAGCCTTCGCCGATCATCCAGCGCAGCAGGGTGATGTTGGACTGCAGGTACTCGGTGATCGACTCTTTCGACAGCTTGATGGTGCAACCGGCAGCCGAACGTTCGGCCGAGGCGTCGGACAGTTCGAACGCCTGTTCCAGGGTCAGACCTTCCAGGCCTTCGATTTCCAGGATGCGGCCGGAGAAGGCGTTTTTCTTGCCTTTCTTCTCGACGGTCAGCAGGCCCTTCTGGATGGCGAAGTAAGGAATGGCATGCACCAGGTCACGCAGGGTGATGCCAGGTTTCATTTTGCCTTTGAAGCGCACCAGGATCGATTCCGGCATGTCCAGCGGCATGACGCCAGTGGCGGCGGCGAACGCCACCAGGCCGGAACCGGCCGGGAACGAGATGCCCATCGGGAAGCGGGTGTGGGAGTCGCCACCGGTACCGACGGTGTCTGGCAGCAGCATGCGGTTCAGCCACGAGTGGATGATGCCGTCGCCCGGACGCAGGGAAACGCCGCCGCGGGTCATGATGAAGTCAGGCAGGGTGTGGTGGGTGGTCACGTCGATCGGCTTTGGATACGCCGCGGTGTGGCAGAAGGACTGCATCACCAGATCAGCCGAGAAGCCCAGGCACGCCAGGTCTTTGAGTTCGTCACGGGTCATTGGACCGGTGGTGTCCTGGGAACCCACGGTGGTCATCTTCGGTTCGCAGTAGGTGCCAGGACGAACGCCTTTGCCTTCTGCCAGACCGCAGGCCTTGCCGACCATTTTCTGCGCCAGGGTGAAGCCCTTGGTGCTTTCAATGGGGGCTTCGGGCTTCTTGAACAGGTCGAACGCAGGCAGACCCAGTTCGGCGCGCGCCTTCTCGGTCAGGCCACGGCCGATGATCAGCGGAATACGGCCGCCGGCACGGACTTCGTCCAGCAGTACCGGGGTCTTCATTTCGAAGGTGGCCAGGACTTCGTCGGTGCCGTGCTTGCAGACTTTGCCAGCGTGCGGGTACAGGTCGATCACGTCGCCCATGTTCATCTTCGACACGTCGAATTCGATCGGCAGGGCGCCGGCGTCTTCCATGGTGTTGTAGAAGATCGG
>NZ_MOAK01000051.1:33884-41338 GCF_003732485.1 Pseudomonas protegens
GGAACGTCGTCGCCGAAGAACCACAGCACCGAGTTGGTGGCCGACTTGCGGGACGAACCGGTGCCGACCACGTCGCCGACGTAGGCGATCGGGAAGCCGTCGTTGCGCATCTGCTCGATCTGCTTCATCGGGCCGATGGAGCCTTGTACGTCAGGCACGATGCCGTCACGGGCCATTTTCAGCATGGCCAGGGCGTGCAGCGGGATGTCCGGACGGGACCAGGCGTCAGGGGCAGGGGAGAGGTCGTCGGTGTTGGTTTCGCCGGTGACCTTGAACACTCGCAGGCTGATCTTGTCGGCCAGTACCGGGCGGTTCTTGAACCACTCGCCGTCGGCCCAGGATTGCAGTACGCCTTGGGCGTGAACGTTGCCGTTCTTGGCTTTTTCCGCGACGTCGTGGAAGGCGTCGAACATCAACAGGGTGTGCTTGAGTTGAGCGGCGGCGACAGGCGCCAGCTCGGCGTCGTCCAGCAGGTTCACCAGGGTCACGATGTTGTAGCCGCCCTGCATGGTGCCCAGCAGTTCAACGGCGCGCTTCTTGTCGATCAGAGGGGAGGAGACTTCGCCTTTGGCCAGCGCGGAGAGGAAACCGGCCTTGACGTAGGCGGCTTCGTCGACTCCTGGCGGAACGCGGTTGGTGATCAGGTCAACGAGGAAAGCTTCTTCGCCAGCCGGGGGGTTCTTCAGCAGCTCGACCAGGCCTGCAGTTTGTTCGGCGTTAAGCGGCTGGGGAACGATACCCAGTGCTGCACGCTCTTCGATATGTTTGCGGTAGGCTTCAAGCACAGTTATTACCCTCATCAGTGGTCCCAAATGGGTGTCCGGGACGCTCATCCCGAAATTGCCGTACTCATGCGCTGCGTGGCGTTGTGGGCCACTTAGCCAGAATTACCGACAATTCCTTACAGAAGCTGCTTTCAAAGTTTTACGCCTGCAGAACGGGGAGCTGATGAGGGTTGGCGCTGGATTTTTCCCCGCTGGAAAAATCCCTCGCCAACACCGCTCTGAAGGAACGACTGTGCTCGTGACGCTTTGAAAACAGCTTCAAACGGACATTGGCGCCTAAAAAGGCTGGCTGATTCTACGGCAAAAAAAATCTAAACGTAAGTTGGCGTATTAAAGTTTGAGGGGTGATCAATGTTAGACAAAGGGCTAACATGCCGGCCTGTTTTGTTTTTCCGCGTGCTGTCTATCTATGCCCAATCAGACCATCAAGACTCCCTGCGTCGGCCTCTGTTCCACTGTCTACGGTGACCTGGTGTGCCGCGGCTGCAAGCGTTTCCATCACGAAGTGATCAACTGGAACGGTTACAACGAGGAAGAGAAACGCGCGGTCTGGCTGCGTCTTGAGCAACTGCTGGTGCAGGTGATGACGGCCAAGCTGGAAGTCTTCGACCCGGCGCGTCTGCGCGAGCAACTGGAACAGCGCAAGATTCGTTTCGTGCCGCACCAGTCCGAGTATTGCTGGGCCTACCAGCTGATTGCCCGGGGGGCACGGGTGATCAACCAGCTCGACGCCTACGGCATGGTGCTGTTGCCGGAGTTTCGCGAGTGGGGCCTGCCGGAATTGCGCGATGCCATTGATCGGGAATTTTTCCTGCTGTCGGAAGCCCATTACCAGCGCTACATCGCCCCGGGTTTCCTCAAGGATGCCCTCGGCTGAGTGCTTCGCTACGCGAATAACTCCCACGCGAATGCCACTGTAGGCGCTGGCTTGCCAGCGAAGGCGGCCGTCAGGGCGGTGCAAGGCTTGCAGGCCTCTTCGCCGGCAAGCCGGCTCCTACGGGGTGAGGTTGATTGGGCTCTGTAGGAGCTGGCTTGCCAGCGAAGGCGGCCGTCAGGGCGGTGCAAGGCTTGCGGGCCTCTTCGCCGGCAAGCCGGCTCCTACAGGGTGAGGTTGATTGGGCTCTGTAGGAGCTGGCTTGCCAGCGAAGACGGCCGCCAGGGCGGTGCAAGGCTTGCCGGCGAAAGCGTCGTCATGGACGGCGCAGATGACGCGATGGCGTTGGGGTGAGAGGCTCAAGCCTTGGCGGCGAGTTCCTCCAGGTGGTCCATGATGTCCGCCGGCTTGAGCACCAGGACGTCGCTGTCCAGGGAGTCGAGCACCACCTCGGCGGTGTTGCCGATCAAGGCCCCCGACAACCCGGTGCGGGCCACGGTGCCGATGATGGTCAGCACGGCCCCCAGCTTGTGGGCCATATGGGGAATCAGCACGTCCGCCGGACCTTCCTCGATATGCAGGTGGTCATCGTCGATATCGAACTCGGCCTGGAACGCCTTGCACTCGTCGCGATAGCGCTTCTCGATGGTTTCCTTGAGCTGGAACACCGGGTCGGATGCCGAGAGCATCGGCGACGGATGGGCACTGATCACGTGCAGTTGGGCCTTGGCCAGGCTGGCGATGTCGAAACCATGGTCGACGATGCTGGCATGCAGGGTGCGGTGTTCGCCGTCCATGTTGCCGACATCGATGGCCGCCATGACCACGCCACCGCCCCAGGGGGTAGCCGTCTTGACCAGCAGCACCGGGGTCGGGCAATAGCGCAGCAGTTTCCAGTCCGCCGGGGTCAGCAGGACTTTCTTCAGCGGGTTGTCATGGGAATGCTGCTTGATCACCAGGCCGCAACCCTCGGCCTGCTGCACATCGATGATGGTTTCATGCAGACTCTCGTTCCAGGCCTGCTCGGTGGTGACGCTGTAGCCTTCGCCGGTCAGGCTGCTCTTGAGCACGCTGAGCAGCGCCGAGTGTTCGTGCTTCTTGTCGCAGACCAGCAGATGCAGGTGGGCCTGGGTGACCCCGGCAATCAGCTTGGCGCGCTTGAGGGCCAGACTTTCGCCAGGCGTGGGATCGATGACCACCAGGATGCTGCGGATACTTTGCATGATCGGGATCTCCAGGAGAGGGATGAACGGCTAGGGTCTGTTCCCGTTTGGCCCAGCAACGCGGCTCGTCACCAAACGGGAACAGACCCTAGCGTGCACAACTATAGTTGCTGGCGCCCGAGCCGGATGTTGATGCATATCAAGCGCGGCCGCTGGTGGTCTGCGACGTGGCCGGTATAATCGCCAGCCTTTCGCTGTGAAGCCTTATTTGTCTCGTGAGCCTCATGTTATCGATCACTGATAGTGCCGCCATTGCTCGCCTTGCTGTGGCGGATTGTTCGGAAATGCACCGATGAACTTCCCGGAAATACATGACTTCCTCGGCTGTCGGACCCCCGACGCCTGGGTCCAGGCGGCCCTGGCCGACCAGGAAACCCTGCTGATCGACCACAAGAACTGCGAATTCAAGGCCGCCAGCACCGCCCTGAGCCTGATCGCCAAGTACCACTCCCATGTCGACCTGATCAACATGATGTCGCGCCTGGCCCGGGAAGAGCTGGTGCACCACGAACAGGTCATGCGCCTGATGAAAAGGCGCAAGGTCGAGCTGCGCCAGCTGCATGCCGGACGCTACGCCTCGGGCCTGCGCAAGGTGGTGCGCAGCCATGAGCCGGTGAAGCTGGTGGACACCCTGGTGGTCGGCGCCTTTATCGAAGCCCGCAGTTGCGAACGCTTCGAAGCCCTGGTGCCGCACCTGGACGAAGAGCTGGGCAAGTTCTACTTCGGCCTGCTCAAAAGCGAGGCCCGGCACTACCAGGGCTACCTGAAGCTGGCCTATCAATATGGCGACGCCAAGGACATCGTCCAGGTGATCGACAAGGTGCGGGCCGCCGAGCAGGAGCTGATCGAGTCCCCGGACCAGGAATTCCGCTTCCACAGCGGCGTGCCGGCCTGGTAAGGCACAACCCTTGCGCCGCCCTTGTGTAAAAGCAGGGGCAAATTGTTAAAAACTCTTAAAAGAATGAAACTTCGCAAAAAACTGCGCCAAGGCCCGGTTTTTGTGGCGTGCGTTAGCCTTTCTTTAACCTCTTGCCCTCTATAATGCGCGCACTCAAATTGTGCGTTCGCTAACGGGTAAGTATGGAAAACCTGGGTCTTGGCAAGGTCCTGCTGGTGGAAGATGACGAAAAGCTCGCCGGTCTGATCGCGAATTTTCTGTCCCAGCATGGCTTTGAAGTGCTGACGGTCCACCGCGGCGATGTGGCCTTGGCGGCCTTTCTCGAATTCAAACCGAAACTCGTCGTGCTCGACCTGATGTTGCCAGGCCAGAGCGGCCTGCACGTGTGCCGGGAAATCCGCGCCGTGGCCGATACCCCCATCGTTATCCTCACCGCCAAGGAAGATGACCTGGACCATATCCTCGGCCTGGAGTCCGGCGCCGACGACTATGTGATCAAACCCATCAAGCCGGCGGTCCTGCTGGCGCGCCTGCGGGCCCTGCAACGGCGCCAGGTGCCGGAAGGGGCGGCCCCGCGCGGTGCCCTGGAGTTCGGCGTGCTGAGCATCGACCGCAGCAGTCGCGATGTGCGCCTGTCCGGCGAGCCGATCGAACTGACCACGATGGAGTTCGAGCTGCTCTGGCTGCTGGCCAGTGCGGCAGGCAAGACCCTGTCCCGGGATGACATCCTGAACCGCATGCGCGGCATCGAGTTCGACGGTCTGAACCGCAGTGTCGACGTCTACATCAGCAAATTGCGCGGCAAGCTCAAGGACAATCCGCGCGAGCCGGTCTGCATCAAGACCGTGTGGGGCAAGGGTTACCTGTTCAATCCGTTCGCCTGGGAGATTTGAATGCTGCGGCTGTTTCTGGGGCTCTACCTGTTCCTGGCCCTTGGCTTTGCCGGGGCCATGACCGCGGTGCAACACATCTTCCTCAACTACCTGGCGGTGGACCTGATCGAGGCCTACAACCGCGATGCGGTGCGCGGGCCGGCCTACAGCCTCAGCGAGCAGTTGCGGCCCTTTGACGAGGCCGGGCGCAAGCATCAGCTGGAGTTGCTCAAGCCCCATTACGGGCTGGGGCTCAAGCTGATGCAGGCAGGCGAACTGGACCTCAACGAGCGGGAGCGGGCGCTGCTGAGCGCCAAGCAACTGGTGGTCCGGGATGATTTCAACGAATTCATTTCCAGCATCGACGGCGGTCCCCAGTTGCTCAGCATCAAGCTGCCGGAAGACCCACCCCTGACCCTGCTCTACAACATCGCCGCCTATGCCTTGCTCGGCGCGCTGCTGGCCATTGTCCTGTACTTCTGGGTGCGCCCGCACTGGCGCGACCTGGAGCGCCTGCGCCTGGCCGCCGAGCGTTTTGGCAGCAATGACCTCAGCACCCGTCTGCAACTGTCCCGGCGTTCCAACATTCGCGAACTGGCCCAGCATTTCAACCGCATGGCGGCGCGCATCGAGGGCCTGATCGCCAACCAGCGCGAGCTGACCAACGCGGTGTCCCACGAGTTGCGCACGCCCATTGCGCGGCTGTCATTCGAGCTGGACCAGTTGCAGCAGCAACCGGACCCGGACGAAAACCGCGAACTGATCGCCGACATGTACGCCGACCTTGGCGAACTGGAGGAAATGGTCTCCGAGCTGCTGTCCTACGCCAGCCTGGAGCACGGCGCGGCCACCATCAATCGCGAGGATATCCAGGCCCAGAGCTGGCTCGACAGCGTGGTCGGCAGCGTCGCCCTGGAAGCAGAAGCGGCGGGGGTGCAGTTGCTGATCCGCTCCTGCCAGGTCGAGTACGTGCGTATCGAGCCGCGCTTCATGGCCCGGGCGGTGATCAATCTGCTGCGCAACGCCATTCGCTACGCCGACCGGCGGGTGGAGGTGTCCCTGGTGCGCCTGGAGCACGGCTACGAAGTACGGGTCAACGATGACGGGCCCGGCGTGCCGGTGGACGGACGGGAGAAGATCTTCGAACCCTTTTCCCGGCTCGACGCCAGCCGTGACCGGCGTACCGGTGGTTTCGGCCTGGGCCTGGCCCTGGTGCGGCGGGTCTCCCAATGGCATGGCGGCAAGGTCGAGGTGGTGGATTCGGAGTGGGGCGGGGCCTCGTTTCGCCTGACCTGGGCCCACATAGACTGACGGCAGCTTCAAACTGCAAGCAAGCGGCAAGCTTCGAGCTTGGCCGCTTGTTTTTTGTGCGGCCGGTTTCCCGGCCGCTTCCGTGGGTTTAAAAACTGTATTCAAGCTGGGTGCCCAGCACCGTTTGCATGCGTCGATCGACGATCGGGCTGTCGCCGGCTTCCTTGCCCAGGTACTGCATGGACAGCAGGGTCGAGAGCTTGGTCTGCTCGTTGAGGGGCAGGGTCCAGTTCAGGTCCAGGCCATTGCTCACCAGCCCGCCCTTGGCGCGGTAGGCGCTGAAGCGACTGTTGGCGGCCTGGGTGCCGCTCACGCCGTACCAGGTCTGCATGTAGTCGGCATTGCCAAACAGGCTGTTGAGGCTGGCATCGATACTGCCGAAACGTCCCTGGTACAGGTTGGTGCCAATACTCAGCTCCAGCTGGCTGTAAGCCGAACCGGTGTCCCGATTGTCATTCTTCTTCACCGCGTGGGTCACCGTGGCTCCCAGTTCGAACGGGCCCAGGTCGTAACCCAGATGGGCGCCGAACTGCGCACGGGACTTGATCTCGCCCATGCCCTTGAGCCGCTTGGAGCCTTGGCCCAGGTGGTTCTTGTCGCGCCGTTCTTCGCTGGGGCCGACCCAGGTGCTGAACGACAGGTCGCCCCATTCATTGCCCCAGCCCAGGCCCTGCTCTGTGTTGAGGAAGATGCCATAGGGACTGATGATCTCGCCGCCGAAAATCGGCGCCACAGTGCGCTCGTCGCTGCCGCTGTAGCGCGGCACGCTGGCCACGCCGCCGTGCACGCCATATTTCCAGTCCTCGGCATGCAGCGCCGCAGACCCCGTGGTCAGGCCGAGCGTGCCCGCCCAAAGGGCGACGGTGGTGCAGCGTTTCAGGCTTTTCATAGTGCTTTAGAACCTCAGGTAGTTGGCGTTGTAGATACGTTTGAACGAGTAGCCGAGGACGTTGACCCCATTGACCTGGCGACGCACGGTGTCGCCCAGCCCGGGGCCATGGCCGGCAATCACCGCATGGGCGTTGTCCACCGGCGTCAGGATGTAATCGGTGAGGGTGCGGCCCTGTTGCAGGCTGCGGATCATCAGGAAACCGTCTTCCAGGGCGATGCTGACGCCGCTCATGGGGGCATTGGCTTCGTCATCGTTGAGGGCGTGATAGGTGCCGACCGTGGCCAGCCAGTTGTCGGGCAGGGGCACCGGTTCGATCCGCTCCCCCACGGCCAGTAACTGGCCGTGGCTCTTGGCGGTGAACACCCGGTTGCCCTGAACGTTCATGACGTCCAGTTGCACCCGTCCCAGATCGCCCAAGTCCTGCTGCCACAGGCCGAGGATTTTCTTCTGCGCGCGCAGCCAGCCGTGTTCGTCGCGCAGTAACTCGAAGCGCGTGCCGGCCAGCTCGCCAAACAGCCGCTGGTCCTGGTCCTTGATGCGCAGCACGCCCCAGGCCGTGGCATAGAAGCCCGCCAGATGCTGGCGGTCGGCGGCTTCCG
>NZ_MOAK01000051.1:41383-46857 GCF_003732485.1 Pseudomonas protegens
CTGGCCGGTGCCACTCTCGACGAGGGCATTCTGGCCGAGGCCCGGCTGAACGTCTTGCCGAACAGGGTCGGGTCGCTGGCCTTCGGGGGCACCATGGGCCTGCAGCAGCATGCGTAGAACCTGAGTCACCAACGGCTGGGCCAGGGCTTCGCCGGAGCCGGAATTGCTCATCACGATCACCGCCAGTTGCTGTTGCGGGAGCACGCTGATCCGGGCGTGGAAATCATCGCCGGTGCCACTGTGCTGCCAGGTGCGAATCCCTGGGCTGACCCACTCGTCGCCACAGGGCGAGAGAAACCAGCCCAGGCCCACCTGACAGTCGAAATCCAGCGGATTGCCGGAGTTCTGCGGGCGCACCATCTCCTTGATCGAGGCCGGCGAAAGCAACGCTTGATGCTTGTAGCTCCCTTGGGCGAACAGCATCCGCACGTAATGACTCAGGTCCCGTGGACTGCTCCACAGGCCACCGGCGGACAGGTCGCGCACCAGGACATCTCCACTGCTGGCACCGTCTGCATAGCCTTGGGCGCGGTAGGGCTGGGCGCGGCTGCCGCCGGTGAAGCTCGACTGACTCATGCCCAGCGGGCGCAGCAGGCTTTTCTGCAATTGCTGTTCGAAGTCCAGGCCGCTGCTGCGCTCCACGGCCGCGCCCAGCAAGGCGTAGCCCAGGTTGGAGTAGGCGGTCTGGGTGCCCGGGGCATTGTTCAGCCAGACCCCGCTGACCTTTCTCGGCAGCTCGTCGAGGGCGTGGGGCGTGTGTGAATCGCGCAGGTATTCGGCGGGCATCCCGGCCTGATGGCTGAGCAGGCGGCGCAAGGTCACGGCCTGGTCGGCGGCGTTCTGGTCCTGGTGAAAGCGCGAGCGGACGTAGAACTCCTTGAGGCTGTCCTGCAGGGGCGCATCCAACTGCAGGCGTCCCTGTTCCACCAGCTGCATGACCGCCGTGGCGGTCAGCAACTGCGACAGGGCGCCGGCGCGAAACGCAGTGTTCTCGGTCACTTGCAGGCCCCGGGCCTTGTCGGCAAACCCAAAGCCCCGGGCCCAGATCAGCTCCTGGCCGTCCACCAGGGCGATGGACAGTCCCGGCACCTGGTGCTCGGCCATCTCCCGGGGGATGTACTGCTTCAAGTAACTGATGATGCTGGCGTAGTCGCCGGGCGCTATGACCGGCGGCGCGGGTGGCTGGCCGTTGCAACTGAGGCTGCTCAGCAGGATGCCCAGCAATGGCAGGCCGAGAAGTTTGGGGGACATACAGCACCCGACCGGAAATTCGATGAGCGGATGCTAGGGAAGGGCGTCTGAGGAGTCTTTGGCAGCTTTGTCTGGAAACTGTCAAAGAGTGTTAAGCGAAGGTGGCCGCGCCTCGGACCGAGGCGCGGCTTGGGCGGGTTACAGCGCCAGGCTATGGATGACCTGGGTGGCGTCGTCGGGGTCGATGGCGCTGCGCATGCCGAGGGTCTTCGCCAGGCGGCGCATGCTGTAGTTGGCGGCGGAATCCACCGAGTACATCTGCTGGAAACCGTTGCTGCGGGCTGCGTCGATCAGGTGCTGCATCAGCAGTGCGCCCAGGCCCTTGCCTTGCCATTCATCGGCGATGGTTACGGCAAACTCGCAGCGCCAGGGCTGGTCGTCCACCTGGGCGTAGCGGCTGATGCCGACTTCCCGCAGTTCGCCGTTGTCATGCACCAGGGCCACGTAGGCCACCCGTTGCGGGGTGCCGACATCCATCAACTGGTCCAGCAACTGGTCGCCCACTTCCTTGATCTCGCCGAGGAAGCGCTGGTGCCGGGTGACGGGGGAAAGGTTTTCGATAAAGGCCTTTTCCCGCTCCCGGTCCTGGGGCCGTAGCGGGCGGATCAGTACGTGGCTGCCGTCGCTCAGGGCGTCGATCCAGTATTGGCCTTGCTGGGCGGGAAATGGCGGTTGGGCGAGGACATCAAGGGCGCTGCTGGACATGATCAAGTCTCCGGAAAAGCAAAGGGCAAGCGATTGCCACAAGCTTTACTCCGCCGGCGACCCGGGTGCTTGACCGGTATCAATGTCCGCTGCTGTCGCACCTTGGCTGGCGATCACCGGTCATGGCCCGATCCGGGGCCTATCAGGTGGACGGGCACATGGTCGACGCACCAGTGCTGCAACGTACCCTGCATCTGCTGGCCCTGGCCTGAACCGGCCGGGTTAGTATGGCCGCAGCATTTTTGCCGAGATCCGGAGCCACAGCCCATGAGTACCCTGGAACGCGCCATCGCCATTGCTGCCCGGGCCCATGCCGGGCAAGTCGACAAGGGCGGGGCGCCCTACATCCTTCATCCCCTGCGGGTCATGCTGCGGCTGTCCGAGCCCCGGGAACGGCTGGTCGCGGTGCTCCACGACGTCATCGAAGACAGTCCGGTGACCCTGGAACAACTGCGTGGCGAAGGTTTCAGTGAAGAGGTGCTGCAGGCCCTGGCGGCGCTGACCAAGGTTGAGGGCGAGGACTATCCGGAGTTTATCCGGCGCGCAGCACAGAATCCTTTGGCGCGACGGGTGAAGCGCGCGGACCTGGCGGAGAACAGTGACCTGTCACGCATCCCCGAGCCCAGTGACGATGACCGGCGGCGCCTGGAGAAGTACCGCCAGGCCATCGAGTACCTCGACGGCCTGGACCGGCCTTGAGCCGCTAGCCCAGGGCCAGCGGCGCCGGGGCGTTCAGTTGCTGTAGTTGGAAAGGGCGACTTCGGCGTTGCGCGCCGGTGGCTTGCTGCCCCGGGTGCGCCAGTGCTCGATCAGGGCGCGGCCGTGGGCCAGGCCGGCTTGCAGGGCGGCTTCGGTGCTGGCGTAGTCGTTGCCGTAGGGCGGGCAGGCAAAGTGCACGGAAAAGCACGGGTGCTGGCCATGGCCGGTGAGGCGCCCCACGTAGCTGAAGCTGGCACCGGATTGATGTGCATAGAGGCTCGGCGAACTCGGCTCACGGATGATCATCACGTAGATGTCGTGGTCGAATTGAGTGTCTTGATACCAACTGCTAGAAGAATCCATGGTCCACCTCCTTGTCCGTAAAGCGGCGCGGTTTTGCTGCGTCAGCGGGTTGTTCAGTGCAGTTCACGCCCGGGGGCGTCCAGCAGTCCTGCGGGGTGAGCGAACACCCCGGCAGGCAGCAGTTTTTCCAAGGCCCGGGCGGCCCGCAGGACCAGCTCGTCACGGCCGAAGCGGGCGACGATCTGCAGGCCTATGGGCAGGCCGGCGGCGCTCAGGCCGCAGGGCATGCTCAGCGCCGGTTGGCGGCTGAAATTGAACGGGAAGGTGGTGGGCTGCCACATGGCGCTGATCTGCTCTGGCCAGTCGGGTGGCATCTGGCGCTCCACGGCGAAGGGCTCGACCACCGCAGTGGGGGTCAGCAGCAGATCGTAGTCGCCGAGAAAGTCATGCAGTTTTTGCGCGACCCGATGCCGCTCCTGCACTGCGCAGGCGTAATCCAGGGCATTGAGCTGGCGTGCGCGGACCTGGGCCTGCTGGAGGAAGTCGCCGACCAGGTGCTGGCGCTCCTCCGGGATTTCCTCGACCACCGCGCTGGCCACTTCCACCGGCCAGGCCCGCAAGTAATTCGCGGACGGCTGGCCGATGTCCGGCGAGGCCTGGACCACGCTCGCCCCGGCCTGCTGCAGCAACTGGGCAGTGGCCAGGCAACGGGCGGCAATCTGCGGATCGACATGGGCGGCATGGCCCAGGTCGGCGCTGAAAGCGATGCGCAGGCCGCTGATGCCGTCCTCGATGCCGGACAGGAACTGGCCGGGGGCATGGGGCCAGGCGAAAGGTTCGTCGGGCTCGTGGGCGCTCATCAGCTCCATCAGCAGGGCGATATCCCGTACATGCCGGGCAATCGGGCCTTCGGCGGCCATGCCGCCCGGGTCGATGCTCGGGCAGGCGGACACCAGGCCATGGCTGGGCTTGAAACCGATCACGCCGCAAAAGCTCGACGGGGTGCGGATCGATCCGGCGGCATCGTTGCCGGTGGCCGCCGGGGCGTAACCCGCGGCCACGCCTGCGGTGCTGCCGCCACTGCTGCCACCGGCATGCAGGGCCAGGTTCCAGGGGTTGCGGGTGATGCCGGTCAGCGGGCTGTCGGTCAGGGGTGTGCTGCCCAGTTCCGGCAGGGTGGTCTTGCCAATGAAGATCGCCCCGGCCTCGCGCAGCCGCGCCACCAGGCTGGTGTCGCGGGTCATGGGCGGGCGGTCGGCCAGCGCCCTGGAGCCGCTGCGGGTGTGCCAGCCCTGGATGTCGCTGTTGTCCTTGACCAGGATCGGGATGCCGTCCAGCCGGCCCAGCGGTTGTCCGGCGGCCCAGCGTGCGGTGGCCGCCCGGGCGGCGGCGAGGGCTGCCGCGTCCTGACGCTCACAGAGGGCGTTGAGTTGCGGCTCATGGCGTTCAATCCGGGCCAATACGGCCTGCAGCAGGTCCACCGGGGTGAACTGCCGGGCGGCAAAGCCGTGCAGCAATGCCTCGATGGACAGCAGGTGCAGGGCCGGTGGGCTGGACGGGGATAACGACATGGGCAGCTCTTCTATCAAGGCCGTCGGGCGCCGGGGGCGGTCCAACGGGCAAGGGTTGCGGATGCGCCGCTGGCGGCGGTCCGCACACCCTTGAGGGTGAGAAACTCAGCGGCCACTGGTGACCTTGACCCAGGTCCGGGTCCGGGTGCGTTCGGCCTTGGCCGGCAGCGGTGCCAGGGGGTACAGGCGGGTCATGGTCTCGGCGCTGGGGAACAGGTCCGGGTTGTCCAGCAGCGACTGCTGGATGAACGGCTTGGAGTCGGTCACGCCGTTGGGGTAGCCGACGTAGTTGCTGATGGAGGCGATGACTTTCGGTTCCATCAGGTAATTGAGAAAGGCGTGGGCGGTGTCCACATGCTTGGCGCCGGCGGGGACGGCCACGGTGTCGATCCACACCAGGGTGCCTTCCTTGGGAATGCGCATTTCAATGTGCACGCCGTTCTTGGCTTCGTTGGCGCGGTTGGCCGCCTGCAGGAAGCCGCCGGAGTAACCCACGGCCACACAGATGTTGCCGTTGGCGATATCGCCCATCCACTTGGCGCTGTGGAAGTAGCGCACATAGGGACGCAGCTTGAGCAGCAGGGCCTCGGCCTTGCGGTAGTCCTCGGGGTTCTGGCTGTTGGGGTCCAGGCCCAGGTAGTGCAGGGCCAGGGGCAGCATCTCGGCCGGCGAGTCGAGGAAGGTCACGCCGCACTGGCTGAGCTTCTTCAGGTTCTCTTCCTTGAACACCAGGTCCCAGCTGTTGACCGGGGCATCGGTGCCCAGCAGTTCCTGGACCTTGTCGCGGTTGTAGCCGATCAGGTTGGTGCCCCACATGTAGGGGATCACGTAGCGGTTGCCGGGGTCGCTTTGCTCCAGCAGCTTCATCACCGCCGGGTCGAGGTTCTTCCAGTTCGGCAGTTGGCCACGGTCCAGGGGCTGGAAGGCGCCGGCGCTGATCTGCTT
>NZ_MOAK01000051.1:46911-52199 GCF_003732485.1 Pseudomonas protegens
AGCAGTTTGGCTTCCAGCACTTCGTTGCTTTCAAAGATGTCGTACTTGACCTTGATCGCGCTCTGGGCCTGGAAATCCTTGATGGTGTTGGGAGCGATGTACTCCGACCAGTTGAAGATGTTCACCGTGCGCTCGGCGGCGGCCTGGGCGGTGAAGGAGGCGGTCAGGGCCAGGGCGCTCAGGGAGCAGCTCAGGGCCAGGCGGGTGAGGGCGGTATGCAGCGATTTCATGCGACAACTCCATGTCTGAAATGAGCGGAACCTTCCGATGCGGTCATTCTTGGCCGGATAGGTCCCTGAGAGAATGTTGGGAACGGTCAATAGGGGATATTTAGCGTCAATCTTCAGCGCAGTCCGAGAGCGGTCCGAGCTGGCCGGCCAACTGCCGGAAGCGCCCGGGCGCGACGCCGCTCCAGCGCTGGAAGGCATGGCGGAAACTCGCGGTTTCCTTGAAGCCCAGGGCTTCGGCGATGCGGTAGATGGGCAGGCTGTGCTGGCCCAGCAACTGCTGGGCCCGGGCATAGCGCAGCTCATCGAGCAACTGCTGATAGCTGGTGTCCTGGGCCCGCAGGCGCCGGCGCAGGGTGCTGGGAGAGCAGTGCACCTGGCGCGCCAGGCTGTCGAAGTCCGGCACCGCGTGCAGCTGTTCATTGAGGATGCGTCGCACCTGATCGATCCAGGTCGGCCGCGCGCTGAGCTCCTCGTTGAGGCGGATGCAGCGTTGCAGCATGTCGTTCTGGGTCACCAGATCCGCCAGGGGCAGGCGCCGGTCCAGCCATTCCAGGTCGAAGCCGATGGCATTGCGCCCGGCGTTGAACTGCACCGGGCAGTTGAAGGCCTGCTCGTAGCTGTCCAGGTAGGGTTGCGGGCCGTGCATCAGTTGCACCTGGCGCAGGGGCAGGGAGCAGCCCAGCAGGTCCTGGCAGGTGACCCGGTAGGACGACATGCAGAAATCGGTGTTGAACACCTCAAGCTCGGTCTCGCTGTACTGGTCGGCGGTGAGCCAGGCCAGGCCGTCGCGGACCTCCAGGTCGAGGCGAAAGAAGGTGCCCAGCAGCAAGGGGTAGCGCAGGGCCAGGGACCAGCCTTCGCGCAGGGTGGCGCTGGTCAGCAGGGTCAGGCCGAACATGCCGTAGGCGGAAATGTGCAGGTTGCGCCCCAGCACCAGCCCCAGGTCCTGGCGAAATTTCACGGCGTTGCTGAACACGCGCATTTCCTGGCTGATGTTGATCAGGCTATTGGGCAGGTCCAGGTCGGCGAGCTGGATGCCGCTGCCTTCGAGCAGCACCTCGGGTGCTACATCGCTGCCGCGAAAGGCGTCCAGCACCGCTTGAGTGGTGTGCAGGGTAGTCAGGCGAAGAGCGGCCATCGGCGATCTCAGATTGATATCGGGAGGCGTGACTTTAGGGGTTACGCGCGCGCGGTTCAATTGCCCCCTTGCAGGCGCTCGGCGGTGCGATTGCGCAGGCACAGCCCCAATGTAGGAGCTGGCTTGCCAGCGAAGGCATCGGCGAGGGCAGCGCAAGGCTTGAGAGCCTGTTCGCCGGCTTGCTAGCGAGGGCGCGGTTGGTGGCGGGGGAATGGGGCGATCTTGCGGGCGTTTTCGCTGGCAAGCCAGCTCCTACGGACGAGGCCGCATGCACCCGTAGGAGCCGGCTTGCCGGCGAACCGCGCAGCGGCCAGTGGGCGCGGTTGATGGCGGGGGAATGGGGCGATCTTGCGGGCGCTTTCGCTGGCAAGCCAGCTCCTACGGATGAGGTCGCGTACCCCCGTAGGAGCCGGCTTGCCGGCGAACCGCGCAGCGGCCAGCCCGCACCGGGTCAAGTGCGCGGTGTTCAGGCCGTCGGTACTCGCCACAGGTACCAGGCGGCGGTGGTGCGCCAGGGGCGCCAGGCGTTGCCGAGCTCGCGCAGTTGCCGGGGGCTGGGCGGTTGTTCCAGGCCCTTGAGGCGGCGATAACCTTCGCGTACGCCAAAGTCGTCCACGGGCAGTATGTCCTCGCGCTCAAGGCTGTAGATCAGCAGCATCTCCACGGTCCAGCGGCCAATGCCAGGCAGCTGGGTCAGGCGCTCTATCAACTGTTCATCGTCCAGGCCGCGGGCGCTGGCGGCATCGGGGACGAGGCCGTCCAGGGTGGCCTGGGCGATGCCCTGCAGGGTCGCCACCTTGCGTGCGGAAAAGCCGCAGCCGCGCAGTCTCTCCAGGCTGGCATCGGCCAACTGCCCGGGCGTGGGGAAGTCCTGCCCGGGAAACAAAGCGCGCAGGCGGCCGAGTATCGCGTCGCCGGCGCGTGCATGCAGTTGCTGGTAGGCCACCGCTCGCACCAGCGCCTGATAAGGCTCGCGCTCCGGGCGGGGCTGGTGCAGGCAGGGGCCGACGGCGGCGATCAGCGCGGCCCAGTCGGCATCCAGTGCGGCAAGAAAACGAGTGGCGGGGCAGGTGGGCATTGGCGATCCGGAACAAGTGGCGGGGCGAGCGGCAGATTAGCCCGCCGCCCCAAGGCTTGCACCCTGTCTCTTGCGCTGGAACTCGCTGCCCGGGCCTTGCACCCGAGCGCCGGGGCGTCAGTCCTTGGTCGCCGGCAGGTAGAGCCGCTCCAGCACGTAGTGCAGGGAAGCGGCCAGGGTCTGGCCATGGCTGAGCTTTTCAAAGCTGTGGTAGTCCAGGGCCAGCCCCGGCACCTGGGCCAGTTGCGCCTGCAACTGCCTGGCGCGCTGGTCGGCCTCGGGCCCCGGTGGCTGGCGCGGGTTGCCCGGTTCGGCGCCGCCGCGCATCAGCAACAGTTGCGCACGCTGGCCCTGCAGGCGTCCGGCCAGGCCCTGGGCTTGAGTCAGGATCAGGCCGTCGCCCCACCACAGCGAAGGGCTCGCTGCCGCGTAGTGACGAAACTCCTGGGGCCGGGCGAACAGCGCCTGCAGCACCAGCAGGCCGCCGTAGGAATGGCCCCACAGGGTCTGCTGCGCCGGGTCGATCGGCGCGCGTGCCGCCACGGCGGGGCGCATGCGCTCGCGCAGCAAGTGCAGGAAGGCTTCGGCGCCGCCGCTGGGCTGGCTGGTCAGCGGGTCTTGCTGTGCGTCAAGGCCCGGTTGCTGCGGGGTGTAATCGTAGGTGCGGGCGTTGCGTTCGATGCGCAGCGGGGTCTGGTAACCCACCGCCACCAGCAGCGGCGCCGGGCCTTGGTCCAGGCGCTTGAGCTGCTCGGGGTCCAGAGCGCCGATGGCGGCATTGCCATCGAGCATCCACAGCACCGGATAACCCTGGGGCGGCGGCGCCTGCAGCGGTTGGCCGATCCACAGTTGGTAGTGGCGCTGGCCGTCGGCGGAATCCAGTTGCAGGCTGCTGAAGCGGTAGGGCAGGTCCTGGCGCTGCAGCAGGCTGCGGTCCATGAGCTGGTCCGGGGCGGGGGCGGCCAGGGCCGTTCCCGCAAGGCCCCAGGCCAGGGCCAGGGGCAGAAAAAAGCGTCTCATCAGGCGTTCTCGGCAGGGTCTTGGTGATGGCTCAGAACGATGCGGTCAGGCTGGTGTACAGGGTGCGCCCGGGTTCGTTGTAGGTGGCGGCGCCGGCCCCGGCAATATTGTTCACGCCCTGGGCATTGCCTTCACGGAACAGGCGTTTGTCGAACAGGTTGTCGACCCCGGCGGTCAGGCTCAGGTTGCGGGTCAGGGCGTAGGTGCCGCTGACCCCGGCAATGGCGTACGGCGCCAGTTGCTGGGTGGCGCTGCCGGTGACGCGGTCGCCGTGGTAGTCGTACTTCTTCGGCGTCTGCTGGCCGTACCAGGCCACGGTCGCCTGCAGCGACAGGTCCTGGGTGGCCTGCCAGTCGAGCATCGAGTTGAGGGTGTAGCGCGGGGTCACCGAGAGGTAGTCGCCGGTTTCCTTGTTCTTCGATTGCAGCATGTAGGTGAAGTTGTTGTTCCAGGTCAGCTGGCTGGCCAACGGAATGGTCAGGGTGCCTTCCAGGCCTTCCACCAGGGCCTTGGGCACGTTTTCCCACTGGTAGATCGCCGAGTTGCGGTAAGCGCCGCTGCCGCCGCTGGCACGGCTCACCGGCGCCAGGCCGGATTCCACCTTGTTCTTGTAGTCGTTGCGGAAGTAGGTCAGGCCGGCCACCCAGCCGTCGGCCTTGTATTCCAGGCCCAGTTCCTTGTTGACGCTGGTTTCCGCCTTGAGCTTGTCGTTGCCCTGCAGGTAGCAGCTGGTGCTCTGGCCATAGCAGCCCTGGCCGCGGCTGTAGAGCAGGTAGTCGGAGTTGAGCTGGTACAGGTTCGGCGCCTTGTAGGCCCGGGCGATGCCGGCCTTGAGGGTCAGGGTATCGCTCAGGGCGTGGGACAGGTTGAGGGACGGGCTCCAGTTGTCGCCGACGATGCTGTGGTGATCCAAACGCAGGCCGGGGGTGAGCATGGTGCCCGGCTGCAGTTCGATGTTGTCTTCAGCGAACAGCGAGAAGATCTGCGCGCTGGACTGGGTGCTGCGGTTGCTGCTGCTCAGGCCGCCCACGGCGCCGCCTTCACTGGTGCTCTGGGTGTTGGCGCTGGGGTCGTCGAGCTTCTGCTGGGACCATTCGCTGCCCAGGGTCAGGGTCTGCTCGAAACCGGCGTGCAGCGGCAGGTTGACTTCGCCATGGGCGGTCAGGTCGCGCAGCACCGCGGTGTAGAACTCGCTGTTGCTGAAGATGCCTTCGGTGCCGCCGGCCAGGCCTTCGTTGATCCGCGTGTTGCGGGTCTTCTCGTATTGCAGGTAGGCCATGGAGCTGCCGAAGTCCCATTCGCCGCGATGGGTCAGGGCGTAGGTTTCGCGGTAGCTGCGGTTGGTTTCGTGGCCCAGCAGGTTCTGCACATTCTTGTTGCTGTTGGTGTTCTGGGTATCGCCGGTGTAGATGTTGCCCTGGCGGCTGAAGCCGGCTTCGAAGTCCAGGGTCTGGTCCGGAGTCATGCGCCAGCTGAGCAGGCCGTTGAGGTCCTTGTTGCGTACGCCTTCGCGGCCGGCGGGCAGGGTCCCGACCTGATTGCCGGTGCGCAGGGATTCATGGCCGGCGTTGATGTCGGCGTCGTCGGAGTCGGTCTTGGCCACGTTGCCGTAGACCCGGTAGCTCAAGCTGTCAGTCAGCGGGCCGTTGAGGCCGAAGCTCATGCGTTGGGTGGCGCCTTCGTCCTTGTGGGTCGGGAACGAGCTGTAGAGCGTGGCGTTGCCGTGGGTCTGGCTGCCGGCCTGCTTGGTGATGATGTTGATCACCCCGCCAGCGGCACCGTTGCCGTAGCGGGCCGCCGCCGGGCCGCGGATCACTTCGAT
>NZ_MOAK01000051.1:52276-57865 GCF_003732485.1 Pseudomonas protegens
GTTTGCCGTCCACCAGGATCAGGGTGTTTTCCGGGCCCATGCCGCGGATGTCGATCTGCCGGTTATTGCCGCGCTGGCCGCTGGTGGAGTTACCGGTGAGGTTGACCCCGGGCATGGTGCGGATGATCTGCGACAGGTCGTTGGCCGGCGGGCGCTTCTGGATGTCCTCGGCGGTGATCACCGAGACCCCCGGTGCCTGCTTGGTTTCTTCCTTGGCGGTGGCGATGACGCTCTGGGGTTCCAGCTCCAGGACCGGCTGGGTCGAGCCTTCATTGGCAGCCTGCACGGCCTGGCTGAGCAGGCAGCAGCCGGACAGCAGGAAAGGGGCGAAAGGACGCATCGAGCGCATGGACATCGGTGATCTCCGGGACAGAGGCAGAAACAGAAGATCACGAATGATAATGACTGCTATTTGCGAGTAAAGCGCATTAACTTTCTAAACACTTCCCGGTCGGTACGAGGTTCTGTCAGGGTGCCGGGCGCGCTTGTGCCGGGCCTAGGCGGCGGGCAGCAGCAGGTGCATGCACAACCCGGGCGTGGCATTGCTGGCCCAGATCCGCCCCTGATGCAGCTCCACGGCGCGCCGGGCGATGGCCAGGCCCAGGCCGAAACCGTCGCCCTGGGCCGAGTCCAGGCGCTGGTAGGGCTGGAAGATCCGTTGCAGGTCCTGCTCGGCAACGCCCGGTCCCTGGTCTTCCAGGCACAGGTGCCAATAGGCACCTTCGCGCCAGCCGCGCAGGCTCACCCGGCCGCCGGCGGGGGAGTAGCGAATGGCATTGCGCAGCAGGTTTTCCAGGGCCTGGGCGATGCTGTCCAGGTGCACCTGGACCCGGCACTCGGCGTCCAGCAGGCAGGGCAGGCGCTCGGCGTCCCAGGCGCTTTCGAAGCAGGCGTCCTCGCGCAGCGCCTCCCAGATCGACAGCACCTGCACCGCTTCGGTGGGCAGTTGTGGGCGTTCGGTGTCGAGCCAGGCCAGGTCGAGGGTGTCTTCCAGCAGGCGCTGCATATCGGCGATCTCCCGGTCCAGGCGCTGGCGCAACTGCTCCGGCGGCAACCGGCTGTCATGGGCGATGCGCAACCGCGCCAGGGGCGTGCGCAGCTCATGGGACAAGGTCCGCAGCAACAGGCGCTGCTGGGCCAGGCTCTGGCGCAGGCGCTCGGCCATGTGCTCGAAAGCCAGGGCCAGCTCTCCCAGCTCGTCGTGGCGGTTCACCAGGGGCGTGCCCAGCCCCTGGCTTTCCAGGTCGTCGGCGCGCAAGGCATCGGCGCGATCCCGCAGGCGGTTCAAAGGCAGCACCAGATGACGATAGAGCAACAGGCCGAGCAGGGCGGCGAGCAGGGTCGGCACTACGCCATGGCTGAGCAGGTGGGTCCAGGGCGTCAGGCCACTGGGCAACAGGCGCTCGGGCAGTTGCAGCACCAGCCGGCCTTGTTCCGGGTGCTCGGGGAATTCGATGCTGACGTAGGGCAATTCGTCCTGCAGGCGCCGGCTCATGGGCCAGTCGAGCTTGCGCATGAAGGTCAGGTGGCTGGCGTCCTCGGCGGTCAGCGGCGTGCTGCCCAGGCTCTGCAGGCGATCGCCGATCACCGCGACCCAGGTGTCTTCCCGGGCCGCCAGTTGTCGCTGGAACTCATCGACCGCGGCCATGCCGCCCTGACGCCAGGCGTTCTCGGCCTGCTGGGCGTAGCTGGCCAGGTACTGGCGGTCGGCGGGGTCGAGAAAATAGGTGCTGCGTTCCGCCGACAGGCCCCAGGTCCAGATGATCCAGGTCAGCAGCAGGCAGAAGCCGATCTGCAGCACGGCCAGTTTCCACAGCAGGGGATGACGGCGCATCAGTGACGTTGCGCCTCCACCAGGATGTAGCCGGCGCCGCGCACCGCCTGGATCTGCAGGTGCTGCACCCCAAGGTCGGCGAGTTTGCGCCGCAGGTTGCACACGTGCACATCCAGGCCACGATCCAGGCGCGTATAGATGCGGTGCAGTACGTGCTGATAGAGAAAAGGCTTGCTCAGGGTTTCTCCGGGGTGTTCGCGCAGGGTCACCAGCAGCCGGTATTCCGAGCCGGTCAGGCCCGCTGCGCGGCCCTGGTGCAGTACGTCCTGGGCCTGGTCGTCGAAGCTGAGGATCGGGTCCTGGCGCGTGGCCTGCTGCAGTTGCACCCGGGCCATGCGCCGCAGCAGGGCGTCGGCGCGGGCGTCCAGCTCGGCCAGGCTGAAGGGCTTGGGCAGGTAGTCGTCGGCGCCCCGGGTGAAGCCGGTGATCCGGTCCTGCTCGGCCCCCAGGGCCGACATCAGCATCACCGGCGTGCCTTGTTCGTGGCGCAGGGTTTCCAGCAGCGCCAGGCCGTCCATGCCCGGCAGCATGATGTCCAGCAGCACCAGGTCGAAGTGGCCGGCGCGCACCGCTGCCAAGCCCTGGCGGCCGTCGGCGCACGTGGTGACGGTAAAGCCGCGCTGGCGGAAATGCCGATCCAGATCGTCGCGCAGTCTGGCGTCGTCTTCCACGAGGAGCAGGTTGGGGGTCATGGGGGAGAGCACTTGAATGGGGATATTTAATGAGAACGTTTTACATTTGCGAATATTGCAGCAATGCCCCTGGCTATGCAATTGCCACGATGGGCTGACAGGATTGAGGTCGCAATCAACTAAAAGTTGAATCTTCAACGTTGTGTTGATATTTTTTCTGACCGCTTTCCTTGGTAACCGCCCATGAACCTGCCTTCCGATGCCCTTCTTGCCGAGCGCCAGCTGGTCTTGCAAGTGCTCAGCAGCACCTTGCAGATGCTTACCAGCGTGGTCGGCCAGCATGTGGAAATCGTCCTGCATGACCTGGACCGCCCGGAATCCTCGATCGTTGCCATCGCCAATGGCCATGTCACCGGGCGCCGGGTGGGCGACCCGGTGCTGGTCGGGCCGCGCCAGGACCTGGGTTTTGCCGCGGTGCGACGCGCCCTGCAAGACCGCTCCGCAGCGACCCCGCTGGTACTGGAGAACTACCCGACCCTGGCCCCCGACGGCCGCGAGCTGCGCAGTTCCACGGTGATCTTTCGCGACCGCAGCGGGCAGCCCTTCGCCAGCCTGTGCAGCAACAGCGACCTGAGCGGCATCGCCGCGGCCCACGCCAGCCTGGGGCAGTTGCTGGGTCTGGGCAGTGCGCCTGCGCCGCGCCTGGATGAAACCCGCGACATGGAACAGTTGCTGGCCCAGATCATCCAGGGCGCCTGCCCGGGAAGCGCGGCGCGCATGAGCAAGCAGCACAAGCTCGACGCCGTGCGCCAGATGCAGGAACGCGGGGTGTTCATCGTCAAGGGCGGGATCGAAAAGGCCGCCGCGGCCCTGGGGGTGACCCGCTACACCATCTACAACTACCTGGAACAGATCCGCGCCGAAGGCGCCGAGGAATGACCGCGATGCAACTCGATATCTTTCAAGTGGATGCCTTTACCTCCCACGTCTTCGGTGGCAACCCGGCGGCGGTGTGCCCCCTGGAGGCCTGGTTGCCGGACGAGGTCCTGCAGCGCATCGCCCTGGAGAACAACCTGTCGGAAACCGCCTATTTCGTGCCCCGGGGCGAAGTCTTCGAGCTGCGCTGGTTCACCCCCACGGTGGAAGTCGACCTGTGCGGGCACGCCACCCTGGCGGCGGCCTGGGTGCTGTTCGAGCAGTTGGGCGAGCGCCGCGACGTGCTGCGTTTTGCCACCCGCAGCGGCGAGTTGCGGGTGAGCCGCGAGGGCGGCCTGCTGTCCATGGATTTTCCCGCCAAGCAGCCCGAGGCAGTGGCGATTCCTTCGGCCCTGTTGCAAGCCCTGGGGTTGCCGGCGGCCGCGGCCCTGTACCGCACCGACGATTATCTGCTGGTGGTGGACGACGAATCGCTGGTGGAGGCGCTCAAGCCCGATTTCGCCGCACTGGCGGCCTTTGATGTGCGCGGCATTGCCGTGACGGCGCCGTCCCGGGAATTCGATTTCGTCTCGCGCTGGTTCGGCCCGCGGGTCGGGGTCAATGAAGACCCGGTCACCGGTTCTGCCCATACCTCCCTGGCGCCTTACTGGGCCGCGCGCCTGGGCAAGCGTCAGTTGCGGGCGCAGCAGGGCGGGGCGCGCAAGGGCCAGCTGGAGTGTCAGGTGCTGGACAACGGACGGGTGATTATCAGCGGCTACGGCGCCTTGTACCTCAAGGGCCGTATTTTTCTCTGAAGCGGCTGCGGCGTTAGTGGGCTGGCCTGACACCGGCAGGCGGATTTGTCCGGGCACCGCCTGCGGGAGTAGAGTCGCGCCCTTCAGCCCGGCCAGGCCATGATCAGCCTGTTTGGGCGCCGGTCGGATTGAAGTGTGCGGCGCACGCTACTCAGGTAGCGGCGATCTGTCCAAATGTTGAGAACCAAGGAAGTATTCGATGCTGGAAAGCAACCGCACCATCACCCTCTCGGGGGAGCAGGCCCTGCAAGCCCTGGCGGAGCTGGAGTTCGTGTTGATCTCGCTGCACAAGATGGGCGCCTATTACGCGGACAAACCCGTGGCCGACTACCAGCGTGCGACCACCGATTTCATCGACAACCAGCAGGTCACCCAGCGCCTGGCCCAGGTGCGCAGGATTCTCAGCGAACCCTTCGACTGCACTTTGGGGGAGGACGACATGGACGACATCGAGCGTCACGTGCAGGGGCTCGAACTGTGGCGCCCCGAGTAACCGCGCTGCCATTCTCCGTCGTTTTTTCAAGGAACCTGCCATGTCCCGGATCAGCCTCGCCACGGCCACTCCCACCACCAGCCTGGCGCTGGTCAAGTTTCTCCATCAACGCCTGGGCCTGTCCCTGAGTGTTGCCCAGGGCTATCTGCGCCGTGGCGCCGAGGGCTTCTTCTACAGCGCCAAGCTGTTTCACAACGACCATGTGGAACGTGAGCAGGAACTGCGCGACATCCTCGCCTTCTGCAACAACGCTCAGGTGCCGCTGTTGATTGTCGAAAGTGACCCCGATGAGGAATGGAACGGGGTTGCGCCCGAACCGTTGCAGGACTGCGCGATGCCCCAGGAGCACTTGTTCAATCTGCTCCAGGCCTATGAAGAGGACTATCAATAACGCCCGGAAGCGGGCCTGCGCCGCCCAACTGAATACGCGGTTTTCCTAAAGTTCTGGCCCCCGGGGTCGAGACGTTGATGCTGTCCGTCCATCAATAAGGATATTTCGTGTTCAGAACCCTCCTCAGGGCCGCCGCCCTCATCGCCACCCTGGCGCTGACCGGCTGTGTGTCCTACAACGTCACCGGCCCCCTGGGCGCGCCGTTGCATCCCGCTCCCATCAGTAGTCCGCGCACTGCGCAAATTGCCGATGTGCAGGTCACCGCTCCCGGTATCGACGAAGCCACCCGCACCGCCATCAGCCGCTCCCTGACGGCTCAGCTGACCCCCTACGTCAAGAGCGCCGGCTACTTTCGGCAGCTCAGCGAATACCCCACCCGCCTGGGTGAGGAGGACGTGGTGCTGAAGTTCAACATGACCTCCCTCAAGGGCCACCGCGCACCCCACCCGGGCTACCTGCCCGGCGCCTTGCTGACCCTGACCGTGTGGATCTGGGTCAACGGTCCGATC
>NZ_MOAK01000051.1:57906-62382 GCF_003732485.1 Pseudomonas protegens
GCAAGGAACTGGCCAGTGCCAAGGAGCAGCTCAAGTTCGAGCGCAACGTCGGCCTCTACGGGCGCGAGTACTGGGCCCCGACCCAGGGCGCCAAGCAACTGAATGAACTGGTTGCCAAATTGCTCGACAACGCCAGCGCCCGCTTGGCGCAACACTAGGATCAAGGAGAGTCACATGTTGGGTTCCATCAAGCACGCCCTGGTGCTCGCAGCGCTATTGCTGGGCGGCTGCGTGTCCTACTCGCAACACGAACTGGCGCCGGTCACGAACTGGCCGCCGGCTGTGCAAACCGCTGAACAAAAGCCCAGCGCCTTTGTGCGCACCACGGCGATGTACCAGGTCAACGGCGGCCCCGCCAATGCCGCCGCCGGCGCTCCTGCTGCCGCCTGGGAAACGGTGGTGGCCGATGCCTACCGCCAGTCCGGGCGCTTTGCCCGGGTCAGCACCGACAAGGTCGAGTCGGACCTGTATGCCGAAGCCACCCTGTACAACAACGAACAGTTCAGCATGGCTTCGGCCATCATCACCGGCGTCACCTTCTTCGTGATTCCGTCCACGGCCAAGAACACCTTCACCCTGGAGACCGTATTCAAGGACAAGGACGGCAAGGAGCTGGGGCGGATTCGCAAGAGCGAATCGGTGCGCACCTGGATGCAGTTGCTGTTGGTCGTCGCTATTCCCTTCCAGCAGGACACCCGCGACGTGGTCCAGGCGCTGGCTCGCAGCACCCTGGATGAAGCGGTGCAGCGCAAATTGCTGTAAGCCTTGCGCCGCTGGCCGGGCGCCAATAAAAACGCCGCTTGCTCTGTTCAGGGCAAGCGGCGTTTTTCATGGGCCGCGGTTTGTCTCAGCGCTGCGCCGACCAGTAGGCATGCAACTGCCGCGCGGCGGGTTCGAGGGCCGCGATCTGCTGGCGATGCTGCTCCAGGTCCAGGTCGGCGGGCAATTCGAAGTTGTCCTGTTCGGCGCAGTCGATGATCAACTGCAGTGCCTGGACCTGTGGCGCCGGCATTTGCGGCCAGTTGCCCACGGCCACCCCGCGCAGGTAGCCAAAGCACCATTCTTCGGCCAGCAGCAGGTTTTGGCCCTGATGCTCGGTCTGTTCAAAGCGCGCCCTGAAGCCTTCGGGGGCGGTGCTCAACTGGGCGGCCAGGGTGTTGATGTGGCGCACGCAGAGGTCGATGAACTGCCGGCATTCCTCCGGGGTTTCCCAGTTCGGATTTTCGCCGCCCCAGATCCCCGGGAACCATTCGGCGATGTCGACCTGGGCCGGGCCCGAGACCAGCGCGGTGAAGTAGCCATCCAGCTCGCAAGGGTTGAGCACCGAGTGGTCGTCGCCGTACTTGAGCAGAGTGTCTTCGATCACTTCGAAGTCGGCGGCGTTGAGAGGCGAGTTGGGCATGTTCGGAATCCTGAGAAAAAAGCTGCGGCGATTTTCCAGCTTCATGCCGCACCCCGCAAGCTTGAAGCTCGGCCGGCCCAGCTCGTGGATCAAGGAGGGTGCTCAGGTATCGCGCAGCAAGTCCTGGGCATCGAGCAGTCGGTAGGCGATTTCCGGGCGGTTCTCCATGGCCCGGCGGATGGCGGCGGGAATCGACTGCCGGGTCTTGCGGCACAGGCCGGGATGCTCGGCCAGGGCGATCGTGATACCGCGCATGCTGCGCACTTCGTTGTCGCTGGGGGTGATTTCCACACGGACCCCCAGTTGCTGGTAGATCCGCCGCTGCATGTGTTCCAGGTCCGCCAGGTCCTTGAGATTTTCCAGGCGTTCGAGCAGGCGCTTTTCCTCCTGGCGCGTGAGATTGAGGATGCGCAGGTCGGCTCCGGGGGTGTCCAGCAACTGCTCGCGCTCGCAAATGCAGGCGCCGGGCGGACAGGGTTGGCGGATCGCAGGGCTTGGATTCATGGTGATCCATCATAGCCATGTCGCCGGGGCATTCAGAGAAAATTGTGTGGCATCCCCCGGTGCTGGGGGAGTGCCGTAGGAGCTGGCTTGCCAGCGAAGGCGTCCCCGAGGGCGCCGCCAGGTTCGACGGCCTTTTCGCCGGCAAGCCGGCTCCTACGGGGGGGGAATATATATTACCCGGGTGATATTGATTGTTTGATTAATATCCGGGTAATATTCAGCCTCGTTTCCTTGAGGCCACTGCCATGTATGATTTCCTTACCCAGCCCGTTACCGCTTTCCAGGCCCAGCATGTGTTGGCGGCCGGCCCGCTGCTGGAGGTCGCGCTGGCAGTCAAGCGTGCCAGCGAAGAGGCGGCGCCGCAGCCGTTGCTGGTCTTTGACGATACCAGCGGCCGGGTCATCGACCTCGACTTGCGAGGCACTCCGGAGGAAGTGCGCCAGCGCCTGGCCGCCACGCCGCCGCCCGGCAACGGGCGCTATCGCCCGCGTCAGCCTGTCGCCGCACCGGTCGAGAGCGAAGAGGCAGCACCCCGTGGGCGAGGGCGGCCCAAGCTTGGGGTCATCGCCCGGGAAGTGACCCTGTTGCCGCGTCAGTGGGAATGGCTGGCCGAGCAGCCGGGCGGTGCTTCGGCAGTGCTGCGCCGGCTGGTGGACGACGCGCGGCGCAATGGCGCCGGACCGCAGCGCCAGCGGGCCGCACAAGAGGCGGCCTACCAGTTCATGCTGGCCATGGGCGGCGACCTTCCCGGTTATGAAGAAGCGACCCGGGCGCTGTTCGCCGCGGACCTGGCGCGCCTGCAACAGTGCATTGAGCACTGGCCTGGTGATATCCGCGACTACGCCCTGCGCCTGGCCGGCGCGCTTTGGCAGGCGAGCTAGCCGCGCCGCGCCATCAGCAGCACCGACGCCGCCCCCGACAACAGCACTGCGCAGCCGCGATTGAACAGGCGCTTGCCCCGGGGTTCGGCGAACCAGCGGCGCATGTGCAGGCCCATGTAGGCGTAGGCGCTGATGGCGATCCACTCCAGCCCCAAAAACAGCGCGCCCAGGATCAGGAACTGCGGGCCCATCGGCTGCGCCGGATCGACGAACTGCGGCAGGAAGGCGGTGAAGATCAGGATTGCCTTGGGGTTGCCCGCCGCCACCAGGAACTCCTGGCGCGCCAGGGGCCACAGGCCGACGCGGGCCGGTTCATCGGCCACGTCATTGCCGGGATTGGCACGCCACAGTTGCCAGGCCAGGTACAGCAGATACCCCGCGCCCAGGATCTTGATGGCATGGAACAACAGTTCCGACGTCTGCAGGACCACCGCCAGGCCGGCGGCGGCCAGGGCGATCATGGCGGCGAAGGCCAGCAATCGGCCGCTTCCCGCCAGGCAGGATTGGCGATAGCCGTAACGGGTGGCGTTGCTCACGGACAACAGGTTGTTCGGGCCGGGGGCCATGTTCAGGGCGAAACAGGCGGGGATGAACAGGCTCAGGGTGGCGAGATCCATACAGTCTCCGGGACAACGCAAGGGGAACGGACCCACGCCATCGGGAATCTCGGGACTGGCCGGGACGTTGTTGAGGCGGGGTCGATAAAATACGGGTCGCGTCGGGCGGGAGGCAAGTGTTGAGTTCGCGGCGGTTCAGCGGTTGGCCAAGGTTGAACGGGGGGAGGAGGGGCAGGAGGCCGCGACAGTGATCGGGCAGGGTCACGCAAGCCCCTCTCCCCGTACCGACAGGGAGAGGGGCAAGGCACTCAGTTGATATTGATGTAGGGGTCCCAGTCGCAGTAACCCACTATCTGGTTGTCACTGTCGACAATCATGAACGCCCAGGTATAGGTGAGGCTGCCTTGACGCACGGCTTTGCCTTCCCAATAGAAGTTCTTGACGCTCTGGGCTATTGGCTGCGCGGATGGATTGTTTTGATTGATGATCGGCATGGGCGTGTGGTTCAAGACCACCGGATTGATGTCTTGCACATAACTGGGGTTCTGTGCCGTCACTACCGGGGACGTCTGGGTGTACTGATACAGCAGTACCGAGTGGTACAGCCCCTCGGACAGGCTGGTGCTGCGCCAGCGGATCAGGTCGCCCTCCTTGAGGTTGACCGACAGTTCATCACTACCGTCGCCGGCTGGGACGTTGTTGCGTCTGGCGACCATGTAGATCGCTTGACTGGAGAGCCTTATCCCGCTGGTGGTGAAGTTATAGAGGTGGCTGGGCTGCTTCGGGTCGCTTTTTTGCAGGTTGAACACTTGGCCGCTGTCGAATTGTTTGCCCTGGCTGTTGAGAATGGTGTCCACATCAATGGTGATCATGATGTCGATGATGTTGTCGTTCATGTCCAGCTCCCTGCTGTCGCGTTAGATGCCTGGAGTGCCCAGGCAAACAGGCAATCGAGTTTCCGGGCGCGGCCACTGAGCATGTCTGCCCGGGGCCCGGTCTGGCGGGATTTGGGCTTGATGCACTTCCATGAAGTCGCGAGTGGAATCTAGATCCTCAAGACGGTTAGTCAAATGGCCCGCGGCAAAAAGAGCGAGCGCAAGACGAGCGGTGCCTGCCAGTGGCAGGGACACGC
>NZ_MOAK01000051.1:62421-64182 GCF_003732485.1 Pseudomonas protegens
CGGCCGCGACGGTTTATCATGCGGCGCTGCCGCCCGTTGCCCGCGCGACAAGGGGCTGCTCTTTTCGCCCACCGTGGAGGCGCCCGCCATGCCCGATCTGCAAAAGCCTGCTGCTATCCCTGAGTTCCCCGTGTGCCACGCCCGTGGCGGCACCTCCACCGGGCTGATCCTGGCCCGCGAAGCCTTGCCCCGGGACGAAGCCCTGGTGGAAGAACTGCTGCGCCACCTGATGGGCGTGCCGCTGCATGGCGAGTGGCCGGGCAACAGCCAGATCACCGGCCTGGGCCGCGGCGGGCCCACCAGCAACAAGGTGTTCATCGTCGAGCGCCGCCCCGGCGAGACGCGGATGATCAGCACCCTGGCGCAACTGGCGGCGGGCAAGAGCGCCATCGACTGGAGCGTCAACTGCGGCAACATGTCCGCGGCGTTGCCGCTGTATGCCCAGCAGCGCGGCTGGCTGGAGCCCGGGGAGGGCGGTGGGCAGATCGAGATCTACAACAGCAACACCCAGACCACGATGTATGCGCGCTTAGGCTTCGCCAATGGCCGGCTGCTGAGCGACACGCGGATTCCCGGGGTCAACGGGGTGTTTCCCGGGGTCGACCTGTTTCTCGACAAGCCGGTGGGGGCCAAGACCGGCGCGCTGTTTCCCACCGGGCAACGGGTCGACCTGCTGGATGGTATTGCCGCCACCTGCATCGATGTGGCGGTGCCCATGGTCATCATCCACGCAGCGGACCTGGGCCAGACCGGCGAGGAAACCCCGGCCCAGCTGGACGCCGACCCGCAGTTCAAGGCGCGTCTGCTGGAACTGATGGTGCTGGGCGGGTTGCGCATGGGCCTGCGCAAGCGCGATGGCAGCCTGATGAGCGCCGACGACCTGCGGCGCAGCGAAACCATCCCGAAGATCTGCATCGTCAGCCCGGCGCGAGAAGGCGGGGATATCGCCACCCGTTACTTCACCCCGCAGAACGCCCACCCGTCCCTGGCGGTGTCCGGTGGTTGCTGCCTGGCGGCGGCCTGCCTGGCCGAGGGCACCGTGGCCCACGCCCTGCTGGCACGGGCGCCGGTGATCGGCGAGGAGCCGGGCGAATACCCGCTGGCGATTGAAAACCCCGCCGGCGTGCTGGAGACCCTGATCAATGCCAGGCTGGCTGGCGGGGAGCTGCTGATCGACGGCGCCGCCTACCGGCGCAGCGCGCAGATTCTGTTGCAGGGCAGCACGCCGCTGTACAACGCCTCGGCGGCCTTGCTTGCCGCCTTGCCCCAAGGGCAATGACGGTTCAGCGCAGCTCCTGGCCCGCAGGAAGAAACGGCGGCACCTTCTGCCGCAGCAACTGGATCAGTTCCGGGTCCATGAACTCGTAATCATCGGGAATGTTCAGGCACACAATCTGCTGCTCGCGCAGCTGCGCCTTGAAGCGCTTGCGCAGTTTTTCCCGGTGCCGGGTTTCCATCACCACAATCAGCCCGGCCCATTCCACCAGCTCCGGGCCCAGGGGCACTTCGGCATCGTGGTTGAGCCCCGCCGAAGCGGTTTCGATCCCCGGCCAGTCGGCGAACAGTTGCTCGGCGGTGGGGCTGCGCAGCTTGTTCTGGCTGCAGACAAACAGGACATTGAGCATTGGGCCGAACTCCTTGGCACAGACGCCCGGCCCTTAGAGGGCGGGGCAAAGGTGCTGATTTTTCGGGGCTTTTACTGCACTGTCCAGCAACTTGTGGCGGGCCGGACCAATTGCATTGGTCGGCGCAAGTTGCCCG
>NZ_MOAK01000051.1:64210-66157 GCF_003732485.1 Pseudomonas protegens
ACTGCTGGCCCCTTTACTCGCATCGCCCAGGCCATGTCCGTAGCTCTGTTCACCTCACCCCATCTGGGCCTGGCCCTCAGGCGCTGGCGCCTGTTGCACCGGGTCAAGCAGCAGCACGCCGCCGAGTTGTTCGGTGTGGCGCAGTCGAGCATTTCCCGTTGGGAAAACGGCCAGCAGGCCATGGAACCGGCCGAGCGCGTGCGCCTGGAACAACTGCTGGCGGCCAACCTCAGCGCCGCCGCCGATCAGGCCCTGGCGCGGCTGGTGAACGACAGCCCGCGCGCCGTGCACCTGGTGTGCGACCTGACCCACCGCCTGCTGGCCTGTTCAGCGACCCGCGCCGGGCAGTTCGGCGTGCCCTTGAGTGAGCTGCTGGGCCAGTCCCTGTGGGGCTTTTGCACCGAGGAAATCACCCGCAAGGAAGCCGCCCTGGATGACCTGGGCTGGCGCGAGGTGCTGGCGCCGCCGTCCCTGGAATTCTTCAGCGGCCACAACGATTCGGCCATCGTGCCCATCGCCCCCAGCCAGTGCCGCTGGACCCGCCTCAACCTGTCCGACGGCAACGCTGTGCGGCTGGTGGAAACCCTCTGAAATGGGGCCACGGATATTTTATCCGTGGCCCCGGCAGCACCCCTTGGCTAGTCTGGTTAGCCATCGCTCGCCGCCTTTCAGTGCCGGCTGTGTTTTGCCCACCCGCGCAGGTCTTTCCATGAACAGTGAACTCCTCAGTGGCCGCCTCGACTTTCTTCGTGAAGCGGAAAAACTCAAGGACGTGCTGCGCAGCGCCCACACCTCCAGCGGCCGCCAGGAAAGCACCGCCGAGCACAGCTGGCGCCTGTGCCTGATGGCGCTGCTGTTCGAAGACCAACTGGGGGACCTGGACCTGCTGCGGGTGCTGAAACTGTGCATCGTCCACGACCTGGGGGAGGCCATTCACGGCGACATCCCGGCGGTGGCCCAGGCTGCCCACCCGGACAAGAGCCAGCAGGAGCGCGCGGACCTGCAACTGCTGGCCCGAGCCCTGGACGCCCCGGCCCGCGAGCACCTGCTGGAGCTGTGGGACGAATACGAAGGCGCCGCCAGCAACGAGGCGCGCGCGGTCAAGGCCCTGGACAAGCTGGAAACCCTGCTGCAACACACCCAGGGCCAGAACCCGGCGGGTTTCGACTACCGCTTCAACCTCGGCTACGGCCGCCGCTACACCGACGCCAGCCCACTGTTCCAGGCCCTGCGCCAGCAGATCGACGTCGATACCCAGCGCCGCCTGGACGCCCAGGGCTAAGCCGCGGTTCAGGATGTGCGGTGTTTGCCTTATGCCGCGTTGAACAAGCCTGAGCATCGCTCGCCAGCGGATGAACAGGCTCCAGGGGGCAGGGCGCCCGCTGCGAGCCTGGCACCTGTCATGGTTTTTTTCTGCCAGGGTCATCAAGCGAAGCTATTTTTACCTTCGCTTGTCCTTCACTACGCTTTTCAAACGCCCATCCCTCCTAGGGCCCCAGTCGAGCGGCCGGGCAGGGATGATCGAAGGAGTGATCCATGTCTGATGAATCCAAGTGCCCGTTCAAACACACCGCCGGCGAAGGCACCAGCAACCGCGACTGGTGGCCCGGCCAACTGAACCTGAAGATCCTCCACCAACACTCGCACCTGTCCGACCCGATGGCCGAAGGTTTCGACTACGCCGCCGAGTTCAAGACCCTGGATCTGGCCGCGGTGAAGCGCGACCTGCTGGCCTTGATGACCGACTCCCAACCCTGGTGGCCGGCGGACTTCGGCCACTACGGCCCGCTGTTCATCCGCATGGCCTGGCACAGCGCCGGCACCTACCGCATCGCCGATGGCCGTGGCGGCGCCGGGGGCGGGCAGCAGCGCTTCGCCCCGCTCAACAGCTGGCCGGACAACGTCAGCCTGGACAAGGCGCGGCGGCTGATCTGGCCGATCAAGCAG
>NZ_MOAK01000051.1:66211-80056 GCF_003732485.1 Pseudomonas protegens
TCGCCCTGGAATCCATGGGTTTTAAAACCTTCGGTTTTGCCGGTGGCCGCCAGGACGTCTGGGAGCCGGAAGACAACGTCTACTGGGGCAGCGAAACCACCTGGCTCGACGACCAGCGCTACAGCGGCGACCGCGAGCTGGAGAACCCCCTGGGGGCAGTGCAGATGGGCCTGATCTACGTCAACCCGGAAGGCCCCAACGGCAACCCCGACCCGCTGGCGGCGGCCCGGGACATCCGCGAAACCTTCGCCCGCATGGCCATGGATGACGAAGAAACCGTGGCCCTGATCGCCGGCGGCCACACCTTCGGCAAGACCCACGGCGCCGGCCCGGCGACCCACGTCGGCCCGGAACCGGAAGCCGCCGGTTTGGAAGAGCAGGGCCTGGGCTGGAAAAGCAGCTTCGGCACAGGCGTCGGTGGCGACGCCATCACCAGCGGCCTGGAAGTGATCTGGACCACCACCCCGACCCGCTGGAGCAACGACTTCTTCGACCATCTGTTCGGCTTCGAATGGGAGCTGACCACCAGCCCCGCCGGCGCCCACCAATGGCAACCCAAGGGCGGCGCCGGGGCCGACAGCGTGCCCGACCCCCACGACCCGAATAAACGCCGCACGCCGTCGATGCTCACCACCGACCTGTCGCTGCGCTTCGACCCGGCCTACGAGGCGATCTCCCGGCGCTTCCACCAGCACCCCGAGCAACTGGCCGAAGCCTTCTCCCGGGCCTGGTTCAAACTCACCCACCGCGACATGGGCCCGCGCGCCCGCTACCTGGGCCCGGAAGTGCCGGCCGAGGAACTGATCTGGCAAGACCCGATTCCCGCCGTGAACCACCCGCTGATCGACGCCCAGGACATCCAGCAGCTCAAGGGCCAGCTCCTCAATTCCGGCCTGTCGGTTGCGCAACTGGTGTCCACCGCCTGGGCCGCGGCCTCGACCTTCCGCGGCTCGGACAAGCGCGGCGGCGCCAACGGCGCACGGATTCGCCTGGCCCCGCAGAAGGACTGGGAGGTCAACCAACCGGCACAACTGGCCCAGGTGCTGCGCGCCCTGGAAGGGGTACAGAGTGCGTTCAACAGCGCGCAAAGCACTGGCAAGCGCGTATCCCTGGCGGACCTGATCGTCCTTGGCGGTTGCGCGGCGGTGGAACTGGCGGCGAAAAATGCCGGCTACAGCATCAGCGTGCCCTTCGCCCCGGGGCGCATGGACGCCAGCCAGGAACAGACCGACGTCGAATCCTTCGCCGTGCTGGAACCTGTGGCCGACGGCTTCCGCAACTACCTCAAGCCGATCAGCGGCGTCACCGCCGAAGCCCTGCTGGTGGACAGAGCGCAACTGCTGACCCTGACCGCCCCGCAACTGACCGTGCTCCTGGGCGGCCTGCGAGTGCTGGGGGCCAACGGCGGGCAATCGCCCCACGGCGTCTTCACCTCGCGCCCGGGCACCCTGAGCAACGACTTCTTCGTCAACCTGCTGGACATGGGCACCCAATGGAAACCCCTGTCCGAGGCCCGCGACCTGTACGAGGGCAGCGACCGCGCCACGGGACAGTACAAATGGAGCGGCACCCGGGTCGACCTGCTGCTGGGCTCCAACTCGCAACTGCGGGCCCTGGCCGAGGTGTATGCAGCGGCGGATGCAGGTGAGCAGTTCGTGAAGGACTTTGTCGCGGCCTGGGACAAGGTGATGAACCTGGATCGGTTCGATTTGCGCTGAGGGCAGGGGATTAACGTCCAGCAACTGGCGGCCCTCGACTTGAGTATTCAGGTCGAGGGCTACGGCTGTCTGTGGCAAGTGCTGGCGAATTCCTCGACCCCTCTTGTTCCCCCCAGCAGCAGAATCAGTGTCAGGCAAAAGGCTCTGCGAACTCGCGCGGTGCTGGGTCCACTATGGCAAAATGCCCTGCATCAATTCAGGGAGTCAGGGATGAAAGCTATTGTCATCGCAGCGCTACTGTTACTTACAGGTTGCGTAGCAAAGGTTGTTGAATACAAGGCATTGCCTATCACACAGAGTCAGGCGGAATCGATCATTGAACAGGTACTGATGGAACAACCGCTGAAAACCAGGCCCGAACAAGTGTTCTTCACGGATGAATACATTGGCTACGGAAGTGGGACTATTTCTGCTACCAGTGGCTTTGCAAGTGCAACGCCTATCGGTGTAGGAGCCATAGCAGCCGGCAGCTCCAAGACTTCCTCCAAAGCGGTGCAAACCCGTATCTACTTCAACTCGATTGGTAGCGTCACGCTCTACTCAAAGCGTGGTCGTTGGGTCGTACAGACCAGGAACCAGGCAGGTGGCGTGCTGAACAGCTCGCAGGTCGACACGCAGCAGAAGGCTCAGCGGTTCGTTGACGCAATGTTGTTTTTCAAACGCACCTGATGCAGCGCAGGATCGCTCACTGATAGGCAGCGGCAGGTGATGGCCCCGAGTCGCTTGATCTGCTTCAAGGCCACTTCAGACCGGGTAAAACGATAACGCCTCCCTAGGGAGGCGTTTTTGCCAGCGCGGTCGAGGCGTTTCGAGCTCGACTGGCGGCAATCAGTGCGGGCCATGTAGCGCCCGCCAAGCGCTTACTTCGCCTTGAGGTACTCATTGAGAAACGCCTGGGCATCGCCATAGCTGGACAGGTTGCTGTCATAACCCACCTTCAGCGGCTTGGCCTCACCCGGCAGATGCAGCTCGCCATAGCCTTCCTGAAGCAGCAGCACCACGAACTTCTGCCCGTCCACCTGAGTGAAGTAACGAGTGTCGCGATCGGTTTGCTCCACGTTCATTTTCTGAATACGCATGTTCCAGTCGTGGTCGGCGTCTTCCACCTGCACCAGCGCCTGATTGGCGCTGCGCTCACCGATGCGCAAGGTCCAGACCTTCACCCCGTGCGGCCCGGTGTAGGCCAGGATCTTATCCGCCACCTGTGGCCGTTCCTCGGCCTGGGCCAGCCCGGTTCCCAGTACCCACGCCATGACCCATGCGGCCGCCCAACGGTAATAAAGCTGCATCCTTCTAGCTCCTGAACATGAAAAGGGGCGGTTATTGAAGCCGACCCGGGCGGCGCTGCCAAGCACCCAAGGCAACAGGCGGGGTAAAAAACCTTCGCGCACAACCCACGCCGGGCCGCCCGCGAGTGGGTTACCATCCGCCGCCTCGGCGCCCCGCACGCGCTTGAGCGATGCACTGGCCCGGAAGGCCGCCGGTCAACTTCCCGTCTCATCAGGACCCAGCCCCATGAGCCAACTCACCGCACTGATTGCCCAAGCCAAAGCCGGGCTTTCGGTCCAGCAAAACATTCCCCAGGAACGCTGGGAGGCCATCGCCACACAGTGCGGCACCGAGGAAATCGCCGAGATCAAAACCCGCATCGCCTCACTCAAAGCCGCCAGGGAAGCAGTGGAAGACTGGGACGGCGACACCCGCGATGACCTTTACTTCGCCATCGCCCACTTCACCCGCCTGCTGGAACTGGCCACGGCCCACGTACAAGGTGAATGAGCATGTCGATTGATCGCACAACGGATTATTTCGAGAGCAGCGAAGGCGACGTGCGCCTATGGATAGAGCAGGGCAGTGCCATTCATCTCAAGGCCATCAGCCCGCACAACGACCCGGTGGAACTGACGGCAGAACAGGCCCTGGAACTGGCCCAGGTACTGCAACGTTTGGCCGGCCGCCTGGCTGACTGAATGAGCGCCACGCTGCGGCTGACGCACCCCTGGCGCCCGAGCCCACTCAGACAAAATCCGCGGGTTCGAAGCGCTCGCTGGTGTCCATGCGGATAGCACGCAGGCCTAGCGTCTGCAGATGGGACTCATACAGCCCCAGGGCGCAATAACTGATCAGCAAGCTGCGACGGCGCGCACCACTGGGGTTCAGACTGGCCCCATGCACCAGATCGGCATCGAACAGCAGCACGTCCCCCGCCTTACCCGCCAACTGCACCACCCGGGATTCATCACTGAAATCAAAGGGCGCCAACCGCTCCCCGGGGCGATGACTGCCGGGCACGATGCGCGTCGCGCCATTGGCCGGCCCATAGTCATCGAGATAGACCAGCGCCGTGACCCGGTCACCGAGGCGCTGATCCGACAGATCCCGGTGCAATACCTGATGACCGCCTCCCGCCAACGGCTCGCGGCCCTCCACCTGCGCCAGAAAAAAGCCTTCCCCGATCAACTCCCCGGCTACCTCCAACAGCGCCGGCAAGCGACACATCGCCTGCACCCGTGCATCCAGATCCACCAGCGCATGCCGCCAATCCGGCCCCCGAGGCACCGGCCATTGCTCGGGCCCAATCACCCCCGCCTCGAACGTGGCCCGCAGCTCATCCAGCCAGTAGGCGGGCACTACCTGACGCAGCAACTGGTAACCGTTTTGATGGAGTTGTTCGCGGTCGATCATGAGGGGGCAGATGTCCTTATCCGGGGTGGGGGAGAGCATAACGGCTCGCTAATCCGAGCGACATAACCGGCTACGGTTTAGCGGTTGCCGGACCCTGAGCAGAGCGCCTAGTCTGCTGCGGTCGCTGCAAAATCAGCGACCGGGCCTGAGAACCCGGTAAGATGCAGGCGCACAAGCGCCCGCCCATGAATGCAGGCGCATTTTTGTGCCCGTCTGTTCGTGTTATGGCGGCTGTGCGTGGGAGACCTTCGGGTCTGCCGGGTTCCTGTATCTCCGGTTTCTCAGCCCGCGCACAGCTGCCACCCACTCGCCTGAGAACGAAGGTGGCAGCTCTCATTACCGATATGGGAGTTTCAATCATGTACGCCCGTAATCTGTGTGGATTTTCCCTTCGTAACACCCGTCTCCTGGCTGTTGTAGGAGGTGTCCGATGAGCAGTTCTGCCTCAGTCAAGACACTGGGTTTCGTCACCTTTGGCAGTTGTGCCGATCCTGAACTAGAGCTGTTTCGCGTGAACGCTGATGTGCCTTTGGAGCAGGCGTTGGAGCATGCCTCTACGTTGCTTTACTACGCCAAGAAGCTAGCGCTGGATGCCGCTATGGAAGAGCAGGGCGAGCGCTATGCTTGGGCTTCGCACTTTTTGGCGGAGATGGGGAAGGCGGTGATTGATGATGTGTGTTTGGGGTTGGGTGGAAGAGCGGCTGTGGGAGGGGCTCTAAGTTAGGGCAACATCGTATGAGGTAGATAGAAACGCCACTTATCGCTGCTTGATAAGCGGTGTCTCTATTGCTTGAGAGGCTGCATTCGGCCAGATCCGGACGTTCGAAAACGCCCGCTTTCGGCAAGCCTCCGCGTCATCACAATGCGAGTGTCGCTGATTGGAGATGGCAGCATACGGAAACCCAGAACAAGTCGTCCATTGCCGGGTGTTGAGCGACTTGTTCGGGGTTTCCCCAAAGACATGAATTTGCAAAGATAGATCCATCGCATTACCTTGCACGCGGGAACTCGGCCACCTTTTCCAGTGATTGAAATGCAGCACAGGCCAACTGACTCTAGCAACTAACCAACCACATATAAAAAACACGACACAACGACGTTCATCGAGCTAATGGAAAAGAGCGTAGATATGGAAATATACGAATGGGACGCTATTAATCCTTCGAGCTTCAAAAAGTATATCCTGAAGGAAAATTATAAAAAGAAAGGACAAACGCCAACCGGCCTATACAATACCATCATGAAAAAGGCGGAGCAGGATTTAGGTTCTGCAGCGCTGGCAGCAGAAACTGCTGCAGAAGTATTCGCAAAGAAAAAATTTATACCTGAGACTTTGCTATTCTTAGAGCTCGTTACACGCTGCCATTTTATATCACGAGACCTAGATGGCGTCGTAAAAGCAATATGGCGCATAGCTAAACTAAATTATCCACCAGCGAAAAATGTAGCGCTTGAACTCACCCATTTGATGGCAGATCATCCTGATGACTTTGGCATCAGCATCGATCATCACCCTAAGGTTTTTAGGGAAGCCAGCACTATAATGCATCATTATAATGAGAAAGAGACTGTCGCAAAGCTACACCTCCGTTCCGCAGAAATATACGCGCAGCACGGTGCGATACAAGCAGCTTACAGAAATATTGGTGATGCAGAGCGTTTAAGCGTGGAACTAGGCCTGCCGTTTTTAAGTGCTCAATGCTATGGGAGTTTAGCTACAGTAGCTTGCAGAGATAACGATTTTGTGGATGCAATAAAGTTTGGAAGACTTAGTATATTTATCCGCCGAAAACTTGGTAATGAAGTTCCGGCTGGTCTGTATTCCAACATTGGCATGGCATACATGAATGAGAGCAAGCCCAAAACTGCAATTCGTTATTTCAAGCTCGCACTTGCTTCTGATGAATTGGAGAACATCCCAAAAATTGGGGTCATGATCAATCTTATTGATTGCTTTCGTAGGCTCGGAGATCTTACACAATCACAAGAGATGGTGGATGGCGCAAGAAAAATCATTGACACAGAACATTTGCCCGAGGAGTTACTAGAGCTCTCTATAAGCGCGGCAAAACTAGCTGCGGCTCACTCTAATTCTGCCGCCGTAAATCAGCACTTGCTAATAGCCTCAGAATGCATCGACGACATACTGAGGGGTATCTTGCGTCTGCATCATAGGCGAGAGATTCGTGCGAGATATTTCAATAGAATTGAAAATCTACTTTATGTTTTACCTCGTCACGGCTGTGGGGAGAATGTGTTATTGCCACTGCTTGCAATACGAGGCAATTCAATGGCAGATTGGCTAGCAATACTTGACTGGGCTGATGGAATAAAAAAAAAGGTCTCTGACTCACTAGCACAAAGAGTTGGCGAAACTCTTAAACGAATTCGAGAAATCGGTGCCCCGCATTTATTCGGACTTCATGAAAAATACGACGATGCGTGGGAGGTGAGGAACCCGGTGGATGCCTGGGATGATTTCTCTCAAGTATGTAGGGAGATACATACTTTAGGCTTTGAGCCTCCACTGAGAAACGTCAACATTCAAGAACAGCTTCAACTCTGCAAGACGCGTCTATCAGAGCGCCACTGCTTAGTGTTTACAACCACATTTAAAGAAAATACCATAGTATGGTTCTTTATCGAGGAAAAATACTGGCGCATCGAAATCTGTAATGATGTGAGAGACAAATGGCACCTCGCACAGCTGAAATACGCAACGGAATTGATTAATCGTCGAGAGTTTACGTCTGAAATCGATAGTTCACTGCAGAAACTTTCCGAACAGCTCGTTCCACTTTTCGAGAGGGTGGCGGAATCGAACTGTCGATCAATTCGGTATATTATCGATAGCCGTATCGATCTCCCGTTGACTCAGTTCGCACTCAACAATTCAGAGTTGTCTGCAAAGATGCAAGCTGGAGAGTTCCATGTGCGTACAGTACCCTCCCTAACTGCGTGCAATGAGTATGAAGGCAGAATGAATTCTGCTGCAACGATCTCAGATTCTGGAGACGATTTGCTGCTGGCTGTCTACGAGGGGAATGCATTCGCCTCTATCGCGGGCTTGGAGCTTACCCAAAACATCGCAGCAAACAGTGACGGTGACCTGGGTGAGCTAATTGGATCAGTTGACGTAGTGGTTGTGTCAACTCACGGTCATACCATTGAGCTGCTTACAGATGCTACGTTTGGCAAGCTCGGTGCGCCGGAGGGGCGTCATTTAATTTCGGTAGAGCGGCTTCAACGATCAGCTGCAGAACTTCAGGCGAAATTGGTCATTCTCAACGCTTGCCACTCAGGTTCCAAGTCGTCCAGGAATTACCAAAAAAGTTTCATCACCAGCGACTCTGTAACCATACCTAGCCTGTTTTTGTTGAACAGGCAGGCAATATCGATGGGCAGTGTTTGGAAAGTAAGTGATACCGCTAGCTTCATACTCTCATGCTTAGTAGCCGAGAGCCTTCGAACTGGATCGAACCCGCTTAACGCCGCCGCCCGTGCCATTAGCCAACTTCCACGTATGCTCCTCTCTGATGTGCTGAATTTGCTTAAAAAACACTTGCCGGAGCCTATATATCGCAAGGCAAGCGACAGACTTTCTTCAGCCCCCAAACAAGGAATGTTCCTACACCCTTACTTCACCGCAGGTTTGACGATCTATGGCCTACTCTAGACACTCCCACCCTCGAAGCAGGGCGCTCAGCGTTTGGGACTCTCCGATCAATTCAGCACAGATCTGAATAGCCCCTAGTTTCGTACACGGTTTCGGTGACCACTTCTGGCCGAGAGCAGTCGTTCACGAACGGTAACTACCGGTCAATAGAGGATATTCAAAAATGATTAAACATCGCTCTGAATGTTATGCGGCAAAAAATATGCTTAATGTGAATATTGAAGTATTAGTAATATGCTGCATTGGTAATGTTGTCTGATAATAGTTAAATGGAGGTTCGTTGATGGAGTGGGATGTCTATTCAGACGCGCATGAACCGTTGCCCGATGATTTGATTTCTGGCATCGAAAAAGTTATCCGTTTCACGCTGCCTAAAGATTACGTTGAATGCGTAAAGCACTTTCATGGTGGACAGCCGAAAGACCGAAGCCTGTCCATTGAGGTTGGTGGCAAAACATGGGATATCGGCTTCGGCATGCTTTTGACTCTTGACCCTTTACACAGCGCTGAGAATATCGTTACAGCTCTATTTTCGTTGCGAAATCACCATCAGCTACCAAATTACTATCTGCCTATTGCCGTGGGTGGTGGCGGTGATTATCTGTGCTTTGATTACTCTAAAAGTCCTCTATTTCCAAAAGTGGTTTTCTATTTTCATGAGTTAGAAGTGCAAGAGGGAATATTTTATGTGGCCGACTCATTTTCAGATTTGCTTTCTATGTTGAAGGAAGAAATCTAAAAGAATAACCAATGAAAATATGAATCCTCTGATTCGCACCGAGACCTATTCAGATGATGCAGTATTTGGCTGCTCATAGTCGTTGTGATGAAAGGCAGCAGCCGACCGAAACCAACCGGTCGCGACAGACAGAAAACGGCCAAAAACAGTCATCGAGTGACTACGATTTTAGGGGCGATTCAGAAATGGGAATAATCTGGCACGGCGTATTCGACAAGTCATGAAAAGCAGCATGGCCGTGGAAGCGCTCATTCTGTTCTCTACCAACGTATGGACGATTCAGCCGTAATCGTAATCACAACGAAGATACAAAGGACGTTCCCAGTGGAAAAAGCTTCTCTTAAGAGTTTTTTGGCTGTTGTTTCTGTTTTTTTAGCTACATTCGCAAGCGCGAATGAAAACAATCTAAAAGTATTCGCAGAAAGTGAAGCGCTGTACTTCAAAGCGCTGCCTTACCTAGAAAAAATCGATGAAGCACAAAACGACATGTTCACTTTTCGGAAACAGTTAGCAGTCAACGAAAAGGTTCCCGACCAAAAAAAAGAACAATATAGAGACGAAATGCTTCGGCTTGTAAAAGAAGGAATGCCTTTGCTCAAGCGTTCAGCTGAGGAAGGCAACCCAGCAGCGCAGTACCGTCTAGCGTTAATGTTGTCGACTTTTGAATCTCGCGATCAAGTCGCCGAAAAAGTCTGCACTCTCCTAAAGTCCAGTTTCAGTAACGGATTTACTCCAGCGGGTTTGCAGATGCTTTTCTATTGCTTCGATGAGGTTAAAACACCTGGGTATCGGTCACTTGTCGACGCGTTGCCTAATGATGAAACCCTGTATAGCAGGTACTACCCCCAGCCAACGATGATGCCGAGTTGCGATAAAAATAATCGCTCTGACAGCAATCCAATCGTATCGCTCGACGAAAAAAGTTTTCGCGCCAACCTTTATATGAGTATGGCGACTCAAATGTTGACGCAAAACCTTAAGCAAGAGCAGGTGCGGTTTCTCAATAAAGCCGCCGAGCATGGATGCACCAGAGCAATAGAAAGGCTGAAGCTCAGCAGCGCCACTAATGGAGCTCGCCCGAAACTGGGAACACATGATTAACCGCGCCTGGAATGAGATGGGCGAGCACCACGCTCCGCTGACCGCGGCCCAGTTCAGCGAGTGGTTGCGGCAGCAGTTCTACTTCCCAGCCCCTGACAGCTAGTTTTCAGTAAACGAAAGAGCGGTGCATTGCGCTTCCGCTCAGTAGCTCGCTCAAAACGTCGGCGGCGTAATCACCCACAACACCACCGCATCCTCCTCCCCAGGATTCCCATACTTATGCGGCTCCTGGCTGGAAAAGCTAAAGCTATCCCCCTCACTCAGCTGAAAATACCGTTCCCCCACCCACAGCTCAAAGCGCCCCGACAGCACATACCCGGCTTCCTCGCCCTCATGGCTGTAACTCTCCTTGCTGTACGTCCCCGGCGGAAACCGCGAGTGCAAAAACTCCAGCTGCCGGGTCGGTTGCGGGGTCAGCAGTTGATCGATAATCCCGTTCTCATAATTCACCTGCAGCCGCTGTTTCTTGCGCACTACATAGCCCTGATCCTCGGGCGCGGTCTGGGTTTCGCTGGCGAAGAACCATTGGATGGTCACGCCCAGGCTGCGGGCGATGTTGAACAGGGCGGGGATGGAGGGGTAGGCGAGGTTGCGTTCCAGTTGGCTGATGTAGCCGGCGGTGAGTTCGCTCTGTTGCGCCAGTTCGCTCAGGGTCAGGCCGCGGCGTTTGCGCAGGCCGCGGATGCGGGTGCCAAGAAACTGTGGGCCGCCGGGGGCTTGGTTGTCGGTGCCGGGCTCCGCTGCGGGAGGGCGGCTCGCGGGCGGCGTCTTGCTGCTTTGGTTCATGGCGGGCTCCGGACCAGGGGAACGGGCACATCCGGGCGCCCGTTCTGCAAAAGCCCTGGAGTATAAAGCAGCCTCAAAGCGCCCAGGCGACTTTCAAGCCTTCGTGGATGGCTTCTTCCACGGTGCGCGGTGCCAGGCAGTCGCCGATGCGTTGGAAGGGCACCAGGCCTTTGAGCTGCTGGCCGAGGTCGTCCACGGATTGGTGGCCTTGGCACAGCACCAGGCTGTCGACGTTTTCCAGCAGCATGGGTTCGCCGCTGGCGGTGTGTTGCAGGTACACGGTGCTGTCGTCGCAGCCGTAGAGGCGGGCGTAGGGAATGATCGGGACCGCCAGTTTGTGCAGTTCGCCGGCCAGTTGGTCGCGCACGTACAGCGGCAGGTTTTCGCCGCAGTGGGTGCCGTTGACCGCCAGTTGCACTTGGTGCCCGGCGCGGACCAGGCGCTCGGCGATGCCGGGGCCGATCCAGTCGCAGCGCCAGTCGGCCACCACTACGCTGCGGCCCAGTTGCACTTCATCGCGCAGTACTTGCCAGGCGTCCACCACTTGCAGGTCGCCGCCGCGTTCGAAGTTCGGCCAGTAGGGTTGGGCGCCGGTGGCGATGATCACGTGGTCGGGGTTTTCGCGCTCGATCAGGGCGCGGTCGACCCGGGTGTTGCGCACCACTTCCACACCGGCCAGTTGCATTTCCCGTTGCAGGTTGGTGCTGGCGCCGCCGAACTCGCTGCGCCGGGGCAGCAGTTGCGCCAGTTGGATCTGGCCACCCAGTTGCGCGCTGGCTTCGTAGAGGGTGACGTGGTGGCCGCGTTGGGCGGCGACGGCGGCGGCTTTCATCCCGGCCGGGCCGCCGCCCACCACCAGGATGCGTTTGCCGCGGGCGCTGGGCTTGGGCTGGCCGTAGAGCAGTTCGCGGCCGGTTTCCGGGTGCTGGATGCAGGAGATCGGCAGGCCCTTGTGGAAGTGGCCGATGCACGCCTGATTGCAGGCGATGCAGGCGCGCACGTCTTCGGCGTGGCCGCTGTCGCTCTTGTTGGGCATCTGCGGGTCGCAGATCAGCGCGCGGGTCATGCCGCAGACGTCGGCCTGGCCCTTGGCGATGATCGCCTCGGCTTCCTGGGGCTGGTTGATGCGCCCGGTGACGAACAGCGGGATCGACAGCTTGGCCTTGAAGGTGCCGGCTTCCCGGGCCAGATAGGCCGCTTCCACCGCCATGGGCGGCACTATGTGCACGGCGCCGCCGAGGGAGGCGGAGGTGCCGGCGACGATGTGCACGTAGTCCAGTTGCCCTTGCAGCATTTGTACGGCGGCCAGGGATTCGTCTTCGGTGAGGCCTTCGGGGTCGCGTTCATCGGCGGAAATCCGCAGGCCGATGATGAACTCGGCATCGGTGCTGGCGCGCATGGCGTCGAGGATTTCCCGGATAAAGCGCAGGCGCTGTTCCAGCTCGCCGTTGTAGCCATCGGTGCGGCGGTTGACCCGCGGGTTGATGAACTGCGCCGGCAGGTAGCCGTGGCTGGCCACCAGTTCCACGCCGTCCAGCCCGGCCTGATGCAGGCGCCGGGCGGCGTCGGCGTAGCCCTGGATGATCTCGTCGATCATGTCCTGGTCCAGGGCTCGGGGCATGACCCGGAAGCGTTCGTTGGGCACCGCCGAAGGGGCGTAGGCCACCGCCAGCAGGCCGTCGGCGGACTCCATGATTTCCCGCCCCGGGTGGAAGATCTGCGACAGCACCACGGTGCCGTGTGCGTGGCAGCTTTCTGCCAGGCGCCGGTAGCCGTCGATGCAGGCGTCGTCGGTGGCCATCAGCACGTGGCTGGTGTAGCGCGCACTGTCGTGGACCCCGGCCACCTGCAGCACGATCAGGCCGACGCCGCCTTCGGCCCGGGCGCGGTGGTAGGCAATCAGCTGTTCGTTGACCAGGTTTTCGGTGGGCATCGAGGTGTCGTGGCCGCTGGACATGATGCGGTTCTTCAGGCGTTTGCCACGGATCTGCAAGGGTTCGAACAGGTGCGGGAAGGCGCTGGTCATTGCGGTGACTCCAGGCGGGCCAAGGGCAGGGGGCGTAGCCTTGGCGTTGTTATTGTTGGTCTATCAAAATTTACCGCCAGTAAAAAATCAACTTGTTTTTTTACTAAGGCTTGCAGTAGCTTCGATTTGCGCCCGCTCCCGGGGCCAACCTCACAACAATAAAAAAGGGCTGTGCCGGCGCCTGCCGGTGTGGCACCGCGAAGAGGATTCACAGATGAAAGCGCTCACCCGCAAGCACGGTTGTTCTTTCCTGGCCCTGAGCCTCGCCCTGGGTCTGACCCTGGGCCAGCCGCTGATTCAGAACAAGGCCCAGGCAGCCCCCGACATGGTGGTCGTGGCGTACGGCGGAGCCGGACAAAAAGCCCAGGATGTGGCGTTGTTCCAACCCTTCAGCAAGGCCGATGGCAGCAAGCTGATCCAGAGCGAATACAACGGCGAAATGGCCCGCATCAAGGTCATGGTCGACACCGGCAACGTCGATTGGGACGTGGTGCAGATCGAAGGCCCGGACCTGATGCGCGGCTGCGAGGAGGGCATGTACGAGCCCCTGGACTGGAAGACTCTTGGCCGTGCCGAGCAGCTGATTCCAGATGCCGCCCAGCCCTGCGGCTCGGCGGTGCTGGTGTGGAGCGTGGCCATTGCCTACGACCGCAACAAGCTGGCCAAGGCCCCGACATCCTGGGCGGATTTCTGGGACGTCAAACAGTTCCCCGGCAAGCGCGGCCTGCGCAAACGCGCGGTGTACAACCTGGAATTCGCCCTGATGGCGGACGGGGTCAAGGTCGAGGACGTGTACAAGGTCCTGGCCACACCCCAAGGGGTGGAGCGGGCCTTCGCCAAGCTGACTGAACTCAAGCCGTACATTCAGTGGTGGGAAGCCGGCGCCCAGCCGGGGCAGTGGCTGGCCGCCGGTGATGTGGTGATGACTTCCACCTACAGCGGCCGCATCGCCGTGGCCGCCCAGGCCGGCGCGCCGCTGGCGGTGGTCTGGCCCGGCAGCCTGTATGGCATGGACTACTGGGCGATCATCAAGGGCTCGAAACACGTGGATCAGGCCAAGCGTTTCATCGCCTTCGCCAACACTCCCGAGGTCCAGGTCAACTACGTCAAGCAG
>NZ_MOAK01000051.1:80117-89497 GCF_003732485.1 Pseudomonas protegens
CGCAGTGGGTGCCGACCTCGGAACAGAACCTCAAGGACGCCCTGGCGATGAACGTGGAGTTCTGGGTGGATCATGGCGAGGAGCTGGAAGAGCGCTTCAACGCCTGGGCCAGCAAGTAAGCGCAACGGGCTGGACGCCTGCGGGCGTCCGGTCCTATTGTTTGCCGGCTCTTTTTACCGATCCTGTTTGCCCGCCCACCCGCCTGGAGGACTCCAACAATGAACAATATCGCTCCCAGCCCCCACGCCCTGACCGAGCGCAGCGCCACTGAACAGCGCCTGCGCGAAGAGCTGGCGGCCTGCTACCGGCTGATCGCGCACTTTCGCATGACCGACCTGATCTTCACCCATATCTCGGTGCGCCTGCCCGGGCCCGAGCATCATTTTCTGATCAACCCCTACGGCTTGATGTTCGATGAAATCACCGCGTCCAACCTGGTGAAGATCGACCTCAATGGCGAAGCCGTGGAGCCGTCGCCGTACCCGGTGAACCCAGCGGGTTTTGTGATTCACAGCGCGATTCATGGCGCCCGCGAAGACGCCCAGTGCGTGCTGCACACCCACACCAAGGCCGGTTGCGCGGTGGCGGCGCTCAAATGCGGCTTGCTGCCGGTGAACCAGATTTCCATGGAGTTCTATGGCCGCGTGGCCTACCACGATTACGAAGGTGTGGCCCTGGACCTGAGCGAGCAGCAACGGCTGGTGGCTGATTTGGGCGACAAGAGCGTGCTGATGCTGCGCAACCACGGCTTGCTCACCGTGGGCGAGACCGTGAGCCAGGCGTTTTTGCGCATGTATTACCTGGAGAAGGCCTGCGAGATTCAACTGGCGGCCCAGGCAGCAGGGGAGATCGTGCTACCACCGGACGCGATCTGTGCCCACACCGAGCGCCAGTTCAACGACCCGGGGCGGCCGCTGCAGGAAGGTGAACTCAACGACCCGGACGCCATGCAGCTGGCTTGGGCGGCGCTGTTGCGCTTGCTGCAACGCGTGGCCCCCGACTACCGCGACTGAATCGAAACCGTCGTGCCCGTGCCAGGCGTTCGAAGACTCGGGCGCTCGGTTGCGCCTTCAGGTGAAATTTTCCAGATAGATCGGTATGACTGAATGTCGCTCGTGAAAACGCTCTCTCTATTCTGAGATCCTTGCTTTCGCTTCTTTTTCACTTGCAATGGAATATCGATCAAATGGATCAACTTTTTGCTTCGCCGAGTTCCGCTACGCCTAGGGTAACGGTCCGGAGTATTTGCTTGAACTGGTCAGTATCTGCCTAGCTCTCAATTAACTTTGTTAATGCAGTCGTGAGCTTGGCCTCACTGGTTGTAATAGTGAATGTTCGGTCTGCGCGCACTTAATGTAAGCTAAGAGCGACAATGATGACTCCTTTTTGTCTGTGGGTGTCTAGTTGGTTTAGTTGTACTGGCTCTTTGGAAATGATCTAAGGTGTCGCCTCTCGTATGGAGAGGCGATTTTTGTAAGTTTTGATTTGGGGGCTATATTCGAAGCTTTGAAGTGTCTAGCTCAAACTCTTCGTTGATCTCTAGTTTTTTCATTATGGCTGGTAGAACCTGATGGATTATTCTCATTCCAACTAAAAGCTCGTTCATATATATGTCTGGGTGTATCCGTGATGAGTTGAATCCAAGGCTCTCGGCCTCAGCCTCATGTCCTAACTCCCCATCTGAACCATGAACCAGCTTGAGAAGCTCCGCTCTCAGGGGGACGCCTGCTCGAAAGGCTCTGTCCTTGACGATATCTAGCCACTCCTCATAATCTTTGATGACTTGAAATTTAAAATTTCTGAAATTTGGTGTGAGCCTCTGGTTTTCTTCGATTTTGCAAGCAGCAAGTGACATTAGACAGGATTCAATATTGTCAGCAGGGGTGTCGAATAGCTCTAATTCGTCGTCGTATATGAGTTCCGATAAATATGCTGCATAGAAGCCATATACATTGTTGAGGGATTTATAAATCTCATAGATTAGAGCGGCGTATGGGTTTTCTAGGATTGACTCAAAGAGGTTGTCGTCATCTACATCGTTATAGTTGACTTCAAGGTCTTTGGGGAATACTTCTGGAATGGTTACTCCCATTTCTTTTAGAACATAGAACGTATGCCAGCACAGAGTGTTTCCTTCGTCACTGAGTGGGGAAGTGATATATCCGGTTTCGGCAACCTCTTGTGCCATCGTTGCTAGAAAATGGATAAGACCTTCCCATTTGTTAGCATCCTCTATTGATCCAGCCCAAAGGACGAATGAAGGATCCTTTTCACCAATACCTGTAAGGTTGCGAAGCTTTTCCTCCATCTCTGAGGACATGTGTTCTCCTTTCTTCCACTTGCTGATTTGGGTTGGAGATACTCCAAGGCGAACGGCTAGATCCTTCTGACTGCAAGACAATGTATCCAGTGACAGTTGTACAAGAGCTTCGCTGTACATTTCCTGATACCCCTATTTTGAGTTGATTTAGTAAATATAATGAAAATTTAATAAATCGAATTTTGGGCGTATTTAGGTCATTTGTAAATACTTTACTAAATTTTCACTCCGTGGCGGACACGCGACTCGAACTCCAGAGGAGGCCTGTTCTGTACGTCAGTGCGGGCCAAGAGGTGTATCTAGTCGCGATAGGTGCCGCATGCAGCCTCCAATTTTTTGTGCAAGGCAAGCTGGGCTGGTCATTGGCGATCGACAGAAGACCTTGATGCGGGTCTTCGCCAATCAAATGCTCGTCGATTGGAGTCGATGAAGGTCGCTGTATCGGTAGCGAAATACATAAGGTGGTCCTCATGACGGTGTAAACCGTCGGGTTGTGCCATCTATTCAAATTTACGGCCGCTCAGCACATGTGCGCCATGGTAAAGATCAGCAAGAATGACTTTGTTGATGTCGATGTCGATGTCGATGCCGTCTGCGAAAACTGGTGGGTGATGTACCCCTGGCCACCTTCTGAACACCTGTTGTACAGTCGTTCAGTTTCAATTTTTGGCCACCGTCCAAGGAACCCGCCCCATGAGCCAGGAAGCGCGCTTTTCCCGTCTGGAACCCGACCTGCGCAAGGCCGAGCTGATCGAGGCGACTCTGACCTGCCTCAAGCTGCATGGCTTCCAGGGCGCGTCGATCCGCAAGATCTCCGCCGAGGCCGGGGTCTCGGTGGGGCTGATCAGCCATCACTATTCCGGCAAGGACGAGCTGGTGGCCGAGGCCTATCGCGCGATCACCGGGCGGGTCATGAGCCTGCTGCGCGAAGCCATGGAGCAGGCCGCGCCTGATCCCCGGCAGCGGCTGTCGGCGTTCTTTCGCGCCTCGTTCTGCGCCGAACTGCTGGACCCGCGGCTGCTGGATGCCTGGCTGGCCTTCTGGGGCGCGGTGAAGACTGCCGACGCGATCAATCTGGCCCATGAACATTCCTACGCCGAGTACCGCAACGAACTGGCGAGCCTGCTGGGCCAGCTGGCCGGGGACCAGGGCTGGGAACGCTTCGACGCCGATCTGGCGGCCATCAGCCTCAGCGCCTTGCTCGACGGCCTGTGGCTGGAGTCCGGGCTCAACCCGGGCACCTTCAGCCCGCAGCAAGGCGTGCAGATTTGCGAAGCCTGGGTCGAGGGCTTGCTGGCCAGCCAGGGGCGCGGCTTCATCAGGCCGACATAGGGCTATTGATCGGTTGTTCAGTAATGGTTAGCGTGCGCAAGGCTTGATCTCCAATAAAAATAATCAGGAAACAGGCGATGACTCCTCGGGTATTGATCGTCGATGACGATCCGCTGATTCGCGAGCTGCTTCAGGCTTATCTCTCTCAGGAAGGCTACGACGTGCATTGCGCCGCCACCGCGGAGCAGGCGGAGAGCTTTCTTGGCCAGCACACGGTGGACCTGCTGATGCTGGACATCCGCCTGCCGGGCAAGGACGGCCTGACCCTGACCCGGGAACTGCGGGTGCGTTCGGAAGTGGGGATCATCCTGATCACCGGGCGCAACGACGACATCGACCGCATCGTCGGCCTGGAATGTGGCGCCGACGACTACGTGATCAAACCCCTCAATCCGCGCGAGCTGGTGTCCCGGGCCAAGAACCTGGTGCGCCGGGTGCGCCATGCGCGCCAGCCGCAACCCCAGGCGTCGAGCCCGAGCCCGGTCAAGCAGTTCGCCGACTGGGCCCTGGACACCGACCGCCGTCGGCTGATCGATGCCGGGGGCGCTGAAACCCTGCTGACCCACGGCGAGTACCAGTTGCTCAGCGTGTTCCTGCGCAACAGCGGCCATACCCTGAGCCGCGACCAGTTGATGGACCAGATCCGCAACCGCGAATGGGTGCCCAGCGACCGTTCCATCGACGTGCTGGTGGGCCGCCTGCGGCGCAAGCTGCACGACGACCCGGCCGAGCCGGAGCTGATCATCACCATCCACGGTGCCGGTTACCTGTTCACCGCCAGCGTGGCCGCCTGAATTGCTGCGCCGCGCAGTGGGCCTGTGCCTGAGCCTGTGCTTGATCCTGCTGGCCGGCCCGACGTTCGCTGAACCCCGGCCCGTGCTGCGTTATTGCGACTACCCGGTGTACCCGCCGATTTCCTGGAGCGACGGCCAGCAAGTGCGCGGGCTGGCGCCGACCCTGGTGCGTCAGGTGCTGGGGGACCTGGGTTATCAGGTGCAGGTGGTGGTGCTGGGCAACTGGAAGCGCTGCCTGCTGGACGCCGCCGCGGGCCGGGTGGATGTGGTGCTGGCCTACAGCACCAGCCAGCGCCAGCAGGACCTGCTGTTTTCCCAGGTGCCGGTGCTGCGCGAAGAAGTCGCGCTGTTCGTCAACCGCCGCAGCCTGCCGCGCTTCGCGCACTTGCAGGACTTGCGGGCCTATCGCGGCGGCCTGCTGTTCGGCGAGAGCTACGGCCAGGATTTCGACCGCGAAGTGGTGCAGCACGGCAATATCGAATGGGTCTCCAGCAGCCAGCAGAACTTCGGCAAGCTGATCCGCCAGCGCATCGATTTCATCCCCCATGAACGCCGCACCGGGCAGCTGTTTATCGAGCAGCTACCGGGGGCCGAGGACATAGTCGCCTTGCCCCAGGCGGTGAGCGTCGACTACCTGCGCCTGGCGGTGTCGCGCCACTCGCCCGTGGCGCCGCGCATGGCCGAGATCGACGCGCAGTTGCAGCGCCAGGTGGACAGCGGCGCGGTGCAGCGCTGGCTTGGGCAAAGCCAGGACGACTACCGCGCCATGCTCAAGGCGCAACGGGAGACGGCGCCATGATCCCCCTGCGTTCCGGCGGCCTGTTGCGCCGCCTGCTGCTGTTTATCCTGCTGTTCAGCCTGTGCTTCACCGTGCTCGCCAGCAGCGTGCAGCTGTACTTCGAATACCGCCGGGAAATGCGCGAGATCGACAGCCGCATGGGGCTGATCCGCGCCGGTTACCTGGGCAGCCTGGAACGCAACCTGTGGGACCTCAACCAGGAGCAACTGACCGTGCAGTTGCAGGGGCTGGTGGACTTTTCCGATGTGGCCCGGGTGCACTTGATCAGCAACGATTTCGACTTGCAGCAGGGCAGCGCCGAGCTGATCGGGCCGCTGCGGGTGGAGCGTTTTCCCTTGAGCTATCAACCGCCGTCCGGGCCCTTGCGCCAGTTGGGCGAGTTGCAGGTCAGCACCGATCTGGGGGCGGTGTATCGGCGCCTGTACGCCACCGGGCTGGCCAGCCTGTTGTGGATGAGCGTGTTTCTCTGCGGGCTGGCGGTGGCCTTGTCCGGGCTGTTCTACCGTCTGGTGACCCGGCACCTGCAAGTGATGGCCGATTTCGCCCGGCGCGTGGCGGCCGGCGAGCTGCACGAGCCCCTGCACCTGGACAAGCGCCAGCGCCCGGATGGCGACGAGATCGACACCGTAGCCCGAGCCCTGGACGACATGCGCCGGGCGGTGCTCGACGACGTGCAGCGCCGCGAAGCCGACCGATTGGCCTTGCAGGACAAGCGCGACGAATTGCAGAAAATGGTCCAGCGCCGCACCGCCAGCCTGATGCACGCCAAGGACGAGGCCGAAGCCGCGAACCTCGCCAAGTCGCGCTTTCTGGCGACCATGAGCCATGAACTGCGCACCCCGTTGAACGGCATCCTCGGCATGGCCGAACTGCTGCGTCAGGCGCCCCTGGACCAGCAGGATCGTCAGCGTTTGCAGGCCTTGCATCAAGCCGGGGAGGGCTTGCTGAGCATCCTCAATGAAGTACTGTCCTTTGCCCGGTTGGAGGAGGGCGAAAGCCGCCCGGAAGTGCGGGACTTCTCCCTGCGTCAGTTGCTGGAAGAAGTCACCACCTTGTTGCAGCCCCGGGCCGAGGCCAACCGCACCCGCCTGGAATTGCACATCGACGAACAACTGGCACCGCGCCAGCAGGGCGCCGAGCAGTACCTGCGCCAGGTGCTGAGCAACCTGCTGGCCAACGCCATTCGTTTTACCGAAGACGGCTGGGTGCGGGTCGAAGTGCAAGTGCTCGACAGCACCGCCGGTGGCCAGCGCCTGCGCTGCTGCGTGCGCGACAACGGCATCGGCATTGCCGCGTCGATGCGCGAAAAGATCTTCGAGCGTTTCGTCCAGGCCAGTGATGAAGTCAGCCGCCGCTATGGCGGCACTGGCCTCGGGCTGGCGATATGCAAACACTTGCTGCAGCAACTGGACGGACGCATCGGCGTCGACAGTGAGCTGGGGCAGGGCAGTTGTTTCTGGTTCGAGCTGGTGCTGGGGGTGGGTCAAGAGCCTTTGCCGTCGCCACAGCTTCAGGTGCCGGCGCAGGGTTTGAAGATCCTGGTGGTCGAAGACGTGGCCCTGAACCGCGAAGTGGCCAGCGGCCTGCTGCAGCGTGACGGCCATCAAGTGTGGCTGGCTGAAGACGGCGAGTCGGCTCTGGCCTTGTGTCAGCAGCAAGCCTTCGACCTGTTGTTGCTGGATGTGCACTTGCCGGGCATCAGCGGAGTCGAGCTGTGCCGCGAGATTCGCCAGCGTCCCGGGCCCAATCGGCAGGTACGCATTGTCGCTCTCACCGCCAGCGTCCAGCCGTCCGTGGTGCGCGGTTATCTGCAGGCCGGGATGCAGGGCATTCTTGGCAAGCCGTTGCAGCTGGAGAGCCTGCGTCAGGTGCTGGCCGGGCAGGTGCAGATGCCGCAGGCCGACACTGAGGAGGGCTTGCTCGACCAGGGCTTGCTGGACACTCATCGCAGTCTGTTGGGCGAGCAGAAGTTGCAGGACCTGCTCCAGATCCTGGCCGATGCCCTGGATCAGCAACAACCACTGTTGGCCGACGCCCTGGCCGCCGAAGACTGCACCGAGGTCCTGCACCTGGCCCATCGGCTGGCGGGCAGTGCCGACTCCCTGGGGTTTTGCGCGCTGGCCCGGGTGCTGCGGGAGTTGGAGGCGGCGGCGCAGCAGGCGGATCGCCCGGCTCTGGCGTCCCTGGCGGCGAGGCTGCAGCGGTCCTGGCAAGAGTCTCGGGTCTTGCTGCAGCGCTTGCTGGCGGCCTGACGTACAAAATCCTTACGACTTTTTACATCTTCGATCTTTTGCTTCAACCCGAACTTACATGGCTTTCCAATAATCGCTTGAACCGCGCCCGCCGCGGTCTTCGAAGCTTATTGGAGATAATAATAATGAACTGCCTGCAAGCTGCTTCCGCCTTCCGCCACACCCCTTCGCCCCGCGCCCTGCGCCTCACCGACTGCTGAGGTGCGCCATGACAACCACCACTGAACGTAAAGGCATCCACCTGACCCGCTCCTTGAAGAGCCGGCACATTTTCATGCTGTCCCTGGGCGGCGTGATCGGCACCGGGCTGTTCATGGGCTCCGGGGTCACCATCAACCAGGGCGGCCCCTGGGGGGCGATCCTCTCTTACCTGGTGGCCGGCTTCCTGATGTACCTGGTGATGGTCTGCCTGGGCGAGCTGTCGGTGCAGATGCCGGTGTCCGGCTCGTTCCAGGCCCACGCCACCAAATACATTGGCCCGGCCACCGGCTTCATGATCGGCTGGGTCTACTGGATGAGCTGGGCCACCACCGTGGGCCTGGAGTTCACCGCCGCCGGCATGCTGATGCAGCGCTGGTTCCCCGACGTGCCGATCTGGTACTGGTCGGCGCTGTTCGTGGCCTTGCTGTTCGGCATCAACGCCCTGGCCACCCGCGCCTTTGGCGAGGCCGAATACTGGTTCGCCGGGATCAAGGTGCTGGCGATCCTGAGCTTTATCGTGGTGGGCGCGCTGGTGATCTTCGGCGTCATCGACCTGCCCAGCGGTGCCCCGGCGCCGATGTTCGACAACCTCAAGGGCGACTCACTATTCCCCAACGGCCTGCCGGCGGTGTTCGCGGTGATGATGACCGTGGTCTACGCCTTCCAGGGCTGCGAGATCATGGGCGTGGCCGCCGGTGAAACCGACCAGCCGGAAAAAAGCATTCCGCGTGCCGTGCGCAACGTGGTGTTTCGGGTACTGATCTTCTACGTCCTGGCGGTGATGGTGCTGGCGGCGATCATTCCCTGGCAGCAAGCCGGACTGGTGGAGAGCCCCTTCGTCCAGGTGTTCGACATGGTGGGCATTCCCTACGCCGCCGACCTGATGAACTTCGTGATCCTCACGGCGATTCTTTCGGTGGGCAACTCCGGTTTGTATGCCTCTACGCGCATCCTCTGGGCCATGTCCAAATCCGGCATGGCGCCCAAGGCCCTGTCGCCCCTGAGCAAACAGGGCGTGCCCCTGCGGGCTTTGGCCATCACCCTGTGCTTTGCCCTGATCTCGCTGATGACCAGCTTTATCGCTGCCGACACCCTGTTCATGGTGCTGATGGCGGTGAGCGGCATGGCCGGCACCGTGACCTGGATCGTCATCGCCCTGGCCCAGTACCGCTTCCGCCGTCAGTTCCTGCGCGAGGGTGGACAACTGCACCAGCTCAAATACCGTGCGCCCTGGTTTCCCCTGGTGCCGCTGTTGTGCATCGTGCTGTGTAGCTCGTTGTTTGTGTTTCTGGCCCTCGACGAAACCCAGCGCCCGTCGCTGTATTGGGGGTCGGGCTTTATCGCCCTGTGCTATGGCGCCTACTACCTGATGCAACGCAAACGCCAACTGCAACCTGCAGCCGCTGTGTAGGAGCCGGCTTGCCGGCGAAGGGGCTTGCAAGTCATGCAGCGCCTGTGCCGGCGAAAGGGCTTGTGAGACATGCAGTGCCTGGGCGGAGGCCTTCGCTGACTTTGCGGCCTTTGCGGCTAGAGGGGGCGGGGTTCATATCCGTTGCTGCGGGGGCGGCCACTTATGGTTTCGCCCTTACGGCGAGTCCCTTTTTACAAACGCCTAAAAAGGAACCAAAAACGCTTGCCCCTCCATGGGCCCCTCGCTAAGGCTCGGGGTTCCCTCTCTCCGG
>NZ_MOAK01000052.1:0-8518 GCF_003732485.1 Pseudomonas protegens
AAACCCGCCAGTGGCCACACCCACAGCAACGGATATGTACACCTGCCAAATCGAGGACTCCGGTTTACGCGCGCCGAAACGCCAACCGATCGACCGAGAGCAAGCTCCCTCGCCACAGAGCTTGTGTGGCCATGGCAGACAACTGGGTGACAGCGCAGCAACCGCTACCTACACAACACCCAATCCACCGGTGTCCTCGATGCCGCCTTCGCTGGCAAGCCAGCTCCTACACAAGAAACCCCATCGTGCGTGTCACCTCTGTACCTGAACCAAACCGTTACTCATGTGGGTGAACGGCTTCCCCCCACAGATGGCTTGGCGCCCACAAGGCCTCAATCAAAATCAGCAACGCACAACACCCACCAAAGATTCCGCGCCCCCTGGCAGGCGACATAGGCAGAAGAAATAGTCGAATCCCTGGTCAACTCACACCAATCGGAACTATCGAACCGATACACCACCAGCTCGGAAAACGGAGCCGGAAACACCGCCTCCAGCGCCTCGCCCACCAACTTCCGAGCGTCGGCCAGACTCAATCCACGGGTCGAGTGATGACACCCGCCCCGCAGCAGCACCGCCAACAGCGAGCCCTCAAACTCATATCGGTTCAACACGGAAAAGGGCCCGAACTCAGGCTCGATCTGCCCAATAGCCGTCGACCTGGCGAGGTTGCTGAAACGCTCCAGAAACTCGGCCAGTCGTTGCCTCTCATCCAACGCCTTGATTGAAGGATCTGGCTTGAAGAAGCTGGACACCACCTCGCCACACTGAGCAAGCACGGCAAGCAGTTCGACAAGGGGTTGCTTGTCGACGACGAACTCGCTGGCACCGGTAAATGGCACTACAGCATCGTGCTTCAGACTTTCATCTTGATTCATGATCGAGCACCCGACTTTGGCCGCAAACAGGCAATCATCAGAGCGACTACCGTGCCCTGGGCTTTTGCGGCCGCAGATAAAAACCAGAAATAAGCGCAATCAGCACCAGCATCAACGCCAGGCTGGGATCACCTTTAGGCAGCATGAATTGATAAAGGCCAGCGCCCATCGAGAGCATCGACCCCATGCACAACACGAACCAAACAGCTTTTTTAACCAGCTTCACGATCTGATGACATCCCTTCCACAGATAACTTCAACGGCACCACTCAGAACGACCAGGCCGGGGGGCGACAATGTATCGGCCGCACAGTTGCACGGCAAACCCGAAAACCACCCCCACCCCCACAGCCCCTTCGTGCTTACGCCTTGAAGGTCAAGATCGGCGAAAACCGCGCCATCACCGATACCGTCCCTTCTTCCACCTGGGAACGAATCACCTGGCCGATTTCCTTGTAGGCCCCCGGTGCTTCTTCGATCATCCGTTCCTCCTTGGTGGTGATGCACTCCACCCCCTGCAAGCCGAGGAAAGCCTTATCCTTCTTGGCCTTGAACACGATCTCGCTGCGCGACATCGAGCGCCCGGCCCCATGACTGGCCGAGCGCAGCCAACGTTCATTGCCCAACCCCGTGAGCAGGTAGGAGTCATGCCCCATGCTCCCCGGAATCAGCAGCGGCTGCCCGGCATAGGCCGGTGTCGCGCCTTTGCGGTGGACGTTGCCGCCTTCCTCGCGCAGTACGATGTTGTGCGGTACATCCACAATCAGCGGCGCTTCGATGCCCGCGCCGAACACCTGCCGAGTGCGCTGGCGCACCATTTCGGCGATCAGCGCGCGGTTGGCATCGGCGTAATGGGCAGCGCTGTGCATGGCCAGCAGGTACTCGTCGGCCATCTCGCCGAACAGGGCGAAGATCTTCGAGTCGGGATGCTTGATCCCTTCTGGCCACAGGGCCTTGGCCTTGTCCATCCAGCGCCGCCCGACATAGAAGCCGACGTCGCGGGAACCGGTGTGGATCATCATTACCACCTGCCCTACGGACAGCCCCTGGGCAAAGCAGGCCTGACGATCCACCAGCTCGGTGACCACCTGGATCTCGACAAAGTGGTTGCCGCCACCCAGGGAGCCCAGGCCCGGGTCGCGGAGGATTTTCCGCGAGCGGTCCTGCAAGGCTTCAGGCGCATAGTCGGCGCTGCCGCGAGCGAACGACGACTCATGCAGGCCCGACAGCTCACGCTGCAACTGGGCGAAATCCGCCCCGGCAAACAGCCCGATCGGGTCCTGTTGCTGTACCTGAGCCCAGAAATCCCCCAGCCCCGAAGCAAACAGCGCGCTCATGGCCGTGGGGCTGGTGGGAATATTGCGCGTGCCTTCCAGCAGATCGCCACGCACCAGGGCGGTCCACTTGGCCTTCTGCGCCATGAACTGCTCGTAGTTCAGCCCAAGCTTGTGCAGGCGCATGCCGCAATTGATGTCGGTGCCAATGGCTTGCGGCACCACCATGTCGTGGCTGGTGACGATCACGCTGCCCACCGGGATCGGGCTGCCGGTGTGGAAGTCCGGCGTGGCGCAGGCGCACTTCACTTCGCCGCCATGGGGGTGAGCCACCTTGGCGAAATCCATCAGCTGGAGGATGGCTTTCTCTTCGATGGCAAAGCTATCGGGCAGCAGCAAATCCACCTTGAGCCCGGCGTCATTGATCGAAGAGATAGAGAGAGAATTGGAATTCAGGCGTTCGATGGCCACCCCGGAACGGGCGAGCTTGTGCTGAATTCTTTTCAGAGGAGTCTTGGTCATTTTCAACTGCTTTTCTTGGACGCAACAAAACAACCACCCTGTTGGTGGCTGGAATTGTCTGGTCAGCAGCGAAACTTAGACGGCGCGGATAATGGGGAATGACGATGTGGATGTAAATAGCCGGGGAGAAATTATTTTAGGAGGCGCCTGGGCAGGCGCCTTCGCCGGCAAGCCGGCTCCTACAGTGCGGCGGCGGGCTAGAAGTTGAAGCGCACGTCCTTGACCACTTGCACGCTGCCCCAGTGGAAATTGCACAGCCGCGCCACTTCCAGGTTGCCTTCGCTCACCGGTACGCAGCCGCCCTTGAGGGTGACGCTGCTGGCGCCTTGGCGCGAGAGCGGGTATTCCACGGCAGGTCCGGCGGGAATGCGGTGGACCAGGGTCACGTCTTCGGCGAAGTCATCGGTCAGGCTGAAAATCAAACTGCCGTCGACGGTCAGACGGTAAGTATCGTGTTGAAAGGCGGCGCCTGGGAGCAGGCACATTTGCACGCTGTGACCCTGCACCTGCTGCTCCTGGCAGTTGGCTCCCTGCTCGGCTTGTGCCCCTTGCGCCAGGAACAATGCTGCCAGCGACCCCAACCATGTTGACTTGAACATCGGCCCTGCCTCCTTGGGAAAAGGCCGCTGTTATACCCGTGGCCGCGGGGTATCGCCAGCGACCGTCTTCGCGAGCAGGCTCGCTCCTGCAACAGCAGGTGTAATCGTCGTTAGCGAGGCTGCGGGCCACCGCGCCACGGCATGTATTCCACCAGTACTTCACCGCGAGTCAGGCGATTGGGCTGGCTGACAAAGTCCGGCATCTGCCGCAGATCCAGTTGCTGACAGCGCTGGGTCAGGTGTTGACGCAAGGCGGCATCAGCCTTGAACGCTTCCGGCCGGAATTCGCTGCGTTCCAGGTTCACCAGGCACTCCTGGACCTGCCCCTGGGCATTGGCGGTGTAGTGGAAGCTGGCCACGCCGATGCTGTCGATGCCCGTCCCGGCGACGGCCTGCTCCCAGAAAAACCAGCTTTGCTGGTAGAGGCTGGACCGTAGCCGATACTCCTGACGCTCACGGCTGGGCAGTTGGCTGAATCGCGGGAACTGCAGGTCGGCAATGGCCTTGATGCCATCCTCATTGCCAAAGGCTTCGGGAGCGGCGGCGGGAAACAGGGTGTTCCAGCACACTTGTCTGGCCAGGTGCAGCAACGTCGGGGTAACCAGGTCCGCGGCAAGATCACCACGGGTGCTCGGGAGGGCCTCACAACCGAGCACTTCATTCTGCCGGTTGAGCTTGATCCGCAAACCCACTGTGCCGGTCAGGCCCTGTGGGTTGGCGGCCATGATATTGCGCCTCAGCACTTCGCTGATGGCGGCAGAAAACTCCAGGCCCTTTTGGGTTTCCAGTGATTGGGCGGCGAGCTGTTCCGGGGTCTTGCTCTGGCAGGCGCTCAGGGTCAGCAGGGCCGGAATCAGCAGCGCCAGGGTCGAAGTGCGGAAGAATCCGAGCAACATGAATGAATGACTCATTGATCAATGACAGGGCACTGGCACCCGGCCCATGTACCCAAGAAAAGGCAAGCTCAATCACTTAACGAGCGAGCCGCGAAAGCTTTAGTGAACGCTTGCCGCCAATCAGCCGACCTGGTTCAACGCTCCCCGCCGCTTGCCTGAGAAAGGTGTGCGGACTTGTTCGGCCCACCTTTCCACGGTGTGTAAAACACACTGGCGTAGATCGGCTGCACCTTGCCCTGCTCGACCGAAAAACCCGGCATCTGCCGCACGTCCAACTGTTCACATAACTCTGTGGCGCGATTGCGCAGTTGATTGTCGGGCTTGAACGACTCGGGGCGATAACTCACTGGACGCAGGTTCACCCAGCATTCCTGCACCCGGCCCTGGGGATCGGCCTTGACCTGAAAACTGGCTACCCCCACGCTGTCCAGCGGCAAGCGGGCCAGCGTGTGCTCCCAGAAGAAATGACTTTGGGCGTATTGAACGGCCTTGAAATCAAATTCCTTCAACTGCTCGGACTCCAGGGTCAACTGAGGGAACATCAACGTCCCCTTGACCTGCAGCACGCCGTCAGGCTCAAAAGCCGTGGCTGGCGCTAGAGGAAACACCGCGTTCCAGCAGATCGCCTTGACCATCTCCCCGAGCTTCGGGTTGTAGGGATAGGCCTGTGCGCTAGGTGCCGGGCTGCTCTGCGCCTCACAACTGATGACCTGATTCTGCCGATCGAACTTCATCACCAGCTCCACGCTACCCATCAGTTTCTCGCTGTTGGCCCTGAGGCTTTCGCGGTGCAACACCTGCTGCATCGTGGCGGCATAGCGTTGCGTATCTGTCCGCTGTTGCTCCTCCTCCTGGGATAGCGAGGTGCTCGGCGAGCCGGATTGGCAACCGGACAGCGCCAGAAGAATACCGACCCATAACCCGTACTGCGCCGGGGTCCTGTTCAGAAAGCTGTACATGCTCAGTTCCTTTGATGGGTTCACTCTCGAACCGTCTTGCTCTGTGTTCAGTGACGTCAAGGCGCTGGATCTTAAGCGAGCCCCATCCTTAAAAGCCAACGACAATAGCTGGCGCTCACTGGCACCCCGCAGATCTCTACGTTCGTGCCGTGGCAGTAGAAGCTTCTACATCCGCCAGCCAAAAAACGGGTTACCCTGACGCCCTCCCGATGCTCATTGACCCAAGGAAGGACAACCACGTGACCCGCGCCATCACTATCATCTGCGACAACTTCGCCGACTGGGAAACCGCCCTGATCAACGCCACCGGCCGTGGCTACTATGGCTTCGACTGCCGTTACGCTTCCCCCAGGGGCGCCATCGTGACCTCCATGGGCGGCCTGCGGGTGACCCCGGACCTGGCGTTGGAAGATATTCGTCTGGATGAAGTGGATCTGCTGATGGTCTGCGGCGGGACGGTCTGGCAAAGCGACCAGGCCCCGGATGTCGGCGACCTGCTGCGGGCCGCCCAGGCACGCAACATTGTGATCGCCGGTATCTGTGACGGCACCCGTGAACTGGCTCGGGCCGGGGTGCTGGACGCGGTGAAGCACACCTCCAATTCGGCGGCCAACCTGTTGGCAGTGAACTATGGCGGGGCCGCGCACTATCAGGATGTGCCCCATGCCGTCGCGGACCAGCGCGTGATCACCGCCCCGGGCAGTGCGCCGGTGAGTTTCATGGCGCAGATTCTCGGCACCCTGGGCATCAACGACGACAACCTGACCTACTACCTGGGCCTGCACGCCGCCGAACACCAACAGAAGGCCTGAACCTCTCCCCCGTAGGAGCCGGCTTGCCGGCGAAAGCGATCTCACGGCCGCCTTCGCTGGCAAGCCAGCTCCTACGGAAGGTAGTGGGTGGGGCGGCAGTGCGGGCGTGTAGCCGTGGATTATTTCACCAGTCGAAAATCCCGGTGACCCAACCATGCCGCAAAGTCCGCAGCGCTGAAAATGCTCTCGCCCTCATGCTCGATGATCGCCAGCCCCGCCAGAAATTCGGTGTCCCGGGTGTAGGCATGGATGCTGGTGCAGAAGGCCACCACGCCATCCAGGCGACGGACCAACGCCAGCGCCGCCTGTCCTAGCCGTTGGTGATCCAACTGATCTTTATCCATGGCCGCCAGGCTCAGGATACCTTCAGGGAGCCATCCCAACGGCCCGGCCAGCCCTGCATACTCCGCCAGCTCCTCTGGATAATCGCCCCCCAGCGCGTAAAGCATGGGGCTGCCTTCAATGAAGAACGATCCCCTGCCCGTCCAGGGCTGATCTGCAACTTCGGCCAAGCAGGCCCGCACCAGACTTTCGACCAAACCATCGATCTTGCGTGGCAACAGCACCCTGACAGTCGGTCCGGCCATTGATTGATGTTCTCCAGCGGGCCGCCTCCGCATTATCGAGAGCGGACAAGTCATGTTTGCTTACATCCGCTCCGGCCCCCGGAGCGGGTCCCTTCATTCACCGGACCGGGAGCATACAGACAGCAACAGGCGCGTACCAAAACCTGCGCGGCATTGATGCGACTCAACGCCTGGAGCCATTGACCCCAAGCACCTCCTCCAAGCGTTTCGCCTCCCTCTCCGACAACAACGGCGCAGGCGGCTCCATCGCGTGCCGGACGGCAACCTGCGCCGCAGGGGCAGGAGGCTTGGCCCTGGCGGTACGGCTGCGAGTCGAGCGGCTCTGCGGATACAGCGCCTCATCCAGGCATTTGTCGCGCATGCCCTGGCTGGACAACCCCTGACAGCCCTTGCCGTTGGACCAGGCCCGGGCACCACAGGTGACCTTGCTGTCGGGGTCTTGCAAGTCGACGCAGCTCAGGGAGCCAAAGCCGTGCCCGAGCACTTCAACGGGATCGGCGGCGTGGGCCGCTCCGCCATACAGCAGCAGCGAGGCGATAAGTAGTGTCTTGTGCATGAGCGCGCATCCTTGACGACAGCATCTACTCGGCCCGATCCCGCCGCCGAGGCTTGCTGTGGTGTTGTGGGAGATACGCTGTTCTATCAGTCGAAAATGACAGTTTCCCACCTCTGCCGCGTGCCCCTGCTCCGGCAGCTTGAAACGCCCCCTGCCCTCAGGTGCCGCTGGTGATCCGGGTCCACAGGCGAGTGCTCAGGCGCATCCCGGCCGGGGTCATGGTCTTGATCGGGAACAGGGTGTCGAGCACCGATTGCGGTGGGTAGGCGGCCGGGTTGTCACGCAGCTGTGGCTCGATATAAGGCAAGGACGCCGCGTTGCCGTTGGCGTATTGCACGAAGTTGCTGATGTTGGCGATGACCTTGGGGTCCAGCAGGTAGTTCAGGTAGGCATAGGCGTTTTCCAGGTGCGGGGCGTTCCTGGGAATCACCACCATGTCCATGGCCACGGTAGAGCCTTCCCGAGGGATGCTGTAGCCGATGTTCACGCCGTTTTTCGCCTGCTGGGCGGTGGCCATGGCTTGCAGCACGTCGCCGCTGAAACCCACGGCCACGCAGATGTTGCCGTTCGCCAGGTCGCTGACGTACTTGGCCTGGTGGAAGTAGAGGATCGAAGGACGGATGGCCCGCAACGCCTGCTCGGCCTGCTTCAGGTCTGCCGGCTGTTCGCTGTGGGGATCAAGCCCCAGGGCCTTGAGGGTGATGGGCACCATCTGCGTCGGGTTGTCGAGGAAGGCCACGCCGCACTGCTTGAGCTTCTGGATATTCTCCGGCTTGAACAGCATCTGCCAGGACTGGGTGACATCGGTGTTGCCGAAGATCGCCTTGATCTTGTCGACGTTGTAGCCGATGCCCACGGTCACCCACATGTAGGGAATGCCGTACCGGTTGCCCGGGTCGCTGGTTTCCAGCAGCTTCATCAGCTTGGGATCGAGGTTGTTCCAGTTGGGCAGCTTGCTCTTGTCCAGAGGCTGAATCGCCCCGGACTGGATCAGCCGCGGCAGAAAGTGGTTGGACGGGCTGGCCAGGTCGTAGCCACTGCCACCGGTCATCAACTTGGCCTCGGTGGTCTCGTTGCTGTCGATCACGTCGTAGGTAGTCCGGATGCCGGTGCGCTGGGTGAACTCGCTCAAGGTGTCGGGAGCGATGTAGCCGCTCCAGTTGGCGATGCTCACCGTTTCTGCCGCCTGTACGCCCGTGGCACACAAGGCCAGGGATAACAGTGCCGTAGTGGTGCGATTGATCATATTGCCGCCCTCTGTGCTTTTATTATTGCGGCGATTTTTCGCCGCGACGGTTAACGTTCGTGTCGCGCGCGCTGCACTTCCCAGCCCATGCGCAAGCTTGCTCCAATGTCAAAAAACGGTCGCGGCGGCAGGTAGCCGGGGCGGGCCTGGGACAGCACATCGCGTAACAGCGGCGAGTCGCCGCCGGCC
>NZ_MOAK01000052.1:8564-9688 GCF_003732485.1 Pseudomonas protegens
CCCCGGAACCGTTGCAGCCGGCCACCGTGTGCAGGCCCTCGGCAACCCGGCTGAAATAGGGTTCGCCGGAGCGGGTGCCGCTCAGGTGCCCGGTCCAGGTGTATTGCAGGTCGGCGTCGGTGATCCCGGGAAAGCGCTTTTGCAGGCCGCGCAGATGTTCCTCGCGGCGTACCGCCAACTGCGCCGGCCCCAGGTCACGCTGGCGGTATTCGACGGTATTGCGCATCAGCAGCCGGCGACCTGGCAGCAGGCGCACGGTGGCCGCTCCCGGCAGGGTGGAAAGCACGCCCCAGCCCTGCTCGTCCAACAGGCTCTGCCAGGGTTGTTCCTGCAGCGGCCGAGTGATGCTGGCGCTCAGTTCCAGGGGAAAGGTGCCGCTGTGCTTGACACCAACCCGAGGCAGGAAGGCGCCGACACAGGCCAGCACCTGGGTCGCCCTGATCTCGCCCTCCCGGGTCTGCGCCCGCCAACCCTCGCCGGGCACGGGTCGCAGGTCGTCCACCGGGCTGTTTTCATAGACGTTCACACGCTCGGGCAACGCTTGCAGCAGGCCCTTCACGTACTTGGCCGGCTGCAGCAAGGCGTTGCCACCGGCGCAGTGAATTGCCCGCTGATAGAAGGCGCTGCCCAAGCGCTGCTGCAGCGCCGGGCCTTCCAGATAGCAGGCCCGAGCCCCTACCGCATTCAAGGTGGCAACCCGCGCGGCACTGTCTTGCAGGTGCTGGGGCTGATGCACGGCGAAGTGGTAGCCGGCATCACTGAACTCGCACTCGATGGCCAGCTCGGCAATACGCTGGCGCACCTCCTCGCCGGCGGCGAAACCCACCCGCGAGGCGACTTGGTAGGCCGGATATCCAGGACGGTCGATCAGTTCGTCGACGCCCGGCAGTTCATGGCTGACCACAAACCCCGAATTGCGCGCCGAGGCGCCCTGGGCCGCGCGCTGACGATCCAGCAGGACGATGCGCTGCTGGGGAAACATCCGCGCCAGGGCGTGGGCCGCCGAGAGGCCGGTAATGCCGCCGCCGATGATCAGCCAGTCGGTTTTCTGCACGCCTTTGAGTGTCGGCCGCTGAGGGGTTTCCCCCGCCAGGGCGATCCAGCCACATACATTGTTCAAAGCC
>NZ_MOAK01000052.1:9725-14790 GCF_003732485.1 Pseudomonas protegens
CTCCTTCACAATCCATGCGCCAGGAGCATTCAACAGAGAATCCACGCCGGCGCTACATGCCTACAATCTATGGCGGCCCAACCTGGATTTCGAACGTTATTAATTCATTGATCTATTCGGAAAACGCATGGATAACCCTCTTCGACTGCCCTCGATGCAAGCTTTGCAGACCCTGGTCAACGTGGCCCAGACCCAGAGTTTCACCGAGTCCGCCGCGCGCCTGCACCTGACCCAGAGCGCGGTGAGCCGGCAGATCCAGCAACTGGAGGAACACTACGGGGTGACCCTGTTCGAGCGCAGCAGCCGGCGAGTGTCACTGACCGACCAGGGCCGCGACGCCTGCAGCGTGGCCAGCGAGATTCTCCGGTCCTTGGGGGCGCTGCAGGAACGCCTGGCCCCGGCGCCCGTGGACCGACCGTTCCGTATTCGCATCTTCGTGTCCCTGGCGGTGCGCTGGCTGCTGCCCCGGCTCAGTGGCTTCTACGCCGCCAACCCCGGGCTGTGCCTGTCCATCGAGACGGTGGGGGGCGCCCTGGTGGACACCGGCGGCGACTGTGATGCCTATGTGCTGTACCTGCCCGAAGGCCTGGACGAACGGCCGCTGACAGTGCTGTTCGACGAGTACCTGGTGCCGGTGTGCGCGCCGCAATTGAGTGACGGACAACTGCCGCCGCGTTCCCTGGAAGAACTGGCGGGGCATGCGCTGATCCACGGTTCCATTAGCCGCCAGGAATGGACCGCCTGGCTGCAAGCCCAGGACGACCCCACGCCCCGCAGCTACAAGCACATCCTGTTCAATCTCGACGACCTGGCCCTGGACGCCGCTGCCCGGGGCCTGGGGGTGGCCATGACCGACCTGATCCTGGCCCAGGATTCGATCGCCCGAGGCAGCCTGCTGATACCCTTCGGCACAGCGCTGAAGACCGGTGGCGTCTATGCCCTGTGGCTGCGCGACAGCGGCGCCGCGCACCCGGCCTGCGAAACCGTATTGAACTGGTTCCAGGCCCAGGCCGCCGAACGGCACCTGCCCACCCCGGGCAATGCCTGAACGCGCTGACGGACAACGGATGCCAATCCCCAGGCACAACACGGGAACGCAACCTGCGATGGGCAAATGACCATGACCGCCCGACATCCCCCCACGCTTGGTTCAGGAGGAGCCGCATTGAAACAAAGGATCTATCTGATCGGGGCCTCAGGCTCCGGCGTCAGCACCCTCGGTGCGGCGCTGGCCCGGCATCTGCAGTTGCCTCGCGTCGATGTCGACGAGCACTACTGGTATCCCAGCGATCCCCCCTTCTTACAGGCGCGCCCTGTGGAACAACGACTGGTACGCCTGCATGCGGCCCTGGGCGAACAACCCTGGGTAGTTTCGGGCTCGATGGACGGCTGGGGCGACGCCATCATCGCCAAGGCAGACTGGGTGCTGTACCTCGATACCCCGACAGAGCTACGCCTGCAACGCATCGCCACCCGGGAGCGGCAACGCTTCGGCTCGCGCATCCTGCCCGGAGGCGACATGCATCACCAGCACCTGGCGTTTCTAGAATGGGCCGCTGCCTATGACAGCGGCGCCCGGGCGGGCCGCAGCCGACCGCGACACGAAGCCTGGCTCGCGCAGTTGAAGCTGCCCTGGGGACGCCTGGACGGCCGTTGCTCGGAGCATGAACTACTGAACCAGGCCCTGCTGATCATGGGCCGGGACAAACAACGCTGAAGGACCGCTGAACAGGGTCCGGGGAAGGTTCGAAAAGCGCTGAGCGCTCAGTTGTAGACAGCCGTCACTGCCCAGGCAAAACACCCCAGTACCAGGGCCATTCCCACTACATACACCGCTAAAGCACGACCCACAGCACTACTCCACGAAACAGACTGTCATCAACACCTGCCGCCGCCCCCCCCAAGACGGGCGATGACGCGCATTTTAACAGCTGGCGGCACAATTTTGACACGCGCACGCACGGCGGATTTTCAACCTCCCGACAAGTGGCGCCAGCGTCAATTTCATGACGATAGCCTCACTGACGAGGAGGTGTCCCGCCAAAGACCGCGGAAGCATAATCGTGCATATTCCCTGCAGCATCAGCCTGTTTACAGGAACTTGACTCCAGGATCGCCGCCAATCTCCCTTTTTCGCAGTAACCGCACACTTGAGCGATAGCACAGCGCCCCTGCCCCGGCTGGACAGGAGCAACTCCCACTGCTTTGATTCAATGTTCGTTCCGATCGCATCGCACCCAAGGAGGGGATATGTCTTTTAAAGTCATGATGGTTTTCGGTACACGCCCTGAGGCAATCAAGATGGCCCCACTGGCCCGGGTCCTAAAACACTGGCCAGGTCTGCAACTGCACCTCTGCTCCACGGGTCAACACCGGGAAATGCTCAAACAGGTACTGGACGCCTTCGAGCTGCAAGTCGACAAAGACCTGGAGGTGATGACCCAGGGCCAGTCACTCAACGGCCTCTCGCAGCAACTGCTGATCCATCTGGACATCACCTTCGAGCGCCTGCAACCGGACATCGTCCTGGTGCATGGCGATACCACCACCAGCTTCATTGCCGCCCTCGCCGCCTTCAACCGCCAGTTGCCCATCGGCCATGTCGAAGCCGGGCTGCGTACCGGCAACCTCAGGGCGCCCTGGCCCGAGGAAGCCAACCGACGCCTGACCGGGGTCATCGCCGATCTGCACTTCGCTCCAACCGCGGAGGCCCAGGCCAACCTGCTGCGGGAAAACGTGCCCGCGGACAACATCGAAGTCACCGGCAACACGGTGATCGATGCGCTGCTGTGGATGCGTCATCACCAGCAACAGACCCAGTGGCGCCCCGCCGCCGATTCGCCCTTGGCGGTACTGCAACACCACCGGCGCATGGTGCTGATCACCGGACATCGCCGGGAGAACTTCGGCGACGGTTTGCGCAACATCTGCGAAGCCCTGGCCACCCTGGCCCAACGCTATCCGGACGTGCAGTTCGTGTACCCGGTGCACCTCAATCCACAGGTGCAGAGCACGGTCTATGGCCTGCTCTCGGACACGCCCAACATCTACCTGATAGCACCTCAGGACTATCAGCATTTTGTCTGGCTGATGGAGCGCTCTTATTTCATCCTCAGCGACTCCGGCGGCATCCAGGAAGAAGCGCCAGCGATCGGCAAGCCGCTGCTGGTACTGCGGGAGGTCACCGAACGGTCGTCGGTGCTGGAGGGCGGCACGGTGTTGCTGGTGGGCGCCGATCGCGAACGCATCGTTCACCATGCCAGCGAGCTGCTGGACGATGCCGAGCTCTATGCCCGCATGAGCCGCGTGCACCGCCCCTACGGTGACGGCCACGCCAGCGAGCGCATCGCTCGCCGCCTGTGCACCTGGCTGGAGGCCCAAGCCCCGCGCGCGACGCCGATAAATGGGCCCTGGGCGCAGCCATTGCCGAGCAGCGCAGCGGCAACGCCGGTGCTCCAGAGCACCCACGCAGGCTGCGCGAAGACTGGAAGCTGACGGTCAGAAGCCTGGCGCCCCCCCAGCGACTGCCATGCAACGGCGATGCTCTCCCTGCGCTACCGTCCGTGGGGCAAATCGCTGTTCGGTCATCCACTCACGACCAAGGCTTGCCAGCGCCAGGGCCCACCGTTCAGGCAGGCACCTGGCGAGACAGCAGGACCCGAGTCACGCGGCGCTCTTCCACCGCCATCACCTGAATGCTCCAGCCATCCCATTCCAGACGATCGCCCTTGACCGGCAGACGGTCCAGCAGGCTCATCACCAGCCCGGCCAGGGTCTGGTAGTCCTCGGTGGGTTCGGCACCAAAGCCGGTCCGCTGGCGCACCTGGGGCAGGTTCAGGGCGCCATTGACCAGGAACCCACCCTCTTGCTCCACCACGTCCGGCCCTTCGATCTCGCTGGCGTCCGGCAGCTCGCCGGCAATGGATTCGAGAATGTCGGTCATGGTCAGAATGCCCATGAAGTCGCCAAACTCGTTGATCACAAAGGCGATGTGGGTCGACGCCTTGCGCATCTGTTCCAGGGCGTTGAGGATCGAAAAACTGTCCAGCAGGTTGATGGTCTTGCGCGCCAGGTGCTCCAGGTTCGGCTCGTTGCCGGCCAGGTACTCCTTGAGCAACTCTTTCTTGTGCACGAAACCCAGCGGCTCATCCACCGCACCATCGCGTATCAACGGCAGGCGCGAATAGGACGAGTGCATCAACTTGGTCCGAATGCTCTCCGGGCTGTCCGTCAGGTCGATGGAGTCGACTTCGGCTCGCACCGTCATCAGCGTACGGATCGGCCGCTCCGCCAACTGCAATACGCCGCTGATCATCACCCGTTCGCGGCGGTCGAACAGTTCGCTGCTCGGCGCATCACCGTCTTCCAGCAAATCGGCGATTTCCTCACCCACCTCTTCCGCCGCCAGTTTGCGTCCACCCAGCAGGCGCATCACTGCGTATGCGGTGCGCTCACGCATTGGGCGCAGACCCTGCATGGACTTCTTGCGCCGGGCCCGGGCGATCTGGTTGAACACCTCGATCAGGATCGAGAAGCCAATGGCCGCATACAGGTAGCCCTTGGGAATATGGAAGCCCAGGCCTTCGGCGGTCAGGCTGAAGCCGATCATCATCAAGAAGCCCAGGCACAGCATGATCACCGTCGGGTGGGCGTTGACGAAACGGGTCAGCGGCTTGCTGGCGACGATCATCACACCGATGGACACCACCACCGCGATCATCATCACCGACAGGTGCTCGACCATGCCCACCGCGGTGATCACCGCGTCCAGGGAGAACACCGCATCGAGTACCACGATCTGCGCCACGATCGGCCAGAACAAGGCGTAGGCAGCACTGCCGGCGCGCTGGCTGACATGGCCCTCCAGGCGCTCATGCAACTCCATGGTGGCCTTGAACAACAGGAACACACCACCGAACAGCATGATCAGGTCACGGCCGGAAAAGCTCTTGTCGAACACCTCGAACAGCGGTTGGGTCAGGGTCACCATCCAGGAGATGCTGGCCAGCAGGCCCAGGCGCATCAGCAGCGCCAAGGACAAGCCGATCAGGCGGGGGGGGGCGCG
>NZ_MOAK01000052.1:14852-30684 GCF_003732485.1 Pseudomonas protegens
GGCGATAAACACCAGGTTGTCGATGCCCAGCACCAGCTCCAGGACGATCAGGGTCAAAAGGCCAAGCCAGGCCGTGGGGTCTGCGATCCATTCCATAACGACGACTCAAGTGCTCCGGAAAATTCAAACGGCCAGGCGCGACGCAGCGCCAAGGTGCAGGCACTGCAAAACCTCGGGTACGGGCGGGTGAAGGCAGGAAGTGGCAAATGCCAGGCAAGTGCAACCGGGAGAATGGCTGCCTGAGCGTCTGGGTCTCAGCGCTACCGGATGGCGCGAGAAGTCATGGGGCAAAGCGAGGAAAGAGCGCCGACTGGGGGGCTCCGAGAGCGTGTTCATGCAAGTCCTGAAGGAAAAAACGGACTTGGAGATTACAGGGAGGGCGAGCCGATTCCCCAGCGGGAAATCATTACAAAACTTTATCCGGCCCGCGGTTCTGAAGCAGGCCGGCACCGTTACAGCGGCTCGGAAATCTCGATCAGGTTCAGGTCCGGGTCCCGCAGGTACACCGAGCGGATCGGGCCAGTGGCGCCGGTGCGCGCCACCGGGCCTTCGATGATCGGCCAGTTGACCTGTTGCAGATGGGCAATCACCTGTTCCAGAGGCACGCTGGCGAAGAAGCACAAATCCAGCGCCCCCGGCACCGGCAGGTGGGCCTTGGGTTCGAACTCCTGGCCGCGCACATGCAGGTTGATCTTCTGGTTGCCGTACTTGAAGGCTTTGCGCCCACCGGCAAAGGTCTCCAGTTGCATGCCCAGCACGCGGACGTAGAAGTCCTCGGCGGCCATCGGGTCGATGGTGGTCAGTACCAGGTGGTCAAGGTGGTCGATCATCGAAGACGCAGCTCCTGAAGCTAGAGGAATGGCCCGGGGATTATGCAACCCGGGCCGTTGCTTGAACATGCCGCTTCAGGCCTTGCTGCGGTACTCGCGTCGTACCTGTTCGATGTAGCGCACCACCGCCGGTGCCTGCTCGAAACGCCGGTGGATCAGCGACAGCCAGGACGTCGCCGAGCTGCCGCCAATCGGCCGGTACAGCACATGGGGCAGGCTGATGTGGCCCACCACCGACTCCGGCACCACCGCCACGCCCTGCCCCAGGGACACCAGGGCCAGTACCGCCACCAGGCCGCCGGGCTGGGGCCCCAGCTTGGGGGCGTAGGCACCCTGGGCCGCCACCTGCAAGGTGCCGCTGATCTGCTCCGGAAGAATGAAGGTTTCATTGAGCAGGTGTTCGGAGGCGATCTGCGGCAGGCGGCACAGCCAGGATTCATCGGACAGCGCCAGGACAAAGCCCTCGGCATCCAGGCGAATGGCCTCGACGCCTTCCGGCAGAGTCATGGGCGAGCGGATGTAGCCCACGTCCAGGCGGCCATCGGCAATCCGCGCCGGCAGCGTCGCCATCGGGCACTCGCGCACGTTGAGGCTGACGTCCGGGCAGTCACGGCCAAAGCCCTGCACCTGTTTCTGCAACAGCCCGGAATACACCGCCGAGGCCACATAGCCCAGTTCGATATGGCCGATCTCGCCGCGCCCGGCACGCTGGGCATTGCGCTGGGCAAACTCGAACTGGCGCACCGTGGCCTCGGCTTCCAGCAGCAGGGTGGCGCCGGCCTCGGTCAGGCTGACCTCGCGCTGCTGGCGCAGGAACAGCCGGGTGCCGAGGGCTTTTTCCATGTCCTGGATCTGCCGACTGAGAGTTGGCGGGGCGATCCCCAATTGCTCGGCGGCGCGGGTGAAATTGCGCTGCCGGGCCACCGCCAGGAAGTAGCGAAAGTGACGAATTTCCATGATAGGCATTAGCTCAAAGGTAATGAACTGGTCGCCAGCGGCTAACAAAGACCGCTAAAGGCCGGGATAAGCTGAGCGAACCTTCACAGTAGAGAGCCTCTGCCATGCGCGTCAAACCCCTGTTTCTGGCAATGATCACCTGCTGCGCGCTGCATACCGCGGCAGCCGAGGAAAGTCGTCCTGTCGTTGCCCACAAGGCAATTCTCACCCTGGACAACGCCCAGCGCCTGCTCAGGGCCGCCCAGCAAACCGCCCAGGCCAAGGGCTGGCCCTGCGCCGTGGTGATCGTCGACGACGGCGGCTGGCCGATACTCGGCGCACGCATGGACGGTGCCCCGGTGGTGGCCGGAATCGAGCTGGCCCAGGGCAAGGCACGCACCTCGGCATTGTTCAAACGGCCTTCCGGGGACCTGGAAAACGCCGTCAATGGCGGCCGCCCCGCCGCCCTCAGCGCCGGCCTGCTGATGATGAAAGGCGCACAGCCGATCATCGTCGACGGCCAGGTGATCGGCGCCATCGGGGTCAGCGCCGACACCCCGGCCCACGACGATGAAATCGCCCTGGCCGCCCTCGCCACCCTCAGTCGGCAGACCGCGCCATGAGCCGCGCCATCAACCCGCGCCTGACCCTGCTGACCGCCTCCGGGGTCTGTTCGCTGATTGTTCTGGACACCAACATCGTCGCCGTGGCCCTGCCGAGCATCGCCCGTGACCTGGGGGCCAACTTCGCCGATATCGAGTGGGTGGTCAGCGCCTACATGCTGGCCTTCGCCGCCCTGCTGCTGCCCGCCGGCAGCCTGGCCGACCGTTTCGGCCGCAAGCGCACCCTGCTCTGCGGCCTGGGCCTGTTCATCCTCGCCTCCCTGGGCTGCGGCGCGGCGCCCAACGCCCTGCTGCTGGACATCGCCCGGGCGCTCAAGGGGGTGGGCGCGGCGCTGCTGCTGACCTCGGCCCTGGCCTCCATCGGCCACACCTTCCATGACGAAGTGGAGCGAGCCAAGGCCTGGGCCTTCTGGGGCGCCTGCATGGGCATGGCGATGACCGCCGCGCCCACGGTCGGCGGGCTGATCACCGAGTACTTCGGCTGGCGCTGGATCTTCTATTTCAACCTGCCGGTAGGTGGGCTGCTGCTGTGGAGCGTGCTGCGCAACGTAGCGGAATCCCGGGATACCCAGGCGGCGCGCCTCGACCCCTGGGGCAGCCTGGCCTTCAGCGCCAGCCTGCTGTGCCTGATCTGGGGCCTGATCGAGGCCAACCGCATCGGCTGGAGCCACCCGGCCACCACCACCCGGCTGCTGGCGGGCGCGGCGCTGCTGGGGCTGTTCGTGCTGATCGAACGCCTGCAAAGCCGGCCCATGGTGGACCTGCAACTGTTCCGCCACCCGCGGTTCATCGGCGCGCTGCTGGGCATGTTCGCCTACGCCGGCTGCGCCCAAGTGATGATGACCCTGCTGCCCTTCTACCTGCAGAACGGCCTGGGCTTCTCCGCCATCGCCTCGGGCCTGGGCATGCTGCCCTTTGCCCTGACCATGCTCATCTGCCCACGCATCGGCGCGCGTCTGGCCGGGCGCTATGCCCCGGCCACGCTGATGGCCGCCGGGCTGACTCTGGTGGGCTGCGGCAACCTGCTCAGCGCGTGGGCAGTGCATGCCGGGGGCTACCTGAGCTTCGCGATGGCGATCGCCGTGACCGGCGCCGGCGCCGGTCTGCTCAATGGCGACACGCAGAAAAACATCATGGCCTGCGTGCCCCGGGAACGCACCGGCATGGCCTCGGGCATGAGCACCACCATGCGCTTCAGCGCCATCATGCTGGCCATCGGTGTATTCGGTGCGTTGCTGGCCAGCCATACCCAGCAACGGCTGCAAGGCAGCCTCAGCCAGGTGCCCGGGTCTTGGCTGGCCCAGGCGCCGGACATCGCCTCGCGGGTGGTGGCCGGGGATATGCAGGGCGCCTTGGCAAGCCTGCCGGAAAGCGCCCGCGCCCTGGTTGAACCCCTGGCCCTGCAAGCCTTTGTCGGCGGCTTCGGGCTGGTGCTGACAGTGGCAGGCATTCTCGCCCTGCTTGGGGCCCTGGTGGTGGGCCGGCTGATGCGCAACCCCCTGCCCCAGGCTCAAGGGTTGGTGCTGAAAACCCAATGAAGCACGGGGTTGCCGGTTGACCCCATGGGCCGCTGCCAAGACAGGCAGCGGCCCACCGCTTGCAATTTCATAACATTCAATAAATTGCTTGAACAACAAATGACCGATTAAGGTACGGCCTTTAGCACCTCCGCCCTCCACCACCCACCGGAGACGCACCGACCATGGACAGCAAAAGTACCGCACTCAAGCAACTGCCGCCCCCCATCAGGGTCGAGTTGCTGCCCCACGATCCGCAGTGGGCCGGCCAGGCGCTCGAGGCGGCCCGGGCACTGCAGGCGGCCCTGGGCAAGACCCTGCTGAAGGTGCACCACGTCGGCTCCACCGCCATCCCGGGGATAGTCGCCAAACCGGTGCTCGACCTGATCCCGGTGGTCAGCTCGCTGGCAGAACTGGACGCCCGGCAAGCGGTGCTGGAGACCCTGGGCTACGTCTGCCGTGGTGAGCTGGGCCTGCCCGGACGGCGCTACTGCAGCAAGGACGACCCCATGAGTGGCCGACGCCTGGTGCAGTTGCATTGCTACGCCCAGGGTTCTGCGGAAATCGAACGGCACCTGGCCTTTCGCAATTACCTGCGTCGGCACCCGGATATCGCCAAGGCCTATGAACGGGAAAAGCTCCGCTGCCAGGCCCTGCACCCAGAGAACTCCCATGCCTACAGCGACAGCAAGGATGCCTGGATCAAACGGGTAGAAGCGCAGGCGCTGCTGGACCACAGGCGTATCAATTGAATGAATGACGAGGTCAATGTGAAGCCTACAAATGTGATTGTGGTCGGTGCCGGCATTGTCGGTGCATCCATCGCCTACCACCTGGCCAGACAGGGCGCGCAGGTCACGGTGGTCGAGCAAGCCAGTCCCGGTTCCGGGGTCACCCGCCATTCCTTTGCCTGGATCAACCCCCACGGCGAATTCCCGGCAGCCGCTCGGCCGCTGCGCTCCCAGGCGCTGGCGGACTATCGGCGCCTGCAGCAGGAGTTGCCCCGATTGCAGATTCAATGGACGGGAGCACTGTGCTATGCCGAAACCGGCCAGGACTCGACAGACACCGATGACCAGGGGCCGATGTCTTCCGCCCACTGGATCGACCGCGCCCGGATCGGCGCGCTTGAACCCAATCTGCAAGTGCTGCCGGAACGCGCCCGGTACGCCCCCGGCGAAGGCAGTCTCGATCCGGTAGCCACCACCCTGGTCCTGCTCGAAGGGGCTCGCGCCCATGGCGCCCGGGTGCTCACCCAGACGCCGGTACAGGGGTTGCTGGTCGAGGGCCGGCGCGTGCTCGGCATCACCACTGCGGCCGGTCCTTGCCTTGCCGACCACGTCGTCCTGGCAGCGGGCTGCGCCACCCCTGCGCTGTTGACCCCCCTGGGAATCCAGCTGCCGGTGCAAGCCTCGCCGTCGATCCTGATCCGCTTTGATGCCCCGCCCGGCCTGGTCAAGACCCTGGTTTCCAACAGCCAGCTGGAGATTCGCGAAGCGGCGGACGGCAGCCTGCTGGCAGCGGAAGACTACATCGACGACAGCGGCCCTCAAGGGCCCGAGGCCATTGCGCAGCAAGCCATGGCCACGATCCGCCGCTTGTTCCGTGGCGCCGAGGAGATAGCCCTGCGCAGCGTTGAGGTCGGTCAGCGCCCGATGCCCCGTGACCAGCTGCCGATCATTGGCTCGAGCGAGCAGTACCAGGGCCTGTATCTGGCGGTGATGCATGCCGGAGTGACCCTGGCACCCACCATTGGCCGCCTGATCAGCCAGGAGTTGCTGCTGGGCCAACGCTGTGCCGAGCTTGCCTCGTGCCGCCCGGCACGTTTGGGCTGACATCACAATCTTGCGGAATCATCCGCCCTCGCCTGTTGTCCTCTTTTGATTGCACGACTTCTTAAGCGGACCGCAGGAGCTCTTCATGGCGAACATCACCATCGCCCAGCAACTGGCAACCACCCTTGAACAGGCCGGGGTCAAGCGTATCTGGGGGCTGACCGGCGACAGCCTCAACGGCCTCACCGACGCTCTGCACAGCATGCAGACCATCGAGTGGATGCATGTGCGCCACGAAGAGGTGGCCGCCTTTGCCGCCGGCGCCGAAGCCGCCACCACCGGGCAACTGGCGGTGTGCGCCGGCAGCTGCGGGCCGGGCAACCTGCACCTGATCAATGGCCTGTTCGACTGTCACCGCAACCATGTGCCGGTACTGGCCATCGCCGCACAGATCCCCTCCTCGGAGATCGGCCTCGGCTATTTTCAGGAAACCCACCCTCAGGAGCTGTTCAAGGAGTGCAGCCACTTCGTCGAACTGGTGAGCAACCCGGCGCAGATGCCCGAGGTGCTGCACCGGGCCATGCGCAGCGCGATCCTCAACCGCGGCGTGGCAGTGGTGGTGATCCCCGGCGACGTGGCCCTGCAACAGGTGCCCGCCGCCAGCAAGCCATGGCCGGCCCTGCACGCACCGCGCACCCTGCCCGCCCCCCACGACCTGGACAAGCTGGTGGAACTGCTGAGCCAGAGCAAGGCCGTGACCCTGCTCTGCGGCAGCGGCTGCGCCGGCGCCCACGATCAGGTGGTGGCCCTGGCCGATGCCCTCGGTGCACCGGTGGTGCACGCCCTGCGCGGCAAGGAGCACGTGGAGTGGGACAACCCCTTCGACGTCGGCATGACCGGCCTGATCGGCTTCAGCTCCGGCTACCACGCCATGCTCAACTGCGACACCCTGGTGATGCTCGGCACCGACTTTCCCTATCGCCAGTTCTACCCCAGCGACGCCTGCGTCATACAGATCGACCGCACCCCCCAGGCCCTGGGCCGGCGAGTGCCGCTGGACCTGGGGATCGCCGCCGACGTCGGCGAAACCCTCGCCGCACTGCTGCCGCGCCTGCCCTATAAGGGTGACCGCCGCTTTCTCGAGGAATCCCTCAAGCACTACGCCAAGGCGCGCCAGGGCCTGGACGACCTGGCCCAGCCCTCGCCCGCGGGCCGGCCGATCCACCCGCAGTACCTGACCCGGCTGCTCAGCGAACTGGCAGACGAAGACGCCATCTTCACTGCCGACGTCGGCACCCCCACGGTGTGGGCCGCGCGCTACCTGAAAATGAACGGCCAGCGGCGCCTGCTGGGCTCTTTCAACCACGGCTCCATGGCCAACGCCATGCCCCAGGCCATGGGCGCCCAGACCGCTTTCCCCCAGCGCCAGGTGATCTCGCTGTCCGGCGATGGCGGATTCAGCATGCTGATGGGCGACTTCATCTCCCTGGCCCAGCTCAAGCTGCCGGTGAAGATCGTGATCTACGACAACGCCTCCCTGGGCTTCGTGGCCATGGAAATGAAGTCCGCCGGCTACCTGGACACCGGCACCGACCTGCACAACCCGGACTTTGCCGCCATGGCCAACGCCATGGGCATTCTCGGCCTGCGGGTGGAAAACTCCGAAGAACTGGAAGGCGCCCTGCGCACCGCCCTGGCCCATGACGGCCCGGTGCTGGTGGACGTGGTCACCGCCACCCAGGAACTGGCCATGCCGCCGGCCATCAAGCTGGAACAGGCCAAGGGCTTCAGCCTGTACATGCTCAAGGCGGTGATGAGCGGGCGTGGCGACGAGGTGATCGAACTGGCCAGGACCAATTGGCTCAAGGACAGTTGGTTCAAGATCACCTAGAAAGGCCCTACCCCCCAGGCAATAAAGCCCCCCTGTCATTGCAGCCTCTAATGAACCCACATTAGAGGCCTGTGTCCATGAAAAGGGTGGCAGTAGCATCCATCGAGGGGGGCGTTGGGAAAACCACCACCTCCGCAGGCCTTGCCTCTTATCCATTAAGACAAGACGTTTCGACTGCACGCCAACGGATTGGCCGTAAGCACAAGCGGGACAAGGAAGCCGTCAGGCTCTATCAGTGATCCGATCATTTTTGAGCGGCTCGCCTCTTTCAAGATCGGCGGCGGATGAAGGCATGCCCAAACTTCAGCCCCCCTCAGCGGCCGACTGATCAGGCGCAAAAAACCTACGCAATATCTTCCTTTAGACCAAATGCCTTTGCTTTTTTGAATGCTAATTCGGAAACGGAAGGTGCATCGCTTTTCCGGCAGGCTAGAGTCTAAATCCGACAAGCACATTGATGTGCCTCTTGCAAGGATGCACAGAGACTGGCGGCCTTCCCCTCCTCACAGACAGCCCGCCTCGAAACAGGGAGTGTTATGAACAAGCCGATCAAGAATATCGTCATCGTGGGCGGCGGCACCGCGGGCTGGATGGCCGCTTCGTACCTCGTCCGGGCTCTCCAACAGCAGGTAAACATCACGCTCATCGAGTCTGCGGCGATCCCCCGGATCGGCGTGGGCGAGGCGACCATCCCGAGTTTGCAGAAGGTGTTCTTCGACTTCCTCGGGATACCGGAGCGGGAGTGGATGCCCCAAGTGAACGGCGCCTTCAAGGCCGCGATCAAGTTCGTGAACTGGAGAAAGTCTCCCGACCCATCGCGCGAAGATTACTTCTACCATTTGTTCGGCAGCGTGCCGAACTGCGACGGCGTGCCGCTTACCCACTACTGGCTGCGCAAGCGCGAACAGGGCTTCCAGCAGCCGATGGAGTACGCGTGCTACCCGCAGCCCGGGGCCCTCGACGGCAAGCTGGCACCCTGCCTGGCCGACGGCACCCGCCAGATGTCCCACGCGTGGCACTTCGACGCGCACCTGGTGGCCGACTTCTTGAAGCGCTGGGCCGTCGAGCGCGGGGTGAATCGCGTGGTCGACGAGGTCGTGGAGGTTCAACTGAACGACCGCGGCTACATCTCCACCCTGTTAACCAAGGAAGGTCGGACGCTGGAGGCGGACCTGTTCATCGACTGCTCCGGCATGCGGGGGCTCCTGATCAATCAGGCCCTGAAGGAACCCTTCATCGACATGTCCGACTACCTGCTGTGCGACAGCGCGGTCGCCAGCGCCGTGCCCAACGACGATGCGCGCGAGGGGGTCGAGCCGTACACCTGCGCGATTGCCATGAACTCGGGATGGACCTGGAAGATTCCGATGCTGGGCCGGTTCGGCAGCGGCTACGTCTTCTCGAGCAAGTTCACCTCGCGCGACCAGGCCACCGCCGACTTCCTCAACCTCTGGGGCCTCTCGGACAATCAGCAGCTCAACCAGATCAAGTTCCGGGTCGGGCGCAACAAGCGGGCGTGGGTCAACAACTGCGTCTCGATCGGGCTGTCGTCGTGCTTTCTGGAGCCCCTGGAATCGACGGGAATCTACTTCATCTACGCGGCGCTTTACCAACTCGTGAAGCACTTCCCCGACACCTCGTTCGACCCGCGGTTGCGCGACGCATTCAACGCCGAGATCGTCTACATGTTCGACGACTGCCGAGACTTCGTCCAGGCGCACTATTTCACCACGACGCGCGAAGACACACCGTTCTGGCTCGCGAACCGACACGAACTGCGGCTCTCGGACGCCATCCAGGAGAAGGTTGAGCGCTACAAGGCCGGGCTGCCGCTGACCACCACCTCGTTCGACGATTCCACGTACTACGAGACCTTCGACTACGAATTCAAGAACTTCTGGTTGAACGGCAACTACTACTGCATCTTTGCCGGCCTGGGCATGCTGCCCGACCGGTCGCTGCCGCTCCTGCAGCACCGACCGGAGTCGATCGAGAAGGCCGAGGCGATGTTCGCCAGCATCCGGCGCGAAGCCGAGCGCCTGCGCACGAGCCTGCCGACGAACTACGACTACCTGCGGTCACTGCGTGACGGCGCGCAGCTGTCGCGCAACCAGCGCGGGCCGACGCTCGCGGCGCAGGAACGCCAGTAGTGGAACGCACCTTGAACCGGGTATCCGCATTCGCGGCCACGCACGCTGCCGTGGCGGCCTGCGATCCGCTACAGGCGCGCGCGCTGGTTCTGCAGCTGCCGGGCCTGAACCGTGACAAGGACGTGCCCGGCATCGTCGGCCTGCTGCGCGAGTTCCTCCCGGTGCGCGGCGTGCCCTCCAGCTGGGGCTTCGTCGAAGCCGCCGCCGCGATGCGGGACATCGGTTTCTTCCTGGGGTCGCTCAAGCGGCACGGACATGAGCCCGTGGACCTGGTGCCCGGGCTTGAACGGGTGCTGCTCGACCTGGCACGGGTGACCGACTTGCCGCCGCGCGAGACACTCCTGCATGTGACGGTCTGGAACCCGGAGGCGGCCGATGCGCAGCGGAGCTACACCGGGCTGCCCGACGAAGCGCACCTGCTCGAGAGCGTGCGCATCTCGATGGCGGCCCTCGAGGCGGCCATCGCGTTGACCGTCGAGCTGTCCGATGTATCCCTGCGCTCGCCCGCGTTCGCACAAGGGTGCGATGAGCTGGAAGCCTACCTGCAGAAAATGGTCGAATCGATCGTCTACGCGTACCGCTTCATCTCGCCCCAGGTCTTCTACGATGAGCTGCGCCCCTTCTACGAACCGATCCGAGTCGGGGGCCAGAGCTACCTCGGCCCCGGTGCCGTAGAAATGCCCCTCTTCGTGCTGGAGCACGTCCTGTGGGGCTCGCAATCGGACGACCCAGCTTATCGAGAATTCAAAGAGACGTACCTGCCCTACGTGCTTCCCGCATACAGGGCGGTCTACGCTCGGTTCTCCACAGAGCCGGCGCTCATCGACCGCACGCTCGACGAGGCGCGAGCGGCGGGTACGCAGGGCGAGCACGTCCGGGCCGGGCTGACAGCCCTCGAGCGGGTCTTCAAGGTCCTGCTGCGCTTCCGGGCGCCTCACCTCAAATTGGCGGAGCGGGCATACGAAGTCGGGCGCAGCGGCCCCACAACCGGCAGCGGGGGCTACGCGCCCAGCATGCTCGGCGATCTACTCACGCTCACCTGTGCCGCGCGGTCCCGCATCCGTGCCGCGCTCGATGAATCCTGATGCGCGCGACCCAGTGTTATCTCACAAGGAGAGTTTGCCCCCATGACTCAGAAGAGCCCCGCGAACGGACACGATAGCAACCACTTCGACGTAATCATCCTCGGTTCGGGCATGTCCGGCACCCAGATGGCGGCCATCCTGGCCAAACAACAGTTTCGCGTGCTGATCATCGAGCAGTCGTCGCACCCGCGGTTCACGATCGGCGAATCGTCGATCCCCGAAACGTCTCTCATGAACCGCATCATCGCTGATCGCTACGACATTCCGGAGCTCGGCCACATCACCTCGTTCTACTCGACGCAGCGTTACGTTTCGTCGAGCACGGGCATCAAGCGCAACTTCGGCTTCGTGTTCCACAAACCTGGCCAGGAGCACGACCCGAAGGAGTTCACGCAGTGCGTCATTCCCGAGCTGCCGTGGGGGCCGGAGAGCCATTATTACCGGCAGGACGTCGACGCCTATCTGTTGCAAGCGGCCATCAAATATGGCTGCACGGTCCGCCAGAAGACGAGCGTGACCGAATATCACGCGGACAAGGACGGCGTCGCGGTGACCACCGCCGAGGGCGAGCGGTTCACCGGCCGGTACATGATCGACTGCGGAGGACCCGGCGCGCCGCTGGCGACCAAGTTCGGGCTCCGCGAAGAGCCGTGTCGCTTCAAGACGCACTCGCGCAGCCTCTACACGCACATGCTCGGGGTCAAGCCGTTTGACGACATCTTCAAGGTCAAAGGGCAGCGCTGGCGCTGGCACGAAGGGACCTTGCACCACATGTTCACGGGCGGCTGGCTCTGGGTGATTCCGTTCAACAACCACCCGCGGTCGACCAATAACCTGGTGAGCGTCGGCCTGCAGCTCGACCCGCGTGTCTACCCGAAAACCGACATTCCCGCGCAGCAGGAATTCGACGAGTTCCTCGCGCGGTTCCCGAGCATCGGCGCTCAGTTCCGGGACGCCGTGCCGGTGCGCGACTGGGTCAAGACCGACCGCCTGCAGTTCTCGTCGAACGCCTGCGTCGGCGACCGCTACTGCCTGATGCTGCACGCGAACGGGTTCATCGACCCGCTCTTCTCCCGGGGGCTCGAGAACACCGCGGTGACCATCCACGCGCTCGCGGCGCGCCTCATCAAGGCGCTACGCGACGACGACTTCTCCCCCGAGCGCTTCGAGTACATCGAGCGCCTGCAGCAAAAGCTTTTGGACCACAACGACGACTTCGTCAGCTGCTGCTACACGGCGTTCTCGGACTTCCGCCTATGGGACGCGTTCCACCGGCTGTGGGCGGTCGGCACTATCCTCGGGCAGTTCCGGCTGGTGCAAGCCCACGCGAGGTTTCGCGCGTCGCGCGACGAGGGCGACCTCGACCACCTCGACAACGACCCGCCGTACCTCGGGTACCTGTGCGCGGACATGGAGCAGTACTACCAGTTGTTCAACGACGCCAAAGCCGAGGTCGAGGCTGTGAGCGCCGGGCACAAGTCGGCGGAGGAGGCCGCGGTGCGGATTCACGCCCTCATCGACGAACGAGACTTCGCCAAGCCGATGTTCGGCTTCGGGTACTGCATCACCGGGGACAAGCCGCAGCTCAACAACTCGAAGTACAGCCTGATACCGGCGATGAAGCTGATGTACTGGACGCAAACCCGCGCGCCGGCAGAGGTGAAGAAGTACTTCGACTACAACCCGATGTTCGCGCTGCTCAAGGCGTACATCACCACCCGCATCGGCTTGGCTCTGAAGAAGTAGTCGGCCAAGGACGGCACACACGCGATGAACAACATTCAATTGGATCAAGCGAGCGTCAAGAAGCATCCCCCGGGGGCGTACGACGCGACCACACGCGTGGCCGCGAGCTGGTACGTCGCGATGCGCTCGAACGACCTCAGGGACAAGCCGAAGGAGTTGACGCTCTTTGGCCGTCCGTACGTGGCGTGGCGCGCAGCGACGGGGCAGGCCGTGGTGATGGACCGCCACTGCTCGCACCTGGGCGCGAACCTGGCTGACGGGCGGATCAAGGACGGGTGCATCCAATGCCCGTTTCACCACTGGCGCTACGACGAGCAAGGCAAGTGCGTTCACATCCCCGGCCACAGCGAGGTGGTGCGCCAGCTTGAGCCGGTGCCACGCGCGGCGCGCCAGCCGACGTTGGTCACCATCGAGCGATACGGCTACGTGTGGGTCTGGTACGGCTCCCCGCAGCCGCTGCACCCGCTGCCCGAAATCACCGCAGCCGACGTCGACAACGGCGACTTCATGCACCTGCACTTCGCGTTCGAGACGACGACGGCGGTCTTGCGGATCGTCGAGAACTTCTACGACGCGCAGCACGCAACCCCCGTGCACGCGCTCCCGATCTCGGCCTTCGAGCTCAAGCTCTTCGACGACTGGAGCCGGTGGCCGGAGGTTGAGTCGCTGGCCCGGGCGGGCGCGTGGTTCGGTGCCGGGATCGACTTCCACGTGAACCGCTACTTCGGCCCCCTCGGCATGCTGTCGCGCGCGCTCGGCCTGAACATGTCGCAGATGAACCTGCACTTCGACGGCTACCCCGGCGGGTGCGTCATGACCGTTGCCCTGGACGCAGACGTCAAATACAAACTGCTCCAGTGTGTGACACCGGTGAGCGACGGCAAGAACATCATGCACATGCTCATCTCGATCAAGAAGGTGGGCGGCGTCCTGCGCCGTGCGACCGACTTCGTGCTGTTCGGGCTGCAGACCAGACAGGCAGCGGGGTACGACGTCAAAATCTGGAACGGGATGAAGCCCGACGGCGGCGGCGCGTACAGCAAGTACGACAAGCTCGTGCTCAAGTACCGTGCGTTCTACCGCGGCTGGGTCGACCGTGTCGCGAGTGAGCGGTAATGCGTGAGGCCGAGCCGGTAGCGGCCGGGTCGCGCTGCCCGGCGCGTGCGAACCTTTCGAGCTGCGTCACGGTGATCACGGCGTACGGCGCGGCGGACCCGCTTGGGCGCGCGGCCACCCGCTTGGTGTCGGTGTCGCTCTTTGCGAGGTATTCATGACCATCTGGCTGTTGCAACTCGTGCTGGTGATCGCGCTCTGCAACCTCTGCGGCCGCCTTGCCGAACGGCTCGGCCAGTGCGCGGTGGTCGGCGAGATCGCGGCCGGCCTGCTGTTGGGGCCTTCGCTGTTCGGCGTGATCGCACCGAGTTTCTACGACCTGTTGTTCGGCCCACGTACGCTGTCAGCCATGGCGCAAGTCGGCGAAGTCGGCCTGATACTGCTGATGTTTCAGATCGGTCTGCATATGGAGTTGAGCGAGACGCTGCGCGGCAAGCGCTGGCGCATACCTGTCGCGATCGCGGCGGGCGGGCTCATCGCGCCGGCCGCGATCGGCATGATCGTCGCCATCGTCTCGAAAGATACGCTCGCCAGCGACGTACCGGCGCTGCCCTACATACTCTTCTGCGGTGTCGCACTTGCGGTATCAGCGGTGCCGGTGATGGCGCGCATCATCGACGACCTGGCGCTCGGCGCCATGGTCGGCGCACGGCACGCAATGTCTGCCGCGATGCTGACGGATGCGCTCGGCTGGATGCTGCTGGCAACGATTGCCTCGCTATCGAGCGGGCCTGGCTGGGCATTTGCGCACATGCTCGTCAGCCTGCTCGTGTACCTGGTGCTATGCGCGCTCCTGGTGCGCTTCGTGGTGCGACCGGTGCTTGCGCGGCTCGCCTCGACTGCGCATGCGACGCGCGACCGCTTGGCCGTGTTGCTCTGCTTTGTAATAGCCTCGGCACTCGCGACGTCGCTGATCGGATTCCATAGTGCATTTGGCGCACTTGCGGCGGCGCTGTTCGTGCGGCGCGTGCCCGGCGTCGCGAAGGAGTGGCGCGATAACGTCGAAGGTTTCGTCAAGCTTGTACTGATGCCGGTGTTCTTCGCGTGTGCGGGGCTGCATGCGTCGGTCGGCACGATCGACGACGCGGCATCCTGGATGTGGTGCGGGGTATTCCTCGTGGGCGGATTCATCGGCAAGTTCGGCGGCAGCTATCTGGGCGCGCGTGGCACTGGGCTGGCGCCACACGATGCGATGCTGGTGAGCTCGTTGATGAATACGCGCGGGTTGATGGAGCTAATCGTCCTGTCCATCGGCCTGCAAATGCAGATTCTTCCGCCAAAGGTCTACACGATCCTCGTGGTGTTCGCGCTGGTGACGACGGCGCTGACCGCACCGCTGGTTCGATTCACGCTGCGCGTGCAATCGCGCGCACTGAGCCAACAGGCCGTCTGAGCCAGCTTGAGGGGAGAGCTCACCATGAATGCTGCCACCGAAACCAAAGTTCACGATTTGCTCGACGCCGAGGGCCGCGATGTCCGCGATGTCCGTGAACTGCGCAACGTGCTGGGGCAGTTTGCTACCGGTGTGACCGTGATCACCACCCGCACCGCTGACGGCCGCAACGTCGGTGTGACCGCCAACTCGTTCTCCTCACTGTCGCTGTCGCCGGCGCTGGTGCTCTGGAGCCTGGCGCGCACGGCACCGAGCCTGAAGTTTTTTTGCTCGGCGAGCCACTTCGCCATCAACGTGCTGGGCGCGCACCAGCACCACCTGTCGGAGCAGTTCGCACGGGCAGCCGCTGACAAGTTCGCCGGTGTAGCTCATTCCTATGGCAAGGCGGGAGCCCCGGTGCTGGACGGTGTGGTGGCAGTGCTGGTGTGCCGTAACGTCACCCAGTACGAGGGCGGTGACCACCTGATCTTCATTGGCGAGATCGAACAATACCGCTACAGCGGCGCAGAACCGCTGGTCTTCCATGCAGGCCAGTACCGGGGTCTAGGGAGCAATAGAGCAGAAAGCGTTCTCAAGCACGAATAGCCCGGCTCATGTGATCTTTTGCCGGGAAGGGTCACTGATCCAGGTGTCCCTTGATGTGGCAGCAGCTCGACCTCACTGGCTCGCTGCGCAGCGCCCCGGCGAACAACCAGCCCGACCGCCCAAGCGCCCGCGACAGCTATTTGTAGTTCCCCTCCTCCTCCTCCTCCTCCTCCTCCTCCTCCTCCTCC
>NZ_MOAK01000053.1:0-440 GCF_003732485.1 Pseudomonas protegens
ACTGTCAGGCGCCGCTGGGGGTCTATTGCTACCCCAATGGCGATCACAACCCCGAGGTGCGCGCCGCGGTGGCCGAACTGGGTTATCGCTACGCCCTGGGCACCCGCCCGGGCCTGATCGAGGCCGCTGGCAACCCGCACCTGGCCCTGCCCCGCATCGATGTCAGCCATGCCAGCGCCGGACGCCCCGGGCTGCTGGCCTGGCGCCTGCTCCAGGGAGCCCGGGCATGAAGCGCGGCAGCTACCTCTGGCACCTGGCCCTGAGCATGGGCACCCGACTGGCGATGATCGGCCTGCGCCTGCTGCGCAACGTCTTGCTGGCGCGTCTCCTGGGTCCGGCCGATCGCGGCCTGTTCGCCCTGCTCAGCACCCTGCCGGACCTGATCGCGGCCCTGACCAGCGGCGGCCTCAACACCGCCGTCGGCTATGAGGCCGCACGCC
>NZ_MOAK01000053.1:456-18166 GCF_003732485.1 Pseudomonas protegens
ATGGGCCTGCTGCTGACCCAAGTGCTGGTCTATGGCTGCCTGCTGGCAAGCCTGCTGACCCTGGCGGGCCTGACCCTGATGAACACCCTGGGCAGCCAGTGGGACCTGAGCCTGCAACTGGGGGACCTGGCCTGGCTGTTACTGCTGGCGGTGCCGATCACCGTACTCAAGAGCGGCCTGTTGACCCTGCACAACGCCGACGGCCGGGTCGAGGCCTTCAATGCCTTGCGCCTGCTGGAATCCCTGGTGCCGCTGCTGCTTTTCGTCGGCCTGTGGTGGATCTGGCGCGACCAGCCGCTGTCGGCGGCGCTGGTCAGTTGGCTGGGGGGCACCCTGCTGGTGGTGATAGTGGGCTGGTGCTGGATGCGGCGCTGGCATGACCTGCGCCTGCGCTGGCAGCCCGGGGAGCAAGGCCAGCTGTTGCGTTATAGCGCCCAGAGCCATCCCGGGGTGCTGTCCCAGCAATTGATGCTGCGCTCGGACTACCTGTTCATCGGCGCTCTGCTCGACCCGGCGGCCATGGGCTGGTACGCCATGGCCAGCGCCGCCGCCGAATTGCTGTTGATCATCCCGGAAGCGGTGACCACTCCCTTGATGAAACGCCTGCTGCAGCAGGGCTCCGGCATCGAGCAACTGACCACCCTGGCCCTGCGCCTGACGGCCACGGTGATGCTGGGGGCCTGCCTGGGCATGGCGCTGATCGGCCAATGGCTGATCGTCACCCTGTTCGGCGCCGCCTACGCCCCGGCCTACGGCGCGCTGCTGGCCCTGCTGCCGGGGCTGTTCGGCCTGTGCTACGCCAGCATCCTGCGCCTGGACCTGCTGGGCAAACAGCGCCCCGGCAGCCTGTCACTGCTGCTGGCCGGGGGCGCGCTGCTGAACCTGATCCTCAATGCCGTATTGATTCCGCCACTGGGCATCGTCGGCGCCGGCCTGGCTTCGTCGATTGCCTACCTGGCGGTGAGCCTGGTGATGCTCGGCCTGTACTGCCACCTCAGCGGCGTGGCCTGGTATCGCACCCTGATCCTGCTGCCTGGAGACATTGTCTACGTGCGCCATTTACTGCGCCCTAAGGAAACGGCCTGATGAAACCCTGTTCCCTGCTCGCCCTGATGCTGATCGCCGCGGCCTCATCCCTGCACGCAGCCCCCATGCAATGGGGGGATATCCGCGACGGCAGCCTGTATCTGCAAGCCGACAGCGCCGACACCCTGCAACTGCGCTGGAGCCCGGCCTGGCAAAGCGACGCCAACCAGGAACAGCTGTACCTGCTGCAACCGGACGGGCAGTTGCTGCAACAGCTGGAAATCCGCGCCGACCAGCCTTACGGCCAGCGAGAGATCCAACTGCCCGCCGCCCGCGGCGACTATCGCCTGCAGGTGCCGGGCTACAGCTTTCGCAACTTCAAGGTCGGCCATGACAGTTCGACCCTGGCCCAGTTCGAGCCGGCCAAGGTGCATTTCAGTGCCGATGTGCCCAGCGGCGTCGAGCTGTACTTTCGCGTGGCCGCTGGCGAGCAGGCGCTGCTGGCGGGCAAATACTACGGCGGCGTCAGCGTGCTGCAAGCCACGCGCCTGAGCGACGGCCAGCAGGTGCGCCTGAAGCTGGTGGAGCACCCGCAATATGGGCAATTCGACCAGAGCGCCTTGCCGGTATCCCAGCAGGACGAAGTCTGGCGCCTGTCCCTGGGCGGCTCCGGCAAGGTGGCGTTCTGGCTCGATGGCACCGCCAACCTGTTCGCCCAGGACCTGCGCCAGCTGCACCCGTTGCAGTGGACCCCGGCCCGGGTCGAGCTGCGCCTCAAACCCCAGGTGCGCGGTCCCAGCCCGCACCTGGGGATCGCCCTGCCCTATGCCGAGCCGCCGTCGTCGACCTTCGAACTGCTGCGCGCCCTGGGCCCGCAGGCTGCCAACTTCTACAGCTTCGTCGATGTGATCCAGCAAGAACCCCAGCGGGAAATCACCTTTCGCCGGCTGTACCGCGAACACTTCAAGATCGAGCGCGACATCACCTTGCTGGCCGGCACCGGACGCCGGGCCGTGCTGGACGCCGACAGTGCCACCCTGGCCGGGCTCGACGCCTGGCTGGCGGACAGCGTGCGCCTGGGCAACCAGGGCCTGCATTACCTGGCCTTTGCCGACGAACCCAACCTCAACTACCCCAGCTACGCAGCGTTTGCCGCCTATTTTGCGCAGATGCTGGAACACACCAAAGCCAACCCCGACGCCCGCGCAGCCGGAGTGCGCATTGCCATGCCGGTGAGTTCGCGACTGCTGGACGGCCCCTTTCGCGTAGGCGCCGGGCAACGCCGGGGCATCGACTGGGCCCGGCAGTTGCTGGCTGAACACGGTGCCGACATCGATGCCCTGGCCTGGCACGAATGGATGGTCCGCGACCTGCTGGCCACCCGTCGCTATCGAACCAGCGTGCGTGCCGCCGCCGATCTGGTGGGGCTCGATGAGCAGGGCCGGCCACGCAAGGCGCTGTTGCTGAGCCAGACCAACATCTCCAGCGGCCCGGACCTGAGCCCCTATCAGCAGGACACCCACTACGCGGCCCTGTGGTGGGCCTCGGTGGTGATCAACGCCTCCCAGGACGGCCTGCTGGACATGCTCAACTGGTTCCAGGCCGCCGACGAACCCGAATACCCCAAGGGCATGCTGTCCCAGCAGGATGCCCAGCGCTTCAGCCTGAAGCCGGTGGCCGTGGCCCAGCAGTTCATCCAGCAGCATTGGCTGGGTGAGGTCCAGGCCCTGGACAATCCCTCCTTTGAAGTGGATGCCCTGGCCCTGCGGGAGGGGCAGCGCCACAGCTTGCTGGGAGTGGCCAAGACGCCCCGTACTCAAAACATCGAGTTGGGCGACGCCAGCGCTATCTGCCAATCGAACCCCACCCTCGAACTGCTGGGCCCCGAAGGCCGCAGCCGTCACACCACGCTGCACTGCAGCGATGGCCGGGCCAGCTTCCAACTGCCCGGTGAAACCTTGTTTGCCTTGACCTGGAAAACCCTATGAGTCGCTTGACCGGCCTGTTGGCCAAAATCCGCCGCAAGGGCCTGCGGGGCAGCCTGCGGGTCTTTTCTGAACGCTTCTTCTATTACCACTGGGAGCTGCTGACCCTGGAACGCTCACTGGCCTTGCCGGTGCCCTGCCCCATCAACCCCGGCCGCTGGCCCCAGGTGCGCATCACCCGGGAGCTGCTGCCGGCCTTCGACAAGTACTTCAAGGCCCAACTGCCGGCCATTCGCGGCCTGCTGGACAAGGGCAACCGTGGCAGCGCGCACCTGGACCCGGACGGCAACGTGATGATGATGGTCTGGGTCAGTGAGCGCGATTACTACGACGATCAGCTGTACCGCTGCTGGATGCGTATGCCGCCAGGTTGCCTGTACCAGTTTGCCGGTGAATGCGCGCCGCCGTTTCGCGGCTCGGGGGTGGTGATCCTGGCGCAGAAGATGCTCTGGGACGAGTACCGCGAGCGGGGCTTCAAAGCCACCCGGGCCCTGGTCAATGTGCGCAACGAGCCGGCGCTGAAGATGCACATGCGCCTGGGTTTCCAGGAGGTCGGCGAATCCCTGCACGTCTATTGCCTGCTGCGCTGCCTGCATTTCCACCGACGCCGCCCCTATCACCAGACGCGCCTGCATCACCTGCGCCGGGGTCGCCTGGCCGAATCAGCGGCCCCGGCCACTCAAATAGACAAGGAGCGGACGTGAACCTGCGTTGGCAATGGTGCACCAGCCTGGGTGCCCAGGACTTCCCCGTAGAGGCTTATGAACAGCTGCGACAAACCGTCGAACAGGCCACGCCGTTCAATCGTTTGAGCTGGCTGCGGGGCGCCGAACAGGCACTGCAGGATCAGCAGTTGCAGATTCTGCTGGGCTGGCAGGACCAGCGCCTGTTGCTGTGCCTGCCGCTGATCCGCGGCCGCGAGCCCAGGGCCGGGCTGACCCTGCAGGTGGTGCGCCACCTGGGCCATCCCTTGAGCGACCGCCTGGCGCTGCTGGTGGCCGCGCAAGCACAAAACGCCATGCCCGCGGCCCTGCGGGAAATCCGCCGGCAACTGCCCCATGACCTGCTGCAACTCCATGAACTGGTGGATGCCGCCCCCCTGCTGGCGCCCTGGCGCCGGGCAAGCGGGTACAGCGAGCAGTCCCTGAGCTGTCGCGCGCCAGAACACCTGATCGTCCCCAGCGACCAGGAGGAAGCCAGCGGCACCCTGCGTTACGAGCTGCGCCGGGCCAAAAAGCGCTGCGCGGAGATTGACGCCCGGGTGATCCGCGTGACGCCCCAGGCCGACGGTATCGATGCGGTATTGGACATGCTCCGCGAGGTGGAACAGGCCAGTTGGAAAGGCGCCGACGGCCTGGGGATCTTCTCCGGAGCACAACGCCAACAGTGGATGCACACGGCGTTGCATGGCCTGGCTGCCGAGGGTTGCGTGCGAGTGGTGATGCTGGAACACCAGGGCCGCTGCATCAGCTATCGCCTGGGCTTGCTGGAGCGCGGTCGCCTGTATGACTACAACATCGCCTTCCTCGCCGACTACGCCAACCTGGGCAGTGGCCGCCTGCTGCTGGACGAATGGATTCGCTGGGGCCTGGAGGAAGGCTGGCAGTGGGTGGACGCCTCCCGGGTCAGCCTCAGCCGCTCCAGCCATCAGTTGCATGAACGCATGAGCGGTCTGGTGGAGCACCAGCGCTGGAGCTTCTACTCCTGGCGCCCCCGGGGCCTGCTGGCCGGTGTTGCCGAGCGCCTCTGGCAGCAGCTCAAACCTCGTCTCAAGGCCTGGCGCGAGCGCCGCCGGGCCACCACCGCACAAGGGGCTCGCCCATGAAACAAACCCTGGCTGTCACCCGAGCGCACCGGGTCATCGTCAACGCCGACGACTTCGGCCTCGACCTGGACTACAACCAACTGACCCTGCGTGCCTTCAAGCGCGGGGTGATCAGTTCCGCCACCCTGATGGCCAACATGCCGGCCTTTGAGGATGCCTGCCGCCTCACCCACGAGCACGCCCTGCTGGGACGCATAGGCCTGCATTTCAACCTCACCTACGGCGCGCCCCTGAGTCAGGGCATCCGCAGCCAGGCGCTGTTCTGCAATGCCCAGGGGCAGTTCGACCTGAAGCTGCCGCGCTCCGCCCTGCACCTGCCGTCGGCAGCCGCCAATGCCGTGTGGCAGGAACTGGAGGCGCAATGGCAACGCTGTGTCGACCAGGGCCTGCGGCCCAGTCACATCGACTCCCACCAGCACGTGCACAATCTGTGGCCGGTGGCGGCCATCGTTGCCCGCTTCGCCGCCCGCCAAGGGGTGCCGGTGCGCCTGGCACGCAATGTCGGCGGCAATATCGGCCCCCTCAAGCGCCTGTTCAAAAGTGCGTTGAACCGACGCATTGGCTGGCTCACCGGACGCCGGGTAAACGCGGTGTGCACGCCCAAGGACCTGCTGGACGGTTTTCTCCCCACAGGGGTGGTCGAAGTGGTAGCTCACCCGACGCAGTTGGCCGACGGAGATTTTGGCGACGATTACCTGCCCCCGGAACAATCCCTGGAGCAACTGTTGAACCGCGCCTTGCCCAGCCATCAGCGGATTGCCTACAGCGAGTTGTGAAATCCGTTGTCGGGCAGGAGGTTTTTTGCCGGTCAATTGATTAGCTCCCTACTTAATTTAATCAACCGTTAATCCTGCTGCTCAACAGTGTTCTTGACCGCGCCGGCTCAGAGCTTTCTGGCGCACTGCGCGGCAAGTTCTGCACCCGATCAGGTGCAGAACTGACGTTCAGTCTGTTTTGGAGAACCCTTATGAACCTGCGTACCGGATTGACCGCCGCCCTGTTGCTCAGTGCCCTCAGCGGCCTGGCCCAGGCGGACAGCAGCAGCGCCGTGCCCTACCACTACGGAATGCCGCTGCACGTGGCCAAGGTGATTTCCATGAGCGAGCCTGACACCCAGGATTGCAAGGTGATCACGGCGGATATGAAGTACATCGACCAGGCCGGCAAGCCCGAGGAAATCACCTACAGCAAGCTGTCGGATGCCTGCAGCAACCAGAACTGAATCCACCCGCGATCCAGGCCCGCTTGGTCGTTAACCGATAGGGCGGGCCCTGCCCTTTGAGCAAATGCGCAAGACTTTTTGCAAGATCTATCGATTGGCCATTAACGATAGACAAATACTCACTATCGACTCGGTTCCGGACAGCACAGGTCCGGAATGCTGCTGGGGCTTTGGGCAGCAGGTTCGGCGACCACGCTGATTCGTCTTTGTCTGCAGCGCAGCTACCACCATGAATACCCACATCACGATGGTTCTTGGCACTTTGGCTGTAAGGGGGGTCGCCGGCATGGTCCAGGCGGCGGATGCCCAGAGCGTCGAAACCTTGCCCTACCCGTCGGGATGCGCCTGGACCTGAACAAGGCCTGCATGCACCAGAACTGACGCAGCACGCTGCGTCAGGGCGATGCCGGACGGTATCGGGGGTTGCCAGCGTTGCGCGCTTAATGCGCTTTGCGTTTCAGCTCGGACAGTTGGCTTGGAGAATGGGCCAGGTCGTAGCGCAACTCGGCGATCAGCTCGTTGATTTCACGGCAGCCATTGAGCCGGGAAGCATCAATGCCGCTGACCACCAGATCGACGCGGTCGGTTTGATGATCACCGAACACCTTGACCGTCATCGACAGATCGGGACTCAAGGTGCATTGGCAGCGTTTGGGCAGAAAACTGCTTTCAATGATGTTGCGCAGTTCCAGGGCAGATAAAAACATGTCGACTCTCTCCTTTTATTCGAGGCGGCCAATCAATGGACACACAGCCACGACTTCCGTGTTCGTCTACGCTTTCGGCTCACTCTTGGTTGTCCTTGCAGACGGGGCCAAGTTACAGACTAAGCCGCATTTCGGGCGCCACTAAATTCGATTTCGCTCTGAGCTCCGGGCTTTTTGGCTTGAAGGCTGCAAAGCCCTCAGAGCAATCGGCCAATCCATCCTTTGGAACGCAGGCCTCCCCGTCTCAAGCCTGAGCCGATTTCACGCGCGCAGGTTGAAGGAGCACGAAACGTGCCCACACCGCACTCCGTGACAGGGTCGTCAAATCAGTCACTTGGTCGGTGCCGCGATGGCCGGAGCCATGCAAAGTGCAATAGAGGCACTGGATCGCCTTGCAAAATGCCCTGTCATGCAAGCGGATTGCATGGGCGCTTTGGCGCCCATCAAAATGCCTCGGCGAGGCCTTTCCTTTGCTTCAATCCAGACAGATGGCGGTTCTGCTCCTGGGGCAAGACCTGCAATCTAGAGCAAGCCCGCAAGGCATGACCTGCCCCTCTCACCGGAGTACCGCCCTTGATTACCTGCCATGTCAGATATGTCATCGATCCCTACCAGTTGCCTGAATTTGAAGCCTATTCCAAGGCCTGGCTTGCCGTGGTCAGACGTTTGGGCGGTACTCACCACGGTTACTTCCTGCCATCCGAAGGCGCCAGCAACATTGCCTACTGCCTGTTCAGCTTCCCGTCCCTGGCCGACTACGAAGCCTATCGCCAGAGTGCCCTGAGCGACGCCGAGAGCGTGGCCCTGGTGGCATCGGTGATGGAGAAGAAATTCATCCTCAGTTACGAGCGCAGCTTCCTGCGCCCTCTGCTGTCCTGATCCCCAATCCGTCGTAGGAGCCGGCTCGCCGGCGAAGAGGCCCTCAAGCCTTGCATCGCCCCGGCCGGCGCTTTCGCTGGCAAGCCAGCTCCTACAGCAGTCAGATACACCGCGCAGTTCCCCGTAGGAGCCGGCTCGCCGGCGAAGAGGCCCTCAAGCCTTGCATCGCCCAGGCCGGCGCTTTCGCTGGCAAGCCAGCTCCTGCACATACCAGCGCCTACAAGGAGGCGCTGTTCAGGGCTGCGCGTTCGGCTACGTGCCGCAGGCTGTCGAAGTTGATGTTGGCGCCCGAGTCGATGGCCACCAGGGTTTGGCCCCTGGCTCCGCTCCGGGCCACGTATTCCTTGATCCCGGCCACCGCCAGGGCGCCCGACGGCTCGGTGATGGAGCGGGTGTCGTCGTAGATGTCCTTGATCGCGGCGCACAGTTGGTCATTGCTGACGCTGATCACCTGGTCCACGTGATGCCGGCAGATCTGGAAGCCATGTTCGCCAATCTGCGCCACCGCAACACCGTCGGCAAAGGTCCCGACCTGGGGCAGGACCACCCGCTCCCCCGCCGCGAGCGCCTGTTGCAGGCAATTGGAATGCTCGGATTCGACGCCAACGATGCGGATCTCCGGCCGCAGGTATTTGACGTAGGCGGCGATCCCGGCGATCAGTCCGCCCCCGCCTACGGGGACGAAGATGGCATCCAGCGCGCCCTGTTGCTGACGCAGGATCTCCATGGCCACGGTGCCTTGGCCGGCAATCACGTGGGGATCATCAAAAGGAGAAACAAAGGTGCCCCCGGTACGCTGCGCCAGGTCCAGGGCATGAGCCAGGGCAAAGGGAAAGCTCTCGCCATGGAGAATCGCCTCGGCGCCACGGCTGCGTACGCCCAGCACCTTGAGCTCAGGAGTACTGTCGGGCATGACGATGCTGGCCTTGATCCCAAGCTCCCGCGCCGCCAGGGCCACGCCCTGGGCGTGATTGCCGGCGGACGCGGTGATTACCCCACGCTGCCGTTGCTCAGGGGTGAGCTGGGCCAGACGGTTGTAGGCGCCGCGGATCTTGAAGGAAAAGGTCGGCTGCAGGTCTTCGCGCTTGAGCAGGATCTGGTTGCCCAGCCGTTGCGACAGCGCCGGTGCCGCCTGCAGCGGCGTGCAGATCGCCAGGTCGTAGACCGGCGCCGCAAGAATCATCTTCACATAGCGTTCCAGCAGGGCCATGTCGGCGCTGGGCTGGGGCGTGCTGGCAAGACGGCTGGGGCAATGCATGATGGATCTCCTGGCTATGTTCGGAGCCCGGGGACGGAAAGAAAAAACCCGCCTCGAGGGCGGGTTGGGTGCAGTCGTCAGCAAGCCCGCCAATAAGGAATGGCGGTAATAATGCTTGGCTGGGAGCGAAGGGTTGGCAAAGTCATGGACGGAAACTAGCGAATTCAACGGCAAGCCGCAAGCTGCAGGCGCTGAATTTCTCGCTTGCACCCTGAGCTTGCCGCTTGAGCCGCGCTATACGAAACATATATGATTCGTATATTCCCTCAAGAGAGTCCCTATCGACATGGGTATCGTCAAAATCTCCGATGAGCTGCACGAGCAGATCCGCGTCGCCAGTGCCGCCATGGACCGCTCGATCAACGCCCAGGCCGAATTCTGGATCAAGATCGGTCTGTTGGCCGAGCTCAATCCGCACCTGGCCTACAACGACCTGATCAACAAACTGCTGCTGAACAAACCCGACCTGCTCAGGGGGCGCCCATGACTCAAGCCCTGATCAAGACCCCGGAACAACTGGCGCTGATGCGCGAATCCGGACGGCTGCTGGCTCAGGTGTTCACCTTTCTCGACGGCTTTGTCGCCTCGGGCCTGTCCACCCTGGAGCTGGACAGCGCGGTGGAACACTTCATCCGCCATGAGCTCAAGGCACGCCCGGCGAGCAAGGGTCAGTACAACTACCCCTACTGCATCAACACCTCGATCAACGAAGTGGTGTGCCACGGCATGCCTCACCCCAAGGCAGTGCTCAAGGACGGGGATATCGTCAACATCGACATCACCCTGGAGAAGAACGGCTACATCGCCGATGCCAGCAAGATGTACCTGATCGGCCAGGTCGGTCCCAAGGCTCAGCGCCTGGTGAACACTACCTTTGAGGCCATGTGGGCGGCGATCGAGGTGGTGCGCCCGGGCGCTCGCCTCGGCGATATCGGTCATGCCATCCAGTCTCACGCCGAAGCCAGGGGCTACAGCGTGGTCCGCGAATACTGCGGCCACGGCATTGGCCGGCAGATGCACGAAGAACCGCAGATCCTGCACTTCGGCCGCCCTGGCACCGGCCTGGAACTGCGCGAAGGCATGGTCTTCACCATCGAGCCCATGCTCAACCAGGGCAGTGCCCGGGTCCGCGGGCTCAAGGACGGCTGGACCGTGGTCACCCGCGACAATGGCCTTTCCGCCCAGTGGGAACACACGGTGGCGGTGACCCGCGACGGCTTCGAAGTGCTGACCCTGCAAGCGCCATAAGGCTCACATGACCTTGTCGCCATGGCCGGTGAGCCGGCGCAGCCCCAGGGACATGGCCCCGGCAGCCAGCAACATGGCCAGCAGCAACAGCGAGTAGGAAATCCACCACGGCGTGCCCGCAGTCATCATGCTGAACTCGGACATGCCGCCGATGCTGGCGATCAGGTTCAGCGGCAGGAACACCACGTTGATCAGGGTCAGTTTGCGCAGCAACTGGTTGGTGCTGTTGTTCATCAGGTTGCCCCGGGCATCCATCAGCCCGGCGAACACCGTGGAGTAGATCTCCGCCTGCTTGTAACACTGGTTGTTCTCGATGATCAGGTCGTCGATCAGGCCGATGGCCTGGCTGCCGAACTGCTCCTTCTCGGCGTGGTTGCGCAGGCGGGTCAGCAGCGCGCCGTTGCTGTGCAAGGCATTGAGGTAATAGATCAGGCTCTCGCTGAGGTTGAACATCTGCATCAGGTGGCGGTTTTCCATCGAGCTGTTGAACTTGTGCTGCAGCTCCCGGGCCACCAGCTTGATCACCTTGAGATGGCCCAGATAGTGATGGATGTTGTTGAACAGCAGGTCCAGCAGCACATCCAGCGGGCTGTGCAGGTTGTGCCGCGCCCCGAGCCCCTGGAGCGGCGTATCGTCGGGGGCGATCACCAGCAGCCGGTCCGGAGAAAACAGCAGCCCGCAGGACGACACCTCGAAGGACAGGCTGCCACCGCCGGAATAGTTTTCCGGGCGCTTCCAGATCAGGAACAGGTAATCGGGGTGAAACTCGATGCGCGACACCTCGTCCGGGTCCAGCGCCGAGGCCAGAGCGTGCTCATCGAGCTTGAAGACACTGTGCAGCAAGTCGCGCTCCGCCAGGTCCGGGTTGCTGAACAGCATGACCTGGGCGTCCAGTTCAGGGACGGCCTGCAAGCCGCCATGGGCCAGTCGATAGCCGTGGATCATCGCCGCCTCACCAGGCCTGGCCGCGACGCTTGAGCTCCAGGCGGCGCACGAACTCCTCCAGTACCAGGGAATACAGGTCGTCCTGCAGGTAGGCATCTTCAATGCCGGCGTCGAGATTGGGGTTGTCGTTGACCTCGATCACCACCACCTTGTCGCCGGACTGCTTGAGGTCGACCCCGTACAGACCGTCGCCGATCAGGTTGGCGGTCTTCACGGCCAGTTCCACCACGGCCCGCGGCGCCTCGTGGACCGCCAGGGTGCGGCACTCGCCGTTGATGTCCTGGCCCTTGGCCTTGTGGTTGTAGATCTGCCAGTGGCCCTTGGACATGAAGTACTGGCAGGCAAAGATCGGCTTGCGGTTGAGCACGCCAATACGCCAGTCGTACTCGGTATAGAAGAATTCCTGGGCCAGCAGCAACACCGAGTGCTCGAACAGTTCGGCTGTGGCCGCAAGCAGCGCCTGCTGGCTTTCGACCTTGATCACCCCGCGGGAAAAACAGCCATCGGGAATCTTCAGCACCAGGGGGAAGCCCAGGCGTTCGCCGACCCGCTCGAAGTCTTCCGGTCGCTCCTTGTAGAGGATCTCGGTGGCGGGCATCCCCAACTGGTGGCCCTTGAGCAGGTCGGTGAGATAGACCTTGTTGGTGCAGCGCAGGATCGAGGTGGGGTCATCCATCACCACCAGCCCTTCACTTTCGGCCTTCTTGGCAAAACGATAGGTGTGGTTGTCGACACTGGTGGTTTCGCGGATCAGCAGCGCATCGTATTCGGCAAGACGGGAGTAATCCTTCTTCTCGATCAACTCCACATCGATGCCCAGCCCCTTGCCGACCCGGATGAAGCTTTCCAGGGCCCGGGCATTGGAAGGCGGCAGGATTTCGTGGGGGTCGTGGAGTATCGCCAAGTCATAACGGGCCAACTGCCTTGAGCGCGGTATACGCCAGACCTTGCGACTGAAACTGTCCAGGGAGTTGGCAAATTGATCTTCCTGATCTTCTCGCAACTTGTGCAGGGCGCCAGACTTCACCCCTTCGATATGCCAAGTGTTAGTGCGTTTGAAATCAACTAACAGAATCGGACAAGGAAAGAGTTCAAACAATTGACGAGCCAGTTCCTGCAACGGTTCGATGTGAGTTCGGCCAAAATACAGCGTCAGGGTAAAGCCTTCGGTATCACTGTAGAGGTGATTGCTCAGGGCTTTTTCCAGGGTCTTGTCCAGGTCGTCCAGGGCCAGTCCATAGAGGGCCTTGCGGGTCAGTTCACTGATGGTGCGTACCGATGGAATCACCCGGTGGCCGCGGGCTTCAGCCAGCAGCGAGCAGTAGTAACCGTGTCCCAGGTACTTGTAGCTGCGGCACAGATTGATCACCTGAACCCTTTTGCCCGGGGCGTGTTCCCGGCTCTGCTCAAGGTATTCCTGGGCCGTGAGAATATCTTCACTGGGAAAGTAGGAGGCCCAGTCTTCCTTGCGTTCGACAATGATAATCACCTGACTTGAAGCTTTATCCCCGGGGGAAAAATAACTTGCCGAAGTGATTGTCGCCGGCAAACTTTGCTCGGATACTTCTCGCCAATGACCTTGTACCGCTGACATAAAGTTCGCTCTCGCTTAAGAACCTGACCCTTTCTATTAAGCACGAACTTTTTTCGAAGTCTCGTTTCGTTACGCAACTTTTACGGCGGTTATATGGATCTTGTCTTTCGCACTGCAACCCCCGACGATCTGCCGGCGCTGGTGGCCCTGGAACAGCAATGTTTCACCAGCGACCGGCTGACTCCACGCAGCTTCCAGTGGATGATCAATCGCGCCCACGGGCAACTGCTGGTGGCCGAGCATCAGGCGCGGTTGCTGGGCTATGCCGTGGTGCTGTTTCATCGCGGCACCTCCCTGGCGCGGCTGTATTCCATCGCCATTGCCGAAGACGCCCGGGGCCTGGGCCTGGGCCGACGCCTGCTGCAACGGATCGAGGCCTGTGCCCTGGCCCATGACTGCGCCTATCTGCGCCTGGAAGTGCGCACCGACAACCCGGCAGCGATTGCCTTGTACGAACGCCACGGCTACCGGCGTTTTGCCCGGATCCATGACTACTACGAAGACCACGCCGACGCGCTGCGCCTGGAGAAACGCATTCTCCAGCACCGTGAAACCCGCAGCATCCGCGTGCCCTATTACCAGCAGACCACCGACTTTACCTGCGGTCCGGCCTGTTTGCTGATGGCCATGGCCGCCCTGCAACCGTCGCGGCCCCTGGAGCGACGTGAGGAACTGCAGATCTGGCGTGAAGCCACCACGGTGTTCATGACTGCCGGCCATGGTGGCTGCAGCCCTCAGGGCCTGGCCCTGTCCGCCTGGCGCCGCGGCTTTGGCGTGCGCCTGCAAGTCAACAGCGCTGGGCCACTGTTTCTCAGCGGCGTGCGCGACGAGCATAAAAAGGACGTCATGCGCCTGGTCCACGACGAGTTCTGCAAGGAACTCGATACCAGCGATGTGCAACAGGTACTGGGTGGCCCTCTGGACCTGCCGAGGTTATTGAGTGAGGGCGGCCAGCCCCTGGTGCTGATCAGCAGCTATCGCCTGACCCGTTCCAAGGCGCCTCACTGGGTGATGGTCACCGATTGCGACGAGGATTTTGTCTACCTGCATGACCCGGATGTCGACCATAGCCAGCATCGACAACCGATGGACTGCCAGCACCTGCCGGTCAGCCACAGCGAGTTCGACAAAATGTGCAGCTTCGGCAGCAGCAAACTGCGGGCCGCCGTCATCCTCTCCCTGAGCCCCCAAGCGTAGGAGCCGGCTTGCCGGCGAAGCGGCTCTTGGACCTTGTGCTGTCCTCGCCGGCGCCTTCGCTGGCAAGCCAGCTCCTACGGCAATGGTGTCGGGCTGGCGGATTATTCCAGGCCAACCTTGTACAGGCCGCCCTGATCCTCGTCGGTGAGGATGTAGAGATAACCGTCCGGGCCCTGGCGCACGTCACGGATGCGCGCATTGAGGTCGCCCAGCAGGCGCTCTTCATGGGTGACACGGTCGCCGTCAAATTGCAGGCGGATCAGTTCGCGGCTGGCCAGGGCGCCAATGAACAGGTTGTGCTGCCAGGGTTTGAAGCGATCACCGTCATAGAACGCCATGCCGCTGATGCCGGGGGATTTCTCCCAGACATGATGGGGGTCCACGGTGCCTGGCGCTGTCTGGCCGCCGGCCTCGGGAATCGGCTGCCCGGAATAGTTGACCCCGTGGGTTGCCAGTGGCCAGCCGTAGTTCTTGCCCCGCTCGATGAGGTTGATCTCGTCGCCGCCCTTGGGTCCATGCTCGTTCTCCCACAAGGTGCCGCTCCAGGGGTTGAGCGTCGCGCCCTGTGGATTGCGGTGGCCGTAGCTCCAGATCTCCGGACGCACCCCGGACTGGCCGACAAAGGGGTTGTCGTCCGGCACCCGGCCATCCGGGTACAGGCGCACTATCTTGCCCTGGAGCTTGTCCAGGTCCTGGGCGGTGGCCCGGTTGTTGTTCTCGCCCAGGGTGATGAACAAGTAGCCGTCGCGGTCGAACACCAGGCGAGAGCCGAAGTGGTTGCCGGTGGACAGCTTCGGCTCCTGGCGGAAGATCACCCGGAAGTCCTTGAGCCCGCTCAGGTCGTCGGCCAATCGGCCCCGGCCGACCGCAGTGCCGGCTGTGCCGTTCTCGCCACCGCCTTCGGCGTAGGACAGATACACCATGCGATCCTGCTTGAAGTCCGGTGACAGCACCACGTCCAGCAAGCCGCCCTGGCCATTGGCCCAGACCTTGGGCACCCCGTTCAACGGGGCCGAAAGCTTGCCGTCCGGGCTCACCACCCGCAGGTTGCCGGGACGCTCGGTGACCAGCATGCCTTGGCGATCCGGCAGGAAGGCCAGGGCCCAGGGGTGGTTCAAACCTTGCACCAGCGGCGTCAGGTGCAGAGTGCCCTGCTCGCTGGGAAACGACTGTTCGCCCGCCGCCGAGGCTGGCAACGCGCTGCCCAGCAGGACGCTGGCGCACAAGGTGGCGAAAAGGGTTTTACGCAACATGCTCGCTTCCTTCTGTGGATCAAGAAATTCCCTCGCGCCCCCAGGCAGGCGGCGCCGACAACGCAGTGCACCGGCATCTTAGCGCCGGTTGTTCGGATCGTTGGCTCGGGGGCTTTGCACTCGGGGGTCGGGATTGGGTCGCTGCACACCGCCCCGGGGGTAACCGTTGCCGATACCGCCGTTCTCCAGGGTCGGCGGCCGTCCGCTGGGTGCTGTGCTGGGGCCGCGAACAGGCGGACTGCTGGGCTGGGTGCCCTGCATGCTGTTGGGATTGGCCCGGCGAATGGGGTTGCTGTAGGGATCGTTGTTGCCGCTGTTGGGCAGGTTCTGCGCCAGCAACAGAGCACTGGGCAAGCGCAGGGACACGAGCGGTTCAGGGGCGGCGGCCCAGATGGCGCCACTGGCCCAAGTCAGCGCGATGAATGCGGCAAACCCGCGAGCCAGACTGTTCATGACAAGCCTCCTGAAGAGCGACAAGGTATCGAATTCGATTCCACGCTACGCTCAGGGTTCGGCTTTGTTAATTAAATAATCCTGCAGAACATGTAACACCCGGTATCCACGGCCCGCCATAGGCGCCGCTGCGGTACCGCTGCGTAGGAGCCGGCTTGCCGGCGAAGGGGGCGCTGAGCCCTGCATCGCTCGGGCCGGCGCCTTCGCTGGCAAGCCAGCCCCTACACAAGTCGCAGGCCCGCATCCAGACGCTGGAGCAGGCCAAGAGGCGGGATAGCCGATCAGATATAGATGAACAGCAACAGCAGCGCAGCGAAGATCGCCCACTTTTCCAGGTAGTAGCGGGTGCGGTTGCGCTTCTTCAATTCCTTGCCCCGCAGGCGGATCTTGTACAGCTTGTTGAAGGCCCGGTTCAGGCCACCGGTCTTGTCACCGGCATCATTGGGCGAGCCGGCAGCGGACATCACGGTGCGGCTGAACCAGCCATTGAGCGCTGCAGCCCAGCGATACTTCATCGGCCGCTCGACATCGCAGAACAGAATGATGCGGTTTTGATCGGTGGTGTTTTCCGCGTAGTGGATGTAGGTCTCGTCGAACATCACCGCTTCGCCGTCGCGCCAGTGATAGCGCTCGCCATCGACCTCGATGTAGCAACCTTCATTGTTCGGCGTGGACAGCCCCAGATGGTAGCGATAGGAACCGGCATAAGGGTCGCGGTGGCGCACCAGCTTGGAGCCCGGAGGCAGCTCGGCAAACATCGCCGCCTTGATCGAGCCGATGCTCTGCACCAACTCGGTGGTGCGCGGGCACAGTTTCATCGCCGAAGGGTGGCTGTCGCCGTACCACTTCAGATAGAAGCGTTTCCAGCCGGTCTTGAAGAACGAGTTGAAACCCACATCGTTGTACTGGTCCGAGCGTTTGATCTCACCGGCCTGCAACAGGTTCTGGCCCTCGGTGCGAATCTCTTCCCAGTGTTCCTGCAGCTTGTTCATCTCGGGAAAGTCGGCCGGGTCCAGATAGGGCCGGTTGGGAAACCTGGAGAACAGGTAAAGGAAGCAGTTGATGGGGGCCAGGAAGGTGGAGTGATCACTCAGTTGGCGACCCAGCTTATGGCGCACGCGCCCCCGCAGGTGTACGTACGCAATGGATAAAACGTATACAGCGGCAATGATGAGTTTCACGGAAATTGTCACACTTCAGAAGAGAGCATGCTGCGCCTCTGAAAGCCCGAAGGGCCAAAGGCAAATGGCAGCGTCTGAGTTGAAAAAAGCGCAATCGGCGAACGTCTTTGTCGCCGATCCGACCCTCGGCGTCCGGCCGTCGGCTGGCATTTTAGCCACAGTTTGTAACCAATGGTTAACTCAAATTTGTGAAAAGCTGCGCGACTTCTGTCGAAATTTGCCTGTATTGCGCCAGGTTTTGATTCAGCTCAATAGAATGCCCTCCAGCCCTCTGGCCAGCACAATCGAGCTGTGTTGGCCGGGTTCCCGAGGTATCCTGCCGGGCGTTTTTTTCCTTTCTGCCCGGCAAGGACCGCTGAATTGATCGACCTCACACCTCTTCCGACCCTGGTCCTGCTGCCCGGGATGGATGGCACCGGCAAGCTGTTCGACCCGCTGCTTCAGGCCCTACACCCAAGCGTACCGGTGCAAGTCCTGCGCTACCCCGCCGATCAGGTGCTGGACTACCCCGCCCTGGTGGAGCGCGTATGGCAACAATTGCCAGTGGACCGTCCTTTCGTATTGCTGGGCGAGTCGTTTTCCGGCCCGGTGGCCGTCAGCATCGCCGCCCGACGACCAAGCGCCTTGCAGGGGCTGGTGCTGTGCAGCAGTTTTGTGCGCAATCCGCGTTCGGCACTGGCCCCTCTGTCTCCGTTGCTCAAGTTGCTGCCCTTGCGAGCTTTGCCGTTCTGGCCGATGGATGCCTTGCTGCTCGGTGGTTTTTCCACGCCCGCCCTGCGCGTCGCCCTGGCCGCAGCCATCGCCCAGGTGACGCCCCGGGTACTGCGGGCCCGGTTGCAGTCGGTGATTGCGGTGGATGCAAGCCAGGCGCTGGTGGCCACGGAGGTACCACTGCTGTATCTCCGGGCCCGCCACGACCGGCTGGGGGCCGCCCCCG
>NZ_MOAK01000053.1:18188-21262 GCF_003732485.1 Pseudomonas protegens
CTGCGCAAGGACGTCCGGCTGGTGGCCATCGACGGCCCCCACTGCCTGCTCCAGGCCGCACCGACAGAGGCCGCCGTGCACTTGCAACGGTTCATGCACGAGCTGGCTCAGGCCCGGGTTGCACGCTTGGTAGGTAAGTAGTTGAGCAATGCGGATCGGGCCCGCATCGCCGACAACGCGTGTGACGCCCCGAATACGACATGATGTTTGCCGCCTCCTCCTGTGGCACCAGTACCAGAAGCGCGGAATCTGATAGCGCGAGTCAGTTGTCTACACTGGCCGCCCCCAGCGAGCGAGCCTATAGAAATGGAAGTCGTCTCATGTTCGAACGTAACAAACTGGCTCCAGAGAAACGGATCACTGATTGGGTTGGCCTTGACCCAGCCGTGTATGGCAGTCAACTGGAGGGGCGTGAGTAATAGCGCCCTCTCCCCCTATCGATGCAGGTCCTGGCACAGGGCAGCAACCGCGTGTTTTGGGAGTAGTCTTATGTCCATTGATAGGTTGACTTACTAGGCTGCGGCGCTTCTTCAGACCCGGCATAGTCATCCTCATGAAGCCTTTAAATCTACAGAATCCCCTGCTCAGCTTTATCGCGGCGACGTTGCTGATCGGCGCGTCGGACGCGATGGCGGCGAATTGCACATTCACTGGTACCTCTAGCGGCACTCAAACGCTCAACTTCGGCGCAAGCCTGGCCAACGGCGGCCTGACAATCCCCGCCGACACGCCGGATGGCACGGTGGTCTACCAGGACACCCAGCAGCAATCGTTCTGGAACAACTGGTCGTGCACTGCGAGCTCGCAATATGGCGTGAGCGTCAATCCATCGTTTGGCACCCCGACCAGTGTCGTAACAACCTTCCCCTTGGGCAAGACGGGGCTCTCGTTCCGTATCTGGATGGATATGGTGGATCGCTATGAGCCTTCTCTGTTTGCGGTTGCCCCAAAAGCCTATGGTGTTCCAGCAGGCGCGATCCGATTGGAAATCGTCAAGACAGGCCCATTGGCATCGCAAGCCAGGATTCCTGCCGGGAACCTGGGCGACCTGCGAGCAGGCGAGCTGACTCTGAATAGATTCAACCTGGCCAACTCTCTGGTATTGAATGCGGCCTCCTGCAAGACCCCCGCAGTATCGGTTCAAATGGGCAACGACTATCGCCTTGATGAGTTCAGCCAAATCGGCGCCACCCCCCGGGTTGTCGACTTCAACATTGCTCTGAATCAGTGCCAGCGCGGCATCAAGAAAGTGACCTATCAGCTCAAAGCGACCACCCGGATCATCGACTCGAAGAACGGTATCGTGGCCCTCAATGGCCAATCCACGGCCAAGGGCATTGGCCTTCAATTGATGAACGATGTAGGGCAACCCATCGCCCTGGACACCCCCTACCCGTTCAATGAGTTCAACTCCGAGGGCACCGACTTCAGGATTCCCTTATCTGCAGCCTACTACCGCTTAGGCGACAGCAGAGTTGAAGCCGGCACCGCGAATACCGATGTGACGTTCATTGTGAGCTACCTCTAACGCAGTCAGGGCCAACAGCAGCCATTGCTTTTTTCACTTTGGGCCGGATGTTCACGCATTTTTTAGTTTGGGGGCTTAAAAGTCTTCAGGGGATTGGCGACGCCCCTCCACAAGAGCTTGAGAACGCCAAAGCCCTGGCAAGCCCCCCTAATGCTCGCGATTGGCCAGTGTCAGGCCGCCCTGCGCGAAGCGGCTGCGGCGCCTACTCTGCATCCTCTGCACATGGATGGTTCGATCAGACCCCCTCCCGGAAAACCGGTATGTCCTGCTAACTGATCGCGTACTTCATGCAAGGTAGTTCGCGGAACAGTCCGCGGTGCGCCGGAAAGCAGGAAGCGACGCGATAAAGGAACTCCCTTGCGCCCTCCCTCCTTCCAGGCTGAGTCAGCACATAAAACAGACCTGCGACCTGCATAAGGCAGTGGACCCTGGCATTGCAATGGCTGAACGTTCGCTATCGTCCGCCGTACAACTGCCGTCATACTTATGCGACAATATGCACAATGTCTGGCATGAATCCCGCCTTTGTTGCTCAACAGCTCGGACACAGCGTCCAGATGCTGCTCTCGACCTATGCCCGCAGGCTCAGTTCCAGCGGCGATTGGGGCGAAATGGAAAAGCTCCTGAATGCCCCAGAAATGGCCCCAGCGCAAAACATGCGGCTCGCAAACCCTTGATAGGTAAAGTAATTGATCTCCACAGCTAACATCACCATGCAGTTCGGCGCCAAGCCGCTGTTCGAGAACGTTTCGGTCAAGTTCAACGGTGGCAACCGTTACGGTCTGATCGGCGCCAACGGTTGCGGTAAGTCGACCTTCATGAAAATCCTCGGTGGCGACCTTGAGCCGTCCGGCGGCCAGGTCATGCTGGAGCCGAACGTGCGCCTGGGTAAACTGCGCCAGGACCAGTTCGCCTACGAAGAATTCACCGTGATCGACACCGTGATCATGGGTCACGAGGAGCTGTGGAAGGTCAAGGCCGAGCGTGATCGCATCTACTCGCTGCCGGAAATGACCGAAGCCGACGGCATGGCTGTGGCCGAGCTGGAAACCGAATTCGCCGAGATGGACGGCTACACCGCCGAATCCCGCGCCGGTGAATTGCTGCTGGGCCTGGGCATTCCCCTGGAACAGCATTTCGGCCCGATGACCGAAGTGGCTCCAGGCTGGAAGCTGCGGGTGCTGCTGGCCCAGGCGCTGTTCTCCGATCCGGAAGTCCTGCTGCTGGACGAACCGACCAACCACCTGGACATCAACACCATCCGCTGGCTGGAAAACATCCTCACGGCGCGTAACAGCACCATGATCATCATTTCCCACGACCGGCACTTCCTCAACAGTGTCTGCACCCACATGGCCGACCTGGACTACGGCGAGCTGCGCCTGTTCCCGGGCAACTACGACGAGTACATGATCGCCGCGACCCAGTCCCGCGAGCAGCTGCTGTCGGACAACGCCAAGAAGAAAGCCCAGATCGCCGAGCTGCAGACCTTCGTCAGCCGCTTCTCGGCCAACGCCTCGAAAGCCAAGCAGGCCACCTCCCGGGC
>NZ_MOAK01000053.1:21324-28466 GCF_003732485.1 Pseudomonas protegens
ATCCGCTTCGAACAGACCAAGAAGCTGCACCGCCAGGCGGTGACCCTGGAGCGCATGTCCAAGGGTTTCGATGGCAAGACCCTGTTCCAGAACTTCAGCTTCACCGTCGAAGCCGGCGAGCGCGTAGCGATCATCGGCCCCAACGGTATCGGCAAGACCACCCTGCTGCGCACCCTGGTGGGCGAACTGACCCCGGACGCCGGTACCGTCAAGTGGACCGAAAGCGCGGAACTTGGCTACTACGCCCAGGACCACGCCCATGACTTCGAAGACGACGTCAGCCTGTTCGACTGGATGGGTCAGTGGACCCAGGGCGAGCAGATGATCCGCGGCACCCTGGGCCGCATGCTGTTCTCCAACGACGAGATCCTCAAGTCGGTGAAGGTGATTTCCGGTGGTGAGCAAGGCCGCATGCTGTTCGGCAAGCTGATCCTGCAAAAGCCCAACGTGCTGGTGATGGACGAACCGACCAACCACCTGGACATGGAATCCATCGAGGCCTTGAACCTGGCCCTGGAAAACTACCCGGGCACCCTGATCTTCGTCAGCCACGACCGTGAGTTCGTATCGTCCCTGGCCACCCGCATCATCGAGTTGAGCCCAAGCGGCGTGACCGACTTCAGCGGCACCTACGACGACTACCTGCGTAGCCAGGGCGTGATGTTCTAAAGCGGCAGCCCGTTTCCAGCGACAAGCGTCAAGCAAAGCCCCGTCCGTTGTGACGGGGCTTTTTCATATGCCCCCTCCACTCGCAGGAGCCAGCTTGCCTTGAGTCGGCATTGCCCCTGAGAACGTCTTCGCTGGCAAGCCAGCTCCTACACGAATTCACGGGCCTCTGTAGGAGCCGGCTTGCCGGCGAAAAGGCCCTTGAGTCGGCATTGCCCCTGAGAACGCCTTCGCTGGCAAGCCAGCTCCTACGGGGCGCAGGGGAAAGATCGTTAGCCTGCTTCCTTTTATTATCACGGCACGCGATGATGCGGATCTCTAACCGCCGCACGCGAACGAGCCTTCATGCCCGAGCCACAAAGCCCAGCTCAAAGCTCCATGGCGATCACCCTGCAGATCGTCTCCATCGTCATCTATACCTTTATCGCCTTCCTCTGCATCGGCCTGCCGATTGCGGTATTGCCCGGGTATGTGCACGAACAACTGGGCTTCAGTGCCGTGGTCGCCGGGTTGACCATTGGCTCGCAATACCTGGCCACCCTGCTCAGCCGCCCCATGGCCGGGCGCATGTCGGACACCGTAGGCACCAAGCGCTCGATCATCTACGGGCTGTTGGGGATTCTGCTCAGCGGGGTGCTGACCCTGCTGTCGGTACTGCTGGAATCACTGCCCCTGCTGAGCCTGACCATCCTCCTGTGCGGGCGCCTGCTGTTGGGCGTGGCCCAAGGCTTGATCGGGGTCGGGACCATCAGCTGGTGCATGGGCCAGGTCGGCGTGGAACACACCGCCCGCTCGATTTCCTGGAACGGCATCGCCTCTTACGGCGCCATCGCCATTGGCGCGCCGTTGGGGGTGGTGATGGTTGAGCAATACGGTTTCACCAGTCTCGGCGTTGCCCTGTCGGTTCTGGCGGTGCTGGCGCTGCTACTGATCCGCAACAAACCCTCGGTGCCGGTGATTCGCGGCGAGCGCCTGCCGTTCTGGGCAGTCTTCGGACGCATTGCTCCCTTCGGTGCCAGCCTCAGCCTGGCCTCCATCGGCTACGGCACCCTGACGACCTTCATCACCCTGTTCTACTTGAGTCGCGGTTGGAGCGGCGCCGCCTATTGCCTGACGGTGTTTGGGGTGTGCTTCATCTGCTCGCGGCTGCTGTTCATCTCCTGTATCAGCCGCTTTGGCGGCTTTCGTTCGGCCATTGCCTGCATGTGTGTCGAAACCCTGGGGCTGGCCCTGCTATGGCTGGCGCCCTCCACTGCCTGGGCGCTGATCGGTGCCGGGCTCACCGGCTTCGGCTTGTCGCTGGTGTACCCGGCGCTGGGGGTGGAAGCCATCAAGCAAGTGCCCAACAGCAGCCGCGGTGCCGGCCTGAGTGCCTATGCGGTGTTTTTCGATCTGGCCCTGGCCATCGCCGGCCCCTTGATGGGCGCAGTGGCCTTGAACCTGGGATATTCGTGGATTTTCTTCTGCGCCGCCCTGCTCTCGGTCACCGGCCTGGGACTGACCTTGCTGCTCAAGCGCCGGGCCGGCGCCTGAATCACTGGTCGGCGGTCTGCATCCCTGCCCGACTCGGCCGGCCCAGGGCATGGGCGAAGAACTTGCCGGCTTCGGCAATCAGGTTGCGATGGATATCCTCGCGGTCGACACCGTCGGCGTCGGTGCACAGGGCCGGCATGGCCGCCAACTGCTCGGCGGTGCACGGCGCCATGAACACAAAGTGCCCGGCGCCGGCCAGCAGCTTGAAGTCCGGGGCCACGGGCAACTTGCGCGCCAGGGCTGCGGCATTCTTGTCCAGGGCCACGAGCTTGTCGCCATCGCCACTGTAGAGCAGCACGGGCACATGCACCCCGGCCAGGGTCTGGCGACCGAATTTCAGGCTCAGAGGCGCCATCAGCATCAGCGCATGCACCCGTGGGTCGGCCACCGGTTGCAGGTCGTCGCGGTCGACAATCAGTTCGCCCTGGGTATTGCAGGCATCGCGATCATCGGGACGTTCCTGGCAGTAACGCCGCAGGCGGTCCAGGTCAGGCGTGGCGCCGGACAGGATCAAGGCGGTCTCGCCACCGGCGGAATAACCGATGACCCCGACCTGATCGGCATTGACGAAAGGCGACAGCATCGGGTCGCCGAGGGTTGCGGTTATGGCTTCGGAAATCTGGATCGGCCGTCCATAGAGGTTGCTCAAGGTGCCCAGGCGGCTGTGGTCCCTGGAGTTGTCACCGGGATGAATCACCGCCACCACGACAAAGCCCTTGCGCGCCAGGGACGTGGCCAGGTCGTGCAGGGCCAGGGGTGTGCCGGTATTGCCGTGTGACAGCATCAGCATCGGGAAGCGACCGATGGCGATCTTGGCATCTCGCGAGGCAGCGATCTGATAGCCCTCAAGCGGGCTGCCGTGCTCGATGCCGGTAGAGGGGTAGAAGGCGATGGCGCGCATCGGCTGCAGGTCCAGGGGGTCGAGAAAACTCATCTCGTGGAAGCCCACGCTCCAGTGCGGATGTGGCCCTGGGGCGGCCTGCACCGAAATCAGGCTGCTGAGCAGGCAGATCAGTAACATTGCACAAAGACGCTTCATCACACGCCCACCTTTGCCCCTGGATCGAGAAAGCCCGTTGCCCCTGCCATCCCTTGCCGCCAAGGCCTTGAAACAAGATTGGCCCGTCACTCCGGGTGCACCGCCAGGGAGCGCAACTCCCCGCGTCGAAAAACTTGCATAACCTGGGCCAGAAACACCGGAAACGCCAACAAAAAAACTCCGCATTCCGATCACTTCAAACAGTGACCAGAATACAGAGTCTAGTGGCGCTTGCCGTGCAGGAAAGCGTCTTTACACAAGCCTTACGCCGCGGCGAAGAGCTGCTCGCTGATCTGTGCCTGGGCGTCGCTCATGGCTTTGTTGCGCACGTCTTCACCGTAGGCCAGGCCATGGGCACGGACGAACTCGATGTCGGTGATGCCGAGGAAGCCGAACAGCACCTTGAGGTAGTCCTCATGAGCCGCGCCAGTGGCCTGGCCAGCGTGTAAGCCGCCGGAGGTGGAAACCACTACAACCTTCTTGCCGCCGCACAGGCCTTCTGGACCGGCTTCGGTGTAGCGGAAGGTCTGGCCGGCCACGGCGATGCGGTCGATCCAGGCCTTGAGCTGGGTCGGGATGGTGAAGTTGTACATGGGCGCCGCGATCACCACCGCGTCGGCGGCCTGGAATTCGGCCAGGGCCTGGGCGCTGAGCTCGGCTTCGTGTTTTTGCGCGGCATCACGCAGTTCGGCGGCGGTGCCGGCGGCCACCAGGGTCGCAGCCGAGAAGTGGCTGATGGCATCGCCGGCCAGGTCGCGATAGGCCACTGCCACGTCGGGCTGGGCGGCTTTCCACGCCTGGACCACGCTGTGGCTCAGTTGGCGGGATGCCGAGTTGTCACCCAGGATGCTGGAATCGATATGCAAGAGTTTCATGTGGGATCTCCAAGTGAGGACCGCCACGGGGCGATCGGATGCCGGCAATCCTACAGATGAATTCAATAGCTGATTAGTCGGCATAAATGCGATAGTTCGTCCCATCAGTAGGACAATTGAGCCTTTCCCATGCAAGATCTCAACGATCTCTATTATTTCGCCAAAGTGGTGGAAGCCGGTGGCTTCGCCGCCGCCGGGCGCCAATTGGGCATTCCCAAGTCGCGCCTGTCGCGGCGCATCGCGGAACTGGAGGAGCGCCTCAAGGCCCGGCTGCTGCAGCGCACGACCCGGCAGCTCAAGCTGACAGCCGTGGGCGAACGCTACCTGCGCCATTGCCAGGCCATGTTGCTGGAAGCGGAAATGGCCGACGAAGCCGTGGCCAGCATGGCCAGCGAACCCCGGGGGCGCCTCCGGGTGTCGAGCCCGGTGGGCCTGGCCCATGAATTGCTGACGCCACTGGTGAGCAGCTTTCTGGAGAAATACCCTCAGGTGCAGTTGGAGATGCTGTTGCTCAACCGTCGTGTCGACCTGATCAACGAAGGCGTGGACGTGGCCCTGCGGGTGCGTGAGCTGGGCGACGAAGACCCGCTGCTGGTGACCCGCCGCCTGCGCCGGGCCCAGACGGCGATAGTGGCCACGCCGGCCTTCCTCCGGGAATACCCGGTGGAACATCCGGAAGACCTGCGGCGCCTGCCGATTCTCGGCGCCCTGGAGGCCGACCGTCTGGTGCACCTGCGCCTGCTGGACCAGCAAGGCCAGGCCTGCGATCTGGCGCTGGAAGCGCGCCTGGGCATCGACGACTTCATCGTGCGCCGCGCCTGTGCCCTCGCCGGCCAGGGCTGCACCGTGCTACCCATGCTGTATTGCGAGGAGGAACTGGCCAGCGGCCAGCTGGTGCAGATTTTGCCGCAATGGTCATTGCCCGGCGGCTGGCTGCAAGCCGTGTATCCTCACCGCCGGGGCGTGCTGCCGGCCGTGCGGGCCTGGATCGAACACCTGAGTGAATCCTTCGAACGTTGCGGAGAACGACTGCTGTGAAAGCCCGAACCCTGAATGAAGAGCAAGTGGCGCAATTCTGCCTCGGTCTGCCGGGTGCCCGGGAAGACTACAAGTGGGGCGGCGTGCGGGTATTCTCGATTGCCGGCAACAAGATGTTCGCCGTACAGAACCTGCGGGGCGACTCGCTGGCCTTCAAGGTCGACCAGGAGCTGTTTCTCGGCCATGTCGACCGCCCGGGCATTGCCCCGGCGCCCTATCTGGCCCGGGCGCACTGGATCATCATGAACACCCCCTACCCCCTGGGCGCCGCGGAACTCGAGGCGCTGCTGCAGCGTTCCCATCAACTGGTGGTGAGCAAACTGCCCAAGCGGGTCCGGGTCGGCCTGCTGCTCTAGAACAGGCTCAACAGACTGCTTTCCAGGAACAGCCGGTCGATCCAGAACACCTGGTGCAGGGCCACGATCAGCCAGAACACCAGTTGATAGGGAACCTTGCGGGTCTTGTGACGCAGCAACTGCTGGGCCAGCAAGGCCCCGGGCCAGCCACCGGCCAGCTCCAGGGCATGCAGGACGTTTTCCGGAATGCGCTGGCCCTCGGCCTGGGCCCGGCGCTTGTCGTGCCAGTACACCAGGAAGGTCAACAGGCTGACCGCGCCATAGGCGACCAGGGGAATGAGCGAAATTCCCTTCCACCACAACGACAGCGAACCGAACAACGGCAACCCGCAAAGCAGCACCAGCGCCAGCAGCTTGGCCCGTGGATGCTGAAGCCGCGCACCGCCGGCCGAACGCTGCTGGCGACGGGCCGTGCTCATGGCTTGACCGCCGTCCAGTCCACCCAGCCGAACTGCCAGGTCGCCAGGATCAGCAGGCCGAAGGCGATGCGATACCAGGCGAACGCCGCATAGCTGTGGCTGGCAATGAACTTCAGCAGGCCCTTGACCGCAATCATGGCAAAGATGAAGGCGGTGACGAAGCCGATGGCGAACACCGGAAAATCATCGGGCTGGAACAGGTGGCGGTACTTGTAGCCGGAGTAGACCGCAGCCCCCACCATGGTGGGCATGGCCAGGAAGAACGAGAATTCGGTGGCAGTCTTGCGCGACAAGCCGAACAGCAGCCCGCCAATGATGGTGGAGCCCGAACGCGAGGTGCCCGGGATCATCGCCAGGCACTGGGCGCAGCCGACCTTGAGCGCGTCCTTCCAGGTGATTTGGTCCACCGTCTCGGCGTGTACCTGATGCTGCCGGCGCTCGGCCCACAACATGATGATGCCGCCGACCACCAGGGCCGTGGCCACAGTAATGGGGTTGAACAGGTAGGCGTGGATCAGGTCGGCGAAAATCACCCCCAGCACCACCGCCGGCAGGAAGGCGATCAGCAGGTTGACAGTGAAGCGCTGGGCTTTGGGTTGTGTGGGTAAACCCAGCACCACGTCGAAGATCTTGCGACGAAATTCCCAGACAACCGCGAGAATCGCCCCCAGTTGAATGATGATGTTGAAGGCTATCGCCCGCTCGCCCCCGAAGTCGAGCAAGTCGGCGACGATGATCTGATGCCCGGTACTGCTAATGGGTAAAAACTCGGTCAGGCCTTCGACAATCCCGAGTATCAATGCCTGCACGGCGGTCCAAAGATCCATCAATCCCCCATAAGGCGATGCTCCAGGCATGCCTCTTTTTTAAGTATTCAAAGCGTTCACTGCGACGAGCGTAGCCGAGATTCCGGCGCCCGTAAGATCAACACAACCCCATGAAAATTCTGTGAAAAATTCAGAAAGGTTCAGGTTTTGCGCGAAGGCGCCGAAATCCTAACAGACAGGCGCAAAATGCGCCGTGATGTTATTGGACTTCCGTAGGGTTGGCGCTCGAAGGCAGGCGTGCTTGGATGCTCACGGCCTTTTATGACAAGAACAAGAATCTGGAGTGACCGGATGATGAATAGCTTACGCAAGATGTCCATCAGTCAGCGCTTGTGGCTGATCCTGATCGTGGCGGGGCTGACCCTGGGGACCCTGGGCGTGATGATGCT
>NZ_MOAK01000053.1:28524-34404 GCF_003732485.1 Pseudomonas protegens
GACCGCCGCTGGCGTGCTCGATTACTACCAGGGCCTGGAAGCCGCCGGCAGCCTGAGCCGCGAACAGGCGCAGAAACAGGCGCTGCAGGTGATTCGCGGACTGCGCTACAACCAGAACGACTACTTCTGGATCAACGACCTGACGCCGGTGATGATCATGCACCCGGCCAACCCCAAGCTCGACGGACAGAACCTGGCGGCAGTCAAGGACCCGGACGGCTTCGAGGTGTTCAACGAAATGGTGGACCTGGCCAAGTCCAAGGGCGCCGGCATGGTGGACTACCGCTGGCCCAAGCCCGGGGCCGAGCAGCCGGTGCAGAAGACCTCCTATATCCAGCTGTTCCAGCCCTGGGGCTGGATCATCGGTTCCGGGGTCTATATCGACGACCTGCAACAGGAGTTCTATGCCCAGGTCATGCGGGCCTCCTCCATCGGCCTGGTGATTGCCCTGCTGATGGCAGGCCTGGTGGTACTGATAGTGCGCAGCATCGTCAGCCCCCTGCGCGAGACCGTGCACGCCATGGCCAATATCGCCAGCGGCGAAAGCGACCTGACCCGCAGCCTGGATACCCATGGCCAGGATGAAGTCACCGAACTGGCCCGGCATTTCAACGGCTTCACTGCCAAACTGCGTGGGGTAGTCACGCAGTTGCAGACCAGCGCCGCCGCTCTGGAACAGTCCTCCAGCGAGCTGGGCAGCAACGCCGCCGAGGCCCAGGAGCGCAGCCAGCAACAGTCCCAGCAGATGGAACAGGTGGCCGCTGCCATCAATCAGGTCACCAGTGGTGTCCAGGATGTCGCGAAGAACGCCGAGCACGCCGCCGGTGAAGTGCGCGAAGCCGAAGCCCAGGCCCAGCAGGGCCAGGTCAATATCGACGGCAGTCTGCAGCAAATCGATCAACTGTCCGGAACCATCGACCAGGCGGTGGAAGTGATCCGTACCCTGGCCGCAGAAAGCACCCAGATCGGCAGCGTGCTGGAAGTGATCCGTTCCATTGCCGAACAGACCAACCTGCTGGCCCTGAACGCCGCCATCGAAGCGGCCCGGGCCGGGGAACAAGGGCGCGGCTTTGCCGTGGTGGCCGACGAGGTGCGCCTGCTGGCCCAGCGCACCCAGCAATCGACCGCGGAAATCCAGGGCATGATCGAGCGCCTGCAGAATCACTCGGAAGCGGCGGTCAAGGTGATTGGCGACAGCAGTCGCGCTTCCCAGGTGACCATCGAACAGGCGGGCCTGGCCGGAGCCAGCCTCAACGCCATCGGCCAGGCCCTGCGCACCCTCAACGGCCTGAACGCCTCGATTGCCAGCGCCACCCTGCAACAGGCCCATGTGGTGGAAGACATCAACCACAACGTCGGCCAGGCCGCGGGGTTGTCCCAGGGCACCGCGCTGGCCGCCCAGCACTCCAGCGCCGCCAGCCGTCACCTCAAGGAGCTGTCGGAACAGCTCAACGGCCTGCTGCGCCAATTCCGCGTCTGAGTCACTTCAGGGTCACGGGCCCGGGCTAACGCCCAGGGCCCAGACTGGGTACAATCCGCCCCCTCCTCCACTTCCCCAAGGAACCGCCATGTCCGGGCTTGAACTGTTTGCCGCTGCGCTAGGCGTCATCGCCGTCTGGCTGACGGTCAAACAGAATCCCTGGTGCTGGCCCATCGGCCTGGTCATGGTGTTGCTCTACAGCTGGATCTTCTACGAGGTCAAACTCTATTCCGACATGCTGCTGCAAGTGGTCTACGCCGTGCTGCAGCTCTATGGCTGGTGGCAGTGGACCCGGGGCGGCGACCAGCATCAGGGGCGCCCGGTCAGCCAATTGCAGGCCACCGGCCTGCTCCAGGGCCTGGCCCTCGGCGCGCTGGGCAGCCTGTTGCTGGGGGCGGCCATGGCTCACTGGACGGATGCCGCGCAACCCTGGCTCGACGCCGCCCTGACCGCCTTCAGCCTGGTGGCCCAATGGTGGATGGCACAGAAACGCGTGCAGTGCTGGCCGCTGTGGATCGCCGTGGATGTGATCTTCGTCGGTCTGTTCGTCTACAAGGCGCTGTACCTGACCGCGGCGCTCTACGCCCTGTTCACCCTGCTGGCGGTCCAGGGCTGGCGCACCTGGCGCGCCGACCCGGCGTTGCAGTCGTGAAGGTACTGGTACTGACCGGCCCCGAGTCCAGTGGCAAGAGCTGGCTGGCGGCCGAGCTGCAAGAGCACTTCGGCGGCATCCAGGTGGGTGAGTACGTGCGCCATTTCATCGAGCAGGAGCGCCGCGATACCTGCCTGGCGGACATCCCCGAAATCGCCCGTGGCCAGTTGGCCTGGGAGGACCAGGCCCGGGCCCGACAGCCAGCCCTGCTGATTCTCGACACCCACCTGCTGAGCAACCTGCTATGGAGTCGGACCCTGTTCGGCGACTGCCCATCGTGGCTGGAACCCCAGTTGCTGGCCCGGCAATACCACCTGCACCTGCTGCTGTCCCCGGAGGATGTGGCCTGGAGCGACGACGGCCAGCGCTGCCAGCCGCAACTGGCGCAGCGCCAGGCCTTCTTCGATGCCACGCGGCAATGGCTGGACCTGCACGCGCAGCCTTATCGGGTCATTCGCGGTGATTGGCAGGAGCGCCGGCAGCAAGCCTTCGCCCTGGTCCGGCAACTGCTGTTGGACTGATTCCGCAGCGAGCGGCCAACCCCCGGAGTGTCCATTCCTGAAACACTCCCCTGGCGATCAGGGCGCCATTTTCCCGGGCCCCGCCCACTGTCGGTGAAACTGTTGCGCTACTGATACACCCCCGCAGCGACCCCTGTTCCAGAGCATTTGCGAGGTTATGGCTACTGGCCGGTATGGCGAACCGTCTCAAGTATGAAACAGTCAGGCCGCCAAACTCTGGGAAGTATTCGCAAACCCTTGAATCTGCAAGACAAATCAAAAGCGGCACGGCTTCTGCTCTCTCCCTCTCAACGCTGACTAGGGCCAGCACTGAGAAGAAGGAATGCCGCCGTGGGGAATCTGAACAAAAGTTTCACCCGCCTACTGCTGGTCGGCTGTGCCGTCAGCGCGGTGTACAGCCTTCCGGTTCTGGCGGCGGGTAATGGCGAGATCATCATCCAGCGCACCGTACAGGCACAGCCCCTTGGCCGTGCGCCTCTGCAGAAAGATCCCAATCCGGTTTCGGTCAATACCAACCCTTCAGCTCTGGTCAATCAAATGACCGGCAATGAAATGACCGATGGCGATTTCGCCGGGATCAGGACCGGCTCGCTGATCCGCGGCACCGTGCTGTCCGGCAACAACGGTGTACCGGGGATGAATGTCCTGACCAACGGCAATGGCCTGCCAGGCATGGCAGTCGGCCATGGCGGCGGCGCCGGGGCCAGTATTTCCGGCTCGATCAATCGGAGCATCAACACCGGCATGGCTCCCTTGAAAAATATCGGGGGCCAATAAGATGAATCGTTCAGTCCTGCTCCTTGCCTTGCTCGCCTGCTCCGGGGCCATGGCCGACTCTGCCAATCAAGTCGCCGCCACCTCCAGCATCCAGAACTCCGGCGCCGGCTACACAGGCAACTTCAACGTCAACCAGGCCGCCGGCGACCAGCAACAACAGACCAACGTGCGGGCCATTGCCATCGGCACCAACGCCACGGCCACCACCAGCATCAACCAACGCATCACCACGCCCGCCAGCCGCTCGGTCAATGCCAGCAGCACCATCGGCGGCAACTCTTTCAGCAACGGCAGCGGCGCACTGGGCGTGAACCAGTCGGCCGGGGCCAACAACCAGATGGCCAATGCCCTGCGGATCAGCATCAGTGCCAATCCGCAAAGCATTGACGACAGCGCCCTGTCCCAACAGAACGTGGCGCTGTTACCAAACTCGGGAGCAACTGGCACTCAACAAGGCAGCCGCCAGGTCGTTACCAGCGACCAGGCCTTCACCGGCAGCCGTGGAGTGATTCAGGTGAACCAGAGTGCCGGGGTGGGGAACCGAATGGCTAACACCCTGAGCATCCGGGTCGCAGACTGACCCCTCGTAGTGCAATTAGAAAGTACCAACACTTAACCAACTAATAAGCACCGGAGAAACACCATGAAACCTACAATGGCTCTCAAACCACTGGTTTTCGCACTGGCCGCAGTCATGGCAATGGCCGCCCAGGCAGGTGGAAATAACAACGGTCACAACGGCGGTCATGGCAATGGCCATGGCGATCATGATCAAGGTCCAGACCTCGGCACCCTGCTGCAAATCACCGCCGGGGCCGGTGCTGCAGTGATCGACGTGCAGACCAGCTACTCCAACGTGGTGAAAAACCAGGGCACCAACAACAACGCCAAGATGGACAACTCCCTCAACAACTCCAACGGCAACATGGGTGCCAACGTCGCCGCCGGCGACGGCAACCAACAAGACAACGCCGCTGCCCTGGCAACCGCTGACGAAAGCTTTATCTTCGGCAGCGCTGTGGCTGCTTCCAGCGCCACCCAGATCAATAACAACAACCATGTGAAAAACTCTTCGACACAGAACAACGCTGTGTTGAACAACTCCGGCAACAACGGTTCCGGCAACATCGGCATCAACGTTACCGCCGGCAACTTCAACCAACAGAAAAACAACCTGGCCATCGCCGTATCCGGCGGCCGCGTCGCAACCGCAGCGGCTGCAGCCAACCAGTCCTCGACCAATCTGGTCGTAGAGAACAAAGGCGTCCAGGCCTACAAAAAAGATACCCTCTCGGGCGGCTTCGTTGCTCACGGCAGCTACAAAGGTACCGGCAGCGGCAAGATCGAAGGCGATGATGGTCACGGCGGCGGCCACGGCAATGACAACCGCGGCGGTGGCCATGACAACGACGATCAAAAATTCACCTTCAAGGAACAAGGCACCATCGAACTGGCCGGCTACTGGACTCAGCAAGTGCTGACCAAAGACGGCTGGAAAAACCCAGTGGTCAACAACGCCAGCATGACCAACTCGATGAACGGCTTCTCCGGCAACGGCGGCGCCAACGTCTCGGCCGGTGTGGGCAACCAACAAAGCAACTCGCTGTCCATCGCCGCCGGCTGCAAAGCCTGCATGTAATCGCGATCGTAACGAAAGCCCCGGAAACGGGGCTTTTCCACAGTCCGACTCAGGCGTAACGATCATGCGTACTGCGATCCTCTCCCTCTTGCTTTGCCTCTGTGCTCCCGTCCAGGCTGCGCAGATGGCCGTCGCCGGCCTGCCCGGTGGCAACCTGATCTTCAAACAGGTGCAGAGCGTGCGTGAACGCAAGTTCAGCGACATCGTCGAGCAGAAGACCGACTTCAGTTGCGGCGCCGCCGCACTGGCGACCATTCTGCGCCAAGCCTACTGGCTTGATGTCGATGAGGAACACGTCATCAAGGGCATGCTGGTCAATTCGGATCACAATCTGGTCCGCACCCAGGGTTTTTCCATGCTCGATATGAAGCGCTACGTGGAAAGCATTGGCATGCGCGCCAGAGGCTACCGGATTCCGCCCGACAAGCTCGAAGCGGTGACCATTCCGGTGGTGGTACTGATGGACATTCGCGGCTACAAGCACTTCGTGGTGATGCAGCGGGCCCAAAAAGACTGGGTCTACATTGGAGACCCCGTGCTGGGTCACAAGCGCTACTCCCATGAAGACTTCCTCAAAGGCTGGAATGGAATCGTATTCGCCATCATCGGCCCCGGCTACGACAAGACCAACGCCTTGCTCGACCCGCCTGCCCCGCTGACCGCGAAAAACAAGCTCGATGGTTTCTACCCGGTCAAAGACGCGGATCTGATGGACTTCGGTTTTATCCAGAGCGACTTCTTCTAGAAGCCCGAACAATCATAAAGGGGCAGGACGCTCCGGGAGCAGCAAGCAAATGAAGACTTCATACTG
>NZ_MOAK01000053.1:34456-37097 GCF_003732485.1 Pseudomonas protegens
GCTGGTTTCAAGCCCGAACTTATCCAGGATCAGGAGTTATCGCAGTTACGGGGCCGTTATGTGATGCCGGGGCGGATTATCAGCTTCGGCATTGTCATGAGCAGTACCTGGCGCAACGCCAGCGGTGACCTGATCGGTGCGACCACCTCGCTGCAGATCCAGCAAGCCACCATCAAACCGGAATTCTACGTCTCCACCATCACCCAGACCGGTAACGGCACCACGCCGCCCCCAGGCACCGGTAATGTGATCGGCGGTGCAGGCCTGGCCAGTGGCCAGGGCGTAACCCAGAGCGTGAGAGCCGCCGGCGACGGCAACTCTGCCTACAACGACATCAGCATCAATGTCACCGAGGCCAACCAGGCACCCGCCTTGGCCGCCGGGGTCGGCCAGGCCTTGATGAGCGGCCAGACCATCACTGGCAGCAACGCCGCCGGCAGCGTGGCGGTATCGGCACTCAATGGCGGTATCCAGATGGCGATACAGGCTAACGGCAATCAGGGCAACGCCCTGCAACAAGTGGCCCAGGGCAACCTGCTGCAGAACACTCAGTTGATGGGTAACAGCAACCTGGTCAACAACCTGACTCAACTCAATGTGGTACTCAGAAACAACGGTCCCAGCACCGGTGCTTTGGACTGCAACCTGACCACGCTAGACGCTCTACGCAAATTCTGATCTTGAACTACGCTGATTCTCGACTATTGGGGTTCACAAGGGACGGTTTATTTCATGTATCGATCGGTTTCACTGCGCGCAGTAATGTGTTTAAGCACTCTATTTCCAGCGGCGCTGGTACAAGCAGCGCCGGATGCCGATGTAGAGACCCTGAAACGCGAACTTCTGGAGCTCAAGCAACGTTACGAAGTACAGCAGAAGGCCCTGGCGGTACTGGAGCAGCGAGTCCGGCAGGTAGAGGATCAACCGGCAGCACCACCGCCCAAGCGCCTGGCCAAGTCGCCAGCTGATCTCAAAGGCAATCAACAAGTTGCGGGCACTGGCGCCGGAGCCGCTTCCGGCGGTGCTGCAGGTGGCGCTTCCTATGGTCAGTCGCTCAAGGATGATTCGGCTCCGGCACAAAGCGTCAGCAACCTCTATGACGAAGCCAGTGGCTTCTTCGGCGGCGGCAAGTTCAGTGTCGAGACCGGCTTGACCTACGCCCGCTATGACGCCCGGCAACTCACGGTGAACGGCTTCCTTGCGCTGGACTCGATCTTTCTCGGCAACATCAACCTGGACCGAATCAAGTCCGATACCTGGACCCTGGACCTGACCGCTCGCTACAACCTCAACAACCGCTGGCAATTCGATATCAACGCACCCGTGGTGTACCGCGAATCCACCTTCCAGTCCGGTGGCGGCGGCGGTTCCGGCACCCAGACCACCGAGGAATCGGTGACCCGTGACCCAACATTGGGGGACATGAACTTCGGCGTGGCCTACAAGTTCCTCGACGAGTCGGAGTTCTGGCCCGACGCCGTGGCCACCCTGCGAGTCAAGGCACCCACCGGCAAGGAGCCGTTTGGCATCAAGCTGGTTCGATCCGCGGGCAACAACAACCTGTACGTACCTGAAAGCCTGCCGACCGGTAACGGCGTCTGGTCGGTCACCCCCGGGATCTCCCTGGTCAAGACCTTCGATCCAGCCGTGCTGTTCGGGACCTTGGCCTACACCCACAATCTGGAAGAATCGTTCGACGACATCAGTTCCACGGTTGGCAGCAAGACCCCCGGCAAGGTCCGTCTGGGCGACAGCTTCCAGATCGGCGCCGGTGTGGCCTTCGCCCTCAACGAGAAGATGAGCATGTCCTTCTCGGTGTCCGACCTGGTGCAGCGCAAAAGCAAACTCAAGCAGGACGGTGGCGATTGGCAATCGGTGGTCTCCAGTGACGCCAACGCCGGTTACTTCAACGTCGGCATGACCATTGCGGCCACCGACAACCTGACCATTGTCCCCAACCTGTCCATCGGCATGACCGAGGACGCTCCGGCCTTCACCTTCAGCCTGAAATTCCCCTACTACTTCTGATCCACCGGCAAGAAACCCCAAGGCCCGCGGCGATTCCCCAATCGCAGCGGGCCTTGGCGTTTCTTGCGCCCTAGCGGATCTGGTGCTTGTGCAGCAAACGGTAAAAAGTCGGACGGGAGATGCCCAGCACCCGGGCAGCCACGCTGAGGTTGTCGCTGTGCCGGTTGAGCACGTCGCACAAAGCCTGACGCTCGGCGCGGTGCTTGTAGTCCTCCAGGGTGCCCATGGGCAGATCCTGGGCCTGCAGGCCTTGTAACCCCAGATCACTGGCCTGGATCTGCCGGCCCTCGGCCAGCACCAGGCCTCGGCGCACCCGGTTGGCCAGCTCGCGGACATTGCCCGGCCAGTCATGCTTGCCCATGGCCACCAGGGCGTCCTCACTGAAACTGCGCGGCCGGCGTCCGGTTTCCTGGCTGTAGAAGTGGGCAAAGTGGCTGGCCAGCATCCCCAGGTCGCCGTGACGCTCACGCAGCGGCGCCGTGATCACCTGCAGCACGTTCAACCGGTAATACAGATCCTCACGAAAGCGACCGCTGGTAATGGCCGCCTCCAGGTCCACGTGGGTCGCAGCCAGCACCCGTACATCCACGGGTATCGGCTGGGTGCCGCCCAC
>NZ_MOAK01000053.1:37149-42454 GCF_003732485.1 Pseudomonas protegens
TCGATGTGCTTTTCCTGCAGGAAGCGCAGCAGATTGGCTTGCAGCTCCAGGGGCAAATCACCGATCTCATCGAGGAACAAGGTGCCGCCATGGGCCGCCTCGATGCGCCCGACCTTGCGTTGGTGCGCCCCGGTAAAAGCGCCCTTTTCATGGCCGAAGAGTTCGGACTGGATCAGATGTTCGGGAATCGCCCCGCAGTTGATCGCCACAAAGGGCTTGTGGTGACGCTGGGACTGGCGATGCAGGGTACGCGCCACTAGCTCCTTGCCGGTGCCGCTCTCGCCACGGATCAGTACCGGCGACTCGGTGGGCGCCAGTTTGCTCAGCAGCTTGCGCAGGTCGCGGATCGGCCGGCTGTTCCCCAGCAACTCGTGCTCGGGCTGGTCCACATGGATCGATCCCTGGCCCCTCAGGCGGGCCATGCCGAAGGCCCGGCCCAGCGTCACCTGAACCCGGGATACGTCGAACGGCAAGGTATGGAAGTCGAAAAACCATTCGCAGACAAAGTCACCGACCTTTTGCAGGCGCAGGACTTCCGGACTCAGCACCGCAATCCACTCGGTGCCGCTGTGGCTGATCAGGTCCTTGACCGCTTCCGGGCGCTCCAGGTGAAAGGGTTGCAGGCGCAGCAAGCCGACATCGCAGGAACGCTCACGGGCAGACTCCAGGTCACAGCTATCTACATCCCAGCCAATGGCGCGCAGACCGGGTAACAGGCGATGACAGTCGTCACAGGGATCGACCACCAGCAAGCGGCGCTGCACGGGAGCTTCGAGCATGACTGTTCCTTGGCGCCAAGAGGGGAAAAGTTATTAGAAACAGTGGTTTGGCAAACCTGGCTGTAACATTAGCAAGAACTTGACGCCTGAATGTATCAATTGCTTATAGCGCTGCTTCCCAAAGGAACTAAGGTACTGCCAGAACATCGCTGCGAGCGACTGATTGTCGCAGTTGTTTTTTAAAAACCCCGTAACTAAGGGCTCTGTCACAGGGCTCATGCGCGAAAGTTGTAAAAACTTGTTTTTCAGTGTGACCCGATCACTACCTCAGTGCATCAGTACAAGTGACCAGCCGAACGGTAAGCCCAACCGACGGCACATCATCTGATTGGGCACATAGAGAGAAGACCCCATGAACGCCCCGCTCCGTAGAAACGAAGCACTTTTGATCGCCGACCGCGCATTCAAGCCTTTTCAATGCGTGGCCTGGGCCCCACAGGACGGGAACGGCGAGCTGAGCCTGACCGTCATCGACCGTACCAGTACCCGTATCGGTCAAACCCGGATTCCCAGCAGCGCCTACGCCGATCCAGCCCAGCTGGAAGACTTGCTCAAACAAGCCCGCGCTGAACTGAGCCAGGAAGGTTATATCCTGCAGTCCTGGGCCATGCCCAAGTAAGTGATGCTGTTAGCGGATCACCCGAACAGGTGATCCGCTATTTAAGCAAAACAACTAAGCACGCTATCTATTTCCCCTTCGCTACAACTTTTACCTTCAGGGTAGTGGTTGTTTTGGCTATTGCAGAAGCGCCACCTCCTCGCTGTTTCCAGCTGTTGTCCCCTTTGCCTCTCCGATGGCCTCTCAGGGCCGCCCCATCAGTGGGTCACTGATGCTGTGCGCCCCGGTTTCCAACCGTCCGGCCACCCGGCGCAACCAGCCTGCGTCACTGCGCAGGGTCAAGTCATACCAGCCACCGCTGGACTCACAGGCAAAGACCTGGCGTACCTCTGCTCCCCCAGGCACGGCCAGGGTCCAGGGTCCCTGTTGGGTATAAGGGCAGCGATCGATAGTGACCGATACCCCACGCGTACCCGGATTGCTCAGGGTGAACTGCAGTTGGTTATTGCTGGACGTCACCAACAGCTCCGGCTGGGGCTGTTGCAGTTGGCCGCTGAAGCTGCGGTGGAAGCCATTGGGACCCAATACCCACAGCTGATAGCGCTCCACCACCGGCCAGCTGTCCTGCAGCGCCTTGCCGGCCTCCACTGTGTAACGACGCGGAATATCGCTCAGGTGCAGGCCGTCATAGACATGGAACACTGCGCCCTGCCCGCCGGTGTTCTGCAGGCTCAGAGACAACGTCTTGGCCTTGGGGTCCACCTGGCTGTCGACATGCAGACGATAAGGCAATGCCCGTGAGGGGCGGGCCAGCCGCGGCTGGTGCGGTGGCAACTGCTGGCTGGCCAATGGCACCGGCACCTGAAGCAGTTTCTCCTGGCGCTGGCGCAAACCGTCGGCGGCCTGCCGGGTGGTGGTCTGCAGTGCAGGCAACGGCTCATGGTTGGGGTCGACGAAATTCAATGCCGACGTCAGGTCGCCACATACCGCACGCCGCCATGCACTGATATTGGGCTCGCGCACGCCAAAACGCTTCTCCAGAAATTGCAGCACCGAGGTGTGATCGAACACCTGGGAGTTGACCCAGCCTCCCCGGCTCCAGGGCGCCAGCACCAGCATCGGTACTCGCGGTCCAGGGCCATACACGCCGCCATCGGGCAGTGGTTGCTGGGTCGAGCCGGGGGGCGCCGGATGCTTGAACAGTTCACTGTCGAAACCCAGCGTGGACTTGCCGGCAAAGCTGCCATCCTGGCGCTGTGAAGGTGCCGATGGCGACGGCATATGGTCGAAGAAACCATCGTTTTCATCGTAGGTCAGCAACAGCACGGTCTTGCTCCAGACCTCGGGATTGCTGGTCAGCGCCAGGAGAATCTCCTGAGTGAACCAGCCGCCCTGAACCGGACTCGATGGGCCTGGATGCTCGGAATAGGCGGCCGGCGCAACGATCCAGCTGACCTGGGGCAACTTGCCGGCCTGCACGTCATTGCGAAACCCACCAATGATGGTCTCCAGATTGCTGCCGCTGCTGGCCGGCAGGGTATTGCCATTGCCCTTGTACAACGGAGCGACGGCGTTCAAGGCATCGCTATAGGGCACAAAGGCATTGAAGTCCTTGGGCGGCTGGGCCGGATTGCCCACCTGGACGCTGGCGGCGCGGTACTGACGGAAGCCGGCCAGGGGATTGTCGCCAAAATTGTCCGGCAGGTGCTGGTAGACCTTCCAGCTGATGCCCTGCTCTTCCAGGCGTTCAGGATAGGTCTTCCAGCTGTAGCCGACGTTTACCGCGCCCGGACCATCCCATTCGTTGACCACCGCAGCGACCTTTGCCGCTGTCGGGCCGTTGCAACCGGTCCAGAGAAACAGCCGATTGGGGTTGGTGCCGGCGTGCACCGAGCAGTGGTAGGCGTCGCACAGGGTGAAGGTGTTGGCCAGGGCGAACTGGAACGGCAATTCTTGCTCACGGTAGTAGCCCATGGACGTGGTGGTCTTGTGGGTCGGCCAGGCACTCAGGCGGCCGTTGCCCCAGGCCGCATGAGCATCGGCCCACGAGTGGGGCGTGCCACTGACGCGCTGGGCGTTGCCTTTGGTGCTGTCCAGGTGATACGGCATCACCAACCGGCCCTTGCCCTGTTGTTCCCAGACCTCGCGCTGACCGGGCAGCGGAATGGTAAAGCGGTCACTGAAACCCCGCACCCCGGGAAAAGTACCGAAGTAATGATCGAAAGAGCGATTTTCCTGCATCAGGATCACTACGTGTTCGACGTCCTTGATCGTCCCCGTACGGTTATTCGCCGGTATTGCCAGGGCTTGGCGAATAGCCACTGGCAAGGATGAAAAGAATGAACCGATAGCGGCCGCTTGCAATAGCTTCCTGCGTGAAAGACTGGGCATGGGTGATTGAATCCTTGTGGTTGCAGCGCGATATATGACGCTGCAATAAAAGTATTCATCTCAAGTAACAATGCAGTGACATTGCCATTGCAATTACATCAAGTCGATATTGCCCAGGCCTGCTGCGCCACAAACACTCCATGCTCTCAAGGTTGCAGAAGAATGTTTTATGAATAAAACACCCGAGTTTGCAAAGCCGCTATGGACCACCAGATCCGGGAACAATATCGACCCGTGGCCCTATTGAAGATTGTCCGCCACTTCATTGCGTTGAACCCGCAACGGATTGAATACCAGCCGGATAAACTGCGGGTCCCGCGCGAGTTTGTAGTCCGGACCGACAAAGTACTCCTTGGCCCCCGGATCATTCTTGCCAAGATATAGAATCCAGGCCGTTGTAATACCGGCGAACTCGTTTTCCCGGACACTTCGCACCGGGCTGAAATGGGTGGCGTTATGGGCCGTGGCACTCCATCCCGGCACCGCCTTGATCAACCCGCCCTGCCAGAGCCGTGGCCAGGCCCAGGCCGGCACCACCACATCCGCGGCCCCGGTAAGTACCAGGGTCGGAGTCTTGACGGTGGAGCCAAGGCCTATGGGGCCGGGCTCGATGGGCAGCGAGCCGATGTAGCGCAGCTGTGGATCGATGTCCTTCAAAGTGCCAGGCAACAGACTCGACGACAGGATCGATGCCCCGCCGCCGGCGGAATGCCCCGCCACTATGGTGCGGGACAGGTCGACCTTGCCGAACAACGGTGAGGTTGGGTCCTGGTTGAGCTTGCTCAACTCAAGAGCGCCGAGTACATGCATGGTGGGCGCGGTATTGATGAAGTCGGAGGAGACGATCACGATAAAGCCGTAACTCGCCCACAGCCTCAGCATATCGGTGTATTGCCCCTGATTGGAAAGGATGCCGCCAACAAAGTTGACCACCGGCAACTTGTCCAGGTTTTTTATATTGCTCGGGTAATAAACGCTGGTGGAAATCGGACTGGAGAAACCATATGGAAAGGACGAGTTACATTGAACGCTGTTGTCCAGCAGCATGATCTTCGCCAACACCCCCAACAAGCCACGACAATCACTCAGGACCGCATTGGTAGTTACCTTGTAGGGCCCCGGCGACTTGGCATATTGATCATTGGCCAGCCCCAGCGCCGGAACAAGTTGCGAGGCGCCGGCCAGACTCCCGCCAGTAATGAACATACCCGCCAAACACAGTAGAACTGCCACCTTGCGTATCGATCTCATTGATAAGTCCTTTATCTATCTGCTTTCCCTGCAAGACCGAATACTCCCTCCCGGCCGTGCACTCCTTACTGCCAATCACCTGAACTTCATCCAACTGCAACAACCCTGAAACATTCAAAACTTAGTTGCCCAGCGGACTCTGGCGACCCTAGAACAGGACAAATTCCACGGTCAATGATTATTTAAATCAGAGCAATCCGCCGAAGCGCCGATAGAAGCTCTCACCCACATCCGGTAGCGGACCATCGGCACTCTCCAGGGCCGTGGCCAGCCACTCCTCGGCCTTGGCCTGGATCAAGCGATAAATGTTGCGACACAGCTGGCG
>NZ_MOAK01000053.1:42464-55953 GCF_003732485.1 Pseudomonas protegens
AGCCACTCCTCGGCCTTGGCCTGGATCAAGCGATAAATGTTGCGACACAGCTGGCGTGCGGCGCGGCCCTCCCAATCGCCGGGAAGCAGTTCGTCCGGCAGTTGCGGGTCGCGCAGCAACAGCTTGCGGTACTCATGAATCAGCAGCAGGCGGGCCAGGAAACAGTCGGACGGTTGCAGTTGCTCCTGCTCCCGCAGGGCCTGCCAGAGGGGGCGAAACAGTTGAATGAACTCACTGTAATGGGCCGCCAGCTCATCAATGTTCCAGCTCTCGCGCACTTGCTGGCGCAGGGCCCTGGAACCGAGCGCATCCTCGGGCGTGGTGGCAAAGACGATGGTGTCGTCCTGAGCGCCAAGCTCCAGCAAGGTGGCATTGATATCGGCGCGATCGCTGCGCGGGCATGCCAGCATCAGCGGCGACATCGCGGCAAACCCTTGCCACTCCAACTCTTCACGCACTTGCTTGCGTAACTCCGGCTGCAGTTGCCCGAGCGTCACCAGGCACCAGGAGCCGTCCCAGGCCGGCACGCCGGCGCTATAGACCCGCTTGAAGGCCTTGTCGAAACGACGTCGACCGGCCAGGGTCAGGCTGTAGTAACTGCGGCGACCGACCTTTTCGGCAGTCAGCCAGCCTTCCTTGCTCAGGCGGAAGATCGAGGTGCGGATCAGCCGTTCGTTGATCCCCATGGGCTCCAGCAGTTGAATCAGGCTGCCCAGCCAGACGGTACCGCCATGGGGCTCGATGGCATCGCCGTACAGGGTGATGATCAGCGAACTGGCGCGGATCGGGGTCTGCTCCTGAAAGCGTTTGATCAGGTGATTCAGTGGCGCTAGGGACGACATGGACGTACCGAAAAAAAAGGAAGGAATATAGCCGGTTTCAGGCCGTCGCAACGGCCCGGCGTGCTCATTGGGAGGCCTTGGGACGAAAGCCGACATCAGCGATTCGCCGCCGGTCGGCCTCGACCCGCGACAGCGGCTCACAGACTTGCATCTGCTCCAGGCAGCGACGGGTCAAGTGCTGGTACTCCCGGGTGCCGGCCAGTTTCCAGGCCACTTCCTCGTCGCTCAACTGTCGCGTGACCCGCGCCGGCGCGCCCATGACCAGCGATTGCGGTGCGCATTCAAAGCCGGCCTTGACCAACGCTGCCGCCGAGACGAAGGAGCGTGGCGCAATAAAGGCGTTGTCCATCACCACCGCATTCATGCCCACCAGCGCATCGGCGCCAATCCGGCAGCCGTGCAACACAGCGCCATGACCGATATGACCATTGCGCTCCACCACCGTGTCGCTATCGGGGAAGCCGTGCATGACGCAGGTGTCCTGCAGATTGGCCCCCTCTTCGAGGACAATCCGGCCGAAATCCCCCCGCAGGCTGGCCAGGGGGCCGACATAGCAGTGGGGGCCGACAATCACATCGCCAATCAGCACCGCCGAAGGGTGGACATAGGCACTGGGATCGACCACCGGAGTCAATCCGTCAAGGCTGTAGCACGTCATGCTGTTTCTCTCTCTGATCAGCAGGAGCTGCTGTTGTTGGAGCGGCCGGGAAGCGTTCCACTTACCCGCGAATACGTCGCCGATAATGCATGACGCCACCCAACCCTGGATACCGATACAACGTGGACGGCATCTTGTATCAGATTATTCTCAGCATACAACAGCCCTCCAAAGCACTGGCCTCCTCCGCCACAAACACCACAACCCGCAAACCATAACGGATGCGGCATGAATCAAGGGTCCAACGCAGCATCAAGTCGACCTTCCGTCCCGAACAGGTCGCAGTCGAGAGCAAAAAAATAGGACACATTAATTATATTTTGATCTTGATTTTTTGTATCGCGTTAGCGATATACTCGGCGAAAACCGGCTCCCGGGCCGATCCGACAATCGAGCCGGCAAACGGCCGTATCACTCCGAGGACATCCACCATGCCTCAATACCTTGCAGCCGAAACCCTGAGCGGCGGCCTGTGCGTCGAGCACCATGCGTTCGCTCTGTTCTCCGGCACCTGTGAACGCCGGAAAGGCATTGCCGCATTCCAGAAAAAACGCCCGGCAAAATTCGCGGACCACTGAGGCCTGCCCAACGCGGCCCTCCTCCTTCGACCCAGCACAGAGCGTCCCGATCATGAACTTCGCCACCATCCTGTTCTCCATCAGCGAGGGCGTCGCCCTCCTCAGCCTCAACCGTCCCGAACAGCTCAACAGTTTCAACCCGCAGATGCATGGCGAGGTGCAAGCGGCCCTCAAGCACGTGCGCAACAACCCCGAGGTGCGGGTCCTGCTCCTGACCGGCGAAGGCCGCGGTTTCTGCGCGGGGCAGGACCTGGGCGAGCGCAACGTCGCACCCGGCGACGCAGCGCCTGACTTGGGGCAATCCATCGAACAGTTCTACAACCCGTTGGTGCGCGAGCTGCGCGACCTGCCGCTGCCAGTGATCTGTGCGGTCAATGGCGTGGCCGCCGGCGCCGGTGCCAACCTGCCCCTGGCCTGCGACCTGGTGCTGGCGGCGCGCTCCGCGAGCTTTATCCAGGCCTTCTGCAAACTCGGGCTGATTCCCGATTCCGGCGGCACCTGGCTGCTGCCACGTCTGGTGGGCATGGCCCGGGCCAAGGCCCTGGCCCTGCTCGGCAACCGTCTGAGCGCCGAACAGGCCGAGCAATGGGGGTTGATCTACCAGTGCGTGGACGATGCCTTGCTGCGCGATGAAGCCCTGAGCCTGGCCCGGCACCTGGCGACCCAACCCACCTATGGCCTGGCGCTGATCAAACGCAGCCTGAATGCCAGCCTGCACAACAGCTTCGATCAGCAACTGGAGCTGGAGCGCGACCTGCAGCGCCTGGCGGGGCGCAGCGACGACTACCGAGAAGGCGTCAGCGCCTTCATGGAGAAACGCGCTCCCGTGTTCAAGGGACGCTGAAATGGCCCCGCTGCCCCGTATCGCAGAGATTGCCGCAGTCGGTGCCGGGGCACGGGCATCACCCTGATCATCCAGAGGCGCTAACCCGCGCCTGCAGGACTCTCCCGGGAGCCATCCGTGCCTCTCCCGGGTCATGCACTCAGAACCCGCAGTGGCGGGTTGAAAGACAACAACAATACGAGTGAAACCATGAACATGCCGATTACCAGAACCGTGCCCGAAGCGCCGCTGGACCCGATGGAAACCGCCAGCATCGACCACTTGCGCCAGCATCAGCTGGAGCGCCTGCGCTGGAGCCTGAACCACGCCTACGCCAAGGTTCCCCTGTATCGCCAGCGCTTCGACGCCCAGGGCGTGCATCCCCAGGACATCCAGCGCCTGGAGGACCTTGCACTACTGCCCTTCACCACCAAGTCCGACCTGCGGGACAACTACCCCTACGGCATGTTTGCGGTGCCCATGCAGGAGGTGGTGCGCCTGCATGCCTCCAGCGGCACCACCGGCAAACCCACGGTGGTGGGCTATACCCGCAACGACATCGACACCTGGGCCCAGGTGGTGGCCCGGTCGATCCGCGCGGCCGGCGGCCGGCCCGGAGACAAGGTGCATGTGTCCTATGGCTACGGCCTGTTCACTGGTGGCCTGGGGGCGCACTACGGTGCCGAACGCCTGGGGTGCACCGTGATTCCCATGTCCGGCGGCCAGACCGAGAAACAGGTGCAACTGATCAAGGATTTCCAGCCGGACATCATCATGGTCACGCCGTCCTACATGCTCAACATCGCCGACGAGATCGAACGCCAGGGCCTCGATCCCCACAAGCTGGCCCTGCGCCTGGGAATCTTCGGTGCCGAACCCTGGACCGACGAACTGCGCGACGCCATCGAACAGCGCCTGGGTATCAAAGCCCTCGATATCTACGGGTTGTCGGAGATCATCGGCCCGGGAGTGGCCATGGAATGCGCCGAGACCCGCGACGGACCGACCCTCTGGGAGGACCATTTCTACCCCGAGATCATCGACCCGCTGACCGGTCAGGTGCTGCCCGATGGAGAAATGGGCGAGCTGGTGCTCACCTCCCTGACCAAGGAGGCGCTGCCGATGATCCGCTACCGCACCCGCGACCTGACCCGCCTGCTGCCGGGCACGGCGCGGCCCATGCGGCGCATCGACAAGATCACCGGGCGCAGCGACGACATGCTGATCATTCGCGGGGTCAATGTGTTTCCGACCCAGGTGGAGGAGCAAGTGCTCAAAGCCGCACACCTGGCCCCCTGTTACGAGATCCACCTGTATCGCCACGGCAACCTCGACAGCGTCGACATCCACGTCGAGCTCAAGAGCGAGCACCAGCAACTGGGGGATGAGCAGCAAAGGGCCATCTGCAGCGAACTGAGTCGCCACATAAAAACCCATATCGGTATCAGCTCGCGTATCGTTTTACAGCCCCCTTTCAGCATCAAGCGCTCCGAAGGCAAGGCCTGCCGGGTGGTCGACAGCCGCAAATAGCTTTAGCACAAGCATTGGAGCCCCGTGATGACGGGGCTTTTTTTCGTCTGTCATTCGGGCATTGAGGCAAAGCGATACAGAAACAAAACATGACACGATATTTTGTGTTTGATATTTATTTATGTATCACATATAAACATTCACAGCCTCACCCACACCTGCAACCCGGGAGACACTGCATGTACGCACAGCTGGTAGAGACGGGGGTCAAGCGCATCAAGCCGCTGGCAGAAATGTCCGAGCAGGAGCGCACCTTCCAGGAAAAAATCGACGGGGAAATCAAGATCGAGGCCAAGAACTGGATGCCCGATGCCTACCGCCAGACCCTGATCCGGCAGATTTCCCAGCACGCCCACTCGGAAATCGTCGGCATGCTGCCCGAAGGCAACTGGGTCACCCGCGCGCCGACCCTCAAGCGCAAGCTGCAACTGATGGCCAAGATCCAGGACGAAGCCGGTCACGGCCTGTACCTCTACAGCGCCATGGAAACCCTCGGCGCCGATCGCGACGAAGAAGTCGCCAAACTCCACAGCGGCCGGGCCAAGTACTCCAGCATCTTCAACTATCCAACCCTGAACTGGGCCGACATGGGCGCCGTGGGCTGGCTGGTGGACGGCGCCGCTATCGTCAATCAGGTGGTGCTGCAACGCACCTCCTACGGCCCCTACTCCCGGGCCATGGTGCGTATTTGCAAGGAAGAGAGCTTCCACCAGCGCCAGGGCTACGAAATCCTCCTGACCATGATGCGCGAGGGCAACCAGGCACAACGGGAAATGGTCCAGGACGCCATCAACCGTCTCTGGTGGCCGGCCCTGATGATGTTCGGCCCCAGCGACGAACACTCCCCCAACAGCGCCCAGTCCATGGCCTGGAAAATCAAGCGCCAGAGCAATGACGAACTGCGCCAGCGCTTCATCGACCAGACCATCCCGCAATTGGAGCTGCTGGGCTGCACCTGCCCCGACCCGGAGCTGAAATGGAACGCCGAGCGCGGCCATTACGACTTCGGCGAAATCCAGTGGCAAGAGTTCTACGAGGTGCTCAAGGGCAACGGCCCGTGCAATCAGGAACGCCTGGAGACTCGCCGCAACGCCATCGACGACGGCGCCTGGGTACGGGCCGCCGCCGTGGCCCATGCACAGAAGAAAGCCAACAAGAACGCCGCCTGAGCGCGCGCCCAGCCTGATTCGGAGTCAATGCAATGTCTGAATGGACCCTTTACGAAGTCTTCGTGCGCAGCAAGCACGGCCTCAATCACAAGCATGTCGGCAGCGTGCATGCCGCCGACGACGCCATGGCCATGAACAACGCCCGGGACCTGTACACCCGGCGCAGCGAAGGCGTCAGCCTGTGGGTGGTGCCCTCGGCGCAGATAGTCGCCTCCTCCCCCGATGACAAGGACCCGCTGTTCGACCCTGCGGACGACAAGGTCTACCGCCACGCCAGCTTTTATCAGCTGCCCCCCGAAGTCGGACACATGTGAGGCCGGCCATGAACCCTGCAAACGATCTGATCGACCACCTGCTGCGCCTGGGCGACAGCGCCCTGATCCAGGGCCAGCGCCTGTGCGAATGGTGCGGCCGGGCGCCGGCCCTGGAAGAAGAACTGGCGCTGATGAATGTCGGCCTCGACCTGGTGGGCCAGGCCCGCAACTGGCTGGACTATGCCGCCGAACTGCTGGCCGATGGGCGCGACGCCGACCATCTGGCATTCCGCCGGGACGAGCGAGCCTACCGCAACCTGCTGCTGGTGGAGCAGCCCAACGGTGATTTTGCGGTCACCATGCTCAAGCAGTTCTTCTATGACGCCTGGCACCTGGAAACCCTCCAGGGCCTGAGCCAGTCCAGCGACCCGCGCGTTGCCGGAATCGCCGCCAAGGCGCTCAAGGAAGTCACCTATCACCTGCGCCGTTCCAGCGAATGGGTCGAGCGCCTGGGGGACGGCACCGAAGAAAGCCACCAGCGCATGCTGCAGGCGATCCCGCGGCTGTGGCGCTTTACCGGCGAGCTGATTGAGCACCACGCCTGCGAGATCCAGCTGCATCAGGCTGGTCTGTGGGCGGACCCGGCCCGGGTTGCCCAAGCCTGGCGCTCCACCGTAGAAGCCGTGTTCTGCCGGGCGACCCTGCCCGTGCCCGAGGCCCCCAGCCATTTCTACCTGGACCCGCGCCGGGGCCTGCACAGCGAACACCTGGGCCTGCTGTTGGCGCAGATGCAATCACTGCCCCGAGCCTACCCCGATGCGGTCTGGTGAGTTGATCGGCAGCGACCAGGGCGCGCGGCCGGTGCAGCCTGGGGACCTGGACCTGGCCTGGGCCACCCTGGATCGGGTGATGGACCCCGAGGTGCCGGTGGTCAGCGTGCTGGACCTGGGCATCGTTCGCGACCTCGGCTGGCAGCAGGGCCACCTGCGGGTGTCGGTCACTCCGACCTATTCCGGCTGCCCGGCCACGGAAGTGATCGAGAGCGACATTCGCCAGGCCCTGGAACAGGCGGGCTTCAAGGCCCCCAGGCTATTGCGCCAGCTGACCCCGGCCTGGACCACCGACTGGATCACCGAGCGTGGCCGCCAGCGCCTGCAGGCCTACGGCATCGCGCCACCTTCGGGCAGCAGCAAGCGCAGCCTGCTGGGGGAAGCGCCTGCGGTGCACTGCCCGCAGTGCGGCAGTGCCCACAGCGAACGCCTCAGCGAGTTTGGTTCCACCGCGTGCAAGGCCCTGTATCGCTGCCGTGACTGCCTGGAGCCCTTCGACTACTTCAAATGCATCTGAGCCGCTCGCCGTCTCAGAGGAGAACCGCCATGAGCCAGTTCCACCGCCTGACCATCAAGGACGTACGCAGCGAAACCCGCGACGCGGTGTCCATCGCCTTCGAGATTCCCCAGCACCTGCAACAGCAGTTTCACTTCACCCAGGGCCAGCACCTGGTACTGCGCACCGAACTGGATGGCGAGGAAGTGCGCCGCTCCTATTCCATTTGCACCGGGGTCAATGACGGTGAACTGCGCATCGCGGTGAAGCGCGTGAATGGCGGACGCTTCTCCGCCTTCGCCAATGAACGGCTGCAAGCCGGACAGTTTCTCGAAGTGATGCCCCCCGCCGGGCGTTTCCATGTAGAGCTCGATCCCCAGCGTCGCGGTCATTACCTGGCGGTGGCCGCAGGCAGCGGCATCACGCCGATCCTGTCGATCATCAAGAGCACCCTGGAAACCGAGCCCCTGAGCCGTATCACCTTGCTCTACGGCAACCGCTCCAGCGCCTCGGCGCTGTTTCGCGAACAACTGGAGGACTTGAAGAACCGCTACCTGCAACGCCTCAACCTGGTGTTCGTCTTCAGCCGCGAACAGCAGGACATCGACCTCTATAACGGCCGTATCAACCCGGAAAAGTGCCAGCAGCTGTTCTCCCGCTGGCTCGACGTCCGGCAGTTGGACGCAGCCTTCATCTGTGGCCCCCAGGCCATGACCGAGAGCGTGCGCGACAGCCTCAAGGCCGCGGGCATGGACGCCGAGCGAATCCACTTCGAGCTGTTTCATGCAGTCGGCGACGGACACAAACGCCAGGCCCGTGAAGCCGCCCGGGCGCTGGATGCCCAGGTCAGCCAGGTCACCGTGATCAGCGATGGCCGGGCCCTGGCCTTCGACCTGCCGCGCAACAGCCTGAGCCTGCTGGACGCCGGCAACGCCCAAGGCGCCGAACTGCCCTATTCGTGCAAGGCCGGAGTCTGCTCCACCTGTAAATGCAAGGTCATCGAAGGTGAAGTGGAAATGGACAGCAACCACGCGCTGGAAGACTACGAAGTGGCGGCCGGCTACGTCCTTTCCTGCCAGTCGTTCCCGGTCAGCGACAAGGTGGTGCTGGACTTCGACCAGCTCTGAACCCTGCCCTCACGAAGATCCCGGATTGGCATCGGCGCCTCCGGCACCCGCCATCACTGAGTCCACCCACCGGCACGGAGCAATCCGCGCCGGCCTTAATTCACCGTTCGGAGCGTTCTTCCATGCCACAGTCTCCTACCCTGCAAAGCTTTATCGCCGGCCGCTGGATTGGCCAACACCCGGCCCAGGCACTGCGCAGCGCCATCGACGGCCATGAAGTGGCCCGCACCCACGAAGAACTCCTGGACTTCGCCGAGGCCCTGGAGCACGGGCGCCAACAGGGTGGCCGCACCTTGCTGGCCCTGGATTTCCAGCAGCGGGCCCAGCGTCTCAAGGCCCTGGCGCTGTACCTCAGCGAACGCAAGGAGCAGCTGTACGCCCTGTCCCACCACAGCGGCGCGACCCGGGCCGACAGCTGGATCGATATCGAAGGCGGCAACAGCACCCTGTTCAGCTACGCCGGACTCGGCGCCAGGGAACTGCCGTCGGGCAACCTGCTGCATGAAGGCCCGGCACAGTCCCTGAGCAAGCTCGGCAGCTTTGCCGGCACCCATGTCCTGGTACCCCGTGGCGGCGTGGCGGTGCACATCAACGCGTTCAACTTTCCCATCTGGGGCATGCTGGAGAAGTTCGCCCCTTGCTTCCTCGCCGGCATGCCATGCATCGTCAAACCCGCCAGCGCCACCAGCTACCTGACCGAAGCCGTGGTACGCCTGATGGATGAGTCAGGCCTGCTTCCCGAAGGCAGCCTGCAATTGGTGATAGGCAGTACCGGCGACCTCCTGGATCGCTTGCAAGGCCAGGACCTGGTGACGTTCACCGGTTCCGCCGTCACCGCCGGCAAACTGCGATCCAACCCCAACCTGATCCGCCACTCGGTGCCCTTCAATGCCGAAGCCGACTCCCTGAACTGCGCGATCCTGGCGCCCGACGTAACCCCGGACGACCCGGAGTTCGAGCTGTTCATCAAGGAAGTGGTGCGGGAAATGACGGTCAAGGCCGGTCAGAAATGCACCGCCATCCGCCGTGCCATAGTCCCGGAAAAATATCTGGATGCCGTGGCCACCGGATTGCGCGAGCGCCTGTCCAGGGTGGTGGTGGGCGATCCGTCGATGGAAGGCGTGCGCATGGGCCCCCTGGCCTCCCATGAGCAGCAGCGGGACGTGACCGAGCGCCTGGAAAGCCTGCTGCACAGCAGCGACCTGCTGTTCGGCGCCCGGGACGGCTTCGAACCCCGGGGCGAAAATGTCAGCCAGGGCGCGTTCTTTGCCCCGACACTGCTGCTGTCCCGTGATCCCCTGGCACAGGGTGGTGCCCACGATATCGAGGCCTTTGGCCCGGTCAGCACCTTGATGGGCTACGACGATCTGGACCAGGCCCTGGACCTGGCCGCTCGCGGCAAGGGCAGCCTGGTGGCCAGCCTGGTGACCAAGGACCCGGCCATCGCCGCACAGGTCATTCCCCGGGCCGCGGCCTGGCATGGCCGGCTGCTGGTGCTGGACCGCGAGTGCGCCGGCGAATCCACTGGCCACGGTTCGCCGCTGCCGCAACTCAAGCATGGTGGCCCGGGCCGCGCCGGTGGCGGCGAAGAGCTGGGCGGCCTGCGGGCGGTCAAGCACTACCTGCAGCGTGCGGCCGTCCAGGGTTCCCCGAGCATGTTGGCCGCGGTAACCGGCGAACACGTGCGCGGCGCCAAGGTCATCGAGACGCAGGTCCACCCGTTTCGCCGTCACTTCCAGGACCTGCGGATCGGCGAGTCCCTGCTGACCCACCGCCGCACTGTCACCGAGGCCGACCTGGTGAACTTCGGGTGCCTGTCGGGGGACCACTTCTATATGCACTTCGACGAAATCGCCGCCAAGGAGTCGCAGTTCGGCAAGCGCATTGCCCACGGCTACTTCGTGCTCTCGGCGGCGGCCGGGCTGTTCGTGTCCCCGGCGCCGGGCCCGGTGCTGGCCAACTATGGCCTGGATACCCTGCGCTTCATCAGCCCGGTGGGCATTGGCGACACCCTGCAGGCACGCCTGACCTGCAAGCGCAAGATCGACCAGGGCAAACAAAGCCCCCAGGGCACCCCGCAAGGGGTGGTGGCCTGGGACGTGGAAGTGACCAATCAACTGGGTGAACTGGTGGCCAGCTACGACATCCTGACCCTGGTTGCCAAACGCACCACCTGACCGTAGGAGCCGGCTTGCCGGCGAACAGGCCCTCACGACGGCATCACCCTTGAGGTCGCCTTCGCCAGCAAGCTGGCTCCTACAAGAGCTGGCCGCAACACCACCCACCGTAGGAGCCGGCTTGCCGGCGAACAGGCACTTACGACGGCATCGCCCTTGAGGTCGCCTTCGCCAGCAAGCTGGCTTCTACAAGAGCTGGCCGCAACACCACCCACCGCAGGAGCCGGCTTGCCGGCGAACAGGCACTTACGACGGCATCGCCCTTGAGGTCGCCTTCGCCAGCAAGCTAGCTCCTACAGGTGGGGGAGATTGTGGCAAAAGATTTCATGGATTCTTGATTCTCGATCCGGCTTGCGGCAAGTTGCGCGCTTCTCACTACTAGGAGCAGCCCATGTCCGGCTCAATGGCCCAGGCGTTCGCGCACAATTTTCTCGGCCAATCACCCCGCTGGTACAAGGCAAGCATTATCGCCTTCCTGCTGCTCAATCCCCTGTTGTTCTTCTGTGTCAGCCCGGCAGCGGCCGGCTGGTGCCTGGTGATCGAGTTCATCTTCACCCTGGCCATGGCCCTCAAGTGCTATCCCTTGATGCCCGGCGGTCTGCTGTTGGTGCAAGCGCTCTTGCTGGGCATGGCCACGCCCCAGGCGTTGTACGACGAGCTGGTGCACAACTTCCCGGTGATCCTGCTGCTGATGTTCATGGTGGCCGGGATCTATTTCATGAAAGAACTGCTGCTGTTCCTGTTCTCCCGTCTGCTGCTGGGGGTACGGTCCAAGGCGCTGCTGGGGCTGCTGTTCTGCTTTCTCTCAGCCTTCCTCTCGGCCTTTCTCGACGCCCTGACCGTGACCGCAGTGATCATCAGTGCCGCCGTGGGCTTCTACTCGGTGTACCACCGGGTGGCCTCCGGCAATGATCCGCGCCAGGACAGCGCCTATGGCGATGATCAGCATCTGCCTTCCCTGCACCACGACGACCTGGAGCAGTTCCGCGCCTTTCTGCGCAGCCTGCTGATGCACGGCGCCGTGGGCACGGCACTGGGGGGCGTGTGCACTCTGGTGGGCGAGCCGCAGAACCTGTTGATCGGCCATGAAATGGGCTGGCACTTCGCCGAGTTCTTCCACAAGGTGGCGCCGGTTTCCCTGCCGGTACTGGCCGCCGGGCTGGTGACCTGTGTGCTCCTGGAAAAACTGCGCTGGTTTGGCTACGGCACCTTGCTGCCGGACAACGTGCGCCAGGTACTGGCCAACTACGCCGCCGAAGACGACGCCCAGCGCACCGCACGGCAACGGGCGGCCTTGCTGGTCCAGGGGCTGGCGGCGCTGATCCTGATTGTCGGCCTGGCCCTGCACGTCGCGGAAGTCGGGCTGATCGGCCTGTTGGTGATTGTACTGATCACCGCCTTCACCGGAATTACCGACGAACACCGGCTGGGCAACGCCTTCAAGGACGCCATGCCCTTCACCGCCCTGCTGGTGGTGTTCTTTGCCGTGGTGGCGGTGATTCACCAGCAACAGCTGTTCGTGCCGCTGATCCAGTGGGTGCTGGCGCTGCCGGAGGACCAGCAGCCGGGCATGCTGTTCATTGCCAATGGCCTGCTGTCGGCCATCAGCGACAACGTGTTCGTCGCCACCATCTACATCACCGAAGTGAAACAGGCCTTTGTCTCCGGGCAGATGAGTCGCGAACACTTCGAGACCCTGGCGATCGCCATCAACACCGGCACCAACCTGCCCAGCGTCGCCACCCCCAATGGCCAGGCCGCCTTCCTGTTTCTGCTGACCTCGGCGATTGCACCGCTGGTGCGCCTGTCCTATGGCCGGATGGTGTGGATGGCCCTGCCCTACACCGTGGTGATGGGCCTGCTGGGCTGGTACGCGGTGAGTTACTGGTTGTAACGCTGGAGGGTGTTTCGAAGGCTGACGCAGTGACCCGGGTGCAACAGGGTGCCGTCCATATCGCTGAGCAGTAACGCGATGGGCCGCACCTTGCCCCCGTCACCCGAGGGCGTGCCAGACGCGACCATCCCGGGCCAGCAGCTCATCACCGGCATCCGGGCCATCCTCACCCGCAGGGTAGGTCTGCACCGTCGCATCCTGCTTCCAGGCATCAAGGAAGGGCTGCACGGCGCGCCACCCGTTCTCGATATTGTCCGCCCGCTGAAACAGCGTCTGGTCACCGACCAGGCAGTCGTAGATCAGCGTCTCGTAGCCGGTGGACGGCTGCATTTCGAAGAAATCCCGATAGGCGAAGCCCAGTTCGATATTGGCCATGTCCAGGCTGGGCCCGGGCTTTTTCGCCAGCAGGTCGAACCACATGCCTTCGTTGGGCTGGATCTGGATCCGCAGGTAGGTCGGTGACAGTCGATCGACTTCGGTATCGCGAAACTGCGCGTAGGGTGCCGGTTTGAAGCAGATGACGATTTCGGTATCACGCACGCTCATGCGCTTGCCGGTGCGCAGGTAGAACGGCACCCCGACCCAGCGCCAGTTGTCGATCATCACTTTCAGCGCGACATAGGTTTCGGTATTGCTGTCCGGCGCGACATTGGCCTCTTCGCGGTAACCCGCCAGGGCCCTGCCCGCCACTTCGGCGGCGCGGTACTGGCCGCGCACCGAGTTGGCCCGGGCCTCCTCCAGTGACCAGGGGCGGATCGCCCCCACCACCTTGGCCTTCTCGCCGCGCACTGCATCGGCGCCAAAGGCCGCTGGAGGCTCCATGGCCACCATCGCCAGGAGTTGGAACAGGTGGTTGGGCACCATGTCCCGCAGGGCGCCGGTGTGTTCATAAAAGCTGCCACGGGTTTCGACCCCGACGGTTTCCGCCGCGGTGATCTGCACGTGGTCGATGTAATGGTTGTTCCAGAACGCCTCGAACAGGCTGTTGGAAAAACGGCTGACCAGGATGTTCTGGACCGTTTCCTTGCCCAGATAATGGTCGATGCGATAGATCTGTTTCTCGCTCATGACCTTGAGCAAGCAGGCATTGAGGGCCTCGGCGGTCTGCAGA
>NZ_MOAK01000053.1:56012-69211 GCF_003732485.1 Pseudomonas protegens
CAGCAACCCCGAAGCCCCCAGGCGCTGCACCACTTCACTGAAGAAGCGCGGCGCCGTGGCCAGGTAGAACACCGCGTTGCCGGTGCCGCTGGCGGCAATCCGCGCCGCCAGTTCGGCATAGGTGGAGTCGTCGAGGAAGTCGCCCTGGACGTAGCTGATGCCACGGGTCAGGCGGGCCCAGACGGCGGCGTCCACGGACGCCCCCTGGCCTTGTTTGTTGAGCACTTCATCGCGAAGGAAGTCTTCCAGCAAGGTGGCGAACTCAGCGTCGCTCACCGCGTTGTGGTCGACGCCGACAATCCGCAGCCCCTCATCCAGCAAGCCGTCGCGGCTCAGGTTGTACAGCGCCGGAGTCAGCAGGCGCTTGACCAGATCACCGCGGGCGCCGAACAGGAACAGCGTGGTCGGCGGCGCAGGCAACGCCTTGGACTTCTTTCGCGTAGAGGTCATTTCTTACCGGTCTCCACATGGCCGCCAAAGCCGAAGCGCATGGCTGACAGCAGTTTGTCGCCGTAGGTGCCCTGGCCGCGGGAACGGTAGCGGGAGAACAACGAGTTGGACAGCACCGGAACCGGCACCGCCTGTTCCATGGCCGCTTCGATGGTCCAGCGCCCTTCGCCACTGTCGGCCACGGCACCGGAAAAACCGTCAAGCTTCGGATCGCCGGCCAGGGCATCGGCGGTCAGGTCCAGCAGCCAGGAGGACACCACGCTGCCGCGACGCCAGACTTCGGCGATGTCCGCCACGTTGAGGTCGAAGCGCTGATCTTCCGGCAGGATGTCCGAAGACTTGGTCTTGAGGATGTCAAAGCCCTCGGCGAAGGCCTGCATCATCCCGTACTCGATGCCGTTGTGGATCATCTTGACGAAATGCCCGGCACCGGCAGGGCCGGCGTGGATATAGCCACGCTCGGCACGATCGTCATCGGCAACGCGGTCCTTGGTCCGTGGAATCGAACCCAGGCCGGGGGCCAGGGCCGAGAACAGCGGGTCCAGGCGCAGCACTTCATCGGCATCACCGCCGATCATCATGCAGTAGCCGCGCTCCAGGCCCCAGACGCCGCCGGAGGTGCCGACGTCGATGTACTTCAGGCCTTTTTGCGCCAGATCCCGGGCGCGGCGGATGTCGTCCTTATAGTAGGTGTTGCCGCCGTCGATGATCACATCACCCGGCTCCAGCAACTGGCTCAGGGTGTCGATGGTCTCTTCGGTGGGTGCGCCGGCGGGCAGCATGACCCAGACCGCGCGGGGCTTTTCCAGGCCGGCCACCAGGGCCGGCAGGTCGGCGACGCCCTTGGCGCCTTCGGCGGCCAGGGTGCTGACGAAATCGGTGTTGCGGTCAAAGACTACGGTCTCGTGCCCATTGAGCATCAGGCGCCGTGCAATGTTGCCGCCCATGCGGCCCAGTCCAATAATCCCCAGTTGCATGTGCTGATGCTCCTACTGCAAAAAAATTCAGATCAAAAATGTATAGCCCAAAGGGCTGGGTGCAAACGTCGAGGGGCGCAACTATACAAGGCGAGACGCTCCAAGACAGCGCAATCTTCAGACAAAACGCCAGTTTTTGCGGCCACCTGCGTGCAATGCGGCGCGCCCAAGCCCGATCACTTGCCCCAGCCGGCGCGGACTGCGTGAAGATTAGTCCCGACACTGGGGACGAAGTTTCTCAGAACTTGAGGGGATAACGACGCAAAACGCCAGGAAGGCACAACGACCACGAAAAATAAAAAAGTTCCAATTACTCAGAAAAGAAATAAAATTGCCGCCATCAAGCTGCGTGAAAACGTCACGCGTGAAGGCAAGACGGTTGCCTAACACAGTAGTTTTCGCGCTGCCTGCGATAGTGCTTTGCGCAAGGGATGCGGCCAGCAGAGCATAGATGAGGCATACCAGTTGCGAGGTGAAGCAATGGGCACAGTACTACCGGCACGACCAGCACAAACTCTCTACGTGACCATTCGTCGTGACGAATTGCGCCAACTCAAAGACGAGCGCGATCAATTGCAACGGGAACTCGCCCAATTGCGCCTGATGTTGCAGAACCAGGGACAAGCCCCCGTAGTCACGCTGCACCGCCCCTGCGCGAGCTGAACCTCGCCCCGGAACGCAGGCCCAGCCTGCGTTCACTGCTCGACCCTCTCTCCCTGCCCCGCAAAGCCTGCTCCGGCCGCCTGATACGCCGGACAAAAATCCAACATTGCGCTAACGAACTTTTCACACTTGCCTGTCGATACTCGCGGCCATTGTGGCCGTCTTGTTACAGAAGACGGCCTTCATCGCGACGCTGAACCGGCGCGCAATGATCACGGAATGGTGGGGAGCGCTCAATGGCATGGTTCAAACGCAGTAACACGTCTGCGACAGGTTTTGACTGGATGGGGCTGCTCTGGCTGTTCCTGTTCTTCTGGTATTTCTCCGGCATCACCCAACTGCTGATTCAACTGACCGACACGTCCGGCTTCGCCGGTTTCCGCCAGGCGTTCTTCATGAGCGCCATCTGGCTGGCACCGATGCTGCTATTCCCGGCACGCACCAAAGTCATGGCCGCGGTGATCGGCGTGGTGCTCTGGGCCTGCTCCATGGCCAGCCTGGGCTACTTCTTCGTCTACCAGCAGGAGTTCTCGCAAAGCGTCATCTTCATCATGTTCGAGTCCAACCCCTCCGAAGCCGGTGAATACCTGACGCAGTATTTTGCCTGGTGGATGCTCCTGGCTTTCCTGGCCCACACTGCCTTCGCCCTCTTCCTCTGGACCCGCCTGCGCCCGGTATACCTGCCCCGGGGCCAGGCCCTGGTGGCTGCCGTGGCGATCCTGGTGGCCATTGTCGGCTACCCGCTGGTCAAGCAAATCGCGCGCACCGACACCCTGGCGGACGGCCTGGAAAAGTTCGAAACCCGTATCGAACCCGCCGTGCCGTGGCAGATGGTGGTCGCTTATCGCCGCTACCGTGAGCAACTGGAGGGCATGCAGGGCATGCTCGACAGCGTCAGCAAGATCCCGCCGCTGACCAACCTCAAGGACAGCATGGCCAACCAGCCGGCCACCCTGGTGCTGGTGATCGGCGAGTCCACCAACCGCCAGCGCATGAGCCTCTACGGCTACCCCCGCCAGACCACCCCGGAGCTGGACAAGCTCAAGGACCAGTTGGCGGTGTTCAACAACGTCATCACCCCGCGCCCCTACACCATCGAGGCGTTGCAACAGGTACTGACCTTCGCCGACGAAGAAAACCCCGATCTCTACCTCAAGACCCCGTCCCTGGTCAGCGTGATGAAGCAGGCCGGCTACAAGACCTACTGGATCACCAACCAGCAGACCATGACCAAGCGCAACACCATGCTCACCACCTTCTCCGAGCAGGCGGACGAGCAGGTGTACCTGAACAACAACCGTAACCAGAACGCCCGCCAGTACGACGGCGACGTGCTCGAGCCCTTCTCCAAGGCCCTGGCCGACAGCGCCCCGCGCAAGTTCATCGTGGTGCACCTGCTGGGCACCCACATGAGCTACCAGTACCGCTACCCGCCGAGTTTCAACAAGTTCACCGATCGCCAGGGCGTGCCGGCCGGCGTGCGTGACGATCAACTGCCGACCTACAACAGCTACGACAACGCGGTGCTGTACAACGACTTCGTAGTCTCCAGCCTGATCAAGGACTACGCCAAGACCGATCCCAACGGCTTCCTGCTGTACCTGTCGGACCACGGCGAAGACGTCTTCGACTCCGCGGGGCACGACACCCTGGGACGCAACGAAGGCAAGCCCACAGCGCCGATGTACACCATCCCGTTCATGGCCTGGGCCTCACCGAAGTGGCGGGAAACCCATGACTGGAGCTTTGCCTCCGACCTCAGCCGCCCTTACAGCAGCTCCCAGCTGATTCATACCTGGGCCGACCTGGCGGGCTTGAGTTTCGATCAGCTGGACCACAGCCGCAGCCTGGTCAGCGACAGCTTCAAGCCGCGCCCGCTGCTGATTGGCGACCCCTACTCGCGCCAGAGCAAGCCGCTGATCGATTTCAGCCTGATGAAGCCCAAAGCGCCGACGGAAGCGACCGTGGTACAGAAGTAAGAACCCGACTCAGGGGTCGCAACGGCCCCCCACACCCGCCCCTACGCAACAGCCCCCCTTACACCCGTAGGAGCCGGCTTGCCGGCGAAGAGGCCGCCAAGCCCTGCGCCGACCTCGCAGGCACCTTCGCTGGCAAGCCAGCGCCTACCGGGCCGCCCGTCCCTACACAACAGCCCCCCTACACCCGTAGGAGCCAGCTTGCCGGCGAAGAGGCCGCCAAGCCCTGCGCCGACCTCTCGGACGCCTTCGCTGGCAAGCCAGCTCCTACCGGGCCGCCCGTCCCCACGCAACAGCCCCCCCTTACACCCGTAGGAGCCGGCTTGCCGGCGAAGAGGCCGCCAAGCCCTGTGCCGACCTCGCAGGCACCTTCGCTGGCAAGCCAGCTCCTACGGCCAGCTCCTTTCTGCGGACACATGATGTCAAGAATGTAATGTCCCGTTCAGGCTGAAGTTAACCCTCACTTAATACACTTCGGTGAAACTTCTCCCATCACTTCTTGTGCAGGGACGAAACAAGTTATCGAACACTCTTAAGCAGGAAACACAGCATGAAACTTTCAACTTTGGTATTTAGCGGCTTGATTCTGGCCAGTTCCAGCGCAGCCTTTGCCGAAGGCGGAGCCGAGCATATGCAACGCTTCTATGACAACTTCCGCGTCGCCCAGCAACAGGTTCACGGAGATAAGACCGAGAACACCGCCAAGGCCGAACAGAAGAAAACCGACCCGCACTATTCCACCTCGGACGCCAAGCAACAACGGCCCGACGCCTGATACATCTTTAACGAAGTACCCACTCTGGACAATGTGCTCCTTTGGCAGAGATGGACGTTTGGCGCCCGCCCCCGGGCGCCTTTTTTATATCCGCCGGCAACCACTCTGTCACGACAATGACCGCAACATTACAACTCCGTCATCCACCACTTTCCCTGCGCTCGTTCAACTAGCATGCCTGCGCCCGAGCGTTCACCGCTGATCGTGTCACCTGGCTAATCCTATGAATTGGCTTATTAATTTTGTTGACCCTTTAGTTACTTCAGGCTTCACCCTGCACTCATTCGATATTACCCAAGCGGTTTGGAGAGGATCTGGCAATGCGCATTCTGGTGGTTGAAGACGAACCCAAAACAGCGGACTACCTGCATCAAGGCCTGAGTGAGAGCGGCTATATAGTAGACCGCGCCAATAATGGCGTGGACGGCCTGCACCTGATACAGCAACAGCCCTACGAATTGGTGATCCTGGATATAAACCTGCCGGGCAAAGATGGCTGGCAAGTATTGGAACATATGCGTGGACATTCTCCGGCCCGGGTCATGATGTTGACCGCTCGCGGCCGTCTGGAAGACAAGGTCAAGGGCCTGGATATGGGCGCCGATGATTATCTGGTCAAACCTTTTCAATTTCCCGAATTACTCGCCCGGGTTCGGACCTTGATTCGTCGCAGCGAACCCGTGGCCCAACCGCAAGTATTGCAAGTGGCCGACCTGCAACTTGATCCCCGGCGCCATCGAGCGTATCGCGGCAACCGGCGGATAGATCTCACCACCAAGGAGTTCACCCTGCTGCATGTATTGATGCGCCACTCGGGGGAAGTGCTGACCCGCACGCAAATCATTTCCCTGGTCTGGGACATGAACTTCGACTGCGACACCAATGTGGTGGAAGTCTCCATCAGCCGCCTGCGGGCCAAGATCGATGATGCCAGTGAGGTCAAGCTGATCCACACCCTGCGTGGTGTCGGTTATGTCCTGGAAGTGCGCCAATGACCCCCCACCCGGCAGCACCGACCAACAGCAGCCTGTCCATGCGCCTGGGGCTGACCGTCAGCCTGATGGGGGCGGCCCTGGTCCTGCTGCTGGCGACCCTGGCCTATCTGGCCCTGAGCCACGAGTTGGGCAACCTGGCGCGCAAGGGCCTGGAGAGCAAGCTGGAGCAGATCCAGCACAGCCTCACCAGCGACCTCAAGAGCAGCGACCTGGCCGCCCGCCCCCACTCCCTGCTGGACCTGGTGATGGGCCACGACAATCTGCAATTGAACATCCTGAGCAGCGATCCACAGGCCGAGCCCCTGCTCGACGTCGGCGGCATGGCTCAGCAACCGCTGCCCCTGGCCCTGAGGGAGAACACCGCCGAAGGATACCTCGACTGGCGCGACAGCCGCGGCAACCAACTGCTCAGCGCGACCCGATCAATGAGTTTGCGCAACGGCGAGCAGGTGCGGGTGGTATTGAGCCTGGACCGCAGCAACGACCAGGCACTGCTCAGCGCCTACCTGCGCTCCACGGTGATTGCCCTGCCCCTGTTGCTGTTGCTGATCGGCATCGGCGCCTGGCGGCTGGTGCAAAGGGGCCTGCTCCCCCTGCAGCAGTTCACCCGGGTCGCCGCCAAGGTCACCACCCAGGACCTGACCCATCGCCTGAACCTGGACAAGCTGCCCCGGGAACTGGCGGAGCTGGGCCAGGGCGTCAACGTCATGCTGCAGCGCCTGGATGGCGGTGTGCAGCGTCTGTCGCAGTTCTCCGACGACCTGGCCCACGAACTGCGCTCGCCCATCAGCAACCTGATGGGCAAGGCCCAAGTGACCTTGTCTCGGGAGCGCCCTGCGGAGGAGTACAAGGCGGTGCTGGAAGCCAGCATCGAGGAGCTGGAGCGGGTCACGCGGATCGTCGCCGACATGCTGTTCCTGGCCCAGGTCAGCCAACCGGCGTCCCAGGCCCGCTTCGCCCGGGTGTCCCTGGCCGAGGAAGCGCAGCGGGTCATGGACCTGTTTGCCCTCAGCGCCGAGGACAGGCAACTGAAGCTGGAACTGCGCGGTGACGCCTGGGTGCTGGGAGATCGCCTGATGATCCAGCGGGCCATTTCCAACCTGCTGTCCAATGCCATCCGCCATTGCCCGGACCAGGGCCGGATCGACCTGCGGATCGAACGCCAACTGCAGAGCGTGAGCCTTGCCGTGGGCAATCCCGGGCCGGGCATCGCCGCCTGCCACCTGCCCCATCTGTTCGAGCGTTTCTATCGGGTCGACAGCAGTCGCACCCGAGCCGAAGGCGGCACCGGGTTGGGGCTGGCGATCGTGCGCTCGATCATGAACCTGCATCAGGGGCGCACCGAGGTCGAAAGCGCACCGGACAGCCGCACCGAGTTCCGCCTGGTGTTTCCCAAGCTCGACCCCGCCTTGCACGACGCTTAGAGCAGCCAGCCCCCCAGCGCCGCCCCCAGCAGCACCAGGGCCCAGGGCGGCAACCGGCCGCTGCGCAGCAACACCAGGGCCAGCAGCACCGCCAGAAGCTCCGGGAGCCCGGTCACACTGCTGGTCCACAGGGGTTGGTACAGCGCGGCCGCCAATAGACCCACCACGGCGGCGTTGACCCCGGCCAGTGCAGCCTGGATATCCCGACGATGGCGCAAGGTTTGCCAGAAAGGCAGCACACCGATCACCAGCAAGAAGCCCGGCAGGAAGATTGCCACCAGGCAGATCATCGCCCCGAGCCAGCCGTCGATGGCCGAGCCGATGAATGCCGCGACGCTGAACAATGGCCCTGGCACCGCCTGGGCACTGGCATAGCCAGTCATGAACAACGGATCACTGATCCAGCCTGACGCCACGACCTGGCTCTGAAGTAGCGGCAAGACCACATGCCCACCGCCAAACACCAGAGCACCGATGCGATAAAAACCGTCGAACAGGCGCAACCAGGCATTTGGCCAATGCGTCGCCAGCCAGGGCAGTACCAGCAGCAACAGCACTGCCAACCCCAATGACAACCAGCCCAGACGCCGACTGCCCCAAGGCGCCAGGGCATCCTGCTCGGGTCGTGCCACCGGCGTGATCAGCGCAACACCCACCCCTGCCGCCAGCAGCATCGCCAGCAATTGTCCGCCCAGGCCTGGCCAGCGCAGCACCAGACACGCCGCGAGCAGCGCAATGGCGATGCGCAAGGGGCCACGACACAGGCTGCGGGCCATCCCCCAGAGCGCCAGGGCAACCACCGCGACCGCCACCAATTGCAAGCCCTTGAGCACCCCGGGAGGCACTTCGCTACCAATGCCCCGCGCCAGCAAGGCCAGCGCCAGTGCCGACGGCAAGGTAAAACCGAGCCAGGCGCACAAGGCACCGGGCAGACCTGCGCGCGACAGCCCAAGGACGATACCGACCTTGCTGCTGGCCGGCCCCGGAAGAAACTGGCACAGGGCGACCAGCTCGGCATAGGCCGCCTCTCCCAACCAGCGACGGCGCTGGACGAACTCCTGGCGGAAATACCCCAGATGCGCCACCGGTCCGCCAAACGACGTCAGCCCCAGGCGCAGAAACATCAGGAATATCTGCCAGGAGGTTTCCTGGGCCCTGGAGGCTTCAGACGAGGGCGTGACATCGGACATTACAAGGCTTTGCTCCAGAACAGCATGCGGCCATGGGCGGGATCGAGCATGGCATTGGCGAAACCGCAGGCCTGGTAGGCGGCCTGGGCCCGGGCGTTGCCTTCCAGCACCTCCAGGGTGATCTTGCAGCAACCCCGTTGCCGGGCGATGTCCTCGACCTTCTGCAGCATGCGCTTGCTCAGGCCCTGGCCGCGAAAGCTGTCCAGCACCACCACGTCATGGACATTCACCAGCGGCCGGCAGGCGAAGGTGGAAAAGCCTTCGAAGCAGTTCACCAGCCCCACTGGCTGGCCACCGGCAAAGGCCAGCACGCTGAACGCCTGAGGTCGCTTGGCCAGCTCTGCCGGCAGTTGCTGAAGCTGGTCCGGCGCCAGGGGCTGGCCGCCGCCCATGGGGTCCTGGGCATAGTGATTGAGCAGCACGCCTATGGCTTCGGCATGCACCGGGTTGCTGTAACTGGCTTGCAGCACCACGACATCGGCAACGTCCATGTTCATCCTCGATCAACGCATTGAAAGTGAGCACTCAGGGCTCAGGCAGCCTCGATTGTAGGCTGGGGGATTTGACCAAACGAAGATTTTTCACCCACTTGCAGCAGAAAAATCCTAATGATTGGCCAGGATGAACCCCAGCCGGAAGCCTTTCCCCCTCACGCACCAGGCGGCGTGGCAAACCGTTGCAGTTGCATTTCCTGCAGGCGGCTCAAGGTGCGGCGGAAGGGAAACTCCAGGTAACCCTCGGTGTACAGCTGGTCCATCGGTACCTGGGCCTCCAGATAGAGCGGCACCTTGCGGTCGTAACATTCATCCACCAGGGCAATGAAGCGGCGCACGCTGTCGTCATGGATCGACAGTTGGGGCAATTCGCGGTCCCCCGCCACCACCCGCTGGGCGCCATCCTCGGTGCCTCGGGCAATGCGTCCCGGGCGTTGCTGGGCACTGAGGTTGGGGACCTCGCTGAGGAGGATCGCGCTGAACCTGTCACACAGCGCCATGAAGTCCATGGCGGAAAACGGCTGTTCGCACAGATCGGCAAAACGGCACCAGATCACGCTGCCGGCGGCCTTGACCACCTGCACCGGCCGATAGCCGATCAACAGCGGTTCAGTGGAGACCGCCTGGCCACTGCTCAACTGCTGGAACAAGGGTTCCAGGGCGCTGGGCTGGCCCTCGGCACTGAGCCAGTAGCGCTGCGCGGCAACCCCCGGGTGCAGACGGTGATCCTGCTCGCCGTCCACCGCCACCACTTGCATATGCTGGCTGATGGCGCTGACTGCCGGCAGGAAACGTTCACGATTGAAGCCATCGGCATACAACTGCTCGGGAGGCTGGTTGGAGGTGCAGACCATGACCACGCCCTGCTCGAACATCACCTGGAACAGGCGCCCGAGAATGATCGCATCACCGATATCGTTGACGAACAACTCATCGAAGCACAGTACCCGCACCTCTTCGGCGAGCTCGCGGGCCAGGGCCTGCAAGGGATCGGCGGTGCCGGTGAGCTGGAACGAACGCTGGTGCACCCAGCCCATGAAGTGATGAAAGTGCTGACGCCGCGCCGGCACCCGCAGGCTCTGGTAGAACTGATCCATGAGCCAGGTCTTGCCCCGCCCGACCGCGCCCCACAGATAGACCCCTTGTACCGGCGTGTGCCCCTGATGCAGGGCTTCGTGGCAGTGCTGCAAGGCTTGCACGGCCCGCGCCTGTGCCTCATCGGCAACGAAACCGTCCTGCTCCAGGGCATGCCGATAGGCGCTCAGGGGGGAATCGAATGGCATGGGCCGCTGGCCTCCCGGCAAAAAAGCCGCAGTATGCCATCGCCACCCGCTCCATGTAGGAGCCGGCTTGCCGGCGAACCGGCCAACACCCCGTGTCGACACACTGCCCCGACAAGCCTCAGCGGGAAATATCCAGCCGCGCAATCCGCCCCTGTGGGTCCAGGCGAAAGGTGTAGCGCAACGCCTGGGAGCTGTCGGAACAGTCGCCACAGACCAGACTGTCCAGCAACACCTTGCCGGTGCGCTGCTGGACCCCGAGGATCTGCAGCCGGGGACGCTGGCGGTGGCTGGCGTCCATCCAGCGGGCAATCTCCTGCGGCCCTACCCGGTGTTCTCGCTCGTCGAACACCTGGGCCTCGGCGGCAAAGATCGCTGCCGCCGCCGAGCTGTCGCCGGTATTGGCAGCCACCACGTAAGCACGGATGGCCGGGGCCAGTGAAGGGTCGATTCCTGACATGACAAAAGCTCCTGGTGAGTCGATGAGCGCGCCATGTTAAGAGCCCTCTGCGTCACTTCCTGTCAGGAGTGAATTGACTGCCCTGCTCGTCCCCTTGCAAGCCTTTGCGCCAGGCCCGCAGCCAATCGCTGCGCCGCCCCGGATAGGCTTGGCCCTGCTCCTGGGCCGCGGCGATGCGGTCGGTGCGAAAGGTCCGGTAATCGCCCCGCAACTCGCACCAGGCGACGATCACCCGGGCCTCGTTGAGAAACCCCAGCGCCAGGGGCCAGATCAGCCGCTGGCTGGGGTTGCGGTTGACGTCGGCATAGTCGATCAACAGCTTGGCCTGATGCCGGATCGCCTGACGGAACACGTTCAACGACACAGTGTTGTCGGGAAAGCCCCAGCCCGCCGGGCCCGGCAGCAAGGTCGGGTTGCGCAAGGCGTCCTGGGCCGCCGGGGCCAGCACCGCGGCAATCTTGGCCATGGCATCGGCGGCGGCCTTGCTCAGCACCTCATCGCCGCGCTGATCGACGTAACGCAACCCCAGGACCACGGCCTCGGTCTCGTCGGCATTGAGCATCAAGGGCGGCAGGAACAGCCCGCTGCGCAACACATAGCCGATGCCCGCCTCACCGTAGATCGGCGCGCCCAGAGAAGTGAGTTCGGCAATATCGCGGTACAGGGTGCGCTCGGATACCTCCAGCTCCGCCGCCAGGGTGGCCGCGGTAACGGGACGGCTCTTGCCCCGCAGCATCTGCAACAGGGTGAGTAAACGGCTGGCTCGCGACACCTTGGGTGGACTCCGGAGAAAAAACACCGGCGCAGAATATCAGAGCCTCCTGACAGTCAGTGTCAGGAGGCTTGTGGGGCGAGACAGGCAATGCCCACGGATGCCACGGGGCCCGAAGCGTGCTCCACAACGGTTGGTGGTGGCGGTGTCGAAGAGCACGCCACCGAGGAAGACCTGCTGCGGGCCTTTGCCTGGCCCTTGCCCGGGCCCGGGACACTCAGTAGGCCATGCTCCAGCTCAGGGTGTAGGTGCGGCCACGGCCCTGGTAGTCGTACAGGTAGTCCGGCCCATAGGTCGGTGAGTAGAACAGCTTGGCGCGCTGGCCCCAGACGGTGCTGTATTGCTTGTCCAGCAGGTTCTGGATACCGCCGCTGAAGGTGCCGAACTCGGTGTCGTGGCTGCCCAGCAGGTCGAAGGTGGTGTAGCCGTCGATGGTGTTGGGGGCGTCGACGCTGTGAGTGGCATCGATGACCTTGACCGCATCGTCCTTGAGGGTGAAGGCGTGGTTGCCCTGCAGGCGAACGTTGCTGCTGTCACCCTTCCAGCCGACAAAGGCGGTGAGTTTCGACAGCGAGGCATAACGGGCGTCGCGCTTGCTCCAGCCGCCGTTCTGGTTCTCCTCCTCGGAACGCACGGCATGCAGGGTGCCGCCCACTTCCCATCCGCTCTGGAAGTGCCGGGTCAGGGCGCTCTCAAAGCCGTAGTCGCGGCTTTTCTGGTCCTTGACGTCAATGGTCAGGGTGGCCTGGTCGGTGGTGATCACCTTGTCCGACCAGATGTAGTACAGCGCCGCCTGGGCATCCCAGTCGCTATCGGAGAAGCGCCAGCCGGTTTCCACCTGGCGGCTCTTGATCCCGGCCAGGGGGTTGTCGTCGACGCTCAGGCCCGGCTTGCCGTAGAACTTGGCCGGGTCCGGCAGATCGAAGCCCTCGCCGTAGTTGACCCAGAGCTGATGACCGTTCTTGAAGTCATAGATGCTGCCCAGGTTGTACAGGTTGACCGCGTATTCGTTGCTGCCACCGGGGACGTTCTTGAAGCGGCCGACATCCACGTCCATCTGCTGACGCCGGTAGCCGCCGGAAACCGTCAGGTTGTCGGTGGCATGCCAGTCCAGCTGGGCGTAGCCGGACAGGCCGTCGACCCGGTAGCTGGGATAGCGCGGCGCCTTGCTCAGGGTCACCAGATCCAGACCGCCACTGTCCGAGGAAATCCGCTGATCGAAGGTGCTCTGCTCGGCATTGAAGCGCTCCCGGTCCAGGTCCACGCCGTAGGTGAGCTTGAAGGCATCGAACTCCTTGGCAAACAGCGCCTTGAGGCTGGTGACCTCGAAATTCTGCTGCGACGCGGCAAAGTACACGCCCTTGGAGCCCGCGGGACTGCCGCTGTTGTAGTAGGGGAACGGGAAGAAGTTGTTGTCTTCCTTGCGGTACGAGGCCTGCAGGTAGAAGTCCTGCCCCAGCACATCGCTGTGGTGATAGTTGGCGTTGAGCAGCAGGCGCTTGGTACGCGGCTCCAGGTCGGTGGAGTAGCCGCCCCGCAGCTCGGCGTCTTCCAGGTTGGACGGTGCCCGGTACTTGAGGTTGGGGAAGTAGATCCCGGTGCTGCCATGGTTGCCGGAGTCGTAGTACTGGGCCAGCAGGTCCAGGCTCTGCTCTTCGTTGAACTGCAGGGCCAGGCTGCCCATCAGGTCCAGGGTGCGGTTGTACTGCAGGTCGGTCTGGGTGTTGTCGATGAAGATCTGCT
>NZ_MOAK01000053.1:69261-91279 GCF_003732485.1 Pseudomonas protegens
CCGCTGATGACTTCGTTGCCGCCGCTCACCGACTGGGCGATGCGGGTGCTCAGGTCGTCGCTGTTGTTGAAGCCACTGCTGGCCCCCAGCTGGGTCTCGAACCGCGCCGGGCCCGGTTCGCCTTTCTTGGTGACGATATTGATGATGCCGCCGGTGGCGCCGCCGCCGTAGATGGCGCTGGCCCCGGACAACACTTCGACGCGCTCGACGTTGAACGGCGAAATGCTGTCGAACTGCCGGGACAGGCCCCGGGAACTGTTCTGGCTGACCCCGTCGATCATCACCAGGACGTTGCGCCCGCGCATGTTCTGGCCATAGTTGGTGCGCCCTTCAGGGGCCAGGTCGAGGCCCGGCACCAGCTTGCCAATGGCTTCCTTGAGGCTGACTCCGGTACTCAGTTGCTCACGCAGCTGGCTCTGCTCCACCACCCACACTGTGCCGGGGATCTCACTGATGGCGGTGCTGGTGCGCGACGCCACGCTGACCTGGGTCGGCTTGAGGTTGAGGCTGGCGGCCGGCGCCGCGGCGCGACGCAGGATCACCGTGCGCGAATCGCTGAAGGACCAACTCATGCCGCTGCCGGCCAGCAGCGTCTGCAGGGCCTGGGCCACCGTGACCTCGCCGTTCAGGGCCGGCGCTTGCAGGCCGTCCACATCAGCGGTGGTGTACAGCAGGCGCAGATCGGCCTGATCGGCAAAACGGGTCAGCGCCTGATCCAGGGACTGGGCCGCCAGCTTGAGCGCCACCCGGCGCTCCTGGGTGCTGCTGCCCTGGCTGGCAGAGCTGGCGTCCTGCGCCTGGGCCAGCAGTGGGCTCATGGCGCCGGCGAACAGCACCTGGGCCAGTAATGTGCGGCGCATGAGGTGTTGACCGCGCCCCAGTATCGACAGCTTGAACATAGCTTTCACGTGTTCCTTCCCAGCCCGTTGAAATGACGTCAATGAGAATGATTGTCTTCTCAGTCTCACTACGACGATTGGCCGGGAAAGAACTTGCAGTGCCCCAAGCAAAAAAAATCGACTCAGTGCAAAACCGCCAGCCACGGCAGGTAGGTAACCTGCAGCGGATAGCGCTGCTGCAAGGCCTGCAGCGAACCCTGCGGGTCGTGCAGATCGAACACACCGCTGATGGCCAGGGCCGCCAGCTGGCTATCGGAGATCAGAATGCGCCCGTGCTGATAACGCTCCAGCTCGCCAATCACCTCCCCCAGGGGGCGACCGTTGAAGATCAGCTTGCCCCGCTGCCAGGCGGTGAGACTGGCAGCGTCCACGGCTTGCTGGGCCAGCAGCGGCTGACCGGATTGATACTGCAGACGCTGATCGGCCTGGAGCAGCACCGGCGCATGATCGCCGGTGAACTGCACCTGGCCTTCACGCACTACCACCGTCAACCGGCTGCCGTCGCGGCGCAGGCTGAAGGCGCTGGCGGCACTGTGCAGAGACTGGGCGTCGGCCTGCACCACAAACGGCCGTTGCGGGTCGGCAACGGGCTCGAACAGCGCCTCGCCAGCTTGCAGGGTGACCCGGCGCTCACTCGCCGAGTAAGCCACCGACAATGCGCTGCCGCTATTGAGCGTGACCCTGGAACCGTCCGCCAGGGTGATGTTCTGTTGTTGGCCGACAGCGGTGTGGTAGTCCGAGGTCAGGGCCGGCCACTGCAACCAGCCGACGCCGCCGGCCACGGCCAGTACCAGGGACGCCGCCAGCGCCGGCCACCCACGCCAGGAACGGGGGGCCCTCGCCGCCCGATGCTGTTCGGCGGCCTGGGTCTGGCCCAGGTCGCCCCACAGCTGCTGCGCCTCTTGCGCTGCCGCCGCGTGGGCCGGGCTGGTCTGGCGCCATTGCTGATAGGCCATGCGCTGGGCCGCCGTGGCGTTGCCGGAATGCAGCAACACCAGCCATTCGATCGCGGCGTCTTCAAGGCTTTCGGGGTGTTCGGTCATGGGGGTGTCGGCGGCTGGCAAGGGGGAATCACTCATGATGCTGTTGCAGCCAGTCACGGCAATGGCGCAGGGCCTGGCCGATGTATTTTGCCACCATGCTTTCGGAAACGCCCAGCCGTAACGCAATCTGCGCCTGGGTCAGGCCTTCCAGGCGATTGAGCAACAAGGCCTGGCGGGCATTCTCCGAGAGTTGCGCCAGGGCCTCGTCGAGCACCGCCAGGCGCTCCTTGGCCAGCAGCACCGCTTCCGGCGCCGGTGCCGGGTCCACCACTTCATGGTGTTCCTGGGTGTCGCTGAGATTGGCCGCCAGGCGCTGCTCGCGGCGCAGGGTATCGATGGCCAGGTTGCCGGCAACGCGGAAAATGAAACGGCGATCGTTCTGCACCTCCACTGTCTGCTGGTCGACCTTGAGCAGCTTGAGGTAGGTCTCCTGGGCCACGTCCGCCGCCCGTTGGCGATCGCTCATGCGCCGGGTGAGAAACCTCAGCAAGTCGTCGTAGTGCTCTTGAAAGCTGCGCAGCAGGCTGGGTATGGGCAGCATCGAGGGAAGGTCCGCAAATCGGGGAGGCGGATTATTCCACAACGGCAAATGAGAAACAGTATCTTTCGTATCCCTGCAAAGTTGCGCTTTTCCGCCTGTTTGCCCTTCTGACAGCGGTACCTTTCTGGCATCCTGCGCCTCCTTTTTTCTGACCGGGTGCGCAAGTCTTGTCCGATGACATGACGTTGCGGCCCAAGTCCCGTCCACATTCCGGCGTGCGCCTTGCAGTATTCGCACGCCACTGGCAGGCCTTCTCCCATGACCGCACCTGATCGTTCCCCTCCCCGCTACAAGTCCGACCTGATCTACGGCCTCAATGACCGCCCGCATTTCAGCGCAGCGATCTTCGCCGCCCTGCAACATGTACTGGCCAGCTTTGTCGGCATCATCAGCCCGACCCTGATCTTCGGCGGCGTGCTGGGGCTTGAGAGCGAACTGCCCTACCTGATCAGCATGGCGCTGTTCGTCTCCGGCCTGGGCACCTTCGTCCAGGCCCGGCGCCTGGGGCCCATCGGTTCCGGCCTGCTGTGCGTGCAGGGCACCAGCTTCTCCTTTATCAGCGTGCTGCTCAGCGCCGGCTTCATGGTCAAGGGCCGTGGCGGTAGCACCGATGAGATCCTCTCCACCATCTTCGGCATCTGCTTTGTCGCCGCCTTTATCGAGATGTTCCTCAGCCAGTTCATCGGCAAGCTGCGCAAGCTGATCACCCCGGTGGTCACCGGCACCATCATCACCCTGATGGGCCTGTCGCTGATCAAGGTGGCGGTCACCGACATGGCCGGCGGCTACGGCGCCAGCGACCTGGGCGCGGCGAGCAACCTGGGGCTGGCGGCCCTGGTGCTGCTGACCATCGTCGTGCTCAACCGCTTCAACCACCCGATGCTGCGCCTGGGCTCGATCGTCATCGGCCTGACCCTGGGCTTCGTGGTGGCCTGGCTGCTGGGCCGGGTGGACATGGCGGCCATGCCCGAGGTGCCGCTGGTGAGCGTGCCGGTGCCGTTCAAGTACGGTTTTTCCTTCGACCTGATCGCCTTTATTCCCCTGGCGGTGATCTTCCTGATTTCGCCCCTGGAAGCGGCCGGCGATCTGACCGCCAATTCGATGATTTCCCAGCAGCCGGTGAAAGGCCCGCTGTACATCAAGCGCATCAAGTCCGGGCTGCTGGCGGACGGTTTCAACTCGGCGGTGGCGGCGGTGTTCAACAGCCTGCCGATGGTGACCTTTGCCCAGAACAACGGCGTGATCCAGTTGACCGGCGTCGCCAGCCGCTACGTGGCCTACTTCATTGCCGGGCTCCTGGTGTTGCTGGGGCTGTTCCCGGTGATCGGCGCGGTGCTGCAACTGATGCCCAAGCCGGTGCTGGGCGGTGCCACCCTGATCATGTTCGGCACCGTGGCCGTGGCCGGGATCAAGATCCTCGCCGAAGCCGGACTGCATCGGCGCAACGTGCTGATCGTGGCCATTTCCCTGGGCATGGGCCTGGGGGTGGCAGCGGTGCCGGAAGTGCTGCGCGAGCTGCCCAAGGCGCTGCACAACATCTTCGAGTCGCCGATCACCGTGGGCGCCTTCTGCGCGATCTTCCTCAACATTTTCCTGCCGGAAGAATTCCTCGAGCTGGAAGAGGATGAATTCGACCCCGAAGCGGCGACCCTCAAGGTCATGCAAGACCCGGACATGAGCGGCAAAGCGAACTCCTGAGGCTGGCGGGCGTCTATGCTGCGTGCGCGGCGCCCGTCGTCCACCCCGCCCTTTTTTGCAAGCAGGTGCTCCATGCGCAAATTCATCGCCCTGACCCTGGTACTGCTCAGCCTCAGCGCCTGTGCCCTGCTGCCCAACCGCGATCCGTTGGCGATCAACGTGGTGGGCATCGAGCCGCTGCCCAGCCAGGAACTGGAAATGCGCTTCGCGGTGAAACTGCGCCTGCAGAATCCCAACGAAAACGCCATCGACTACAACGGCATCGCCCTGGACCTGGAAGTCAACGGCCGCCCGCTGGCGTCCGGGGTCAGCGACCAGCGCGGGCATATCGGCCGTTACTCGGAGGACATCCTGGTGATTCCGGTGAGCGTCTCGGCGTTTTCCGTCCTGCGCCAGACCCTGGGCCTGAGCCAGACCCAGACCTTGGACAACCTGCCCTATGTACTGCGAGGCAAGCTGGCCGGGGGCCTGTTCGGCACCCAGCGTTTCATCGATCGCGGGCAGATCAGCCTGAGCAACCCGGGCGCCTGGTAAGTCCTAGAACACTGACCAGCCGATGCGTTGGCTGAGCAATTCCAGGGCCGCCATGCCCACCAGGGAGTTGCCGGCGCTGTTGAGTTCCGGTGACCACACGCACACCGTGAACTGCCCCGGCACCACCGCGACAATCCCCCCGCCTACACCACTCTTGCCCGGCAAGCCGACCCGATAGGCGAAATTGCCGGCTTCGTCGTACAGGCCACTGGTGGCCATGATCGAGTTGACCTGCTGAGTCTGGCGCCGGGTGAGGATCTGTTCACCGCTGTGCTTGCAGAAACCGTCGTTGGCCAGGAAACAGAACGCCCGGGCCAGATCGACGCAGCTCATGCGCAAGGCGCAGTGACTGAAATAACTGCGCAGCACCGCCTCCACATCGTTATGGAAGTTGCCGAAGGACTGCATCAGGTAGGCCATGGCCGCATTCCGCGCACGGTGCTGGTATTCCGAATCGGCCACCCGGCCATCCACCATCACCTGGCTGTTGCCCGACAGGCGCCGGACAAAGTCGCGCATGGACAAGGCCGGCGCGGCGAACCGCGACTGGTTGATGTCGCAGATCACCAGGGCCCCGGCGTTGATAAAGGGGTTGCGTGGCCGACCACGTTCGAACTCCAGCTGCACCAGGGAGTTGAACGGCTGCCCCGAAGGCTCATGACCCAGGCGTTCCCAGATCGCCTCGCCGGAATGGCCGATGGCCTGCACCAGACTGAAGACCTTGGAAATACTCTGCACCGAGAACGGTGTATCGGCGTCACCGGCGCTGAACACCTGGCCGTCGTTGCCATACACGGCAATCCCCAATTGGTTAGCCGGCACATCGGCCAGGGCGGGAATGTAGTTGGCGACCTGGCCTTGGCCGATCAGGGGGCGGACTTCATCGAGGATCTGGTTCAACAGGGCTTGCATGGTCGGGCTCATCATCACGGGCCCCGATACGGCTGCGGGGCTATGGCTGCTAGACGCGCGCCAGGGCCTGCGCAGCACACCCGAGTGCAAATCCGCCGCCACGTCGCAGGCGCTCGCCGGGCCTACGCCATCCGGCGAAAACAATCCAGGCCCTGCACAGGTCTTGAGGGCCCCTTCGCCGGCAAGCCGGCTCCTACCCGGCAGCCGTACCAACGCCGTGTACATGAAATCGAAATGCAATTGAGATTCGATCATTTCCAGCAATCATAAAACACCGAATCGATGACCAGAATCAGCTTGAATTAAGGTTAAAGCGCTAGAATGGCATCCGGTCACGCGCAAAAAACCTGTCATATTCAGCTTAATCCCAGCGCCACACCACTCCATGCATCGCTCCCTTTGGCAGCCCCCACCCGTTGCAAAGGGGCCCTTTGCGGCAGTCGATGTTCACGCCATGACGGCATTTCCTGAGCGGAGTCATGCACCCTTGAAAACCTGGCACACGATTGTCGGTGTCCTGCTGATCACCACCTTCACCCTCCTGCTGGAGATTCCTTCCTCCACCTGGCTGACCTCCGCCACCCTGAGCATGATCCTGGGCAGCGCCGCCCTGGCCTACATGGCCCTGTCCTGTCTGCTGGCTGCCCGCTGGGGCTTTGTCGAGCGCCTGTGCGGCGGCCTCGACCGGGTCTACGAGGTGCATAAATGGCTGGGCATCTGGGCCCTGGCGTTCGCCAGCTATCACCTGGTGTTCAAGGCCAACCTGGAAGAATGGAACAGCGTGCCGATCCTCGAACTGTCGAAGTACTGGACACGTCTGGTGCGTCAACTGAGCTATGTGGCCCTGGGCCTGATCGTGCTCCTGGCGCTGAACCGCAACATTCCCTACAGCCAGTGGCGCTGGTGGCACAAGCTGTCCGGCCCGCTGTTTCTGATCGTCATCCTGCACTGGCTGAGCTTCAAGTCGCCCATCACCCTGGACTCGCCCTCGGGTCTCTGGCTCGGCGCGCTGTGCATCCTCGGGGTGCTCGGGGCCCTGTACAAGCTGCTGCTCTACCCTTTCGTGGCCAAGGTCGGCGAGTACCAGGTGAGCGCGGTCAAGGTGGAGAAGAACTCCCTGCACCTGGAACTGCGGCCCCTGGGTCGGGGCTTTCCGTTCAAGGCCGGACAGTTCGCCTTTTTGTCGATGCAGGAAAAGGGCCTGCGCGAGCCGCACCCCTTCACCATCGCCAGCGCCCAGACCGAAGACGGGCGCATCGAGTTCGTGATCCGCGCCCTCGGCGACTACACCCAACGGCTGCGCAAGCAGGTGCAACCCGGCATGCGCGCTGACCTCTACGCGCCTTATGGTCGCTTCAAGCGGCCTCGGGAAGCGGCTCGGGAAATCTGGATCGGCGGCGGAGTGGGCATCTCCCCGTTCATTTCCTGGCTGCAGGATTCGGCCGCCGGGCAGTTCGACAAGGCGACCCTGGTGTACTGCTACAACCCGTCCCGGGCCTTTCCCAGCGTCGACACCCTGCAAGGCATGGCCCAGGCCCGTGGCGTGGACTTCGTCGCCAACAGCGGCGGCACCGATTCCCTGGCCCAGACCCTCAAGCGCACAGCCACGGAAACCGACCCGCAGCAGATCCAGATCAGCTTCTGCGGACCCAAGGGCCTGCTGGCCCAGGTACGGGAGCTGATGAACGAGTACAGGATTCCCGAAGGCAACCTGCACTACGAGTTCTTCGAGTTCCGCTGATCAGTCACGGGCCCGACGCGGGTGGCGCGGCTCATGCAACGCCACCCTCACCACCAGGGCAGCCAGCAGGGTGATGACCATCAACACCTGCAACAGCTGGCTGAACGCCTGGGAGTAGATGTGCAGCAACCCTTCCCGGGACAACGTCGGCAAGGACCCGGCACTGGCCGCCAGATCGCCACCGGCCAACTGCCGCGCGGCCAGCAGCGACTCCCCCGGCGGCGCCAGGCTTGCAAGGCCGTGCTGCAACAGCCCCGCCAGCAACGCCACCACCAAGGCCAGGGCAATGCCCTCACCCGCCACCCGGGTGGTACTGAAGATGCCACTGGCCATGCCGGCCCGCTCCTTGGGCACCACACTCACCGACAGCCCATCCATCAAGCCCCAGGGCAATCCGCTGCCCAGGCCGATCACCAGCAATGGCCAGGCCCGCTCGACCGCGGCCTGCCCCGGCTCGATCCGACTGAGCCAGAACAGCCCGCCGGCAGCCACCAGCAAACCCAGGCTCGACAGGTTGCCGGCGCTGAACCAGCGGTTGAGCCAGCCCGCGGCAAAGGGCACCACCAGCATCGGCGCCGACAGGGCCATCATCAGGATTCCGGCGTCGATCTCGCTGTAGCCTTCGACGCCGATAAAGCGGATCGGCAGCAGGATCAGCAGCACCACGTAGCAGTAGCAGGTGGCGATGGGCAGCACTTGCACCCCGACAAAGCGCGGGTAGCGAAACAGCGACAGGTCAAGCATCGGCCGAAAGGCCCGGCGCTCCACAACAATGAACAGCCCCAGCGCCAGCAGCGCTCCGGCCAGCAACAACAGGACCCAGGGGCTGTCCCAACCACTCTGGGGCGCCAGCAGAATGCCCCAGGTGAGCAGCACCAGGGCCAGGGTGAAACTCAAGGTGCCGGGCCAGTCCACGCCCCGGGCCTCGGGGTCCCGGGATTCCTCCATGCGCGGCACGCCAAAGCCCAGGGCCAGACCGCCGATCAGCGCTCCGGAGACAAAGATCCCGCGCCAGCCGCTGTGCTCGATCAGCACCCCGGCAAGGATCGGCCCAAAGGCCAGACCGACGCCGAAGGTGGTGCCCAGGAGGCTGAAGGCGCGGGTTCGCGCCGGTCCTTCGAAGGCCTGGGCCAGGGCGGCCGAGCCACCGGCCAGGGCAGCGGCGCCTGCCAGCCCCTGGACCCCGCGCAACAGGTTGAGCCACAGCAGCGACGGCACGAACACCAGGGCCAGGGAGCTCAGGCCGAACAGCGCCACCCCCAGGCTGAACAACCGCTTGCGACCGTACTCGTCGGCCAGGGTGCCGGCCGCCATCAGCACACTGCCAAAGGTCAGCATGAAGGCATTGGTGGTCCAGCTCAGGGCCAGCGGGCTGCCCCCCAGTTCGCGGCCAATGGCCGGCGTCGCCACCGCCACGCCGACAAAGGTCAGAGGCAACATCAAGGCCGCCAGACAGACCGCGGCCAGTACGCCATAGGAAGCCCGTTCGCGGGCACGGGCCGGCTGTCCCAGGGACAATTCGAGTTCAGGATTCACGCACACCTCTGAGCCCTGGCAAGCGGGGCGATTTGCAGAAAAATCCATGATAGGTGTGCCGCAATGGGCAAAAAACCAGGCATTCTTCCGCTCTTTACGGACAAAATCGCTGTAATCGAGGTGAGCGATGGACAACCTTAACGGCCTGCAGGTGTTTGTCTGCGTGGTCCAGAGCGGCAGCCTGGTGGCGGCCGGCGAGCGTCTTGGGCTGTCCGCCTCGGCGGTGGGCAAGGCCCTGGCACGCCTGGAGCAACGACTCGGTGTACGCCTGCTCAATCGCAGCACCCGGCGCCTGAGCCTGACGGACGAAGGCGCGCTGTTCTACGAGCGCGGCCAGCGTATCGTCGACGAGGTGCTGGAGGCCGAGGCCGAGCTGGCGCGGATCAGCGACAAGCCCCGGGGCCGGCTGCGGGTCAGCCTGCCCGCCATCGGCTATCGCATGCTGCTGCCGATCCTGCCGGAATTCGCCGCGCGCTATCCGGACATCGAGCTGGACCTGGACTTCAACGACCGGCTGATCGACGTGATCGCCGAAGGCGTCGACGCGGTGATCCGCAGCGGCGAGCTGCCAGACTCCCAACTCAAGTCCAGGAGCCTCGGCCCCTTCGGCTTCGTGCTGATCGGCGCCCCCGGCTACTTTGCCCAGCGCGGCATCCCGCACACCCCCCAGGACCTGGAGCGGCACGCCTGCCTGCGCTACAAGTTCCCCGGCGGCAGCGTGCTGCAGCCATGGAGTCTGCGCCTGCCCGACGGCGCGCCACCGCTGGTACTGGGCAGCGCCCTGACCAGCAACAACCTGGAGTCGTTGATCCACGCCGCAAGCCAGGGCCTGGGCATCGCCTACGTGCCCGAATTCGTGGTCTGCGGCGCCCTGGCCGACGGCAGTCTGATCTCGGTGCTGGACGACTATCAGCAAGAGCGCGGCAAGTTCTCCATTCTCTGGCCCAGCAGCCGGCACTTGCTGCCAAAATTGCGGGTCTTCGTCGACTTTCTCAGCCAGCGACTGAGGCTAGGCAACGCCCACAAGGAGTCCCGCTCATGATCGACCCTGTTCCCACCCTGCACACCGAACGCCTGCTGCTGCGCCCCCTGGAACTGGCGGACGCCGAGGCCATCCAGCAGCTGTTCCCGCAGTGGGAAGTGGTGCGCTACCTCAATGCCGTGGTGCCCTGGCCCTACCCGGCCGACGGCGCCCTGAGCTACCTGCGGGACATGGCCCTGCCGGCCATGGCCCGGGGCACAGAATGGCACTGGACAATCCGTTTGCGCAGCGAGCCTAAGCAAATGATCGGCAGCATCAGCCTGATGGACGAAGCCGACAACAACCGCGGCTTCTGGCTGGCCCCGCCCTGGCAAGGCCAGGGCTACATGAGCGAAGCCTGCACCGTGGTCGACGAATTCTGGTTCGAAGTGCTGCAAAAACCGCTGATGCGGGTGCCCAAGGCTGCGCCGAACCAGGGCTCGCGACGAATCTCCGAACGTGGCGGCATGCGCCTGGTCCGCTCCGAGAGCGGCGACTTTGTCGGCGGGCATTTCCCCCTGGACATCTGGGAAATCACCCGCGAACAGTGGCGCCGCCGACGCTGAACAACCCCGGCGACTCAGGTAAAGCGCACCCCGGATCGGGGGCGCTGGTCCACGCTCAGTTCAAACACATCCGGACGCGCATAGTGGCCGACCACGTCGTAGTCATAGCGGGCCTTCACCAGGTCAGCCGTATCGATCTCGGCGCTGATCAGCCCGGCGCTCCCCACCAGCGGCCCGGCCAATACATCGCCCATGGGCCCCACGATGACGCTGCCACCGGCGATCAGCGGGCGCTCTGCCGGCCAGTTGGCAATCTCCAGCCCCAGTTCCTGGGGCGAGGCCTGGACCTGACAGGCGCTGACCACGAAACAACGACCTTCATGGGCGATGTGACGCATGCTCACCTGCCACATCTCGCGCTCGTCCACCGTGGGCGCGCACCAGACTTCGATGCCCTGGGCGTACATCGCGGTGCGCAGCAACGGCATCATGTTTTCCCAGCAGATCACCGCGCCGACCCGGCCCACCTGGGTGTCCAGCACCGGTAGGGTCGAGCCGTCGCCCTGGCCCCAGATCAGGCGCTCGGTGCCAGTGGGCATCAACTTGCGATGCTTGGCCACCAGCCCCAGCTGCGGATCGAAAAACAGCGCCGAGCAATACAAGGTGCTGCCACTGCGCTCGATCACCCCGAGCACCAGATTGGCCCCGGTTCGGGCCGACAAACCGGCCAGAGCTTCGGTCTCGACCCCGGGCACATCAATGGCATTGGCAAAGTAACGGGCAAAGGCTTCGCGCCCCTCCGGCAGGCGGTAACCCAGTTGGGTGCCGAAGCCTTCGCCCTTGGGATAGCCCCCCAGCAGCGCTTCGGGCATCACCACCAACTGCGCACCCGCTTCGATGATGGCGCCCTCATAGGAGAGGATCTGCTCCAGGGTGGCGGCCTTGCCTTCCGGCAAGGCACCGATTTGCAGGGCGGCGACGATGGACTTGGGCATGACATGACTCCTCGAACGATCAGGTGTTGCGCATTGTCCTGCCGCCGCTGATCATCGATAAACCCCAACCCAGTGCTTAATGATATGAACCAGATGAATATCGCCAGCGTCGACCTCAACCTGCTCAAGGCCTTCGAAGCCCTGCATGACGAGTCCAGTGCCAGCCGCGCCGCCCTGCGCCTGGGAGTGACCCAATCGGCCATGAGTGCAGCCCTGCGCCGCCTGCGCGAGTTGTATGGCGATCAATTGTTCGTCCGCACCGGCCGCGGCCTGGCGCCGACCCTCAAGGCCAATCAATTGAAGCCGGTGGTCACTGAGGCGCTGAACAAATGTCGCCAGAGCCTGGCCATGGTTGCCCCGGACAGCGCCGACTATCAGGGACGCTCGGTAACGGTCGGCCTGTCGGATGATTTCGAGATTGCCTACGGTCGGCGCCTGATTGAAGCCGTGGCCCGCCGCGCGCCCAAGTTGCGGCTGATCTTCCGCCAGACCCACAGCCAGATCGTCGCCGAAGCGCTGTTGCAGCGCAGCGTCGACCTGGCCATCAGCGCCGGAGGCTTTGCCGAGCGCCTGCTCAGTCGGCAGGTGCTGGGGGAAGGCGACTACCTGTGTTTGGCGGACCCGGCCAGCCTGGCCCCCGGGCAACGGCAGATCGACCTTGAGGAGTTCGTTCGGCGCGAACACCTGCTGGTGTCGTCACAAGGGTTTATCGGCATCACCGATGAAGGATTGGCGAATCTGGGGCTCAGCCGCCAGGTCTGCGCCTCGACCACGCATTTTGCCGCGCTGCCCTTTCTGCTCAAGGGCAGCCAGGCGGTGGCGACCATTCCTGCCCATGCCGCGCGGCGCATTGCCGAGTTCACCGGGTTGCAACTGCTGCCCTGCCCCCTGGCGCTACCGCGCTACCCGATCGAACTGGGCTGGCGCACCAGCCCGCAGATCGACCCGCTGCTGGTGAAGGTGCGTGAAGCGATTGTCGAGAGTTTCGCGATTACTTGTTCGCCGCCATCAGCCGATTGACTTCACTGCGCACCATGTTGGAGTACTCCGGCGGCGACATGCCGTCCAGTTCCGCGCGAACCCACTCGGCCCACTTGCCCTTGCGCTTGCCGCGCTCGCCGAACAGCCGCGCGGCCTCGCTCTTGGCCTTGCCCAGGTTGCTCTGCCACAAGTCGAACAGACGGGACTTCTCGTCCTCGATGGCGGCGCGTTCGGCCAGGGTCTTGTTAGCCAGATTGAAACTCATGGGAAATTCCTGCTGCGTAAAATAGGCGCCATCTTACACTCTAGGGGCTGACGGTTTTACTCAAGGGTGACGAGCAAGGCGCAAAATGGCTGCAACTTTTGTCCCCGCGCCGGACTCCATTGCTTGCCACCCATTCACCTGTAGCCGCTGGCAAAGGCAGCAATCGGCCCAGCAACAGAGGCTGGCGTTGCACCAGCGGCGATATTTCCAAGGAAAAACTTCATGGCTCGTAAATCTGCCGCGCAAGCGGAAAGCGATCAAATCAAGGACCAGGCCTTCAGCGAACTGCAGGCGCTGATCGAAGAATCGGAAAAGCTGCTCAAGGGCAGCGCCAGCCTGGTGGGCGAAGAAGGTGAAAGCTTGCGCCAGCAAGTGAGCCTCAAGCTCAAGCAGGCGCTGGAGTCGGTCAGCAACGTGCGCGAGCGCAGCAAGCCGGTGGTGGATGCCACCGAGCAATACATCGGTGGCCACCCCTGGCAGACCGTGGCCATCTCCGCCGGCTTTGGCCTGGTGGTAGGCCTGTTGCTGGGCCGGCGTTCGTAACCGCTCCACTCGTTCCAGGGCCAGGCGCGCCAGTGGCGGCCTGGCCCTTTTTGCGTTTCAGTCGTGCGCCAGCGCCCGCAGCTGCTGCAGTTGCTCCACGCCCATGGCGATTCCCTTTTGCAGCGAGCGCTCGCGCTGCTGATGCCGACGATCCCCCGGCAACCGCTTGAGTCCCACTGCGTGCATCTGCCGCACCAGCTCCTGGCTGCGCTCGGCGAAGTTCTGTCCGGCAGCCTTGCTCGGGTCGATGACGATCAGCAACTGCCCGGTCCAGGGCGTCTTCGCCCCGGGATGGTTGGACCAGTCGAACTCGAAAGAAAAGTTGCCTCCGGTCAGCGCCGCGGCCAGCAACTCCACCATCATCGAGAAGGCCGAACCCTTGTGGCCGCCAAACGGCAGCAAGGCGCCGCCTTCGAGAATCGCCTTGGGGTCCTGGGTCGGCTGTCCCAGGCTGTCGACGCCAATGCCCAATGGCAAGCGCTCGCCCTTGCCCGCGGCGATCTGCACATCGCCATGGGCAATGGCACTGGTGGCCAGATCGAAGACGATCGGCTGGCCCTGGGCCTGGGGCGCGGCGAATGCAATCGGATTGGTGCCGAACAACGGCCGGTCGGCGCCGTGAGGTACGACACAGGTCATGCTGTTGACCACGCTCAGAGCCACTAGCCCCTCTTCGGCAAAAGGCTCGACGTCCGGCCAGAGTGCGGCGAAATGGTGCGAGTTGCGGATCGCCAGCACCGCGATCCCGGCGTTGCGGGCCTTGCTCACCAGCAGCTCGCGAGCGGCCGCCAGGGCCGGCTGGGCAAAGCCGTTGCCGGCGTCGACCCGGACAAAGGCCGCCGCAATGTCCTCGACCACAGGCACTGCCCGACCATCGACCCAGCCACTGGCCAGGGTCGAGACATAACCGGGAATACGGAACACACCATGACTCTGGGCACCGTCGCGCTCGGCAGCGGCGCAGTTCTCGGCCAGGCAGCGGGCCACTTCGGCGCGACAGCCATGGCGCAGGAAAATCGTCTCCAGCAACTGCACCAGGGCGGGTAGAGAGAGGTATTGGCAGGGAGTTTCAACAACCGGGGACGATGCAGACATCTGAAGCTCCAGAATAATTATTGGAGGGGGCGACAGCGTGTGACCCGGCGATTAAACAACGGCGACTGTTGGCCCTGTCAACCCGATCTCTTGGCTTGCAGGGAAGGTGCCACCGTTGCACAGGGGGTGAAGGTATTCGAGGGGCCTATCCGTTACCGCAGCAACGGATAGGCGGGCAAAAGATCAGTCTTTCTGATCCCGCAATACATTGCCCGAGGCTCCATCAATCCGGAACTCATAGACACTGCCGTCAGACTTGCGCCCTTCTCCTTCCCAGTAACCGCCGTTGTCGGCCTCGATCTTGTAGATCTCCACATAACCGGCCTTGCTCTTGGCCGTTTCAATGGCTTTTTCGATGGTGATCCAGCCGGCCCCCGGGCGATCGGCCAGGGCGGCTCCGGCACAGAGCAAGGTGCTGCTGGCAAGCAGTGCGGCGAGCGTATGTTTGAGCATTTTTTCCATCTCCATTAGTAAACACTTTCGGTACACAGCGTGTTTTTAGGGCGTGGCAGATGAAAATAAGTTCACTTTGATACGCATTAGCCATGACGGCTGTTCTACAAGACTTACGGCGGAGGGTAGAATGCGGGAAATCAGGAAGAGTCAATGAGCGAACAGATCCTCTCAGAAGCCGAATACGACGCCATTACCCAAGCTGCGGCGCAATGGTGCATGCGCCTGCATGAAACCGACTGCAGCGATGCGGAGCGTCTGGCCTTTCAGCAATGGCATGATGCCGACCCCCTGCACGCTTTCGAATACGAGGCGATGCGGGAGATATGGGAAGTGGCCGATCAACTGCCTCCCTCCACACTGGCGCCGGCTCCGGTCAAGCTTGTACCCCGTCGCACCTGGCAGCATTACGGCATGGCCGCGGCCGTTGCTCTGTGCGCCCTGCCCCTGGCCGCCTACAGCGGTTGGGAGCTGGGCTGGCTGCCGTCGTCCTACGAACGTTTCGAAGCCGGTGACAGCCTGCGCAACGTGACCCTGGCCGACGGCAGCCAGGTGGAACTGAACCTGGGCAGTAGCCTGATCTACAGCAACTACAAGGATCAGCGCCGGGTCACCCTGAAGAAGGGTGAGGCGTTCTTCAGGGTCAGCCACGACAGCAGCCATCCGTTCGTGGTCAAGGCGGCCCAGGGCCAGGTCAAGGTCACCGGCACCCAGTTCAACGTGTGGATGTATGAGGATCAGGTACGGGTCACCCTGCTCCAGGGCTCGGTGCTGGTCACCAGCAATACCGCGGTGCCCGGCGAAGGTTTCCGCCTGGAGCCGGGCATGCAGGCCCACTACAAGGATGGCGACTATGCGCCGCAGATCAGCCAGACCTACAGCAACGACAGTTCACTGGCCTGGCGCAACGGCAAACTGGTGCTGGACAACCTGGCCCTCAACGATGCCCTGCCGCTGATCAATCGCTACCTGGACACCCCGGTGCAGTTGGCTGACAACGCGACCGGCAAGATCCGCGTCGGCGGCATCTACAACACCCGGGAGATCAAGAGCCTGCTGACTTCGCTGCCCAAGGTGCTGCCGGTCTACCTGACGCGCAATCGCGAAGGCAACCCGGTCATCAACTCGTTGCCTCAGTCCCCGCCAAAAAGCTGAAGGCCGCCCCGTTGCGGGGGCGGCCTCGACTCACTTCAAGCTCTGATACCCATTACCTGGCCAATGGCTGCGACTCCTGGCGCGGCTCCTGGATCAGTTGCGACTGATACTGGCCGTCGGCGCGGATCTGCGCCTCGGTAAAGGGCAGCACACTCCACTGATTCCGGGCAAAGGCCTCGGTCTGGTCGCGAAAGTGCGGCGACGCCGGATCGCTGGACAGGGAAAACGCCAACAGTCCCAGGGCCCGCGGCCCCTGCTCGTCGAAACTGACCACATTCAGGTAGCTGGTGCCGCTCACCACCTCGCGCTTGCCGTTGGCACCCGGCACGCTCTGGATAGCGTTGTATACCCCCAGGCTTTCCGGGCCGCCAGGCACCGGGGTCGGCCGCCCACCCTGGCTCACCTGCTGAATATCGCCCCAGCGCACATCGGCGCCCAGGCCGGCCTGCTCCACTTGCTGCGCCGAGGCCAGCATCGCCTCACGCAGGGCCTGGGCCACTGCTGGACGGCTGATGGCCAAGCCCCGTGGCGTGTGCTGCGGGTCCTTGGGGTCGAAGACGACGCGCCAGATATCGGCGTTCTGCAGCAGCGGCTGCATGATGCCCTGGAAGTGCACGAAGCCCAGGCCCGTCTGCAGCCCGGCGCTGCGGTCCCAGGACTTGAGGCTGGCGCACAGCGCGGCCAGTCGCTGGGCGTCGGACCCCAGGTCCTGCGCGCAGAATTGCAGCAGGTCCGGCATCACCTGACCGGCCAGGTACACCTGATCATCGGTGACCATATGCTGCAGATCGCTGACCTGGGCCTTGGGCATCCGGCTCAAGCGATCCAGGGCGAAACGCGCGCGCATCTTCAGGGGCACGTCCTGCTGGCTGATCACTGGCGAGAAGCCCTGCAGCGGCGCCGCCGGGTTGACCATCCAGGCCGAGTCATTGGCGTGCTGCAAATAGTCGTTGCGGGCCAGTTGCGGCAGTTGGCCGGCGGCGAAGATACCCGGCTGGGCCGCCGCCGGGTCGATATCCCAGGCGCAGCTGCTGCGGGAGCCGTCGAGGACAATGACCTGAGTGCCGATTCGTGGATCGCTGCACTGGGCCAGCTTGGCCTGGGTGACGTTGGGCACCACCGACTGGTTCATGTACAGCGCACGGCCCTGGTCGTCCACCGCCAGAGTGTTGACCCAGGGAATGCCCTGCAACTGATGCACGCTGTCTTGCAGGCCGGTCACGCTGCCGGCCTGGTTCATCGCATACCACTGGGCCAGCACCCGGGTGTTGTCGAGGTTGGCATCACGCAGGCTGTAGGCATGTTCGCGGTCCCATTCCAGTTCCCCGGGCCACTGCACCACCGGGCCGAAGACCGAGCTGTAGAGGGTCCGCGACTGACTGTGCAACTGGCCATCCTCGCCTTTGACCTGCACCGTCACGGTCTGGCGCTCCAGGGGTTGCGAGCGGCCGTCCAGCAGATAGCGGGTCGGGTCCTTGGGGTCCAATTGCAGGCGGTACAGAGTGAAATGCTTGGACGCATCCACTGTGTGGGTCCAGGCCAGGTGCTGGTTGAAACCTATGTTGATCAACGGCAGGCCCGGCAAGGCGGCCCCCATCACATCCAACTGGCCGGGAATGGTCAGGTGCATCTGATAGAAACGCATGGCGCCGATCCAGGGAAAGTGCGGGTTGGCCAGCAGCAGGCCGCGACCGTTGAACGAACGCTCGCTGCCGATGGCTACAGCATTGCTGCCCCGGTCCAGGGCGAAACCTTGCTGGCGGGCTGCCGCCAGTTGCCAGTGACCCTCGCTCAGTGCCGCCTGGGCCGTGACGCCCGGCGGCGTGGCGCCCGCCAGAGCCTCGGCGAACTGCCCGGCGCCGCCTTCCACCAGCAGGCGCCGGGTCAGTTTTACCAGGTCCGAGGTGGCCAGCGGCCGTACCCAGTCGCCCTGGCACTGCTCGGGCAGCCCCTGGACCCGGCGCTCCGCCAACTGGCGGTTGTAGCCCTCAACATAACCCTGCATGCGCTCGCGCACCGCCGGGGTCTGCGCCTGCCAGAAGCCGGCCACCGCCTGGGGTGTATTCAGCCAACTGAAAAACACATCGCTGCTGAGGTTGTCCCGTTGCTCCAGAGTCTGAGCCTCGGAACCGAAGTACTTGGCCCGCTCGGCGTTCACTGTCAGCACTTCATTGGCCATCAGGCACAGATTGTCCTGGGCGTAGGCGTAACCGATGCCATAACCCAGGCCGCGCTCGTCGCTGGCACGGATATGCGGGACACCAAAGCTGGTGCGGCGAATCTCGGCACGGGTCTGTTCGGGCTGCGCCAGTGCATGGGCAGCGCAACTGAAACTTAGAAACAGGGCTGCAAGGCAAAAATGCGGTAACTGCCTGGAAATGATCACGCCGACTCCTGATGCAAAAATACAGAACCAGGACTGGTGTGCAGGAAGGGTTTGGCAACGCCGCCAGTCTGGGAATCCAGCCGCGCACGGATCAACCGACGCCTGCCTGCCCCTATGGACGAATGACCGCAGAAAAAATTACCCCCAGGAGGTCACCACGGACCTGCCGATGACAGGTCAGCGACTTGATACCGACAAATTTTCTACATCCCGGGCTTCATGATTTGCCGTGCTCGTTCGTCTAGTTACTAGAGCATCCATCATTCTTTTCCTGATCAGGCTCTGATAAGGAGTTTTTGCATGTACAACCCGCAACTGCCAATGGACGGCATCACCGTGAACAGCACGCCTTCCCTGAATGCCGGCGCCGGTGTCTTCGGCAAGAACGCCGAACGCAACAGCAATGAACGAATCAAGCACCTGCTGAAAAGCTTCGGCCTGCGCACCAGCCTGATTCGCCTGAAAGTCATCGACGCCCTGCTCACAGCAGCCCAGAGCGAGCGCTCTCTGGGTGTGCGGGGGGTTCACAGTCAACTGCTGGAACTGGATATTCCGCTGTCGTTTCTAAGCGTCAGGGAAGTCTTGAAGCGCCTGTGCAGCGAGGGTGTCCTGACCCTCAATGCCGACAAGAGCTACAGCCTGCACCAGCAGGCCGCAGCGGTGCTCGACGGTCTCTCCTGAGACGGTCGAGCCACGGCTCAGGGCTTGACCTTGCGGCGCATCACGCCATTGATCACCACCACGACCACCGCCACACCAATGGCGATGTACTGGAACAGCTTTTCGCTGATGACGCCGTGGTTCTGCAGGTAGGAAAGGCCAAGCATGATTCCCAGTACCACCAGGGAAATCAGAATCGAATAGATCAAGCGTTGTTTCTGAGTCATTGCCGGGTCCTGAAGCTGAAATTGTATCTGCTGTGTATCAAGGCCGATGCCAAGCACATACCCGGATTCGGGGATGGGCCGGGCAAATCGGGGTCACATGGTACAGGCGCGAAGGAGATTTTTCTCCTTCATCGTCCTGTCGAGTTCCCTGTGCCCTTTGAGGATTGAGAAATGTTCCGTCGAATCACACTGCTGATTCCCCTGCTGGCGATCCTGACCCTGTCAGGCTGCATCATCATGCCCCGCGATGGCGGGCATCACCGTTACTACGACGGCGGCCCGGGCTACTACCACCGCTGAGTCATTCGGCCAGTCCATCGGCCCCGCTGAATCTGCCACTCCCCCAACCAACGCCCGCCCCGCTGCGGGCGTTCTGCTCTTTGTGACAAACCTTCAGGGTCGCGAGGTGCCATTGCCAGGGCGGGCGAACAACTCCAGCAACCAGTCGACGAATACCCGGACCCGGGTGGACAGATGACGCTGGGGCGGATACATCGCGGTCAGCGGCAGCGACGGCACCGGAAAATCCTCCAGGACCTCTCGCAAGACCCCGGCCCGCAACTGTCGGGCAGCGTTGTAATACGGCGTCTGCACCAGTCCGTAACCGGCTTCGCAGGCCGCCAGGTAGCCGTCGGCACTGTTGACCGCCACCTGCTTGGGCAACTCCATCGGGCGCAACTGGCCATCGATGTAGAACTCCAGTCCATAACGCTTGCCGCTGACGCTGGAGAAATACTCCACCATCCGATGCCCTTCCAGGTCTGCCGGCGACTGGGGCGTTCCCCGCTGCTGCAAGTAGCCGGGGCTGGCACACGTCACTTGCTGCAACTGCACCAGCGGCCGGGCCACCAGGCTGTCATCCAGGGCCGGTCCGGCCCGCAGGGCGCAATCCACGCCCTCACGGATCAGATCCACGGGGCGGTCATTGAGGCCGATCTCCAGTTCGATCAGCGGGTAGCGGGCAGAGAACTCCGGCAATGCGGGAATCACGATCAGCCGACCGATACCCACCGGCATATCGATGCGCAAGAGCCCCCGAGGGTTGTGCCGGGTCACCGAGAATGCCGCTTCGGCCTCCTCCAGGTCCGCCAGCAGGCGCACACAGCGCTGGTAATAGGCGGCGCCGTCCAGGGTGGGGCTGACCTGGCGGGTGGTACGGTGCAAGAGCTGCACGCCCAGGTGAGCTTCCAGCTGCTTGATCAGGATGGTGACCGAGGCCGCAGGCATGTGCAGATCCTCGGCGGCCCTGGCAAAGCCGCCCAGCTCGACAATCCGGGTAAAGACGCGCATGGCGTTGAAACGGTCCATGAAACAGGCTCGCGATTATTTAGATAATGATAATAGTTATAGCGCTTTTAGCCTGTTTATACGATTTTTGTCGAGTAGCACACTAAGCGCTCTTTCCCACTCATCGGAGTATTGAGCGATGCACACTCGACAACTTGGCCATCAGGGTCCGCAGGTTTCCGCTATTGGCCTGGGCTGCATGGGCATGAGCGATTTCTACACCACCGGCAGCGATCCCAAGGAGGCCATTGCCACCCTGCACCGAGCCCTGGAGCTGGGAATCAACCTGCTGGACACCGCCGATATGTACGGCCCCCACAGCAACGAGGAATTGATCGGTCAGGCGATTCGCGGCAAACGCCAGCAGGTGTTCCTGGCCAGCAAGTTCGGCATCGTCCGCGATCCGGGCGACGCAGCGGCCCGCGGCGTCAACGGCCGTCCCGAATACGTGCGTGCGTCCATCGACGGTAGCCTGCGACGCCTGGGCGTGGACACCCTGGATCTGTATTACCTGCATCGGGTCGACCCAGACGTGGCCATCGAAGAGACCGTCGGCGCCATGGCGGAGCTGGTCAAGGCCGGCAAGGTGCGCTACCTGGGCTTGAGCGAAGCGTCGGCAAGCACCCTGGAGCGCGCCCACAAGGTGCACCCCATCAGCGCCCTGCAAAGTGAATACTCGCTGTGGAGCCGGGACCAGGAAGACAACGGCTGCCTGGCCGCCTGTCAGCGCCTGGGGATCGCCTTTGTCCCCTACAGCCCTCTGGGTCGCGGTTTTCTGACCGGTGCCCTGAAAAGCCCTGACGACTTTGCCGCCGATGATTTCCGGCGCTCCAACCCACGTTTCCAAGGCGAAAATTTCCAGCGCAACCTGCAACTGGTGGCGCAGGTGCAGCAACTGGCGGCGGACAAACAAGTCAGTGCCGGGCAACTGGCCCTGGCCTGGGTACTGGCTCAGGGCGACTACCTGATCCCGATTCCCGGAACCAAGCAACGGCGCTATCTGGAGGAAAACGTGGCGGCGCTGCAGATCCGCCTGAGTGCTGGGGAACTGGCTTCGCTGGAGGGTATCTTCAGCCCGCAGACCACCGCCGGTCCCCGGTACACCGAGGAGGTGATGGCGCTGCTGGATCGCTGACGCAAGAAATGCGGCGCGGGCTCGACAAGGGAGCGCGCGTCGCTGGTGGGTCAGGCCTTGGCGGAAACGTTCTTGTCGGTCACCGTAGTGCCGTTGCCCCTGCCATAGCTCTGCAGGCTCTGCAGGACGTAGATGGCCTTCTTGTACTCGGGCACCAGGTAGTTGGCGTACTTGTTGCCCTTGATGTTGTTGGTCTGGATGTCATCGAGCTTCATCGCGAAGTACTCAAGAGCATTGAACGGCTCATCCGGATTCTTCGGAATGCCGAAACGGTCGAACTTGTCGCCGGCGTTGATCAGGTTCAGCGCGGTGACGTCAGAAATCAGGCCGTTGTTCTTGAGGAAGGTACTCATGCCTCCCAGGGACTTGGTGGTCACGTGGGTCGGGTCGAAACCCTTGATCTGC
>NZ_MOAK01000053.1:91328-99516 GCF_003732485.1 Pseudomonas protegens
CCCACCTGGCTCAACAGCTGCCGCACCTTGGCACTTTGCGAGACCGGTTTGGAAGAACCACTGCCACCGCCGTCCCGAACCAACAGACCCGCCTTGCTGGTCCAGCCTCCAACGTATCCGATTGCCATGCTGACACTCCTGTAGTCCGGCTTGCCAATCCCCCTGTTCAGCCTGGCTCAGAGAGGACCGGAAAAGTCTTATCTGGCGTCTGAAACTGGGCGCAAGCCGTGTTGAATCATCTGAATGGGCGCAAGTATCAACGCCAGGACGACTTCCCAACAACGCTTTATTTCCGCAATTTACAATTTTTGTACAAACTCGACACAATTAGCCCAAAGGCCCGATTTAAGCGGCGCCGGCTGTTTGCGCAACCCTCAAACCGTCATCTTTTCATGCCCACGGTTGAACCGTTCAGCCGCTGCCGGCCCCTCCTGCGTGTCACCTGCGACACCTTTTTTCAACACCCTCGAACTTTTTTGGACGAGCGTACTAAAGAGCGGAAAAATCGCGCCGACATCCTGTGGATGCCCCGACAAGGCTCACCCTCTCCAAATAATAAAAAACGCTCGGTAAGGACAGGTCCCATGCCCGCTTTGCGCACGATTCAAGCCCGCTACACGCTCTTTCTGGTCCTGTTCATAGTCCTGATGCTGGTGCTCACGGTAGTGGGGATCAGCCAACTGGTGGCGCCCAAGCTGCGCCATACCGAGGAGCAAGTGGCCCTCAACCGCATCGCCGAAGTGGCGCAGCGCATCCAGGGCGAGTTGAACAAGGTCCAGGCCCAGCAACGCAGCATCACCCAGACCATTCCCCTGCTCGACAGCGACAGCATCGACAAGGTCCTGCCGGGCCTGGTGGACCAGTACGGCGAGCAGAAGGTCTTCGGCGGCGGGATCTGGCCGCTACCCGGCCAGCGTACCCCGGAGCGCAACAAGCACAGCACCTTCTGGCACCGTGATGCGTCCGGCAAGCTGGTGGTCAACACCTTCTGGAACAGCGACCCGGCGCCCAACTACTACGACCAGTCCTGGTACAAGGGCGGCATGCAGACCGCTCCCGGCCAGTGCGCCTGGGCCGCGGCCTACAAGGACGACGCCAGTGCCGAGCCGCGCACCAACTGCGCCATGGCCATCCGCCGCGACGGCCAGCCCTGGGGCGTCGCCACCATCGACGTGACCCTGGGCTTCTTCAACGACCTGGTCGCCCGTCAGGAGAAGGAGCTCGACGCCGAGATGCTGATCATCGAAGCCGACGGCAAGATCATCAGCAACAGCTCGCGGATCAATGGCCCGATCGTGCTGAAGAACATCCGCGAACTGGCCGCCGGCTCGCCCTTCGCGGCCCAGGTCCAGAGCGCTCTGGAACGTCGCGACAACAGCGCGCAACGCATCGAGTTCGATAACGCCGGGGTGCCCAGCACCTTCTTCATGCGCGCCATCGAAGGCACTCCCTGGTTCCTCGCCAGCGCCCTGCCCACCCACCTGATCACCGCCCAGCGCGACGACGTGCTGAGCACCCTGAGTCTGTTGCAGATCCCCATGGTGATCCTGCTGGTGCTGCTGCAGGTCTATGCGATCCGCCAACTGGTGCAGCGGATGAAGGTCCTCAAGGGCAATATCGATGCCCTGGCCACCGGCGACGCCGACCTGACCCGACGCATCGTGATCCGCGCCGAGGACGAACTGGGGGCCATCGGTCACTCGGTCAACCACTTCATCCAGTACCTGCAGAACATGATCGGCGAAGTCACCCAGGCCACCGAGGCCATGGCCGGCAGCCTGGCGCAGTTGCAGCAGACCTCGAATCACAGCCAACAGATCCTGCTGCGCCACGCCTCGGAAACCGACCAGACAGTGACCGCCATCACCGAAATGAGCAGCACGGCCGACAGCGTCGCAGCCAACGCCGCCCAGACCGCGGACTTCACCCGACGCGCCAACGAGCATGCCGAACACTCGCGGGTGGTGGTGGGCGAAGCCTCCGGCAGCGTCATTGCGCTGATCGACGAAGTGGCCGATGCCACCCACAAGGTCGAGGCCATGCAAGCCGACGCCCAGCGCATCACCGAGATCCTCGGGGTGATCGGCGCCATTGCCGGGCAGACCAACCTGCTGGCCCTCAACGCTGCCATCGAGGCAGCCCGGGCCGGGGAACAGGGACGCGGCTTTGCCGTGGTCGCCGACGAGGTCCGGGCCCTGGCCGCGCGGACCCAGGACAGCACCTCGCAGATCAATGAAATGCTCAGCCGCCTGACCCAGGGCGTGAGCTCCTCGGTCAGCGCCATGGAAAACACCCAGGCCAGTTGCCAGTCCGCGGCGGACGCCACGGCCCGGGTCAACAGCGGCCTGGACGAAATGGCCGACTCGGTGAACCAGATCAACAGCCTGAGCACCCAGATTGCCACCGCCGCCGAACAGCAAAGCGCGGTGACCGAGGAGATCAACCGCAGCATGGTCAGCATCCGACACATGGTCGAGGAATTGGTGGAGAGCGCCCGGGCCGGTGAAAGCAATACCCAGAGCCTGTTGCAGGCCAATGCCCGGGTCAGCCACCTGATGAGCCGCTTCAAAGTCCGCTGAACGGTCTGCCCCCGCCGCTGGCGACGCGCCACGGCGGGGCTATATTTGCAGCCTCAGGTCACAAGGAAGTGGGAGGCATCATGGGTCAGCGCCAATCACATCTGCTGCAAGAGCGGATCAACCATGAGCTGTTTATCCAGGCCGATATCGACACCGTCTACTACTACGTGACCCAGCCGGAGCGCTGGCCGGAGTGGCACCCATCCTGCCTGCGGGCCGACACCGGCCTTTGTGGCTCGCTGCCGGCGGGTCATCGTTTCAGCGAAGTCATGAACCTGCTGGGGGTACAGATCCCCATGAGCTATCGCGTGCTGGTGGCAGTGTTTCCCAAGGAGTTCAAGGCGGTCTTCAGTTCCGCGGCTCTGGACGGCACTGTCCAGTACCAACTGAGCAAGCAAGACGACGGCACGCTGTTCCGGCACACCCTGGACTACTACACCGACCTGCAACTGAGCGGTCTGCGCTCACGCATGGAGCAGCTCTCGGTCCAGGCCCTGGGCAATCTCAAGCAACGTCTGGAGCACCCGGACGACTGACAAATCTGTAATGCCCGCCTCAGTTTCCTGACAGCCAGCGCTGATTAGAGTCCCGCCAATCCGCTGACCGACTGGAAGCCTGCCATGCCCCTCCCCCCTTCAAGACACAGCCCGTCCCGCCGCACCTTCGTCAAGGCCTTGACGGCCGGAGGCATCCTCGCCGGCCTGGGCCTGTGGCGCAACCCGGTCTGGGCCATCAGCAGTCCGGGTCAGCCCGAGGTCGCGGTGGGCACCGACTTCGACCTGTCCATTGGCCAGTTGCCGGTGAACTTCAGCGGCCGACCGCGCCAGGCCATGACGGTCAACGGCAGCCTGCCCGGCCCCCTGCTGCGCTGGCGCGAGGGCGACCGGGTCACCCTGCGGGTGCGCAACCGCCTGCACCAGACGACTTCGATCCACTGGCACGGGATCATCCTGCCCACCAACATGGACGGTGTGCCCGGCCTGAGCTTCGAGGGCATCGAGCCCGGCGGCCTGTACCGCTATTCATTCCCGGTCCGCCAGCACGGCACCTACTGGTACCACAGCCATTCCGGGCTCCAGGAGCAATTGGGGGTCTACGGTCCGCTGGTGATCGACGCCCGGGAGCCGGAACCCTTCAGCTACGAGCGCGACTACGTGGTGCTGCTCTCGGACTGGAGCGACGAGGAACCGGGGCAGATCCTGCGCACCCTGAAGAAACAGTCCGACTACTACAACCACCACAAGCGCACCCTGGGCGACTTCATCGAGGACGTCAGCCGCGACGGCTGGGCAGCCACGGTGGCCGAACGCTCGATGTGGGCACAGATGAACATGACCCCCACCGATCTTGCCGACGTCAGCGGCGCCACCTACACCTACCTGCTCAACGGCCAGGCACCGGACAGTCACTGGACCGGGCTGTTCCGCCCCGGCGAACGCCTGCGCCTGCGGCTGATCAACGCCTCGGCCATGAGCTATTTCGACCTGCGCATCCCCGGCGTGCAGATGACCGTGGTCGCCGCCGACGGCCAGCACGTCGAGCCTGTGACCGTGGATGAACTGCGCATCGCCGTGGCGGAAACCTACGACGTGCTGGTGCAACCCGGCGCCGGTGCCCACGCCCTGTTCGCCCAGGCCATGGATCGCAGCGGCTATGCCCTGGGCTCCCTGGCCAGCGCCCCCGGGCTCAAGGCCACGGTGCCGCCCATGGACCCGCGCCCGCTGCTGGGCATGACGGACATGGCCATGGGCGCCATGGATCACGGGGCAATGCCGGGCATGGACCACGGAGCCATGGCCGCTATGGAGCACAGCGCGATGAACGCCACGATCAGCCACCCGACCTCGGAAACCAACAACCCCCTGGTGGACATGCAGGCGGTGAACCCCATGCCGCGCCTGAACGATCCGGGCATTGGCCTGCGCGACAACGGCCGCCGGGTGCTGAGCTATGCCGACCTGAAAAGCACCTTCGCCGACCCCGACGGCCGCGAACCGAGCCGGACCCTGACCCTGCACCTGACCGGGCACATGGAAAAGTTCGCCTGGTCCTTCGATGGCATCCCCTTCGCCGAGGCCGCCCCCCTGCGCCTGCAGTACGGCGAGCGGCTGCGCATCGAACTGGTGAACGACAGCATGATGGCCCACCCCATTCACCTGCACGGTCTGTGGAGCGACCTGGAGGACGAGCACGGCCGCTTCCAGGTGCGCAAGCACACCATCGACATGCCGCCGGGCACCCGCCGCAGCTACCGGGTCACCGCCGATGCCCTGGGACGCTGGGCCTACCATTGCCACCTGCTGTACCACATGGAAAGCGGCATGTTCCGCGAAGTCCGGGTCGAGGAGGCACGCCACCATGAAGCTTGATTACCCCCGCTTCACCCGGCAGCCCGGCGTCGGCCTGGGACTGGGCCTGCTCCTGCTGGCCTGGCCCTGGGCACCGGCACAGGGCGAGTCGATGCCGGGCATGGACCATTCCAGCATGCCCGGGACCGCCATGGGCGCCATGGATCATTCGCAGATGCCCGGCATGCAGGCGCCGACACAGGGCCAATCGAAGCCCGGCGTGGCCCACTCCACCATGCCCGGCCACGCCATGGGTGCCATGGACCACTCGCAGATGCCCGGCATGCAGGCGCCAGCCCCCACACAAAGCCACACACCGATCCCGGTGCTGAGCGATGCCGATCGGGCGGCGGTCTACCAGGGCCCCAGCGGCCACATCCACGGCCCGGCGCTGAACACTTTCCTGCTGGTGGACCAGTTGGAATGGCAGGACGCCGACCCGGGTGGCAGCGTCGCCTGGGAGGTCGAGGGCTGGGTCGGCGGCGACCGCGACCGGCTCTGGCTGCGCAGTGAAGGCGAACGCACCCGGGGCGTGACCGAGCACGCCGAGCTGCAAGCCCTGTGGGGCCATGCCATCGGCCCCTGGTGGGACCTGGTGGGCGGCCTGCGCCAGGACTTCAAGCCCGGCGCGCCGCAGACCTGGGCCGCCCTGGGGCTGCAAGGCATGGCCCTGTACAACTTTGAAAGCCAGGTCACCGCCTACCTCGGCGAGGACGGCCAGGCCGCCCTGCGCCTCAAGGGTGACTACGACCTGCTGCTGACCCAGCGCCTGATCCTCCAGCCCTCCGCCGAGGTGAACCTCTATAGCCGCAACGACCGGCAACGGGGCCTGGGCGCGGGCCTGGCGGACAGTGAGATCGGCCTGCGCCTGCGCTACGAGATCCGCCGCGAGTTCGCCCCCTATATAGGGGTGACCTGGAACCGCAGCTACGGCCGCAGCGCCGAGTACGCCCGGGACGAGGGCGAGCTGGACACCGCCCCGCGCCTGGTCCTGGGCCTGCGCCTGTGGTTCTGAAGGCCACAACCGCTGGCCAGCCTTGGTATCACCTTGAAACAAAAGCCGGCGGCGGCCTGCAAAAAAAACCGCAAAATGCACCACCCCGAGCGTGCAACCGCAGGTGGCCGGCCATGCCACCCTTCCTTATTGATCAGCGACAAAGAGACTTTCGATGAACACCTCACTGCGTCTGGCGGCCCTGTCCGCCCTGCTGATCAGCTCCCTGGCCCAGGCTGGAGAACTGATTCCCATCGACGTGCACCGCGACGCCAACTGCGGCTGCTGCAAAAAGTGGATCGAGCACTTGCAGGACAACGGCTTTGCCGTGACCGACCACGTGGAAAGCAACATGAGCGCGGTCAAGCAGCGCTTGGGCGTCGCTCCGCGCCTGGGTTCCTGCCATACCGCGGTGATCGACGGCAAATTCGTCGAGGGCCACGTGCCGGCCGAACAGGTGCTGGCCCTGCGCAAGCGCGATGACCTGCTGGGCATCGCCGCCCCGGGCATGCCCATGGGCTCCCCCGGGATGGAAATGGACGGCATGGGCGCCGATGCCTTCCAGGTCATCGGCCTGACTCGCGACGGCCAGGATGTCGTAGTAGCGGACTACCCGGCGCGTTGATCGCCAGCGCCTACCTCGGCCTGTTTCTCGCCGCCTTCGCGGCCGCCACCTTGTTGCCCCTGCAGTCGGAAGCGCTGCTGGTCGGCCTGCTGCACAACAGCCAGCTGGCGGTACTGGGGCTCTGGCTGGTGGCGACCCTGGGCAACGTCCTGGGCTCCCTGGTCAACTGGTGGCTGGGGCGGCGCATCGATACCTATAAGCACCGCCGCTGGTTTCCCGTCAGCCCGCGTCACCTGGAGCGGGCCCGAGTGCACTACCAGCGCTACGGCCACTGGACGCTGCTGCTGAGCTGGATGCCCGTGATCGGCGATCCGCTGACCCTGGTGGCGGGCGTCATGGGTGAACCCCTCAAGCGTTTCCTGCTGATCGTCAGCCTGGCCAAGGGCGCCCGCTACGCAGTGCTGGTGTGGCTGACCCTGGGCTGGCTCGGCTGAGCCACGCCCACGCACACGCCCCCCCGTAGGAGCTGGCTTGCCAGCGAAAGCGCCCTCAAGATAAACGCCAACCTCACAGACCTCTTCGCCGGCAAGCCGGCTCCTACACCGTTGGCCAAGGCTTTTTGTAAATGGAACCCGTGGCCAATCTGCGACATGATCGGCTGCGTCAACAGGCCCCGCCAGGCCAGCTGAACCGCCCCCCAGAAAGGAGCCTGAACATGGCTGTACAGATTGCGGTCATCGATGATTGGCAAGACGTGGCCCACGACGCGGTGGACTGGTCGGTGCTGCAAGGCATTGGCCAGGTCAGCTTTCTGCATGACTACCCGGCGGACCACGCCACCCTGGTCCAGCGTCTGCAACCCTTCCAGGTAATCTGCCTGATGCGCGAGCGCACGGTGTTCGACGCAGCCCTGCTGCAAGGCCTGCCCCAACTCAAATTGCTGCTGACCGGCGGCATGCGCAACGCCGCCATCGACCTCCAGGCCGCCACGGCCCTGGGAATCCAGGTCTGCGGCACCGACAGCTACAAGCACGCCGCCCCGGAACTGACCTGGGCCCTGCTCATGGCCCTGACCCGCAACCTGCTCAATGAAGCCAACGCCCTGCGCGCAGGTGGTTGGCAACAGGGCCTGGGGGGCGACCTGCACGGCAAGACCCTGGGCATTCTCGGCCTGGGCAGCATCGGCCAGCGGGTGGCGCAATTCGGCCAGGTGTTCGGCATGCGGCTCATTGCCTGGAGCGAGAACCTCACCGCCGAGCGCGCGGCCATCGCCGGAGTAACCCTGGTCAGCAAACAGGCATTGTTCGAGCAGGCCGACGTGCTCTCGGTGCACCTGGTACTCAGCGAACGCAGCCGCGGCCTGGTGGACGCCCAGGCCCTGGGCTGGATGAAGCCCGAGGCCTTGCTGGTCAACACCGCACGGGGCCCGATCGTCGATGAGGCGGCCTTGATCGCCGCCCTGGAACAGGGCCGCCTGGCGGGGGCCGCGCTGGATGTGTTCGCCCGGGAACCGTTGCCCGCCGACCATCCGTTCCGGCGTCTGCCCAATGTCCTGGCCACGCCCCACATCGGCTATGTCAGCCGGCAGAACTACCGGCAATTCTTCACCCAGATGATCGAGGACCTGCAGGCCTGGCACGCCGGCCAGCCGATCCGTCCGCTCAACTAGACGCAACACCGCAAGCCCCTCATGTGGCGGCCT
>NZ_MOAK01000053.1:99581-108683 GCF_003732485.1 Pseudomonas protegens
CCCTCGCACGCCCTCACCGTTTTCGCGCCGAGGCCATTTCGCCCCCGCTCTGCTGCGGTGCACGGCCGACCTTTCGTCGGGATAAATCCGTCCGCCAGTCCCCGCCCCGGGCGAAAACCCCGCCCCGCACGGCACCGCTCTAGGTTCTGTCCTAGACTGCTTTTCGCAGCGTGACCGAGCGGTCACTTTTGCATTGAAAAAGTCGAAACTTTTCGCTTCGGCCCAAGGTCAGGTTAAAGGTAGGGTCGCTGCCACTGGTGCATTCCTTGCAACGGCTCCTCCATCCTTTCTGCTTCAGCGCTCGAGCAGCTCAGGCTGATCGATGTGTGGCGCGATTGCGCCCGGCCACAGGAATGGCCCGACAGTAGCGCTTGAATCACCAGAACAGATCAATAAAACGGGAGAGACCTATGATCAGCGCCGCATTGGACACTCAGGGAGAGCATCCTCAACAGCAGGCCGGTGAACGTGCCCCCCAGGCGATTTCCGTCACTGGAGGCAAGACCGTACTGCCGCTGGCTCGTCAGAACCCCAACCGCAAGCGGGTGCTGTTCGTCACCTCGGAAATCGCCGACCTGGTGAAGACCGGCGGCCTGGGCGACGTCTCCGCCGCCCTGCCCCGGGCCATGGCCCACCTGCACGATGTGCGGGTGCTGATCCCCGGCTATCCCCAGGTGCTGCACAGCGAGAACCCCATCCATATCATCGGCGAGCTGGGGGGCCACGCGGCGTTGCCGGCCTGCAAGATCGGGCGCATGGACATGCCCGACGGCCTGGTGATCTATGTGCTGATCTGCCCGGAGCTGTACGAGCGCGAAGGCTCGCCCTACGGCGCCAACAATGGCCGCGACTGGCCCGACAACCACATTCGCTTTGCCCGCCTGGGCCTGGCCGCCGCCGATATCGCCGCCAACCTGGCACAAATCCACTGGTGCCCCGACCTGGTGCACGCCCACGACTGGCCCGCCGGGCTGGCCCCGGCCTACATGCACTGGCGCGGGCAGCGGACCCCGACCCTGTTCACCATCCATAACCTGGCCTACCAGGGCGTGGTCAGTCTGGCTTCGTGCCCGGAACTGGGCATCCCCGAACACGCCCTGCAACAGGAAGGCATGGAGTTCTACGGCAAGCTGTCGTTCCTCAAGGCCGGCATGGCCTACGCCAGCCACATCACCACCGTGAGCGCCACCTACGCCCAGGAAATCACCACCCCGGCCTTCGGGTGCGGACTCGACGGCTTTCTCGCCAGCAAGACCCAGCAAGGCTTGCTCAGTGGCATCCCCAACGGCATCGACGAAAGCTGGGACGCAGCCACCGATGCGCACCTGCTGTGCCCCTTCAGCATGGGTGATTGGGACGGCAAGGCGGCCAACGCCGCCCATGTGCGGCAGATGTTCGGTCTCGACGCCAGCGACGGCCCACTGTTCGCCGTGGTCTCGCGACTGGTCTACCAGAAGGGCCTGGACCTCACCGAGGGCGTGGCCGAATTCATCGTCGCCAGCGGCGGCCAGATCGCCATCATCGGTCGCGGCGAACCGGAAGAGGAACAATCCATGCGCGCCCTGGCCCGGCGTTTCCCCGGGCGCATCGGGGTCAATATCGGCTTCAATGAAACCGATGCCCGGCGCATGTTCGCCGGCAGCGACTTCCTGCTCATGCCGTCGCGCTACGAGCCCTGCGGGCTGAGCCAGATGTACGCCCAGCGCTTCGGTTCGCTGCCGGTGGCGCGCAACACCGGCGGCCTGGCGGACACCATCGAGAATGGTGTCACCGGCTTTCTCTTCGACGAATCCACGGTCGCCAGCTACCAGGAAGCGCTGACCCGGGCCTTCAAGGTCTTCGCCTATCCGGCGCTGCTCAACGCCATGCGCTGCCGGGCCATGGCGGCCCCGTTCAACTGGTGCAAGGCGGTGGAGCCCTACGCCGAACTCTACGAACAACTGGTGGCCAAGGCCCTGGGGCAGGCGGTCAGACAGTAAGGGGGCCTGGACCGATGCCATCAAGCACCCGGCAAAGCTGGACCCATGGCGCAGTGATGCTGGACACCGAACACACCCGGTTCGCCCTGTGGGCCCCGGATGCCCGTGAGGTCAGCGTTGAACTGGCGGACGGCCGGTCACTGCCGATGCTGGCCGAGGCTGACGGCTGGTTCGTGATTCAGGTGCGCTGCCCGGCGGGCAGCCGCTACCGCTTCACCATCGATCGGCAGATCCAGGTGCCGGACCCGGCCTCCCGGGCCCAGGACGGTGATGTGCATGGCCCGAGTCTGGTGGTCGACCACACTGCCTACGCCTGGCAGCAGCCACAGTGGTGTGGCCGGCCCTGGCACGAGGCGGTGATCTACGAGCTGCATGTCGGCGTCATGGGCGGCTACCTGGCGGTGCAGCAAGCCCTGCCGGCCCTGGTGGACCTGGGGGTGACCGCCATCGAGCTGATGCCCCTGGCGGAGTTCCCCGGCGAGCGCAACTGGGGCTACGACGGCGTCCTGCCCTACGCCCCGGAAGCCTCCTATGGTGCTCCCGACGACCTCAAGGCCCTGATCGACGCCGCCCACGGCCTGGGCCTGGCAGTGATCCTCGACGTGGTCTACAACCACTTCGGCCCCGACGGCAACTACCTGCAACGCTACGCCAAGGGCTTCTTCCGCGAGGATCTGCACACCCCCTGGGGCGCGGCCATCGACTTTCGCCGGCGGCAGGTGCGCGACTTTTTCATCGACAACGCCCTGATGTGGCTGCTGGACTACCGTTTCGACGGCCTGCGCCTGGACGCCGTGCACGCCATCGACGATCCCGACTTCCTCCATGAACTGGCCCTGCGGGTACGCCAGGCGGTGCCGGCGTCGCGCCAGGTGTGGCTCAACCTGGAAAACGAATTCAACCAGGCCAGCCTGCTGCAGCGGGGTTTCGACGCCCAGTGGAACGACGACGGGCACAACGCCCTGCACGTGCTGCTCACCGGGGAGACCGACGCCTACTATGCCGACTTCGCCGACGAACCCACCACGCAACTGGCCCGCTGCCTGAGCCAGGGCTTCGCCTTCCAGGGCCATGCCAATCGCCACGGCGAACCCCGGGGCGAACCCAGCGGCCACCTGCCCCCCAGCGCCTTTGTGCTGTTCCTGCAGAACCACGACCAGATCGGCAACCGGGCCTTCGGCGAGCGCCTCAACCAACTGGCGCCGACCCAGGCCCTGCAGGCGGCCACGGTGTTGTTGCTGTTGTCACCGATGATTCCGTTGCTGTTCATGGGCGATGAAGTGGCGGCCCAGGAACCGTTCCTGTTCTTCACCAGCCATCAGGGGGAACTGGCCGAAGAGGTGCGTCAGGGTCGGCGCAACGAATTCGCCGCCTTCAGTGCCTTTGCCGACGCCGCGCAGCGCCAGCGCATTCCTGATCCCAACGCCCCCTCGACCTTCCAGGCGTCACGGCCCCTGCCCCAGTCAAAACAGGCCGAGACAACCCGTGAGCTGTACCGCAGCCTGCTGCGTATCCGCCACCGCGAGCTGATCCCGCGCCTGCCCGGTGCCCAGGCCCTGGACACTCAAGTGCTGGCCGAAGGTGCCCTGAGCGCACGCTGGCGCCTGGGAGACGGCAGCCTGCTGCGTATCGACCTCAACCTCAGCCCGCACCGGGTCGAACTTGAGCCCGAGGCCACCGCGCAACTCTGGTTCGAACACCCGGCGCAAACCCTTGAACACTGGCAGCAGGGCTGGCTACCGGCCTTCAGCGTACTGGTGCAGCTGGACAGCGGGCCTTGCCCCACCGCCCCCGATGGAGAACGCCGATGAGCGATGCGCAACTGGAAATACTCGCCAGCCGCGCCGGCCTGGCAGTGGACTGGATCGACGCCAACGGCCGACCGCAAAAAGTTGAGGCCCGGGTGTTGCGGGCCGTGCTGGCAGGCCTGGGCCACCCCGCCGACAGCGACCAGGAAATCGCCGACAGCCTGCAGCAGTTGCACCAGCTGCAGCAGAGCCGGCACCTGCCGCCGCTGCTGACCGCCGACGTCGGCCAGGACCTGGACCTGGCCCGGTACTTCGCGCCCGGGACCCTTTGTGCCATCGAGCTGGAAAACGGCGAACCGCTGTCGTTGCAGCTCGACGATCAGAGCGTACTGCCAGGACAGATCCCGGTGGGTTACCACTCGGTGCGCATCGAGGAGGAACACTTCATCCTCGCGGTGGCCCCCGAACGCTGCTACAGCGTGGCCGACGCCGTGGCCCAGCCCACCCCGCGCGCCTGGGGCCTGAGCGTACAACTGTATGCCCTGCGCCGCGCCGGTGACGGCGGATTCGGCGATACCCAGGCGCTGGAAGAGCTGGCCCGGCAAGCCGCCGAGCGCGGCGCCGATGCCCTGGCCATCAGCCCGTTGCATGCCATGTTCAGCAGCGATCCCCAGCGCTACAGCCCCTATTCGCCCTCCAGCCGGCTGTTTCTCAACAGCCTGTATGCCGCTCCCGGGGCCATTCTCGGCGACCGGGCCTGGCGCAGCGCCATCGAATCTTGCGGCCTGGGCGAGACCTTGCAGGCACTGGAACAGCAACCGCTGATCGACTGGCCCCAAGCGGCCCAGGCCAAGCAACAAACGCTGCGCGCCCTGTACGAAGGCTTCTGCCTCGGCCAGCACCCCTTGCACGAGGACTTCGCCAGCTATCGCCGCAACGCCGGCGAAGCCCTGGAAAACCACTGCCGCTTCGAAGCCATCCAGGCCGAACGCGCCGCCCGCGGCGAAGACCCGGACTGGCGCCACTGGCCGCAACACTGGCGCAACCCGGCAAGCCCGGCCCTGGCCCGGTTCGCCGAGGAGCAGGCCCATGAAATCGGCTTCCATGCCTTCTGCCAATGGCTGATCGCCCGCAGCCTGGAACGGGCGCAGAGCGCGGCCCGCAGCAGCGGCATGGGCATCGGCCTGATCGCCGACCTGGCAGTGGGTGCCGACGGCGGTGGCAGTCAGGCCTGGAGCCGCCAGGAGCAGTTGCTGGCGGCCCTGACCGTGGGCGCGCCACCGGACATCCTCAATCGCCAGGGCCAGGGTTGGGGCATCTGTGCTTTCTCTCCGGAAGGTTTGCAGCGCCATGGTTTTCGCGCCTTCATCGAAATGCTCCGGGCCAACTTCGCCCATGCAGGCGGCTTGCGCATCGACCATGTGATGGGCCTGCAACGGCTCTGGGTGATCCCCTTGGGAGCACCGCCCTGCGACGGTGCCTACCTGTATTACCCGGTGGACGACCTGCTGCGCCTGCTGACCCTGGAATCCCATCGGCACCAGGCCATTGTCCTCGGCGAAGACCTGGGCACGGTGCCCGATGGCCTGCGGGAAAAACTCGCCGCCCGGGCCATGCTCGGCATGTGCGTGCTTTTGTTCGAACAGGATCACGGCTGCCACTTCAAGCCGATCCTGGACTGGCCGGACAACGCCCTGGCCACCACCAGCACCCACGATCTGCCGACCCTCAACGGCTGGTGGCAGGGCCGCGACATCGACTGGAACCTGCGCCTGGGCATGGTGGATGAACCGGGCGCGCGGCAATGGCGCGAACACCGTCAGCGCGAACGTGACGGCCTGCGCCAGGCCCTGGCCCAGGACCCGCAGAACTTTCACCAAGAGGCTCACGAAGCCGATCAGGTGCTGGACGCCAGCGTGCGCTTTCTCGGCCATACCCGCGCGCCGCTGGTGCTGCTGCCCCTGGAAGATGCCCTGGGCATCGACGAACAGGCCAACCTGCCCGGCACCCTCGACAGCCATCCCAACTGGCGCCGCCGCCTGGCCAGTGCCAGCCGACGCCTGCTGGACGACAGCGACGCTGCCCGGCGCCTGGAACTGCTGGCCTGTGCCCGGCAACAAGCCCTTGAGCGTGACCGATGACCCTGCCGTCCCTGCCCTTGGCGCGGGCCAGCCTGCGCCTGCAGTTTCATCAGGGCTTCACCCTCGACGACGCCGTGCCCCTGGTGCCCTACTTCGCCCGCCTGGGCATCAGCCATCTCTATGCGTCCCCGCTGCTCTGTGCCCGGGCCGGCTCCCAGCACGGCTATGACGTGGTGGACCCGACCCGGGTCAATCCGGAGCTGGGGGGCGAAGCGGCCCTGCGGCGTCTGGTGGCGGCCCTGCGTCAACATGGGATGGGCCTGATTCTCGACATCGTGTCCAACCATATGGCCGTGGGCGGCGGCGACAACCCCTGGTGGCTGGACCTGCTGCAATGGGGGCGCCTGAGCCCGTATGGCGAATTCTTCGATATCCAGTGGCACTCCGCGGACCCGCTGATGGAAGGCCAACTGCTCCTGCCGTTCCTTGGCAGCGACTATGGCGTGGCGCTGCAGGAAGGCAGCTTGAAGTTGCAACTGGACCACGACCTGGGTGGCTTTCATGTACAGCACCATGAACATCGCTTTCCCATCTGCCCCTGGGACTACGCACAACTGCTGCGACTCCCCGAGCCGCTGGACGCCGAGTCCGGTGCGGCCCTGAAGTCCCTGGCCGACGGTTTTGCTGCGCTGCGCTTCAACAGCGACGCCCACGCCCAGGCCCGGCCGCTGCAACAGGCCCTGGCACACCAGCTGCAGCAGCCGTCAGTACGCCAGGCCATCGACGCCCACTTGCAAGGCTACGACTCGCGCCAGGCAGAAGGTTTCACCCGTCTGCATCAGTTGCTGGAACAACAGAGCTACCGCCTGGCCAGTTGGCGCACCGCAGCCGATGACATCAATTGGCGGCGCTTCTTCGACGTCAATGAACTGGGGGGCCTGCGGGTCGAACGCCCGGCCGTGTTCGAAGCCACCCACGCCAAGATCTTCCAACTGATCGAGGAACATCTGGTGGATGGCCTGCGCATCGACCACATCGACGGCCTGGCCGATCCCCGGGGTTACTGCCGCAAGCTGCGGCGCCGGGTCGACCGCCTGCGCCCGGGCCAGCACCTGCCGATCTACGTCGAGAAGATCCTCGGCGCGGGCGAGACGCTGCATCGCGACTGGGGGGTGGACGGCAGCACCGGCTACGAATTCATGAACCAGCTGTCGCTGCTGCAACAGGCGCCCGCCGGCCAGCCGCTGCTGGCAGAACTGTGGAGCCGGCACAGCCAGCGTTCGCCGCAGTTCGGCGACGAGGCCCTGCTGGCACGCCGGCAGATCCTCAACGGCTCCCTGGCCGGCGACTTTGAAAACGTGGCCCAGGCGCTGCTGCAAGTGGCGCGCCTGGACCTGATGAGCCGCGACCTGACCCTGGGGGCCATCCGCCGGGCGCTGCTGGAGCTGATCGTGCACTTTACGGTGTACCGCACCTACATCAGTGCCCGGGGCCGCGGCCCCCAGGACCAGCTGTTTTTCCAGCAGGCCATGGACGGCGCCCGGGGCAGCCTGAGCGAGGCCGACTGGCCGGTGCTGGACTGCCTGGAGCGCTGGCTCGGTGGCCAGGGCTGGCGCCGGCAGCCACCGGGCCGGGGGCGCAAGCTGCTGCGCCACGCCTGCGTGCGCTTCCAGCAATTGACCGCGCCGACAGCGGCCAAGGCCGTGGAAGACACCGCCTTCTACCGCTCGGCGGTGCTCCTGGCACGCAATGACGTGGGCTTCAACAGCGAACAGTTCAGCGCGCCGATCTCGGCCTTCCACAGCGCTTGCCAGCAGCGCCTGGAGAGCTTCCCCGACAACCTGCTGACCAGCGCCACCCATGACCACAAGCGCGGCGAAGACAGCCGCGCGCGCCTGGCCCTGCTCAGTGAGCGGGCTCCCTGGTATGCCCGCCAGGTGGCCAGCTGGCGACTGTTGGCCGCGCCCTTGCGCCAGCACCCCGACGCCCCTTGCGCGGGCGATGAACTGATCCTCTACCAAACCCTCCTGGGCAGCTGGCCCCTGGATTTGCAGGCCGAGGATCAGCCCGGCCTGGAGCGCTATGCCCGGCGCATCTGGCAATGGCAACTCAAGGCCCTGCGTGAAGCCAAGCTGCACAGCAGTTGGGCAGCGCCCAACCCTGACTACGAAGACGGAGTGCAGGCTTTTGTCGACGCCGTGCTGGGCTCGCCGCAAGGCCTGGCCCTGCGCCAGTCGCTGGCGGCGGCAGCCAACAGCATCGCTCCTGGCGGCGCCCTCAACAGCCTGGCGCAAACTTTGCTGCGCATGACCGTACCGGGGGTGCCGGACCTGTATCAGGGCAACGACTTCTGGGATTTCAGCCTGGTGGACCCGGACAACCGCCGACTGCCCGACTACCCGGCCCGGCAACGGGCCCTGGACAGCCCCCGCGATCCTCGGCAGTGGCTGGCCCAGTGGCGTGACGGACGCATCAAGCAGGGCCTGATTGCCCGCACCCTGGGCCTGCGCGGCCAATACCCGGAGCTGTTCCAGCGCGGCAGCTACCAGCCATTGCCGGTGCTGGGCCAGGAAGCCGGTCGGGTGCTGGCGTTCATGCGTGAATACCAGGAGCAACGGGCCGTGGTGATAGTGCCGATCCAGGTGGCCGGCCTGCTGGATGACAGTGCAATCCCCAAGGTGGATGCGCAGCGCTGGGGCGATACCCGGGTACAACTACCGTTCACCGCTTCGAGCCGCAACCTGAATGGACTTTTTTCAACCGGAGCAGTCACACCCCACAGGGAGTTGCTGATCAGTGCCGTATTGCAAGACTTTCCGCTCAACCTTTTGATTCAACATTGAGTTCAGTCCAGGAGCATTGCGATGAGTACCGACGACAAACGCATTCGTGAATTCGCCTATCAGATCTGGGAGTCGGAAGGGAAACCGGAGGGCCACGAAGCCCGACACTGGGAAATGGCCCGCAAGCTCGCCGAGGCCGAGGCCCTGGCCCCCAGCCAGCCGCCCAAGACCGCCAAGGCCAAACCTGCCACGACCAAGCCGGCCAGCAAGAGCGCGAGCAAACCCGCGGCCAAGTCGGCCGCCGCGGTGGTGGTGCCGCCGGGAGAGAAGCCGGCAGCGCCGAAGAAACCCCGGGCACCGCGCAAGCCGCCAGCCCACTGACGACACTCCCGCCCCGTCTATCGCCCTGAACCGGTGGCGCATCCCTGCGCCACCCAGGATGGCTTCGCCCTGGAAAACCCTCGGCTGGCCCTCCGATCCTTTTTTGCAGGAGCAACCATGAGCAGATCCA
>NZ_MOAK01000053.1:108753-114700 GCF_003732485.1 Pseudomonas protegens
TCCCTCTGGGCGCCACCTGGGATGGCCTGGGCGTCAACTTCGCGCTGTTCTCGGCCAATGCCACCAAAGTCGAGCTCTGTGTGTTCGATGATGCCGGCGAAGTGGAACTCGAACGCATCGAACTTCCGGAATACACCGACGAAATCTTCCACGGCTACCTGCCCGACGCTCACCCGGGGCTGATCTACGGTTACCGTGTGCACGGCCCCTACGACCCGGCCAACGGTCACCGTTTCAACCCCAACAAACTGTTGATCGACCCCTACGCCAAACAGCTGGTGGGCCAATTGAAATGGTCCGAGGCACTGTTCGGCTACACCATCGGCCATCCTGACGCCGACCTCAGTTTCGATGAACGGGACAGCGCGCCCTTCGTGCCCAAGTGCAAGGTCATCGACCCGGCCCACACCTGGGGCCACGACCAGCGGGTCAGCGTGCCCTGGGACAAGACCATCCTCTACGAGACCCACGTGCGCGGCTTCACCATGACCCACCCCGCAGTACCGGAAAACCTGCGGGGGACCTTTGCCGGGCTGATGGTGGACGACGTGCTGGAGCACATCCGCAAGCTCGGGGTGTCGTCGGTGGAGCTGCTGCCGATCCACGCCTTCGTCAACGACCAGCACCTGCTGCACAAGGGCATGACCAACTACTGGGGCTACAACAGCATCGCCTTCTTCGCCCCCGACCCGCGCTACCTGGCCAGCGGCAAGATCGCCGAATTCAAGGAAATGGTCGCCCACCTGCACGAAGCCGGGCTGGAGGTGATCCTGGACGTGGTCTACAACCACACCGCCGAAGGCAACGAGCAAGGCCCGACCCTGTCCATGCGCGGCATCGACAACGCCTCCTACTACCGCCTGATGCCCGACGACAAGCGCTTCTACATCAACGATTCGGGCACCGGCAACACCCTGGACCTGAGCCACCCCTGCGTGTTGCAGATGGTCACCGACTCGCTGCGCTACTGGGCCACGGAAATGCACGTGGACGGCTTCCGCTTCGACCTGGCGACCATTCTCGGCCGCTACCACGACGGTTTCGACGAGCGCCACAGCTTCCTCGTGGCCTGCCGCCAGGACCCGGTGCTGCGCCAGGTGAAGATGATCGCCGAGCCCTGGGACTGCGGCCCCGGTGGCTATCAGGTGGGCAACTTCCCGCCGGGCTGGGTGGAATGGAACGATCGTTTCCGCGACACCGTACGGGCCTTCTGGAAAGGCGACGACGGCCAACTGGCGGACTTTGCCGGGCGCATGACCGCCTCCGGCGAGATGTTCAACCAGCGCGGCCGCCGGCCCTACGCCTCGGTCAACTTCGTCACCGCCCACGACGGTTTCACCCTGCACGATCTGGTGTCCTACAACGACAAGCACAACGAAGCCAACGACGAGAACAACCAGGACGGCAGCAACAACAACCTGTCCTGGAACCACGGCGTCGAAGGCCCCAGCGACGACCCCGAGATCAACGCCCTGCGCCTGCGCCAGATGCGCAACTTCTTCGCCACCCTGCTGCTGGCCCAGGGCACGCCGATGGTGGTGGCCGGCGACGAATTCGCCCGCACCCAGCACGGCAACAACAACGCCTACTGCCAGGACAGCGAGATCGGTTGGGTCAATTGGGAGCTGGATAACGACGGCAAGTCCCTGCTCAAGTTCGTCAAGCGCCTGATCAAGCTGCGCCTGAGCTACCCGATCCTGCGGCGCGGGCGCTTCCTGGTGGGCAGCTACAACGAGGACATCGGGGTCAAGGACGTCACCTGGCTGGCTCCCGACGGCAGCGAGATGACCACCGAGCACTGGCAGGACCCCCACGGTCGCTGCCTGGGCATGCTGCTGGACGGCCGCGCCCAGGAAACCGGGATCCGCCGCCCTGGGGCCGACGCCACCCTGTTGCTGGTGGTCAACGCCCACCACGACATCGTCAACTTCCGCCTGCCACAGGTGCCCGCCGGGGAGTTCTGGACCTGCATGCTCGACACCAACCAGCCGGCGGTGCGCGGCCAGGAACGCTTTGCCTTCGGCCACGAGTATTCGGTGACCGGGCGCTCCCTGCTGCTGTTCGAACTGCAACATGAGGAAGAAGACTGAACATGGACCTGCAAGGCTTCCTGCATCACTCCCCCGACCTGGGGCATGCCGATACCCGCGCCCTGGGCCTGTGCCTGGAGGCTCTGGTGGACGCCGGGCTGGACCGCCTGCCGCTGCCCGCAAGCGGCGCCACCCTGCAACGCTGGCAGGCCCTGGCCAGGGTCGCCGGCCATGACCTGGGCCTGTGCAAGCTCTACGAGGGGCACACCGACGCCCTGGCGATCATGGCCGAACTGGGCTTCGCTGCTCCCTCCGGCGCGACCTGGGGCACCTGGGCCGCGGAGCCGCCCCAGGCCCGGGTACACGCCGTTGCCGATGGCCCGCACTGCCGGCTCGGCGGCACCAAGGCCTGGTGCTCGGGGGCCGAGGTACTCAGCCATGCCCTGCTCACCACCTGGGACGCCGCCGGCCACCAGCGTCTGGTGGCCGTGGTCCTGGACCAGCCCGAAGTGCAGGTCGAAACCGGCAGTTGGCAAGCCGTGGGCATGGCCAGTACCGGCAGCCAGCGGGTGAGTTTCCATGAGGCCCGCGGCCAATGGGTCGGCGGGCCGGACGACTATGTGCAGCGCCCGGGCTTCTGGCAGGGCGCCATCGGCATCGCCGCCTGCTGGCTGGGGGCCGCCCAGGCCATCGCGGGTCCCCTGCGCGAACACTGCGCCAGGCGCGACGAGCCCCATGCCCAGGCCCACCTGGGAGCGGTGGACAGCGCTTTGCATCAGGCCGCTTGCGTGCTGCGCCACAGTGCCCGGCAGTTGGATCAGGCGCCCCAGGCCGACTGCCAGTTGCTGGCCCGACGCGCCCGGGCGGTGACCGAAGCCAGCGTCGACAGCGTGCTGCACCACGTCGGCCGGGCGCTGGGCGCCGGCCCCTATTGCCTGGACCGGCATTTCGCCCGGCTGTTGGCCGACCTGCCGGTGTTTATCCGCCAGAGCCATGCCGAACGCGACCTGGCCATTCTCGGCCAACAACTGGCCAGCGCCCCCCATGCACCCGCGGACCCGGGAGGATGGCAACTGTGAAAACCAATCCGATTGTCGGTCGCGGCACCTCGCTGCAAGCCTGGCAGGCCTCATCGCAACTGCAGGCCATGGCCGCGGTGGATATTCAGACCCTGGTTCCCCAAGGGGCTCGGGCGGTGATTGTGGCCCCGCACCCGGACGATGAAATCCTCGGTTGCGGCGGCCTCCTGCAATTGCTGGCAGCCGCAGGGCGCGAACTGCTGCTGATTTCGGTCACCGATGGTTGCGCCAGCCATCCCGGCTCCCGGCGCTGGCCGGTGCAGCGCCTGAGCCAGGTGCGGCCCCAGGAGTCCGCCGAAGGCTTACGCCGCCTGGGCCTGCCGCTGCAGCGCATCACCTGGCTGCGCGCGGGCTTCGAGGACAGCCGCGTTGCCCGGGACGAAGCCGCCCTGACGCAGTTCATCCAGGGTTGCCTGCGCGCCGGTGACGTGCTCTTCAGCACCTGGTGCGAGGACGGCCACTGCGACCACGAAGCCGTGGGCCGGGCCAGCGCCCTGGCCGCCCGGGCAGCGGGCGCAAGCCTCAAGGAACTGCCGATCTGGACCTGGCACTGGGCCGATCCCGAGGGCCGGCAACTGCCCTGGGAACGCGCCCGCAAGGTACTGCTCAGCCCTGCCCAGGTGGCCCGCAAGCGCCACGCCCTCCAGGCCTTCGCCAGCCAGTTGGAAGGCGACCCGCAGATCGGCCTGGCGCCGGTGCTGGCACCGCACATCATCGAGCGTCTGCTGCAACCTTTTGAGGTGGTGTTCCTATGAGTGTCGACAGTCGTTATTTCGAAGGGCTGTTCGCCCGGGACCAGGACCCCTGGGCCTTTCGCCAGCGTTGGTATGAGCAGCGCAAGCGCGCCATCACCCTGGCCAGCCTGCCGCGCCGCCACTACCGGAGCATTTTCGAACCCGGTTGCGCCAATGGCGAGCTCAGCGCCGAACTAGCTACCCGCTGCGACAGCCTGCTGGGCTACGACACCGCGCACAATGCGGTGAACCTGGCACGGCAACGCTTGCGGGCCTTTCCCCATGCCCGGGTGGAACACGGCCGCCTGCCCCGGGACTGGCCCAAGGGGCCCTTCGATCTGATCGTCATCAGCGAGATCGGTTATTACCTGGACGCCGCCGACCTGGCGCAACTGGTGGCACGGGCCCTGGGCTCCCTGGCCGCGGATGGCCAGTTACTGGCCTGCCACTGGCGCCCGCCCATCGCCGAGTGCCCGCTGGATGCCGGGCAAGTGCACGAACTGCTCCATCGCCATTTGCAGCTGCCACGCCTGCTGGAACACCAGGAAGCGGACTTTCTCCTCGACCTCTGGGGCCGCGAAGCGGATTCGGTCGCGACTCTGGAGGGCCTGCGATGATCGGAGTGGTGATTCCCGCCCATAACGAGGAGCAGTTGCTGGCGGATTGCCTGCGCTGTGCGCTGAAAGCCGCCAGCCACCCCGGGCTCAACGAAGAAGTGTCGATCGTGGTAGTGCTGGACAGCTGTTCCGACCGTTCCCTGAGCATTACCCGCCAGTTCGCCGTGCAACACCTGCAAATGCAGGTACGCAACGTCGGGCGGGCCCGGGCCGCGGGGGCGCAATTGCTGCTGCAGGCCGGCGCCCGCTGGCTGTCCTGCACCGACGCCGACAGCCGCGTGCCCGACGACTGGCTGGTGGCCCAACTGGCCCTGGGTGCCGACGCCGTCTGCGGCACCGTCACCGTCGACCGCTGGAGCGAAGGCTTCGCCCCCCAGGCGCAGATCCGCTATCGCAACGCCTACCAGGCCGGCGATGGCCATCGGCATATCCATGGCGCCAACCTCGGCATCAGCGCCGCGGCCTATGTCCGCGCGGGCGGCTTCGAGGCCCTGGCCTGCCACGAAGATGTGCAACTGGTGCGACAGTTGCAACGCTGCGGCGCCAGCATCGCCTGGAGCGAGCACCCTCAGGTGATTACCAGCGGGCGCCTCAACGCCCGGGCCAAGGGCGGCTTCGGCGACTACCTGCAAAGCCTGACGCAACCTTGTGGAGGGCCGTGAAGTACAGCATGGCATTCGTCAACGCGCCTCCCCCGAAGTGCGATTGCCGTCTACCCTGTGACAGGGTTCGTGATCAATAAATAAGCTTGGGCTGCCACTGCGTGGAAAGCGTCAGGCTGTGTATGATTGGCCTCGAATCGCGGTGCCCCAAAGGTATGGAGCACCGGTACTTCACGCTGAGGCAGATGCCATGGAATCAGCGTGCGTGCAAACCCAGGGTCGCCACTGAACGGATGTTCAGGCGCCATTGCCGTGACCCGGAAAACAGGGATGTGACACTTCATGAAAGCCATACCCGCAATAGACAACAGCTGGCCCAGCCAGATCTGGAACGGTGCCCGTCACCTGGCCGACGTTCCCCCCATCAACCTGGGCAATCTGGTGCCACCCGGCTCCCGGGCCGTGATCATCGCCCCCCACCCCGGCGATGAAGTGGTGGCCAGCGGCGGCCTGCTGCAAGTGCTCGCTCACCATGGCCACCCCCTGCAACTGATCTCCATCAGCGACGGCAGCGCCAGTCACCCCGGTTCCGAGCTGTGGCCCAAGCGTCGTCTCAGTGTGTTCCGGCCCCAGGAAAGCGCCGAGGCCCTGCGTCGCCTGGGCCTGCCCCTGCACAGCCTGAAGTGGATTCGTGGCGGCTTTGCCGACAGCGCTCTGAGCGAGCGCGAACAGCAATTGGTGCCATTCATCAGCCGTTACCTGCGTGACAGCGATGTGGTGTTCAGCACCTGGCGCGGCGACGGCAACCTCGATCACGAGGCCGTGGGTCGGGCCGCGGCCAAGGCTGCCGGTCAAGTGGGTGCACGCTTCTACGAGATTCCGATC
>NZ_MOAK01000053.1:114760-120043 GCF_003732485.1 Pseudomonas protegens
CAAGCTGCGCCTGGACACCTGGACCGTGGCCCGCAAGCGCCATGCTGCCCACGCCTACGCCAGCCAGCTACAGGGTGAACCGGAGATCGGTCTGGAGCCGTCGCTGTCGCCGATATTGCTGGAGCGCCTGCGCCTGCCCTACGAAATCATCCTGATGTAGGCCGGGCCCGGGCGGAAAATAAGCTGAACGTGAGTGCCGGACATCAGTCCCATGAGTAATCGTCACTGATTCACAGGAGCGAGCGTGAGCAGCGAGTCCACCCGCCAGCCTCAATCGGGAAGCATCCAGCGTCTGCAGATCCTGACCGTCAACACTCACAAGGGCTTCACCGCCCTCAACCGACGCTTCATTCTCCCGGAACTGCGAGAAGCGGTACGCAGCACCCAAGCCGATCTGGTGTTTCTCCAGGAAGTGCTGGGCGAACATGAACGCCACGCGTCACGCCTGGACAACTGGCCGCAGCAGTCGCAGTACGAATTTCTCGCCGACAGCATGTGGAGCGATTACGCCTACGGACGCAATGCGGTGTACCCCAACGGTCATCACGGCAACGCCCTGTTATCCAAGTTTCCGATCCGCCAGTACCGCAACCTGGATGTCTCCATCACCGGCCCCGAGCGCCGCGGCTTGCTGCACTGCATCCTGGATGTCCCCGGGTACGCCGAGGTCCACGCCATCTGCGTGCACCTGAGCCTGCTGGAAAGCCACCGGCAACTGCAGTTGGCGCTGCTCTGCCAACTGCTCGAATCCCTGGCCGAGGATGCACCGGTGATCATTGCCGGCGACTTCAACGACTGGCAGATGCACGGCAATGTCACCCTGGGCCGGCGCGACGACCTGCACGAAGCCTTCGAACGCCATCACGGCCGCCCGGCCAAGACCTACCCCGCGCGCTGGCCCTTGCTGCGCCTGGACCGGGTCTACCTGCGCAATGCCAGCAGTCACCGGCCGCAGATTCTCGGCAACAAGCCCTGGACCCATCTCTCCGACCACCTGCCCCTGGCGGTCGAGGTGCAACTGCCGCCCGTGGCCGCACATCAGAATCCCTCAACAAAGAAGGCCCGCTGAAAGCAGATTCGTCCATGCTTTTGCCCGGACATGAACCCCGGGACATCCGTCCCGGGACGGCCCTTGTCCGCGCAGAAGGAGTCAAACGATGAGCGATAAACCCACGATCGTCCTGGTTCACGGATTCTGGGGCGGTGCCGCCCACTGGAACCGGGTCATAGTCGAACTGCTGAACCGGGGCTACGAGAAGATCCGCGCGGTGGAACTGCCCTTGACCTCCCTGGCCGAAGACGTCGCCCGTACCCGCCAGCTGGTGGCCCGACAAGCCGGACCGGTGCTGCTGGTGGGCCACTCCTATGGCGGTGCGGTGATCACCGAGGCCGGCCATGAAGCCAATGTGCAAGGCCTGGTTTATATCGCCGCCTTCGCCCCCGACCAGGGCGAGAGCCCCGGCGGCCTGACCCAGGAGTTTATGCCCGAAGGCGCGGCCAACCTGGAGCCTGACAGCGACGGTTACCTGTGGGTAAGGCCCGAACGCTTCCAACAGAGTTTCTGCCAGGACCTGAGCCCCCAGGAGGGCCTGGTCATGGGCCTGACCCAGAAAGCCCCCTTGGCCAGTACCTTCGGCGACACCCTTGGCGCCCCGGCCTGGCGTGACAAACCTTGCTGGTATCAGGTATCGAGCGCCGACCGCATGATCGCCCCGCAGAACCAGGAGCGCATGGCGGCGCGCCTGAACCCGCGCAAAGTCTTGCGCCTGGACGCCAGCCATGCCTCCCTCGCTTCCCAGCCTGCTGCCGTGGCTGCGCTGATCATCGAAGCCGCGCAGTCCCTGTAGTCCTGCCCCCCGGCATACCTGCTCCCAGGCTCTGGCAGCAAGTATGCCCGGGGGGGCTGGGCAGCTCCCGCCGCCCCTGTCCCCGCCCGCATCCAACACATTCGGATAAGTGCCGGTTTTCAGCTATTTGGACGTCCTGAAATAACCCTTCCATTTGTCGGTCATTTTCTTGACGAGCCCTCTGCTCTCTCCTTAGCTACAAATGACCACCCCTGGAAACAATAACCGGGAAAAGGCCGAATACACCTGCTGCAAAGCGGGTCGACGGACTTTACCCGATTGAATTCGGCTGCCTCTCGAACGGGGGTGGGAGAGGCGCCCCAACGAGATAAAGCATGCATTTGCAAGGTAGACCTCCATGAATACCTCACTCACCTCAAGCCCTCTGCCCCTCACCTTGTGCAGCCTGTGCACACCCTTGCTGTTGTGCTCCATGGAGGTCACGGCGTCCCCGGGGGAGGACACCGACAACACCGGGTATCCCCCAATCTCAAGCAGCCTGCAGATCAGCGCCCTGCCCCTGAACAGCCCGCGCCCGGCCACCTTCGCGGCCCTGGACCAGCCGGCACTGCCGGCGCACCTTGAAGTCGGCTACCTGGCGCTGCCCGGCGCTGGCAGCGAACCGCGCAAGGGCCCCCTGCTCTACAGCATCCAGAACAACGGCACCACCCAGCACATCGGCCTGCTGAGCACCACCCAGACCTACCAGCTCACCCAAGGCGGCGCCCCTGCCACGGTCAATGACCCACGCAATGCCGGGCTCAGCGTCCAGGGGCAAGGCCTGGGCGCCTTCTGGAGCCTGCGAGATGCCCAGGGCTGGCATCTGGACATGTCCGCCAGCGGCGGTAGGGTCAGCGGTTTCAGTCGCAATGAGCAGGGCCGGGCCATGACCACCGAAGGCAACGCCCTGACCTTTTCCGTGCAGGGCGGCGTGGCCATAGGCCTGAGTGACAACTGGGTAATCGAACCTCAGGCCCAAGTGATCAACCAGCGCATTCGCCTGGACGGTGGCAGCTCCGGCAACGACCTCAACGCCTGGAGCGGCCGGGTCGGAGCGCGTCTGCAAGGGCGCTATGACGTCAACGGTCTGCCCCTGGAACCCTATGTGCGCACCAACCTCTGGCACACCGTCTACAGCGGCGACACCCTGAGCCTGGGCCAGGTGGACAAGATCAGCAGCAGCCGCAACGCCTCCACCGTGGAGGTTGGCCTGGGGCTGGTGGCCAGAGTCACCCCCACCGTCAGCCTGTATGTCAGTGCCGACTACAGCAGCGATGTGGATGACAACGACCTCAATGGCCTGATCGGCAGCCTGGGCGTGCGCATGCGTTGGTGATCCAGCAAGTGAGGTGCCGGTAATGGCAGTTATTGACCATTACCGGTCGCCCGCCGTTAAAGGCTATCGGGGCGCAGGATCAACACCGCCAGGGGCGGCAGGTTGAGCACCAGGGACAGGGCCTGACCATGACTGCCCTGTTCTTCACTGAAGGCTTCGCCGCCATTTCCGTAGTTGGAACCGGCATAGAGTTGCGAATCGCTATTGAGCAGCTCGCTCCAGCGTCCTGCCAGCGGCACGCCGACGCGGTAGGCCTGGCGCGGCACCGGTGTGAAGTTGGCCACCACCAGCAAGGGCTCGCCGGCCTTGCTCCAGCGCAGCCAGGCATAGACGCTGTTGATCGCATCGTCGCCGATCAACCACTGGAAACCCTGGGGCGCGTCGTCCTGGTCATGCAGCGCCGGGTACTGGCAATACAGCCGGTTGAGGTCAGCCACCAATTGCTGCACGCCCCGGTGCTCCGGATACTGCAGCAGGTACCAGTCCAGCTGCTGGTCGTGGTTCCACTCGCGCCACTGGCCGAACTCGCAACCCATGAACAGCAGCTTCTTGCCCGGATGGGCCCACATGAAGCTCAGGTACGCCCGCAGGTTGGCGAACTTCTGCCAGCGGTCGCCGGGCATCTTGTCGATCAGCGAATGCTTGCCGTGCACCACCTCGTCGTGGGAGATCGGCAGGATGAAGCGCTCGGACCAGGCGTACACCAGGCCGAAGCTCAGTTCGTTGTGGTGATGGGCGCGATACACCGGGTCCTGCTGGATGTAATGCAGGGAGTCGTGCATCCAGCCCATGTTCCATTTGTAGGCAAAGCCCAGGCCGCCCTGGTCGGTGCGCTGGCTGACCCCGGGCCAGGCGGTGGATTCCTCGGCGATCACCAGGGCGCCCGGCGCTTCCAGGGCCACCACATCGTTGAGGTGGCGCAGGAAGTCGATGGCTTCGAGGTTCTCGCGACCGCCGTGGCGGTTCGGCAGCCATTCGCCGGCCTTGCGTGAATAGTCGCGATAGAGCATCGAGGCCACCGCATCCACCCGCAGGCCGTCGACATGGAAATGCTTGAGCCAGTGCAATGCCGAAGCCAGCATGAAGCCATGCACCTCGGTGCGTCCGAGGTTGTAGATCAGGGTGTCCCAGTCCTGGTGAAAGCCCTCCAGGGGGTTGCCGTACTCATACAGCGCGGTGCCGTCGAACTGCGCCAGGCCATGGGTGTCGGTGGGGAAATGCGCCGGCACCCAGTCGAGGATCACGCCGATATCCGCCTGGTGGCAGGCGTCGACAAAGGCGGCAAAATCCTGGGGCGAGCCATAGCGGGCACTGGGGGCGAACTGCGACAGCGGTTGATAACCCCAGGAGCCGCCGAAGGGGTGCTCCATGATCGGCATCAGCTCGATATGGGTGAAGCCCAGGTCCTTGACGTAGGAGATCAGGCGTTCGGCCAGTTCGGCCCAACTGTACTGACGGGCCACCTCCCCCAGATCATCCACTTCGCACTGCCAGGAACCGGCGTGCAACTCGTAGATGGACAAGGGCGCGTCCGTTCGCTGATGTTCGCCCCTGGCCTGCATCCATGACTGGTCCTGCCAGTGGAAATGCAAGGGTTCGGCGACCCTGGACGCGGTGTCTGGCGGCAACTGGGTGGCCAGGGCCATGGGGTCGGCCTTGAGCGGCAGGATGCCCTGGGGGCCGAGGATCTCGTATTTGTAGGCCTCGCCCGCCTGCAGGCGCGGGATGAACAGCTCCCAGACCCCGGAGGGGTGGCGCAGGCGCATGGGGTGGCGACGCCCGTCCCAGATATTGAAGTCGCCCACCACCGAGACCCGCCGGGCGTTCGGCGCCCAGACCGCAAAGCGCACGCCGTCGATGCCATCCACGGTGGTCAGTTGCGCCCCCAGGCAGGAACTGAGGTCGCGGTGGTTGCCTTCGGCAAACAGGTACAGGTCCATCTCCCCCAGCAAGGGGCCGAAGCTGTAGGGGTCTTCGCTGACCTGTTCGCCCCCGGCCCATTGAATGCGCAAGAGATAGGGCCGGGCCTCGGGGAAATGCCCGGCAAACAACCCTGGCACCTCGGCAGCCTGCAGGCTGCCGAGCACCTGCTGCTCCCCG
>NZ_MOAK01000053.1:120063-120271 GCF_003732485.1 Pseudomonas protegens
CCTGCACGCTCAGCGCACCGGGCAGGAAGGCCCGGATGAATTGCCCGCCGGCACCGTCCCCGTGGGGCCCGAGTACCGCGAACGGATCACGATGCTCCGCACGCACCAGGGCATCGATGGCCTTTGCCGAAGGGAGCAATGCCGGTTGCTGCTTTCCCTGTTCCTTGTTCGAGAAACTCATGACTGCTCTCCACCACGCTCAAGATCG
>NZ_MOAK01000053.1:120327-122885 GCF_003732485.1 Pseudomonas protegens
AGCCAGGTGGGCCGGTTTTCCGCTTCATAGGCCAGCTCATAGGCGGCCTTCTCCAGGCTGAACAGGGCCAGGGCGGCATCCGCTGCCGCCGGGTCCTGCCAGCCATGGGCAAGATTAGCCGTCGCCAGCCGATACGCCTCGACAAAGGTCTGCCGCGCCTCACGCAAATAGCGCGTCACCACTTTGCGCCGCCCTGCCGCCGCCCCCGGTGCACCGTCCACGGCTGGTGCTTCCAGGGCCATGGCCGCCGCGTAGTCGAAGGAACGCAGGACCCCGCTGACATCCTTGTAGGGGCTGTGCTTGCCCCGCCGCTCGGCCAGGGGCCGGGCCGGCTCGCCCTCGAAGTCGATCAGGTAGGCATCGCCCTTGATCACCAGCACCTGCCCCAGGTGCAGGTCGCCGTGGACGCGAATGCGCACGCCCCCCACCAACGGTTTGGCCAACTGCTGGATGTGACCCAGGATCAGCGCCTTATGCTGCAACAATTTGCCCACCAGTTTCTGCTCTCCCGCAGCCAGCCCCGCCCGATGCTGCTCAAGCAACTGCAACCCGCGTTCCAGTTGCCCGGCGACCTGGTGACTCCAGGCCTGGGTGTGCTTGGCGGTGGCGTGCTCGGGAGCGAAATCCGGGTTGTCGCTGGGGGCCGCCAGCAGCAGGTGCATTTCCCCCAGGCGCTGGCCCAGCAGGCCGGCGAAATCCTCGAGCTCGCCCAGGGCGTTGTAGTGCTGCTCCTGTTCGGACATGGCCTCGGCCAGTTCGTCGCGGATCGCCCGTTCCAGGTTGTTCTGGGTCCATTCCCAGGCGTCGCCCTGATTGTTCAGGTAGCCCTGGGCAATCATCAGCAGATGATCTTCGCCCTGGGCATCACGGCGCAGCACCGAGCCCAGCAGCGGCGAGATATGGGCAAAGCCGGCAGCGGTGAGGAAGGCGCCCATTTCCAGTTCCGGGTGAATGCCCCCCGCCACCTTGCGGATCAGCTTGAGCACCAGGCTGCCACCCACCACCACCGAGCTGTTGGATTGCTCCGCCGACAGGTAGCGCACCTCGGCGTCGGCGCCCAGGCCCAGCGCCGCCAATTGCGCGGTGGCCTCGAAACGGATCTGCCCCTGTTCGCTGTCCAGCCGGGTGCCGTCCTGCAGCGCCAGCAGCACGTTGCGCACGAAGCTGTCGAGGGCGAAGGCGTCGGTGATCAGCCCCACCTGGCGCCCGCGACGTACCCGGGCCATGGCCAGTTGCTGAGGCAAGGCGCTGCTGAGCTGCTCTTCTGCGAGCAGGCCGAAGGGCAGTTGATAGCGGTGGCTCTGCCCGTCACTGGTGACGTGGATCTCGCTGAGCAGCACCGGATGCTGCGGGTCGCCAAAGCGCACGCCGTAGGCGATCTGCGCCTGTGCGATGGCGCTGTCCTTGCCGGCAAACCAGCGACGCTTGGGCAGCCAGTTGGGCAGCACTTCCTGCTCCAGCGTGGTGCGCGACGGCGCTTCGAGCAATTCTTCGAGGCGTTTCTTCAGCACCAGGGTGGTGAAGTCCGGCAGGCTCTGGGCCGGCTCCACGTGCCAGCTGGGCATCTGGTTTTCCACCGCGAGGACGAACCAGTAGAAACCGTAGGGCGCCAGGGTCAGGAGGAAATTCAGCTGGCCGATGGGCGGAAAGGCGTTACCGCCGAGCATCTCCACCGGCACCATGCCGGCGAACGCCGAGAGGTCCAGCTCCGCTGCCTGGGCACTGCGCGAGACGTTGGCCACACACAGGATGATCTCCTGCTTGCCGTCAGGCCCCGTGTATTCCCGGGTATAGGCCAGAATCCGTCGGTTGCTCGGCGACAGCATCTTCAGGCTGCCGCGGCCAAAGGCCTTGGACTGCTTGCGCACCGCCAGCATGCGCCGGGTCCAGTTGAGCAGGGAGTGAGGGTCGCCGGACTGGGTTTCGACGTTGACCGACTGATAGCCATACAGCGGATCCATGATCGGCGGCAGCACCAGGCTGGCCGGGTCCGCGCGGGAAAAGCCGCCGTTGCGGTCGATGGACCATTGCATTGGCGTGCGCACGCCGTCGCGATCACCCAGGTAGATGTTGTCGCCCATGCCGATCTCGTCGCCGTAATACAGGGTCGGGGTGCCGGGCATCGACAACAACAGGCTGTTGAGCAGTTCGATGCGGCGGCGGTCACGCTCCATCAGCGGCGCCAGGCGCCGGCGAATCCCCAGGTTGATCCGTGCCCGGCGGTCGGCGGCGTAGTAGTTCCACAGGTAGTCACGCTCCTTGTCAGTGACCATTTCCAGGGTCAGCTCATCGTGGTTGCGCAGAAAGATCGCCCACTGGCAGTTGGCCGGAATCTCCGGGGTCTGGCGCAGGATATCGGTGATGGGGAACCGGTCTTCCTGGGCCAGGGCCATGTACATGCGCGGCATCAAGGGGAAGTGGAAGGCCATGTGGCATTCGTCGCCGTCGTTGCCCTTTATGTCACCGAAGTAGAGCTGGGTGTCTTCCGGCCACTGGTTGGCCTCGGCCAGGAGCATGCGGTCCGGGTAGTTGGCGTCGATCTCGGCACGAATCTGCTT
>NZ_MOAK01000053.1:122923-151791 GCF_003732485.1 Pseudomonas protegens
ATCAGGTAGGGAATGGCGTCCAGGCGCAGGCCGTCGATGCCCATGTCCAGCCAGTAGCGCATCACCGAGAGCACCGCCTTCATCACCTGGGGATTGTCGAAGTTGAGGTCCGGCTGGTGGGAATAGAAGCGATGCCAGAAGTACTGACCGGCCACCGGGTCCCAGGTCCAGTTGGACTTTTCGGTATCCAGGAAGATGATCCGCGTGCCGGCGTATTTCTGATCGTCGTCGGACCACACGTAGAAATTGCGCGCCGCCGAACCGGGCTTGGCCTTGCGCGCCCGCTGGAACCAGGGGTGCTGGTCCGAGGTGTGGTTGATCACCAGCTCGGTGATCACCCGCAGCTCGCGCTTGTGGGCCTCGGCGATGAAGCGCCTGGCATCGGCCAGGGTGCCGTAGTCGGGGCTGACCCCACGGTACTCGGCGATGTCGTAGCCGTCATCGCGGCGTGGCGAGGGGTAGAACGGCAGCAGCCAGATGGTGTTGACCCCCAGGTCCTTGATGTAGTCGAGCTTGGCGATCAACCCGGGAAAGTCGCCGATCCCGTCGTTGTTGGAATCGAAATAGGACTTTACATGCACCTGATAGATCACCGCGTCCTTGTACCAGAGCGGGTCTTTGATAAAGGTCGCTGAGCGGGGCTTCTTGGCCATGTCGGACTCCTGAAAAAATGAATGGGCGCCGACGCACCTGCCGATGCGCCACGACAACCGTAGGAGCTGGCTTGCCAGCGAAGGCCTCAGCCAGCCCGGCGCAAGGCTCATGGGCCTCTTCGCCGGCAAGCCGGCTCCTACAGGGGACTGATGCGCCAGATGCCGAAGGGCTGCGCCGGTTCCAGGCGCATGAACTGGGTCTTGCCGTACCAGGTCCAGCGGTGGCCGTTCATCAGGTCCTCGCCCTGGGTCTGGGCGTCATCGGCCAGGCCCATTTCCCACAGCGGCAACTCAAAATGCGCCTCCTGGGGATTGAACGGGTCGAGGCTGACCGCCACCAGCACGAAGTTGTCGCCGCTGCGCTTGCCGAAATACAGGATGTGGTCATTCCAGGCGTTGTACAGCTTGAGCCCCAGGTGGCTGTGCAGCGCCGGGTTCTGCCGACGGATGCGGTTGAGCTGGGCGATCTCGGCAATGATGTTGCCCGGCGCCGAGAAGTCCCGGGGGCGGATCTGGTATTTCTCCGAATCCAGGTACTCCTCCTTGCCCGGCACCGGCGCCGATTCGCACAGCTCGAACCCGGAATACATCCCCCACAGCCCGGATCCCATGGTGGCCAGCACCGCGCGGATCAGAAACCCCGGGCGCCCCGACTCATGCAGGAACTGCGGGTTGATGTCCGGGGTGTTGACGAAGAAGTTGGGCCGGAAGCAGTCGCGCCACGGCGGCTGGTTGAGCTCGGCGAGGTAGCTGGCCAGCTCGCTCTTGGTGTTGCGCCAGGTGAAGTAGGTGTAGCTCTGGGTGTAACCGACCTTGCCCAGGCGCGCCATCATCGCCGGGGTGGTGAAGGCTTCGGCAAGAAAGATCACCTCCGGGTACTGGCGGCGCACGTCGCCGATCAGCCATTGCCAGAACGGCAGCGGCTTGGTGTGGGGGTTGTCCACGCGAAAGGTCTTGACCCCCTCCTCGACCCAGCCGATGACGATGTCCCGCAGCTCCAGCCACAGGCCCGGAATGGCCTCGGCGGCATAGAAGTCGACATTGACGATGTCCTGGTACTTCTTCGGCGGGTTCTCGGCGTATTTGATGGTGCCGTCCGGGCGCCAGTTGAACCAGCCCGGGTGCTGCTTGAGCCAGGGATGATCCTGGGAACACTGGATGGCGAAATCCAGGGCAATCTCCAGGCCGTGGTCGGCAGCGGCGGTCACCAACCGACGGAAGTCATCCAGGCTGCCCAACTGTGGGTGGATCGCCTCGTGGCCACCCTCCTCGCTGCCGATCGCATAAGGGCTGCCAGGATCGTCCGGGCCAGCCGTCAGCGAGTTGTTGCGCCCCTTGCGGTGGCTGCGGCCGATGGGATGGATCGGCGGGAAATACAGCACGTCAAAGCCCATGTCATGGATCATCGACAGCCGCGAATGAACGTCGTTGAAGGTGCCGTGGCGGGCAGGATGGTCGGTGATCGAGCGGGGAAACAGCTCGTACCAGCTGGCGAACTGCGCCTGCACCCGCTCCACGTCCAGGGGATATTCGGGGCTCAGGCTCAGGTAGGGCCGGTGATCGGCCTCGGCCATCAGCCGGGCACTGGAATCTTTGAGAAACAAGGCGACCTGTTCGGTCTCCAGCAAGCCGGCAAGCTGTTGCATGAGCGCCAGCAATCGTTCGCGCAACGGCCCTTCGCTGCGTTCGGCGGCTTGCTGCACCTGAGTCCGCCCCTCTTGCAACTCCAGGCTCACCGGCACCCCGGCCAGGTGTTTTTTTTCCAGTTCGTAACAGAAGCTGGCGAATTGGTCGATCCAGGCTTCGATACAAAAGCGATAGCGGCCCACGGTTGGCACTGGAAAATGCCCCAGCCAGCCATCGTTACCCTGGTCCTCAAGAGGCTGGCTGTTCCAGGCCTCCTGCTGCTCGGCGCGCCAGCGTACCCGCACTGCCAGCTTGTCGTGGCCGTCGGCGAACACCTTGCACGTGACCTCGACCTCCTGGCCGGCCACCGCCTTGACCGCGAACTGCCCGCCGTCGAGCACCGGGCGGGTGCTTTCAATGGCAATGCGCGGCAGCAGCAGCGCCTGGGATAACGGCAGGTGCGCCTGGTATTGCTGTTCGGTCGGTTTTTCTACAGTCATCGAGCATCACCCCTTTCCCACGTCTTCGACGCTCTGGTGGCGGGGCCGCGGCCCCGGTGAATCAATGCACTTAGGTTCCGAGCCAAAGCCTGCGGCGAAAGTTCACCGCGATTGGTCGGCCAAGCGGCGGGAATCAAATCAGCACCGCTGCGGTCCACCAAGGGAGCCCGTGCATCTGCAAGCACAAAGGAGGCCAGCGCGATGAATATCCCGATCCCGGCAGAAACCCCCGATCCCAACATCGACCAACCGACCCTGCCCCCCAGCGAGCCGGAGCCGGAGCCGGTCCCGGAGCAGGAGCCCCCGGAAAACACCCCGCCGCCCAAGGGTGACCCGCCCAGCACCATGCCCCCGGTGGTGGTCAATGCCTGAGCCCCGGCGCCTGCCCAGCCAGCAAGCATAGACAGCCGCGCGGGCTGGCCCGGACCATCAGCCGTCCCGGCGTTTTTCCAGGCGCCGGACAATCAGCGGCATCAGGCTGAAAACCATTAGCGCCAGCAAGGTACTGAGCACCGCGGTGGCCTCGCGGCCCATGCCGGCGGCCACGCCGATGGCCGCGGTCATCCATAGCCCGGCGGCGGTGGTCAGGCCCTTGACGTGCTGGCCCTGGTCTTCTTCACGGCCCTTGAGGATGGTCCCGGCACCGAGGAAACCGATCCCGGCGATCACCCCCTGGAGCACCCGGCTCATGGCATCGGCCTGAGCCCCGGACAAGCTCGGCACCAGCACGAACAGCGCGGCGCCCATGGCCACCAGCATATGGGTGCGGACCCCGGCGGCCTTGCCCTGATGCTCGCGTTCAAAGCCCAGAATGCCCCCCAGCAGGGCCGCCACCAGCAGGCGCAGGGTGATCTGGGTCAGTTGCCGGGCATCGCCGATATCGGCGAACTCGGCTTGCAGGGTCAGCCAGACTTCATGCCACCAGGTGTTCATCCCATCGCTCCTCGTCCCACCACGGGCTCTTGAGCGATGGACCGCGCCCGTGGGCAAAAGGTGCCGTCCTACCTGCACCTTCGCCGTAGGAGCCGGCTTGCCGGCGAACAGGCCCCCGAGCCGGTTGCCAAGCTCACGGACGCCTTCGCTGGCAAGCCTGCTCCTGCACAAGCCAGCGCCGACGAAAGCCCGAGCCCACACCCGCCAGCGCCTGCCCAGCCACCGTTGATCGCCACCGTCGAACCCTGGCCGGCCTCTGCGCCCTAACCTGTATAGCCATTGCCTTGAGGTACCCGCCATGAGCCTGCGCATTGAAAACCAGACCTGTCATTTCGATACCGAAACCCTGCACCGGCACCTTCCCGCCAGCGCGGTGACCATCATCACCGACAGCGCCAAGTCGATGTCGGCGGTGGACCTGGATGGCGAGCGCATCTACATCACCGAAGCAGAAGCCGATGCTTTGACCGTAGCAGGCGCCACCGACGGTCGGCGCCATCTGAAGGCCACCGACGGTGATTCGGTGATTTGACTGATCTGGATCAGGGCTTGCCGCCAAGCCCTGTGCCAGAGGCCCTTGCGGCCGTCCCTGGTGGCGCTTGAGGGGGTGCAGCAAGTTGTCGCAGGGGCATCGTAAAGGCTCATCTGATACGGTTTTTTATCAAATACCTGAGTCTGTTATGCAAACAGATCCGTGGTCATAGTTGCCGGGCCTGATGGAGGCTGATGAGCGAACGACCATGAGCGAAAGAATCCCCGTCCGATTAGTAGAGAACTTCGAACCTTCACACCCCAAACAGATGAAGACGAAGACCACCGACAAACACGTTTTCACCCGCAGTTTCACTGGCTTGTTCCGTACCCTGCGCATGACCGGCGCCGGTTTCCTGTTCCTGCTGTTCTTCGGCACCGTCTGGTTGAACTGGGGCGGCCGCCAGGCGGTGCTCTGGGACCTGGCGCAAAGCAAGTTCCACATCTTTGGCGCCACCTTCTGGCCCCAGGACTTCATCCTCCTCTCGGCGCTGCTGATCATCTGCGCCTTCGGCCTGTTCGCCATCACGGTGTTTGCCGGCCGGGTCTGGTGCGGCTACACCTGCCCGCAAAGCTCGTGGACCTGGCTGTTCATGTGGTGCGAAAAGGTCACCGAGGGTGAACGCAACCAGCGGATCAAGCTGCAAGCCGCGCCCTGGGGCCTGAACAAGCTGGTCCGCCGGGCCATGAAACACACCCTGTGGCTGGCCATCAGCCTGCTCACCGGCCTGACCTTCGTCGGCTACTTCACGCCGATCCGGCCCCTGGCCCAGGAGCTGCTGACCCTGCAGATCGGTGGCCTGAGCCTGTTCTGGGTGCTGTTCTTCGCCGCGGCCACCTACATCAACGCCGGCTGGCTGCGCGAGGCGGTGTGCATGCACATGTGCCCCTATGCACGCTTCCAGAGCGTGATGTTCGACAAGGACACCCTGACCATCTCCTACAACCCGGTGCGCGGTGAAAGCCGCGGGCCGCGCAAGCGCGACGTCAAGCCCGCCGACGTCGGCCTGGGCGACTGCATCGACTGCCAGGTCTGCGTGCAGGTCTGCCCTACCGGTATCGACATCCGCGACGGCCTGCAGATGGAATGCATCGGCTGCGCCGCCTGCATCGACGCCTGCGACTCGATCATGGACAAAATGGGCTATGCCCGAGGCCTGATCGCCTACACCTCGGAACACCAACTGCAAGGGGGCAAGACTCACCTGCTGCGGCCGCGCCTGGTGGGCTACAGCGCGGTGCTGCTGGTGATGATCGGTGCCCTGGCCCTGGCCCTGGTACAACGGCCGATGGTGTCCCTGGACGTGAGCAAGGACCGTGGCCTGTTCCGTGAAAACGCCCTGGGGCAGATCGAGAACATCTACAGCCTGAAGATCATCAACAAGACCCAGGAACGCCAGAACTACCGCCTGGCCCTGGTGGATGGCGATGGCTTCGAACTGCAAGGCAAGACCGAGCTGAGCCTGGCCCCGGGAGAAATCACCGACTTGCCGGTCTCGGTGGCCATGACCCAGGATCGTGCCCAAAGCAGCTCCCAGGCCATCAGCTTCAAGGTTGCCGACAGCGATGAGCCAAGCGTCTACGCCATCGCCAAGAGCCGTTTTGTTGCGCCGATGAACCGCTGAGCCACTAGAATGCCGTGGCCAGGGAGCCTGCTGTCGTCCCCGAGCCACGGGAACTCTGTACTCGACGCCACCATGGGCCCATCCATGGTCGTCGAGCCTTCCCTTGCGAATCTGAACACCTAGACCCGATGACCAGACTGGATCTTGCACCGCAGATGAAACGCTACGAAAAATTCGCCGACGACATCGCCGAACTGATCCGCTCCGGAGTCCTGGGCCCCGGCCAGCGCGTGCCTTCGGTGCGCTACGCCAGCCAGACCTATGGGGTCAGCCCGTCAACGGTGTTTCAGGCCTACTACCTGCTGGAGCGTCGCGGCCTGATCCGTGCCCGCCCGCGCTCCGGCTACTTCGTCAATGCCCACGCGCCGAGCCCGTTCTCCGAGCCGGTGATCAGCAGCGAAGTCAATGAATCCACCGAAGTCGATGTCAGCGAACTGGTGTTCTCGGTGCTCGACTCGATCAAGGACCCGAGCACCGTGCCCTTCGGCTCGGCCTTCCCCAGCCCGACCCTGTTCCCCCTGCAACGCCTGTCCCGCTCCCTGGCCAGCGCCAGCCGCGAGATGGACCCGCGGGTGGTGGTTACCGACATGTCCCCGGGCAACCCGCAACTGCGTCGGCAGATCGCCCTGCGCTACATGGTGGCCGGGCTGATGCTGCCCATGGAGGAGCTGCTGATCACCAACGGCGCCCTGGAGGCGCTGAACCTGTGCCTGCAGGCCGTGACCGAGCCCGGCGACCTGGTGGCCATCGAGGCACCGGCCTTCTATGCCAGCCTGCAAGTGCTGGAACGGCTCAAGCTCAAGGCGGTGGAAATTCCGGTGCACCCGCGGGACGGCATCGACCTCGGCGTCCTGGCCCAGACCCTGGAGCGGCACCCGATCAAGGCCTGCTGGTGCATGACCAGCTTCCAGAACCCCATGGGCGCGAGCATGCCCGAGGCGAAGAAGCAGGAGCTGGTGGAACTGCTGCGCCAGCATCAAGTGCCATTGATCGAAGACGACGTCTACGCCGAGCTGTACTACGGCCAGCAGGCGCCGAAACCGGCCAAGGCCTTCGACACCGAGGGCCTGGTGATGCACTGCGGTTCCTTCGCCAAGAGCCTGGCCCCGGGCTACCGCATCGGCTGGGTCGCCGCCGGACGCTACGCGCAGAAAATCGAGCGCCTGAAGCTGATGACCTCGCTGTGCGCCTCGATGCCGGCCCAGGCGGCGATTGCCGACTACCTGCAGCACGGCGGATACGACCGCCACCTGCGCAAACTGCGCTACGCCCTGGAAGAACAACAGAGCGCCATGCTGGCGGCGATCGCCCGCTACTTCCCGGCGCAGACCCGGGTCAGCCAGCCGGCGGGCGGCTACTTCCTGTGGCTGGAACTGCCGCCACAGATGGACTCGCTGAAACTGTTCCAGATGGCCCTGGCCCAGGGCATCAGCATCGCCCCCGGGCCGATCTTTTCCCCGACCCAGCGCTTTCGCAACTGCATCCGCCTGAACTACGGCAGCCCCTGGAACGAAGCGGCGGAACAGGCCATGGAAACCCTGGGCCGCATCATCCGCTCCTTCTGACCACAACCGCCCCACCAGCCCGCATGTGTAGGAGCCGGCTTGCCGGCGAAAAGGCCCGCAAGACATGCATCGCCCCGGCCGACGCCTTCGCTGGCAAGCCAGCTCCTACACGGGGGGCGCTATACACCGCCCCAGCTCCAGGCCGGCCGCAAGGCCGCCGTCACGCTCTTGATCTTGATCTGAACGCCCCGTTAACCACGATGGCCGAACGCAGGCGTGGAGGAGCAAGAGCCTTTGGTTACTTTGGGTTGGGCCGGCATTCCGGCTTTCCAAAGTGACTCGCCGTAAGGGCGAAACCGCCAGCCGCCCCACCCGCAGCAACGGATATGCCCCCCTCACCCCCCACACAAAACCAAACACCCCCCATAACCACAACAATGAACACCTCCCAACATAAAAAAACCGCCAAGGCACCTTGCCCCACCCCCTCAATTCATTCAGCATCCGCGCTCCAATTTTCCAGGGAAAGGAACACGTCATGGTCGAAGACCTGTATTACGACGACTACCCAGAGGCCAAGGCCGAACTGCTCAAGGCCATCGAACGCGGCCGCCTGCCACTGCTGACCCAGGAACTCAACGCCTACGACTGCATCCAGGCGATCTTCGAGCTGGACGCCATCAACAACCCCAAGGACGAGGAAGACGCCTTCTTCGACCTGGCCCTGGCCCTGATCGGCTGGATCCCCGGCCCCGGGCAGGGCCTCAAGACCCTCCTGCGCCTGATCAACCGCGCGCCCCAGCGCCACGCCGAAAAGCTCTTCGACCTGATCCGCCATACCCTGCAGGCCTGCCGCCTGAAGACCAGCCCCGAACAGTTGCTGGAAAAGTGCCTGGACCCCGTACGCCTGGCCGAGGAACTGCCCGAGATCATCCGCGGCGTGAGTGCCTCCAGCACCTTCAACGGCCTGACGCCCCAGCAGCAGCGCCTGGTGCTGCACAACCTCAACGAAGCCCTGGAGCACACTGAGTTCCTCATGGTCTCGGTGCAGGAACGCATCGCCCCCTGGATCGCCGAGCAACGCAACAACTCGGCCGCCGCCCACAGCCGCGGCCCGGCCCTGGCGCCCAAGCCGCAGTCGTCCCTGGAACCGCGCCCAACGACCCTCACCGCCGCGCCACAACCCGGGGCCCACGACGCGGCGAGCATCGCCCAGGGCATCAACCAGGGCCTGGAACACCTCACCGGTGAAGGCCACTGGCTGGAGCTGAACCTGCATTACCCCAACCTGGAACCGGTGCCCGGCGCCGCCTACCGAGCGGTATTCAGTGACGGCTCGCAGGCCGAGGGCAACCTCGACGAAGAGGGTTTTGCCCGCCTGGAAGGCATCCCTGAAGGCCCGGTGAAGATTTACTACGGGGAAGACCCGCGGCCCTACCTGCGCCAGCCAATCCAGGCCCTGGCGACCGATCCGCAGCAACTGGAAGAAGAGCTGGAAGAACTGGAGCTGGAACCGGCCGAGGTCGACCTGCCGACCCTGCTGCTGGAAGCCTCCCACCGCAAGGCGCCCTTCACCCTGATTCCCGTCTACTGAAGCCAGGCACCGAATGAACCGCAGACAAGTGTTTCTCAGCCACGCCCATTACCACAGCTACCTGGAAAGCCTGGCGGGCACCGAAGCCCGCTGGCAGATGCACTCGATGACGGCCGACAGCCCCGAGCAGGAGGCCGCCCTCAAGGCCGCAGAGGTCAAGGACGCGCGCCTGCATCATCTGATCCTGAACTACACCGGCGGCGCGTCCATGGAGGCGTTGGCCCAGGAGCTGGACGGGGTGATCGAAGGCTACGAGGACTACCAGCGCAAGCTGGGGCTTTGTGAAGAACTGCCGAACATCGCCCCGCTGAACATCGACGACTACCTCCACGACTACGAAGAATATGTACAGGTGATCAGCCTGTGCATCCTGCTGCAACGCGGCGACCTGCTGCCACGGGTGGCGCTGTTGCAGGACCGTGCCGGCTACCGCGCCGAGGACACCCTGATCGAGGATCTGCTCAAGCCCTACCTGCCGGACCGCGCCGACCTCGATGAGTGGTACCACACCCTCTACTCGCCCCTGATCTGGGCGATCTACAGCGAAGACCCGGATGAACCCCGGGACCTGCTGGTGGAGTACTGCAACCAGTGGTACGAGGCCTTCGAGCAGGCACCGTGGTACGACAGCCACCTGGACGTGGACGAGGGAGGCTACTACGTCGGCTACTGGGCCTTCGAAGCCGCGGCGGTGGCCTACCTGTACGGCCTGGACGACAGCGCGGTAAAGCACATGGTCTTCCCCCGGGACATGCTCGACTACGCCCGGCGCTTTACCCCGCCGCCGATTCCCCAGCAGGCGGCGCAGGACTGAAACACGCCTCCTGCCGGCGATGAGTGACCCACTCCATTCTCGACCCAGCCCTGCGGGCCATCCCCGCTCGCGGGCGCCCTTATCCCTGATTCACGTCTACCGAGCCAAGGCACCGACATGAACCGCAGACAAGTGTTTCTCAGCCACAAGCAGTACCACGACTTCCTCGAAAGCCTGGCCGGCGAAGAGGCCCATTGGCAGGCCCATTCGATGATGGCCGACAGCCCCGAGCAGGAAACCTCCCTCAAGGCTTCCAGTGTGCGCCGCGCGCGCCTGCACCACCTGATCCTGGGCTACACCGGCGGTGCGCCCATGGAGCAACTGGCCCGGGAGCTGGATGGGGTGATCGAAGGTTACGAGGACTACCAGCGCAAGATGGGGGTTTATGAAGAACAACCGGATATCGCGCCGCTGAACATCGAAGACTACCCCGACGAGTACGAGGAATATGTCCAGGTGATCAGCCTGTGCATCCTGCTGCAGCGCAGCGACCTGCTGCCGCGTCTGGTGCTGCTGCAGGACCGCGCCGGCTTTGGCGGCCAGGACACTCTGATCGAGGACCTGCTCAAGGCCTACCTGCCCGATCGGGAAGACGTCGATCAGTGGTTCCACGACGTCTCCACGCCCCTGATCCGGGCCATCTACACCGAAGATCCGGATGAACCCCGGGAACTGCTGGTGGAGTACTGCAACCAGTGGTACGAGGCGTTCGAACAGGCCCCATGGCACGACAGCCACCTGGACGGCGACGAGGGTTCCTACTTCGGCTACTGGGCCTTTGAAGCGGCGGCGGTGGCCTACCTGTACGGTCTGGATGACAGCGCGGTCAAGCACATGATCTTCCCCCGGGAGATGCTCGAATACGCCCGACGCTTTACCCCGCCGCCGATGCCCTTCCACTGAGGCCAGGTACTGACATGCAACGCAGGCAAGTGTTTCTCGACCCGAAGCAGTACCCCATCCTCCTGGAGTTCCTGGCGGGTACCGAAGCCCATTGGCAGACACATTCTATGGAAGAGGACTACCCCGGGCAGGAAGCCTCGCTCAAGGCCTGGGAGGTCAAGCGAGCACGCCTGGACCATCTGATCCTGGGCTACACCGGCGGCAAGGCCATGCCTGAGCTGGCCCAGGAGCTGGACGCACTGATCGCCAGCTACGAGGAGCATCAGCGCACCCTGGCCCTGTGCAATGAAATGCCGGATATCGCGCCGCTGAACATCGAGGACTACCTCGACCAGTACGAGGAATACGTGCAGGTCATCAGCCTGTGCATCCTGCTGCAACGCCGCGACCTGCTGCCGCGCATGGTGGCGCTGCAGGACCGCGCCGGCTACCACGCCGAGGACACCCTGATCGAGGACCTGCTCAAGCCCTGCCTGCCGGACCGCGCAGACATCGATGAGTGGTACCACCCGGTCTACACGCCGCTGATCAGGGCCATCTACGCCGATCAAGCGGACGAGGCCCGGGAGCTGCTGGTGGAGTACTGCGACCAGTGGTACGAGGCGTTCGAGCAGGCCCCATGGCACGACAGCCACCTGGACGGTGAATCCTACTTCGGCTACTGGGCCTTTGAAGCCGCGGCGGTGGCCTACCTCTACGGCCTGGACGACAGCGCGGTAGAGCACATGGTCTTCCCCCGGGACCTGCTCGACTACGCCCGGCGCTTTACCCCGCCGCCGATACCCCAACAGCTGGCGCAGCACTGATAGACCCCATTTACCGCCCCTCCTTAAAGGTTATGCATTGCCCATGAAGTCCTGGATCAAGACCCTGCTGATCACCCTGCTCGCGGCCGCCCTGTGCCTGCTGTTCGCCCGCGTTGTGCTGCCCCCGCTGCTGGTGCAACTGATACCGCCGAGCTGGGAAGGCGGCCCGTGGTTCTGGGTCAATCTGCTGCTGGCGGGTTTCCTGGCCGGATTGCTGGTGGCGCCCCTGCTGCGGACCCGGCGTTATTACCCGGTGCCGCTGCTGCTTCTGCTGTCCGTCCTGGTGGTGGTCGGCAATTGGGCGCAGAACCGCTGCAACGACGCTCAGCTGCAGGCCATCGAACAGCTGGAAAGGCGCAGCGCGAGCCATTCGAACCTGGGGTTCTCCGATGAGGAACCCGCGCCTTCGGCCCCCGTGGACGTGAGCGCCACACCGGGCGTCTGGGCCCATGAACAAGGCGATGGATATGGCTACAGCTGCACCCGCCCGGGGGAAACCCAGGGGTACCTGATGCCACAGTTGATGAGCTTTGGCATCAGCGTACTGGGGTTGTTGCTGGCCCTGCTGATCGGCCCCGGCCGCCGCCGCGCCAACCGAGAGGGAATGTAGGAGCTGGCTTGCCAGCGAAGACGTCCGCAAGTCCGCCGCAAGGCTCAAGGGACTCAGCGGCCGCCGCCCAGGTCGACGAAGGTGCCGGTGGCGTAGGAGGCCTTGTCCGACAGCAGCCAGACAATCGCTTCGGCCACTTCGTCCGGGCGCCCGCCACGGCCCATGGGAATGGCTGTTTCCAGTTTGCTGACCCGGTCGGCATCGCCGCTCAGGGCATGAAAATCGGTGTAGATGTAGCCCGGGCGCACCGCATTGACGCGGATGCCCTCACCCGCCACTTCCTTGGACAGGCCGATGGTAAAGGTGTCCAGCGCGCCTTTGGAGGCGGCGTAGTCGACGTACTCGCCGGGAGACCCCAGGCGCGCGGCCACCGACGACACGTTGACGATGCTGCCGCCCTGCCCGCCATGGCGCGGCGACATGCGCAGCACCGCGTGCTTGGCGCAGAGGATCGGCCCCATGACATTGGTCTTCATGATCTTCTGGATACGGAATTCGGACATTTCGTCGAGACGGGACTTGTGCCCCACAGTGCCGGCGTTGTTGACCAGGGCGGTGACCCGGCCAAGTTCGCTGTCGACCCGGTGAAACAGGCCAATGACCTCGTCCTCGATGCTGACATCGGCCCGCACCGCAATGGCCTGGGCGCCCAGGGCGCGGACCTGCTCCAGTACCTGCACGGCCGACTGCTCGTCGGCCTGATAGTTGATGCACACCTTGAAACCCTGCTGAGCAGCCAACAACGCCGTGGCTGCGCCGATTCCCCGCCCGCCACCGGTGATGACGATGACTTTGTCCATGCTGCCGACTCCCTGACTGATCGTTTCAACGCCCGTCATTAAACACTGCACCGGCAGCGATGAAAACCGCAGTGACATCAATCAGCCCCTATCCAAAGGTCGCAGCAACTGCAGCCCTGGTACCCGGTCAGGGCCGTCGTCAGGACTTGTGTTCAGCCAGGTGAATGCCCTGCATGAAACCTTCGGGCGGCAGTGGGTGGCCCAGGTAATAGCCCTGCAACGAATCGCAACCCAATTGGGTGAGGAAGGTCTGCTGCACCCCGGTCTCCACGCCCTCGGCGACGATGCGCAGGCCCAGGGCCTGGCCCAGGGCGACGATCGCCGAGACGATGGCCGCGTCATCGCTGTCATGTTCCAGGTCGCGGACAAAGCCACGATCGATCTTCAACTCGTTGGCCGGCAGGCGCTTGAGGTACATCAGGCTCGAATAGCCGGTGCCAAAGTCGTCGATGGACAGGTCCACCCCCATGTCCGCCAACTGCTGCAGGACGATCATGCTGACATCGGCGTCGTTCATCGCCGTTGTCTCGGTGATTTCCAGGGTCAGGTTATTGGCCGGCAGTTGGTAACGCTGGAGGGCCTCCTGCACGCTCTTGACCAGCCCCACATGACAGAACTGCAGGGCCGAGAGGTTCACCGCGATCCGCCAGTGGGTATAGCCCAGGACATACCACTCGCGCATCTGCCGGCAGGCTTCCTGCAGCACCCAGTCGCCAATGGCAATGATCAGCCCGGTCTTCTCTGCCAGCTCGATGAACTTGTCCGGCAACAGCATGCCGTGCTGCGGGTGCTCCCAGCGCAGCAATGCCTCGGCGCCTACCGGCTGGCCATTGGCGGCATCGAACTTGGGCTGGTAGTGCAGGCGGAACTGGTGGTGCTCCAAGGCGTTGCGCAGGTCCTGGAGCAGTTGCAACTGACGCCGGGCATTGCTGTTCATCGAGGCATCGAAAAAGCTGTAGCCGTTCTTGCCGGTACCCTTGGCGTGGTACATCGCCGCGTCGGCGTTCATCAGCAATTCCTGGGCGGTGTGGCCGTTGCCGGGGTACACCGCGATGCCGATGCTGGCGGAAATCTGCAAATCGTGGTCGGCCACGCGGAACGAACGGGACACCAGGCCCACCTGGCGTGCCGCCAGCCGCAGGGCATCTTCCGGCTCGCCGAGCTGCACCAGCAGCACGAACTCGTCGCCACCGATCCGCGCCAGGGTGTCCTCGTTGCGCAGGTCCTCGCGCAGGCGCTGGGCCACTTCGCGCAGCAACTGATCGCCCATGTGGTGGCCGAAGGCGTCATTGACCGGCTTGAAGCCGTCCAGATCGATGAACATCAGCGCAAAGCAGCCACCATGGGCGGTGACCCGGTGCATGGCCTGATCGATGCGGTCCGCCAGCAGGATACGGTTGGGCAAACCGGTCAGGGTGTCGTGCAGGGCCAACTGGGTCAGCTCCTTGTTGGCCTCGGTCAAGGACTGCGCCAGCACCGCGGTGCGGGCTTCCAGGCGCGCGTCCAGCACCGAGGTCAGCAAGGCGATGATCAGCACCGCCAGGGTGGTGATCAGCACCAGATTGTCCAGGCCCTTGCCGCTCAGGCCGTTGCCCACCGACCCACAGAAACTGCCATCGGCAAAGCGCGCCGCGGCCATGCCGGTGTAGTGCATGCCGACGATGGCAAATCCCATCACAATCGCCGCGCCGGTACGGGCCAGCCGAACATGGGGCGTGTTCTGGCGCAGGCGAAAGGCGATCCACAGCGCCGCCAGCGAAGCACCAAAGGCAATCAGCAGCGAGGCACTGAACAGGCTCGGGTCGTAGTCGATGCCCGGCTGCATGCGCAGGGCGGCCATGCCGGTGTAGTGCATGCCACTGATGCCGACGCCCATGATCAAGGCGCCGAACAGCAACTGCCCCAGCGGCAGGCGCTGCTGGCTCACCAGCCACAGGGCAAAACCACAGGACAGGATCGAAATCAGCAATGACAAGGCGGTCAGCACGATGTCGTAGCCCAGATCGATGGGCAGCTCGAACGCGAGCATGCCGATAAAGTGCATCGACCACACGCCAACGCCCATGGCCAGCGCTCCGCCGCCCATCCACAGATGGGCCGCACGGCCTTTGGTGGTGGCAATACGCCCCGTGAGATCGAGGGCGGTATAAGAGGCGAGGATCGCCACAAAAATGGAAATCACGACCAGTGCGGGGGAATAACTACCGATGAGCATGGGGCATCTCTGGGCCGTTGTGCCGACAGTTTGCTCGGCGGGCAAAAGCGCAGATTGTACTGATTGCGTAGAAGAACGCATCTACAAAGTGAGCAAAAAGCCAGTAGCCAGACAGAACGTCTGGCACGGGCCCTTGATACCCCTACAGGCCTTGTGGGCAAAGGCTTTGCGCGCTTTGAGCAGTACCTGCGGTCAGAGTCTGGATCAGGCCTAGCCCCAGCTTCGCTTTTTACTACAGGAACCAGAGCACTTTCGCCTGGACCTCAAGAATCATCCCATAGTCAGCGCCCCCTCCTCTCTCTAGCATTTGCGGATAGCGTTCTCCCAAGCGTTTTTTTGCCCCATCCAGCTTAAGGACAAGCTCATGTTCGCGCCGGCCGACTCTGCACAGCTGGAGCTTTTTATTCCCGCCGTCCGCCACGATTTCCAAGTGCTGGCCTTTGATGGCCTCGAAGCCATCAGCGCCTTGTATGCGATCCACGTTGAACTGGTCAGCGAAAAACCCGATTTCGATCTGCAAAGCCTGCTTTGCCAGCCCGCGTTCTTACGCTTCGGTCTCAACGGCGAGGGCCTGCATGGCCGCATCGAGGCGGTCACAGTCGGCGAGTCCGGAAAGCGCCTGACCCATTACCACCTGAGCCTGGTGCCAGCACTTTATTATCTGCAGTTCAGTCACAATCAGCGGATTTTCCAGCACCTGACGGTGCCGCAGATCGTGGCTCAAGTGCTCCAGGAGCACGGCATTTTGCCGGATGTGTTTACCTTTCATGTCGGCAATGCCCCACAGCGCGAGTACTGCACCCAATACGCTGAAAGCGATTTTGAGTTCATCCAGCGCCTATGCGCCGAAGAAGGAATCGCCTGGCACCATCAGCACTCGATCGATGATCACCTGCTGGTGTTCAGCGAGGATCAAACCTGGTTCCCCAAGCTCGGCGTCACGCCCTATCAGCCCGGCAGCGGCGGCGTCGCCGATCACCCGGTCATCAGGCGTTTCTCCCAGCGCTTCAGCACCCGCACCCGTGCGGTCACGCGCCGTGACTATGACCTTGAGCGGCCAAGCCGTTTGCTGGAAAGCCGGCACGCCAGCCAACAGGGCCCGCTGCTCGAGGACTATCGCTATCGGCTGTCGATGCCGACCGAGGCACGTGGCAAGCATCTCACCCAGCGCGCCCTGGAAAGTCACCGCGTCGACTACCAGTTGGCCGAAGGCGAGAGTGACCAGCCGACCTTGCGCAGCGGTCATTTCTTTACCTTGAGCGAGCATCCGCGCAGCGCCTGCAACGATTTGTGGCTGCTGCTCAGCGTTCATCACACCGGCAAGCAGCCTCAGGCCCTCGAAGAAGCCATCACTCACGACTCTGCGGCTGACGGAGGCTTTACTCAGGGCTACCGCAACCAGTTCAGGGCCATTCCCTGGGATGTACCTGTGCGCCCACCACTGCCCAAGCGCAGACCGTTGCTGGTGAGCCAGACCGCACGGGTTACGGGGCCTGTGGACCATGAAATTTTCTGTGATGCCCATGGTAGGGTCCGCGTCGAGCTGCCCTGGGACCGAGCAGAACTCAATAGCGACAAAAGCAGCTGCTGGTTACGGGTTTCATCCAGTTGGGCCGGGGAGCGTTTTGGTGCAGTGACCATTCCCCGGATCGGCATGGAGGTGGTGGTGACCTACCTTGAAGGCGACCCCGACCAGCCCTTGATCACCGGTTGTGTGGTCAACAAGGCGACTCCGGTGCCCTATCCCTTGCCGGCGAACAAAAGCCGGACCGTGCTGCGTAGCCGCAGCACCCCCAACAGTGGCGGCTACAACGAACTGATGATCGAGGATCGGGCCGGGCAGGAGAAGATCTTCCTGCGGGCGCAACGGGATCTCGAACAACTGATCCTCAACGACAGCGACACCCGCATTGGCCACTCGCGCCGAGAGCAAATCACCCAGGACAGCCACAGCCTGATCGGCAACGACCGTTCCGCGCAGGTCGACGGCAACAGCTCAAGCCTGATCCAGGGCGATGAAACCCACACCACCCAAGGCGCGCGCAACACCGTGATTGTCGGTGATGAGCTGCTTTCCATCAGCGGCAGCGCCAGCACCACCGCGGCGGGGACTTTGGTGATCCAGGCCGGCGCCCAGGCCCGGGTCAACGCCGCCAACGTGGTGATCGATGCCGGCATGAGCCTGACCCTTCAGGCGGGTGGGCAGCATATTGTCATCAGCTCGGGCGGGATCTTCAGCAGCGTGCCGATTGTGGTTGGGGGGGCGCCGTTGGCGGGTATCGCACCGCTGCAAGCACTGCAAGCCTTGGCAGGAACACCCCAAGCAATTATCGATAACCCGCTGTCCATCGTGCGCGCGAGCAAGCAACAAGCCGTGGATTTTTGCCCATTATGCGAAGCCTGTAGCGACGGGCTCTGCGCCAGAGGAGAGATGGCGTGAATACGCCCGAGCAATGGTTGCAAGAGCAGGCCCGGTTGGGCCGTTGCCTCTATCTGATGCTGGACTCCGATGGTCAGATGCCAGAGCGCAATGCCCTGGTAGCTGAATGGGGCGACGACCGCTGCCGCGCGGTTTATCTCGGTACCCCAGCGCATTCACTGGCCAGCGCTGGGCCCTACCTGTTTCACATTCAGCGGATAGACCATCCAATACTGATGGCCCTGCTCAAGGCGCCTGAAACTGATTGGGGCTGGCTGGCCAGTGGTTCGGGCACGGAACTGGAGACCCTGACCCAGCATTGGCGCGACCGACTGGTCACGGGCGAGCCGTCGAATCAAGTCCTTTACCGTTTTCATGACAATCGCGTGCTGGGGCGAGCCCTGACGTGTCTACCGCCCGAACACTTCCCCGGTTACCTCGGGCCTATCGCCAGCCTGTGCTACTGGCAGGTCGAGCAATGGCAGGTCAGCGACAACCCCGATCCTGGGAGTCACCCGCTGCCATCCGAGCCTGCGTGGCTCAACTTGGCCACTCCACAGGCTATCTACAACGCCGTGCAGTTCGACAACATCCGGCGCTATCTCATGCGTGAGTACACGGAGCCTTTGGTGGCGCTGGCCGAGCAGCAGAACATCGACGTCTGGTTGCGTACTCAGCTCGATTTGGCCCGCACCTGGGATTGGCGCGAGCCCGAAGCAATCTATTTTCTGCTGACTCAGAGCTTGTACGCGGCGGATTATGTGCCGCCTGAATCCTGGCGCCCCAAGCCCAGTGAAACCCCGGCGCAGCATTTCGCACGCCTCTACCAGGAAGCGTTGTATTGGCAGGGAGAACAGCCATTATGAAAACGACCCTCCAACGGCTGTTCCTCGGAGCTTGCCTGGCTTTGGCCAGCGGTTGCTCGGCCATGGACTCCTCAGACAGTTTTACCTTGAGTGCCGACTTACCCGCCGACTTTGCCTATGTCGCGACTGTGACCTATGTCCCTGCCTGGGGCCAGAATTGCACCTTGGGTAAAGGGGACAATATGACCCCGCAGTTCAACCGTGAGTGGCGTACTCAATACAAACCCGATGCGCAGATCGCCATACGCCGAATCAGCAAAGGCTGTGAATTGCTGCTGTATCGCATCGAGTTGGATATCAACGCGACTTACGGCAAGGATTGGGGGGACATCGGTGGTGATTCTGCGGCAATCGCAGTGCGTGAAAACTTGAGCAGTGCTGATAAGGGCACCTTCAACGCTGCCGGTGAAAGTGAAATCCTGGGTCAGTGCCAGTGGTTGTTCCGGACGATTGGCCCTAAGCGCTACATCACGAAAATCCTCACCTGCAAAAGCACCGATGCCCAAGCCAACGTGACCCGAGGGCAGCCCTTCGCGGCTTACACCCTGGACCAACTGCCGGGTAAAACCGTGCGTTTGAAGATCAAATTGGCGGCTGAGGAAAGACCCGGTTGGGGAGATACGTGGGTCAAGGTACCCGGCGGCTGGAAGCGCTGCATGGGCAAAAACTTTGAAGATCAGCGTGCTTACTGCAATGGCAACTACACCGACTTCAGCACCTTCAGAATGCCCGATGGCCGTATTTGCAGCATTTACCCTGGCTGCAGTGAAAACAAGGAAGTGAGCCCATGACGTATCAGAAAACCTTGTATGGGCAAGGAGGTGCTCGGCTATGAATGCTCTCATTCAGCGCCTGTTCCTCAGTGGCTGTCTGATTTTGACAAGCGGCTGCTCGGCCATGGGCCAGTCAGACAGCTTTACCCTGAGTGCCGACTTGCCCGTGGACTTCACTTACGAAGCCACAGCTGCTTACGTTCCGGCTCCAGGCGAAACATGCAGCGTGCCGGGTGGTAAAAACACCCGGATCGGCATCAATAGAAAGTGGCAGGAAAGCTATACCCGTGACTCCGAAATAGTGCTGCGCAGAACCGTGAGCGGCTGCCCATTGGTGTTGCAGTACGTTGAGTTCTATATCAACGCTACTTATGGCAAGGATTGGAGTGAGTTTGCCCGCGACTTTGGAAAGATTCTGGTGCGCGATTATTTGCAGGATCGTGATAAAGGCACCTTCAACGCTACCGGCGAAAGTGAAGTTCCGGGCCAGTGTCAGTTGTTGTTCCGAACGATTGGTCCTAAACGCTATATCACCAAGCTCCTCACCTGCAAAAGCACCGATGCCCAGGGCAAGGTGACCCGAGGGCAACCCTTTGCGGCTTACACCCTGGACCAACTGCCGGGTAAAACCGTGCGTTTGAAAATCAAGTTGGCGGATGAGGAAGAACCCGGTTGGGGAGATACGTGGGTCAAGGTACCCGGCGGCTGGAAGCGCTGCATGGGCAAAAGCTTCGAAGATCAGCGTGCGTACTGCAATGGCAACTACACCGATTTCAGTACCTTCAGAATGCCTGACGGTCGTATTTGCAACATTTATCCCGGTTGTACCGAAAACAAGGAAGTGAGCCCATGAGTTTCAAATCTCTTCCGGCCGGTGATGGCCCCTCCATGGAGGGACGTATGTACACCTGCCCATTGCGCGGCCAGGCGACCAGTTTTCAGTTGGTGGATGAGTTCGGTGACGGCAAGCCTTATGCGGGGCTGGCCTATGAAGCGACCGATTACGAAGACGTCACCTATACCGGCAAATTGGATGCCAACGGCGTGGGTCGCGTAGAGGATCACTACTGTGGCCCGGTGCTGCTAAAACTAAACCAGCCCTATAAAGGTGGAGGCGAGTTATATAAGGATTTAAGAAGTAGGCCGCACTACCCCCTCCCCATTACCGAGCTACAAGTCCGTGCCGAGAGCACCCGGTTTTTCAACAAGGATGGGGCTCGTACTCGCAGCAACCCGGCACAAGCCAAGGCTGGCAGTTTTTATCAGGTCGAAGTGCGTGAGCTGGTGGAGCATGACGCCCACTTGCCGTCCATGGTCGAGCGATACTTTCCCCCCAATCGGCATGTGTACTCGCTGTTTCGACAGCCGCCCCAGGCCACGGGTTTCCTCGATGGCGGGGCAGCGCAGGGCGACAGGTCGACCGACAGTGCAATGGCTGACCTGGGGTTTGCCCCGCCGTCGCCCAAGGTCCAGGGCATTGCCTTGCTGCCCAACCGCCACCATGTGCTGGAGGTCCGACCACTGCGGGCCTTGCGGCCGATGCTGTCGACCGGCACGCAGTTTTGCGCGCTCAACCTCTACCAACTGGCGCTGCTGGCGACCTTGAGTTACAGCGGGTTTGGTCAAGAGCCGCGCTTTCAACCGGTGGATAGCCCGCGAGTGAGTTTTCCGGGGCAACCCAGCAGCGGTAACTGGTTTGGCGCCGTGCTGCCGACCTTTGCCGAGTTGTGGCAGGTCGATGCCGACCAGGCCGGCGGCAAAGCCTATTACCCGCTGTATGAAGAGGTGCCTTACTCCAGGCGCCTGGAAATTGTCCCGTTCGACCCGCAGTTGTACCCCGAGGTCAATCACCCGAGCCTGGGGGAGGCCCAGGAAAACCCGGCCAACATTCATTTCTTTGATGACGGCCAGGATAAGGACGGCACCGACACCCAGGCCTATATCACCCATCACGAAGAGCTGATTCTGATTGCCGTGCGCGGCACTGCGGAAAAGGCCGATGCGTTGCGTGATATGGACGCCGAGCAAGTGCCCTTCGAGGAGGGCGAAGGCAAGGTGCATAACGGCTTTTATGGTGCGGCCAAGGCACTTCGTAAGTTTGTTGTCCGCTACCTGGACAAGTTCTACAACGGGCAACAGCTCGTGATCACCGGGCACAGCCTGGGCGGGGCCGTAGCGCTGATACTCTCCGAGATGCTGCGGCGGAATAAGCGCTACGAAGCGAATATTCTGCTCTACACCTATGGCAGCCCAAGGGTCGGCGATACCCGCTTTGTCAGCGGCGCCGAAGCCCTGGTGCACCACCGCTTTGTCAATCATAACGATCCGGTACCGAGTGTCCCCGCCACCTGGATGAGCACTTCCAAGCCCAAGGTGCTGGCGGCGCGTGGGGCGGTGACGGTGTTCAATGCTCCGGTGGGCTTGGCGTTGTTCATTACCGGGTTGATCAATTTTACCGGCGAGCCCTACGCCCACCACGGCACATTGCGCCACTTTCTGCCGGTGGATTTTGGCTCAGGGCGCACATCGGCGATTCTCTGGGCGCCGGGTTGCAGCACCATTCTCGATCAGGGCTGTGCCAGGGTCTTGCAGGAAATCGACGGCCTGCCGGTGCGTGGCTCACTCCTGCGGCAACTGTTGGATAACGCCGATCACAAGATGGTCGTCAGCTATATCCCTCACTGCTGGGCCACCCTGCGCCGTTGGCAGGAGTCACAGGCGTTCAAACGGCCCTTGGTGACCGAGCGGGAGTTCAGTCGGATCGATGGGGCATTGGGCAGTATCACCCAGCAATTGCGTGATCTGGACCGCAGCCTGTGGGGGCGTCCCGATGCCTACCTGCGTTCTCAACAGAGCGTGCTCGCTGTCGACAGGCTGCGCAATGAAATCAATGCGTTGGACATGACTCGTCAACGTCTGGGTGAATTGAGCGTTACCAGGATCGACGAAAGCGATGTGTACGGTGCTTTCGCCGGTCAAACGCAATTGCTGGCCGAAGGCCTGCCGCGTTGGCTGGATCACCCGGAAAACACCGTGCAGGAGCAATTGGCGATGATGGCGCCGCCAGTCGACGACTCTGAACAAGCGATAGCCGAGTTGCTGGGCGGCCATGTAGCGGGAGCGCCCTACCATCTGGATATCGATTCACTCATTTGAAGCCCATTGCAGCAGGCAAGGCAGCGCTCGTCGCAGGGCCTTGCCTTGCAAGGGTGGCAGGAAACCGGGTTCGCTAGCTTCCCCCGGGCCTATTTCTGCTCGCTGGCCTGCAACTGACCATCCCAGCCGCCGCCCAGCGCGGCGATCAATTGCACGCTGGCAATCAACCGGCTCTGCAGCAGACTGAGGACGCTGCGCTCGTTGCTCAAGGCGGTGGTCTGGCTGCTGACCACGTCCAGGTAGGCGATCAACCCGGCCTTGTACTGGTTCTCGGTCAGGCGCAGGGCCTCCCGTGCCGAATCCAGGGCCTGCTGACGCACCTGGGCCTCGTCTTCCAGGACCTTGAGCTGGACCATGTAGTTCTCCACCTCGCGGAAACCGTCGAGCACGGTCTGTCGGTACTTGGCCACGGTCTGGTCGTAGGCCGCTTCAGTGCGATCCACTTCCGCCGAGCGCTGGCCACCGTCGAACAGGGTCATGGCGAGCTTGGGTCCCACCGACCAGAACCGGTTCGGCAGGCTGATCCAGTCGGCGTAGGTACTGCTGCTGTAGCCACCGGCCAGGCTCAGGGTCAGGTCCGGGTAATAGGCGGCCTTGGCCACGCCGATATTGGCGTTGGCGGCGATCACCGAGCGCTCCGCCGAGGCGATGTCCGGGCGTCGCTCCAGCAGTTGCGAGGGCACCGCCAAGGGCACCTGGGGCAACTCGGGAATGCGGGTACTTTCTGCCAGGTTGAACTCCGCCGGCGGCACGCCGATCAGCACCGCGATGGCGTTCTCGAACTGCGCCCGCTGCCAGATCAGGTCGATCAGGTCGGCCTGGGTGCTTTTGAGCTGGGTCTGGGCCTGGGCCACCGCATCCTTGCCGGATACCCCGGCCTGATACTGGTTCTGGGTCATGGTCAGGGACCGCTGGTAGGCCGCCACCGTGGCTTCCAGCAAACGCTTCTGCTGATCGATCACCCGCAGCTGCAGGTAGTTCTGCACCAGCTCGGACTGCTGGCTCAGGCGCATGGCCGCCAGATCGGCAAAGCTCGCCTCGGCACTGGCTTCATTGGCTTCCAGGCCGCGGCGCAGCTTGCCCCAGACGTCCGCCTCCCAACTCACCCCCAACTGAGTGTTGTAGGTGTCGCGAATACCGCTGCTGGAACTGCTGAGGGCCGAACTGCTGCTGCCGGTGCCCTGGCTGGCCCGGGTCTTGCCGGCGCTCAGGTCGACACTGGGAAAGAACGCCCCCCGGGAACTGCGCACCAGGGCCTGGGCCTGACGGTATTGCGCTTCCGACTGGGCGACGGTCTGGTTGGCGCTGTTGAGCTTCTCGATCAGGCCGTTGAGCTGGGTGTCACCGTACAGCTCCCACCAGGCGCCTCGGGCCAGGGCGTCGCTGGGGTTGGCCTGACGCCAGCCCTGGGCCTCCTTGTAGTGCACGGGTTCGGCCACCTGGGGCCGCTGGTAGTCGGGACCGATGGCGCAGGCACTGAGCAGCAGCACGCACAGGCCCAGGCTCAAGGCCCGCGAACCCCGGGCCATGGCCAGGCGCTGGGCGGACAGCGGAGAAACAGGACGGGACGAATGGTCGGTCATAGCGGCGTTTCCAGAGCAGCATCGGTACGGACCCCACGCCAGTGGTTGAACTTGTGGCGCAGGCGATCGAGATAGAGGTAGACCACCGGGGTGGTGTAAAGGGTCAGGATCTGGCTGAAGACCAGGCCGCCAATGATGGTCAGGCCCAGGGGCTGGCGCATTTCCGAGCCTTCGGCGTTGCCCAGCAACAGGGGCAAGGCACCGAGAATCGCCGCCAGGGTGGTCATCAGGATCGGTCGCAGGCGCTGCAGGCAGGCACTGCGGATCGATTGCAGCGGGTCCAGGCCCTGGTGGCGCTCCAACTGCAGCGCCAGGTCGATCATCAGGATCGCGTTCTTCTTCACCACCCCGATCAGCAGGAACAGCCCCAGCAGCGAGATCAGGCTGAACTCGCCGCCCAGCACGTAGATCGAGAGCAAGGCGCCGACCCCGGCCGATGGCAGGGTGGAGAGGATGGTCAGCGGGTGGATGTAGCTTTCATAGAGCACCCCAAGCACCAGATACACCGCCAGCAGCGCCCCGAGAATCATGAACGGCTGGCTCTTCTGGGTGGCGGCGAAGGCATCGGCAGTGCCGGCCATCTTGACGATCACGTCCTCGGGCATGCCCAGCTTGGCGATCGCCCGCTCGATGGCGGCGGTGCCCTGCTCCACCGTCACGCCTTCGGCCATATCGAAGGAAATGCTTTCCGAGGCGAACTGCCCCTCGTGGCTGACCCGGTCGTCTTCCAGGCTGTTTTCATAGTGGGCGATGGTCGACAAGGGAATCCGCGCGCCCTCGCTGGTGATCACCTGCACCTGATTCAGGGTAATCGGGTCCTGGGCGTATTTCGGGTTGACCTCCATCACCACCTGATACTGGTTGAGGCTGTCGTAGATGGTGGAGATCTGCCGCTGGCTGTAGGCGTTGTTGAGCACGGCGGTGACCATGTCCATGTCCACCCCCAGGCGCTTGGCCTGGTCACGGTCGACGATCAGAGTCACTTGCTGGGCGCCGTGGCCTTCCCGGGCATCGATGGCCGTGAGCTCCGGCAGGGCCCGCAGTGCAGTGACCACTTTCGGGTACCACTGGCGCAGCTCGCCCAGGTCGCCGCTTTGCAGGATGTAGGAGTACTGCGAGGTGGTCTGCTCGCGGCCGCCGCCGAACTGCAGGTCCTGGTCGGCCATCAGCATCAGCTGGGCACCGGCCACCTTGGGCATTTCCTTGCGCAGACGCTCGATGACCTTCTGCGCCGAGATATTGCGCTCCTTGATCGGCTTGAGGCGCACCAGCATGAAGGCATTGTTGGTGCCGTTGCTGCCGCCGATAAAGCCGGCCACGCTTTCCACCGCCGAGTCCTTGAGCACGGCGCGGCGGAAGATCTCCATCTTCGGCTGCATCACGCTGAAGGACAGGCCGTCGTCGCCGCGGACAAAGCCGATCAACTGGCCGGTGTCCTGCTGGGGCATGAAGGTCTTGGGCACCACCACGTACAGGGCCACGTTGACGCCGATGGTCAGCAGCAGGCTGAGCAGGGTCAGGCGCCTGTGCCGCAGCACCCAGTCCAGGCTGGTGGCGTACTTGCCCACCATCCACTCGTTGCTGCGCCGGCTCCAGCGTTGCAGGGCGTTTTCCTGACCCGGGGTGTGGGGCTTGAGCCAGCGGGCGCAGAGCATCGGGGTCAGGGTCAGGGACACCACCAGGGAGACGACGATGGCCGCCGCCAAGGTGATGGAGAACTCACGAAACAGGCTCTCGATGATCCCGCCCATGAACAGGATCGAGAGGAACACCGCCACCAGCGACACGTTCATCGACAGCAGGGTGAACCCCACCTCCTTGGCCCCCAGGTACGCCGCTTTCATCGGCGCGATGCCTTCGTCGATATGCCGGGAAATGTTCTCCAGGACCACGATGGCGTCGTCCACCACCAGCCCGGTGGCGAGGATCAGCGCCATCAGCGACAGGTTGTTCAGGGAGAAACCGTACAGGTACATGATGGCGAAGGTGCCCACCAGCGACACCGGCACCGCCAGGGTCGGGATCACCGACGCGCGGAAATTGCCGAGGAACAGGAACACCACCAGGATCACCAGGGCCACGGCGATCAACAGGGTCATCTCCGCCTCGTGCAGAGTGGCCTTGATCACCGGCGAGCGGTCCATGGCCAGGTTGAGCTTGACGCTGGCCGGCAGCACCGCCTGCAACGCCGGCAACTGGGCCTTGATCTCGTTCACCGTCTCGATGATGTTGGCCCCGGCCTGGCGGTTGATCACCAGCAGCACCGCCGCATCGTCGTTGAAGAAACCACTGTTGTAGCGGTCTTCCACGCCGTCGCTGACCTTGGCCACGTCTTTCAGGCGCAGGGCCGCGCCGTTGTTGTAATGGATGATCAGCGGCTCGTAGTCGCGGGCCTTTTCCAGCTGGTCGTTGGCCTGGATCTGCCACAGCCGCTGGTCATCCTCCACCGAGCCCTTGGGCCGGCGCTGGTTGGCGTTGGCAATGGCGTTGCGCACATCGTCCAGGGCCACGCCGTACTGGTTGAGCAACTGCGGCTCCAGCTCGATGCGCACCGCCGGCAAGGAGCTGCCGCCGATCTGCACTTCGCCCACGCCCTGCACCTGGGACAGGCTCTGGGACAGGATGGTCGAGGCCAGGTCGTAGAGCTGGCCCTTCTCCAGCACATCGGAGGTCAGGGACAGCACCATGATCGGCGCCTGGGACGGGTTGACCTTCTTGTAGGTGGGCATGCTGCGCATGCCGCTGGGCAGCAGGTTGCGCGAAGCGTTGATGGCCGCCTGCACTTCCCGCGCCGCACCATTGATGTCGCGGTCCAGGTCGAACTGCAGGATCACCCGGGTCGAGCCCTGGCTGGAGCGGCTGCTCATGGTGTTGACCCCGGCGATGGCGCCGAAGGAGCGCTCCAGGGGCGTGGCCACGGTGGACGCCATGACCTCGGGACTGGCCCCGGGCAGGCTGGCCTGGACCACGATCACCGGGAAATCCATCTGCGGCAGCGGCGACACCGGCAGCAGGCCGAAGCTCACGCCGCCCAGCAACATGATCGCCAGACTCAGGAGCATGGTCGCCACCGGGCGCTTGATGAACGGTCCGGACAGGTTCATGGCTGAACGCCCCAGGCTTGAGGCTTGCTGCGGCCCTTCATGCCTCCACCTCTTGGGCGTCTTCACGCTTGCCGAAGCGCCGACCCAGGCGGTCGAAGTACAGGTAGATCACCGGCGTGGTGAACAGGGTCAGCACCTGACTCACCAACAGGCCGCCCACCATCACCAGGCCCAGGGGCTGGCGCAGCTCAGCGCCGGAACCCGTGGCCAGCATCAGCGGCACGGCACCGAACAGCGCCGCCAGGGTGGTCATCAGGATCGGCCGGAAACGCAGCAGCGCCGCCTGATAGATGGCCTGTTCCGGGGCCATGCCCTGATGGCGTTCGGCGTCGAGGGCGAAGTCGATCATCATGATCGCGTTCTTCTTGACGATGCCGATCAGCAGGATGATGCCGATGATGGCGATCATGCCCAGGTCGTTGCCGCTGAGGATCAGCGCCAGCAAGGCCCCCACCGCCGCCGAAGGCAAGGTGGAGAGGATGGTGATCGGGTGGATGTAGCTCTCATAGAGCACGCCCAGGACGATGTACATGGTCACCACCGCCGCCAGGATCAGCAGCAAGGTGCTCGACAGCGAGGCCTGGAAGGCCTCCGCCGCGCCCTGGAAGCGGGTCTGCACCCCTACCGGCATGCCGATCTCCTGCTGCACCTGCTCGATGACGTTCACCGCCTCCCCCAGGGCCACACCGGGCGCCAGGTTGAAGGACATCATCACCGCCGGGAACTGGCCGATATGGGCGATGGCCAGTTGCGCCTGGCGCTCCTCGACATGGGCCAGGCTCGACAGCCGCACTTGCCCGCCGTCGGTGGTCTTGACGTGAATCTGCTCCAGGGCCTGGGGTCCGATGCGCTCGCCGGCCTGGGCCTGGAGCACCACCCGGTACTGGCTGGCCTGGGTGTAGATGGTGGAAATCTGTCGCTGGCCGAAGGCGTCGTACAGGGCGTCGGTGATGTTCGACACCGAAACCCCGACCCGGGACGCCGCATCGCGGTCGATCACCAGATACACCTGCAAGCCCTTGTCCTGCAGGTCGCTGGCCACGTCGGTGAGCTGCGGACGTTGCGCCAGGGCTTCCACCAGACGATTGCTCCACAGGCTCAGCAGCTCGGCGTCCGGCGACGACAGGCTGAACTGATACTGGGTACGACTGACCCGGTCTTCGATGGTCAAATCCTGCACCGGCTGCATGAACAGGCGGATGCCCAGCAGCTTGTCCACCTCGGGCTGAATCCGCGCGATCACCTGGGTCGCGCTCAGGTCACGCTCGCTGTGGGGCTTGAGGTTGATCAGCAGGCGGCCACTGTTGAGGGTGGCGTTGTCGCCGTCGACGCCGATGTAGGACGACAGGCTTTGCACCGCCGGGTCCTGCAGGATGATCTTCGCCAAGTCTTGCTGGCGTTGGCTCATGGCGGCGAAGGACACCGACTGCGGCGCCTCGGAAATACCCTGGATGACCCCAGTGTCCTGCACCGGGAAGAAGCCCTTGGGCACCACCAGATAGAGCAACACGGTCAGGCCCAGGGTGCCGACGGCCACCATCAGGGTCAGGAACTGGTGCTTGAGCACCCACTGCAACTTGCGCCCGTAGCTTTCGATCAACCAGTCGATCCAGGCCCCGCTGGCGCGATAGAAGCGCCCCTGCTCTTCAGGCTTGGGCTCACGCTTGAGCAGCCGCGCGCACATCATCGGGGTCAGGGTCAGGGACACCACCAGGGAAATCAGGATCGCCACCGCCAGGGTGATGGCGAATTCGCGGAACAGTCGGCCCACCACGTCGGCCATGAACAACAGCGGGATCAGCACCGCGATCAGCGACAGGGTCAGGGAGATCAGGGTGAAGCCGATCTGCTT
>NZ_MOAK01000053.1:151851-156004 GCF_003732485.1 Pseudomonas protegens
GAGATGTTCTCCAGCATGACGATGGCATCGTCCACCACAAAACCGGTGGCGATGGTCAGGGCCATCAGGGTCAGGTTGTTCACCGAAAAACCGGCCAGGTACATCACGCCGAAGGTGCCGATCAGCGACAGCGGCACGGCAATCGAAGGAATGATGGTGGCGCTGGCTCGACGCAGAAAGAGGAAGGTCACCATCACCACCAGGGCAATGGCGATGAACAGTTCGTGCTGCACATCGGTGACCGAGGCGCGAATGGTCTGGGTGCGGTCGGTGAGCACCGTGACGTCCAGGCCCGCTGGCAGGTTGTCGGTGATGCTCGGCAGCAGCGCCTTGATCCGGTCCACCACCTCGATCACGTTGGCCCCGGGCTGGCGCTGGATATTGAGCAGCACCGCCTGGTTTTCATTGGCCCAGGCCGCCAGGCGCTCGTTCTCGGCGCCGTCGACGATCTCGGCCACATCCTTCAGGCGCAGTGGTGCGCCGTTCTTGTAGGCCAGGATCAGCTCGGCGTAATCCTTGGGCGAGGTCAGCTGGTCGTTGGCATCGAGCATCGAGACCCGGGTCGGGCCGTCGAAGTTGCCCTTGGGCTGGTTGACGTTGGACGCGGCAATCAGGGTGCGCACGTCCGCCAGGTTCAGGCCGTTGGCCGCCAGGGCCTCGGGGTTGACCTTGATCCGCACTGCCTGGCGCTGGCCACCGGCGATGCTGACCATGCCGACGCCGCTGATCTGGGCGATCTTCTGTGCCATGCGGGTGTCCACCAAGTCATTGAGCTTGGGCAACAGCATGGTCTTGGAGGTGATGGCCAGGGTCAGCACCGGGGTGTCCGCCGGGTTGACCTTGTTGTACACCGGCGGTGCCGGCAGGTCCTTGGGCAACAGGTTGGTGGCGGCGTTGATGGCCGCCTGCACCTGTTGCTCGGCCACGTCCATATTGATGTCGAGGCTGAACCGCAGGGTCAGCACCGAGGCGCCGCCGGAGCTGGTGGAGGCCATCTGGGTCAGGCCGGGCATCTGCCCGAACTGACGCTCAAGGGGCGCGGTGACCGCGCTGGTCATCACGTCCGGGCTGGCCCCGGGGTACAGGGTCATGACCCGGATGGTCGGATAGTCCACCTGGGGCAAGGCCGAGACCGGCAGCAGGCGATAGGCGATCAGGCCGGCCAGGACAATGGCCAGCATGCTCAGGGTGGTGGCTACCGGACGCAGGATGAACAGCCGCGAGAAATTCATGCGCCGACCTTTTGCGCCTTGCCATCAACCGGCTGGCCATCCGCTGCCGGCGCGCTGGCGGGCTTGCCCTGCAGGTGTTCGGTGGGGGTGGTGGGCACTTCGCTGCTGTCGTTGACCACTTCCACCTCACTGCCCTCCTTGAGGCGGTCGGTGCCTTCCATCACCACCCGGTCACCGGCCTTGAGACCGTCCTTGATCACCGTCAGGTCGCCGTTGCTGTCGCCCACCTGCAGTTGGCGGATCTTCACCTTGCTATCACCGTCCAGGGCATAGACGAAGGTGCCGTTGGTGCCGAACTGGATCGCTGCCGAAGGTGCCAGCACCACGTTCTTCAGGGTGTCGGCCAGCAACCGCACATTGACGAACTGATTGGGGAACAGGCCCTGGTCGCGGTTATCGAAGCGCGCCTTGAACTTCAGGGTGCCGGTGGTGGTGTCGATCTGGTTGTCCAGGCTTTGCAGCACGCCGCTGGCTTGCAGTTTCACATCGCCCCGGTCCCAGGCTTCCACCGCCAGCTTGGCGCCGCTGTGGTAGCGCTTGAGCACGGTTTCCAGGCTGTTTTCCGGCAGGGTGAAGGCCACGCTGATCGGCTGGGTCTGGGTGATGATCACCAGCGCCGTGGTGTCATTGGCCGCCACCAGGTTGCCCACGTCCAGCTGGCGCAGGCCCAGGCGACCGGCAATGGGCGCACGGATGTTGGTGAATTCAAGGTTTAGCTTGGCGTCGTTGACCGCAGCCTGATTGGTCTTGACCGTGCCCTGGTACTGGCCCACCAGCGCCGCAGCGGTGTCCAGGGTCTGTTTGGCGATGCTGTCCTGGGCGTACAGGCCGCGATAACGCTCAAGGTCGACCTGGGCGTTCTTCAGCTGGGCCTGATTCTGCAGCAAGGTGCCCTCGGCCTGGAGCAAGGCATTCTGATAGGGCCGCGGATCGATCTGTGCCAGCAGGTCGCCGGCCTTGACCATCTGCCCTTCCTCGAAGTTGATCTTGACCAGTTCCCCCGCGACCCGGCTGCGCACATTGATGGTGTTGAGTGCCGTCACCGTGCCCAGGGCCTTGTAGTACAACGGGAAGTCGCCCTGAGTCACCGGCGATACCCGCACCGGAATCGGTCCGCTGGCGCCGCCGAAACCGGGACGCACGCTGCCACTGCGCCCGGTATGCCCGGTCGCGGCTTTCTGCCCCGCAGCCTCCTGGTGGGTACTGGCCGGCCAGAATTTCCAGCACAGGCCAACGACCAGCAGCAGGACGAACAGGCCGAACAGCCAGCGACGGGAGTTGCGGGGAGCAGAGGATTGCATGGAGTGATCAACCATTGGGCGCGTGGGAGTCTTTTTGAGAAGGCTGAAAGATAAGCACTAGAGCGGTTTTAGCAAAGCGCCTTTACCGGCAATTTACCTTTGACTGACGTTTTAAGGTGCGGCGCTAAGCCACTGAAGCACAAATAAAAACGGCCTGGACAGGGCCAGGCCGTGAATAATTGTAAAGGCTGTTACTTGAGTACGGCCAAGGCCGCGTCGTAGTTCGGCTCTTCGGCGATTTCCTTGACCAGCTCGCTGTGCAGCACTTTGTCGTTTTCGTCCAGCACCACCACGGCGCGGGCCGTCAGGCCGGCCAGTGGGCCGTCGGCGATGGCTACGCCGTAGTTCTCGATGAACTCACGACCGCGCAGGGTCGACAGGTTCTGCACGTTTTCCAGGCCTTCGGCGCCGCAGAAGCGTGCCTGGGCGAATGGCAGGTCGGCAGAGATGCACAGCACCACGGTGTTGGCCAGCTCGTTGGCCTGGGCGTTGAACTTGCGCACCGAGGTCGCGCAAGTTGGGGTGTCGACGCTTGGGAAGATGTTCAGCACCTTGCGCTTGCCGGCAAGGCTGCTCAGGGAAACATCAGCCAGACCGGCGCCTACCAGAGAGAACGCAGGAGCCTTGGAACCCACTTGCGGCAGCTGGCCGTTGACCTGAACCGGGTTGCCTTTGAGAGTGACTTGAGCCATGAACGGAGTCCTTTATTGAACAGTGATGATGGAACAGCAATGAGAAATTCTTGAGAGGCCGAAGTTAAGCATGAAACGACGCGAGCACCTATTGCCAGGCGGATAAATTGTCCAACAAACGGCTTCAACAGCGCCCAGACGGACCACGCAATGATTACCGATCGCCGATCGTGGATCGTGGATCGGTAATCGGTAATCGGTAATCGGTAATCGGTAATCGGTAATCGTAGGAGCTGGCTTGCCAGCGAAGGCGTCCGCAAGGGCACCGCAACGCTCAAGGGCCCCTTCGCCGGCAAGCCGGCTCCTACAGGTGCGCCAGCAGCAGGTCCGCTACCGGGCCGCCGGATGCCGGGTTCTGCCCGGTGATCACTCGCTGGTCTTGCACGGCAAACGGTGCCCAGGGCGCGGCGGCCTTCTGGTACAGGGCACCCCGCTTGGCCAGTTCGGTTTCCGTCAGGAAGGGCACGTACTGGTCAAGCTCGACCAGCTTCTCCTCTTCATTGGAGAACCCGGTGACCTGCTTGTCAGCGATCAGCAACGAACCGTCCGCCAGCTTGATGTTGAGCAAACCCACCGCGCCATGGCAGACCGAACTGACATAACCACCCTGCTCGTAGATGTCACGGCTCAGGGCCTGCAACTCGGGGTTGTCGGGAAAATCCCAAACCACGCCATGCCCGCCGGCGTAATAGATAGCCAGGTAATCCTCGGAGCGGACCTGCTCCGGCTTCAGGGTCGCGCCCAGGCGGCTCATGAAAGCGCTGTCCTGGTACCACTGCCAGTCGGTGTCGTCAGCCATGGCCAGGCTGTGTGGATCGATGGGCACATAGCCGCCCTTGGGGCTGACGTAATCCACCTCGAACCCTGCCGCCTCGACCTTTTTCACAAAGTGCACCGCCTCCCCCAGCCACAGGCCGGTGGCACGGTT
>NZ_MOAK01000053.1:156036-156792 GCF_003732485.1 Pseudomonas protegens
CGGGTACTTGGCCACGCTGGTCAGGACCAGCAGAATTTTCTTGCTCACGGCATGCTCCTTGGCTATCCACACAGAGAATCACGAAGACGGCGCAACGCTCAGCAAGCGCACCATGTTGCGCTGCCGGGCCTTAAAAAATACGCGCCATGCAGCGGTTGACTATCAGCCACTCCAAAGGTGCACCGCCAATGGCCCGATAGGTCACCCGGTCGGTGTACAGGGTGCCGGTCTGCAACCCGCCAGAAAAGTCATGCGCGCAACCCTGAACACACCTGAAGCGCCCTATTCAACCGGCAAATAGATAACAATTAGGATCAATAAAAACCAATAAATCATTGTTTTTATTCGCTTTTATAAACATAGAAACAGGATCAACTAAACCATTCATAAAACAAGGTTATGATCATAATTCACTTTAAGGCACATCCCCCTTCGAGCAGCCCCATGCAACTCGGAGCACTGCTGCTCGGCGCAGCAAATCAGCGCAGACAAGCCCCCTGCCAAACCACAAGCCCCTCGCTGGATCGCCCTGGCCTTCGCGCTTTTCAATAGACGGATTGGAGTCGGGGACTTTTATCCGGGAAACCGGTAGGGTGCGCAATTTCCTCCATTCATCACTGGATGTTGCTGCCGGTTGCACGGAGTTTTACCGACCAATGAGTTGCTGGACCCTACTCGGCCTGCCCGCCACCGCTGATACCCGGACCATCAAGCGCCACTACGCCAAGCTGCTCAAGCAGTACGGTCATGGCCAGT
>NZ_MOAK01000053.1:156840-163663 GCF_003732485.1 Pseudomonas protegens
AGAGGCCCTGGCCCACAAGGATTGGGAGCAACAGAACGAGACCCTGGAGACAGTCGAGACCTGGGCGGACAACGAGCCGGTAACGCTGGCACTGTCACCGGTGCAGCGGGTGGCAATTCTGCTCAAGGAGCTGCATGTCGACCAGCTCGACCAGCGCTTTCAGCAGGCCCAGGAGCAGGCGTGCGCCTATGAGTTCGAACTGGCCCTGCTGCGCTATTGCGTCGAACACCCGACACAGGCAGACGCGATATTGCACTGGGGCTTCGAGCATCTGCGCTGGATGAGTGCCTGGCAACGCCTGGATCTGCCGGAGTATCTGGTGCAGGAGTTGCAGCAACAGCTCTATCAGCGAGTGCAAGAGCCGCTGGCCGCAGCCCTGGAGGCCAAGGATGAAGCGGCGTTCCTGCAGGCCTACGCCCAGCGTTCAGCCCATGCCTGGCTGCTCCATCTGCAACACCGACAATGGTTCAACCAATGGCTGGCACGAACACTGGTCAATAGCCCCTATTGGTCGGTGGCGGTGTTCCAGGCGGTCTGCGCCGGCCAGGGCTGGCACACCAATAGTGCAGACAACTGCCCGGAACAGCTCTGGCCGCGGCTGTTGAAACGCCATCAGGCACCGCTGTACCTGGCCTGCCAGCAACAACTGGCGAACGAACCGCCGAGCACCCCGGAACACCGTGCTGCACGCTTGTTGCTCGCGCCCCTGAGCTTCCGTCAGCGCCGCGCCTGGGCCCGGCACCTGGGCAGCCTGGACTGGCAGGCCTGCCACACGCTGGCCGCGAGCCTGGCTGCAGACTACCCGGAAGTCGCCGCCGGCATGCCCGCCAGCAACCCCTACTTCTGGCGCGACTGGGAACACGCGATCAACAGCTGGCCGATGCTCCTGGGGGTGGTTCTGGCCTGCCTCACCGGCGCGATGGCCGATTACGCCGGGCAAGACAGCAGCCCCTGGGAGATTGTCGGAGTGACGCTGGTCTGGGCTCTGTGCTTCTGCGCCGCGGGCGAAGGGCTGCAGCGACTTTGGCGGCCCCTGAGCCAACGCCTGTTCCAGTGGGACGAGCGCCTCAGCCAATGCCTGCCTCGGCACCGGACGCCCTATCACGACGTGCAACTGATTCGCGACCTGTTGCCCGCGGCGCTACTGGGCGGACTGCTGGGCGTGGCGGTCCACCCGGTGGCCACGATCACTTATCTTGGGGTCCTGCTGCTGGTGGCCCTGGCCCGTCAGCGCCAGATCGACCCGCTGAACGCCTGGCAACGCATCAATCCCTGGCCGCGTCGCCTGCTGCTGGGCGCAGGGCTGGTGCTACTGGTGGCCGCAATTGCCACCCTCAAGTGGTTCGACGAGCGCCACACCAGCGGGCGTTACCAGGGCCTGCAGCCCTGGACCGAGCGCCTGTGCGCGCGCATGCCGGCCAATGTCCCCGAGTGCGCAGCACCGGCTACCGAGGAACAGTGGTACCCCAAGGAGAACCGGCCATGAGCCAGCGCCCATTGCTGATTTTCGGTTGCGCGCTGATTTTTGGCTTGTTTGCGCTCCTGGGTGCCGGAGCCCCGATCGCCCGCTTCGAACTGTGGCTGGCCGGCCTGGACAGTGCCGCCAGTGCCCAGGCTGCGGCCAGGGCGCCGCTGATCGACTGCGTCAACCAATACGATGTGCCATGGCGCCTGGGCTATTACACCTATGGCACTCAACCGGCCTGGCGCATGGCGTTCGCCGATCTGCTGAACAATGCCAAGGACTTCGCCGATGGCGCGAAGACCGACATGGACACCCTGCCCACCCGCGACTGCGAACCGCGCATGCTCTATCGGCTGCGCCACCTGCAACCCGACGCCCCGCTGATCGGCCTGGCCGAACGCTACATCGACGCGCTGCACCAGGCCAACCTTGCCCGTCGCGCTCATTCCAGCGCCGTACCCGGCGCTTACATGCCGGCCGAGGAAGACACAGCCACTGTCGCCCTGCTCAAGCCCAAGTTCGACCACTACCTGCAAGCCTCCGCCGAGCTGCGCGACGCCCTGGCGAGCGCAGACATCGGCGCCCGACGCGAGCAACAGCGGCTGCTTGAGCAACGGCTGGGACAGGACATCCATTGGCATCTGCTGGACTACATGATCCAGGCGCGACTCACAGTGGAGCAGATCAGCCAGGGCATGCGCGAGAAAACCCTGACCCCGGAGCAACTGGCGCAAGCCAGCCAGGATCTGCAACAGGCCTGGGATGCCGGGCAGCCCTTGCGCAACCGACCACAGAGCAGCCGCACCCAACCGGCCCATTACCTATGGAGCCAGATCACGCGGCCAGCGCAGCGCTACCAGCAAGCCCTGCTCGCCTTGCATCAGGACTGGCACAAACAGGCTGATCCACAGCGTCTGAGCGAGGACTATCACGCCGTCATGCGGGCCTACGACTCGCTGCTCAGCTACTACAACAAGCAGGCCCAGATGGACTATTGAAGCGGCATCAGCCCCTGTTGGCCGCCGCCGGACAATCAGACCCTAACGCGCCTTGAGCTTGGCAAAAGACTGGTGGAAGTCCGCCGCCCAACCGTCGATGACGTTCTTCACGTCATCGGCCTTCATCACTTGAGTGTCGTTATTCAGGGGTTTGCCGGTGCCCTTGCGCACCACCTGAGCAATCACCTTGCCACTGCTGCCATCGAGAAACACCGCCTCGGTGCCCAGCGTGGTTTCCTGGTCGCGAATTCCGGTGGCGGTGCTGACCGCCGCTGCCACCAGGGCCACGGGAATGATTTCATACGGCTTCAGGCCTTCGGTTTTGCTGCTGACAGCGGTGATCGCCGCCCGTACGACCACCACGCCCGGACCTGGGCCCTCGGCGAGAGGCAGGCTGCGGGCCGCTTCACGCCTGAGGGCCTGGTCGTAATACTGATTGATACCGTTGAGGGTGCTTTGGGGAATCTTCGCCGTGGCTTGTGGCTGCGGGTAGAACTGGGTGGGCTCGATATAGATCGCCCGGTACCGGCCTACATCCAGCTTGGGATCGATCCAGCGCATCACCTCCACCCCGGAGGGCGACTTGGCCTCCTTGAGCCGGCTGTAGTCCTGGAGAAACCCGGAATATTCGTCGGGCTGGGTCACTTTGCTGGAGCAGCCGACCATGGCCAAAGAGGCAAGGCACGCCGTGCCGATCATCAATGCAAGTTTCATGGGTAACTCCTGTAGGTGAAACAGCCAGGAACTGGCCAGGGGAATTACAGGTATAGCCAAAAGTTTGTCGCTGGGCAGGGTGTTTTTAGGATGGAAAGACCCCAGGGCCCCGACAAAAGCCATCTTCGGGGCCCCTTCGCCGGCAAGCCGGCTCCTACGGAAAAGGTGCCGGCGGTTACCGGCGGCGGAACAGCGGGCGAGGTTCGATCACTGAGCGACCATAGAGCACGCTCATGCCCACCAGTCCCTTGAGGGCGTCCTGGGCGCATTTGTCTTCACGCACGGCAAAGCTGTCGAAGCCGCACTGACGCATATGGCTCAGTTGATCGCGCAGCACGTCGCCAATCGCTCGCAACTCGCCCATCCAGCCCAGGCGGGTACGCAACAGGTAGGCCTGGCTGTAGCCCCGGCCATCACGAAAGCTCGGGAAATCCACGGCAATCAGCGGGATCAGCTTGAGCCAGGGCTTGAGGCTTTCCACTTCGTCATCCGGGCCGATCCATACGCCGTCCCGGGCCGGGTGATGCTCGATGCGACGTATCAGCCACAGGGCCAGGGGCAGGATCAGCGGCCCGTCGGGCAGCGTATCGTCAACCCCGCGCACCAGGCTCCAGGCATCGTCCTCCACCAATTGGGCGTCGCCCTCGTGCAGACGCAACAGGTTGTTCATGCCAGCGCCTCCATAGCCTTGGGATAGACCCGCTCCTTGAACGGCTCCAGGCCGATGCGCTGCAGGGTTTCGACGAAGGGTTCGTCGCTTTCGCGGTAGCGCACGAAGGTGGCAATGATGCGCTCGATCACTTCGGGGATTTCCTCGGCGCTGAAGGACGGCCCGATCACCTTGCCCAGGGCGCTGTCACGGCCCTTGGCGCCGCCCAGGGTGACCTGGAACCACTCGCTGCCGTTCTTGTCGACCCCGAGGATGCCGATATTGCCGATGTGGTGGTGGCCGCAAGCGTTCATGCAGCCGGAGATGTTCAGGCTGATATCCCCCAGGTCGTGGAGGTAGTCCAGGTCCTCGAAGCGCTGCTGGATGGCCAGGGTAATCGGCAGCGACCGGGCGTTGGCCAGGGCGCAGAAGTCACCGCCCGGGCAGGCGATGATGTCGGTCAGCAAGCCCGCGTTGGCGGTGCCCAGGCCGTGTTCGCTGGCACACTGCCAAAGCTCGAACAGCTGCGACTTGGGCACATCCGGCAGGACGATGTTCTGTTCATGGGCAATACGGATTTCGCCGAAGCCGAAGCGCTCGGACCAGTCGGCCACTGCGTCCATCTGCTGACCGGTGACGTCCCCCGGCGGCGAGCTTGGCCCCGGTTTGGTGGACAGCACCACGCAGGTATAACCCGGCACCTTGTGCGGGTGCACATTGCGCGCCACCCAGCGGGCGAAGGCCGGGGACTCGGCCAGGTGGCTGCCGTACTCCAGGTCGGTGTCCGCCAGGCGCTCGTAGAGCGGCGGCACAAAGGCGCTGGCGACCCGTTGGTACTCCTCGTCGGTGAGCTGCGCGGGACCATCCTTGAGGTGCTGCCACTCCTCCTCCACTTCCTTGGCGAACGCCTCGATGCCCAGGGCCTTGACCAGGATCTTGATCCGCGCCTTGTACTTGTTGTCACGCCGGCCGTAGCGGTTGTAGACCCGCAGCACCGCCTCGACGTAGGACAGCAGGTGCTGCCAGGGCAGCCCGTCGCGAATCTGCAGGCCAAGGATCGGCGTGCGCCCCAGGCCCCCGCCGACTATCACCCGCAGGAGCATCTCGCCGTTGCGGGCACGGTAAAGATACAGGCCGATGTCATGCATCATGATCGCCGCGCGGTCCTGCCTGGCCGAGCAGATGGCGATCTTGAACTTGCGTGGCAGGAACAGGAATTCCGGGTTGATGGTGGACCACTGGCGCAGGATCTCCGCCAGGGGACGCGGGTCCAGGCACTCATCGGCGGCGACCCCGGCAAAGGCCTCGGTGGTGATGTTGCGCACACAGTTGCCGGAGGTCTGGATGGCGTGCATCTCCACCTCGGCCAGGCGCTGCAGGATGTCGGGCACCTGGGCCAGCTCGATCCAGTTGAACTGCAGGTTCTGCCGGGTGGTGAAATGCCCGTAGCCGCGGTCGAAGTCCCGGGCGATGCTGGCCAGGGTGCGCATCTGCCGGGCGCTCAGGGTGCCGTAGGGAATCGCCACCCGCAGCATGTAGGCGTGCTTCTGCATATAGAGGCCGTTCTGCAGGCGCAGGGGCAGGAATTCCTCTTCGCTCAGTTGGCCGCCCATGAAGCGCTCGACCTGATCGCGAAACTGCGCCACCCGCTCAAAGACCAGGGCCCGGTCATAGTCGTCGTACTGATACATGTGCCTACCTCGTCCTCATCGGTGCTGGTCGTGCTCTAAACGGCGCGTGTTGTGAGGGGGCGACTATGCCCATGCGGCGCAGAACGTTACAGATTCAGGTAAAAACTAAAAAACCATATCAGCCGCTACCGAAGTACCGTGGACATGAGATCAATCTGATCCGTATTAATGCTGTTTTTCTGAGTCTGTTTTGTTTCCTCGCTGATTCCTACAGTGCACCCCGTGCCAGACCGGGTGGCCTGGCAAGACTTTGCAACCGTGGAAGCATTGACCATGAACTCAGCAACAATCGGACAGGCTTACAACTACAAGGTGGTTCGCCAATTCGTCGTCGCAACCGTGGTATGGGGCGTGATCGGCATGGCCATGGGGGTGTGGATCGCCTCGCAACTGGTGTGGCCGGAGATGAACCTCGATCTGCCCTGGAGCACCTTCGGCCGCCTGCGGCCGCTGCACACCAGCCTGGTGATCTTCGGCTTCGCCGGCAGCGCCCAGTTCGCCGCCAGCTACTACGCCGTACAGCGCACCTGCCAGGTGCGGCTGTACTCCGACACCCTGGCCGCCTTCACCTTCTGGGGCTGGCAGTCGGTGATCGTGATCATGCTGATCACCCTGCCCCTGGGCTACACCACCACCAAGGAATACGCCGAGATCGAATTCGCCGGCGCGGTGTGGATGGCCGTGGTCTGGGTGGCCTATGCCATCGTCTTCTTCACCACCGTGGTGCGGCGCAAGTGCCGGCACATCTATGTCGGCAACTGGTTCTTCGGCGCCTTCATCCTGGTGATCGCCATGCTCCACGTGGTCAACCACCTGTCGATCCCGGTGGACTGGTTCAAGTCCTACCCGGTGTATTCCGGGGCCACCGACGCCATGGTCCAGTGGTGGTACGGGCACAACGCCGTGGGCTTCTTCCTCACCACCGGCTTTCTCGGGATGATGTACTACTTCGTGCCCAAGCAAGTCGGGCGCCCGGTGTACTCCTATCGCCTGTCCATCGTGCACTTCTGGGCGCTGATCACCCTGTACATCTGGGCCGGCCCGCACCACCTGCACTACACCGCGCTGCCGGACTGGGCCCAGTCCCTGGGCATGGCCATGTCGCTGATTCTCCTGGCCCCCAGCTGGGGCGGCATGATCAACGGCATGATGACCCTCTCCGGGGCCTGGCATAAGTTGCGCACCGACCCGATCCTGCGGTTCCTGGTGCTGTCCCTGGCGTTCTACGGCATGTCCACCTTTGAAGGCCCGATGATGGCGATCAAGACCGTCAACGCCCTCTCCCACTACACCGACTGGACCATCG
>NZ_MOAK01000053.1:163673-166876 GCF_003732485.1 Pseudomonas protegens
GCCCAGGGCCTGATGTGGCGTGCAGTCAACGAAGACGGCACCCTCACCTACTCCTTCGTCGAAACCCTGGTGGCCAGCCACCCAGGCTTCATCGTGCGACTGGTGGGTGGTGCGATCTTCCTCAGCGGCATGTTCCTGATGGCCTACAACACCTGGCGCACCGTGCGTGCCGCCGTGCCAGCCGAAGTCAACGCCGCTGCGCAGATGGCCTGAGGAGTCCGCCATGAAACACGAAACGATTGAAAAAAACGTCGGCCTGCTGATGCTGCTGATGGTCTTCGCGGTGAGCATCGGTGGTCTGACCCAGATCGTCCCGCTGTTCTTCCAGGACGTCACCAACAAGCCGGTGGAAGGCATGAAGCCCTACACCGCCCTGCAACTGGAAGGCCGTGACATCTACATCCGCGAAGGCTGCGTACAGTGCCACTCGCAGATGATCCGTCCGTTCCGCGCTGAAACCGAACGTTACGGTCACTACTCGGTGGCCGGTGAAAGCGTCTGGGACCACCCGTTCCTGTGGGGTTCCAAGCGTACCGGTCCGGACCTGGCCCGTGTCGGTGGCCGCTACTCCGATGACTGGCACCGTGCGCACTTGTACAACCCGCGCAACGTCGTGCCCGAGTCGAAGATGCCGGCCTACCCCTGGCTGGTGACAGCGCCGGTGGACAGCAGCCATACCGAAACCAAGCTCAAGGTCATGCGCACCCTCGGCGTGCCCTACACCGACGACGACATCGCCGGGGCCACCGCCTCGCTCAAGGGCAAGACCGAGATGGACGCCCTGGTGTCCTACCTGCAAGTGCTTGGCACTGCGATCAAGAGCAAGAGGTGAGCCATGGGTTTTGAACTCGATAGCGGCATGATCCGCGGGCTCGGGACCCTGGTGGTGATGATCGCCTTCATCGGCCTGTCGATCTGGGTATTCAACGCCAAACGCAACCCCGAGTTTGCCCAGGCACGCCTGCTGCCCTTCGCCGACGATCCGGCGCCGGGCGCGGCGCACGCCGGCCATTCATCTGATGACGCTCAACCTCAAGAGCCTGCGACAAGGAGCATTCGGCCATGACCACCTTCTGGAGTACGTGGATCTGCGTACTGACCATCGGCAGCCTGATCGGCCTGACCTGGCTGCTGGTCGGCACCCGCAAGGGTGAAACCAAGGGCAGCGTGGACCAGACCATGGGCCACGCTTTCGATGGCATCGAGGAGTACGACAACCCCCTGCCGCAATGGTGGTTCCTGCTGTTCGCCGGGACCCTGGTGTTTTCCGTGGGCTACCTGATCCTCTACCCGGGTCTGGGCAACTGGAAAGGCATCCTGCCGGGCTATGAGGACGGCTGGACCCAGACCAAGGAATGGGAAAAGGAAATGGCCAAGGCGGACGTTAAGTTTGGGCCGATCTTCGCCAAATTCGCCGCCATGCCCGTGGAAGAAGTGGCCAAGGACCCACAAGCACTGAAGATGGGTGGACGCCTGTTCGCTTCCAACTGCTCGGTGTGCCACGGCTCTGACGCCAAGGGTGCTTTCGGCTTCCCCAACCTGGCGGACGACAACTGGCGGTGGGGCGGCAGCGCCGACACCATCAAGGCCACCATCATGGGCGGCCGCATGGCAGCCATGCCGGCCTGGGGTGAAGTGCTCAAGGAAAACGGGGTGAAGAACGTTGCTGCCTATGTTCGTCATGAACTGGCCGGCCTGCCCCTGCCTGCAGACAGCGATGCTGACCTGCTGGCCGGACAGCAAGCATTCAGCACCACCTGCGTAGCCTGCCACGGCGCCAACGGCAAAGGCACCGAGATCATGGGCGCACCCGATCTGACCCAGCCTGCCGGCTTCATCTACGGTACTAGCCTGGCGCAACTGCAACAGACTATCCGCCACGGTCGCCAGGGTCATATGCCGGCCCAGAGCGAGTTGCTTGGCAATGACAAGGTGCAACTGCTGGCTGCCTACGTGTACAGCCTCTCCCACGGCAACAAGCAACAAGCCGCAAACGACCAGTAAGGCAACATCCGCAGGCTGCAGGTTTTCAACTTGCAGCCTGTCCCTTGAAGTTCCCCCCGCCTCTTTGCGACCAAGTGTCGCACCCCTCTCCCCCGCTGCGTTTGCACTGATCCGAATCAGGTCTAAGCTTGCCCCGAAGTGGACTGGCAATGACCGGTCACAGGCCATCGGTATCCTAGACGTTCGAAGCTTTCGCTCGATGACAGGCCGCAAAGGCTGGTTTATACCGGCTGTCGACTGGCTTACCGCCTGTCAGCTGATCCGCGGACTTCCACACACCCGGTTACATCTGACCTGACACCCCGAGTTTTTTGTCCACTGCGACATTTTGTCCGAGGGCATTTTTTGTCCCTACTCGGCATAGGGAAAGGCCGCAGAATCAGGCATGGAACGCATTGACACAGGTCATGGCGCGTTGCAATGACCCCCTGCTTTCTCCATACTTGCGGCCGATTTTTATCCCTAATAAAACACCCAAACCGTGGAACCTTAGAATGAGCACAGCAATCAGTCCGACTGCTTATAACTATAAGGTAGTCCGCCAGTTCGCCATCATGACGGTGGTCTGGGGGATCCTTGGCATGGGGCTCGGTGTCTTCATCGCCTCGCAACTGGTCTGGCCGGAGTTGAACTTCGGTCTGCCATGGACGACCTTTGGACGCCTGCGCCCGCTGCACACCAACCTGGTGATCTTCGCCTTCGGTGGATGTGCATTGTTTGCCACCTCTTACTATGTCGTGCAGCGAACCTGCCAGACGCGACTGATTTCCGACAGCCTTGCGGCCTTCACCTTCTGGGGTTGGCAAGCGGTGATCGTCGGCGCGATCGTGACCCTGCCACTGGGTTACACCACCACCAAGGAATACGCCGAACTGGAATGGCCTCTGGCTATCCTGCTGGCGATCGTCTGGGTCACCTACGGTCTGGTGTTCTTTGGCACCATCACCAAGCGCAAGACCAAGCACATCTACGTCGGTAACTGGTTCTACGGTGCCTTCATCGTGGTGACCGCGATGCTGCACATCGTCAACCATGCCTCCCTGCCGGTCAGCTTCTTCAAGTCCTACTCGGCCTATGCCGGTGCGACTGACGCCATGATCCAGTGGTGGTATGGCCACAACGCCGTGGGCTTCTTCCTGACCACCGGTTTCCTGGGGATGATGTACTACTTCGTACCCAAGCAGGCCGAGCGTCCGATC
>NZ_MOAK01000054.1:0-1855 GCF_003732485.1 Pseudomonas protegens
CTGCTTGGACCAACTGAACAGAATCAGGTTGTCCTGGGCGTAGGCGTCGCCACGACCATTGGCCAGGGCTTGCAGGGACTCGGTGTTCTTCTCGAACTTGAGCAGTTTCCAGTCCGGGTGGTTCTGGGTCAGCCAGATGTCCGCGGTGGTGCCGGTGGTGACGATGGTGGTGCGGCTCGCCAGGTCATCCAGGCTCTTCACTACACTGCCTTCGGGCACCAGGGCCTGCACCGCCACCTTGAGGTTGGGGTTGGTGAATTCCACCGCTTCCTTGCGCTCCGGGGTCACGGTCATGTTGGCCAGGATCAGGTCGACCTTGTCGCTCTGCAGGAAGGGAATGCGGCTGGCCGGTTCCACGGCGACGAATTCAACCTTGTTCTCGTCCCCCAGCAGGTCCTTGGCCAGTCGCCGGCCAATGTCGGTATCGAACCCCACATAGCGCCCGGTTTCATCGACGAAGCCGAACGGCGGCTTGTCGGTGAACACGCCGACGATCAGCTTGTCCCGGGCCTTGATCTTGTCCAGGTAGCCGGCCGCCGGCGCGGCGCTGGCAGCGGTAGCCGCAGGCTTGGGTGCATCATTGGATTTATCGCAGCCGGCCAGCAGGGCCAGACCGAACAGCGGCAGTAACAACAGCGAAGACTTGGCAGTTTTCATAAGAGCTCCAGTTCCTTTTTAGGGGCTTTCTTGGGCAGTGCTTCAACGAAGGAGAACTTCTCCAGGAACTGCTGCGCGCGTGCGCTCTGCGGGTTCGTGAAGAAAGCCTCGGGGGTGTTCTGTTCTACGATGCGCCCGCCGTCCATGAACACGATGCGGTCGGCCACGGCCCGGGCGAAGGCCATTTCATGGGTGACGATCAACAGGGTCATGCCGTCCCGGGCCAGGCCCTGGATCACCTGCAGCACTTCCTTGACCATCTCCGGATCAAGGGCCGCGGTGACCTCATCGAACAGCATCACCTGGGGGTTCATGCACAACGAGCGGACGATGGCGATGCGTTGCTGCTGGCCGCCGGACAGCTGTCGGGGAAAGGCCTCGCGCTTGTCCAGCAGGCCCACCCGCTCCAGCAGCGTTTCGGCCTGGGCCCGGGCTTCGCGGGGCTCGCGCTTCTGCACCTTGAGCGGCCCGAGGAGGATGTTGTCCAGCACGTTCATGTGGGGGAACAGGTGGTAACTCTGGAACACCATGCCGATCTGCTGGCGCACCAGACGCCAGTCAGTGCTGGGGCTGAGCAGCTCGCGCCCGGCGAAACGCAGATGGCCGCTGTGAGCGGTTTCCAGGCCGTTGAGGCAGCGCAACAGGGTGCTCTTGCCGCAGCCGCTGGGGCCAAGGATGACGATCACCTCCCCTGCGGCCACGCTGAGGTCGACCTCCTTGAGCACCTGCTGCGGGCCAAAGAATTTGTTGAAACCCTGGAACTCGATCAATGCGCTCATGCTTGCGTCCAGCGCCGTTCCAGCACGCGGGAGGCGGCCGACAACGGGTAGCAGATAAAAAAGAAAAACAGGAACAGAACGCCGTAGATCAGCACCGATTCGTAGGTGCGCTCGATGATCTGCTGGCCGACCTTGATCACGTCCACCACGCCGATCAGCACCGCCAGGGAGCTGGTCTTGATGATTCGCGTGTAGACGTTGATGGTCGGCGGCGTCATGCGTTTCAGCGCCTGGGGCAGCAACACGTAGCCGTACAGCTGGGCACCGGAAAGACCGATGGACAGCCCCGCTTCACGCTGGCCCCGGGGCAGGGATTGCAGCGCCCCGCGTACCACCTCGCCGACCTCGCTGGCGCCCCACAGCGAGAGCACCAGCACCGCGCAGGTGAAGCTGGGAATGCTGATGCCCAAGAAGATCGG
>NZ_MOAK01000054.1:1914-5059 GCF_003732485.1 Pseudomonas protegens
AACTCCAGGTAGATCCGCAGCGGCACGTCCAGCACCTTGCGCTGCAAGCTGCACAGCACGCCGTAGAGCACGCCGCCCAGGGTGCTGAAGGCAATGCTCAGCAGGGAAATCGACAAGGTCTGCGCAGCGCCCCGGGCCAGTTGCGGCAAGGACACCAGCAATAACTCAAGACCCGAACTGGCCATGTTGCAGCCTCCTTTCCAGACGGCTGAGCAACAGCGACAACGGCAGGAACAACAGCACGCAGATCAGCGTCAGCACCGCGAGCATTTCGTAGGTCTTGTAGTACAGGGCGATGTAGCTCTTGGTGGTGTAGAGAATTTCCGGCACCGCCACCGCCGAGACCACGGTGGTTTCCTTGAGCAGGAAAATGAAATTGGCGAACAGCGACGGCAGGCTGAGGATGCCGGCCTGAGGCAGGATGACGTAGCGCAGCAACTGCCACTGCGACAGGCCGATGGAGCGCCCCGATTCCAGCTGCGCCTGGGGCACGGCTTCCACCCCGGCCCGCAGCACTTCGGTGAGGTAGGCACCGCCGAGAAAAGTCATGGTGATGATCGCCGCAGTGAAGCCGGAGACCTTGATCCCCAGGGCCGGCAAGGCGAAGTAGACGAAGAACAGCTGGATCAGCAGCGGCGTATTACGCGCCAGCTCCACGTACAGGCCAATCAGCCGGTGCAGATAAGGGGTGCGAAACACCAGGAGCGTGGCGTTGATCAGGGCCACCAGCAGGGAAGTGCCGATGGCGATCAAGCCGACCTGCAAGGTCACCCCCACGGCCTTGAGAAAGGCCGGCAGGGTGCTGAGGATAAAAGGGTAATCGAGGGTCATTGAAAGTCCTGGACGCCGCTGGGGTACAGCGGCGGTGGTGCAGTCCATGGGGCGATGGGTAACCGCCCGGCTGCGGCAACTTTATAGCTATAAAAACAAGACTTTAAATACCGTTAAAGCATATTGATATCACCCAAAAACCTAACCCGCGGATTTGCCGGGCTGACGCCGGGCTACTACCTTTTCTACCGGGTCGAACGGAGCTTTCGCGCCCATACCCCCCCACTGGACGCTGCACCTCTCAAGGACGACCGCCATGGCCGATGCAAAGACCCCGCAACCGCTGGACCCCCATGAGCTGATGAAATGGCTGACGGCGTTGCGCCGGGCCACCCAGCCCACCGCCAAAAGCGCTCCACTTGTGTAGGAGCCGGCTTGTGTAGGAGCTGGCTTGCCAGCGAAGGCGCCCTTCAGGGCGATGCAGGGCTCAAGGGCCTCTTCGCCGGCAAGCGGAACGCCGCCCGGCCGGCTCCTACAGCTTTTGCGGGCGCAATAAAAAACGCCGACGCTGTGCTAGCCGTCGGCGTTCAAACCTTGAAGGGGTTTGTCGCGTCAGTAGCCTAGTTCATCAGAACGCCGGCAGCACTGCACCGCTGTATTTCTTCTCGATAAAGGCTTTTACCTCTGGGCTGGTCAGGGCCTTGGCCAGCTTCTGGATCGCCGGGCTGTCCTTGTTGTCCGGACGGGCCACCAGATAGTTCACGTAAGGCGAGTCGGCGCCTTCGATGATCAGCGCATCCTTCGCCGGGTTCAGACCGGCTTCCAGGGCGTAGTTGGTGTTGATCATGTCCAGGTCAACCTGGTCCAGGACCCGTGGCAGCATGGCCGACTCAAGCTCCTTGAACTTGAAGTTGTGCGGGTTCTTGGCGATGTCCTTCGGCGTGGACACGGCGTTCTTCGGGTCCTTGAGTTCGATCAGACCGGCCTTCTGCAGCAGGATCAGAGCACGGCCGCTGTTGCTGCCTTCGTTGGGGATGGCAATGGTGGCGCCATCTTTCAGCTCGGCCAGGGACTTGACCTTCTTCGAGTAGCCGCCGAAAGGTTCGACGTGTACACCGATCACCGTTTCCAGGTGAGTGCCCTTACCTTCGTTGAAGCTCTTCAGGTACGGCAGGGTCTGGAAGTAGTTGGCGTCCAGACGCTTCTGATCGACCTGCACGTTGGGCTGCACGTAGTCGGTGAAGACCTTGATTTCCAGGTCCACGCCTTCCTTGGCCAGGGTTGGCTTGATCAGCTCGAGAATCTCGGCGTGGGGCACCGGGGTCGCGGCAACGACCAGCTTCTCGCCGGCCTGGGCAATACCTGCGCTCAGGGCTGCCGCCAGTGCGGTGAACAACAGAACTTTTTTCATGCAAGGTCCTTAGGTGTCGAGGTCGACGACGGCTTCAAATAGGGAGCTGATTGAGGTGCCAGTGAAGTGCCACTGCTGGCGTGAGGCGGACAATACCGAGATTTTTTATTCCCGAACAATATCTTTTTCGCAAGAACTTATACCTTTTTGACTGGTACAAAATGGATAGCTGGCTAGCCTGCCGGTACGTCTCGTTGCTCCGTTACACAACACCTGCGATCTATCGATTACCGACTTCAATGGCAACCTTGGTAATGACCGACGTCAGTGCCTTCTCCAGTGCACCATCACCCTCCAGGCTGGCGTAAATGTCATACCTCACTTCATGCTTCGAGTTCATCCAGCGCAACCCGGTCTTCCTGACTCCACCCACTACTTTTTCCGACGTTTTCACCAAGGGCTTACCGAGGTCTTGAGGCTTGGCGTAATCATCGTCGTAAACAACTACACGCTGCGTCAGCTCACGTTCATAGTGGGACTCGTAGGTGACAACATAGTCAGCACCGCACGAATAAAGTGACATGACACCGTTCAAACCACCCTCCTTCATCTCGACACCGGAGGGGGCTTCTTTGGAAAACTGACATCCCAATTTTTCAATTGCCGCTCTCGACTCCGATTTGAACCTGACTGCTTGAGATAGCCTTTTATCGGTCTTCTGAGCGAGTGTGACCATCGAACTGAATTGCTCGAAGCTTGGAAAGCTCGATCTTTTCTCAGGCGCAATTCGGGATGAGGCGGGGCTCTTGTTAATGATACTTTGAATATGTGCGTTACCACTTAGAGGGTGAATTTCCAACTCCGCAATTGCCGAGAATGAAACGAGCAACATGCTTATGCAGATCATCAACAAGCGCATCATCACCACTCCGTCAGATTGCAAGAGGTCGTGTCGGTTTCGAGGCAGGGCGAACCGTCAGCTACACTTGGAGACCAGCCAGCAGTACAGACATTGACAAGCAG
>NZ_MOAK01000054.1:5115-7416 GCF_003732485.1 Pseudomonas protegens
TGGAAACCGTAGACTTCCCAATCCATGCCACAAAATCCGCAACCTGCATAAGACCGCCAGGTACTGTCGGATTTATCGTAAAACTCCCTGTAACTGCCATCCACAGTGTTGTATTGCACAGACGATGTTTCTAATTTCCATGTACGTATCGTGTCCCAACTGACTGACTCGTTGAAACCGAAACAGTTGGCACGAGAAAACATCGCCAGTTCAGTGAGATACGCATAGGCGTTGGGGGCCAGAGCAGATAGAAAAATGACCGCACAAGATACTCTTCTCATAAAAATCCCTTTAATATGTGAAGCAGATTTCCTTTTCGAAAAAGTTAATGCAAATCACTTGCATATACAACCATGGTTTTTGCAATAACTCTCGTGCTCGCTCCGCTCTACACTCCCAACCGCTGCGCAACCTTCTCCAGCACAGCCTTCAACCCTCCGCGCTCACTCTCACTTCCCCGCAGCAACACCTCTATTTGCCGCTCCAACTCACTCAGCGGTGACACTGTTTCCGGCAGGTTGAGGTGCTCGGGCAGTATCTCCTCGCCGCTGCTGACCAGCAGCGCAAAGTGGATGACGTTCTCCAGCTCCCGGGTGTTGCCCGGCCAGCTGTGGCGATTCAGGGCCTGCTGCGCGGCTTCGCTGATCAGCGGCACCGGCAGGTCCAGGCGCTGGCTGTAGATGCCAAGGAAGTATTCGGCCAGGGACTCGATGTCTCCCACCCGTTCCCGCAGCGCCGGCAATTCCAGCTGGCCCTCGCTGAGGTAACGGTACAGGCGCTCATGAAACTTGCCCGCCGCCACCGCCTGGGCCAGGTCGATGCTGGTGGCCGCCACCAGGCGCACGTCCACCGGGCTCGGTTGCTGGGCGCCGACCCGGGTCACTTCATGGTTCTCCAGGGCGGCCAGCAGCTTGGTCTGGATCGGCAACGGCAGGTCGCCGATTTCATCCAGGTACAGGGTCCCGCCATTGGCCGAACCGAACCAGCCGGCGCGGCTGCTGGCCGAACCGCTGAAGCTGCCGGCGGCATAGCCGAACAGCTCGGCGTCGGCGTAAGTCGGGCTGATGGCGCCGCAGTTCACCGAGACGAACAAACCACTGCGGTCGCTGGCGCGGTGGATGTGCCGGGCCAGCAGTTCCTTGCCGGTGCCGGTTTCGCCACGGATCAATACCGAAACCGAACGCGGCGCCAGTTGCTCCAGCTCTTCGCGCAACTGCCGCGAGCGCGGGTCGACGAACACCAGCGCCTTGGCGCGGATGCTCAGGGGGCTTTTCTCGGCATCGGGGAAGGTCAGCAACGGCTGACCGAATGGGGTATGGGCACTCATGGCAGGCTCCCGCCCCAGACCGCCGGGGGACGGGGCGTTTAAACGAAAAAAGGACGATCAGGCACGACGCAGGGCGTGTTGTTCCATGCGGTTCTGCAAGCGGTACAGATAAGCGAAACCCTGCTCCCAGCGATGGTGGCCGGACTTGACGTTGATATGGCCGGCGCCGGCCAGGATCCCGGCTTCGGCGCCCCAGTCACGGGCCAGCTCCAGGGCCCGCGGCGCGCTCACGGCACTGTCGTTATCCGAGCTGACCACTTGGCTGGGGAACGGCAGCAGGTGCCGGGGGATCGGCGCGAAATTGCGCAGCGCCGGGGCACAGGCCGGGCGCTCGACGTCCGCCGGGGCCACCAGCAACGCACCGCGCACCTGGCGCAGGGCCGCTACGGGCGCGCGCGCGGCCCAATGAGCCACGGTAATGCAACCCAGGCTGTGGGCAATCAGGATCACCGGAGTGTCGTCGGCGGCAATGGCCTCGGCCAGGGCCGCCACCCAATCTTCGCGGCGCGGCGTCAGCCAGTCGGCCTGCTCCACCCGCGCGCTGTTGGGCAGGCTGTTCTGCCAGTGGGTTTGCCAATGATCTTCTGGCGATCCTTGCCAGCCCGGCACAATCAAGTAGCGAATGGATTCGTTGCGCATGGGGAACTCTCCTGCTGCGTGTCTGTTCCCGGACGAGTATAGGGAGGGGATTTATATTCGTTAAGGAATAAGAAGCTATTTATTAATTCCTTAAATGAATATAAAACTCCCCCCGGCCTCCGTAGGAGCCGGCTTGCCGGCGAAGAGGCCCGCAAGCCTTGCGTCGCACTCAAGGACGCCTTCGCTGGCAAGCCAGCTCCTACATCTGGCGCGATTACGGCGGTGTTCTTGTAGGAGCCGGCTTGCCGGCGAAGGGGCCCGCAAGCCTTGCACCGCGCTCAAGGACGCCTTCGCTGGCAAGCCAGCTCCTACATCTGGCGCGATTTCGGTGGTGT
>NZ_MOAK01000054.1:7481-9514 GCF_003732485.1 Pseudomonas protegens
GCTCAAGGACGCCTTCGCTGGCAAGCCAGCGCCTACCGCTGGCGCGATTTCGGTGGTGTTCTTGTAGGAACCGGCTTGCCGGCGAAAGGGCCCGCAAGCCTTGCACCGCACTCAAGGACGCCTTCGCTGGCAAGCCAGCTCCTACATCTGGCGCGATTTCGGTGGTGTTCTTGTAGGAGCCGGCTTGCCGGCGAAACGGCCCGCAAGCCTTGCACCGCACTCAAGGACCCCTTCGCTGGCAAGCCAGCTCCTACATCTGGCGCGATTTCGGTGGAGGGCCTTGCGAGGGCTTTTTCGCCAGGCAAAAAAAAGGCCGCACCCTGCCAAGGAGACGGCCTGAAAAGTCGTGGCTTTGTTGCTCGGTTTCAGCGCGCGGTAATCACCGACAGCTTGGTAATGCCCGCGCGCTCGATGGACGCCATGGCCCGGGCCACTTCGCCGTAGTTGACGCCATCGTCGGCCTGCAGCTGGACCCGTACTTGCGGGTCCTTGGCCTTGGCCGCTTGCAAGTTGGTTTCCAGCAGGTCCGGCTGGATCTCGTCCTTGTTGATAAAGAGTTTGCCGGCACCGTCGATGCTCACCACCAGCGGGTCTTTCTGCTCCACCGGGGCCACGGCCTCGGTCTTGGGCAGGTTGATCGGGATGGCGTTGGTCAGCAGCGGCGCGGTGACAATGAACACCACCAGCAGTACCAGCATCACGTCCACCAGCGGCGTGACGTTGATCTCGCTCAGCACTTCATCGCTGTCTTGGGTGGAGAAGGCCATATCAGGACGCCTCCTTGACTTTCTGTTGGCTGCCCTGGGCCGCGGCCTTGTGCACGCTCGGGTGGATCAGCACGCGGAACGAGTTCTTCTGCGCCAGGCTGTAGAAGTCGTGGGCGAAGTCGTCCAGGTCCGCGGCCGTGAGCTTCAAGCGCCGCAGGAAGTAGTTGTAGACCAGCACCGCCGGCACTGCGACGGCGATCCCCACGCCGGTGGCCACCAGGGCCGCGCCGATCGGCCCGGCCACGGTTTCCAGGCTCGCCGAGCCCGCCGCGCTGATGCCTTTCAAGGCTTCCATGATCCCCCACACGGTGCCGAACAGACCGATAAAGGGCGAGGTGCTGCCGATACTGGCGACCACCGCCAGGCCGGTTTCCAGGGAGCGGCGCTCACGTACGATCTGCTGGCGCAGGGCGCGTTCGAGACGGTCCTGATGGTTGATCGCCTGGCTCAGGTCCGCTGCATGGGGCGCTTCGCCGACCTGGATCGCCGCATAGCCGGCCTGGGCCACACGGGCCGCCGCGCCAGGCTGGGTTTCACTCAGGGAGGCGGCAGAGTCGAGGCTGGACGCCGCCCAGAACTGATTGTGGAACTTGCGATCCTGGGACTTGAGGCGGGCGAACTGCACGCCCTTGACCAGGGCCAGGCCCCAGGTGGCGACGGAGAAGACCACCAATAGCCAGATCACCGCGCTTTCGATGGATTCCAGTGGAGATGCCAGTAACGTCATGATGTGTTCCCTCTGTGTAAGCGTTTAGCGCGCGTTATTTGATCGGCCTTGCGGCTCAATGAATCTTGAAATCTATGGGTACGCTGACCCAGCCGTCCTGGGCCACATCGCCCTGCTTGGCCGGAACGAAACTCCAGCGCTTGACTGCGGCCAGGGCCGCATCGTCGAGTTGCTGGCGACCGCTGCTTTTCTGAATCTGGATCTCCCCGGGCTTGCCGCTGGCCAGTACGTGCACCCGCAGCAGCACCGTGCCTTCCCAACCGCGACGCTGGGCCAGCGACGGATATTCCGGCGCCGGGTTCTTCAGGTATGCGGCGCTGGCGGAAGCCGGGGTCACAGGGGCCGGGGCCGGCGGCGCGGGCGGAGCTGGAGCGGCGACAGGCGCGGCCGGTTGTGGTGGCGCGGGCTGTTGCTGGACCGGTTTCGGCGCCGGCTTGGGCTCAGGCTTGGCCACCGGTTTCGGCTTGGGCTTGGGAATCGGCTTGGGCGGTGGCGGCTTGACCGCCAGTTCGTCCTCCACTGGCGGTGGCGGCTCCACC
>NZ_MOAK01000054.1:9531-11210 GCF_003732485.1 Pseudomonas protegens
GCGGCGCGGGCCGGGAAAACTCGATAGTCATCGGCGGAATTTCCGGCGGCACGATCGGTAATACCGGAGTCGGCTGCTGGTTGATCCAGTAGATCACCGCACCGTGCAACAGCAGGGCGATCACCCCGAGCGCAATCGCCTCGCGCCGCCGCAGCCCGGCCTTGGGAGCCTTCTGCAAACGTAATTGGCCCAACGGCAAGCGATGCGGCCGGCCGAGATCGACCAGATCGCCGCTCGGTGCCTGACGCCACAGCACCTCGTGCGCACTGGCGGCGGTCTGGACATTGCCCATTGATTAACTCCCTACAGTCTTTTGCGAATAACCCGACCCGCACCTGCGAACTCCCCCGGAGCAGCGTCGAGGGCTGAATGATTGGCGCCAGACACTTATCTCCGAAAGTAATATTTAAAATTATGAATAGATCAGAAACGAATATGAAGAACCGCATTTTTGTGTAAAGCCCTGTCAATCAAGGGCTGCAGACAAACGCCCCGATAGCCATGCCTTGCAGGCATTAAAAATATTCGTCAAAGGCATTAGAAACAGCCCGGGTGAATGTCGGTTAGTTCGGCGAAGCGGAAGCGGAGAAGACCAGAAAGAGAAAACACCAAATAGGCCGATACAACTAAAAAAGCAGCACCGATAGTTAAAATATAAAAAAAGCTCTAATAAAAATCGGCCCGATCTTGACGATCGGGCCGCTGCCATTACTGCAACTTGCGCCAGGCGGATTACTGCCTGAGGAATTCGCCGCTCAGCCCGACTACGTCACCGCTGAAGTTGGTCCGTGCGCCCAACGCCCGCAGACGCCCGTATTTGTGATCCGACGAAAACAGCGCCCAGGCCTGGTAGCCATAGTCGAAGTTGTAGGCGGAAAAGCTGATGGTGGTGGGCTGGCCGCTGTTGTTCTGGAAGTGGTAGTGGCCGGTCACGCTGTACTTCACACCCGCCTGGGTGAGCTCGCCGCTGAAAGAACCATTGGGGTCGTTACCGTCGGTCACGACCAGACTGGCATCAGCGTTGGAGTTTACGTAAGTTCCGTTAATGCTTGACATGATGCGATTTCCTTATGCTGTTTAATTATCTTCCAATGAACGCGAGTTCCTTCTGGAAACTCACGACAGGAGAATGGCCGGCAACTTTAACCCTGTCCACGACAAACACCGTTTACTACTCAACGAAATCGCTATAGCTATCCATTAGTTGCAACATAAGTTATCGCCGCAGCTAACAGTAGTTATAACCGACTGCACCATTCACAGTTTCAGTACCTGACTCTCGCACAGCGCCAGCAGCTGGCTTTCCAGGGCCTTGCCGGCCCGACTCAAGCCGCTACCGGCGTACAACGCCAGGCGCACGCCCTGGATGTCCGGCAAACCGCTGGCGGCGTCGAGAATCCGATGCCCCTTGCCCAGCACCCGCACCGGCAACAGGCTGATGCCCAGGCCCGCCGCCACCGCCGAACAGACGCTGGCCAGGCTGGCACTGGAATAGGCGATGCGCCAGGGCCAGCCACCCACCTCCAGGTGGTGGAGCATTTCCTGGCGATACAGGCCACCCACCGGAAACGCCACCAAAGGCAGCGGATCACGGCCAAAGGCCGGCTGGCGCAGGCTGTCGACCCAGCACAGCGGCTCGGGCCAGGAGTCCAGGCAGTCGTCGCTATGACCCATCTGCT
>NZ_MOAK01000054.1:11269-20000 GCF_003732485.1 Pseudomonas protegens
CCACTGGTGACCTCCAGGCGCACCGCCGGATAGTCGCGACCAAAGCCCGAGAGCATCGGCATCAGGCGCTCGGCGGCAAAGTCTTCCGGCACCCCCAGGCGCAGCACTTCCTCGCCGCGCTGGTTGATCAAGACATCGCTGGCCTCCTCATGCAGCGCCAGGATGCGCCTGGCATAGGCCAGCAGGCGCTCGCCCTCCACCGTGGCCACCACCCGGCGCTGATCGCGGTCAAGCAACTGGCAGCCCAGGCTCTCCTCCAGGCGCCGCACCTGCTGGCTCACGGTGGACTGGGTCAAGTGCAGGCGCTCGGCCGCACGGGTGAAGTTCTGGCAGTCGGCAACCGCCACGAAACTGCGCAGCAACACGGGATCGAACATTGCTCATCACCATTCTTATCGCCACTGATTGGCATGATTATATTTAATTTCAGAATACCAAGGCCTTTCACCATACTCCCCTTTCACCAGTAGGAACGGGAGGTTCCCATGCAGCTCAAGCGGTCCTTCAAACGCGGCCTGATGGCCATGGGTCTGCTAACGGCGGGGGTGGCCATGGCCAGCGACAACTCGCTGCTGGATGCGGTACGCCAGGGTCGGCTACAGCAGGTGCAGCAATTGATCCAGCAAGGCGCAGCCCTTGATGATCGAGGCCTGGACGGCAGCAGCCCGCTGCTGGTGGCCACCCGGGATAACCGTATCGAGATCGCCCGGGCGCTGATCGAGGCCGGGGCCGATGTCAACCGCAAGAACCTGATCCAGGACAGCCCCTACCTGCTGGCCGGCGCCAGCGGCCACAACGAAATCCTCAAGCTGACCCTGGCCCACGGCGCCGACCTCAAGAGCACCAACCGCTACGGCGGCACCGCCCTGATCCCGGCCTGCGAGCGCGGCCACGTGGAAAGCGTACGCCTGCTGATCGAGGCCGGCGTCGACCTGAACCACGTCAACCACCTGGGCTGGACCTGCCTGATGGAAGCCATAGTGCTGTCCGACGGCGGCCCGCCACACCAGCAAATCGTCGCCCAGCTGATTGCCGCCGGAGCCGACCTGAACCTGCCGGACCGCGCCGGCCTCAGCCCGTTGCAACAGGCCGAACGCCGTGGCCAGAGCGCCATGGCCAAGCTGCTGCGCGATGCCGGCGCGACCTAACCCCAAGCCCTCTTTTTGAAGGAACCCTCCATGCACGACGATCAACACTACCTGCAACGGGCCGTTGAACTGGCCCGGCACAATGTCGAACAGGGCGGCCGTCCGTTCGGCGCGCTGCTGGTGCGCAACGGCCGGGTGCTGGCCGAAGCGGTGAATGAAATCCACCTCAGCCAGGACCCCACCGCCCACGCCGAAATGCTGGCGATCCGCAGCGCCAGCCGGCAACTGGGTCCGCGCCTGGACGACTGCGTGATCTACGCCAGCGGCCAGCCGTGCCCCATGTGCCTGGCCGCCATGTACCTGTGCGGCGTCTCCCGTGCGGTGTTCGCCGCCAGCAATGAACAGGCGCAACCGTTCGGCCTCTCTACCGCAGCCATCTACCAAGAGCTGAGCCAGCCCCTGGAAGCACAGCGCTTGCCGATGCTGCACCTGCCCCAGGCGGCAATGACCGCCCTCTATCAGGATTGGCAGGCGCGCCATGCAGCGAACTGAATCGGCCTTCAAGACTTTCGCCGGCTGGGCGCTGCTGGTGTGCCTGGGCCTGAACCTGCGCCCCATCCTCAGCTCGGTCAGCCCGCTGCTCAACGAGATTCGCGGCGCCACCGGCATGAGCTTCCAGAGCAGCGCCTGGCTCACCAGCCTGCCGGTGATCTGCATGGGCCTGGTGGCCCTGCTGGGGGTACGGATCGAAGCCCGTCTCGGCGAACGCCGCGGCGTGTCCCTGGGTTTGCTGCTGGTGCTGCTGGCCTGCCTGGTGCGGTTGTTCTTCGGCCAGGCAGCGGCCTTGCTTGCCACCGCCCTGCTCGGCGGCGCCGGAGTCGCGCTGATCCAGGCCCTGGTGCCGGCCCTGATCAAGCGCCAGTTCCAGCAGCGCGTGGCCCTGGCCATGGGCGTCTACTCGGCCTCGCTGATGGGCGGTGGCGGCATTGCCGCCCTGCTCAGCCCGCAAGTGGCCAGTCACTTCGCCAACTGGCAAATGGGGTTGGGCATCTGGCTACTGCCGGCCATGGCCGCGCTGCTGCTGTGGCTGTGCCTGCCACTGGGAGCCGGACTCCGCAACGGTACCCTGGCGCCCAGGGCCGGGCTCTGGAACAACCGCCGCGCCTGGCTGCTGGCGCTGTATTTTGGCTTGGTGAACTGCGGCTACATGAGCATGGTGGCGTGGCTGCCGGCCTATTACCTGCAACTGGGCTGGAGCGCCACCCAGAGCGGTTCGCTACTGGCCTTCATGACGATTTTCCAAGTCACCGCCGCCCTGCTGATGCCCGCCCTGGCCCAGCGCAGCAGCGACCGCCGACCGCTGCTGGGCATCAGCCTCGCGGCCCAGGCCGTGGGTTTTCTCGGGCTGGTGCTGTGGCCTTTGCAAAGCCCGTACCTGTGGGTAGCGCTGATCGGCTTCGGCCTCGGAGCGTGCTTTGCCCTGAGCCTGATCCTGACCCTGGATCACCGCCGTGATCCCCGGGAAGCCGGGCAACTGGCGGCCTTTGTCCAGGGCGTGGGCTTTCTGATCAACGCCGTCTCACCGTGGCTCAGCGGCTGGCTGCGGCAAGTCACCGGCAGCTTTGTCAGCGCCTGGTGGGTGTTGATCGTCGGTGTCCTGGCGATGCTGCTCCTGACGCGAATCTTCAGCCCGGCCAGTTATCAGGCCAGGGTCGCTATAGGCACTGTCGCGCCAGCGACCTGACCGCGACCGTCAATCGATGCCGCCTGCGAGCGCTCGCAGGCGGACAGGCTTCAAGGAACGGATCAGCCCTCGATCCGCCACTGCAATGCATCCAGCACATCGCAGCCGTCCTGCAGCAGCAGGTGGGCGGCATTGGCCACATGGCTCAGGTCTTGATCGGCAACACCCTTGATGCTCAGGCAGTTGAGACTGTGCATCAGATCGCGAGTGGCCTTGATCCGCTGCACAGCGCAGCCATAGAGATCGGCTGGAGGGGCGGCAGGGTTGAGGTAGAGCACCGGGGTGGGGGTGAGATTGCTTTGTAGCGGCGTGAACTCAGACATGGGTACATCTCCATTATTGTGTGGAGCTATCACCCGTTGCGGCTAAACAAGAGGGGTGGCAGCTGTACGCGGGTTAGCCGGCCGGGCCAATAATGGAATACCCGGCACACCCGAAGGTGTCCCGCGCACAGCCGCCATAACAAACGCCAAGCGACAAGGCGCGGGGCATTATAGAGGCAGGAAGTGCGTCCATTATTGTGTTTTTTCGACCGGCTAAGATCGGTCACCGATGCGTCGGTGACAGGCCGGACTATAGGCAGGAGGTCCTGGCGGAACAATCGCCGAAGTATTGCCATTCCCTTCCATCGGCCCCGGCGCCACGTAGAATCCCTTCGCGACAATCAGCACGTACTCAATCAAGGACACGAAGCACCCATGGACGCCGCAAAGATCCGCCGCCTGATACAAGGCATGGGCCTCACCTACGAAGAGCTGGTCGCCCAAGGCGAAAGCATCGAGCCCCCGACGGGCAAGCTCTACGATGAATTCGAATGGCTGACCGTAGTTGTCGAGCCCGGCCTGATGCTGGATTTCTGGGAAGACAGCCTGGCCCTGGAAAAGGTACTGATCGAACTCATGCCCCCTGAAGAGGGGCGTTCGTTCTACAGCGGCGAACTGCCCGCCCCGTTCTCACGCAGCATGACCCACGCAGATATTCGCGAACTGCTGGGCACGCCCCTGCGCTCGGGGGAACGCAGGCCATCAGCCGATGGGCAATGCACGCTCAATGCCTGGGAGAGCTACCGCCTGCCGGAGCACCTGCATCCCAGTGCTCGGGTTGGCTTCGTCTATAACGCCGACATGCAGATCAAGGTCCTGTCGTTCGACTTGCTGGAACCCCATCGCGACTGACCCGCCGCCCCATCTTCAGGCCGGCCGCAAGGCCGCCGTCTTGCTCTTGCTCTTGATCTGCTCCCCGTTAACCACGATGGCCGAACACATGCACTAGCCAAACGTTTTCATAAAGGGCTCGGCACATTGCCGGATCGCAGCGACGACATGCGGTGCCCGTTCGCCCCATTCGGCCGATCGGCTCAACACCCGCTCCAGTGCTTCCAACTGCCCGCGAATAACCTCTTGCGGACGAGCCACATCACAGACCTTGGCGAACTCCAGCAACCCCTGCCGCGAAGCAAACAGGGACTTGTTGCCCAGCAGATCCAGAGCCAGCACGTCCTGCGGGATGTAGGCCGTGGTGTTGACGATGTCGTAGGCCGGCGCTAACCGCGCATCGCGCTGGCCAGGATCGGAATACAACAGCCCGAAGTTCTTCAGGTGGGCATCGCCATTCCCCACAATGCAGCTCAGGCTGACCATGGCAAACAACTGCGCCAGTGAACCCGGCACCTGCTCAGGCGGGCAGAACAGGCGAACGGCCTTGGCAATGGCCGAATAGCTCTTGCTGTATTTCTGCTCCGCACCCAGCCCCATCAACGCCGCCATGTCTTCAAACCCCAGGCAACCGAGTTGCTCGTCCCGGTCGAAGCGGCGCATGACGAACAGTTTGGCGTTATCAGAGAGGTAGAACTCGGGCACCGCCATCCCCGCCTCCCTGGCCACCGACATGCACAGGAACTCGTTGATCGCCAATCCCGGAAACTCGTCCCGGCCGCTCTTGATGATCAACTCTGAGGTGTTCGAGGTAAAACGCTGCGACGCGGCGTCATGCCGCTCCGGCACCATCACCTTGGGCTGCACGCCGGATATCCCGGCACGCAGGATGTAGCGGTCCACCAGGTCGGCAAAGATGTCCTCGGTGCCATCCCACGCGAGGATTTCTTGCAGTTTTTCCCCGGGGAACCGCTGTCGTTGCAACAGCCCATCGACTTCCGGCGAACTCACCGCGACCCGCCCGATAGGCGCGCTGCTGCCGGACAGCGCCAGCAGCAACATCGGGTCGACCCTCACCACCTTGGCCAGGCGGTTGCGCAGTTGCTCCAGGACATAGCCTTCGGGCAGGTTCATCTGGAATATCGGATGCAACTCCCGATAGCGGTATTCATCCAGACGCACGGGCATCAGCAGACTGATCGCCGCCTGCACCCGGGCATCATCGTGATAGCGAAACAGATAATCGCCAGAGCCACGGTGGACTCTCCCGCTCTCACCGGCCGGGGTGGCTACCTGCAGCACCGTGGCCATCAGTCGAACACTCCCTGGATCTCGTCCAATGTGGGCATGGCGGCAGGCACAAGGGTGAATTCACAGTCCAGGGCTCCCAGCACTCGCGCATAGACCGCCATGCCCACCGACAAGTCGCCCCGCTCGATGGCGATGACCTTCTGCCGGGTCACACCGGCCAAGGCGGCCAGACTGGCTTGGGTCAGGCCACGATGCAGACGGCGCTGGCGAACCTGCTCGCCAAGGCGCACGGTGATCAGAAAGTAGTCCATGTTCTGTATACACGACAAAATTGATTGAATGTAACGTATACCTAACATGGTAAAAAATCAAAGGGACGCTGTGAGGGCTCACATTCCGTGGCGGCGGGTGAAAGGCTTCGATAGTGGATATGTACTCCCTGACTGTCGCAACCTCAGGTTTCACGGCCGCTACGCGCCCGAGCGGGAGCAAGCTCCCTCGCCACATCATCATTCCAAGCTATAGCCCCAAGGCATTCACAAAGAAATAAATTATTGTAATTCGATAATTACTTATCAATAATTCGCCACCCCCCCAGTTTTGCAAGGAATAACGCATGAACCCCCAAATAAATGGCTCAGCCCAATACCGCTTACGACGGGTCGGCCTGCTGGCCGCGATCCTGGCCTGGGTCATGGGCGTGGTGGAGCTTGGCGGCAACGCCGGACTCTGGATCTACAGCAAGGACCAGGTCCTGAGCGCCCTGCTCAGCGTATTCGCCGACCACTCGCCACGCCTGCTGGAAGCCGACTTCAAACTCTCGTCCGCAAGTTTCACCCTGCTGGTGATTCTCGACTTCCTGCCCCTGCTGCTGTCGAGTTTTGCCCTCTGGCTGACCGGGGTGTTCTTCCTGCGCCTGTCCCGCGGCGAAACCTGGAGCGATCGCAACATCCGCATCCTCTGGCGCGTGGGCATGCTGTGGATCGTCGCCCCGGCCACTTTCCCCATGGTGGAAACCCTGCAAGGCCTGGCCCTGTCCATCGACCTGCCAGCGGGCCAGCGGATTCTGCAGATTTCTGCAGGTTTCTCGTCCTACGCGGCCTACGAGGTGGTCAAAGGAATCTTGCTCTGCTCATTTTCCATTATCATGCGCGACGCCAAAGTCCTCAGTGATGAGCACAGTCACTACATATAGAACAATGAGATGACCATTATCGTTCGGCTTGACGTTGTCATGGCTAAAAACAAGATTCGCTCGAAAGAGTTGGCCGCCATCCTGGGCATTACCGAGGCCAATCTGTCGTTGCTGAAAAATGGCAAGGTCAAGGGGATGAAAATCGAGACCCTGGACAAACTCTGCGCCGCACTCGACTGCCAACCCGGCGACTTGCTGGAATACCAGGCGAGCGAGCCCGCGTAACACCCCCGCGTTTGTTTGATCCGAGTCCCGATCGTTAAAGCCTTATCCATTCATCACGTTGCACGTTGGCTTATTCATGACTCGCTACCTGCTCTGCCCGCTGTTCCTGTTCGTCCTGCTTTTGACCGGCTGCGCCAACAAACTCGAAGTGGCCATCGACGCCACCCCGGCCCAAGACTACTACTTCGACCCAAAGGCTCCGGTGCTGGTGACCGTCAACGGCGCCAAGGAGGCCCAGGGCCTCAAGGCCAGCTACTACCTGCGCGACATGGTCGCCGCCCTTCACGGCATGGGATTTACGCAGGTGTATACCGAATCGTCGCTGCCGAAAAACCACCCGCCGTTTCGCATGAACATTGCCCTGGATGTGGGCAGTAAAAAGACCAGCTATCGCTACACCGCCACCGACTACGGCCAGGTGCCCAGCAGCACCAAAACCACGTGCATACCCGGCAAGCACCAGCAGACCGTGTGCACCAGCACCCCAACGATGTCCTACCGTGCCATCGGTTCCTCGGAACGCACCGGCTACACCACCCTTTCGACCTTCAACATCCAGGCCAAGGACGAGCAGAGCCGGCGCACGGTGTTCCTGCTGCGGGCTTCGTCCTATAACGAGGACTGCCAGGACGCCAAGGTCGAGGATTTCCTGGTGCAGGAGAGCCTGGACAACCTGGACTTGCGCAACCGGGTGCAGCGCAAGTACACGGTCACCCTGCCCGAAGGCCACAGCTGCAACTAAGCGCCTACCACGCACCGGGCGACACGCCTACAATCGCCCCTCGACGCCCGCCCGATCCCCCATCGGGCGGGCGCGGTCCCTCAACGACAAGGCGTATGTCGAGCATGACCCTGGATTGGAATACCTGGGAAATAGAACCCGGATCGGCGGTGGATGAACAACTGATCGCTCAGGTGCAGCAACGCCTCGGCATCGAGTTCCCAGCGCTGTATCTAGAGCTGGTGCAGTACGCCGAGGCGGCCACGCCGGGGATCGGCACTTTCCCCTATGGCAACGGCTACGCGTGCATCAGCGAGTTCTTCGATTTCAGCCTGAACAACCAACCCTGGACCCTGCTCTGGTACGCCAGCCCCGGCCGTGTGCCGGGGCTCGCCGCAGGCTGCCTGCCGATTGCCCGGGATGCCGGAGGCCTGCTGATCTGCCTGGACTTCAACAGCCCGGGCGTAGCGGTGGAAATCTTCGACCCCGCGAGCACCGGCCGCTACCCGGTGGCTGCCGACTTCAAGGCCTTTGTCGAGCTGTGGCAAGCATGAATACGCCACGCAAATGGATAGTCGTGCCCACCAGCAAAGACGCCCAGCAGCGCCTGGATCTGGACCAGTGCCTGCCGGGCGACCTGGAGGAGCTGGCCCTGTCCGCAGAGCAGTGGACGGCCCTGTTCCGCAGCGACCTGCTACCGAGCTTGAACCGCGCCCTGGGCACTCTGATCGACGATTACGAAGACGCTTCGATCCAGGGTCGGGGCGCCCTGATCACGACTCTGTCGATCCTCACCCAGGCCGCGACGGCCGAGGATGAACTTATCCACAAGCTCATCGCCCTGAATCAACTGGCCCTGGAACGGGACACCGGTCTGTTCTTCTACTTCTGATTCCGTCATCCAGGGCTGCCCTCGCCGCAGGTCGACCTCAACAGCACGGCCGCAAGCTCAAATCCCCGCGCTGGCACTGGCCTGTTTCAGCCCCGACTCCGGCACGCTCACCGCCGTTTCCGAGCGCGATGTGTCCTTGGACACCCAGTCGTAGTTCACCGGCAGATGCCCAGCCCCGGGCAGGAGCGGTGGCAAAGCAATGCATTCATGCCCCGAAATGATGGAGCGTCTTGCGTAGCCCTCCCTTCGTTCTGATCTCTCCTGCACCTCCACGATCTCTCTTGAGAGCTAGCATGCCGCCAACCTAAAATATGCATCAATGCATTATTAATGCTTGAATGCATAACTGTTTTTTTATACAGTCATTGTGTCGGACAAAATCGACCGACTCGTGAATATGGGTTGAACAAACAATTTGAGCATGAAGGGCGGAGTGAACGGTTTAATTGTTCAGCATCTGC
>NZ_MOAK01000054.1:20059-31512 GCF_003732485.1 Pseudomonas protegens
TTATCAAATCAAAATCAATTTATACTCTGCCAAGGCCAGTATGGTTGGATAATGCCGGGATGAGCAAAGGGATTAACCACGACCGCCAACATCTGGGTATTATTCTCGCTGCCGGGCAAACGGTGAGAATTCGCCAGACCAATACACAGTTCAGCGCAAAACTCACAATGCGCCTGCTGAATGACGATAGAAAAACGGAAGCCGAATTCAGTGTCGGCAGCTCTTGGGTCGAGACCCGTATCAATGTTACATCGGTTCCGTTTATCGATACGCCCTATGTTGAGGGTATGCCAGTGGTGGAGTTTGAATACCCCGACACGGCGAAAACCTTGCCGCTCTACCGTAAAGGTGAAAACGAAGTAGCGTTCTTCAGAAGTTGGGATACCCAAGACGCAGAGTTCGGCCTTATTGAGTCTGAATACACTACTCTGCTCGTACCAAAAATCAGTAAAAAAGAACTCAAGAACCTTGAGCTCGGAGAGGCTAAAAACATTGATGGGCTGATAGCCTATTACGAAAGAGTTTTTACCTTTTATAATGCGCTGACCGGTATTTCATTTGAGCCCGAACGCGATTCAGATCGCAATATTAGAAACCGCTACTTTATAAAAGCGGATAAAAATGGCGCTGGTACTGCTTATTATAGTAACCAGTGGACAGCAGAAACGAGCAGCTCGGTCAGCAGCTTCTGGCTAACGCCGCAAGACAACAATTGGGGTAGCCTGCATGAAATTGCCCACGGCTATCAGGGGCACTTTATGAGGGATAAATCTTTTTCCACGAGTGAGATGTGGAATAACATTTACGCCGCCTGCTACCAGGACGTGATGCTAGGCGATCGCAAATACAATGAAGGCTGGCTGTATAACTACGGCAACATGGCAAAAGTCGAGAGTAAAATCGTCGATCTAATCGCCAAGTCTACGCCACTTAACCAGTGGGACCTGCGCTCAAAGCTGTACTTCGCTGTACTGATGGTGGACAAGGCGGGTAAAAACGCCTTCACGCATTTCAATCAGCAGTACCGTAAAAGCTGTAATACGCCGGGTTTTGTTCCTTCCGACCACCTTCTGCTGGATATGCTGTGTGAAAGCTTTGCAGTTGCCGGAGAACAGGTGGACGTTACGCCGTTCATTCAACTGACCGGCGGCCATGTGAGTCAAACGCAGCGTAATCGCAATATTTTCAGCCATGCCAAGGCTGTGTACCCGCTCTATCAATTGGTCGATGCACCGCAACTTGAGGCAGTGAAAAAACAACTGAAGCTGGACTCTTCCCTCCGGCTGGTTGATGCAGCCCAACTGCAAGCCACCGGCTTGAAAGGTAACGTCAGCCTGCGTTTTAACATCGATGACTTTGCGCAGATCTACGGTGAAGATCTGATCCTGATGGAGGGTGCGCGTTATGCATATAAAACACGCATCAATAGTCCGACCATGGAATTGCGTGAGCTGCCGATTGGTGTATACAGCCTGCGTTTACCTACCGGGAAAAACTACAAGTACCAGCCTACGGCAGGCTATTTGGTGGTGAAGCAGGGGGATAATGCGGCGCAGATTCACTTTGTCAAAAAACTCACTTCCACGATCGTCTCGCAGGAAATCAATCTGCTGGGTCTGGGAGATGCGGTTTTCGCCAGGCTGTTGGTTGATCGCGCTCAGGGCAAACTGGTCATTGACGTCACTACTACTACGCCACATTCGTATTTCCCGGGGGTGACTTACGCTAAGGTTATCGTGCGTGACCCGAAAGGGGAGGTCACCTTCAGCAAGGATATTCACGGAACTAATGCGAGCCTGAGCCATGATGAACTGACACTCAGCGTGAGCGACCAGATTGAGATCTATCACGAGGAGCCGGGACGCGTACGAGTGAGCCCGGCCGACTCCGACATAATTGACAACAAAAACAAAACCAACGTATTGACGATCGTTAATAGCGGGTTGAAAAATGCTGCCCTGCAAGGCGACCCTGAACAGGCGTTGCTGGTGCGACTAAAGAATGCGGCGGAGCGTTTGCGTGGTGGTCATCAGGCCTATTATGCGCAGTTCTCACCTTTCAAAGACGACATTTACTTAGCGATCAATGTTTTCGACAGCCCACAGCGTGAGCAACTGCTGGAAAGCTATAAGGACTGCATTCCCGTTGACAATAACCCTCCGAGCAATCACGCGGGCAATGCATTCACGGTGGCCGGCAAAGGGATCAGCGATCGCCAATTCCTGACAGCTACCCTCAACCTGGTGAAAAAAACACTAACGGTAAAGATAGAGGCCGGGATTGCACACCATTATTTCTCCGACGTTTACGCATCCCTCATTTATGAAGATGCGGACGGTAACAGCCTGTATCACGACGAGGTGCGCGGCAGCCAAAAGCAGACGATGCGTTCGGTGGAGTTGCCACTGTCCGGTTATGGTGGAGAGGTGATCCATTTGCACCATGAAGAACCGAAAAACCGTTTAATCATTACCAATGATATGCGAGAGGTACCCTTGGCCAACAAGGGCAAGCAGCAGACTTACCGTATTACAACTGTAGGACTGGAGCCATTGCTGATTAACTAGCGAGTTGTGCGGTAGCAAATGTTGCCGCACTTATTTCTCAAGTAGGAAACTTAAAATTTCCTGGCCTGACAAACAGCGTATACAGGAATGAAATTACAAGCCTTAGCTAGAATTAATACAATTGAAACGATGCCTATGAGGCATACCAATTACAACTTGTGACGCGACCACTTCATCACCATTAATCATTACCTTAAAATACAATTCAGCGACAACAGATAATTAGCTACTTTTTCGCACACCCTAAACACCACATTGACAATCACCAGAAAGATAAATAATCAGCGTGAAAACCAATGAAATTACTTAGTCAGAATTTATTTAATTTTTTAGAAATATTCATAATGTGAAACACTCAATAGAGCATGTAGATGTTAACGTTGCTCTGGAGTTCCACTGCCCCTGAACCTTCAGTTCATTCAGGTTTACTGTATTACCCTAAGCCTGAAAAAAATGGCCCTGAAGCCATAGTTAAAGAAGTAAATGAGTGGCAAGCGACTAACAGTAAGCCAGGATTTAAAAAACATGCTCATCATCAAAAACCCAGTCACCGAGGGAAATCGGTGACTGGGTTTTCCAGCGATTTATGCACAAACGCATTAATTGCGCTGTATTGGGACGCACGATCGAAACGCATCAGTTGGCGCATCGCTGTTCCAGCGTCAATGTTGCGTAGAGATACAACCTAAAAGTCGTAGCGACCGGTCACGCCCAAGGTCCGCGGCGTGCCCAGCAGGCCTTCGTAACCGCCGTTGCCGCCAGTCCAGAGGGTGGTGTAGTAGGTCTTGTCGAAGGCGTTCTTCAGCCACAGCGAAACGTCCCACTGGCCCTGCTCGTAGTTGCCGCGCAAGCCGGTGGAAAGGTTGACCACGGCGTAGCTGGGGATCTGCCCGTACTGGGAATCCTCCACGGTGCCCACCGCCTTGGAACGGAACGCGTAGCTGGCGGTGACGTACTCTTCCAGGCCGTTGTCCAGGTTCCACTTGTATTCGCCGTTGGCGTTGCCGATCCATTTCGAGGCGCCCACTACCTGGTGGCCGCTGAGATCGCACGAGGCCGGGGCGCCGGGGCGCAGGCTGACTTCCGGCGGGCATGGCGCGTCCTTGTAGGACAGGTAACGCACGTCGTTATAAGAGCCGTTGAGGTTCAGGGTCAGACCGCGAATCGGCACCAGGGTGCTTTCCACTTCCACCCCGCGCGAGCGCACCGAACCGGCGTTGGTCAGGTACTGCACGCGGTTGGCATCGTCGTAGGCGTTGGTCTGATAGCCGTTGACCTGGGTCCAGAACAGGTTGGCATTGAGTTGCAAGCGGCGGTCCCACAGGGTGCTCTTGAAGCCCAGTTCCGCGTTGTTGGCGCGCTCGGTGCCGATCAGCAGCGAATCGGCGCCGGCAGTGGGCGCCGAGCCCACCGTCAGGTTGACCCCGCCGGATTTTTCACCGTGGGACAGGGTGGCGTAGCCCAGCAGGTCGTCGGTGATGCGGTAGCTGAGGTTGAGCAGGCCCGAAGGGCTGGTGCTGTACTGGTTGAGGTTACCGGAGTCATAGGCCCCGGTGCGTCCGCGGCGAGCGTTGGCGGCAGCCCCGGCCACCGCCGCGCCACCCAGCGGTGCGTTGCGGCTGACCCAGGCACTTTTCTCCTCATAGGTACCGCGCAGGCCGGCAGTGAAATCCAGGCGCTCGGTGAGGTGCCAGGTGCCCTGGGCGAACAGGGCGAAGCTGTTGGTCTGGATATGCCCGTTGCCGATGCTGCTGACGTTGCTCAAGGCGCCGGCCGGGGTGCCGTTCCAGATATCCGCCTTGGGCCCGTAATAGGCGAAGGATTTGTTGTCCAGGTCGGAGCCGAAGTAGTAGGCACCCAGCACGTAGTCGAAGAAGCCACCCGTGGGCGAGGCCAGGCGAAATTCCTGGGACCACTGTTTGTCCTCCACCGAAACCCCGGCGTTGTAGGTGGCCGCCACGTTGAGGCCGTCGTCGTTGCGCGGGGTGAAATTCCACCAGCGGTAGGAGCTGACCGAGGTCAGGGTGAAGTCGCTGGGCAGGGTCCAGTTGGCCTCCAGGGACGTGCCGCCCTGGAACACCGTGACATGCTGGTCGTTGTCCAGGTTGACCTTGCGGTGCGAACCGTTGACCAGGGTCGCCCCGGCCGCCGCCGCACGCGACTCATAGACATTGGTGCCGTTGATGGTCGGCCCGGTGCTGTACAGCACTCGGGTGCCGGCACTGGAATCCTCTTCGTTGTAGTCGCCGATCCAGCGCAGGTTGAAGCTCTCGTTGGGCTTGTACAGCAACTGCCCGCGAAAGCCCTGGCGTGATCCGCCGTTGAGGTCATGGCCGTCGAATTCGTTCTTGATGTCGCCGTCGCTGCGGGTGCGATAGGCGGAAAAACGCCCCGCCAGCTCATCGGTCAGCGGCCCGGAAATGGTGCCCTTGGTCTGGAAATAGCCGTCCTCGCCGAGGGAGGTTTCGATGCTGCGCTCCGGGGTGAAGCTCGGCGCCCGAGTGCTGATGTTGATCACCCCGGCGGTGGTGTTCTTGCCGAACAGGGTGCCCTGGGGGCCGCGCAGCACTTCCAGCTGCTCGATGTCCATCAGGTCGAACACCGCCATCCCCGGCCTTCCGAGGTAGACGTTGTCGATGTACAGCCCGACGCTGCCTTCCAGGCCGTCGCTGGCCGGGTTGTTGCCCAGGCCACGGATCGACACGCTGGACTGGCGCGCATGCATGTAGGCGACGTTGACGCTGGGCACCAGTTGCTGCAGGTCCTGGATGCGATAGACCCGCTGGCTCTCCAGGGCCTGGCCGCTGACCACGCTCATGGGCGTGGGCACGCTCTGGGAGCTTTCCTCGCGACGCCGGGCGGTGACGGTCACCGTCTGCAACTGGCCATCATCGGCCTTGGCCTTGTTGGCACTGTTCTTGGCCGGGGTGGCTTGCGGCGCCGGGGCCTCTTCGGCCCAGGTCGGTGTCCAGCTGGCACTGCCGGCCAGCAACAGCGCCAGGGGCAGGCGCTTGAGCCGCCGGTGCGAGAGGGGTGAAGCGAGGGACAGCGGGCTCATGGGCGGCTCCTGGTCAGAAAATATACAGCCTCGTATATTCCTTAAAGTTATTTATTTATGTTTTTACAAAGATTTACTGCATAAGAGATTGCCTTTATAAGGAGTCGACCTAATGCATAGCCAATGCATTTCCCCGATATTTTTTATGTGAAAAATGCATATCGATCTGCGCCAGCTCCGTCACTTCATCGCCCTCGCGGAACAGCGCAGCTTTGTCGCGGCTGCGGCGGCGGTGAACCTCTCGCAATCGGCCTTCAGCCGCAGCATCCAGGCCCTGGAACACAGCGTCGGTTGCCAGCTGGTGGATCGCGGGCGCAAGGACCTGGCGCCGACCAAGCAGGGCCAGTTGCTGCTGGAGCATGCGCGCCGGCTGGTCAGCGGGGCCCAGCAGATGGCCAACGAGATCAGCCAGTTCAATGGCCTGGAGGCGGGAGAGTTGCGCTTCGGCTGCGGCCCGGCACCGGCCTCGGGATTGATTCCCCGCGCCATCGGCAGCTTTATCGGGCGTTACCCCAAGGCCCGGGTGCAGTTCCAGGTGGATGACTGGCAAAGCCTGAGCAAGCGCCTGCTCAGCGAGGAGTTCGAGTTCTTCGTCGCCGACACCCGGCACTTCGAGGCCGACCCGGACTACCTGACCCAGCGCCTGCGTCCACGCAAATGGCATTTCTGCTGCCGCGCCGGGCATCCCCTGGCCCAGCGCGCCAGCGTCAGCGCCGGTGAACTGATGAGCTACCCACTGGCGGTAACCATCCGCCCGCCCAACCTGCGCAAGGTCATCGTCGACCTGAGCGGCAAGCCGGACTTCACGCCCAATGTGGAATGCGAAAACAGCTACAGCCTGCTGGGGGTGGTCATGCGCTCGGACGCCATCGGCATCGTCGGCTCCTACAGCGACGCGTTGCACAACGCCAAGGGCGAGCTGGTGTGCCTGAAGATCGACGGGCTGGCCGATGACCTGGAAGAGCTCTACACCCGCTACGGCATCGTCAGCCGCGCCGGCTATCGCCTGTCGCCTTTGGCCGCGGCGATGATCGAAGAGATCAAGGCCATCGACGAACAGGACGAAGAGGTATGCAACCTGGACAACCTCGCCGTGTGAACTGCCCCCCACCCGTAGGAGCCGGCTTGCCGGCGAAGAGGCCCTCAAGCCCTGCACCGCCCGCGTGGCCGCCTTCGCTGGCAAGCCAGCTCCTACAGGCACCACAGAACCTCGCCCCCCCCGCATTGCATGAAACGCATCGAAACTATTCGGCAAATGCGCTTGCCGGAAACCGCCGCCGGAGGCGAAAAACCTCGCCTGTCTTCCCCTCGGTGAACCCCATGTCCAATACCCATCCACCCGTGCGCAACGTGCTCTACATCATGTGCGACCAGCTGCGCCGGGATTACCTCTCGTGCTACGGCCACCCGCACCTGCATACCCCGAACATCGACCGCCTGGCCGCCGCCGGGGTGCGCTTCAGCCGTGCCTACACCCAGGGCACCATCTGCGGCCCGTCGCGCATGTCGGCCTACACCGGGCGCTACGTCAGCAGCCACCAGGTGGCCTGGAACGCCGTACCCCTGCCCCTTGAAGAACTGACCCTGGGGGACTACCTGCGCCCCCACGGCATCCGCACCGCGCTGGTGGGCAAGACCCACGCCACGCCCAACCTCGACGCCCTGCAACGCCTGGCCATCGACCCCGGGAGTGCCCAGGCCGAGGGGCTCAACGAAGTCGGCTTCGAACCCTACTTCCGCCATGACGGCATCTACCCCGACGACCCGGTATTCGACGACAAGCGCGAGTCGGCGCCCTACACCCACTACTTGCGCGACCTCGGCTATGACGGCCGCAACCCCTGGCACGACTGGGCCAACGCTGGAGCCGGCGAGCAGGGAGAAATCCGCAGCGGCTGGAAAATGCGCAACGCCCACCTGCCGGCCCGGGTCGCGCAAGAGCACTCGGAAACCGTCTACACCACCGACCGCGCCATCGACTTCATCAGCGAACAGGGCGAGCAGCCCTGGTGCCTGCACCTGTCCTACATCAAACCGCACTGGCCCTATATCGCGCCTGCTCCGTACCACGCCCTGTATGGCCCCGAGCAGGTCATCCCGGCCGTGCGCGCCGAGCCCGGACAGCTCAGCGACCACCCGGTCTACGCCGCCTTCCGCCAGCATGAAGAAAGCCTGAATTTTTCCCGGGACGAAGTGCGCCGGAACGTAGTGCCCACCTACATGGGCCTGATCAAGCAGGTGGATGACCAGCTCGGCCGGCTGTTCGATTTCCTGCAGAGCAACGGCCGCTGGGACGACACGTTGATCGTCTTCACCAGCGATCACGGCGACTTCCTTGGCGACCACTACCTGGGGGAAAAAGAGTTTCTGCTGGAGCCGGCGGTGGGCGTTCCACTGATTGTCCGCGACCCGCGCGCGGCGGCGGACAGCAGCCGTGGCAGCGTGGATGAACGCCTGGTGGAAACCATCGACGCCCTGCCGACCTTTCTCGATGCCCTGGGCCTGCCGGGAGCCGAACATCGCCTGGAAGGACGCTCGCTGATCCCACTGCTGCACGGCGCCGAACCGGACTGGCGCCGCTACGCCATCAGCGAATACGACTACGCCTTCCAGGCCCCGGCGCGTGAGCGCCTGGGCCAGCCCATCGACCGCTGCCGCATGACCATGGTGCGCAGCGAGCGCTGGAAGTACCTGGCCTACGATGGCTTGCGCCCGCAGCTGTTCGATCTGCACAACGACCCCCAGGAGCTGCATGACCTGGGGGCCGACCCGGCCTATGCCGCAGTGCGCGAAGAACACCTGGGGTATGTACTGGAATGGCTGCGCGGCCTGAAACGCCGTACCACCATCAGCCATGAAGAAATCGACCTGCGCGGCCAGCGTTTTCGTTACGGCGAACCGGAAAGCGAGAAGCTGGTACAGATCGGCGTGTGGTAACCCGCGCCTGCACCTCCCCTTGTAGGAGCCGGCTTGCCGGCGAAGAGGTCCTCAAGTCTTGCAGCGCTCTCGGGGGCGCTTTCGCTGGCAAGCCAGCTCCTACAGCGGGCTGGCTCATCGCATAAATTCTTGTAGGAGCCGGCTTGCCGGCGAAGAGGCCCTTGGACCTTGCAGCGCTCTCAGGGGCGCCTTCGCTGGCAAGCCAGCTCCTACAGCGGGCAGGCTCATCGCATAAATTCTCGTAGGAGCCGGCTCGCCGGCGAAGAGGCCCTTGGACCTTGCAGCGCTCCCAGGGGCGCCTTCGCTGGCAAGCCAGCTCCTACGGGGATGGGGCAGCGGTCAGAGCCCCTTGATGGTCTGGCTGCGCTGGCCGTGAACGCCCACCGGGACGTCGCCCTTGAGGGTCACGCGGCGCACGATGCGGTCCTGGGTGCCGTAGTCGTCCACGGCGTAGTGCTGGGTCGAGCGGTTGTCCCAGATCGCTACATCACCCGCGCTCCAACGCCAGCGCACGGTGTTTTCCAAACGGGTGACGTGGCTCTGCAGCAGGCCGAACAGGTGCGCCGAGTCCGCCTGGGAATAGCCCTTGATGCGCTTCACGAAATGCCCCAGCACCAGGCTTTTTTCACCGCTCTCGGGGTGCACGCGAACGATCGGGTGCTCGGTCTCGAACACCGTGGAGGTGAACACCTTGCGGTAACGCTCCAGCTTCTCCGCCGAAACGTCCGGCTTGGCCCCGGCGTAGTCGTATTCATTGCTGTGCACCGCCCAGAGCTTGTCCGCCAGCTCCCGCAGTTCCGCCGACAGTTCGTTGTAGGCCGTGGCGGTGTTGGCCCAGACCGTGTCGCCACCGTAGGCCGGGGCCACCACCGAACGCAGGATCGAGGCCTTGGGGTAGGCGTCGACAAAGGTCACGTCGGTGTGCCAGGAGTTGGCCCGCTGGCCCTGGGCGCCATCCAGCTCCATCAGGTAGCGGGTGCCGTCGCGTACCGGCACGGTGGGGTGGGCCACCGGTTCGCCCAGCAGGTGCGAGAAGGCTTCCTGGCTCTGGTCGTCGAGGTGGGTCTGGCCGCGGAAGAAAATCACCTTGTGCTGCACCAGCGCTTGCCGGATCGCTTCCACGGTGGCGGCGTCGAGATCGCCGGACAGTTGCACGCCACGGATCTCGGCGCCGATGCGACCGGCCACCGGGTGGATATCAAGGGCATGAACAGCGGGTTTAACGGCTAAGGCGGCATTGCTCATCAGGTACACCCTCATCGACTGCTTACGGTTGGAACCGCCGCGAAACAACGCTCTATCTATATTCTATTTAGATCTAATAGATAACCACTTGCTTCGTTGACGGAATATGAGCTTGCATTTAAAACCTCATTCCTCACTCGTCGCAAATGCCTTCGAGCTATTTTTCGGATGCCGGGAAAGCATATGGATCTTCGCCAATTGCGTTACTTCATCGCCCTCAATGAACACCGCAGCTTTGTCCGCGCCGCCGACGCCATGGGCATCACCCAGCCGGCCTTCAGCCGCAGTATCCAGGGCCTGGAACAGGAGTTCGGCTGCGTGCTGGTGGACCGCGGCAACAAGGATCTGCGTCCCACCCCGGAAGGCCAGGTGGTGCTGCAGCACGCCTTGAGTCTGGTGCAGGGCGCGGCCTTGCTCAGCAGTGAAGTGACCCAGATGACCAAGCTCGATGCCGGCGAAGTGCGCTTCGGCTGCGGCCCGGCCCCAGCGGTGAAACTGGTGCCCGATGCGGTGGCGCAATTCACCAGTGCCCACCCCAAGGTGCGCACCTGCTTTGCCGTGGATAACTGGGAAAAACTCAGCCGCAGCCTGAACCGCGAAGAGATCGAATTCTTTATCGCCGACATCCGCCATTTCGAGGCCGATCCGAACTACCAGACCCAGCCCCTGACGCCCAAGCGCGGGGTGTTCTTCTGCCGTCCCGGGCATCCGTTGCTGGCCAAGGAAAGCCTGTCCACCAACGACATGTTCGACTACCCCCTGGCCACCACCCTGATCCCCCCGGGGATTCGCAAGCTGCTGGCCAACCTCAGCGGACGCATCGATTTTTCACCCACCATCGAAACCGAGCATTTTCCGGCCCTGGTAAAGATCGTCCGCCAGTCCAATGCCATCGGCGTAGGCACCGCCGAGGCCTTCGCCGAAGACATCGAGCAGGGTTCGCTGGCGTTGCTGCACTGGCGCAACCTGCCGCAGAACATCGACAGCCTGAATGCCCGCTGCGGCATCGTCAGCCGCAGCGGTTTCCGCCTGTCGCCGGCGGCGCGCAAGTTGATCGAAGTGTTGGTGGCGGTGGATCAACAGGGGCACAGCATCGCCGTATAGAACAGCTTCGCCGGCAAGCCGGCTCCTACAAGATCCCGCACGAATATCCCCGCCGACCGTAGGAGCCGGCTTGCCGGCGAATGGTGCCGACCTCAAAGACCGGCAGCGGCCAACTGCGGTGCCACCCAGGCATCCACCTTGAACGGCTTGCGGATCAACCGTTCCTTGGCCGCCAGGTCCACCGAATCCTGCAGTTTGCCGAGGAACACCGGGTCCAGGGTCGAAGGGAAAATCTCGCTCAGGCGCTGATCCTTCAAATCATCCTGCAAGATCACCGGCGGGTAGCTGGCCAGCCCCGAGACCAGTTGGATATAGGCGTCCTTGTTGCTGTCCTGGGTCAGCCATTGCACAGCCTGCTGCTGAGCCTTGAGCAACTTCTCCACGGCCTCGGGATGCTCGTCGACAAACTTGCCCGCGCCCACCAGCACGCTCTGCACGCTACCGGCGCCGCCCAGGTCCTTGGTGCTCAGGGGCAGCTCGGCCAGCCCCTTGCTGCGCAGGGCCGACAGCCCGGTGCTGCCCCAGGACGCATCGATCTGCTT
>NZ_MOAK01000054.1:31561-41890 GCF_003732485.1 Pseudomonas protegens
TCCTTCTCGCTCAAGCCCCGGCTGGCCAGGGCCGCATCGAACGAGAGCTGGGTGGCGGTGCCACGGAACACTGCCACGCGCTTGCCCTTGAGGTCTTCCAGGGTCTTGATCCCGGAACCCGGCACCACCCCCAGATAGTGCTTGACCCCACGGGCCGAGGCGCTGAGCAGACGCGTGTCCAGGCCATTGGACTTGCCGATGATGGCCGCCAGGTCGCCGAGATAAGCCAAGTCCACTTGACCGTTGGCGAAGGCTTCGTTGATCACGGGCCCGGCGCCCTTGAAGAAATTCCACTGGATCTTGATGCCCTGGTCGGCGAAGGCCTTTTCAAAGATCTGTTGCTGGCGCAGTACATCCACCACCCCGCCGCCGCTGTGCTGGGTGCCGGCGCTGAGGTCGGGCACGGCGATGCGGATTTCCTTGAGCTCGGCGGCCTGGGCCAGCAGCGGCAGGCAGCCCAGCAGCCCCGCCAGGGCCGGCGCGGCGAACAGACTGATCACGCGTTTGAAGGGAAGGTTCATGGGTGCGGCTCCTGCTGACAAAGGCTGTGAGGAGCAGAAGGTAGGCACGGAATCGATCAACATTTAAATACTATAAATTCACATTTTAATAACCATATTGAATAAACCAGCCGTCACGGGCGTCCCCGGGGACATGCATGAAATGCATGAAAAATATTCTTCAAATGCATTGGATGCGTGTCGGCCAGAAGCCTTAAATGGTTTCTCTTATCTCTTAATAGAATTGATAAGAATTTTAATAGATCACAAACGCATACCACGCAAACACCGGCTTGCCGGCGAAAAGGCCCGCCAGCCCCGCATCGCCCTCAACTGGCAAGCCAGCTCCTACGGCTTCAACCAACGCCATGCAGTACCCGACGACGGAGGTCATCCATGGCCCGTGTTTCCCTGCTCAGCCTGCCCCTGGCGGTGCCATCCAATGGACGCCCCGGCTGGCCCGTAATCCATCAGCGCCTGTTGCCCTGGCTGCTGCCCCTGAGCCTGTTCGTCCTGTGGTGGCTGGCCAGCCGCAATCAATGGATGAGCGAGCAGATCCTGCCGGCCCCGGCCCTGGTCTGGAGCAGTGCCCTGGAGCTGGCCCGCGGCGAGCTGTGGAGCCATTTGGCAATCAGCCTGCAACGGCTGTTCTGGGGGTTGTTGGCAGGCACCGCCGCCGGTGCCCTGCTGGGCGGCGCGCTGGGTTTCAGCCGACGCCTGGAGCGCTTGGTATTCCCAACCTTCGGTGCCCTGGCGCAGATCCCGACCCTGGCCTGGATTCCCTTGTTCATGGTGTTTTTCGGCATCGGCGAAGTGCTCAAGCTGGTGGTGCTGATCAAGGCCATCGTGGTCCCCGTGACCCTGCACACCCTAGTGGGCGTGCGTGATGCCCAGCCCAAGCTGCGGGAAGCCGCCGCAGTGCTGCGCCTGCCCCCGGCCTTGCTGATCCGCCGCCTGGTGCTGCCGGCCGCGCTGCCGGCGTTCATGGCCGGGGTGCGCCTGGCCCTGGCCACCGGCTGGACCTCGTTGCTGGCGGTGGAGCTGCTGGCCTCCAGCGAGGGCATCGGCTACTTGATGGTCTGGGCGCGGCAGCTGTTCATGCTGGATATCGTCTTCGTCTGCATCCTGGTGATCGGCGTGCTGGGGGTGTGCATGGACCGCGGCATCGGCTGGCTGGATCGCCAGCTGGTGCACTGGCCGCACCCGGCCACCGCGGCACTGCGCCGTGGCCCGCGCTATGCAGGCTGGCAGCGTCTGCAACCCTGGCTGCTGCCCCTGGCCTTGCTGGCCCTGTGGCAAGTGGCGAGCGACCGGCAGTGGGTCGACGCCAATATCCTGGTGAGCCCGCTGGCGGTACTCAACACCACCGTCGACGGTCTGCTGGACGGCAGCCTGCTGGGAGGCATGGGCCTGAGCCTGGGTCGCGCCCTCGGCGGCCTGGCCCTGGGTGGCGGACTGGGCTTGACCTTCGGCTTGCTGCTGGGGCTGTCGCGCCTCAGTGAACGGCTGCTGGGACCGACCCTGGCCGCCATTCGCCAGATCGCCATCTTCGCCTGGGTGCCGTTGCTCACCGCCTGGTTCGGCCTGGGGGAACTGGCCAAGTGGGTGTTCGTCGCCCTGGCCGCCTTCTTCCCGTTGTTCATCGCCACCCAGCGCAGCGTTGCCCAGCTCTCGCCGCAACTGGCGGAGGCCGCCCAGGTGCTGCGCCTGAACCTCTGGCAACGGCTGCGCCGACTGGTGCTGCCCGGCGCGGCGCCGGGAATTTTCGCCGGCCTGCGCATCAGCCTGATCTACGCCTGGATGGGCACCATCGGCGCGGAATACTTCATGCCGTCCAACGGCGGCATCGGCAGCCAGATGATCAGCGCCCAGCAACTGCTGCGCATGGACCTGATCATGGCCGGCATGCTGCTGGTGGGCCTTACCGGGGCCCTGCTCAACCTGCTGGGCCAACAACTCGAAACCCGCGCCACCCGCTGGAGACACGCATGAACGCACCCCTGGTCAGCTTCAATCACGTGGGCAAGAGCTTCGCCGTCGCCGGTGGCGAGCTGGAGGCGATCCGCGAATTCAACCTGGACATCGCCGACGGCGAATTTGTGGCCATTGTCGGCTCCAGCGGCTGCGGCAAGTCCACCCTGCTGCGCCTGCTGGTCGGCCTGGATACCGAGTTTCGCGGCGAGATCCGGGTCGATGGCCAGGCCGTCAGCGGTATCGGCAGCGAACGCGGCATCGTGTTCCAGGAGCACCGTCTGTTCCCCTGGCTGACCGTGGCCGAGAACATCGGGCTGGGCCTGGTCAACGAGCCCCTGAGCGCTGCCGAGCGCCAGCGGCGGATCGACGATTTCATCGAGCTGGTGGGGCTCAAGGACTTTACCCGGGCCTATCCCCATCAGCTCTCCGGCGGCATGGCGCAACGGGTGGCCATTGCCCGTGGGCTGGTGGCCAGCCCGCGCATCCTGCTGCTGGACGAACCCTTCGGCGCCCTCGACGCCCTGACCCGCCAGCAGATGCAGGACGAGCTGCTGGCGATCCGCGAGCGCGCCAAAATCACCACGGTGCTGGTGACCCACGATGTCGAGGAAGCGATCTTCCTCGCCGACCGGGTGGTGGTGATGGAGCCGCGCCCGGGGCGGATCAAGCGTGTGGTCCGGGTGGCCTTGGCGCACCCACGCCAGCGCAGCAGTTTCGACTTCCACCAACTGCGTGAAGAACTGCTCCACGAACTCACCAGCGATGATCACTACCAGGCGCCGCAGCCGGTACAGATCCGCGACCTGCCCTTGACCTTCATTGCTTGCTGAACAGGAGTGCCGCGATGCCGCAACGTCCCAACTTTCTAGTGATCCTGGCCGACGACCTGGGCTTCTCCGACCTCGGAGCCTTCGGCGGCGAGATCGCCACGCCGAACCTCGATGCCCTGGCCGCAGGTGGCCTGCGCCTGACCGATTTCCACACCGCCCCGACCTGTTCGCCGACCCGCTCCATGCTGCTCACCGGCACCGACCACCACATTGCCGGGATCGGCACCATGGCCGAGGCCCTGACCCCCGAACTGATCGGCAAGCCGGGCTACGAGGGTTACCTCAATGAGCGCGTGGTGGCCCTGCCGGAACTGCTGCGCGAGGCCGGCTACCAGACCCTGATGAGCGGCAAATGGCACCTGGGGCTGACCGCCGAGCGCGCGCCCCATGCCCGGGGTTTCGAGCGTTCGTTCTCGCTATTGCCAGGAGCGGCCAACCACTACGCCTTCGAGCCCAACTACGACGAACACACCCCCGGACTGCTCAAATCCACCCCGGCGCTGTACATCGAGGACGACCGCTTCATCGATGAACTGCCGGCCGGTTTCTATTCCTCCGATGCCTTCGGCGACAAGCTCTTGCAGTACCTCAAGGAGCGCGACCAGAGCCGGCCGTTCTTCGCCTATCTGCCCTTCTCGGCGCCCCACTGGCCGCTGCAGGCACCCGAGGAGATCGTCGCCAAGTACCGTGGCCGCTATGACGCCGGCCCCGAGGTGCTGCGCCTGGAACGCCTGGAAAAACTCAAGGCCCTGGGCCTGATCGATGCCGAGGTAGAGCCCCACCCACTGATCAATCTGAACGCCGAATGGAACGCCCTCAGCGATGAACAGCGGCAGGTTTCGGCACGGGCCATGGAGGTGTATGCGGCGATGGTCGAGCGCATGGACTGGAACATCGGCCGAGTGGTGGATTACCTGCGCCAGCAGGGCCAGCTGGACAACACCCTGATCCTGTTCATGTCCGACAACGGCGCCGAGGGCGCGCTGCTGGAAGCCTTTCCCAAGTTCGGCCCGGAGCTTCTGACCTACCTCAACCAGCACTACGACAACCGCCTGGAGAACATCGGCCGGGCCAACTCCTACGTCTGGTACGGCCCGGCCTGGGCCCAGGCAGCCACGGCGCCGTCACGGCTGTTCAAGGCCTTCACCACCCAGGGCGGGATTCGTGTGCCGGCGCTGCTGCACTACCCGCAGTTGCCGCTCAAGGGACAGATCAGCCACGGCTTCGGCACGGTGATGGACATCACCCCGACCCTGCTGGACCTGGCCGGCGTGCGCCACCCCGGCAAGCGCTGGCGCGGGCGCGATGTGGCGCCACTGCGGGGCAAGTCCTGGCTGGGTTTCCTCTCCGGCGAGACCGCCCGGGTGCACGACGAACACACGGTGACCGGCTGGGAGCTGTTCGGCCGCCGGGCGATTCGCCAGGGCCAATGGAAGGCGGTGTACATCCCCGGGCCGGCGGGCCCGGCAACCTGGCAGCTGTACGACCTGGGCCAGGACCCGGGAGAGATTCACGACCTGGCCCACAGCCAGCCGGAAAAACTGCGCACCCTGCTGCAAGAGTGGCAGCGCTACGTGGATGAAACCGGAGTGATCCTCAGCGAATCGCCGTTCCAGCCCGATTGAGCCTGCAGGAGCTGGCTATGAACCGGACCGTGTAAGAGCGGGCCTGTGCAGGAGCTGGCTTGCCAGCGAAGGCGTCGTCCAGAACAACACAAGTCTCCAGGGCCCTTTCGCCGGCAAGCCGGCTCCTACGGGGTGCGTTTGGTTGGCAGCAGGCCCTACGCCCGCACCTCGCGCGTCGCATCCTCCTGCACCTGCACCTGCTCCTGAGGATGAAAGCGGTTGGCCCGGGCAAAGGTGCCCAAATCGTTGAAGCGCACGCCCATCTCGGCCATCACTTTATGTGCCACCGGCGCGGTCAGCTGGCGAATGTAGAAGGGTTCCTTGACCACGAAATGATGGATGCCGTGGGTGCTGCCGAAGTTGCAGCAGAAGGCCTGCAGCGGCCACATCCACCAGGGATTGAGCACCTGGGTCTGCTGGATCACGTTGCCCGGTTCGATATCGCCGTAGTAGTGCATGTTGGAACTGACAAAGTGCAGGCAGAAGGTACGCAGCACGTTGGGGCCGATGATCACCACCACGGCGATATCGATGCCGTGCATCAGCGCCAGGGTGTCTTGCGACCACTGGATCGGGCTGCCGAGCAACCCGGCGACGCCATTGGTCCCGTGAAAGCCGAGGAACACATACCAGGCGCCCCAGTGCAGCAATGCCAGCGGCGCGTACACCGCCAGGGTGCGGGTGAGGATGCCCAGCTTGCGTTTGGCCCCCGGCGCCCGCAGCAGACGGATGAAGGCCGCCATCATGTTGTCCCCCACCATCAGCAAACGGGCGATGCCCCAGGGCTCGCCGTTGGTGATGGCGCGCTCTTCGATATCGCTTTCGCTGCCGGAGACCTTGTGGTGATTCAGGTGCAGATGACGGCGTACCCAGGGGTTGATGGTGCTCGGCCGCGCCAGCCAGACCAGCGCCAGCATCAGGTTGTGGGGCAGGCGTTGCTTGCGAAAGTACATGCTGTGGATCAGGTCGTGCTCCAGCTCGTGGGTCAGGGAAGCGAAGAACGCGTTGAGCAGCAGGCAGGCCCACCCGGCCAGGTAGCCACCGACATAGAGCGCCGCTGCCCCCAGCATCCCGGACAGGGCAAATAGCAGAATCCCTGCGCCCAGGGCGTCCTGGTGCCGCAGCAAGGGGAAACGCCGGCGCAGTTCATCGCCCCGGGCCAGGACCACCTGACGAATGTGCGCCGCTCGCTGTTGTGCGTTCATCCGCTCGGGGCTTGCAGAAATACCCTGCATGATTCCATCCTCTGGTCAGTGATGTGTGCATCCTGCCCCGAGCCCCGGCTCCGGGCGCTAGCCGTAAACGCCAACCTGTTGACCGGACGCGCCAATCGCATGACCGAAGCCACTTCCCTTGCCAGCTGGACCCGCGCCTTGCGCAAGCAACTGGACGCCCTCGACCTCGACAGCGGCGCACTGTGCCGCGAGGCCGGGCTCGACCCGCAATTGATGGACGACCCCAACGCCCGCTACCCGCTGTCGGCCACCACCCGCCTGTGGCACTTGGCGGTGCAGGCCAGCGGCGATCCGGCCATTGGCCTGCGGGTGTCGCGCTTTGTCAGCCCCACCACCTTCCATGCCCTGGGCTACGCCCTGGTGGCCAGCGGCAGCCTGCGGGAAGTGTTCGAGCGCATCGTGCGTTATCACCAGGTGGTCAGCGACGCCCTGGAACTGGCCCTGACCCGCGAGCCGGACCGCTACCGCTTCTTCCTCAAGGTGCCCGAAGGCGCACCGCAGCCAGCCTTCGAAGCCATCGACGCGTTCGCCGCGATCTATGTGCGCACCTGCCGCAACCGCCTGGGCCGCGACTATGCGCCACTGGCGGTGCAACTGCGGCGCCCCGCCCCGGAAGACCCCAGCCAATGGCACAAGGTGTTTCGCTGCCCGGTGCAATTTGCCGCCGACGACGACTGCCTGGAATTTGGCCTGCACGATTTCGACAGCCATCTGGACGACGCCAACCCGGAACTGGCCGAGCACAACGAAGCCGTGCTCAAGCGCACCCTGTTGCAACTGCGGCCCCTGACCTGGGAGCGCAAGGTACGCGGGGTGATCGAAGCCCAATTGCCGGAGGGCGAACCCTCCGCGGAACGGGTCGCCCAGGCCCTGCACCTGAGTTTGCGCAGCCTGCAACGGCATCTGGCGGATGAAGGCACGCGTTTCGACACGCTGCTCAACGAATGCCGGGAGAACCTCGCCCTGCTGCACCTGCGGGACCTGGAATGCTCCCTGAGCGAAATCAGCTACCTGCTGGGCTTTGCCGACGCCAGCAGCTTCAGCCGGGCATTCAAACGCTGGACCGGGATGACCCCGGGACAGTTTCGCGACGGTTTGCGTTGAGCCTCTAAATGGGAAAACCCAGTTCAAACACGGTTGCCTGGGCATCACTGGTCACCCGCACCTGGCCGCCATGCAGCAGCATGATCGAGCGCACGAGCGCCAGGCCCAGGCCGCCGGAATCTCCCGGTTCGGCCCGGGACGGATCGACCCGGTAGAAGCGGTCGAACAGCCGGGGCAGATGTTCAGGGGCAATCGCCGGGCCCTGGTTGTGCACCTGCAGCCAGCACCAGCCCGGTTCGTTGTGGCGGCGCAGCTGGATCACAGAATCCGCATCAGCATGTCGCACGGCATTGGCCAGCAGGTTGCCCAGGGCCCGTTGCAGCAGTTGCTGGTCGGCCCGCAGTTCACCGGAAAAACCGTTCTCCAGGCGGATCTGTCGGTCATCGGCGAGGGCTTCGAAGTAGTCGCACAACTGCGCGCCAACCCCGGCCAGCGATAGCGGGCGCAGATCCAGGACCTGCTCGGCCTGTTCGGCACGGGCCAGGAACAACAGGTTCTGGGCCATGCGCGTGAGCCGCTCGAATTCTTCCATGTTCGAGGCCAGCACTTCCTGGTATTCCGCTGCGCTGCGGGGCTGGTTCAGGGCCAGGCCATTGCTGCCCAGCAGGTTGTGCAAGGGGGTGCGGATCTCGTGAGCGAGGTCCGCGGAGAATTGTGACAGGCGCTGAAAGCTCTCTTCCAGCCGCGCCAGCATGGCGTTCAGGGCCTGAACCGGTTCATGGAACTCGGCGGGTATGCCGGTGGTGTGCAGGCGCCGGTCAAGGCTGCGCAGATCGATCTGGCGTACCGACTCGCTGAGCTGGCGCAGGGGCTGCAAACCGCGACGCAACAACAGCAGCCCCAAGGCAAAGGCCAGCACCGCCCCCAGCCCCACGGCCAGGTACAAACGCAGGCGGTAGCTGGCGAGTATCTGCTCACGCTCGCTGAGGACCTTGCCGGCCACCACGGTCAGGGCCTCGCCCTTGGGACCACTGGCCTGACCCGCGATCAGGGCTACCGGGACCTCATCGGTGCCCGCCCAGAGGCTGACATCCTGGCGTTGCGGACGCAGCTCCTGGGCAATCGGCCTCAACTCGGGCAAGTGCTGTTGTCGGGGGTTGATGCCGATCACCGTCGAGCCGTCGGCCCGCAGCACCAGCAACAGGCTCTGCTGATTGCCCAGCATGTTCTGGTACAGCCGCGGCCGGGCTTGCAGGGCATCGAGGCTGTCACTGTCCTGGAGCAAGGCGCGTACCTGCTCCAGACGGCCCATCAGGGCGAGATCGTCACGGTAGGCGATCTCCCCGGCCAGGGAGCGGTAGAGAAACACCCCGATGCCACTGAGCACCAGGGCGCAGACGGCGGCAAACGACAGGGCCAGCCGCCAGGCAATCGAGCTAGAGCGCTGCATCCGGGGCTTCCAGCTGGTAACCGACGCCACGCACGGTGTGGATCAGCTTGGGCATGTAGGGATCGTCGACCTTGGCCCGTAGGCGCCGCACCGCGACTTCCACCATGTTGGTGTCGCTGTCGAAATTCAGGTTCCACACCTGGGAAGCGATCAGGGTCCGCGACAGCACTTCACCCTGGCGGCTGGCCAACAGGTGCAGCAGGGCGAACTCCTTGTTGGTCAAGGCGATGCGCTGGCCACCGCGGCTGACGCGACGGCGCAGCACGTCGATCTCCAGGTCGGCGATGCTGAAGGATTCGGCTTCACGCAGCGGTCCGCGGCGCAGCAGGGTCCGGACCCGGGCCAGCAGCTCGGCAAAGGCGAAGGGCTTGAGCAGATAGTCGTCGGCGCCCAGCTCCAGGCCACGGACCCGGTCTTCAATGGCGTCCTTGGCGGTGAGGAACAGCACCGGGGTGGCGCCGCGCTGGCGGATCAGTTGCAGCAACTGCCAGCCGTTGAGCCCGGGGAGCATCACATCGAGGATGATCAGGTCGTATTCCTGCTGCTCGATGAAATAGCGCCCGTCCAGGCCATTGAGGGCCACGTCCACGGCAAACCCGGACTCCCCCAGGCCCTTGGCAAGGAAATTCGCGGTCTTGGCTTCGTCTTCAACTACCAGCAAACGCATGGTGCACCTCGGGAATGATCGGCACAGGCTAGGCGCCTGCGATGCGCTTGCCCATTACAAACTTGTAATCCAACTGACGAGGTTCTGACGAGGACGGCTGGCTAAGGTGGCGGCCTGTCTTTGCGGAGCCTTCCCATGATGTGCAAAACCCTTGTTCTAAGTCTTGGTCTGGGCCTTGCCGGCAGCGCCCTGGCCGCCCTGGAACTGCCCCGTCACACCGAGCTGGACCTGGCCACTGCCCGTCAGTTGGCAGACGCCAGCCTGGCCCAGTGCACGGCCGTGGTGGCGGTCCTGGACCGGGGCGGCAACCTGCTGGTGACCTTGCGCAGCGATGGCGTAGGCCCGCACAACACCGTCGCCAGCCAGCGCAAGGCCTATACCGCACTGTCCACCAAGACCCCGAGCCGGCTGTTCGCCGAACGGGCGCGCAATAACCCCGAGGCGGCCAATCTCAATACCTTGCCGGAGCTGTTGTTGCTCGGTGGCGGCATTCCGTTGTTCGCCGGCCAGGAGCTGGTGGGCGCGATGGGGATTGCCGGTGCCGGGGGTGCCGCGCAGGACGAGGAATGTGCGCTCAAGGCGGCGCAGAAAGTCGGTTTGCGTGCCGCACTGTGAGGTGCGTCGGGTGGTTGTTTTTTGATCAATGCATTGAGGAGTCTTTCATGAATTTTTTGCGTAAGAGTCTGGCCGCTGTCGGCCTCTGCGGGCTGTCGAGCCTGGCCCTGGCGGCGGGCAATCCCTTGAGCGTGCACGTGCTGAACCTGGAGAACGGTTTGCCCTCGCCGGGGGTCAAGGTGACCCTGGAGCAGCATGTGGGCCAGGACTGGAAAGCCTTGTCCAGCGGTGTGACCAACGAGCAGGGGCGGATCAGCGAGCTGTTTCCCGCGGGCCAGGCCCTGACTGCTGGCGAATACCGGGTGGTGTTCAAGACCGGCGAATACTTCAAGCAGGCCAGGCGCGAGACCTTCTTTCCGGAGATTCCGGTGATCTTCGAGGTCAAGCAG
>NZ_MOAK01000054.1:41962-65718 GCF_003732485.1 Pseudomonas protegens
CCTATCGTGGTTCGTAGGAGCTGACTGCTGACGAGGGCGATCTTGCGGGCCCCCTCGCTGGCAAGCCAGCTCCTACGGTCGGCAGCGAAATCGCGTGGGACTTTGTAGGAGCCGGCTTGCCGGCGAAGGCGATCTTGAGGGCCCCTTCGCTGGCAAGCCAGCTCCTACGGTCGGCAGAGAAATCGTGCGGGACTTTGTAGGAGCCGGCTTGCCGGCGAAAGCGGTCTTGAGGGCCCCTACGCGGGACCGGCGAGGGTGCGCAGGCGGTCGGTGTCGAGGATTTCAATCTCGCCGTAGCTCAGGCGCAGGATGCCCTGGTTCTGCAGGTCCTTGAGGATCTGGTTGGTGGTCTGGCGCGAGAGCGAAAGCATCAGCGCCAGTTGCTCCTGGGGCAGTTGCAGCAGGTTGCGGCGCTGGGCCACTTCGCCGTAGCCGGCAGCAATCGCCAGCAGGCGGCTGGCCACACGGGCCGGCGCCGGCATCAGGCTCAGTTGCTCCAGGTTGATAAAGGCCAGGCGCAGTTTATGACTCATCAACAGGGCAAACTGGCGCCAGTACTGCGGCTGTTGCTCCAGCAGTTGCAACAAGGTCGACTGCGGCACCTGGAGCAAGGTGCAGGCACCCTCGGCGTAGGCATCGTGGGTTCGCGGCTGGCCGTCGAACAGGCAGATCTCGCCAAACCAGTGGGGCGCTTGCATCAGGCTGAGCAAGGCTTCCTTGCCCTGTTCGCTGACCGCTCCCACCCGTACCGTCCCCTCCAGCACTGCGTACAAACCACAGGGCGGATCGCCCCGCAGGAACAGGCATTGCCCCGGCGCCAAGCGGCGCAGGCGGGCACCGGCGAGCAAACTATTCTGTAAGGAATCCGGCAAGTGGCTGAACCACTGGCCGGTCATCAGGCATTCACGCCACTGCTGCATGTCCATGAACAGGTCTTTTCCTCAAGGCATCGGTGTGATTGTCGCCTAGCTGACAGTGCCGTGATCGGCGGCCGGGCATGATCCAGCCACCCTAACGGAGGAACAACAATGAAAAGCCTCGTTGATCATCTCAGTCAATACGCCGCCTACCACCGCGACCCGCGCAATATCGCCAGCCACTTTATCGGCATTCCCATGATCGTGGTGGCAGTGGCGGTACTGCTGTCCCGGCCCGCGTGGCCGCTGGCGGGGATGGTGGTGTCACCGGCCGTGCTGCTGGCCCTGGCCTCGGCCGTGTTCTACCTGCGCCTGGAGTTGCGCCTGGGCGTGTTGATGAGTGTGCTGATGGGCTTGTCGGTGTGGGCCGGGCAGGCGCTGGCAGCGCAAAGCACCGGACTCTGGTTGAGCAGTGGCCTGGGCCTGTTCGTGATCGGCTGGGTGATTCAGTTCATCGGCCATTACTACGAGGGCCGCAAACCGGCGTTTGTCGATGATCTGTCGGGCTTGATCGTCGGCCCACTGTTCGTGGTGGCCGAACTGGCGTTCCTGCTGGGGCTGCGCCATGACTTGAAACAGGCCATCGAGCAGCGTTCGGGCCCGGCGGCCCTGCGCCAGAAAAAAGCCATGATCTGAAGTCCCTGGCCGGGCGTGCCGACTGCACGCCCGGCCAGGATGGGTCACAAGCCGCCAAACTCCACTCGCACCGTCAGTGCGCCCTGGTTGTCCTGCAGGCCGACACCGTAACGCCCGTCCAGATCGTCATTGATGCACAACTGCAACTCTCCTCGCTGGCCCGCCGGTATCTGCGCCAGATCGCCGATCAGAAAGGGCGTGCCGGTGCTCCCGACGCGGCCGATCAGCGCCCCCTCGCTGGCCCCCGGCAAGGTATAGCCGGACTTGGCGATGTAGGCCGGATTGCCCTGGCCGTCCACCATGCCCCCCGCCGGACTGGCAGACCAATGCCCGCTGACGTAGCGCACCCGCTGCGCACTGATCCCATTGAGCTGCACCCCGGTGCCTTGCCAGGGCTGATTGGCCTGGACCGTCACCGTACTGGCCTTGAGCTCGTTGGCGAGCACATCGGCGGCCTGGAACGACAGCGCGGCGATGGTCAGGCTAGGGTTGGAAGTGCCGCTGCTGGGAAACACCCCGTCTCCCACCAGGAACAGATTGGGGTGGTCCCAACTGCGCTGATGCTTGTCCACCACCGAATACTTGCGGTCGGTGCCCATGCGATAGGTGCCCATCAGGTGCCCGGCCCCCTGGAAGCTGTAGGGCTCTTCATCGTAGATGAAGAACCCGGGGTTCTTCTCCCGTGTCGGTTTGAGATCGGTGAGTTCGGTGGCCCCCAGCAGCTCGGTGATGATGTAGGTGGCGGCCTGCCGGGCCTGTTTGAAGCCCTCCTTGGTGTAGTCCGACAGGTTGTAGTGAATCTCCGGACGGGGGATGCCCAGGCGGTCCTTGTACTCGGTGGAAGGCAGGATGTAGCAGTCGGCGTGATCCGGATCCTTCTCCACCTGTTCCACCAGGAAGGCAATGCGGAACTGGCGGATCAGGCGGTCGTTGAGGGCACGGATCAGGTCCGCTCCAAACAACGCCTGGGGATCCTGCTTGTCCCCCGGTAACGGGTTGGTGTGGCTGTTGTTCTGGCCGTCGATCAGGTCGCACACCGTGGTGTAGGGATCGCCGATCGGCCAGTTCAGGCCCTCATTGCCGATCTCGATGCGCCAGGCCGCTCGGCGGCTGCGAAAGGCCCCATCGCGCAGGCTCTCGATGCCCGCCGTGGACACCGGCCCACGATAAGGGAACACCGTCTGCCCCGGCGGCATCAGCCCCCAGGCCAGGTAGATGGGGTGGTCCGCCAGGCTGCGTCCGACCTGGAGACTGCTGTTGGCCACGCCATTGGGTGCCTCGGGACAGGCTGAGTTGAGCAACAGCTTGGGGGTCTCGATGGCGTGGGCGGCGATCACATAGTGCTGCCCCAGGGCCACGCCATTGGCGGTGGGCGGACCATCCCCCAACTGGTACTGGATGAACTCGATACCGCTGATGCTGGACTTGCCATCGACCCGGACCTTGCTCGCCACGCTCTTGTACAGCACCCGGACATTGCCGGTCTCCAAGGCCTTGTTCAGGGTCACCGTGGCGTCGTACTTGGCCTGGATCGGGCAGATCGGCGTGCAGTTGGTATTGCCCGCACAGACCCGGCGCCCGGCGTAGGGCTCGGAGTTGCGCCCGGCCGGCGTCGGGCTCACCAGCAGCGGCATGCCGGCGAACGAATGGCCCTTGAGCGCCTTGACGAAACGCTCGTCCACCAAAGACAGCGGAATGCTGTGCATGGGGAATTGATAGTCCTCGGGAAAGGTCATGCCCAGGTAGTCCTGGTCACCCACATCCGCCGCCACGCCGATCTCCGCCTCGGCGCGGCAGTAGGCGCTTTGCAGATCCTGATAGCCGATGGGCCAGTCGACCCCGACGCCGTACAGCGACTTGAGGCGAAAGTCATTGGGCAGCATGCGCAGGCAGGTGGCGACCCAGTGCCAGGTGGTGCCGCCGCCCACGCGCTCATAGGTGCTGGTGAAGGCCAGCGGGCCTTTCTGCACCAGGTAGCTGCTCTGCGGGTTCTGCCAGCCGTTGATCAGGTCGGCGATGGTCGGCCGTGGCGCATTCTGCTGGGCCGGCTGCAGCTCTGGATAAAGCTGCGGCTGCAGGTTGCTGGCCGGAGGATAGGGCGACTCCGGGGTCTTCAGGGTGGCGTTGTAGAAGCGCTCCATGTATTGCGTGCGATTGGCCGGAATGCTCGGCCCGGACTCCAGCACCAGGACCTTGATCCCGGCCAGACCCAGTTGATAGGCGATGATGCTGCCTGCCAGGCCGGCGCCAACTATCACCACATCCGCTTGTTCTGTGCTCATGACGAAGCTCCTTGCTGCCCCTTGGCAGGGACTCCGGTAAAGGCCTCCAGGCTTGGCGGCGTCTCGTTCCAGTAGCCGAAATGGAACTGGCTGTAGCCCATGGGATGGGCCTGGGCGGCCTTCCAGGCCCAGCTTTGCTGGTACGCCAGGTCGGACACGACCCACTGCTGCCCGGCCTTGAAGCTGCCGGCGTCATAGGGCTGATACCAGACCCCCAGCAGCCACATCTTCATGATCGAACGACAAGCCTTGGCCGCAGGTGTGGCCGCCGGCTGGCCGTTGTTCATCAGCAGCGCCCGGGCGATCTGTTCCGGGCTCTGCTGGTCGGCCACCAGGCTGGCGTACTGACTCAGCAGGTCATTGAGTTGGGCCTCGGTCAGCTTCGGGCGGATATAGGCCAGAAACTGGCCGGGCAGGTCGATGGGGTCGATCGACGGCGCCAGCAAGGCCTTGCCGATCCCCAGCAACGCCGAGGACAGGCCGACGAAGTTCTCACGCTCGGTGCTCATGGTTTGCTCCCTGCGGTGCCAGTGGATTGGGCACGCTCCAGCAGATAGGTGAAGTCGGCAAAGGTGGTGCGCGGGTTCTGGGTGACCCGGGTGGTCGCGTTGTTGTGGCAGTCCATGCAACTGGAGGACGCCTGGGGCACCGTGCCCTGGATAAAGGTTTCCAGGGTGGCGTTGGCAAGGAAGGTCGGGGCCGGGCTGCCCAGGGGATTGGTCGGCGACGGCGTCTCGCAGTCGGGGGCCGGATCAGCGGGCCATTGGGTGTCGATCATCTGGTAGTTGGCCCAGACACTCTGAGGGTTGGCCGTGCGCAGCAGCGCCTGGTAGGTGCTGTTCAGTGCCTTGGCGGCCTCGGTCAGCGGGACATCGCGGACGATCTGCGATGGTGTGGCCTTGACCGCCGGATTCCAGGGCCGGGGCGGCGGTTCATTGACCTTGGCCGGGCTGGCAGCGTTGTAGAACAGGTACGGACCTTTGCGCTGCTCCGGTGGGGTGGTTTTTTCCGGCACGTTGTCCACGTGTTCGAAGGTCGACCAGACCCACTGCGGCGCCAGCGCGGTCTTGTGCACGATGTGCAGGCCCACCAGCCCCACCGCCTCGGCCTTGCACGACTCTTCCACGATGGGCCCGTGGGTCGGATCGCTGTTGCCGGGGGTATAGACCAGGGCGTCCACCGAATGGAAGCGGCTGCGCTGGTCGTTGCCGTCCAGCACCTTCCACGAGGCCTTGACCATGATTGCGCCGAGCTTCTGGTGAGGATTGGAGCTGCAACTGAAGGCCACGCGGTTGCTCGGGCCGGCGGCGAAATACGCCTGCTGGCCCTGGACGCTGTACAGGCCCTTGTCGACGATATCGTTGAACATCGGCTGGTTGACCACTATTTCATTGCGGGTGTAGGTGCCGCTCTGATCCACCAGCGGGCCGCTCTGGAACGGCTGGATGAACTCGTCGAGGACACCCGCGACCTTGCCCATCTGTTGCAGCAGGCGTCCGGACTTGAGGCCCTCACAGGGCTTGGGAAGAATCGCCGGGGCATCCCAGGCCAAGGGCTTCTCACCCTTGGCCCGGAAGATCTGATAGCTCTCTTTCCAGCCTTCCCAGACGGTGGGACCGTCCTCCTTGCCGATGGGTCCGGTGCCGGGACTGCCGTCTTCCTGGGCCGGCCAGTTGAGGGCGATGAAGGTCTGCCAGGACAGCACGTCAAAATCCCGCTGCAGGCTTTCCAGGGTCGGTGCGGGTGGGGCGGTCACTGCTACGTCGTAGGGTATGCGCGAGGACAGGTCAGGTGGCGCGAGCGCCAGGGCCAAAGGGCTGAGCAGGGCACCGCATAGTGCACAACCGAACCTCGGACCGGGCCGATAGACTTCCTTTTTCATGCTTGTCTCCTTGGCATCAGGCTGGCCAGGAGACAGAACGCCGGTCCTTTATGGACTCTTCAATTGCGCCCTCCTGGCACCATTTCCAGCGTAGATAAGGAATGTTCTGGCCAGGGGACGGGGCATAGATCGAATCGAGCTAGCAGCAATAGCCGAACGCCATCACCCACCGTCGATGCGCGACATCCTCTCCGCAGGAGCCGGCTTGCCGGCGAAGGGGCCTTCGAGCCAGGTGCAAGCCTGAAGGACGCTTTCGCTGGCAAGCCAGCTCCTACAGCAGCCGTGATGCCGGCGGGAGTCAGAGGCTGGAGTGTTTCTGCCAGACCTTGGGCTTGAAGAACAGGGTCTCGCCACGGGCCAGGCCGATCAGGCTGTCGTGGTCCTTCACCACTTCGGCTTCGATCAGCTCGCTCTGGCCCTCAACCCTGAGGGTGACCCGAGTGGTAGCACCCAGGGGACGGATGTCGCGTACTTCGGCGGCGTGGTGGTCTTCCAGTTCCGAACGCGACAGCGACACTTCGTGGGGACGGAACAGCACGTGGTTGTCCTCCCCCAGGTGCAGGCGGTTGGAGTCGCCGAGGAAGTGGTAGACGAAATCGCTGGCCGGGTTCTCGTAGACCTCGCCTGGGGAGCCGATCTGCTCGATCACGCCCTTGTTCATCACCACGATGCGGTCCGCCACTTCCATGGCTTCTTCCTGGTCATGGGTGACGAATACCGAGGTCAGGTTGATGTCTTCGTGCAGCCGCGCCAGCCAGCGCCGCAGCTCCTTGCGCACCTTGGCGTCGAGGGCGCCGAAGGGTTCGTCCAGCAGCAGCACCTTGGGCTCCACCGCCAGGGCGCGGGCCAGGGCGATACGCTGGCGCTGGCCGCCGGACAATTGCTCCGGGTAGCGATCGGAGAGCCAGTCCAGTTGCACCATGTTCAGCAGCTCATGGACCTTCTCGGCGATCTTGCTCTCGCTGGGACGCTGGTTCTTGGGCTTCATGCGCAAGCCGAAGGCAACGTTGTCGAACACGCTCATGTGGCGGAACAGGGCGTAGTGCTGGAACACGAAACCGACGTTGCGATCACGCACGTCGTGGCCGGAAACATCCTCGCCGTGGAACACGATGCTGCCGTCGTCCGGGGTTTCCAGGCCGGCGATGATCCGCAGCAGGGTGGTCTTGCCACAGCCGGACGGGCCGAGCAACGCCACCAGCTCGCCGCTGTGGATATCCAGGTTGATGCTGTTCAGTGCCTTGAAGGCGTTGAAGTTCTTGCTGACGTTACGGACTTCGATCGACATGACTTATTCCTCCGCGGCGCTGGCGCGCAGGCGGTTGATTCGGGATTCGCTCCACTGCTTGAGCAGCAGGATGAACAGAGCAAGGATCAGCAACAGGCTGGCGACGGCGAAGGCGGCCACGTGGTTGTACTCGTTGTAGAGGATTTCCACGTGCAGCGGCAAGGTGTTGGTAACCCCGCGGATGTGCCCGGACACCACCGATACCGCACCGAACTCGCCCATGGCCCGGGCGGTACAGAGCACCACGCCGTAGATCAGGCCCCATTTGATGTTGGGCACGGTGACGTGCCAGAACATCTGCCAGCCATTGGCCCCCAGCAACCTGGCGGCCTCCTCTTCCTGGGTGCCCTGCTCCTGCATCAGCGGGATCAGTTCCCGGGCAACGAAGGGCACGGTGACGAAGATGGTGGCCAGGACGATGCCCGGCAAGGCGAAGACGATCTGGATGTCGTGGTCCGAAAGCCACGGGCCGAACAGCCCCTGGGCGCCGAACATCAGCACATAGACCAGGCCGGCGATCACCGGCGACACCGAGAACGGCAGGTCGATCAGGGTCACCAGGATGCTCTTGCCGCGGAACGAGTACTTGCTCACGCACCAGGCCGCGCTGACCCCGAACACCAGGTTCAAGGGCACGGAAATCAGTACCGCGATCACCGTGAGCTTCAGCGCCGACAAGGCATCGGGCTCGAAGATCGCTTCAAAGAACGCACCGATGCCCAGCTTCAGGCCCTGGGACACCACGATGAACAGCGGCAGCAGCAGGAACAGGGCGAAGATCAGCCAGCCGAGGCCGATCAGCAGGCGCCGCGAGGTGGCGCTGCCACGGCGGGCGGCGTTGGCGGAGGACGCAGCGGAAATGGACGATTGGGACATGGTCGCGCCTCCTTAAGGTCGTTCGATGCGCCGCTGCAGCAGGTTGATCAGCAGCAGCAGAATGAAGGAAACCACCAGCATCAGCACGCCGATGGAAGTGGCGCCGGTGTAATCGTACTGGTCGAGCTTGACCATGATCAGCAGGGGCAGGATTTCGGTCTTCATCGGCATGTTGCCGGCGATGAAGATCACCGAACCGTACTCGCCGACGCCCCGGGCAAAGGCCAGGGCAAAACCGGTGAGCCAGGCCGGCAGCAGGGCCGGCACCAGGATATGGCGGAACACCTGCCAGGGCTTGGCGCCCAGGCAGGCGGCGGCCTCTTCCACTTCACGGGGAATGTCCGCCAGCACCGGCTGCACCGTGCGCACCACGAATGGCAGGGTGACGAAAGTCAGCGCCAGGGTGATGCCCAGGGGCGTGTAGGCGATCTTGAAACCCAGGTCGGTGGCGAACTGCCCCACCAGGCCGGTGGGCGCGTAGAGCGCGGTCAGGGCGATGCCCGCCACGGCGGTGGGCAGGGCGAATGGCAGGTCGATCATGGCATCGATGATCTTGCGGCCGGGGAAGGTATAACGCACCAGGACCCAGGCCAGCAGGGTGCCGATGATGCCGTTGATGATGGCCGCATACAGCGCGGTACCGAAGCTCAGCTTGAGCGCGGCGAGCACCCGTGGCGCCGAAATGATCGCCCAGAACTGTTCCCAGGTGAGTTGCGCGGCATGTACGAACATCGCCGCCAGGGGGATGAGCACAATCAGGCTGAGGTACACCAAGGTGTAGCCCAGCGTCAGCCCGAAGCCGGGTATGACGGGGGAGATACGACGCGACATAAGAGTCCTTGGTTAGCGGAACCGATACGCAAAACCCGCAACTGAATGCGGGCTCTACCTGGTAGGAACCGGCTTGCCGGCGAAAGGCCTGCAAGTCGTGCATTGCCCTTCAGGGCGCCTTCGCTGGCAAGCCAGCTCCTACGGAGGCTCGGGTTTATTGCGCGGTGTAGATCTGGTCGAACACACCACCGTCATTGAAGAATTTCGGTTGGGCAGTTTTCCAGCCGCCGAAGTCCTTGTCGATAGTCACCAGGTCCAGTTTGGGGAACTGCTGGGCATATTTGGCGGCTACGTCCTTGTCCCGGGGACGATAGAAGTTCTTCGCGGCGATTTCCTGGCCGGCCGGGCTGTACAGGTGCTTGAGGTAGGCCTCGGCGATCTCGGTGTTGCCTTTCTTCTCGGCGTTCTTGTCCACCACCGCCACCGGCGGCTCGGCAAGGATCGACAGCGAAGGCACGACGATGTCGAACTTGTCGGCGCCGCCGTCTTCCTTGAGGGCCAGGAAGGCTTCGTTTTCCCAGGCCAGCAACACGTCGCCCTGACCGTTGTTGACGAAGGTGATGGTCGAGCCGCGGGCGCCGGTGTCCAGCACAGGCACGTGCTTGAACAGCTCCTTCACATATTCCTGGGCACGGGCTTCGCTGCCACCGGCTTTCAGTCCATAGGCCCAGGCGGCAAGGAAGTTCCAGCGCGCACCGCCGGAGGTTTTCGGGTTCGGGGTGATCACCGAGACGTCTTTCTTGATCAGGTCGCCCCAGTCCTTGATGCCTTTGGGGTTGCCCTTGCGCACCAGGAACACGATGGTCGAGGTGTAGGGGGTGCTGGCGTCGGGCAGGCGTTTCTGCCAGTCCGCCGGCAGGGTCTTGCCGAGCTTGGCAATTTCGTCGATGTCACCGGCCAGGGCCAGGGTCACCACGTCGGCACGCAGGCCGTCGATCACCGCCCGGCCCTGTTTGCCGGAACCACCGTGGGACTGCTGGATCTTCACGTTGTCGCCGGGATGCTGCTTTTTCCAGAAGCTGGTGAACTCGGCGTTGTAGTCCTGGTACAGCTCGCGGGTCGGGTCGTAGGACACGTTGAGCAACTCGTAATCCTTGGCAACGGCGGAACCTGCAAAAACGGCGCTGGCGAGGGCGGCCAGGGCATAACGGCGAATCGACGACATGATGGAGCTCCCGAAATTTTTTAATGTGCTGGCATTTTTCTTATGGCGAATCAGTCCCGCATTCGCGGGCGAACGCTGGGGTTCAGGCTGGGGGTCATGGATGACGCCCTCCGGTTATCCAGTCGGGCCTCTCGATCACGAGAGGGTGCTGCGGTCTTCAACTGTGCTGCAGTTAGCTGGGTTTGTTGCCGGGCTGTTGCAGGCGGAATTTTTCCTTGCGCTCGATCTGCACGACCTGGGCGTTGTGCACGGTGATTTCCACCGCACCGAAGCGCAGATCGCGCAGGGCGCTTTGAATTTCCCGCAAGATGGTTGCTTCGTCCTGGCCGTCAACGCTACGTAGAGATGCGCTCATGGTGCTGCTCCTGAGTGAGATGTGCCTGGCAGTGGCGGCACTGCTTGCGGCGTGGGAGCAATAGTAGATAGGCGCGGATATTCTTAAAAATACTATTTAAGAATGTTTATATAACCAGAAGAAATTATTTGGCGGGACACGGGCTTACGCCCCAGGCCCCCCCTGCAACCGTCGCCGCAACGGCTACAAGGGCGGTCATCAGCGAATCTGCGGAGCGTTGTTCCAGACCAGTTGCTCAGCGGGCATCGGCCTCCCGAACCAGTAGCCCTGACCCAGGTCGCAGCCGTGCTCGAGCAGGAACCGCGCCTGCTCCGCTTGTTCGATGCCCTCGGCGTGAACCTGCATGCCCATGCTCTGGGCCAGGGCGATGATCACCCGGGAGATCGCCGCATCGTCTTCATCGAACGGCAGGCCGGCGACAAACCCCTGGTCGATCTTGAGTTTCTGCACCGGCAGGCGCTTGAGCCGCAGCAAGGAGGAATAACCCGTACCGAAGTCGTCGATGGCCAGGCGAATGCCCAGTTCACGCAGGCGGTGCATCTGCTCCAGGGCCACCTCGGGATCGTCCATGACCGCGCTCTCGGTAACCTCCAGCTCCAGGTAGGCCGGGTCCAGGCCCGTGTCGTGCAGCACCTGGGCCACCTGCTGGTACAGCTCGCTGCGAGCGAACAGGCGCGTCGAGACATTCACCGCGATAAACGACAGCACCACGCCCTCGGCCTGCCACCGGCACATCTGCCGACACGCCTGCTGCATGACCCAGGCATCGATCTCGCCAATCATCCCGGTGCGCTCGGCAATCGGTATGAACTCCGCCGGCGACACCAGCCCGCGTTCGGGATGCTCCCAGCGCACCAGGGCCTCGACGCCGATCAGGCGTCTGCTCTTGAGATCGTGCACGGGCTGGTAGTAGACCCGCAGCTCCTGCTGCTCCAGGGCCCGGCGCAGTTCGAAGGCAATCTCCACCCGTTGCTGGGCATGGGCGGTGAGTTCTTCGGTGTACAGGGCATAACCGTTGCGCCCGGCACTCTTGGCCTTGAACAGCGCCGAATCGGCGTTGCGCAGCAGCTGACTGGCGCTCAGGGCATCACTGGGGAACAGGCTGATGCCGATGCTGGCGTTGATCACCACCTGCTGCTCACCCAGTTGGAAGGGCTCCTTGAGGCCGTCGATGATGCGCTGGGCCAAGGCTGCGGCCTGCACCAGCTGCGGGCAGCTTTCCGCCAGCACCGCGAACTCGTCGCCCCCCAGGCGCGCCAGGGTCATGCCCGGGCCGAACATGCTTCCCAAGCGCTCGGCCACGGCCTTGAGCAACTGGTCGCCGACGTTGTGGCCGAGGCTGTCGTTGATCATCTTGAAATGATCCAGGTCGATCATCAGCATGGCGCAGCCGCGCTTGTGGATCTGCGCCGACGCCAGGGCCTGTTCGGCGCGATCGGTGAACAACAGGCGATTGGGCAGGTCGGTCAAGGGGTCGTGGTGAGCCAGGTGGGCCAGTTCGTGCTCGGAGTCCTTGATCGCGCTGATGTCGGAGAACACCGCGACATAGTGGGTGAGTTCGCCTTGCTCATCGCGGATCGCGCGAATGCTCTGCCATTGCGGGTAGATCTCACCGCTCTTGCGCCGATTCCAGATTTCGCCGCTCCATTCGCCGGTTTTCTGCAGCGAGTCGAACATCGCCTTGTAGAAGTCCGGTGAATGGTGACCGGACTTGAACAGGCTCGGCTGGCGACCCAGCACTTCTTCGCGCTGGTAGCCGGTGATCTCGATGAAGGCCCGATTGACGTGGACGATCTGGCCCTGGGTATCGCTCACCAGCACGCCCTCGCGGGTGCAGTCGAATACTGCGGCTGCCTGGCGCAGGCGTTCGCGGTCCTTCTGCTGATGGCGTAGCCAGCGGTCGGCTCCCAGCACCCGCAGCAAACGGGCCCGGGCAAAGAAGATCAGCACCGCGCTGACCACCGCCCAGGCGTAACCACTGATCATCTGCCAGTGGGCCTGGTCGGCGAATTCATCGAAGAAACTGCTCAATAAATAACCACTGAACTGCAGCCACACCAATGACAGCAGCAGGTAAAGCAGCGCGGCACGCAAACCATTGCGATAAGAAACCGACATAAGCCCGTCTATTTCCACACGAAAAGTTTGGGATTATAGAGGAAGAAACATTCCGCCACTCTTATCTGAAAGGGCGACTGGTTTTCTCAGTGGGCTTGGTGATAATGCCAGAGCTGTTTTTTTCTTTATCGAGGGCCTTATCGCCTATGTGGTATGAAGGTTTACTTGGCTTGTCCGCCTGGCAACTGGTGGCAGTCACCCTGTTGATGACCCACGTGACCATCGTTGCGGTCACGGTCTATCTGCATCGCTATTCCGCGCACCGTTCCCTGGAACTCAACGCCGGCCTGAAACACTTCTTCCGCTTCTGGCTGTGGCTGACCACGGCGCAGAACACCCGCGAGTGGACCGCCATCCACCGCAAGCACCACGCCAAGTGCGAAACCGTCGACGACCCCCACAGCCCAGTGATCAAAGGTTTGTCCACGGTGCTGCGCAAGGGCGCGGAGCTGTATCGCGAAGAGGCCAAGAACCCGGAAACCCTGCGCATCTACGGCAAGAACTGCCCGGAAGACTGGATCGAACGCAACCTGTACAGCCGCTACAAGCTGGGCGGTATCGCGCTGATGGCGGTCATCGACCTGCTGCTGTTCGGCACCATCGGCATCACCATCTGGGCGATCCAGATGATGTGGATTCCGTTCTGGGCCGCAGGCGTCATCAACGGCCTGGGCCACGCCGTCGGCTACCGCAACTTCGAATGCCGCGACGCCGCCACCAACCTGGTGCCCTGGGGCATCATCGTCGGCGGCGAAGAGCTGCACAACAACCATCACACCTATCCCAACTCGGCCAAGCTCTCGGTGAAGAAGTGGGAGTTCGACATGGGCTGGGCCTGGATCAAGCTGTTCAGCCTGCTGCGTCTGGCCAAGGTCCAGCGCGTGGCGCCGATCGCCCACCGGGTCGAAGGCAAGGGGCACCTGGACATGGACACCGCCATGGCCATCCTCAACAACCGGTTCCAGATCATGGCCCAGTACCGCAAGCTGGTGATCGGCCCGCTGGTGAAGCAGGAACTGGCCAAGGTCGATCACTCGGTGCGCCACCAGTTCCACCGCGCCAAGCGCCTGCTGTCCCGGGAAACCAGCCTGCTGGAAGACCGTCACCACCTGCGTATCCAGAACATGCTGGAGCACAGCCAGGCGTTGAAAGTGATCTACGAGAAGCGCCTGGCCCTGCAGCAGATCTGGGTCAAGACCAGCGCCAACGGCCACGACATGCTGGCGGCGATCAAGGACTGGGTCCACGAGGCCGAGGCCAGCGGTATCCAGTCGCTGCGGGACTTTGCCAATCAGCTGAAAACCTACTCCCTGCGCCCCAACGCAGCCTGAGCCAAAGCCCCTCGCCACAAGCTGGCGAGGGGCTGTTCCGACCGTCCGGCGGGCGCTCGCAGTATCGCCGTCACGGCCGGGAACTTAGCGTCCGATCCCCTATCTCAAGCAACACTTCGCCACCCAGGCGGGCTTGGTTGTAGCCGCTGTCGAACTTGGCGCGGCACACCTTTTGAGATCTGTGCCGATGGTCAATAAGAACCCACACACTCCATCCTCCCTTCCCCAGTGGCCCGAGGCCGCGCACACCCTGATGGCCCTGATGCACGCCCAAGGCGAAGTTGCTCGCCTGACCGAGCGCGAGCAGCTGTTCAGCTCCTTGCTGGTCAGCGTCAACGCGGTGCTTTGGGCCTATGACTGGGAACATCGCCAGGTGCTCTATGTCAGCCCGGCCTATGAGCGAATTTTCGGGCGTCCCGCGGGCCTGCTATTGGCGGACAGCAACCAATGGCGCGACAGCATCTATCCCGATGACCTGGAATACGCCGAGCGCAGCCTGGCCCAGGTGCTGGAAAAAGGCGCGGTGGAAGATCGCGAGTACCGCATCATCGACGCCGAAGGCCAGGTACGCTGGCTCAGCGACAAGTGCTTCATCAACCGCAATGCCGAGCCCGGCCAGCGCCTGATCGTGGTGGGCATTGCCGAAGACATCACCGACAAGAAACAGCTGGAGGCCGAGCTGCAACGCCTGGCCACCACTGATGTACTGACCCAGAGCAGCAACCGCCGGCACTTCTTCGAATGCGCCAACCGCGAATTCGAGCAGGCGCGGCTGCAAGGCTCGCCCCTGGCCTTCCTGCTGCTGGATATCGATGACTTCAAAGTGATCAACGACACCTATGGCCACCCCGAAGGTGACATCGTTCTGCAGCGCATTGCCGAGAGCGGACGTGCAGCACTGCGTCGGGGCGATCTGTTCGGACGCATCGGCGGGGAAGAGTTTGCCGCCGTGTTTCCCGGTTGCGCCGCGGACATGGCACGCCAGGTGGCCGAGCGTCTGCAGCGGGAGATTCAGCGCCAGAGCTTCAGCCACCAGGGCCAGGTCTTCAGCATCACCGTCAGCCAGGGCCTGACCAGCCTGCAGCACGAAGACGAAAGCCTCGACAGCCTGTTTGCCCGCGCCGACGCGGCAATGTACGAAGCCAAGCGTCAAGGCAAGAACCGCATCGTCAGCGGCTGACCGCCATCCCCTACGGCGGATCAGCCTTTGCGCAGGCGGGTCAGCTCCGGCAGGCCGACTTTGAGCAGCCGTGCGCTCTTGCAACGCGCAATCTCCTCCACCCCTTCATGTTCGGTCAGCCGCGCCAGCTGCGCCGCCAGGTTCATCACCAGGGCTTCGCGGGAATAGACGCCACCGCCCAACTGGTAGATCGAGGCGATCAGCTCACGCAGCTCCAGGGGCATGCGCCAGCGGGTACGCAGGGCCGAGCCATAGGCGGCGCCAAAACGCTCCAGGGCGTCGCCGATCTCTTCCTGGTCATCCAGTTCGCCTCCGGCCTGCTTCCACTCTTGCAGGCACCTGAGCAGCGCCAGGTCACCCAGACGGTGCAACAGGCCGGCGCAGTAGCAGCGCTCCTGGTCCAGGTCCAGCAGGCGGGCCAGGGTCCGACCGTATTCAGCCGTGTGCAGTGACAGCCCCCAATAACGCTCGGCGTAGTCGGACAGGTCCGGATCGCTCAGGCGCGCACTGCGCTTGAGGGCCAGGCCGAGGATCAGGTTCATGCTCTGTCCGGTGCCCAGGCGATGCAGGGCCTGGGACAGGGTCTGCACGCCTCCGCCATTGTGTTGCGCGGCGCTGTTGGCCGCAGCGATCAGCACTGCAGTGACCTGGGGATCGGTACGGATCTCCTCCTCCAGCAGCTTGAGGTCCAGTCCGTCGAGGTTGAGGCTGCGCTTGACCGCCAATTGCACGTCGGTCAGCAACGGGGCGCCGTCGGCGATCTCGCGGCGGCGCTCGAGAAACGTCCACAGGGTCATGCCCGGAGCCAGGGCCGGCACCTCGCAGGAAACTTCCTGGCCAGCATCCAGCAGCAGTCCCTGCAGGCGCTGGGTCAGGCCTTCCATGTTCAAGGGTTTGGTCAGGTAGGCGGTAGGCGCCAGGGGCAACGCCTCGCGCACGCTGGCACTGTCGCTGCGCACGCTGAGCAGAATGAATGGCTGCAACGGGTTGCGCTTGCGCTGGCGCACGGAGCGCAGCAAGGCGAGGCCGTCGATGCCCGGCAACTCCCAGTCGGCAATGACCAGGTCATAGGGTTTGGCACTCAACAGTTCCAGGGCTTCCTGACCGTCGGCACACAGATCCAGGCGCGCATCACAGCGAACGTTGAGCAGCACTTGCTTGAGCAGATCACGGGACCAGGGATCGGCCTCGGCAATCAGCACACGAGGTACGGCGGGTAAATCAACAGCGGTCATGCAGCACGCTCCGGTAACTATGGGTGCACCTTAGTCAAAGCAAGCGGATTCATACAGGCAAAAACGCCAACAGCCTCGCAAAAACCAGGAAAAGTGCTTGGTAAACGGCTTATCAGCACTCCCGCCAGCCCCTAGGTTCCAGAGTTTTGGAACGATCATCAGGGGAGAGCCTTGCACGAAAAATAAAAACGTTATAATGTTTCATTCGAGAATAATTCTCACACATGAAATGGGCGCCAGCAAGGTTTTCGGCCTCGGCAGAACAGGGCTCATCAACGAGCCAAGGCAGAATGGGCAGCGGCGAACTTCATGTTCCGTCGAGTTAAGGGACTACAGATGAACGAGTTGTACGGATCAACGCCGCGTTGTGCATTCACGGTCTTGGCCGGCGTCTTTTCAGCCTGGTGCAGCCTGCCTGCCGCCGCAGCGCAGGAAGTCCGGGCAGAACGCAAGGCCGAGCCCTTGAACCTGGACACCAGCCATATCCTCGCCCCGCCCCTCAACGATGCCTACGAGGTGAATGCCGGCGCCTTCGGCGCCAAGACGGCCATGGAGATCCCCCTGGTGATCCAGAGCTACGACGCCAAGACCATCGCCGGCTTGTCGGCGCGTACCGCCGTCGATGTGCTCAGCCTGGACCCCTCGATCCTCAGTGCTTCCGCCGGCAGCGGCTTCGACAACTTCCGCCTGCGCGGCTTTGCCATGGATAACTTCAACACCATCCGCCGCGAAGGCCTGGCCCTGGCCCCGCACCATGACGTGCCCCTGGAAAACGTCGAGCGCATCGACGTGCTCAAGGGCCCGTCGGGGTTCCTGTACGGGGTCAACTCCCCCGGTGGCACGATCAACTACATCCTCAAGCGCCCGACCCTCGACCCCCTGCTCAACCTGACGCTGCAGGGCTCGTCCCTGACCGGGCGCTACATTGCCATCGACAACAGCAACTCCACCGCCGACGGCGCCTTCGGCTACCGCCTGAATGCCGGCTACGAAAAGAACGGCAACTACAATCACGCCCGGGACATGGAGCGCAAGTTCATCGGCCTGGCCACCGACTGGCGCTTCAACGACCGCGCACTGCTGCAACTCAACGGCGACTGGTCGTGGAAATCCACGGTGGCCGATCCCCTGCTGCGGGCCGACCAGAGCCACCGCGCCAACCCGCTGGATGCCTCGAGCTACGTCAGGCCGCCGAAAATCAACCGCCGCGACCTGCTCACCGGTTCATGGTTCCGCCACCAGACCGAGGGCAAGAACCTCGACGCCAAGTTCGAATACAGCCTCAGCGACAACTGGACCTCCATCACCCAGGCCAACTACTCGCGGGTCGAACGCCACGGCGGCTACAACGACCTGTTCAGCATCCAGCCCAATGGCGATATCGGCGCCGCCGACCTCTACGTTTCCCGCGGCGAGGTGTTCAGCACCTGGTCGCTGCAGTCCTACCTGGCGGGCAAGTTCAGCACCGGCACCTTCTACCACGATGTGTTCCTGGGCACCGGCTACAAGCAGTTCAAGGACCGCAGCCCGGCCTGGGACGATATCAACAGCGCCACACCCGGCATCAGCGTTGGTGACGTTTCGGTGGGCAACATCCTCCATCCGGTGCAGCCGCCCAAGCATCATTTCGGCCCGGAGAACGACATCGAGTTCGTCTCGCGGATCAAGGAAAGCTCGGTCTTCGCCAGCGACCTGATTTCCCTCAACGAGCAGTTCCAGGTGCTGCTCGGCGGGCGCTACATCTGGTACCGCGCCGATCACCTGTCGGCCAGCGCCCTGCCCCAGAGCCATGACGTCTTCGTTCCCAGCGCCGCCCTGATCTACCGCCCGCAGGAAAGCTTGATGACCTACCTGAGCTATTCCCGCGGCCTGGAAAAAGGCGACTACGCGCCCTGGAATGCCACCAACAAGAACCAGCCCACCGATGCCATCGAGTCCGAGCAATACGAAGTCGGGCTCAAGACCCAACTCAGCTCGCGCTTCAGCCTGGGCCTGGCGCTCTTCGAGATCCGCCGCAACGCCAGCTACCTGGACACCAGCAACACCTTCGTCAGCAAGGGCCAGTATCGCCACCGCGGCATCGAGCTGAACCTGAGGGACCGGCCGACCGAGTCGCTGACCCTTGACGCCAACCTGGCCTACCTGGCAACCCGCCTGGAAGACGTGGACGACCTCAGCGTCGCCGGCAACCGCACCGAAGGCGTGCCGAAATGGAAAGGCACCTTCGGCGCCGAATACCAGTTGCAACGCATTCCCGGCCTGTCCCTGGACAGCACCCTGAGCCTGGTCGGCAGCCGCCCGGTGGACGCCCAGAACAGCGGCTACATCCCCGGCTACGCCCTGCTCGATGCCGGCGCCAGCTATCGCACCCGGCTGGGCGGAACGCCGGTGACCTACCGGGTCCACGGCAAGAACCTGACCAATACCTACTACTACGCCAGCACCTACTACCAGGGCGGCCTGGAAGTGGGGCGCGAGCGCGAGGTCTTCTTCTCGGCGCGCTTCGAATTCTGACCTGACACCGCATCGGCACCCGGCTGCCGACGTCAGCGACTCTGCCAAGGATGAAAACGTCAGTCATGCAACAGCCTTCCCGCGCCACCGCACCCCAGCCGTCCGCCCCCCTGAGCAGCCGGCGGCACCCCCGCGTCGACGACCTGCTGGGCCAGCACCCGGAAACGCTGCACAGCCTGGTGCAGGGCCTGGGTTCGCCCTTGCACCTGATGCTGCCGCAGGTGTTCACCGACAACATCCGCCAGTTCCAGCGCGCCTTCGAACAGGCGCCGGCCAGGGGCTCGCTGCTGTTTGCGAAAAAGGCCAACAAGGCCGACTGCCTGATCCAGGCCTGCTGCCAAGCGGGCATCGGCGTCGATGTGGCCAGCGTCGGCGAGCTGGAAAAGGCCCTGGGCGGCGGCGTGCCGGGCCGGGCCATCGGCGTCTCCGGTCCGGAGAAAAGCGAGCGTCTGCTGGAACTGTGCCTGAGCCACCAATGCCTGCTGGCCATCGACTCGCCCAGTGAATTGCAGCGTCTGCTGCACCTGGCGCGCCGCCGCGAGCAGCAGGCCCGGCTACTGCTGCGCTATCTACCCGAAAGCCAGCCACAGAGCCGCTTCGGCCTGAATCCGCAACAGTCGGCGCAGGCCATTGCACTGTGCCGGGAGCACCCTCGGTGGTTGTGCCTGACGGGGTTTTCCTTTCACCTCGGCGGCTATTCCAGCGAGCAGCGCGCCCAGACCGCGAGCCAGTTGCTCGACCTCTGCGTGAACACCCGTGCGGCGGGCCTGGAGCATTGCAAGCGTCTCAACCTGGGTGGCGGCTTTGCCGTGCAATACGTCCATCCCCAGGCCTGGGCGCGCTTCCTCGAACAGGATCACCCCAGTCATTACCACGGCGCTCGCACCTTCAGCGGCTTCTATCCCTACGGTGCACCACGCGCCACCGCCGACGCCCTGGCGGACATTCTCGCGACCCCGGTGGATGCGGCCATGAGCCTGGCGCAAAAGGCCGAGCGTTACGCCATCGAGTTGATGATCGAGCCCGGCCGGGCGCTGCTCGACCAGGCCGGGATCAGCGTTTTTCGCGTCCAGGGGGTCAAGGACCGGGATGACGGCTACGCCCTGATCACCGTGCAGGGCAGCAGCTTCAGCCTCTCGGAGCAGTGGTTCAACAGCGAGTTCCTGCCCGACCCCCTGCTGCTGCCCGCCGAGCCCCGTCCGGCCGCGCCCTTCGTCGCCTGTGTCGGCGGCTCCACCTGCCTGGAGTCCGACATGCTGACCTGGCGCAAGATCCGTTTCGACCACCCGGTGCGCCCCGGCGACCTGCTGGTCTACCTCAATACCGCCGGCTACCAGATGGACTCCAACGAGTCGCCGTTTCATGAAGCCCGGCTGCCGCACAAGGTCGTCATCGAACTCGACGGCCCCTCCCTGCGCTGGAAGCTCGACGGGCTGGCGTGAGGTTTTGTTTGCCAAGAAGGAGTCAGGATGAACCGCTCAACGCAATACGCCGCGCCCGGCGAACTGTGGTTGCTTGCACAGGCCGACCTGGAGGATCTGGGAGTGCGTCACGAGGACGTGCTCAAGGTGGTGGAACAGGCCTATGTCGCCCTGCGCAACGGCGACTCGCAAAACCCGCTGAAAACCATCGTCGAACCGGCGGACCAGCACTCCATCAGCTACTCCATGGTAGGGCGCGATGGGGCCAGCCAGACACTGGGCTTCAAGGTGGTGTACGAGCATGACCCGCAACGCCAGCGCGACGCCTACCGCTTTCACTCCTTCATTTTTCTCTGCGACGACCGCAGCGGCCAGCCCATCGCCCTGATGGACGTCGCCCAGCTGGGGCCGATGCGCACCAGCGCGACCTCGGCGCTGATGGCCCGGGCCGCCTGCCCCGACGCCCGCACGGCACTGGTGGTGGGCAGCGGCGCGCAGGGGCAGATCGCCCTGCCGATGCTCCTGGCCGCCTTGCCCGGGCTGCAGCGCCTGCAGGTCTACGGGCACTACACCGACGGCCTGCAGGCGGTACGCGAAAACCTCCGGCACCACTGCCCGGGGCGCGATGTCGAGGTGGTCGAAGACTTGCCGCGGGCCGCCGCGGACGCCGACATCATTCTCGGCGTGGCCGGCCTGACCGCCCGCCACCAGGTCAAGCGGGCCTGGCTCAAGCCCGGTGCCGTGGCGGTGCTGGTGGGCTACGGCATCGATGCCGATGTGCTGCATGGCGCCGACTACCGCATCGCCACCGACAGCGCGCAGATGCGTGTCACCAGCGCCGACCTTGCCGCCGCCGACGGCAGCCTGCCGGAGGTGGACGCGCAACTGCCGGACATCCTCCTCGGCCATGCCCCGGCACGCCGCCATGAACGGGACATTGTCTTCGCCTACAACAGCGGCATGGTGGTCACCGACGTGGCCCTGGGCCGATACCTGGCGGACCTGGCCCTGGCCAAGCATCGCGGGCAGAGGGTCAAGCTATGGTGAGCCCGACATCCCGCAGCCAATCCCCGTGGCGCCAGGAGTTCCTTCCGCTGCTGCTGCTCGCCTGCCCGCTGATCCTGACCAACCTGGCCCACGTTGCCCTGACCACCATTGACATCGTGGTCCTGGGCACTCTGGGTGCCCGGGAGATTGCCGCCGGCGGCCTGGCCATCGCCCTGTTCAACCAGTTGCGCACCACCGGCACCGGCCTGGTGACCGGCGTCAGCAACCTGGTGGCCCAGGCCAACGCGCGCCAGGATCATGAACAGATCCGCCAACTGCTGGTGGCCGGGCTGTTCTGGGCAACCCTCAGTGGCGTGCTGTTCATTGCCGTACTGCTGCTTCTGGAGCGGCCCCTGGTCTGGCTCGGGCAGGACCCGCAGGTGGCCCGGGACACGGTGCAGTTCCTCGCCATCATCGCCCCCGGCCTGCTGCCCTGCCTGTGGTTCCAGACCTTGCGGCACTTCACCGTCGGCCTGAAACGCCCCGGGCCGCTGTTGGCCATTACCCTGGTGTCGATCGCCCTCACCGCCGGGCTGAACTACGGGCTGGTCTTCGGCAAGTTCGGCCTGCCGGCCCTGGGCTTCAAGGGCGTGGCGCTGACCAGCAGCCTGGTGTTCCTGCTGTCGCTGCTGATGTTTCTCGGGGTGGTGCTGAAGGACCGCCAGCTCGCCCAGTACTTCGACCTCAAGCAGCTGCGCTGCTCCTGGGCGACCCTGGGCGCAGTGTGGAAGCTCGGCCTGCCGATTGCCGGCACCTACGCTTCGGAGGCCGGCTTCTTCAGCGTACTGACCCTGCTGATCGGTACCCTGGGCATGGAGGCGCTGGCCGCGCAAACGGTGCTCAACCAGATCATCTACATCGTCTTCATGTTCTCGGCCGGGATCTCCCACGCCGCCTCGATCCATATCAGCGAAGCCTTCGGCGCCAACCAGTACGCCCGTGCCCGCCAGCTGGGGCACATGGGCCTGGTGGCCGGCGCGGCGCTGATGCTGCTGTTCGCGGTGCTCTACCTGCTGTTCGCGCAGCAGATCGTGGCGCTGTTCATTTCCGCTGAACAGGCCGCCAACCACCAAGTGCTGAGCCTGACCGCCAGCGGCCTGCTAATTGCCGCGGTGCTGCAGTTCTTCGATGCCGCGCAGAACATCGGCAACGGCATCCTGCGGGGCCTCGGCGACACCGCTGGGCCCTTTCGTCTGTCCCTGTACGGCTACTGGCTGGTGGGCCTGCCCGCCGCCTATGGCCTGGGCGTGCTGGCGGCGAACGGCCTCTTCGGCATCTGGGTCGGCCTGGCCATCGGCCTCGCCGTCACCGCGCTGCTGCTGGTGCTGTCGTTCGAGCGCCAGATCAAGGCCTTGCTGGCCCAGCGTCATCCGAGCCAAACCCAAGCAGGCGGCATGCATGCTGCCAAGGAACCGACATGACCCTCGACCGATCCGCCGTCGTCCTCAAGCTGCTGCGCGCCAGCGTGCAAGCCCTGCCCCTGTACGACCCCGGAGCGGACCCGGAGCAAGTGGCGCAACGCTGCGCCGGGCAACCGTTGCTCAAGCTCAGCAACAATGAGAACCCCTTGGGCGTCGCCCCCGCCGCCCTCGCAGTGCTGCGCGACTACCGCCCCGAGCGGCTCGGCCTGTACCCCGACCCGGCCTGCCTGGCGCTGCGCCGGGCCCTGGGGGAACGGCTCGACACCGACCCCGGCCACCTAATCATCGGCAACGGTTCGGAGAACCTGCTGGAGCTGCTGTGCCTGGCCTTTCTCGACCCGGGTGATCGGGTGGTGACCCAGGCGCCGTGCTTCGGCCTGCACGAAATCTTCCCCTTGATGATGGCGGCGCAAGTGACCAAGGTCGCGCCACACCCGGACTTTTCCTGCAACCTCGGCGCCTGGCGCAGCGCCCTGGCCGCCCCGAGCAAGATGCTGCTGATCAGCAATCCGTCCAACCCCCTGGGCACCATCTTCGATCAGCAGACCCTGGCTCGGCTGATCGATGCAGCCGCCAGCGATACCCTGCTGGTGATCGATGAGGCCTACTACGAGTTCGCCTGCGCCGACCCGGATTTCCCCGAGGTGCTGGGCCTGTTACGCGCCCAGCCGCGCCCCTGGATCGTCCTGCGCACCTTCTCCAAGGCCTATGGCCTGGCCGGGCTGCGAGTGGGCTATGGGATTGCCAGCGACGCCAGCCTGGTGGCCGCCCTGGACCGGGTGCGCACCCCCTACAACATCAACCAGCTGGCCCAGCAGGCCGCCATCGCGGCCCTCGGCGACCAGCAGCATGTGGCCCGCAGCCGTGCCTTTGCCGCACAGCTGCGGGCGCCCATGATCGAGGCCCTCCGCGCTGCGGGATTCAAGGTGGCGCCCTCGCGCACCCACTTCCTGTTCATCGATACCGGGGTCAATGCCCTGGAGGTCGACCGCCGCCTGCTAGAGCAAGCCATGATCATCAAGGCCTGGCGTGAGCCGGGCTACGAAACCTGCATCCGCATGACCCTCGGCCAGCCCGAGGACAACAGGCGCTTGCTCGCCGGATTGCAGCGTGCCGTACAGGCGCTGCGCTGAATCCACCGGCGCGGCCCGACCGCAGTTGTCTGACCTGAGACCCGTTTCCTGCCCGCTCACTCTTTCGAGGTCACCATGCATTCGCGACAACCCGACTCCGCCATCAAGCACCAGGTTTCCGATC
>NZ_MOAK01000054.1:65768-71712 GCF_003732485.1 Pseudomonas protegens
TGCTGCTCAAGTTGGAACAGTTCAACCCCACCGGCACCGCGAAAATCCGCATGGCCCGGCAAATGATCGACGAAGCCGAAGCCCAGGGCCTGTTGCAGCCCGGTGGATGGATCGTCGAATCCACCTCTGGCAATACCGGCCTGGGCCTGGCGTTGATCGCCGCCGAGCGTGGCTATCGCTTTACCGCCGTGGTCGATCATCACTCCAGCGCGGAAAAGCTGCGCGGCATGCAGGCCTTCGGCGCCCAACTGGTGCGTGTGGGCTGCCCGGAAGGCGGGCTGGCCACCGCCGACCGCGACGCCACCGCCGAGCGCATCGCCCGGGAACAGGGCGCCTACTGGACCCAGCAGCACCACAATCCGGCCAACGCCAACGGCTACCGGGCCCTGGCCGAGGAGCTCCACGGCGTCCTCGGCGAGCGCCTGGACTACCTGTTCGGCGCGGTGGGCACCGGCGGCTCATTGTGTGGCACCGCCCGCGCCCTCAAGGCGCACCACCAGCAGCTCCAGGTGGTGGGCGTGGAACCTGCGGGCTCGGTGATTTTCGGTGGCCCCGGCGGACCCTACCTGCAGTCCGGCACCGGCACGCCGGAAGGCGCCGAGATCGGCGCGCTGATCGATTACCCGCTGATCGATCGCGGCCTGAAAGTCACCGATGCCGAGGCCTTCGAAACCGCCCGCTACCTGGCGCGGCAGCATGGCCTGCTGGTGGGCGGCTCTGCCGGAGGGGTGATCTACCACGCGCTCAGGCAGGCTCAGGACTGCCCGGCGCAAAGCGTCATCGTGGCGCTGGTCTGCGACGGCGGGGAAAAGTACCTGGACACGGTGTTCAACGATGAGTGGATGGACCATCACCAGCTCTTCGACCCCGAGGTCCGGCAACGCCTGGCGGGCTGGCTGGCCGAGGCCTGAAACCCGGGCAAGAAAAAGCCGCTGGGGCCCGAGGCGCCAGCGGCTTTTTCACAACGGGCCTTCAGGCCCCAAGGTCACGCCAGTTCAGCGAAGCACTCTTCGATGATGGCCAGGCCTTTGTCCAACTGCTCGTCCGGCGAGGTCAGCGGAACCAGAACCCGCAGAACGTTGCCGTAGGTGCCGCAGGACAGCAGGATCAGGCCCTTGTCGCGAGCCTTGGCCACAACCTGGGCCACGGCAGCGGCGTTCGGCTTGTGGCTGTCGCCATTCTCGAACAGTTCCACCGCGATCATCGCGCCCAGGGCACGCACTTCACCGATCACCGGGTACTTGGCCTGGATGGCCTTGAGGCCGGTCACCAGGCGTTCGCCCACCGCCTTGCAGCGATCCAGCAGGTGCTCTTCCTCGAACACTTCCATCACCGCCAGGGCCGCCGCACAAGCGATCGGGCTACCGGCGTAGGTGCCGCCCAGGCCGCCTGGAGCGATGGCGTCCATGTACTCGGCCTTGCCGCAGACACCGGCCAGCGGGAAGCCGCCGGCGATGGACTTGGCGAAGGTGGTCAGGTCGGCGGTAACGCCCATCTGTTCCATGGCGAAGAAGGTGCCGGTACGACCGGCGCCGGTCTGTACTTCGTCAGCGATCAGCAGGATGCCGTGCTGGTCGCACAGGGCGCGCAGGCGCTTCATGAACTCTTTGGGCGCGACGTAGAAGCCGCCTTCGCCCTGTACCGGCTCGATGATGATCGCAGCGATATCACGGGGCTCGGCGTCGTTCTTGAAGATGCGCTCGATGCTGGCGATGGAGTCGTCGATGCTCACGCCGTGCAGTTCATTCGGGTACAGCGCGCGGAAGATGCCGCCTGGCATCAGGCCCATGCCGGCCGAGTACGGCACGACCTTGCCGGTCAGGCCCAGGGTCATCATGGTGCGGCCGTGGTAGGCGCCGGTGAAGGCGATCACGCCGGCGCGGCCAGTGGCGGCACGGGCAATCTTCACGGCGTTCTCGACGGCTTCGGAACCGGTGGTCACCAGCAGGGTTTTCTTGGCGAAATCACCTGGCACCTTGGCGTTGATTTTCTCGCACAGCTCCACGTAAGGCTCGTAGGCCAGGACCTGGAAGCAGGTGTGGGTCAGCTTGTTCAGCTGCTCGGTCACCGCGGCGATGATCTTCGGGTGCACGTGACCGGTGTTCAGTACCGCGATACCGCCGGCGAAGTCGATGAACTCGCGGCCTTCAACGTCGGTGACGGTGGCGTTCTTCGCGCTGTCGGCGAAGATCGGGTGAATCTGGCCAACACCGCGCGGTACAGCGGCTTCACGGCGTTTCATCAAAGATGCGTTGGTCTTGCTCATAGTGTCCTCATTCACCGCTGCTACAGCGGTGTGATTCAAGGGTTGCGGGGCGGGGAAGCGCCTGCGACAGCATGCGATGATCGACTGCCGGAGCGGTCCCGGGCCACCTTGAAAAGTGCGTTTTTTAAAGCTGCGCAGGGGGACAGCGCTCTCGTGCCCCCGGCGCTTGAAACCGGATCAGATACCCAGGCAGAGGTACTTGATTTCCAGGTAATCCTCGATCCCGTACTTGGAACCTTCACGGCCCAGGCCAGAAGCCTTGATGCCACCGAACGGCGCCACTTCGTTGGAGATCAAACCGGTGTTGACCCCGACCATGCCGTATTCCAGGGCTTCGGCCACGCGGAACACACGGCCCAGGTCGCGGGCATAGAAGTAGGACGCCAGGCCGAACTCGGTGTCGTTGGACATGGCGATGACTTCGGCTTCGTCTTTGAAGCGGAACAGCGGCGCCAGTGGGCCGAAGGTTTCTTCCTTGGCCACGGCCGCATCCTTGGGCACGTTGACCAGGATGGTCGGCTCGAAGAAGTTGCCTTCCATGGACTTGCCACCGGCCAGCAGGGTCGCGCCTTTTTTCAGGGCGTCGGCGATGTGTTCCTGGACCTTGGCCACGGCTTTTTCGTCGATCAGCGGGCCAGTGGTGGTGCCTTCTTCCAGGCCGTTGCCGATCTTCAGCTTGGCCACTGCTGCCTTCAATTTCTCGGCGAAGGCGTCGTACACCGAATCCTGGATGTACAGGCGGTTGGCGCAGACGCAGGTCTGGCCGTTGTTGCGGTACTTGGAGATGATCGCGCCTTCGACGGCCTTATCCAGGTCCGCGTCGTCGAACACGATGAACGGCGCGTTGCCGCCCAGCTCCAGGGAGACTTTCTTGATGTCCTTGGCGCATTCGGCCATCAGCTGGCGACCGATTTCGGTGGAGCCGGTGAACGACAGCTTGCGCACGATCGGGTTGCTGGTGAGCTCGCCGCCGATGTCGCCGGCACTGCCGGTGACCACGCTCAGCACGCCTTTCGGAATCCCGGCACGGTGCGCCAGTTCTACCAGGGCCAGGGCCGAGAATGGGGTTTGCGAAGCAGGCTTGATGACCATGGTGCAACCGGCGGCCAGGGCCGGGCCGGCTTTACGGGTGATCATCGCCGCCGGGAAGTTCCACGGGGTGATGGCTGCGGTCACGCCGATCGGCTGCTTGATCACGATCAGGCGCTTGTCGGGCTGATGGCCCGGAATCACGTCACCGTAGATGCGCTTGGCTTCTTCGGCGAACCACTCGATAAAGGAAGCCGCGTAAGCGATTTCGCCCTTGGCTTCGGCCAGCGGCTTGCCCTGCTCCAGGGTCATCAGGCGACCCAGGTCGTCCTGGTTTTCGATCAGCAACTCATACCAGCGGCGCAGCTTGGTGGCGCGCTCCTTGGCGGTCAGGGCACGCCAGGCCGGCAGGGCCTTGTCGGCGGCTTCGATGGCGCGGCGGGTTTCGGCAGCGCCCATCTTGGGTACGGTACCGAGGATTTCACCGGTAGCGGGGTTGTTGACCTTGATCGTCTGACCGTTGTCCGCGTCGACCCAAGCTCCATCGATGAAGGCTTGTTGGCGGAACAACTGGGCGTCTTTGAGCTGCATGTCGGCTTCCTTAACAGCACCGCGCATACGCGGGGCGAATTGTGATTGTAAAAAAGGCGCCCTGTCAGGCATGGACCGCGCTGGCGCGTCTGCAAGCCCTGGACAAAGCTGCCGTCAGGAAAATCGTTCACTGGGTAAAAGCACGAAAATGTCGCACACAAGGATAGACGTGCGTTTGGGCACCCAGGCAAGAGCGTTTGAAATCTCAAACGAATCCTAGGGTCAACGGGGGTAAAGGACAATAGGCTGTTCGAAAAAAAGAACGTAAAGGCGCCTAGCGGTAAAAAATCCGCATCAACCTCCCATGCTGCCGGGCAAAAGACAACGCCCCCGGGGCCTGCAGACCACGGGGGCGTTGGCGTGTCGCCAGAGGAAGGATCAGCTACTGAACGACTTGAGCACCGTCAACAGGCTGGTGAGGTTGTCGGCCACGCCGCCCTGGGCGACTTTCTCGGTGGCTGACGCTCCGGCGGTGGTGTCGACGCTGTAGATCTGCATCACGCCCTGGTTGGTGGCCGCCTGGGCCAGGGTGTTTTGCTGCTGCTGCGCCGAAACCGAGTTCTGGAACAGGATAGCCACGGACTGGCCCATGGACTGATAGATGGTACCCATCGACATGGCCGGCGCTTCGGCGACGACCTTGACGTTGGTCTGGGTGACGGCATCGGTGATTTGCGGACTGACTGTGCTCATAAAAACTCCATTTTTTCAGCAGGTAGGTTCAACGGAAAATCAGGCTTTCAGCCATCAGCTCTGAAAGGACTTGAGAACCGTCAGCAGGCTGGTGAGGTTGTCGGAGACTCCGCCCTGGGCGACTTTTTCGGTGGCCGCCGCCCCGGCGGTGGTGTCGACGCTGTAGATCTGCATCACGCCCTGGTTGGTGGCCGCCTGGGCCAGGGTATTTTGCTGCTGCTGCGCCGAAACCGAGTTCTGGAACAGGATCGCGGTGGCCTGGGCCATGGATTGGTAGATGGTGCCCATCGCCATGGCCGGCGCTTCAGCGACGACCTTGACGTTGGTCTGGGTGACGGCATCGGTGATTTGTTCGTTTACAAGTGGCATGGCTCAACTTCCTTTGTTAGGCACACGGAGCATTCCGTGTCATTGAGTGAACGTGGCAGCCCTGGGGCTGTGAACCAGGCTCCCGAGGGGGCTTGCGGTTATTTCAGGGGGGGCTTATTGCCCAGTGCCGGCAGTCACTTGCTTGAGGGTGTCCTCGACCTTTTGCGCCAGCTCGGCCATTCGCGCTTCGATGGCGGCTTTCACCTCCTGTTGCACCAGGGTGCCGATCAATGCCTTGAGCGCCGGATCATCCGCCGGGGCCGGGGGCGGTGAAGCCGGAGTCGGAGCAGGAGCGGAAGCCGGGGCCTGGACCTGCGCCTGGGCGCCGGCCGCGCTGAGCAATTGCTGGAGCAGCAGGTCGCGGGTCTGGGGATTGTCGGGGCCGGGGGCTGCGGGACCGGCTAACTGCTCGATCAACTGCCGAGTGCGCTGCTCGTCTGCCTGAATCACATCCAGGGCACGCTGACGGGCCTGATCGATACTGTTCTGCGAGGCCTGGACCAGATCCACCGACTTGTTCTGCACAAAGGCTTCCAGCACCTGGCGTTCGACAACGGTCAACGGGCGCTTCAAATAGGTTTCGGCAAAACTGAGGATGGTCGCTACCGCCTTGGGGTCTTCATTCGCCATTTCATGCTCCTTATTGATGAATGACGTTGAAGGGCTGGGCACCGGGTCCGTCGAACTTCAACGCCAGGGGGTGACAAGAGAGGACGCATGGGCACACGCCTCTCGGACACATCACCCCCGAGCGCCTTGCGCGCCCGGGGGATGTGTTCAGGATGACGACGGTCGATTGGCCAGGGTGGCGCTGTACTTGGCGATACTGGCGTCAATCTTGTCGATGGCCACACTCGCTGCCTCGGCTTCCATGGCGCCCGCAGCAGCGGCCACCGCGGCCGCCGCACCCACCATCAGGTCGGTGGCGAGGACGCCAAGCGCATCCTCGGCGGCGCCTTTCACGTTCTCTTTGACGATGTTCTCGGTCATCTGCTT
>NZ_MOAK01000054.1:71759-72120 GCF_003732485.1 Pseudomonas protegens
CCTGCGGCCGACTGCGCCACCAGGCCGGCAGCCTGGCTGATCATCATGTCGGGGGCTATCGCGATCTGCGCCGGGGCATAGCTGAAGGTCTGGGCATTGGTGAACTGCACCGCCTGGACGATCTGGCTGTTGAGGGCATCGGTGCTGTCGGTGCCGGGCGTGCCGACCTGCTTCAGCCACTGCGCGTTCATCGTCTCCATCACCGAAGGTTGCGCAGCAGCGGCGGACGGCGGTGAAGGCGCAGGGTCGGGCGCCGAATCGGTGCCCGTCGACGCGGGCTCACTCGCCGCCTGAGGCGCGACCGCTTCAGCCGCCATACCGGGGCCGGCCGCCGCGCTCGCGGATTCATCGGCCGCGGCTG
>NZ_MOAK01000054.1:72157-84283 GCF_003732485.1 Pseudomonas protegens
TGGGGTTTTCTTCTTGAACCACGCCATGACGATTCTCCCGGGCGATCAGCCCTACTCGCCGATCGCCATGATCAGCGCCACGGCCTTGGACACCACCGCGTTGGAAATCTGATTGAGCGCCTGCTGGCTGTTGACCGCGTTCTGCAACGACAGGCCCGCCGAGTGGCTGGCCACCTGATACAACGAGGCGATGGCCTGGGCCGGGGCTTCGGCCACCACCTTGACGTTGGTCTGGGTGACGGCATCGGTGATCTGCGAGTTGACCATTGGATCTGGCATACATCTCTCCTTAGATGGAATGGCCCACCGCAGGGACGGCGGCGCCGGCTACAGCGTCGAAAACAGGCTCACTGAACAAGAACGCCCCAGCGGGCCTGCTGTGAATCTTGCGGATGCTTCAACGCAACGCCGCCCGTAACAGCTGCACATGCTTGCGCGCCAAGGGCTGGTTCATCCCCAGCTCGGCGGCAATGTGTGGATAGGGCAGGTCATCGACAAACTTCAGTTCAAACAGTCGGCGCTTCTTGAGGGGCAATTGCGCCACCCGTCGACTCAGCAGGGCCAGGGTTTCCAGCAGCTCCACCTGCTCCAGCACCGACATCTGCGGGGCCTCCAACTGCTGCAATGGGTCCTCTTCGAAATCGGCGAAATCCACGAACAGGCGCTGCTCTCGAGCCCGTCGGCGGCAACTGTCGACAAACACATGATCGAGGACCAGGAACAGAAAACCCTGGGGGTCGCGAATCCGCTCCGGCGAACGGCGAAAGAACAGCAGCGCCTTGATCGCCGTGGCCGCCAGCCACTCCTGGGCGCCATCGGCATTGCCCCGCGCCAGCTTCCGGGCGCGGCGCTGCAACCCGGGGAGCACCGCCTTCCAGCTCGCCTCGAACAGATGGTCCGCCAGCGCTGCCTGCAGACCGTCTTGCATGGAACAATTCATCTCCCACACCTCCCTGTGCCCCGTGACTGCACGGATATGGCTGCAGGGTGCGCTGGGCCGAACGGCCGATGCAGCGGGAAAAACTGCCGCTACGGCCCGGGTTTCCGGGGATTGCGAAGGGCTGTGGAAAAGGGATGCAAGCCGGCGTGGACGCCTCGAGTCGACATAGGTATGATGTCGCCCGCACTGCATCCGTAGCTCAGCTGGATAGAGTACTGCCCTCCGAAGGCAGGGGTCGTGGGTTCGAATCCCGCCGGGTGCACCAGCTTCAACGAGAAAGCCCCAGGTCTGATGGCCTGGGGCTTTTTTGTTTGCCTGGGGTTTGATCCTCCTCTGTACCCCCCGTCACTCAAGCACCTCCCAACGACCGCCTTTAGTCGGCCCCCTGTGCCGGATCACCCCTTCGAGCCGCAGTTTGTCCAGATGATATTTGATCCCATCAGGGCTCAGCCCAAGCCTTCTGGCCAGATCACGCCGGGTAGTCGAAGGTTGCTGGCGCAACAAGACAATGATCCGCCCTCGAACCGTTTCCGAGCTGATTTCTTGGGTAGTTTCTTGGGTAGTTTCTTGGGTAGTTTCTTGGGTAGTTTCTTGGGTAGTCGTCTCCAGCAACGCCAAGGCCGCTCCCCCCAGCGCTTCAACCAACTGGGCCGGATCGGCCCGGAAAGTCAGCATCAGGCCGGACAAACTGATATCGAACAACGGTGAGCCAATACCGTGCTTACGGCACTCACTAAAGATTTTCTCAATCCCCCGCCCCCATGACTCCACGTAACCGGCACGGAAAAACGCCGACGCCAACAGCGGATTGAAAGGGTGAGAAGGGTGCTTGGCCAGCAATTGCTCCTGAGTCCAGCGCTCAGGCAACTGCCCAGGGTTCCAGAGCACGATCTGATGGTCATAGACACTGATCTGGATGGGAATACCGCTGGCGTAATCCTTGTGGATCACCGCATTGAGCAGCGCTTCGCGCAGGGCCTGCAAAGGAAACAGGTAGCGCTCTACACGCTGAATGCCTTCGTAGCGGATATATGCCTTGAGGTATTTGCTGTGGAGTAGCTCCAGCACCTTCTCCACCTGGGAAAACAGGTCGCCATGAATTTCATCCTGATAACGCAGATCGTCATCAGTGATAAAAAAACCAAGCTTGATATAGGCTCCGGGGACAAAACGCTCAGGCTGGTTGCCGAACAACAGCGCCGTGGCGCGCTTGAGGTACCGGCCCTCTTCCAGTTGCAGGCTAGCCAGCAGGGCCACGTCGCTGTCTTCCAGAACAGCCTCACCCCCGCGCCCTCTCCCGCAGCCTGTTCAAGAAAATCTCCAGCTCCCGGCTCTGCGGTTCATCTTTTCTCAACATCACCCCGAACGGGCTCAGCTGTTCTTCGATCTCCAGGTCCAGCGCCGTCAGCAAGCCGGTGTGCACGTGGTCGCGGACGACGGTGTCGGTGATCTGCAGCAGTTGCAACAGGGTCAACACCGCGGTGCATTCAATGGAGTCGCGGTGGAAGCCAACGTCGAGATCAACCACGGCGACCATACGACCTAGACTTGGGCCGTTGCAGGTACTGATAAATCCATCAGATTTATCTGACCACAGGCAAATGCACTTATGCATAATAGGCGTCGAACACCTTCGCATAAGGTTTTTCGATCGTCGTGGACAGGGACTTGAAGCGTGCCATGGATACCAGGGACATACGCAGGGCCAGGATTCGCCAGATCATTGATCGCGACTTCGCTGGTATCGATGCAAATTTCGCCAAGCATATAGGCCGTCAACCGTCCTATATCGCCAGGATATTTACCGCACGGGCCGAACATCAGCGCAATATTGGCGAGGCCTTGGCGCGCAAGATCGAAATCGAGTGCAATCTGCAACCGGGCTTTCTCGACCAGCCTTTGAAGCCCCCCCGGCCATCCCGCGAACTTGCCGACATTGAACTCAAGGACAACTCCAACACCTCGGAGCGTGACGAGGCCGCAGTGCCTTTCCTGTGCGAGGTGGAACTGGCTGCGGGCTCCGGCCGGTTTGCCATCGAACGCTGCAACCACAAAAAACCGCTGCGCTTTCAGAAGAAGGATCTGCTGCGCAATGAGGTTGAGCCCGGTCAGGCACGATGTGTGACGGCTCGCGGCAACAGCATGTTTCCAGTGCTGCGCGACGGGGCCATTGTCGGCATCAATACCTCAAGGGAAACATTGGGCCAGATCATCGATGGCGACCTGTATGCACTCGACCACCGCGGCCAACTGCGAGTGAAGCAGCTGTACCGCCTACCCTTCGGCATCCGCTTGCGCAGCTTCAACCGGGATGAGCACCCGGACGAAACCTACAGCTTCGAAGAGCTGCGGGAACAGCGAATTGTCATACTCGGGCACGTGTTCTGGTGGGGAATGTTTGCCCGCTGAGCGTCTCCCCACGAAGGACAACGCCAAGACTCCTCTATCCGCCCCCATGCCCGCCTGTTGCAAAAGTAAAAATCCATATATATCAAGCAGTTAATGCACAAATGGATATTCATGCATAATTTATATGCATTTATGCATTGATTAATGCATAGAAGTTGGTACATTTACCTGACCTGGTCACCCATGACCCTGAATGAGGTAAAGACTGCTCTCCCGACAGGCTCAGTCAGCCCCTCATGTCGTTACGACGTAGACGTACGCCCGTACCGCTCAGGAAATACCGCGACAGGTCCCGTCTAGCTCCTATTGCGCATACCGGAGGCGAGACACACAGCACCGACTGGCACGCCATGCAGGCTTATCTGCCCGCACCAAGACGCGATGCCAGCAATCAATTTGAAAAGGAAATCACTATGCAACAGTACCCTTCGTCCCCGGAAATAGCCGCCGAAATGCTGGAAGCGCATCAGCAATGGCTGAAGAACCCGGCACACGGAAAACGTGCCGATATGGATGGCATCGACCTGACCCATGTGAACGTGTTCAGGGGCGAAAACCTGAGCTCTGCCAACCTGCGTCAAACCAGGATGTACAACTCCACATTTGAAGAAACCGATCTGTCCTTCGCCGACCTGTCCCATGCCTGGATCGAGGCGTCGTACCTGAATCGGATCAATCTGAGCGGTGCCAATCTGAACCAATGCAGCCTCAATAGCACCAATCTGATGGATGCCGATCTGAGTGAAGTCCGCATGAACTACGCCAACATCAGTGCCGGGTTCAGCCGCTCCAACATGAGCAAGGCCTCCCTTTCGAGCGCCATGCTGAACAACTGTATCTTTGCCAATACCAACCTGAGCGGAGCTTCTTTGCAGTACGCCTCGCTCAACGCCTGCTACATGCAACAGGCCGATCTGAGCAATGCCTACCTGGAAAACGGCAAATGGATCGATGTCGATCTTCGTCGCGCGAACCTGCGTGGCGCGGACCTGACCGACAGCGATTTCAAGCGCGTGGATTTTCGCGGCGCGGACCTGAGCAATGCCAACCTGACCAATGCTCGTTTCATTGACTGCAACCTCAGCAACGTGAACCTGAGCAACGCCAACCTGGACAAGGCTACCTTCACCCGGACGCTGCTCGATGGCAGCCCTGTGCACAATGTTGCATCAATGAACGAGGCACTGGGCAACGGCGCACAGATCAAGCACGTAGTCTGCGGTGCCCACACCGTGACCTACACCGCAGAACATCTGTTCATCAACGGCCATAAACGCAGCGAACAGGAATGGTGGTCTCTGACCGACGATCAGGCATCGACCCTGGTGGACCCGATCTGGTGGAAAACCTGGAAGCCGCTCCTGCAACAGTTCACCGCCGTATCCCCGGCGGTAGCGGTAAAGCAGGTGGCAATTACCGCCCTCTGAGAGACGCGACTCGGCGCCCGCCCCTTTGAATCGGGATGAGCGCTGCAACCGTCCCTTCGACCAACCAAGAGCCCCGAGCGCCATCGCTCGGGGCTCTTGGCGTGTCAGCAGAAGCTGTATCCGCAGGGCGCAACTTGCTACATTCGCAGCCCCCCGGACAGGAGGTCCCCATGCTGCACCATCCGCCGTTCAACCCACCCTTCGAGCCAGAAGTACATCATTGGGTCACCTGCTTCATGGGCTATGACATGCCTGCGGCACTCAATGCCGAACTGAGCCGCTACAACCCCAATGATCCCGAAGACCGCGAACACCTGATCCGCCACTACGTGCTGGCGCGGGATTACCCCCAGGAAAATTTCCGTCATCGACAACGGCTGGTAGAGGTCCTGCAAGCGGCCCTGGATGATCCGGACTACGACTTCGAACAGGTCTGGGAGCCCATCGAGGACGACTACGAAGACCATCAATGGCCCAGCAGTTGGCCGGGGGTGCTCGACGACAGCCGTGACTTCTTCCAGCGCCTGCTGATCGCGGCCCGGGAGCTGTGGCACGAAGACCTGACCCGCGCGCAGTTACCTTCACTGGCAGAGTGCCGGGCGATGGATCGGGGTCCCCGTGACTGGCTGTTCAGCATCGATAACAGCGAGGCCTGGAGAGCGGTCTTCAATGAGGCCGCCACACCCTATGACCTGTATACCCCTGGCCCCGTGTTTCAAGGCGAACAACTGAGCCTGTGCCTGTCCGGAGCCCTGGGGCGGCTGTCCGTACCTAGCAACTGGCCGGCGAGCCAGGCCCCAACCCATTGCAGCTTGCTGCTCAACGTCCGGGGCATCAGCGAACTGGCAGTCAGTGGCAGCCGGTTCGACGGGCGCATGCGCACCCAACTCACCCGCCTCAACCCCGGTTATCACCTGTGCCTGGAAATCGGCTTGGACTGCGTGATCGAATGCGTGGCGCTGTCCGTGAGCATCACTGACGTCAAGGGAATACGCGATGAAAAGCAACTTTGAAGTGGCTCTGGAGCGTCAGGAAATTCCCCAGTTCTTTCGCGGTCAGGGCCAGTACCTGACCCGGGATGGCGATTGGGACGAGCACCTGTACTGCATCAACTGGCCGGGAATTTTCGCTTACCTGCGGGACCACGCCGATGGCGCACAGCAACTGAGCAGCGCCTTTGAGCTCTACGTCTACAGCATTGTGGAAACCATCGAGGATTGCTTCGGTCTGCGGGAAAACCTGTTCGGCTATTACTCGACCCGCAGCCGCTGGGCGCTCGAAAGCGCTGATCTGCTGGCGCAGCTGCCGGAGCCTTGCCGGCGGCGCATCGTCCAGCGCCTGAGCTGGTATCGCTGGCAAGTGGAAAACCACGCCCGGCTGCTACCGGAACGGGCCCGGCGCATGACCGCGGACGGTGCCTGCGCCGAGTTCATCGACCTGCCCGCCTTGCCTTACACCTGAACCCAGTAGCCGCCGGGATTATTCATCCTCGGCGGCTTTGGTGCCCAGCTCCAATGGCTCGGCATCGTCCTGAACCTCTTGATCGTCGCCCTCTTCAGCCTCTTCAAGGCCAAAGTCCTTGCGACTTTCCTTGATGGCCTGACGGATATCCGCGCCCTTGATCGGGCAGTTCAACATTGCCGCTATACGGTCGATGCGGGGTGCCATGACCGGCCTCTCACTTTCTGGAAACTGGGCAGATAGTGCGCGCTTTCCAGGGCGACAGCCAACCCCCGCACGTTATTGACGACGCAAGGCTTGCAGGCGCGCGTCCAGATCCTCTTGTGGATACTTTTCATGCAGCTGGAGCAGCAGCTCGGCCGCCGCACGGCTCTGGCCGTCGTCCCACAGACGCAATACCGTCTGTAGTTGCTCATCCAGCCGCTGGAGCGTCCGGGGCTCGACCGCGGCCGACATGCGCTTGGCCATCCTGCTCGACTCGGCCCTGGGCTTGGCCATCGCAGGCGGCGCTTGGTCGCTGAACGCTTCCATCTGTGGCGCCGCGGCAAAACTGCCGACAGGGGCCGCAGGATCCATGGGCGCAGGGGCGGCAGGCGCCGGGGCACTCAAGGCCCCGGCCAGCTCGGTGGAATGCGCAGCCAAGCGTGCCATGGGCGCAGCAGGAGCGGGAACGGGCTCGGGGACAAAGGCCTGCTCTTGTGGATAGTGCTCCGGGGAAGGCCGCAGCAAACCGATGACCAGCGCCACGCCAAACAGGCTGGCAAAGGCCAGTTGATAGCGCGGCCGTTGGCAGGCGCGCATCCAGCGCTGCCAAAGACTCGGCTTGGGCGCAGGGGCTTCGCGGCGCGCGGTGGCCAGGATCAGGGCATCCAGATGCGCTGGCGGCTCCTGGGCGCTGTGTTCGCGGATATGCGCCAGCATCTGCTCTTCGGCTGATGGGGTCTGTCGGGCGTCAGTCATGTGAGTACCTCCTCGGCCAGGAGCCGACGCAATTTTTTCAGCGCGTAGCGGAAACGGCTTTTCACCGTTTCCAGCGGCGCCTGGGTCAGGCTGGCGATCTCTGGCAGTTCCAGGTCGCCGTGGGCCCGCAGCAGGAACACTTCGCGCTGGTCTTCGGGCAAGTCTTGCAAGGCGGCTTCGATTCGCTGCTGGTCGCGACACAGGCTCAGTTGCTGTTCGGGACCGGGAGCGTGATCGGTTTCGCCGTGCAGTTGTTCGTCGTAACTGTCGTGCAGCAGGTTGCGCTGGCCGTGCTTGCGCCAGTAGTCGATCAGCCGGTTGCGAGCAATCTGATACAGCCAGGTGCGAAAGCTGGCCCGGCCCTGGGGCTGGCTGGCACTGCGGATCAGGCTGAGCCAGGTTTCCTGGTAGATCTCTTGCGCCAGCTCGGCCTTGCCGCACAGGCCCAGCACAAAGCGATACAGGCCCTGTCGGTGGCGCTGATACAGCACCTCGAAAGCCGCAGCCTCTCCGGCGCGATAACGCGCCAGCAGCGCTTCATCGCTGCTGGCATCGGTGGACACTTGGGGAGCAGACATAGGGCGGATGAACTCCTGTTCACTGCTCGTTATGGGTCTATTCAAGGCGGCTCTGCACTTGGCTCATGTCCACCGGCTGAGCCTCGACCTGGGCGGCATTCCCAGCCTGGGTTTTCGGTGCCTGAGTTTGCAGACTTTGCGCCAGTTCCACCAGTTGCACGAACTCGCCCCGCAGCCCGTAAGGATCGTCGCCCTTGGCGCTGCGGGCCAGCTTGGCGGTGTCGGTCAGGCTGAAGTTGCCGGTGTAGCGGCCGTCCTTGAGTTGCTGGGAAAACGCCGCCACCGCAGCGGCGAAGCGCAGGTCGGGGCTGGCCTCGGCCAGTTTAGCCGGCTGCTGCGCGCTGATCGGCCGTTCGATCAAGCGGCTGCTGCCACCTTCCGGTGCCTTGTAGCGCACCCGCAGCATCGCCAGTTCGCCATTCTTGCCACTCTGTTCCGGCGCCTTGGCCTGGGTGTAACGCAGCGGCTCCAGCCAGCCCTTCTCGCCAGCCGGGACGATTTCATACAGCGCAGTAACCGTATGCCCGGCACCGATTTCCCCGGCGTCGACCTTGTCATTGCTGAAGTCTTCACGCTTGAGGGCACGGTTCTCATAACCCAGCAGGCGGTATTCGCTGACCTGGGCCGGGTTGAACTCCACTTGCAGCTTCACGTCCTTGGCCACCACTGCCAGGGTCGAACTGAGCTGGTCCACCAGGACCTTGCGCGCTTCGCGCAGGTTGTCGATGTAGGCGTAGTTGCCGTCACCGGCATCGGCCAGTTGCTCCATCAGGTGCTCGTTGTAGTTATCCACACCGAACCCCAGGGTGGTCAGGGATACACCGCTCTTGCGCTTCTCGGCGGCCATGGCCTTGAGGCTGTCGAAGTCGCTGACGCCGACGTTGAAGTCGCCGTCGGTGGCCAACAGGATGCGGTTGATGCCCTTGGGGATAAAACCCTGCTGGGCCATCTGGTAGGCCAGCTGGATACCCGAGGCGCCCGCCGTGGAACCACCTGCGGTGAGCTGGTCGATGGCAGTGCGGATCTTCGCCTTGTCACGACCGGACGTGGGCTCCAGCACCACCCGCGATTCACCGGCGTAGACCACCAGCGACACCCGGTCCTGATCCCGCAGTTGATCCACCAGCAGCTTGAGGGTGCTTTTCACCAGGGGCAGGCCTTCACGGCGATCCATGGAACCGGAGACATCCACCAGGAACACCAGGTTGGCCGGGGCCAGCTCCGCCACCGCGCGATCCGAGGCCTTGATACCGATGCGCAGCAAGCGGGTGTGAGGGTTCCAGGGTGAAGGCGCCAGCTCGGTGGTCACGCCAAAGGGCGAGCCGTCCGTGGGCAGGGCGTAATCGTAGGGGAAGTAGTTGACCAGTTCCTCCAGGCGCACCGCGCCTTCCGGCGGCAGGCTGCCCTGGTTGAGCAAACGGCGGACGTTGGCATAGGCGCCGGTATCGACGTCGGCGCTGAAGGTGGAGACCGGTGCTTGGGCAACGCTGTGGATCGGGTTGTCCGGCAGTTTCTGGTACTGCTCACGGGCCTCGTCACGGTAGCCGGCCATGATCGAATCACGGGCGGCGATGGGCGCCGGCATCGGTGCCGACAACCTCATGGGATGCGCCACGCGCTTGGTCATGACGGCATCGGCGGGTTGCGCCTCGTACTGCGCTTCAGGCTCAGCCTGCAATGCTCCCTGGGTTGACGACCCGGCGGCGGATTCGGGCTTGGACGACACACCACAGCCGGCAACCGCCAGCAACAGACCGGCGGCGAAACCCTGGGCGGCCGGACGAAGAAAATGCAGAGGAAGGGACATGGGGGCTGACCTCGAGAAGAAATGATCCATTCCCCCCTTCAGACGAAGCCCCTTGGCGATTCGGGTTAAGCCCGCAAAATTATTTTTTCTTAGCGGGAGTAGCGGCGCACCACACTGCTGTTACGCAACACGTGACCGTTGATCTTCTCCAGCAACTGAGCCCGGGTCAGCCCGGCAGGCAGGGCATCCGGCGCCAGGTCCAGGGCGTAGATCTGGATGATGTAATGGTGCGCGCTGTCGCCCACGGGCGGGCATGGCCCCATGTAGGCGGTGCCGTTACGACTGTTGAGCCCGCCCACACCTTCCAGAGTCGACTTGGTGCCAGCTCCGGCGGGAATCTGCCGAGTGCTGGACTTGATGCCGTAATGCACCCAGTGATCCACTCCCTGGCCCTTGGCGCCGTCCGGGTCGTGCATGACGATGGCGTAGCTCAAGGTACCGGTGGGGCCCGCGGTCCAGTTCAAGGCAGGGGAGTTGTTGTGCCCGCCACAGCCCTTGGCATCACTGGCGTTGCCGGTGGTGAACAGCCGGTCATCCGAGACCCCGGGGATATTCAGGGTGAAACGCTCCTGGGCCTGCACGGGAAACTGCAGGCACAGCAGCACGGCACCAGCGGCCAGCCAAGTATTGCGGGAGGCAAAGCGAGACATACGAAAGCACCTTTTTGCTGATGAGATCGAGGGGGCCACAAGACTATAGCCTGCACGAAAGAGCGCGCCGCTTTGTGCGCGGCGCGGGAGAGATTGAGCTTGAGGACGGGGTAATTGTAAATGGATATTTCAGAGCCCGACCGCAATAGCGAGCACAGTTCACGGCCGGCCTGAAAGGGCGGCGGGCCACCCGCCCGCCTCCTGAAATGATGCGCAGACCTCAGCCCTGATGGGCCTGCATGTACTGGCGCAGCAATTGGTTGATCCGCGTCTGGTAACCCGCGCCCTGGCCCTTGAACCACGCCAGCACATCGGCATCCAGGCGGATGGTCACGGCCTTCTTGCCCGGCAGATGCACTTCGGCGCGACGGAAAAAGTCGTCATCCAGTTCAGGGATATCTGTGGTGTCGATTCCTTGGTCATCGGTTTTCGCCAGGCGATCCCAGTCAGTTTTCGATCCGTTGGACATAATATTTAGCCTCCCGCTTAGTGGCTTTTCGCGCCGAGATGATGCGCATCGCTTGGCCTCGCCGCTCGGTATGGACCACCACGCCCACCAGGGCCCTGATCCAACCGAGGCTGATCCAGCGCTCCTCGCCGTAGTCCAGGCGCTCATCGCGCAAGGACAGCACCGGACGCTGGAACATCAGCACGGCATCGTTGAAATCGATACCGTGCTTGAGGATGTTGGCGTGGTTCTTGGCCTCGTCCCATTCAACGTACATGAGCAATTTCGTATTTACAAATGTACATACAGGCTAGCCGGCCGATAGCCAAAAGCCCCCTGGGTAAACACCTGGAAATACAGTCAGCTGAGTGCCCATGCCCATCGCGGCCGGCGACACGCTCACTGACAGGCCGTACTCTATCCACCCCAGGGCGGCTTCCCGGCCGCCCGCTTTTCATAAGGAAATGCCATGCATAAACCCGCAACAGAACTCCCCCAGCGCCAGATCCGGGCGCTCTACGACGCCGACACCATTCGCGTCTACCAGGCCTACTCCGACAGCATTGCCGATGCCGCCCTGGCCCACGGCACCTTCGTTTCCCCCCCCTTCAAGATGGAGCGCATGACCTGGATAAAGCCGTCTTTCCTGTGGATGATGTACCGCGCTGGCTGGGGCTACAAAGACGCCGGACAGACCCGCATCCTGGCCATCGACATCAGCCGCGAAGGTTTCGAATGGGCCCTGGCCCATGGCTGCCTGAGCCATGCGGACGAGTCCGTGAGCAAGGAAGAGTGGTTGAAGTTGAAAGACCAGTCGCCGGTGCGGATTCAATGGGACCCGGAGCGCGATCTGTACCTGCGGCCCCAGGAACACCGGGCAATCCAGATTGGCCTGAGCAAGGAGGCCGTACAGTTGTATGTGAACCAGTGGATCAAGCGCATCACCGATGTCACGCCCCTGGCCCACTCGATCCATCGGCTCATTCAGCAAGGTGATTTGGACGGCGCCCACAGCCTGATTCCGCAAGAACAGGAATATCCCACTCCCCGCGAGTATCAATGAATCGCCCTTGGCGGCAGCTCAACCATCAGCGACGCCTGCCGTACATCCTCAGGACTGAGGCGCAAAAACCGCATGACAACCACTCTCCAGACAGCAAAACGCCCGGGCTGTTGAACAGCGCCGGGCGTTGGGCTTCGTGGTCGCAGGGCGCCAAAGACGCCCCCACTTAGGGCTTACTGCAGGGCGCCAGCGCCGCCCATTTTGCTCATGACAAAACCAACGAACTGCTCGACGGTCATCTTCTGGCCGTTGAAATTCACTTCGTTATTGGCGTAGTGCAGCGACGACACCACCGCATTGCCTTCCAGCTTGGCCAACTGAGTGGCCAGGGCCATGGCGCTGAGCATTTCCGCGGTGGCGGCGCTTTGCTCGGCGATCTGCTT
>NZ_MOAK01000054.1:84430-85752 GCF_003732485.1 Pseudomonas protegens
CACCACCGGCGGTCTTGAACGCCAGGCTTTCCAGGGCGATCTGGGGCTTGGCTTCCAGGACCTTGTTCACCGCGGCACGTACCTTGACCTGCTCGGCGTCGGTCATTTGCAGTTCCGGGGCCGGTTCGCCTTCGGCAGTGGCTTCGGTGGCCGCCTTCTGATACGGCTGCAATACGGTCTGATAGACCTGGACCAGATCGAGCATGCCCTGGCTGTCGAGGTTCTTCATGCTCCAGAGCATCTCGGCCGAACCCACGGTCTTGCCGTCGAAGGCGATTTCGCCCACTCGGTAATCCGCACGGCCCGCCACTGTGCTGCCGGTTTCTTCGCTGAAGGTCTTCTGTTCGAAGTTCTTCAGGGTCAGCACCGATTGCTTGTCACCGAAGGTGGCCTTGGTGCTGGTGAGCTCCAGGGTGTTCTGGCCCATGTAGTAGCCGAAGCTGCTTTTTTGCAGGTTGCTGGCCAGGGTCAAGCCGTTGATTTCCAGCTTGCCCGGGGCCTTGTCCGGCGAGCTGAGCGAAAGGCTCAGGCTGTCCATGTAGCCGTCGACCTTGGCTTTCTGGCGGTTGTCGCTGACGCTGAAGGTGGAGTTCAGGCCGGAGAACTTCAGGCTGCTCTGCTCATCCAGGGCCAGTTCCATTGGAGCGAAATCCAGGGTGCCCTCGGCGGACAGGTCGTAGCCGACGTTGACCACGCCCTTGAACGGTGCAACGCCCTTGGTGGCGGCAAACCATTTGTCGGTCTGCGGGCTCTTCTCCAGTTCGTAATGGCTGGTAGCCATGACCGGCAGCCACTTCAGGCGCACCAGACGGGAGAAAGGCAGCGGGCCATGCTCGATGTGATCGGTGACCAGCAATTCCAGATCGCCGTTGAACACATCGCCCTGGCCCTTGAGGCGATAGTGCGCGGTGCTGCTGAACAGGCCACGTTCCAGGGACACCAGCTCGATGGTCGCAGTGGCGTCATAGCCGATCAGCGCCGTCTGCAACTCTTTGTTGCTCTCGACGATCTGCTGCTGCACAACGCCTTCCAGCTTGGTGCCGGTGTACCAGGCGCCGCCGACACTGATGGCACCTACCGCGACGACGATTCCTAACAGTACGCCTGCTGATTTATTCATGTATGACCCGATCAATATCCGTTGTTTGAAGGTGTGGTCGTCTTCCCTGAACCCATGACGGGTTGCGGCTCGACTCCGCGTAAAACCGGCGCAGATTACCACTGGCGGCTAGCGCGAGCCCAATCTTTGAATGTGAAAAACCGTGGAACGCGGGATGCGGAGCCAACAGCCGCTGACCGGCAGCGGCTGCTGGGCCGGGGGG
>NZ_MOAK01000054.1:85790-111584 GCF_003732485.1 Pseudomonas protegens
GATTTCCAGGGCATCGAGCTGATGGTCGAAGCTCTTGAGACGGGCGCTCCAGGTGTAGACCAGCACTTCGAAATCCCGGTCGATCACCGGGCTGTTGCCACGGGATTCGCCACGGGGATCACAGAAATCCAGCTGGTAACGCTCCCGCGCCATGGCGGTGGCGACATCCGACAGTTCCCGGGCATTGTTCAGCCAATGGCGCCCGTCATCGGCCTGTTTGTCCAGCAGGATGCACTGCTTTTTCAGGGCTTCCAGGCTCTTTTCCAGAGGAGTGCCGGTGAGTTCGCCCATGACTTCGGCGAAGGTCCGCCCCGGCTGCCAGTAGCTGCCCCAGAAGTAACGGTCGAACACGGTCTCAACCCGGCGCAGAGCCACCTTGGTGTCCCAGATGATCACCAGGGTCTTGCTCTGTTCGAGCTGTCTTTTCTTGATTTTCTGACTCTGCAACGAGGCCCAGGCCACCACGCCGATGGCCATCACCGCGATCAGCGCGCTGGCGCTGTCGAGGAACACCATGGCCTTGTCGATCTGGTGGGCCAGCATGATGCCGTAGAAGTAGGTGGCAGACAGCAGCACCAGTGCACAGAGCGCACACCAGAAGCCCGGAGCATAAGGGTTTTTCATTATTGGAATCCCCATGACCATCACATGCTTTGATCGGCTGGAAAGCCCGTTGCACGCAGGACTGTTCCAACTGATCAAAGCATAGCAACGGCCTCAGGGTTTCGCGGCTTGCGAGCCTTGCGTTCGTCCGCTTTCCCAACCGCCGCCCAGGGCCAGGAACAGATCGATCTGACTCATTGCCACCTGAGTATTGGCCGCCGCCAGCTGCGCGCGCATATCGGTGTAGGTACGGGTGGCTTGCAGATCGGCGAGGAAGGACGCGCGTCCGGCCTGGAAGAAACGGTGAGTCTGGTCCGCCGCCAGTTGCGCCGACTGCTCGGCATCCGCCAAGGCATCACGGCGTTGCAACTGGGCGCTGTACTGGGCCAGGCCGGTCTGGGTTTCACGAATGGCGTTGAGCACGACCCCGTCGAAATGGGCCAGGGCACCCTGGCTCGCCGCTTCGGCCTCATGAATGCGTTCACGGGCGCCGTTGGCCGGCACGGTCCAGCTGATCAGCGGACCGAAACCCCAGCGGTTGGTGGAGGGCTTGCCGAGGTTGTCGAGAATGCCCACGGTGCCAACGGTGGCGCCGATGCTGATATCGGGATAAAGGGCCCCGGTGGCGACGCCGATTTCTGCGGTGGCGGCGGCCAGCCGGCGCTCGGCCTGGCGTACATCGGGACGACGCTTGAGCAGCGCCGCACCATCGCCCACCGGCAGCAGTTGGGCGATATGGGGCAACTGGGCGCAACTGCCGGTGCCGGCGGGCAATTGCTCCAGCGGCTTGGCCAGCAGCATCGACAGGCGGAACAGCCCCGACTGGCGCGCCGCCTCATAGCGCGGCAGTTCGGCGCGCAGGGACTTGAATTGGGTCTGGGAGCGGGTGACCTGGGTTTCGTCGCCGCGCCCGGCATCGCGCAGGCGCTGGGTCAACTCGGTGCTCTGGGCTTGCAGGCTCAGGGAGTGCTCGGCGATTTCCCGCTCTTCGTTGGCCGCGCAGACCTGGGTATAGGCGCGTACCACGTCTGCCACCAAGGTGATACGCGCCGTGTCTGCCGCCGCCTGGGTGGCATCGGCATTGGCCTTGGCTGCCTCAATGCCCCGTTGCAAGGTGCCAAACAGGTCGAACTGATAGGAGGTGCTGATGGACAGGTTGCCGACGTTGGCCACCGGCACTTTTTCCGGCAGCAGGAAGGCTTCGCCGGACTCCTGCAGACGCTCGACCCCGGCCTTGACCCCACCGCTCCAGCCACCGGCGGCCTGGGCCTCATCCACCTGAGCCCGGGCCCGGGCCAGGTTGGCCGCGGCCACCCGCAAATCGGTGTTGGAGGCCAGTGCCTGCTGCACCAACTGGTCCAGGCGCGGGTCCTGGTACAGGCGCCACCAGTCGGCGGGTACCGGCGCCGACACCACGTTGGCGCCCTTGGCGCTCAACTGGCCCTGCAAATCCTTGCGCTGCACCGCAGCATCCCCGGGCACCTGGTAATCCGGCCCGACCATCTGGCAGGCCGAGAGCAGCAGGCCGAGCCCGGCCAGGGCCAAACGCGCGCCGTTGTTCATTGGCCGGGCTCCTGCTTGGCCTGGTCGTCGAGGATCGACACCGTGGCGGTGCGCCCGGCGATCATGCGAAAGTCCGCCGGCACATCGTCGAAGGCGATGCGCACCGGAATCCGTTGCGCCAGGCGCACCCAGCTGAAGGCCGGGTTGACGTTGGGCAGCAGGTTGGAGCCGCTGCTGCGGTCACGGTCCTCGATCCCGGCGACGATGCTTTCCACATGCCCGCGCAGCCGCGCGCGGTCACCGACCACGCGGATATCCACGGCCTGGCCGACATGGATGCCATCGAGCTTGGTTTCTTCGAAATAGCCGTCGATGTGGAAGGAGTTGCTGTCCACCACCGACAGCACCGGGCGCCCGGCGGTGACGAACTCCTGGGTACGCGGTGCGCGGTCGTTGACGTAGCCGTCCACCGGGCTGCGCACCACCGAACGGTCGAGGTTGAGCTGGGCACTGTCCACTGCCACCTGGGCCTCGGCCAGGGCCGACTGGGCACGAGCCTCGCGGGACTGGCTTTCTTCAAGCTGCTCACGCGGCACCAGGTTGCCCAGGCCACGGTTGCGCTTGGCCTCGCGCTGGGCCTGGGCCAGGGTTTCCTGACGATCGGCCAGGGCGGCCTTGGCCTGGCGCAGGGCCAGCTTGAAACGATCCTGGTCGATGCTGAACAACACCTGGCCGCGCTGCACCAGCTGGTTGTCACGCACCTGCACCTGCTGGATCAGCCCGGACACGTCCGGGGCGATCTGCACGATATCGGCGCGGATGTGCCCGTCCCGGGTCCAGGGCGCGAACATGTAGTACATCACCATGCGCCAGACCACCACGACCGCGAAGGTCACCACCAGTAACGTCAGGACCACACGGCCAATGGTCAATAAAGGTTTTTTCATGTCATCAGGTATCGACTGAGAGAGTCCACGGCGCCCAGTAGCAGAGCGTAGAGACCCACGTTGAACAGCGCCCGGTGCCAGACCAGACGATAAAAGTGCAAGCGCGTCAGCACCCCGTGCACCAGCAGGTACAAGCAATAGGTGATACCCATCAGCACCAGCAGCGTGGGCAGGAACACCCCGCTGATATCCAGATCACCGATCATAGGGGCGCTCCATCGATGCCATGGGGAAGGGGTTCTTCAAGCTCGCCGGTGGCGACGAATTCCACCCCTGGCAGCAGCGCCAGGCGCAAGCCACTGAGGGCATGCAGCAGGTGCAGGCGGGTTTCGTCGTCGCCTTGCAGGCCCTGGCTGTTGAGCGCTCGCCGGGTGCGGTCCAGGGTCATCAGCAACGCACTGGGAGCGGGTAGGCGTTCGCCGGCCTTGAGGCAGGCCTTGAAGTATTCGCCGACCTCGGCCACCACCTGCCGCAGCAGGGGCCTGGCCACACCCTGCACCCGCGGCGCGTAGGCCTGCAGGTCCAGCACGTTGAGTGCCACGCGCAATTCCCGCAGGGCCACGCCGGTGTCCTGGCCGGTCATGGCCAGGCGCGGCAGATGCTGCATCAGGCGGTCGAGCATCTGGGCGCCCATGTGCCGGTGTTCAGCCAGGGTCGCCGGTTCGCTGAGGCTGACGATGTCGCGCCAGCTGAAACGGGTCAGGCGCTTGGCCGCCAGCTCGGAGCCGAACGGCCGGGCGATCAGGGTCCAGACAAAGGCGAACAGCAGACCCATGGGCCCGGCCAGGTTGGAGTTGGCGAAGCTCAGGAAGTCCGCGTCGTAGGCGCCCTGGATGCTGATGAAGGACGAGGTGTTGACGATGGTCAGGAGCATGCCCAGGTAGAACCGCGGCTGTACCGTCAGGGTGCCGACGCAAATGAAGGGCACGGCAAAGGCCAGCACCAGCATCGGGAAGTCATGCAGGTTGGGCAGGATCAGGAACAGGTAGAGGCTGGCGAACAGCACCGACATCGCAGTCCAGAAAAAGAACCGGTAGATCTGCGGGGCCGGGTCGTCCATGGAGGCAAAGAAGCTGCAGGCCACCGCCGCCAGAATCACCGCGCTGCCGCCGTCGGTCCAGCCCAGGAGAATCCACAGCACCGAGGCGACAATGATCGCGAGCACCGTCGAGCCCGCCGAATACAGCATCAGCCCGCGGTCGAGAAACGGCGTCAGCCGGCCCAGCCGCCAATGCCGGTACACCGCGCGCCAGGGGGCCTGGCTCTCGCTCTGGATGGCGTGCTGCAGGCTGCGGCAGTCCTGCCACAGGTCGATCCACTCGCCGAGGCGATACAGAGCGTTGGACAGCAGCAGCTGGCGCCGGTCATCCAGGGCTTCGGGGCTTGGCTGCAAGGCTTCGAGTTCATCGCGCAGGGCCTGCCAGCGCTCCACCGAAGCATCCCGGGCGGTGCCTTGCAGCCATTCATCGGCCTTGGCCAGCAAAGGGGCGAACTGCGCCACCAGCTCCGGGGTACGCCGTTCCAGGGCATACAGGGCATCGTCCAGGGCATCCACCACCGGCAGCAGGTTGATCATCCGCCCGCGCAGCTCCTTGGTGTTGCGCACGGTCTGCGGCCGGGCACCTTCGTGGGGCAACTGGCCGATCATCAGTTCCAGGGTGTTGAAGGTGCCCACCATGGACGCGCGCAGCGCGCTGACTTCCTCGGGCTGGACGCTGCGGGTCAGGAAGCGCTGGCTGTAGATCGCGGCATCGGCAAACCACTTGGCGGCCGAATCGACGAACACCGGGGCCAGCCGCCGAGGCCAGAACATGCTGCCGATCACCGCGGCGCAGATGATGCCGAGGAAAATTTCCTCGGTCCGCGCCTCGGCCACGTCCCAGACCCCAAGGGGGTTGTCCACCACCGGCAGGGCGATCAGCGGCAAGGTGTAGCCGGCCAGCATCAGGGCGTAGTTGTTGGCGGTGCGCAGGTGCATGGACAGGAACAGCAGGATCCCGGTCCACAGGGCGATGATCACCACCAGCAGGTAGGGGCTCTGCACGAACATCGGCACCAGCAGCACCGCAGCCGCCGCGCCGAGAAAGGTGCCGATCGCCCGGTACAGGGCCTTGGAACTGGTGGGGCCGACGTAGGGGCTGGAGACGATGTACACCGTGGCCATCGCCCAATAGGGACGGGGCATCTGCATCAGCATGGCGATGTACAGGGCGATCATCGACGCGGCGAAGGTGCGTACGCCGTAAAACCAGTCCCGCGCGGGGGGCATGCCGGTAAAGAAGCCTTTCAAGATGGCAGCACCGGCACATGACTGGCGGACTCGAAGGCGCGAATCACCCGCAGCGCCGCTTCCAGGTCGGCGCTGCTGATGCCTTCCAGCACTTCATGACGCAGGCGCACCAACTCGCTCTCCACGGCTTGCACCAGCTCGCGGCCGCTGTCGGTCAGGCTCAGGCACTTGGCCCGGCGGTCGTGGGGGTCTTCACTGCGGCACACATAGCCGGCGCTGCACAGTTGATCCAGCAAACGCACCAGGGATGGGCTTTCCATCCCCGCGGCCTGGGCCACCGTGACCTGACGCACGCCCTCGCCCAGGCGCCCGATCATCAACAGGGGCACCGCGCAGGCTTCGGAGATTCCAAAGTTGACCAGGGTGGTCTGGCAGATCCGCCGCCAATGCCGGGACGCGACCACCATGCCACTGCTGATATTCATGTGGAGTGATTCAAGGGAGTTGGACACAAGACTGTTTGCACACTGTTAGTTTGCTAACTATCAATATGGCATCCACGGATAAATCCAGTCAAGTTTTGTAACAATTACCCAGGCCAAGCGTCCTGCTGATCCGCTTCCAGCCAGAACGGATACTGAAAAGGTTTGTGCTTTTTCATGACTTTTTGCGGAGAACGCTCATGCCCAAGCACGCCGTCTTTACCATGAAACTCGAAACTGAACTGCGGGATCAGTTCATGGCGCAAGCACAAGCCTGTCACCGTCCGGCCTCGCAGATCATTCGCGAAATGATGCGCGATTTCGTCCAGAAGCAGCACGAATCCCGGGAGTACGAAGCTTTTTTGCAGCAGAAAGTTCAGCTCGCCCGAGCCTCTTTAGAGGCTCAGCACGGGCACAGCCATGAAGAAATAGAAGCCGAGTTCGCTGCCAGGCGCGCCCGAGCATCGAGGCTCGAATGAACATCGCCTGGGTTCCGGAAGCCGTAAAGAACCGCACGGACATCTGGGATTAGCTGTACGCCCTCAATCCAAGGGCAGCCGTTGAGATGGACAGGCGCTTTAGCGAATGCGTCGAACATCTGATCCTCAATCCACACATTGGATCTCTTCTCGCCAATGGCCACCGCCGAGCTAGCCCCCTCGCCCCCTGCGCAACAGCACATCCAACTGATCCACCACCTCCGCCCAATCGGCATCGTCGAGCAGTTCATCGCGCAGGAAATCGGCCTGGCTCTTGCTCCAGAAGAACGCGTCCGCCAGGTGCAACTCCGGTTTCAGCGGGGAATGGGTAGCGATGAATCGATCGATGCTCACCGGGTCATCGGCCAGCCCCAGCTGCTTGAACAGCGCCGGTAGATTGTGGGTCGGTGATTCCATGGTCTGACTCCTGATCAGTGAGAAACTTCGCAAACCTGGGCGTGGGGCACCATTTTCAGGTACTGAGCCATGCTCATGTGCACCAGGTTGTGGTGATTGCCGGCCTCCAGATAGATGTCCTTCTGCCGGGTCAGCCAAGGGTCGATGACGACATCCAGGCCGTAGGATTCGCCAAGCGCCGGCACCGCGCCGCGTTCGCAGTCATTGAACAGATGGGCCAGGGTGCTTTCCCGGGTGATCTGCCATTCACCGCTGCCGCGGACCTTGCTCAAATCCAGATGACGGCTGGCGGGCAATACCGCCATCAGGTAGTGGCCGTGGTGATCGTCGAGAATCACCGATTTGGCCACCCGTTCCGCGGGAACCCCCGCCACGCGTGCGGTCTCCAGGCTGCTGGCCGAGTGAGGGTGAGTCACCAGATCAAATTCGCAATGCGCCTGCTCCAGGCTGCGTTGCACGGTTCTTGCCATACGCATGATGCACCTCGGTGCCCCGAAACCGGTTCGAGGCGGCAGGTTGACGTCCTGTTGCTCCCTCAGATGAGTCTAGGTCGGGCCACGCTTGCCGCACCGCGCAACTTCCGAACGGCATTCAGTCCGTTCACGGTGCGCGGCAAGGCATTGCCACAGAGGCGCACATGACAAACAGCCGGGCTCGGGTGCTGCCTGCGGCGAACTCGGTGAGTTGATGCCAGCCGGCCGGCAAAGGCGCGAATTCCTCGGATTGATCGTCGGTTCCCACCAGCCAGACCCGACCGCTGCCCACCGGCAACGAGCCCAGTTGATCCAGGTAGACCTCATCCGGTTGGTCGATCAGGGTGCCGAAACCATAGGCGTTCGGCCTGCTGGAGGCGCCCTGCGGCAACGGCGGCGTATACAGCAACGGCTGGGCATCGGTGCGGTTGTAGTAGACGTAGCTCAAGTACCAGAGCATGTCGCTGATGACGATGCGGTCGCCCGGGGCGTAGTGGGTGTTGACGTAGTCCACCATCACGCTGATCTGGTCGTTGACGTCGACATCGGTGTTGTTTCGCAGCCCCTGGGCCTCGATCCCCACGAAGACCAGCAACAGGGCCAGGGCCAGCAGTCGTGCCGTTCGCAGCCAGCGGTCGATGACCATCGCCACCATCAACGGCAGGCCCAGGGCATAGGCGGTCAGGTAGCGTTCAATGAACACCGGGGAAATGAACGACACCGCAAACACCAGCAACAGCGGCAACAGGGTAAAGCTCGTCAGCAGCCCACCCAGCCTGGTCCGCGAGTGGTCACGCCACACGGGCACCAGGCAGACCAGCAGCATCAGCAGCGGCAACCCCACGAACAGCGGCCAGGGCAGGCTGTCGCCTTCGTCCTGGAGCAACAACTGCCAGATCATCGCCGGCAGGGACGACCAGGTCACCGCAGGCTCCCAACCGACATCGCCACCGGCCTTCAACTCGTCCAGGTGCCGCAGCAGCTCCAGCAGCTCGGGAACCCAGGGCAGATACAGCACCACGACGCAGGCATTGGCCAGCCACCAGACCGGCCGGCCGAGCAAACGCCGACCGTCCTCGGCCCGGGCTCCCGATAACGCCAGGTACAGCCAATGGGCCAGAACACATAGCGCCGTGAAGTAATGGGTGTAGAACGCCAGCGCCAGCAACAGGCTGTAGATCAGCAAGTAGCGCCGGCGCTGTGGCTGGCGCACCCAGTACGCCAGGGCCAGGGTCGCCCCCAGCAGCAACATGCCCAGCAGGGCATACATGCGCACTTCCTGGCTGTAGCGCACGGCGGTGGGCAGCAACGCCAGGAGCACCCCGGCAAGAATCGCCGCTCGTCGACTTGCCAGCAGCGCCACCAGCCAGACGCCCAACCCCACCGTGACAATCCCCGGCACGGCGCTGAACATCCGCACCGACAAAATGCCGTCGCCGAACAGTTCGATCCAGCCATGCAGCAGCATGAAATACAGCGGCGGGTGGACATCGCGGGCCGCATGCCACCAGATCTTCGCCAGGGAATACTGGCTGAGCAACAGACTGGAGCCTTCGTCGCCCCAGATGGCAGCCGCCGTCAGGTCATAGAAGCGGACGCCGGCGGCCAGCAGCAAGATCGGCAGCAACCCATACTCCAGCACCCGACGAGCCAGCCGCTGCAGCCCTGCGCCCTGCTGCACCACCGCCTGCTGCGACAAACGCCCGACCAGATCCGGCGCTTTGCGAAACTCCATTCCCCGCTCCCCTCACCCGCATGACGTGGCAGCAATGACCGACACAGCATCTTCTTTTGCCTGGAAAACCGCAAAGGCCAGACACGCCCGACAGCCGTTGCAAAACGTCGGAATCTTCGCCGACGGCATAGGTGCGCCTCCAGCGCCTTCTGTATGATTCGCCCATCTTCAAGGTGCTCCCTCGCGGCTTTGCGAATTAAGGACAATTCATGCGTATCGGTCTTCTTCCATCATTGACCCTGGCCTTGGGCACCTTGTTTGCCGCCCCGGCCCAGGCCAGCTCCGATGACATGTGCTTCCCGAGCTGGAAGCTCTACTCCAACCAGCTGGACGCCTGCAGCAACCTGCCCTTTCTCAGCCCGGGCAACGACAGCCGGGTCAACCTGCGCCTGCTGCTGGCCGACCAGGGCAGTCTGCCTTTGACTCCCCGGGCCTTGACCCAGGATGACCTGGGCCTGGGTTTCGGCCCCGTGCCCTTCCCGGCCTATCGCCTGCGTCCGGCAGATCCCGATACCAGTAGCGAGTCCAAGGCCACTCCGGCACCCGCCACCGAGCAGCTCGACAACCAATTGCAGGCCCTGGGCCTGAGGCGCGATAGCAAGGACAGCGCCGGCGACGCTTTTTTGTCCGGCGAGGGCAGCCGCTGTCGCAGCAACTCGGACGCCAGCGCCCTGGCGTTTGTCGAACAGCTCAACAAGACGCAACTCAGCGACGAGGAGCGCCAGGCCCTGGCCGAGGCCCGGGTGCAACTGCTGGCCAGCTGCGACTGGAACGCCAGCGAAATGAGCAGGCTGCTGCCAGGCAACCTGAACTCGGCAGAGGCCAAGGCGTTCGCCCGCTACCTGCAGGCTGCCGCCGACTTCTATAGCGGCCGTTTCAGCGAAGCCGGCAACGGTTTTGCCGCCCTCAAGGACAATCCCCAGCCCTGGCTGGCTGAAACTGCGGCCTACATGGGCCCGCGCACCACGCTCAACCTGGCCCAACAGAACGCCTTCGATGAATGGAGCATGGTCAGCCTGGAGCATGTGGACAAAACCGTCCTGCAACAGGCTGGAAGCGGTTTCGAGGACTACCTGAAAACTTATCCACAGGGACGTTACGCCGTGTCCGCCAAGGGCCTGATCCGACGCGTGCACTGGCTGGCGGGCGATGTCCAGGCGTTGGCCGACGACTATGCCCAGCAATTGACCCAGGCTCCGGGTACGCCACGCAACATGCGCCTGGAAGACGTGGTGGAAGAAGTCGACTACAAACTGCTGAGCATTCCCGGCGACAACTTCCAGGCCCCGCTGCTGCTGGCGGTCAGGGACCTGATGCGCATGCGCGCTGGGACGCCTCCGGCATTGACCCGGGAAGCCCTGCAACAGCAGGAAGCCCTGTTCGAAGAGCAACCGGCATTGTTCGACTATCTGCAGGCAGCCTTCAGCCTGTATGTGGAGCAGCAACCGGCCGCCGCACTCAAGCAACTGCCCAGCCAGCTGCCGGCGCAACTGGACTACCTGAGTTTCAGCCAGCAGACCCTGCGCGGCCTGGCCCTGCAGGCCCAACAGGACTGGAAAGGCGCCGAGGCGCTGTGGCTGCAACTGCTGCCCCTGGCCAAGCAGCCCCTGCAACGGGAACAGCTGGAACTGGCCCTGGCCTTCAACTACGAGCGCAGCGGCCAACTGGCCAAAGTGTTTGCCGCCGATTCACCGATCAAGACCACCCAGGTCCGCGACATTCTCCTGCGTCAGGTGGCCTCGCCCAAGCTGCTGCGCCAGCAGGCCCAGCAGGCCGACTCCGCCACCGAGCGCAACACCGCCTGGTTTGTGCTGCTGTACAAGGACCTGACCCGCGGCCAGTACGCGGCCTTTGGCGAAGACTTCAAGCAACAACCCAGCCCCCTGCCCGAAGAAACCCTCAGCCGCGGCCTGGGCTACCTCTTCGACTATGGCCCCTCACTGGCGGTATTCCAGTGGTACGGCAAGCCTGACAGCGGCGAAGAGAGCAGTTACGCCTGCCCGAGCATCAAAGACAGCGCCGCAGCCCTGCAACAGGACCCGAAAAACCCGGCCGGCTTGCTCTGCCTCGGGGAATTCATGCGCCTGAACAATTTCGACCAGATGCCCCTGGATACGCCACCCAATGCCCAATCCCTGGGCGGCACCCAGGACAACTTCCCAGGCAAGCCCTTCTCGCGACTCGATGGTTATCAGGTGGTGATCAACAACCCCAAGGCCAGCCGTGACGAACGCGCCTATGCCCTGTACCGGGCGATCTACTGCTACGCCTCCTCCGGCAACAACCGTTGTGGCGGTGCCGGCGTCGAACCGGCCGTGCGCAAGGCCTGGTTCCGCCAGCTCAAGGGCCAGTTGGGGGACACCCAATGGGGCCAATCGCTGCGTTACTACTGGTGAATCCAAAACGCCTGGCCGGCTGCCTGCTGTCACTGTGCCTGTACTGGGCAGCCCCGGCAGGCGCCAGCGTAGACGCGGCGCAATACGACGCCTTCTGGCTGTGGAGCGGGGTCAAGGCCCAGCCCGTGCTGGCCCGGGCCAAGACCCTGTACATCCTCCAGGGGCAGATCAGTCGCTCGCGGCGCCATCCCGGGCGCGGTGTCGAGCTCATTGCCCAGGGTCTGCCGGTGTCGCAGCTGCCCCAGGAGCAGGTCTGGGTGGTCTACCGCGCCCACACCCTGGCCTGGCCGGAGTCGCTGTATCGCCAGTTGCTTGGCCAGGTGCACCGCTGGCATGCCACGGGCACCGCGGTGATGGGCATCCAGATCGATTTCGACAGCAGCACCCGCGACCTCGAACGCTACGTGAGTTTCCTGCGCGACCTGCGCCAGCGCCTGCCGGCGCACTACCGCCTGAGCATCACCGGCCTGATGGACTGGGGCAGCAACGCCGACCCGCAAGCCATCGGCCAGCTCAAGGGCATAGTGGATGAAGTGGTGGTGCAGACCTACCAGGGCCGCCATAGCATTCCCAACTACGCAGCCTACCTGCCGCGTCTGGACCGCATGGGCCTGCCCTACAAGGTCGGCCTGATCCAGGGCGGTGACTGGCAGGAGCCCCAGGCGCTGCGCGATAGCCCCTGGTTCAGGGGCTATGTGGTGTTTTTGCAGAATCCTTGAGAGCAAGGCGGTCTGGCGGACGCCTTCGCTGGCAAGCCAACGCCTGCAAAAACCCAAAGCGCACAACGGTCCAGCCCATCAGCCTGATGGCCCCTTACCAGTCATAGGTCAAACTCGACACCATGGTCCGCCCCTCACCGTAGTAGCAGTCCCAGATGCTGGTGCAATTGGCGACGTAGGTCTTGTCGGTGAGGTTCTTCACGTTCAGTGCCAACTTCACGCCCTTCCACTGCAGCGGCGATTTCTCCAGGTCGTAGCTCAGGCTGGCGTCGTACACGGTGTAGGAGGGGATCTGGAAGGCGCCATCGTAATCGGTGCCATAGCTGCCCTTGACGTAGCGGGTGCCGACGCCTGCGCCCAGACCCGCCAGCGGTGTGTCGCCAAGGATCGTGTAGTTGAGCCACAGCGAGGCGGTCAACGGCGGCATCCCTGCCGGATGACGCCCTTCGCGCCCGTCGTTGTCCTTGGTGTACTTGATGTCGTTGCGCGACGCCGAGGCAATCACGTCCAGCGATTCGCTGAGGCTGGCCTTGGCTTCAAGCTCGATCCCACGGGAGCGCACTGCGCCACTCTGGACGCTGAACCCGGGGTTGGCCAGGTCGGAGGTCAGGATGTTTTCCTGGTCCAGCTGGTAGGCCGATACCTGGACGAAGCTCTCCTGGCCCGGCGGTTGGTATTTCACCCCCACTTCGTACTGCTTGCCGCTGGACGGCTCGAAAGCGCCGCCCTGGCGACTGGTGCCACTCAACGGCAGGAAGGATTCCGAATAGCTGACAAAGGGCGCCAGCCCGTTGTCGAACAGGTACACCAGCCCGCCGCGCCCGGTGAAGGACTGGCTCTTGGCATTGGTATGGCCACCATTGAGCGGCGTCTTGTTATCGGTTTCCGCCCAGTCGTTGCGACCGCCCAGCACCAGCACCCACTTCTCGTACTTGATCTGGTCCTGCACATACAGGCCGGTCTGGATGATGGTGTTGTCCCACTGGTAAGGATTGCCGAAATTCAGCGACTGGCCGTAAGTGGGGGTGAACATGTCGAGGATCGGCGGGTTGTAGTCGTACTTGCCGTGAAACTTGGAGTTGGAGTGGTAGTAGTCCAGCCCCATCACCAAGGTGTGGCTGAAGGGCCCGGTGTCGAACTCGGCCTGGGCGATGCTATCCACGCCGTAAACCTTGTTGTGCTGCTTCCAGTCCACCCCGTAGCGGGTCATGTAGCGCTGGTCGTTGAGGCCGGTCTTGGGATTGGTGACGAACTTGTAGCCGTGCAGCGGCGCACGGTAGCGGTCATCGACGTCGGCGTAGCGGGCGTTCTGCTTCAGGGTCCAGACATCGTTCAGGCGATGGGAGAACTCGTAGCCGAGGACGAACTGGTCGCGGTCGTAGGCATTGACCCCGGGCTCGCCGAGAAACAGGTCGCGGTCGATCTTGCCATTGGGGTTGGCGAACACCGTGCCCACGCTGGGCAGGCCCTGGGCCTCGGGTACGTCATTGTCCTTCTGGTACTGGGCGAACAGCGTCAGCTGGGTGTCGTCATCGGGCCGCCAGGTCAGGCTCGGGGCGATGAACTGGCGCTGACGCTGGACGTAATCGACGGCGTCCTGGCTGTCGTTGGCCAGCCCGGTCAGGCGATAGAGGAACTGCCCCTGCTCATCCAGCGGGCCACCCAGGTCCAGGGCGATGCTCTTGTGGTCATAGCTGCCGGCTTCCAGCACCAGCTGATGCAAGGGAGTTTCGGTGGGCCGCTTGCTGACCATGTTGACGATGCCGCCCGGCTGGTTCTGCCCGTAGAGCACCGAAGCCGGGCCCTTGAGCACTTCGATGCGCTCCAGGGCATAGGGCTCGATCTGCAGGGCACCGCCGGTACTGCCGCCGCCATAGGGCAAGTGCAGGCCATCGAGGTACATCGGCGTTGGGGAAAAACCGCGGGAGGTGGGTTCGTCGAAAATCTTCACCCGGTCGGAAAAGCCACCGCCGGTCATGCCCGGGGTGTAGAGCAGCGCTTCGGTCACGCTATGAGCGCCGCGCGCCTTGATCTCCTTGGCGCCGATCACGTTGATGGTCTGCGGAATCTCCACCAGCGCCGAGTCGGTCTTGCTCCCGGTGGCGCTACGCTTGGCGACGATTCCCGGCACCGCGCCCCAGGCATCCTCGGTCATCTGCGTGGCGCCGATCCGGGTCGGCGTCAGTTGCAGCGCGCCGTTCTCGGCCAAGGGTTGCAGGCCCCAGCTGGCACCGGTTTGCACCGCCTGCAAACCACTGCCGGCCAGCAACGTCTGCAGGCCCTGTGCAACCTCGTAACGCCCATGCAGGCCGGCACTGTGCTTGCCGGCCGTCATGCTCGCATCCACCGACAGGAGAATCCCCGCGGCACTGGCGAAACGATTCAGGACCTGATCGAGATTGCCGGCGGCAATCTGGTAGTCCCGCGCCTGGCTCTGGCTGCCACTGTCGGCCTGGGCCATGCCCGGCAACACCGGGGCCATGGCCAGCAGCGCGACAAAGGCGCGGCGGCGGGCAGCGGTGCCCAGGGTCAAAATGGATGCTGTGGTCTGGTAAGGCATTCCTGAACTCCCCATGAGAATGCGTCTTGATCGGCTTTCATGGGGTATCCCGGACAGCTCGGCAGAATCGACAATCGCGCAGAAATTTTTTTTACCATCAGCTCCGCGGCTTGAGGGTCACCCAGTAGCGGGTCACCGCGTGCGCTCGCACCGGCAGCGAACGTTCCAGGGCCGCGAGTACCGCATCGCTGTCCGCCAGGGGGAAGACTCCGGTGAGCAACAGGCCGGCCACCTGCTCGTCGCAACGCAACAGCCCCGGGCGATAGCGCGCCAGTTCGGTGACGAACTGCCCCAGGGGCTGGCGTTCGGCAATCAACCGGCCCTGGCTCCAACTGCTGGCATTGACTTCAGCCACTTGCCGCGCCGAAACCCGCCCGGCGCTGAACCACAGACGCTCGCCGGCATTGAGTTGCACAGCCTGGGCATGCCGGGGACTGACCCGCAGCGCACCTTCGTAGAGATCGACCCGGGTGCCGCCCTCCAGCTCGCGCACGGCAAAGCGCGTGCCCAGGGCCTGGATATCTCCGGCGGCGGTTTCGACGATCAGCGGCCGCGAGGAATCATGCCCGCTGGTGAGCAGGATCTCGCCCTGGATCAGGCGGATGCGCCGCTCACTGGCACTGAACAGCAGGTCGACGGCGCTGGCGCTGTTGAGGTCCAGGCGACTGCCATCGCTCAGGGTCAGGTGGCGAATTTCTCCGGTGGCCGTACGCTGCCCGGCAAAGGCCGCCCGCCAAGGCTGGCTGTCCTGGACCAGATAACCGCTGCCCCCGGCCACCAACAGCAAGCCCAACAGTTTCAGCGCGGCACGTCGTTGCGGGTCCGGGGCCTGGGCCAGCAGCACATGGGCACTGTGCTCCGGCACCCCGCCCAGGGTCTGCTGCAGTTGCTGCAAGCGCTGCCAGGCCCGGCGGTGTTCGGAATCGGCCTGCTGCCAGGCCACGAACGCCTCGCGCTGCTGCGCATCGAGCTCCCCGCCCCAATGCAGCATCAGCCATTCACTGGCCTGCTCGACGATGGCGGGAGCAATGGGTGCCTGATGAACCTTCATTCTTCGTAAAGCACCTGATAGCAAGCCTGGATCGCACGGATCATGTACTTCTGCACCGAACTGACGGAAACCTCCAGGCGCTCGGCAATCTGGGCATAACCCAGCCCTTCGAACTGCGACATGACAAAGGCCTGGCGCACCTTGTCCGGCATGCGATCGAGCATGGCGTCGATCTGCATCAGGGTTTCGAGGATCAGTGCGCGGCTTTCCAGGGAGGGCGTCTGGGGTTCCGGCAGGTGGGCAATGCTTTCCAGGTAGGCGCGCTCGATGCGCAACCGGCGCCACTGGTCGATCACCAGATTGCGCGCGATCTGCGCCAGGTAACTGCGGCTTTCCTGGTGCCCGGGAAAGCGCCCCGACAGCAACAGGCGCAGGAAAGTGTCCTGCGCCACGTCCGCCGCATGCTCGCGATCGCCCAGGCGCTTGCGCAACCAGCTCTGCAGCCAGCCATGATGATCTCGATACAGGCGATGGAGCTGGGCGTTACCGTCAGTGGTTGCTTCCATGAATGAAACTGCACACATGATTGAGAGCAATTATCATTACACTTTTTTCTCAATCCAGGCAAAAAGGCTTTCAGTGCCCCTGACTGGCGGCGTGCAGCGGATACACCGACTCCCAGCCTCCCCCCAGCGCCTTGTACAAACCGACCATGGACAGGGACACCCCGGCCGAGCTTTCCACCAGTTGCTCCTGGGTGGCCAGCAAGGCGCCCTGCACGGTCAGGACGTTGACGAAATCCACCACCCCTTCGACGTATTGCTGTTGCGCGGTGCGCAAGGCGATCTGATTTTGCCGCACCGCTTCGGCCAGGCTGTCGCGGCGCAACTGGCTGGCGTTGTAGCGGGTCAACTGGTCGTCGATTTCGTGCCAGGCCCGCAGCACGGTCTGCTGATAGGCCAGGGCCGCTTCCTGCTGCTGGGCCTCGCGCAACTGGAGCATGCCGCGCAAACGACCACCGTCGAACAGCGGCAGGCTGAACTGCGGGCCGATGCCGAACTGGCGGGAGCTCCAGGAACCAAAATCTGCCAATTGCAGGGCTTGGGAACCGAAATTGCCGGACAAGGTAATGCGCGGATAGAAGTCCCCCTTGGCCACGCCGATGCTGGCCGTCGCCGCATGCAGCCGTGCCTCGGCCTGGCGGATATCGGGGCGGCGTTCGGCCAGCTGCGACGGCAAACCAATGGCCACTTGGCTCGGAGGTTGGGGCACCGGCGCGTCACTGGCCAACTCTCGGTGCAGGGCCTGGGGCGGTTCGCCCAGCAGCAGACTCAGGGCATTGATCAACTGCGCCTGACGCTGTTGCAGCTCCGGCAGTTGTGCCTCGATGGTGGCGACCTGGGCCGCCGCTTCGGCCACATCCAGGTCAGTGGCCACGCCATCGGCCAGACGCAATTGCGAGAGTTTCAGACTGTGACGAGCGACGTCGAGGTTCTGCTCGGTGACCGCCCGGGTGCTCTGCACGCCACGCAGTTGGATATAGTCCTGGGCGGTTTCCGCCAGCACCGACAACAGCACGCCACGCCGATCGTTCTCCGCCACTTCCAGGGTGGCGTCGGCGGCTTCGGTTTCACGCCGGACCCGGCCCCAGAGATCCAGCTCCCAGGCGGCGGAAAAACCCGCTTCCCAGAGATTGAAGGCGGACTTGCCGTTGTTCCCCGACGGGTCGTTCAAACCTTCGGCGCTGTTGCGCTTGCGCCCGTAGCCGCCATTGGCCGAGGTGCTCGGGTAGCGCTCGGCGGTGATCACCTGGCGCGCCGCGCGGCTTTGCTGCAAACGGCTACTGGCCAGTTGCAGGTCGAGGTTGTCGGTCAGGGCTCGGCGGCTCAGGGCGGACAGCTGCGGGTCGTTGAACACCTCCCACCAGCGCTCCTGCATGGCACTGTCCACCGCCTGGCTGGCGGCGGCCTGTGCAGGTGTCGACCAGGCCTGGACCTGGGTCGCCTGGGGCCGCTGGAAATCCGGGCCGACGCTGCAGGCGCCCAGCGCCAGCAGGCTCAGCACCAGCAATGAAGGGCGACACGACAGGCGCCTTGGCAACGAACTCTCTTGGATGTGCCGCTCGATACTCATCGCTGGGTCACCTCGCGGGCACTCGTGGTGGAGCTGTGGGTGTCCACGCTGGCTTCCACCGACATGCCGACCCGCAGGCGCTCGGCCATGGGCTGGTTGGGGTCCAGGAGGATCTTCACCGGAATGCGCTGTACCACCTTGGTGAAGTTGCCGGTGGCGTTGTCCGGTTTCACCGCCGCGAAGGTCACGCCGGTGGCCGGGGCCAGACTCTCGACGCGGCCATGCAGGGTCTCGCCGCCCAGGCTGTCGACCCGCACCTCGACCGTCTGCCCGGCGTGCATGGCGGTGAGCTGGGTTTCCTGGAAGTTGGCCAGCACATAGGCCTGCTGCAGGGGCACCACGGCGAGGATCTTACTGCCGGGAGTCACATAGGCGCCGACCCGTACCGCACGCTCGCCGACCATGCCGTCCACCGGGGCGACGATGCGCGTGTAGGACAGCTCGTAGCTGGCCATTTCCAGTGCGGCCTGGGCCCGTTTCAGACCGCCTTCGGCCGCGTCGCGCTGGGCAGTGAGGATCTCCACCTGCTTGCGCTCCGCTGCCAGGGCCGCAGTGGCCGTGGCCAGCCGGGCGCTGGCCTGGTCGATGCGGGTCTTGGCCTGCTGGGCGTTCTGCACGGTGCCGGCGCCGACCCCTGCCAGGTGGTTGTAGCGATTGAGTTCGTGCTCGGCAAAGGCCATTTCGGCCCGGGCCGCCCCCAGTGCCGCCTGGGCCTGGGCAATCACCGAACTCTGCCGGTCCAGGGTGGCCCGGGCGTTCTGCAACTGAGCCTGGGCCACCAGGGTTTCGGCATCCGCCGCCTGGGCCGCGGCCCGCAGGTCACGGTCATCGATCAGCGCCAGCAGCTGCCCGGCCTTGACCTGCTGGTTGTCCTCCACCAGCACTTCCTTGATAAAACCGGCCACGCGCGGCGCCACCAGGGTGTAGTCGGCGGCGATGAAGGCGTCGTTGGTGCTCTGCTCGCTGGAGCGGCCGAACAGACCCGGCGCCACCAGATAAGCCAGCACGCCAAGGGCAGCTACCGCCACCACAGCGACGGCGATTTTGTCTTTGCTCTGGATCGTCATAAAAACCTTCTCGTTCAAGTGGGCGCCCGCGGTGGATAGATCCGCGTCGGCAGCCAGAAAATCAGCAGGATCAGCGCAGCGGCCACCCCTGCCATGCAGAAATAGAGATCGGCGGAAGTCAGCACCACGGCTTGCTGGTGCAGGCGCTGAGCCAGCCCGGCCACCCGGTCGTCCACCAGGGGCGAATTGCCCAGGCTGTCCACCAGCATCGTCGAGTGGAAATGCAAACGGTGGGTGGTGAGCACATCCAGCACCCCGGTGGCGATCACCGCCGCCAGACCTTTCACGGTGTTGAACCAGGCCGAAGCGAAGGGCCCTTCCACTGGAGTGATGCTGCCGGTGGAGAGCATCAGCAACGGCAGCACCGCCATTGGCTGGCCGAAGATCTGCAGCAGTTGCAGCCCATAGAAATCGTCACGAATCCAGGCCGAGGTCAGGTGCGTGCCCCCCAGGCAAGACAGCACCAGCATGCCCAGGCCGATCCCCAGCACCCAGCGGCAGTCGACCCAGCGCAGGTTGCACAGGGCCGCCACCAGCGGCAGGGCAAGCAGTTGCGGCAAGGCCATCACCAGCATCACCGGGGCGGTCTGCAACGGACGATAGCCCTGGACCTGAGTCAGGTAGGCCGACGGGATGATGATCACCGCGGTCAGTACCACCAGCACCCCGGCCAGGGTCAACAGGGCGAAGGACAGGTTGCGGATGCCGAGCATCTGCAGCTTGAAGAAGGGAATCGGCTGCGACCATTCGTTGATCATGAACAGCACCAGCAACACCAGCCCGCCGACCAGCAGCACACTGATCAGCGGCGACTCGAACCAGTCCAGGCGATTGCCCTGGAGGATGCCGATCACCAGCATGCAGATCGCCGGAAAGCCCAATAGCAGCCCGCGCCAGTTGAACTGCTTGAAACGCTCCAGACGCAACGGGTCCTGGGGCAGGCCGTAAGCCACCGCCGCCATGGCCAGCAGACAGGGCGCCACCACCTGCCAGAAGGCCCAGCGCCAGCCCACATATTCGGTCCACAGTGCCGCCAGGGGGGTGCCCAGGCTGGGGCCGAAGGTGGCGGTCAGGGCATAGCCGGCCAAGCCGTAGAGCTTGACGTTGGCCGGCAGGAACCGCAGGGCCACGGTCATCAGCATCGGCGGCAGCGCGCCTCCGGCCAGGCCTTGCAGCGTGCGCAGCAGCAACAGGCTCTGGTAGTTCGGGGCGAAGGGGCACAGCACCCCCAACAGGGTGAACAGGCCAATGGCACACAGGGTGAAACGCCGCAGGGAAAAGGTCACCGAACACCAGGGCGCGAAGGCCATGGCCGCCACCGAGGTGGCGGTGTAGCACGCCACCAGCCAGGTGCCTTCGTCGAATCCGATGAACAACGCACCGCGGATATCCGCCAGGGCGATCTTGGTCACCATCTCGTTGAGACCGGAGACCAGCACCGCCAACAACACACCGACCAGACCGATGATGATTCGCGGCCCGAAGATCGGTGGTGCAATGGCTGCCGGCTTGCTGGCGGCTTCAACCGAAGCAGGCGCAGCGACAGCGAGGGAACTCATGGAAATACTGCTCCAGACAAGAAAACCAGAGCAGTTTATGAACAGCCAGTGCTGACGAAAACTGACTTATCGACAGTTTATAAGTGCACCAAATGCAACGATCATCCCCTGTTAATCGTAGGAGCTGGTTCGCCAGCGAAGAGGCCCTCAAGACCGCATTCGCCGGCAAGCCGGCTCCTACACGGGCGACGCAGATTGCAAATGCACCGTAGGAGCTGGCTTGCCAGCGAAGAGGCCCTCAAGATCGCATTCGCCGGCAAGCCGGCTCCTACACGGGCGACGCAGATTGCAGATGCACCGTAGGAGCTGGCTCGCCAGCGAAGAGGCCCTCAAGACTGCATTCGCCGGCAAGCCGGCTCCTACGAAGAGGCCGGCTGGGCTTCTTGCCAGGTGGCCTGGCAGGAGCTACGCAGGGTTTCGCGAAACCATTTGTGCGCCGGGTCCTTGTCGTAGCGCGGGTGCCAGGCCTGGGTCAGGACCAGGGTCGGCAGGGAAATCGGCAGGACGAAGGAGCGCAGGCGCAGGCCCAGGCGCGAAACGCTGAGCAGTGTTTCCTGGGGCACCGGCAGGATCAGGTCCGAATCCGGCAGCATGAACATGGCGGCGTGAAAGCTCGGGGCAATCAGCGGCACCCGGCGCTCCAGGCCCTGCTCCGCCAGCGCCGCATCGATAGGTCCACGGGCGATGCCCCGGCGAGACATGCTGATATGGGGAAACGCGGCAAAACGCTCGGCGGTGATGTCCTCGTCCAACAGTGGATGGTCTTCGCGCACCAGGCCGACAAAGGCGGTAGTGAACAGGTTCTGCACCTTCACTTCCGGGGTCAGGGGCCGGGTGTTGCTGATCCGCAGGTCGATCCGCCCCTCCCGCAGGGCCTCGTCATCGCCATCGCCTTCCGGCACAAAGCGCAGCTCGCACAACGGCGCCTGACGCTCCAGGGTGTCGATGAGGCGACCGCCATAGACACCGACGAAAAAATCGTTGGCGCGCACATTGAAGCGCCGTCGCAACGACAGCAGGTCCACCTGATCCGCCGAACGGAACAACAGCGCGGCCTGCTCCACCAGATCACGCACCTGGCTACGCAGCTCCAGAGCCTTGGGGGTGGGCACCAGGCCACGCCCGGCCCGCACCAGCACCGGGTCACCCAGGGCTTCGCGAATCCGCGTCAGGGTACGGCTCATGGCCGCCGGGCTGAGGTTCATGCGCCGCGCGGCGCCGACCACACTGCCCTCGTCCAGCAGGGCATCGAGGGCGACCAGAAGGTTCATATCCGGGAGTTGCATAGTGAGCACTCATGACTGGTCAGGGATGATCCAGGCGCAATGCTAGCAGGCTTGGCGCCGCGGAAAATGAGGCAGATCAATCCTTGCCCGGCCCCTCACTATCCGTAGGAGCCGGCTTGCCGGCGAACAGGCCCCCGAGTCGGATGCAAACCTGGAGGACGCCTTCGCTGGCAAGCCAGCTCCTACGGTTGGGGGTGAGTCCGGTGGGGGGCAGTTCAGCGCTGCATGCCCCAACGTTTCACCGTGACGCGCTCCAAGGTGTCGAAGATCAGATTCTCCACCAACAGGCCGATGAGGATCACCACGGCCAAGCCGGCAAACACCTTGTCGGTGTACAGCTCGTTGCGGTTCTGGAAGATGTACCAGCCCAGGCCGCCCTTGCCGCTGGTGGCGCCGAACACCAATTCAGCAGCGATCAGGGTGCGCCAGGCGAAGGCCCAGCCGATCTTCAGCCCGGCGAGAATCGACGGCAGCGCCGCCGGGATCAGGATGAACAGCACCAGGCGCAGGCCCTTGAGGCCATAGTTGCGCCCGGCCATGCGCAGGGTTTCGCAAACCCCGAGAAACCCGGCGTAGGTATTCAGGGCCAAGGCCCAGAGCACCGAATGCACCAGCACGAAAATCAGGCTGTTCTGTCCCAAGCCGAACCACAGCAGCGCCAGGGGCAACAGGGCAATGGCCGGCAGCGGGTTGAACATCGAGGTCAGGGTGCTCAGCAGGTCACGGCCGAACTGGGTCGAGACCGCCAGGGTGGTCAGGGCGAACGCCAGGACAATACCGATCAGGTAGCCCTTGAGCAGCACCACCAGGGAAATGCCCACCTTGCCCAGCAGTTCACCACTGATCAGGCCCTGGTACAGGGCGCCGGCGGTTTGCACAAAGCTGGGCAGCAACAGGTCATTGTTCTGGTAGCGGGCCACGGCTTCCCACAGCAGCGCCAGGAGGATCAGGATCAGGCCCTTGCGCAGCCAGCCCTGCTGCCAGAGTCGCTGGCCCAAGGGCAGCTCTCGTTCCAGCGGGACTTGCAGCAAGGGTTGCAGGACTACTTCGTATTCTTCGCGCACAGGGGATGACTGGCTCATCGGGCGTTCCTCGTTCAACGTCAGCCTGACGGCTCAATAGGCGATACGGATATCGGCGAAATCCAGCTCGGTTGCGGTTTCAGGCCCCTGGCCTTCATCGAACAGCAAGCGATGAATACGCTGTGCCGTCTGCTGGAAAGCCACGCCGCCAAGGCTTTGCAGGTCGTACTGGTGGCTGTGGACTTGCGCCCGCACCCGCCCCGGATGCGGCGACAGCAGGAGGATGCGATTGCCCACCACCAGCGCCTCTTCAATGGAGTGGGTAACGAACAGCAAGGTGAAGCGCACCTCCTCCCAGAGCAGCAGCAACTCCTCCTGCATCTTGCGCCGGGTCAGGGCGTCGAGGGCCGCGAAGGGCTCGTCCATCAGCAGGATCTTCGGCTGCATGGCCAGGGCGCGGGCAATCGCCACCCGGGCCTTCATGCCACCGGACAGGGTGTGCGGATAGGCATCGGCGAAAGCCGCCAGGCCGACCTTGGACAGGTAGTGCAGGGCGCGCTCTTCGGCTTCGCGACGGCCGAGGGCTTTCGACGCCAGCAGCGGAAACATCACGTTCTGCTTCACGGTTTTCCAGGGCGGCAGCTGGTCGAACTCCTGGAACACCACGATGCGATCCGGCCCAGGCTGACTGACTCGCCGACCCTGCAGGCGAATCTCGCCCTCGCAAGGCTGGATGAACCCGGCCACCGCCTTGAGCAGGGTCGACTTGCCGCAGCCCGAAGGCCCCAGCAGGACAAAACGATCGGCCGGATCAACCTCGAAACTCACCTGGTGGGTGGCCCGTACCACGCGCTGCGGGGTGCGGTATTCCAGGCTGACTTGATCCACCGCCAACAGCGCTTCGGCGGTGGGGTTGCTGGCCGTGTGGCCTGGCAAGGGAGCGTTCATGGCAATCAGCTCCCTTGCAGCGGTTTGGCGTCCTGGAAGAAGTAGTCCTTCCACGATTGCGGCTTGTTCTTGATGGCGCCAACCCGGTACAGGAACTCCGCCAGCGGGTAGGTGTTTTTCGGCGTCACGCTGAATTCGAACTGCGGGTTGTCGATGATCTTCAGCAGCGCGGCGCGGTCGATCTTGGCCTTGGTCACGCGGATGTAAGTGTCGGCGGCCGCGCCTTTGTCGTTCTGGGCGAACTCGGCAGCTTCAGCCAGGGCTTCGACGAAGGCCTTGTAGGTTTTCGGGTTGTCGTTGCGGAATTTCTCGGTGGCGAACAGCACCGTTGGCGAGTTCGGGCCCAGCAGGTCGTAGGTATTGAGCACCACATGCACGTTGGGGTTCTCCAGGGCCTGATCCTGGAACGGCGGGTTGGAGAAGTGCCCGGTCAGCTCGGTGCCGCCGGCAATCAGCGCGGCGGTGGCGTCCGGGTGAGGCACGGCGATGGTGTACTTATCCAGGCGATTGAACTCCTGGTCGCCCCATTGCTTGGCCGCAGCGTATTGCAGGAAGCGCGACTGCACCGAGACGCCCACCGCCGGCACCGCGATGCGGTCCTTCTCGGTGAAGTCGGCGATGGTCTTGACCTTGGGATTGTTGCTCACCAGGTAGTAGGGGAAGTTGCCCAGGGACGCCACGGCCTTGACGTTCTGCCGACCATGGGTGCGGTCCCAGATGGTCAACAGCGGGCCGACGCCGGCCCCGGCAATGTCGATGGAGCCGGAGAGCAACGCGTCGTTGACCGCTGCGCCGCCGGACAGCTGGGTCCAGTCGACCTTGATGTCGATGCCCTCTTGCTTGCCGTGCTTTTCAATCAGGTTCTGATCGCGCACCACGTTGAGCAGCAAATAGACGATGCCGAACTGTTCGGCGATGCGAATTTCGCCTTCGGCATGGGCCGCCGTCGGGGCCACCAGGCTGCCGGCCAGCAGACTGAAACCCAGGCCGATGGCCGTGGCCAGTTTGCCGAGGCGGGGAATGAAGGGAATGGATAAGGACATGATGATTCTCCTGCCGTGCCTGGCGATCAGTAAGGGGCGTCGCCCTGGATGGTGGTGCGATACAGCTTGCGGCGCAGATGGCTCGGGCAACCGGCGGCCAGGTGGATCAGCGAGCGGTTGTCCCAGAACACCAGGTCGTGGGGCTGCCATTGATGGCGATAGATGTTTTCCGGCAGCACGCTGTGGGCGTACAACTCGGCCAGCAATTGGGCGCTTTCGTCTTCCGGCAGGCCAACGATGCGGGTGGTGAAGCCCTCGCTGACAAACAGCGCCTTGCGACCGTTTTCCGGGTGGGTGCGAACAATGGGGTGCACCACCTCGGCGACCTGGGCCAGTTGTTCCGGGGTCAGGGTCGGGCGCCAGTTGCCCTCGAACTTGGTCTCGCTGTAGCGGGCCGTATACGAGTGCGCAGCGCTGCGGCCCTCCACCGCCTTGCGCAAGGCCTCGGGCAGGTTGTCCCAGGCTTTGTGCATGTCGGCGAACAAGGTGTCGCCACCTTCAGCCGGCAACTCCTGGGCGTGCAGCATCGAACCCAGGCTGGGCAGTTCCTTGTAGGACAGATCCGAGTGCCAGAACTTGCCGGCGTCACCCAGGCCGATGGACTGGCCGTTCTCGATGATGTTGGAAACGATGAGGATTTCCGGGTGCCCGGCCAGCAGGAACTGCTTGAGCACATGGATCTGCAGCACGCCGAAACGGCGGCTGAAGGCGATCTGCTGTTCCGGGCTGATGCGCTGGTCGCGGAACACCAGCACATGGTGATCCAGATGGGCGCGGTGGATGCGGGCGAAGTCCCGATCGTTGACTGGCCGGGACAGGTCCAGGCCGATGATCTCGGCACCCACGGCGCCACTGAAGGGACGGATTTCGAAGGCTTGTGCGGCGATGGGCGCGGCACTGGCTGATGCAGACATGACTGAAAACTCCCGCGCAGGCGCGCCCAGGGCGCGCGCGTCGATCAGAAACTCACGGAGATCCCGTGTGGGTTCATTTCGTGCGGCGCGCCGATTGGTCGGCAGGTACGCAGGGAGTCAACTTTATAGATATAAGAAAGCGAATTTAAATACCGTTAGCGAATAACGATATGTTGATTCGGGCGGTGCGATACCTGGGGACGCTGCGCTATCGACGTCTCGATGAGACGAACTGTAGGAGCCGGCTTGCCGGCGAAGGCGCTCTCACGGGCCCCTTCGCCGGCAAG
>NZ_MOAK01000054.1:111606-119998 GCF_003732485.1 Pseudomonas protegens
TGGCAGGTCGTTTTTTACACGGATCAGCGTTCGTGCAGGGCTTCGGCGCGGGCGCGGATGATCGGCTTGAGCAGGTAACTGAGGATGCTCTTCTTGCCGGTGATGATGTCCACCGAGGCGACCATCCCGGGGATGATCAGCAGCGGTTTTTCATCGGTGCCCAGGTGGCTGCGGTCAGTGCGCAGCTTGATCATGTAGTAGGTGGTTTTCTTGTCTTCGTCGGTGATGGTGTCGGCGCCGATCTGCTCCAGGCGGGCCTTGAGGCCACCATAGATGGTGTAGTCATAGGCGCTGAACTTGACGATCGCTTCCTGGCCCGGGTGCAGGAACGCGATGTCCTGGGGACGGATCTTGGCTTCCACCAACAGGGTGTCGTCCAGGGGCACGATCTCCACCATGTCGCTGCCCGGCTGGATCACCCCGCCAATGGTGTTGACCATCAGTTGCTTGACGATGCCCCGCACCGGCGAGGTGACCAGGGTCCGGCTGACCCGGTCTTCCAGGGCCTTGCCGGTGGCGCTGGCCTTGTTCAGTTCGGTGCGCGCCTCGTTGAGCTGGGTCAGGGCCTCGCTGCGGAACTTGCCGCGGGTTTCATCGATCTTGCGCTGCACTTCCTTGATCGCCGATTCGGCCCGGGGAATCGCCAGGGTGGTGGCGTCCAACTGACCACGGGTTTCCACTTCGGCACGCTTGAGCCGCAGCACTTCCACCGGCGATACCGCGCCCTGGGCCACCAGGGGCTCGGACATGGCAATTTCCTGGCGTTGCAAGCCCAGCTGCTGACGGTACTGGGCCTGCTTGGAGGTGAACTCCCGCAGTTCCTGTTGTTTCTGGATCAGCTGTTCCTGAAGGCCGCCGATTTCGTCATGCAGTTGCTGACGGCGGCTCTCGTACAGGGATTTTTCGCTGGCGGCCTGACCCGGTGCGTCCTTGAGCGCTTCCTCTGGGAAATTCAGCGCACGGTCATCGACCTCGGCGCTCAGACGCTCCACCCGCAGCAACATGGACAGGCGCACGGTCTCGGTCTCGCCGACGTTGGACTGGAAGCGCGTGTCATCCAGGCGGATCAGCGGTGCTCCGGCCTCCACCACCTGGCCTTCCTTGACGTACAGCTCGGAGACGATCCCGCCTTCCAGGTTCTGGATCTTCTGCACCTTCGACGAAGGAATGGCCTTGCCCTCGCCCTTGGTCACTTCGTCGATGACCGCGAAGTTGGCCCACAGCACCAGGAACAGGAAGAACGCGATGATGCCCCAGATGGTCAGGCGAATGACCCGTGGCGCATCTTCGATCAGGGCCTTGTTGACCTCGGGCAGCGGCTGCCCCTGGAGAGAATCGGTGCCTTTGAAATAGCGGCGGATCGAGTCCTTGAATCCCGACTTAAGCAACACTGATCTGCCCCTTCTTCAACGCTTCCATCACCACCGCTTTCGGGCCATCGGCCAGGATCTGTCCACGGTCCACCACCAACAGCCGGTCCACCAGCGACAACAGCGACGCCCGGTGAGTGACCAGGACCACGGTCTTGCTCTGTACCACCGCTTCCAGGCGCTGTTTCAAGCGTTCTTCACCGGTGTTGTCCATGGCACTGGTGGGCTCGTCGAGCAACAGGATCTGCGGGTTGAGCAACAGGGCACGGGCCAGGGCGACGTTCTGACGCTGGCCACCGGACAGGTTCTGTCCACGCTCGCCCACCTGCAATTCATAGCCTTGCGGGTGCAGCCGGGCGAATTCGTGAACCCCCGCCAGTTCGGCGGCTTGCAGCACCAGCTCGTCTTCAACGTAGCGGGCACCGGAGGTCAGGTTGTCCCGCAGGGTGCCGGCCAGCAGCTGGATGTCCTGGGGCACGTAGCCAATGTTGTGGCGCAACTCGCTGACATCGATCTGGCGGATGTCCACGCCGTCCACCAGCAAAGCACCGGAATCCGGCTGGTAAAGCCCTACCAGCAGCTTGGCCAGGGAGCTTTTGCCCGAGCCGCTGCGGCCGATGATGCCGACCTTCTCGCCTGGTTTGATCACCAGATTGATGTTCTTCAGCGCCGGATTCTGCTGACCCGGGTAGGTGAAGTTCAGTTGCCGGCATTCAATGGCGCCCTGCAGTACGCTGCGACTCAGGGGGCGCTCGTCGAAATTGCGCTCCTGGGGCAGCTCCATCATCTGGTCCACCGAGGTCATGGTGACGCGGGCCTGCTGGTAGCGGGTCAGCAAACCGGACAGCGAGGCCAGCGGGCTCAGGGCCCGGCCGCTGAGCATGTAGCAAGCGATCAGCCCGCCCATGCTGAGGTTGCCGTCGATGATCTGGTACACGCCGAAGATGATCATGATCACCCCGGCCAGTTGCTGGATCAGCAAGGTGATGTTCATCGCCAGGCTGGAGAGCATCTTCACCCGCAGTTCCAGGCGGCTGAGGGTGCCGATGGTCTGCTCCCATTGATACTGACGTTCGCTTTCCGCGTTGTTGACCTTGACCGCATCCAGCCCGGCCAGGGTTTCGATCAGGCTCGACTGACGCTCGGCGCCCAGGGCCATGGTTTTCTCCATGGTCGCCACCAGGGGCTTCTGCAAGGCGTAGCCGATACCCAGGGCGATGGGGAACGCCAGCACCGGAATCCACACCAGGTGCCCGCCCAAGATGGCGATCACCAGGAAGATCAGCAGGGTGAACGGCAGGTCGATGAGGCTGGTGAGGGTCAGGGATGCGAGAAAGTCCCGCAGGCTCTGAAACTCATGGATGTTCTGGGCGAAGCTGCCGACCCGTGCCGGGCGGTACTTCATGGCCATGCCGACGATGCGCTCGAACAGCGTGGCGGAAATGATCAGGTCGGTCTTCTTCCCCGCCAGGTCCAGGCACAGGCTGCGCAGACTCTTGAGGATCAGGTCGAAGATATAGGCGCCCATGATGCCAATGGACAACACCCACAGGGTCGAAGTGGCCTGGTTGGGCACTACCCGGTCGTAGACGTTCATCACGAACAGCGGCGCGGCCATGGCGATGATGTTGATCAGCAGGCTCGCGGCAATGGCGTCGGCATACAGCCAGCGCGAACGCTTGAGGGTGTCGCGGAACCAGGAGCGGGCCCGGGGAATCAGCGACCCGTGATTGACATCGAACTTGTGCTGGGGCTGGGCAAAGAACACCTGGCCGCTGTAGTCGTCGGCCAGCAGCTGGCGATTGACGCAGACTTCGCCGCCGTCGCTTTCGCTAAGCAGCAGCCGCGCCTGGTCCTCGCCCTGCCAGCCCAGGAGCACGGCGCTGCGACCGTCCTTGAGCAATAACAGGGCGGGCATCGCGATGGTCGGAATCTGCTCGAGCTTGCGGCGTAACACGCGCCCCTGCAGCCCGGCCCGGGCCGCTGCACGGGGCAGCAGCTCGGCGCTCAAGCGCTGTGACGGCAATGGCAGCCCGGTGGTCAGCATGGCCGCACTGGCAGGCTTCTGATGCAGGAAGCAAAGGGTCAGCAACCCATCCAGCATGGGATCGTCATGCATGCCGCGCGGATCATGACTGAGTTGCACACGACTGACTTCTGATTCCACGCTGGACACTCTTGGCTGGCAATAGGATGAAAGTAGCTCAATTCATCCCAGGCAGCTGGACCTTGGGCTTCGCATCGTTCTGCACGACCGAAGCCATAGGTGCGACCACTCCCTGGCTCTTGAGCAACTCGCCCATGGTCGCCTTGATTCGATACTGAGTAAATAACTGAATGTTCTGGATCTCGGCCAAACGCCGGGAAGCAGTGAACAGTTCGTTTTCACTGTCGAGCAAGTCCAGCAGGGTACGTTCGCCCAGGCTGAACTGTTTCTGGTAGGCGGCGCGCACCGCAGTGCTGCGATCGACATATTGCTGGGCGATCGGCACCTGGGCATTGGCGTTGTTCTGGGCGTTCCAGGCCAGGCCCAGCTCTTCGTTCAGAACCCGCAGGGCGTTGTTGCGGATATCCAGGGCCTGGTTCGACTGGTAGGCCTTGGACTCCAGGTCGGCCTTGTTGCTGCCGCCGGCGAACAGGTTGAAGCGCATGCGCAGCATGGCCTGCCATTCATTGTTGTGGCCGTTCTGACCGTCCAGGTCGTTATCGGCGGTACGTCCCAGCTCAGCATCGAAGCGCGGATAGAACGCCGACTTGGCGGCGTCGTACTGCTTCTCGGCAGCCACGATATCGGATTCGGCAGAACGCAGGATCGGGCTGTTTTCCAGCATCTGGCGTCGGGCTTCATCAAGGTTGGCCGGCAGCAGCGCCATAAAGCTGGCAGGACGCTCCAATTGATCGGGCACCTCTCCCACGGCACTCAGGTAGTTGGTCTGGGCATCGGCCAGGTTGGTCTGCTCGGTGATCAGGTTGTTGCGGGCCTGGGCCAAGCGCGCTTCGGCCTGGTCAAGGTCGGCACCACTGCCCACGCCACGCTGGGTGCGCAGCTTGATCTGATCGTAGATGCGTTCGTGATTACGCAGGTTGTCTTCTGCCAGTTGCACGAATTGACGACGGGTCAACACATCCAGGTATACCTGGGCCACGGTCAGCCCAGTGCGCTCGGAAGTACCCAGCAGGGAATAAGCCCGAGAGTTGACGGTAGCCTGTTGACGCCCTACTTCGCTGGACGTGGCAAAACCATCAAAGACCATCTGTTGCAGACGTAAACTTGACTCGCCGCGGTTCAGGGTTTCCCAGTGATTGCTGCCAGTACCCGCACGGGTACTAGGGTTATCCGTCCCTTCACGACCGTAACCCGCGAGCATATCGACGCGTGGCAAATATCCACCTTTGGCCGCTTTGAGTTGATAGTCAGCAGCTAGACGGCTGTTTACCCCGGCTTGTATTTCCGGATGCACATCCAGTGCTTTCTGCATGGCTTCGGGGAGTGTTTGTGCCTGCACGAAACTGGCGGCTAAGGCGAACGGCAGGGCCTTGAACAGGTGAAAACGCATGGTAGGAATTTCCCTCGGACTGCATGTCCAGAAACACGTCATAACGTGGCGCCACATCGAATGATTACAACCACAACGACCGTCCGTCGGAAAGCTCAAACTAAGAACTGGTTCACATACTTCAAGTCAGGTTACTGAACAAATATCAATGTGACATTAATCCGGCGATTGTTTAGGATGGCATCCATAAGGTCAATAGTTTGGCATAAAGTTAATTTCGAAAAAATCCAGCCAAAATATTGACGTCTATACTGTCAAATACCCGTTCCCAATTACACAGCAATGTACCTCCAGACTGAGTTGCGGCCTGCGCCCAAGCCGGTACATGGATGTCAAATGAGCGGTACACCGGAGAGTCCCCAATGAGCAGTGTTGTTGCCATCGTCAAAAGCATTGTCGGTCAGGTTTTCGTAGTTTCCCCGGAAGGAATCCGGCGCGTACTCATCGAAGGCGACCGCCTGTTCGTGGGTGATCAGGTGGATACCGGCCCGGCGGGTGCCGTCACTCTGGAGTTGACCGACGGGCGTACCCTCGACCTTGGCCGCGACACTCAGTGGAGCGGTGCCGCACCGGACTCCAGCACCGACCTGGCCCAGGCCAGCGCGCAAACCGCGCCCTCGGTGGCGGAACTGCAGCAGGCCATTGCCGCCGGTGTCGACCCGACCACCGACCTGGAAGCCACCGCTGCCGGCCCGTCCGCAGCAGGTACGGGCGGTGCTGCCGGGGGCGGTCACAGCTTCGTCCAGCTTGAGGAAACCGCAGGCCGGGTGGACCCGACCATTGGCTTCCCGACTGCCGGCCTGGGGCTGGCCACTTCGGCGCAGGACAACACCGTTGGCGGGCTGACCAACAATAATGGCCTGGCCAATGGCAACGGCAGTGGCAGTGATTCGCTGCGCCCGGCGACCCTGACCCTGGGCGCCACCCCGACCATCACCGAAGCCGGTGGTGTGCTGGTGTATACCGCGACTCTGACCCAGGCACCGCTGACCGACCTGACCGTCACCCTGTCCAATGGCGCAGTCATCGTGATCGGCGCCGGCCAAACCACTGGCAGCGTGCAGGTTCCTCTGGCGCCCCATGACAACGTCTATATCGACCCCGGCCAGATCAGCGTTAGCGTGACCGGCACTGCTGGCGGCGGCGGTCTGCTGGTAACCGTCAACCCGACCCCGGCGGTGACCCAGGTCACCGACACTATCGACACCACCACCGTCACCCTGACAGCCGATGCCAACGTCACCGAAGGCGGACAGATCACCTACACCGCCACCCTGACCAACCCGGCACAGACGCCGGTGACCATTACCCTGTCCAACGGTTCGGTCATCACCATCGAAGCGGGCAAGTCCAGCGGTTCGATCGACGTCGCGGCTCCTGCCAACGATGTCTACAAGAACGGCAGCACGCTCGAGGTCGGCATCACCAAGGCCGAGGGTGGCAACTTCGAGAGCCTGGTGCCCAGCACCGACAAGGCCGTGACCGCAGTCACCGACACCATTGACGATACCGGCCTGAGCCTGTCGGCCACCGGCACCGTGGCCGAAGGCGGCTCCATCGTCTACACCGCGACCCTGACCAACCCTGCCGGGACTGCGCTGACCGTCACCCTGAGCAACGGTGCGGTGATCACCATCGCCGCAGGCGCCACTTCCGGCACCGCCACCGTCGCCGCCCCGGCTGATGACGTCTATAAGGACGCGGGCAAGGTCGAAGTCACCATCACCAAGACCGATGGCGGCAATTTCGAAAACCTGGTCACCAACCCAGCGCCTGCCGTGACTGATGTCACCGACACCATCGATACCTCGACAGTCAGCCTGACCGCCACGCCGAGCGTGGCCGAAGGTGGAACCGTGGTTTACACCGCCTCGGTCACCGCTCCGGTGACCGGTTCGCCGGTCGTGGTGACCCTGTCCAATGGTCAAACCATCACTATTCCAGTGGGCGAGTCTTCCGCCACGGTGAACTTCACCGCGCCGAACGATGCCCTGGCTGGCGGTAGCTCCCTGAGCACCACCATCACCAAGGCTGACGGTGGTAACTACGAGAAGCTGGAAATCAGCGATAAGCCCGCTGAAACCACAGTAACCGATTCGCCGGATACCACCACTCTGAGCCTGAGTGCTACTGACTCGGTAGCAGAAGGTGGCTCCATCGTTTACACCGCGACCTTGACCAACGCTGCTGGTACTCCGGTCACCGTGACCCTGAGCAACGGTGCTGTCATCACTATCGCTGCTGGTGCCACCACCGGCACCGCCACCGTAGCGGCCCCGGCCGACGATGTGTACAAGGACGCCGGCAAGGTCGAAGTCACCATCACGAAGACCGATGGCGGCAACTTCGAAAACCTGGAAACCAACCCGGCTCCGGCAGTGACTGATGTCACTGACACTATCGATACGTCGACTGTCAGCCTGACCGCGACCCCGAGCGTGGCTGAAGGCGGCACCGTGGTGTACACCGCATCGGTCACCGCGCCAGTGACCGGCTCCCCGGTTGTGGTGACCTTGTCCAACGGACAGACCATCACTATCCCGGTTGGCGAAAGCCAAGGTTCGGTGAACTTCACCGCGCCGAACGATGCCCTGGCCGGCGGTAGCTCTCTGAGCACCACCATCACCAAAGTTGACGGTGGTAACTACGAGAAGCTGGAGATCAACGACAAGCCAGCTGAAACCTCGGTTACCGATACGCCGGATACCACCACCCTTAGCGTGACTGCTACCGATACCGTGGCAGAAGGCGGTTCCATCGTTTACACCGCCACACTGACCAATGCCGCTGGCACCCCGGTGACCGTAACCCTGAGCAACGGCGCGGTGATCACCATTGCCGCAGGCGCCACAACTGGCACCGCCACCGTCGCGGCACCAGCCGATGACGTCTACAAAGATGCCGGTAAGGTTGAAGTCACCATCACCAAAGCGGATGGCGGCAACTTCGAGAACCTGGTCACCAACCCAGCTCCGGCTGTGACTGATGTCACCGACACCATCGACACTTCCACCGTCAGCCTGACTGCCACTCCGAGCGTCGCCGAAGGCGGCACAGTGGTGTACACCGCGTCGGTTACGGCTCCGGTTACCGGCTCGCCGGTTGTGGTGACCCTGTCCAACGGCCAGACCATCACTATTCCGGTTGGCGAAAGCCAGGCTTCGGTGAACTTCACCGCGCCGAACGATGCCCTGGCTGGTGGTAGCTCCTTGAGCACCACCATCACCAAGGCTGACGGCGGCAACTACGAGAAGCTGGAGATCAACGACAAGCCAGCTGAAACCTCGGTCACCGACACACCGGACACCACCACCCTCAGCGTGACTGCCACCGATACCGTGGCAGAAGGCGGCTCGATTGTTTACACCGCGACCCTGACCAACGCTGCCGGTACTCCAGTCACCGTGACCCTGAGCAACGGCGCGGTGATCACCATTGCCGCAGGCGCCACAACTGGCACCGCCA
>NZ_MOAK01000007.1 GCF_003732485.1 Pseudomonas protegens
ACAAAACCCCAATTGCTTTCGCAATTGGGGTTTCGGAATTTAATCTTGACGATGACCTACTCTCACATGGGGAAACCCCACACTACCATCGGCGATGCATCGTTTCACTTCTGAGTTCGGGATGGGATCAGGTGGTTCCAACGCTCTATGGTCGTCAAGAAATTCGGTAGCCAGTCCGTTTACCTTACGGTCAACGTGCCAGCGAATGGGTATGTAATAGATTTGTGTGCTTTGTGAGCGGTGCAAACTTTCGGTTCGTAGCGTCTTCACACACCGCAACTCGCTTCTTAAGCAAATTGCTTGGGTGTTATATGGTCAAGCCTCACGGGCAATTAGTATTGGTTAGCTCAACGCCTCACAGCGCTTACACACCCAACCTATCAACGTCGTAGTCTTCGACGGCCCTTTAGGGAACTCAAGGTTCCAGTGAGATCTCATCTTGAGGCAAGTTTCCCGCTTAGATGCTTTCAGCGGTTATCTTTTCCGAACATAGCTACCCGGCAATGCCACTGGCGTGACAACCGGAACACCAGAGGTTCGTCCACTCCGGTCCTCTCGTACTAGGAGCAGCCCCTCTCAAATCTCAAACGTCCACGGCAGATAGGGACCGAACTGTCTCACGACGTTCTAAACCCAGCTCGCGTACCACTTTAAATGGCGAACAGCCATACCCTTGGGACCGGCTTCAGCCCCAGGATGTGATGAGCCGACATCGAGGTGCCAAACACCGCCGTCGATATGAACTCTTGGGCGGTATCAGCCTGTTATCCCCGGAGTACCTTTTATCCGTTGAGCGATGGCCCTTCCATACAGAACCACCGGATCACTAAGACCTACTTTCGTACCTGCTCGACGTGTCTGTCTCGCAGTCAAGCGCGCTTTTGCCTTTATACTCTACGACCGATTTCCGACCGGTCTGAGCGCACCTTCGTACTCCTCCGTTACTCTTTAGGAGGAGACCGCCCCAGTCAAACTACCCACCATACACTGTCCTCGATCCGGATAACGGACCTGAGTTAGAACCTCAAAGTTGCCAGGGTGGTATTTCAAGGATGGCTCCACGCAAACTGGCGTTCACGCTTCAAAGCCTCCCACCTATCCTACACAAGCAAATTCAAAGTCCAGTGCAAAGCTATAGTAAAGGTTCACGGGGTCTTTCCGTCTAGCCGCGGATACACTGCATCTTCACAGCGATTTCAATTTCACTGAGTCTCGGGTGGAGACAGCGCCGCCATCGTTACGCCATTCGTGCAGGTCGGAACTTACCCGACAAGGAATTTCGCTACCTTAGGACCGTTATAGTTACGGCCGCCGTTTACCGGGGCTTCGATCAAGAGCTTCGCGTTAGCTAACCCCATCAATTAACCTTCCGGCACCGGGCAGGCGTCACACCCTATACGTCCACTTTCGTGTTTGCAGAGTGCTGTGTTTTTAATAAACAGTCGCAGCGGCCTGGTATCTTCGACCGGCATGAGCTTACGGAGCAAGTCCTTCACCCTCACCGGCGCACCTTCTCCCGAAGTTACGGTGCCATTTTGCCTAGTTCCTTCACCCGAGTTCTCTCAAGCGCCTTGGTATTCTCTACCCAACCACCTGTGTCGGTTTGGGGTACGGTTCCTAGTTATCTGAAGCTTAGAAGCTTTTCTTGGAAGCATGGCATCAACCACTTCGTCACCTAAAAGGTAACTCGTCATCAGCTCTCGGCCTTAGAACCCCGGATTTACCTAAGATTCCAGCCTACCACCTTAAACTTGGACAACCAACGCCAAGCTGGCCTAGCCTTCTCCGTCCCTCCATCGCAATAACTAGAAGTACAGGAATATTAACCTGTTTTCCATCGACTACGCTTTTCAGCCTCGCCTTAGGGACCGACTAACCCTGCGTCGATTAACGTTGCGCAGGAAACCTTGGTCTTTCGGCGTGGGTGTTTTTCACACCCATTGTCGTTACTCATGTCAGCATTCGCACTTCTGATACCTCCAGCAAGCTTCTCAACTCACCTTCACAGGCTTACAGAACGCTCCTCTACCGCATCACTTACGTGATACCCGTAGCTTCGGTGTATGGTTTGAGCCCCGTTACATCTTCCGCGCAGGCCGACTCGACTAGTGAGCTATTACGCTTTCTTTAAAGGGTGGCTGCTTCTAAGCCAACCTCCTAGCTGTCTAAGCCTTCCCACATCGTTTCCCACTTAACCATAACTTTGGGACCTTAGCTGACGGTCTGGGTTGTTTCCCTTTTCACGACGGACGTTAGCACCCGCCGTGTGTCTCCCATGCTCGGCACTTGTAGGTATTCGGAGTTTGCATCGGTTTGGTAAGTCGGGATGACCCCCTAGCCGAAACAGTGCTCTACCCCCTACAGTGATACATGAGGCGCTACCTAAATAGCTTTCGAGGAGAACCAGCTATCTCCGAGCTTGATTAGCCTTTCACTCCGATCCACAGGTCATCCGCTAACTTTTCAACGGTAGTCGGTTCGGTCCTCCAGTCAGTGTTACCTAACCTTCAACCTGCCCATGGATAGATCGCCCGGTTTCGGGTCTATTCCCAGCGACTAGACGCCCTATTAAGACTCGCTTTCGCTACGCCTCCCCTATTCGGTTAAGCTCGCCACTGAAAATAAGTCGCTGACCCATTATACAAAAGGTACGCAGTCACAGAACAAAGTCTGCTCCCACTGCTTGTACGCATACGGTTTCAGGATCTATTTCACTCCCCTCTCCGGGGTTCTTTTCGCCTTTCCCTCACGGTACTAGTTCACTATCGGTCAGTCAGTAGTATTTAGCCTTGGAGGATGGTCCCCCCATATTCAGACAAGGTTTCTCGTGCCCCGTCCTACTCGATTTCATGACTAAGAGATTTTCGCGTACAGGGCTATCACCCACTATGGCCGCACTTTCCAGAGCGTTCCGCTAATCTCAAAGCCACTTAAGGGCTAGTCCCCGTTCGCTCGCCACTACTAAGGGAATCTCGGTTGATTTCTTTTCCTCAGGGTACTTAGATGTTTCAGTTCCCCTGGTTCGCCTCTTGCACCTATGTATTCAGTACAAGATAACCATCTTATGATGGCTGGGTTCCCCCATTCAGAGATCTCCGGATCAAAGTCTGTTTGCCGACTCCCCGAAGCTTATCGCAGGCTACCACGTCTTTCATCGCCTCTGACTGCCAAGGCATCCACCGTATGCGCTTCTTCACTTGACCATATAACCCCAAGCAATCTGGTTATACTATGAAGACGACATTCGCCGAAAATTTGCATTCTTAATTAAAAGAGAACTCACAAATTTTACCTTAGCCTGATCCGTTACCAGTGAAAGTAACGTTCAGTCTATCTTTCTATCACATACCCAAATTTTTAAAGAACGATCTAATCAAAAGACTAGAAATCAACATTCAAAGTGAATGCTCATTTCTAAGCTTTCAGAAGCAGTTTATGGTGGAGCCAAGCGGGATCGAACCGCTGACCTCCTGCGTGCAAGGCAGGCGCTCTCCCAGCTGAGCTATGGCCCCATAACAAAATTGGTGGGTCTGGGCAGATTCGAACTGCCGACCTCACCCTTATCAGGGGTGCGCTCTAACCAACTGAGCTACAGACCCAATTTCGAGCTTGTAACTGTTAGCTTGGAGCTATCAGCTTGGAGCTTAAAGCTGCTTCTATCGTCTTCTTCAATGAATCAAGCAATTCGTGTGGGAACTTATGGAGCAGCTGATGTCGTCGATTAAGGAGGTGATCCAGCCGCAGGTTCCCCTACGGCTACCTTGTTACGACTTCACCCCAGTCATGAATCACACCGTGGTAACCGTCCTCCCGAAGGTTAGACTAGCTACTTCTGGTGCAACCCACTCCCATGGTGTGACGGGCGGTGTGTACAAGGCCCGGGAACGTATTCACCGCGACATTCTGATTCGCGATTACTAGCGATTCCGACTTCACGCAGTCGAGTTGCAGACTGCGATCCGGACTACGATCGGTTTTATGGGATTAGCTCCACCTCGCGGCTT
>NZ_MOAK01000055.1:0-1311 GCF_003732485.1 Pseudomonas protegens
GCGTTTTTGCTTACTTTTTTGGCGTTTGAAAAAAGTGAGTCGCCGTAAGGGCGAAACCATAAGTGGCCACACCCGCAGCACCGGATATGTACCCCATCCGCTCGCCATAAGGGCGAAACCGCCAGCGGCCACACCCGCAACAACGGATATGTACCCAACTCCCAAGCCATCAAGACGAACCCGCCAGCCACCTCACCCGCAGCAACCACTATGCCCCCCTATCCAAATCCCCCCACATGCTAATGTTCCCCCTCTGCCCAGAAGCTGCGAGCCCCCATGTCTTTCGTCATCCGCACCCACCCCCGCTTGACCATCGGTGTATTGATCGGCTGCGCCGTGGCCCTCCTCGCCCCCGCCCAGACCCTGACCGGCAAGATCCTCATCGGCTGGAACGCCGCAGTCTGGACCTACCTGGCGCTGATGTTCTGGCTAACCGTGCGGGCCCGGGCCGAGGACGTGAAACGCATCGCCGAAGTCGAGGACGAAAACGCCGGGCTGGTGCTGTTGATCGTCTGCGTCGCCGCCATCGCCAGTCTGGTGACCATTACCCTGGAGCTGGTGGGCAGCAAGGATCTGGATACCACTCAGCGCCTGCTGCATTACGGCTTCACCGGACTCACGGTGATCGGTTCCTGGTTGCTGGTGGGGGTGATCTTCAGCGTGCATTACGCCCGTCTTTACTACACCTGGAACGGCAAGGAGCCGGCCCTGCGCTTTGCCGAGGAACTGACAACGCCGAACTATTGGGACTTCCTCTACTTCTCCTTCACCATCGGTGTGGCGGTGCAGACCTCGGATGTCGGCGTGGCCACCCGCGAGCTGCGCAAGATCGTCCTCGCCCAATCGTTGATCGGCTTTCTGTTCAACACCGCGATCCTCGGCTTTTCCATCAATATCGCCGCCGGGCTGTTCAGCTGAAACCGCACAAAACTTCTAGACCCCAGCCCTGGCACAAAGGCTGGATGAGCCTGTGGCCGTGAGGCGCACCCAGGCAGTCGTCACAGTGCAAAAGCCGGTCGCCACAGAGCGTTTCCCGGACCGTTGGCGCCACGTAAGGTGGCCAGTACGGCGCAACAAGACGCCGCTCTGAACAAAAAGCCACCTGCCGGAAGAGATCCTCTGATGAAAGCACCGTTCAAGCGTTGTTTCCTGGTCCTCTGCGCCGCTGCACTTCTGAGCTCCTCCACCTGGGCCGCCGAGCCCGCTTCCTGCAAGGCGGTACGCATGGGGGTGGTCAACTGGACCGACGTGATCGCCACCAGCGCCATGGCCGACGTGCTGCTCGGCGGCCTGGGCTACGACAGCAAGCAG
>NZ_MOAK01000055.1:1360-2883 GCF_003732485.1 Pseudomonas protegens
CATCTTCCTCGGCTACTGGAAGCCCGCCATGGACAAGAACATCGCGCCCTTCCTCGAGGCCGGGCAGGTCAAGGTCATGGCCCAACCCAGCCTCGCCGATGCCCAGGCGACCCTGGCGGTGCCGGACTACGTGGCGCAAGCGGGCCTGAAGACCTTCGCCGACATCGCCCGCTTCAAGGAACAGCTGGGGGGCAAGATCTACGGCATCGAACCCGGCAGCGGCGCCAACACCACGATCAAGACCCTGATCGACACCGACCATTTCGGCCTCAAGGGCTTCAAGCTGATCGAGTCCGGCGAGGCCGGGATGCTGGCGGCGGTGCAGCGGGCGATCAACCGCAAGGAATTCGTGGTGTTCGTCGGCTGGACCCCGCACCCGATGAACATCAACATGGCCATCACCTACCTCACCGGCAGCGAAGACGTGTACGGCCCCAACGAAGGGGCGGCCACGGTCTCCACGGTCACCGCGCCGGACTACGCCGAGCGCTGCCCCAATGTGTATCGACTGCTGCAGAACCTGAGCTTCAGCGCGGCCCAGGAAAGCCAGCTGATGGTGCCGATCATGCAGCGCAAGACGCCCCAGGATGTGGCCCGGCAATGGCTGCGCGAACACCCCGAAGACTTGCAGCGCTGGCTGACGGGAGTCACTACCTTCGACGGCCGCGATGGCGTGGCCGCGGTCAAAGCGAACCTGTAACCGCCCTCCGTAGGAGCCGGCTTGCCGGCGAACGCGGTCTCACGGACCTCTTCGCCGGCAAGCCGGCTCCTACACTTCAGGACTGTCCATGAGCCATTACCCGCTTTCTGCCGAGCTGACGGCCTTTGTCCAGCGCACCCTGAGCTACACCAGCGCTGACAGCAGCTTCCAGGGGCTGCGCGACAGCTATGAGCGCATGTGCCGGGATTTCACTCCGGCCCATCCACCCGGCCTCGCCGTGCATGAGCGGCAACTGGCCCAGGTGCCGCTGCGTTTCTATCACCCGGACCGCGTCGCCCCGGAGTGCGGCTGGCCCTGGCTGCTGTACCTGCACGGTGGCGGCTGGGTGCTGGGCAGCCTGGACTCCCACGATTTCATCACCGCCCATCTGGCCAGCGAACTGCAGGTGCTGGTGATCGCGGTGGACTACCGGCTGGCCCCGGAACACCCGTTCCCGGCCGCCTTCGACGATTGCCTGGCGGTATGGCGTGCCCTGGAGCAGGGCCTGGGCCCCGTGCCGCTGGATCGCCGTCGTCGGCTGGTGATGGGCGACAGCGCCGGGGGCAATCTGGCCGCGGCGCTGTGCCTGGCCCTGCGGGATGCCGGTGAACCCTTGCCCGCCGCCCAGGTGCTGGTCTATCCCGGGCTGGGCGGTGCAGCCAACCTGCCTTCGCGCAGCCAGTGCGCCGACGCCCCCCTGCTCAACAGCAGCGACCTGGACTGTTTCCAGGCGCTGTACCTGCCGGGACCCGAACAAACATCGCCCTATGCCCGGCCGCTGCTGGCAGAGGACTTCAGTCACCTGCCGCCGGCCTTTATCGCG
>NZ_MOAK01000055.1:2924-20235 GCF_003732485.1 Pseudomonas protegens
CGCCGGCGTCGCCAGCCAGCTGTACCCGGGCCTGGGCCTGGTGCATGGCTGCCTGCGGGCCAGAGGGCTGGCGGCGGAAGTCGATGCGCTGTATGACGCCCTGCTGCGGGCCCTGCGCGAGTTTCTTGAGCCAGCCTGAGCCCCTACCGTTGGTCAGCCACCTTCAACCCTGATAGCGATTTATCGACGTTTCGCCCTTGACGGCAGAATGGCTTTTGCGGTTTCCTGAAACCGGTTTCAGCTCCACACTCGGAAGGACTGCAAACCGATAACTCCAAGAATAAGGTCGTCGCCCGTGAATCAGTTTTCCGCCGCCCAGCGCAGCCGCGTCACCATGCTCGATGTCGCCCGCCACGCCGGGGTCTCAAAGGCCAGCGTGTCGCGCTTTATCGGCGAAGACCGGGCCCTGCTCTCCGAGGCCATTGCCTTGCGCATCGAGCAGGCCATCAGCGCGCTGGGCTACCGCCCGAACCAGATGGCCCGCGGTCTGAAACGCGGGCGTACCCGCCTGATCGGCATGCTGGTGGCCGATATCCGCAACCCCTATTCGATTGCCGTGATGCATGGCGTGGAAACCGCCTGCCGCCAGCACGGCTACAGCCTGGTGGTGTGCAACACCGACCGTGACGATCAGCAGGAAGCCCAGCACCTGGCCAACCTGCGGGCCTACAACATCGAAGGCCTGATCGTGAACACCCTGGGTCATCACCTGGAGCAGTTGCTGGAGTTGCAGCAGGAAATGCCCATGGTCCTGGTGGACCGCAAGCTTGAATCACTGCACGCCGATCTGGTGGGCCTGGACAACCCGGCGGCGGTGCACAGCGCTGTCGAGCACCTGGAGCAACAGGGTTATCGCGACCTGTTGCTGGTCAGCGAACCCCATGACGGCACCAGCTCACGGCTCGAACGCAGCGCTGCCTTCCAGGACGAAGTTGCCCGGCGCCCGGCCTTGCGCGGCCAGTCACTGGAGACCGGCGAGGCCCTGGCCCGCCATCTGAAAGACTTTCTCGACGCTCCCGGCCCCGGCCCCAAGGCGCTGTTCTGCGCCAACGGCGTGGCGGCCCTGGCGGCGACCCGGGTCTTGCGTGAACTGCAGTGCCCCTTGTTCGAAGGCATCGGCCTGATCGCCCTCGACGACCTGGACTGGTACCCCCTGGTGGGCAGCGGCATCAGTGCCCTGGCCCAGCCCACCGAGGCCATAGGCACCGCCGCTTTCGAATGCCTGCTCAAGCGCCTGCGAGGTGATGCCGGCCCGGCGCGGGTGCTGGACTTTGCGGCGCAACTGATGGTTCGCGGCTCCACCCAAAAACACCCTGTGTAATCCCGAGACACCCTGCATCGCAGCGTGTCCGGGGTTTTCTCGAATAAAAATGAAACCGGTTTCAGAGGTCTGAAGCATGCATCAATCACCCGTCTCCATCAGCTTGTCCAGCTACGGCGCAGATCTGGTCCGCCAGCACGGCCAGGGCCATTTCATCGCCCTGGTGGCCGCCGCCGGCGCTTCGTGCATCGAATGGCGCGAAGAACTGCTGACCCACGAGAAACCCGAGGAGCTGGCCCGTAGTGCCCGGGAACAGGGTCTGGAAAGCGTATTTTCCTCGCCGCTGGAGCTGTGGCAGGCCAAGCACCGCGAACCCAATCCCGAACTGTCCGCCACCCTGCAACGGGCCCGGGCGTTCGGCGCCAAGCAGCTCAAAGTGTCCCTCGGCCACTTCACTGAACATCATGACCTGGACAGCCTGGCCAGCCTGTTGTCGGGCCAGCCCCTCGCCCTGTTGGTGGAAAACGACCAGACCGTCCACGGCGGGCGCATCGAGCCCTTCCAGCGTTTTTTCAACGCCGTGCAAGGCTGGAATCTGCCCCTGCGCATGACCTTCGATATCGGCAACTGGGAGTGGCAAGAGCAGTCGGCGCTTTCGGCCGCGCACTTGTTGGGCCGGCATGTGGACTACGTGCACTGCAAGGCGGTACGCCTGCGGGTCGACGGCAAGCGGGTGGCCCTACCGCCCGGCGCCCCGCAGTTGCAGCAGTGGGAACAACTGCTGCAGCACATGACTCAAGGTATTACCCGGGCAGTGGAGTATCCCCTGCAAGGCGCCGACCTGCTGCAGGTGACCACCGAGCAGGTCGATCTGTTGGCCCGCCTCGGCCAGTCGCGACTGGAGCCAGCCGATGTCTGAGATCGATATTCTGTCTTTCGGGGAAACCATGGCCATGTTCGTCGCCGAGCACAGCGGCGACCTGGCCCGAGTCGAGCACTTTCACAAACGCATTGCCGGGGCCGACAGCAACGTGGCCATCGGCCTGTCACGCCTGGGCTTCAAGGTGGCCTGGCTGAGCCGGGTCGGCAACGACTCCCTCGGGCGTTTCGTGCTCGACACCTTGCAGGCCGAAGGCCTGGACTGCCGCTTCGTGCGCTGTGACCCGCTGCACCCCACGGGCTTTCAGCTCAAGTCCCGGGAGGAAACCGGAGACGATCCACGGGTCGAGTACTTCCGCCGTGGTTCGGCCGCCAGCCACCTGAGCCTCGACGATCTGGCCCCGGCCCTGCTCCAGGCCCGCCATCTGCACGCCACCGGGATTCCCCCGGCGCTGTCGGAGTCGGCCCGGGAGCTGTCCGGCCACCTGATGCAGACCCAGCGCGCCAGCGGCCGCAGCGTGTCCTTCGACCCCAATCTGCGTCCCGGCCTGTGGGCCAGCGAGGCCCTGATGATCCGCGAGATCAACCGCCTCGCGGCCCTGGCCCACTGGGTGCTGCCGGGCTTGAGCGAAGGGCGCCTGCTCACCGGCCGTGACGACCCGGCGGACATCGCCGCCTTCTACCTGGACCAGGGCGCCGAAGCGGTGGTGATCAAGCTCGGTGCCCATGGCGCCTACTACCGCACGCAACTGGATGCCGGCTTCGTCGACGGCGTGCCGGTGACCCAGGTGGTGGACACCGTGGGGGCCGGCGATGCCTTCGCCGTGGGCCTGATCAGCGCCCTGCTGGAAAGCCGCAGCGTGACCGAGGCGGTGCAGCGGGCCAATTGGGTCGGCAGCCGCGCGGTACAAAGCCGCGGCGACATGGAAGGCCTGCCCAGACGCCACGAACTGCCGGACCAGGCACCGCCCCTGAAAACTGCCTGCGCCCTGTAGGAGCCGGCTTGCCAGCGAAGGCGCCCGCCAGGGCGATGCAAGGCTAAAGGGCCTCTTCGCCGGCAAGCCGGCTCCTACAACAGCATTGCGCATCCGAACCAAAACCAAGAACCACCTGTTGCGACAAAAACAACAAGCTCAGGAGAACTTTCATGGACACGCTCAAACTCGCCGCCCGCCGCTGGTGGTACATCATGCCCATCGTCTTCATCACCTACAGCCTGGCCTACCTGGACCGCGCCAACTACGGCTTCGCCGCCGCCTCCGGGATGGCCAATGACTTGCAGATCACCCCGGGGCTGTCATCGCTGCTGGGGGCGCTGTTCTTCCTCGGCTACTTCTTCTTCCAGGTGCCGGGGGCGATCTACGCGCAAAAACGCAGCGTGAAGAAACTGATCTTCGTCAGCCTGATTCTCTGGGGCGGGCTGGCCACCCTCACCGGCATCGTGTCCAACGCCTACATGCTGATCGCCATCCGTTTCATGCTCGGGGTGGTGGAGGCTGCGGTGATGCCGGCGATGCTGGTGTACCTGTGTCACTGGTTCACCCGGGCGGAGCGCTCCCGGGCCAACACCTTCCTGATCCTCGGCAACCCGGTGACCATGCTCTGGATGTCGGTGGTCTCGGGCTACCTGGTGGAGCACTTCAGCTGGCGCTGGATGTTCATCATCGAGGGCTTGCCGGCAGTGCTCTGGGCCTTTATCTGGTGGCGCCTGGCCGATGACCGGCCCAGCCAGGCCCAGTGGCTCAGCGCCCAGGAGAAGCAGGACCTGGAAAGCGCCCTGGCCGCCGAACAGCAAGGCATCAAGGCGGTGAAGAACTACGCCGAGGCCTTCCGCTCGCCCAAGGTGATCATCCTCGCGCTGCAGTTCTTCTGCTGGAGCATCGGGGTCTACGGTTTCGTCCTGTGGCTGCCGTCGATCCTCAAGCACGGTGCGCAAATGGACATGGTGGAGGCCGGCTGGCTCTCGGCCCTGCCCTATCTGGCGGCGGTGATCGCCATGCTCGTGGTGTCCTGGGGCTCGGACCGGACCCAGAAACGCAAGCGCTTCGTCTGGCCGCCGCTGCTGGTGGCCGCCATCGCTTTCTACGGGTCCTACCTGCTGGGGGCGGAACACTTCTGGTGGTCCTACAGCCTGCTGGTGATCGCCGGGGCCTGCATGTACGCGCCATACGGCCCGTTCTTCGCCATCGTTCCGGAGATTCTCCCGGCCAACGTCGCCGGCGGCGCCATGGCCCTGATCAACAGCATGGGCGCCCTGGGCTCCTTCGGCGGCTCCTACCTGGTGGGTTACCTGAACAGCGCCACCGGCTCGCCGGGAATGTCCTACCTGCTGATGAGCGGCGCCCTGTTGCTCTCGGTGCTGTTGACCCTGCTGCTCAACCCCGGTGCCAGTGCCCCCCAGGCCAAGCGCCTGCCCCTGCGTCGCCGTCTGGCCCACCCCTGAACTGCCACCGAGACCCTCATGAAAAAACACCTGGTGCTGTACAAGAAACTCTCGCCGTCGCTGATGGCCCGCCTGCAGGAACAGACCGAGGTCACCCTGATCGAGGACCTGGGCCCCACCGGCCTCAAGGCCTTGCGCCAGGCCCTGCCCAGCGCCGACGGCCTGCTGGGGGCGAGCCTGCGCCTGGACGCCGACCTGCTGGACCTGGCGCCGCGCCTGCAAGCGGTGGCCAGTGTCTCGGTGGGGGTCGACAACTACGACATCGACTACCTGACCCAACGCGGGATCCTGCTCAGCAACACTCCGGACGTGCTCACCGAAACCACCGCCGACACCGGCTTCGCCCTGATCCTGGCCACCGCCCGGCGCGTGGTGGAACTGGCCAACCTGGTTCGCGCCGGGCAATGGAACCGCAACATCGGCCCGCTGCATTTCGGCAGTGACGTGCACGGCAAGACCCTGGGCATCATCGGCATGGGCCGTATTGGCGAGGCGCTGGCCCAGCGTGGGCACTTCGGCTTCGGCATGCCGCTGATCTACCACAGCAACAGCCCCAAGCCGGCGGTGGAGCAACGCTTCAATGCCCGCTACCGGAGCCTGGAGCAACTGCTGCAAGAGGCCGACTTCGTTTGCCTGACCTTGCCGTTGACCGAGAAAACCCAAGGGCTGATTGGCCGTCGGGAGCTGGCGTTGATGCGCCCGGAGAGCATCTTCATCAATATTTCCCGGGGCAAGGTGGTGGACGAAGCGGCCTTGATCGAAGCCTTGCAGGAGCGACGGATACGGGGCGCCGGGCTGGACGTGTTCGAGCGCGAACCGCTGGATCACCGCTCACCGTTGCTGCAGTTGCCCCATGTGGTGGCCACTCCGCACATCGGTTCGGCCACCCACGAAACCCGCGAGGCCATGGCCCGCTGCGCGGTGGACAACCTGCTGGCGGCCCTGTCGGGGCAGCGCCCACCCAACCTGGTGAACACCGCCGCGTGGACCGCCAAGGCCCGGCAGGCCGGGTAACGGACTGACAACGACACACCGCCCCCGTGTAGGAGCTGGCTTGCCAGCGAACGCGCCCGCCAGAGCACCACAAGGCCCTCTGCGCCGGCAAGCCGGCTCCCACGGGAATATCGCGCGGTGTCGGGGCGACCGGAACGCCGCCCGGCCGGCGCCTACAGGTAGCGGGTTGGGGAGCGGCGTTCGAGGAGTTCGCCGGTGCAGCGGGCAATGCGCCGGCAGGCCTCGGCCAGGCGTTCGCAGTCCAGCACCAGGCCGATGCGAATGTGCCCCGCAGCGCTGGGGCCGAAGGCTTCACCGGCCAGTACCGAAACGCCGTGGTCTTCCAGCAGACGGTCGGCAAAGGCCTGGGCGTCGAGCCCGGTACGGCGTACATCCACCATGACGAACATGCCGCCATCCGGGCAGATCGGGGTCAGCCCCGGACACTGGCCCAGCAGCGTGCACACCAGGTCCCGGCGCCGACGGTACTCGTCGCGCATCTGCGCCAGTTCCGGCAGGTCGCTGTCCAGGGCCACCACCGCGGCGTTCTGCACAAAGTCCGGCAGGCCGTACAGCATGCACAGCGCCAGGTTGCTCAGGTGCCCGACCAGGGTCGGCGGGGCAATCACCCAGCCTACCCGCCAGCCACTCATGGCATGGGACTTGGACAGGCTGTTGATGGTGGCCGTGCGCTCGCCCATGCGCGGCAGGCTGCCGGGGCTCAAATGGCGGCCCTCGTACAGCAGGTCGCAATAGACCTCATCGGAAATCAGCCACAAGTCGTGGGCAAAGCACAGCCGCGCCAGGGCTTGCCAATCGTCGAGGGACAGGCTCGCGCCTGAAGGGTTGTTCGGGCTGTTGAGCAGCATGGCCCGGGTGCGCGGGGTGATCCGCTCCGCCATGTCCCGCGGATCGACGCGAAACCCCTGCTCGGCCCGCACCGGCACCGGCACGATGCGCGCCCCGCAGGCGCCGAACACGCCTTCGTAGGTGACATACATGGGCTCGGCCACCAGCACCTCGTCCCCGGGATTGAGCAGGCACTGGGCCACGGAAAACACCGCGCATTGGGCACCCGGCAACACCACCACGTGCTCGGCGTCGACAATCTGCCCGCTGCGCTGATGATGGCGACGGGCAATGCAGCTGCGCAACGCCAGGTTGCCGCGCACGTCCGAATAGTGGGTATCACCGGCCAGCAGGCTGTCGATCGCTGCCTGGACCACGGGCTTGGGGGTATCGAAATCCGGATCGCCGATGGTCAGCAGCAACACATCCCGCCCCTGCTCGCGCAGGGCCAGGGCCCGGTAGTGGATGTTCCAGGCTGCGGAACCTTCTCCGACAATCCGTTGGGTCAGGGCTGAATAGCGCATCGCTTTCTCCATGAAAGATGCTTCAGCCAAAACCCTAGGTGCTGGCGGGGCACTCGTCGAGCGCCCCGCCCCACCGTTCGCGCCCTTAAACCACGAAGCGCGCCACCATGGCGTTGAGATCCACCGCCAGGCGCGACAGTTCATGGCTGGCGGCGCTGGTCTGGTTGGCTCCGGCCGCCGACTGGGTGGCCAGGTCGCGGATGTTCACCAGGTTGCGGTCCACCTCGCGGGACACCTGGGCCTGCTCTTCCGAGGCACTGGCGATCACCAGGTTGCGTTCGTTGATCTGGTTGATGGACTCGGCGATCTGCTCCAGGGACACGCCAGCGGCGCGGGCCAGTTCCAGGGTGCTCTGGGTCCGCTGATTGCTCTGCTGCATGGACTCCACCGCCTCGCCGGTGCCGTTCTGGATACCGGCCACCATCTTCTCGATTTCCTGGGTCGACTGGGCGGTGCGATGGGCCAGGGCCCGAACCTCATCGGCCACCACGGCAAAGCCGCGCCCGGCCTCGCCGGCACGGGCCGCTTCGATGGCGGCGTTGAGCGCCAGCAGGTTGGTCTGCTCGGCGATGGCGCGAATCACGTCCAGCACCTTGCCAATGTCCCGGCCCTGGGTCGCCAGGCCTTCGATCATCACCGAGGTGTTTTGCACGTCGTGGGCCATGGTCTGGATTGCCTCGACAGTCTGCACCACACGGTCGCGGCCTTCACGGGCAGCCTGGGTCGACTGCTGGGAAGCCTCGGAGGTGGACACCGCGTTACGCGCCACCTCTTCCACCGCCGCGGTCATTTCGTTGACTGCGGTGGCGGCCTGTTCGATCTCGGTGTTCTGCTGCTGCACGCCGCGAGAGGCTTCCTCGGTCACCGCGCTGAGTTCTTCCGAGGCCGAAGCCAGCTGGGTCGCCGAGCCGGCGATCTGCTCGATGGTGCGGCGCAGGCTGGCCTGCATTTCCGCCAGGGCACGCAACAGGCGCGCCGGTTCGTCCTTGCCGTCAACCTCGATGGCCTGGCGCAGGTTGCCGCCGGCGATCACCTCGGCGGCGTTGAGCGCCTTGTTCAGGGGGGTGACGATGCTGCGGGTCAACAGCAGCGCCAGCACGATGGTCAGCAACGCCGCAATCAGCGCGACGATGACGATCCCGGCGATGGCACTGTTGTAATGCTCGCCGGCCGCCTTGGAGGCACTCTTGGCATCCGCGGCATTGATCGCGATGAGCTTGTTCAACTGCTCGCCCATCTGGTCGGTGCCGTCCTTGATCCGGGTGTTGATCAGGGTGCGCAGCTCTTCCAGCTTGTCCTGGCGTGACAGTTCGAGCATCTCCTTCTGCGCCTGCAGGTAGTTGTCCAGGGTCGCGCTGAAGGTCTTGTACAGTGCCACTTCCTCCGGGCCCGCCGGCAAGGCCGCGTAGCTGGCCTGGGCCTGCTTGGCCTTGTCCACCAGCACGCCGATGCGAGTCTGGGCTTCGGCAAGGCCGGCCGGCTCGCGGTTCACCAACACGCGAAATGACAGAATCCGCAGGCGCAGGACGTTCTCGGTCAGGTTGCCGAGGTAACCGACGCTGGGCAGCTGATTGCTTTCCATTTCCAGGGACGCGTCGCGGATGATCGACATGCGGTTCACCGCAAACACGCCCAGTACCATGACCAGCAAGGCAATAAAGGCAAAACCGAGGAAAGCACGCGGGGCGATATTCAGGTTACGCAAGGACATAGGACGAGTCTCGAAGGAGAACGGGGCGGCGAGCATCCATGCCCTTGATCCGCCGACGCATCAGGGCTGCATCGACGTGGGACGCCATGGAAACAGCGTCCATGGGCCTATCAGAGATATCGGCCGAACTTGAGCTTTCATCTGGCTGATTGGCAAAAATATTTCGAAATGCGACCCCTGTTTCAGGACTGATACAACACAACGCGAAGTGAATCGATAAAGCAGTCAGCCGCTGCCCCGGAGCCGTCTCCGGTGCCCCAACCCGAGAGCGCCAATGCGCCCTATGAAAAGTGCAATTCATTCGCCGTAAAAGCCATTTTTTCAGCGCCCGTCCCTGCCCATCATGGCCCCAGTCAATAAAAACAACGCCGAGACTGGATATGAAACCCGAAGACTTTCGTGCCGCAACCAACCGCCCGCTGACCGGTGCCGAATACCTGGCCAGCCTGCGCGACGACCGTGAAATCTACATCTATGGCGACCGGGTCAAGGACGTCACCACCCACCCGGCCTTCCGCAACTCGGCGGCCTCCATGGCCCGCCTGTACGACGCCCTGCACGACCCGGCCACCAAGGAACAGCTGTGCTGGGACACCGACACCGGCAACGGCGGCTACACCCACAAGTTCTTCCGCTCGGCGAAAAGCCCCGATGAACTGCGCCAGCAGCGCGATGCCATCGCCGACTGGTCGCGCCTGACCTATGGCTGGATGGGCCGCAGCCCCGACTACAAGGCCGCCTTCGGCAGTGCCCTGGGGGCCAACCCGGAGTTCTACGGGCGCTTCGAAGGTAACGCCCGCACCTGGTACAAGCGCATCCAGGAAGCCTGCCTCTACCTCAACCACGCCATCGTCAATCCGCCCATCGACCGCGACAAGCCGGTGGATCAGGTCAAGGACGTGTTCATCTCGGTGGACGAGGAAGTCGAGGGCGGGATCATCGTCAGCGGCGCCAAGGTGGTGGCCACCAACTCGGCCCTGACCCACTACAACTTCGTCGGCCAGGGCTCGGCCCAGCTGCTGGGGGACAACACCGACTTCGCCCTGATGTTCATCGCGCCGATGAACACCCGGGGCATGAAGCTGATCTGCCGCCCTTCCTACGAATTGCAGGCCGGCATGACCGGCTCGCCCTTCGACTACCCGCTGTCCAGCCGCTTCGACGAGAACGACGCGATCCTGATCATGGACAAGGTGTTCATCCCCTGGGAGAACGTGCTGATCTACCGTGACTTCGAGCGCTGCCGCCAGTGGTTCCCGCAAGGTGGTTTTGGCCGGTTGTTCCCGATGCAGGGCTGCACCCGGCTGGCGGTGAAGCTGGACTTCATCACCGGGTTGCTGGTCAAGGCCCTGCAGTGCACCGGCTCCCTGGAGTTTCGCGGGGTCCAGGCCCAAGTCGGCGAAGTGGTGGCCTGGCGCAACCTGTTCTGGTCGCTGACCGACGCGATGCACGGCAACGCCAGCGAATGGATGAACGGCGTCTACCTGCCCAGCACCCAGGCGCTGCAGGCTTACCGGGTCCTGGCGCCCCAGGCCTACACCGACATCAAGAAGATCATCGAGCAAGTGGTGGCCAGCGGGCTGATCTACCTGCCCTCCGGCTCCCGCGACCTCAAGGACCCGGTGCTCAACCAGTACCTCGGCACCTACTGCCGCGGTTCGGGAGGCATGGGCCACGAAGAGCGGATCAAGATCCTCAAACTGCTCTGGGACGCCATCGGCACCGAGTTCGGCGGCCGCCACGAGCTGTACGAGATCAACTACGCCGGCAGCAAGGACGAGATCCGCATGCAGTGCCTGCGCCATGCCCAGGCCAGCGGCTCGATGAAGGCCATGACCGACCTGGTGGACAAATGCCTCGGCGACTACGACCTCGACGGCTGGACCGTGCCGCACCTGAGCAACCCGGATGACATCAACATGCTGGACCGCATCCGCCAATAGCCAACGGAAAAGGCCAATGTCCACCTGTTGTCGTAGGAGCTGGCTTGCCAGCGAAAGCGCCCGCCAGAGCACTACAAGGCCCTCTTCGTCGGCAAGCTGGCTCCTGCAGCGCAATGCCCTGCGTCCATGAGGAATTCGTCATGTCTGTACTCGATCCCAAGCAACTCGCCTTCCGCAACGCCATGGCCCACATGACCGCGGCGGTCAACGTCATCACCAGCAACGGCCCCGCCGGCCGTTGCGGCATCACCGCCACCGCGGTCTGCTCGGTCACCGACAGCCCGCCAACGCTGATGGTCTGCGTCAACCGCAACAGCGCCCTGAACCCGGTGTTCAAGGGCAACGGCCATTTGTGCATCAACGTCCTCAGCGGCGAACACGAGGAAGTGGCCCGGCATTTTGCCGGCATGACCGGAGTGGCCATGGACCAGCGCTTCGGCCTGCACCCCTGGCGCGACGGTCTGCAGGCCCTGCCGGTGCTGGACGGCGCCCTGGCCAGCCTCCAGGGACGCATCACCGAGGTCCAGGAAATCGGCACCCACTCGGTGATGCTGGTGGAGCTGGATGAAATCAGCGTGCGCGAGCAAGGCGACTCACTGGTGTATTTCAGCCGTTGCTTCCATCGCCTGCAGCGCCCTGGCCAGGCTGCCTGAACACCTCCCAGCCCTGGCTAGGATTCAAGGGGGTCCGGCTGATGCAGGCCGAAGCACACGCCCTGGGGATCGTGGCACTGGCAGAACCGACCGAAACCGGGTTCGTGGGGACTGATGTCACCGGCCTGCCCCCCCAGAGCCCGGACCCGGGACACGCTGTCGGCCATGTCGCTGACCCGGAAATACACGACCATGCGCGACTGCGGATCGTCGCCATGGACGCCGACCCGGATCGAGGGCGTCTGCAACCAGGCCTCCTCCGTTGCACCTAACCGCTGCGGCGACCAGTCGAACAGGCGCTGGAAAAAAACCAGCGACTGCGGAGCGTCGGCAACCCCGATTTCCACATGAGAAAGACTACCTGGCATACATCCTCCACGTTCACAGAGACAGAGCTGTCACTGTCCGCTGCAAAGGCTCGGCGGGTCTTGAATAAAACTGACCGGGTCACTCAATTCTCCCGGCCTTCGAGCAACGATGCCGGTTTGCCAGGAATATCGGCCCAGCCGCTTCGGGCATAGGCTCCCGGGGAGCAGCCGGCGAATGCCTGGAACTCCCGGGTGAAGTGGCTCTGGTCGCTGTAGCCGCACAGCACCGCAACCTGCACCAGCTCCAGCGCCGGTAGCGATTCCAGCAACTGCTGGGCGCGAGCAAAACGAATATGCCGGGCGCAGGCCTTGGGCCCTTGTCCCAGATGGGCCTTGAAGCGACTGGCGAAATGCCGTCCGCTGCAGCCGGCCTGCTGACTCAGATCACCGATCGAGGTACCGCCAGCGCTTCGCTGCAGTTCCTCCCAGGCCCGACGCAGCATCTCGGGTACCTCACGGCGCGAGTTCTGCAAACGCTCGGCAAGAAAGGTTTCGACCCGCTGCAATCGACTCGTCCAGCAAAGGCTTTCTTCCAGTGCCTCGACCAACAAGCAAACCGACCTGCCCCACAGTTCCCGCAGATCCAGCCAAGGGCTGGCAAGCACTTGGCCATCGCCCTGAAACAGGCGGTACGCGGCCCAGGGCGGTAGCTCCACCTCGATGCATGAATGCACACCGCTCTGCTCGACGATCACCGGAGCTGCCGGGCGGCTCACCACGAACGCCTGACACCACTCCTCGCGTCCATTGGCGGCGAGCCCGTAGGGGGACGCCAGCCCGATGACCAGCTTGACCTGTGGCTGCGCGACCTCAAGCCGCCGCACGGTGCCCGGCAGTGTCTCGCTGAAGCCGTACAAGCGACCGCCCCAGGGCCGCAGCCTGATGGCATCAAACCCTGTGACGCAGTGCGAAACAGAGAAAGGCTGCATTGACATCGAACTCACTCCCAATAGTGATCACGGTTTTACCAGCTGAAGCATAAGCGACCCGCGCCGCTGGGCCATGGGCCACCTCCTGCATCTGTAGGATGGCGGTGGCCGGCCAAGCCATCGATACTCGCACCAGGCCCTGCCCACGTCCCTCCGGCGTAACGGTCCTCAACCACTTCCGTGACGAAAACAATAACAACGTCGCACAGAGGTACAGACCCATGAACCGACCCGATCATGCTCCGGCCAGCCTGTTGCAGGCCTTCAGCGAGCTGACCCTGGAACTGCAGCAACTGGCGCAGAACAAGGACATCGAAAACCTGCACCAGCATGCCCTGGCGCGCATCAGCAAACTCTTGCCTTTCGACAGTGCCTGGTGGGGCCGTGCCGCACTGATCGACGGCTTGCCGGATGAACACAGCTGCTACCTGTACCGCCTGCCACCGAGCTACCTGCCGGACTGGCAATCGATCCGCCACACCGATGTCACCGTCAGCCGGGTCCACGAGGTGCCGGGACGGGCGGTAATCGTCAACATGGCCGATCCGCACAGCGGCCCAGGCCTCAACTGGCTGAGCCGGCTCTACAACATCAGCGAGCTACTGTGCGTGGTGCACATCGATCCCCACACCCAACTGAGCAACCACCTGGCCCTGTACCGTTCCCCCGGCGCCCCGGCCTTCACCCAGGACGACTGCCATGTGCTGAACAACCTGATGCTGCACCTGGTGGCAGCGGTATCGGCCAATCAGATCCGTACCCTGGTGGCCATGCGCGAGAAGCTCACCCGCCCGCGCAACCTGGCCCTGGCGGTGTGCGACCAGCGCGGTGTGCTGCAGTGCGCCGAGCGCGGTTTTGTCGATCTGCTGCTCCATGAATGGCCGCAGTGGAACGGTCCGCAACTGCCCATGGCCCTGGACAGCAACGGCTGCGAAGGCAAGCGCCTGCAGATCGACTGCTCGGCGGTGGGCGACCTGTACCTGCTGGCCGCCCGCAGCCGCAGCCTTCTGCCCAAACTCAGCCCCCGGGAAAACGCCGTCGCCCAGTGCTTCGGCGATGGCAAGACCTACAAGGAAGTGGCCCGGGACCTGGGCATGTCGCCCAACACCGTGCGCCATCACATTCGCGCCATCTACAGCAAGCTCGGGGTCAAGGACAAGGCGCGCATCGCCCAGTTGCTCCATGCCCCGCCCAACTGACTCCAGCCCCTGACCAGCGCTGATTTGCGCCGTCGTGTTTGACGGCCACGGGCAGCCTTTGCCTTTTTTTTTGCCCCACTGCCGTGTGCCGGCGAGCCCTTCGCCGAACAATAACTCCAACAAGAGACGCACCGCCCATGACAAGGCTCCCTACCCGCACCACCCTGGCCGTGGCTGGCACCCTGGCCAGCCTGTCGCTCAACGCCGCGGACCTCAACGCCCGGGACTTCTTCGCCGCCCCCGTGGGCACCAGCCTGGGGGTGCTGTACCTCCCGGCCACCCGCGCCGGCGACTTTCACGGCCCGGCCGACAGCACCGGCAAGGCCGAGCTGCGGGTCAATGCCATGGCCTACCGCCAAGTGTTCTTCAGCGACCTGTGCGGCACCCTTTGCACCCCACAGTTCATCGTGCCCTTGGCCGACATCAACGCCCGTTTGCCCGGCGCCGAACGCCATACCGGGGAAAGCGGCTTCGGCGATCCCCAGGTGGGGGGCACGCTGTTTTTCATCAACCAGCCGCAAACCCGCACCTACAGCGGCCTGTTGACCCTGATCACGCTGCCGGTGGGCGAGTACCACAGCCGCAACCCGGACGTCTCCCCGGGGGCCAATCGCTGGGGCGCGACCTTTGTCTACAACTACACCCAGGGCCTGGGGGAAAAATGGGTGCTGGAGGCCAACCTCGAAGCCCAGTTGTACGGCACCAACGACGACTATTTCGGCAGCGACCTGAAGCAGGACCCGCTCTATCGCCTGCAAGCCTTCGCCTCCTACGACTTCACCCCAAGCACCTATGGCGCCCTGCGCCTGATCCACGCCGATGGCGGCGAACTGCGGATCAACGACCGACGTATCGACGACACCCACAAGCGCTACACCCAGGCCGGATTCGAGGTCGGGCACTGGCTGGACAAGCACAACCAGCTGATGTTCAGCCTGTCGCAGAACGTCGCCACCGATAACGGCTTTGCCGGCACCGACGCCCTGCTGCGCCTGGTCCACGTGTTCTGAACCCCTTGCCTTTGGAGCCTGTCCATGAACACCCAGAACCCCGTTTTGAGCGCCACCGAGCAAGCCACCCGCCAACCCCTGGGGCTGCTGGCAGCCATCGTGCTGTTCGCCGCCATCACTCCCGCCGTGCTGCTGATGGCCCCGGCCATCGCCGCCCAACTGGCCAGCCAGTGGCACTTGAGCCCGACGCAGATCGGCGACCTGTTCTCCGCCGAACTGGGGGCCATGAGCCTGGCCACGTTGCCGGCCATCTGGTGGCTGAAACACATCGACTGGCGCCGCGCGGCACTGTGCAGTGCGCTGCTGTTCATCTGCGCCAACCTGCTGTCGATGCTGGCCCATGACTATGCGCTGCTGTTGATGGCGCGCATCTGCAGTGCCCTGGCCGGCGGCTCGCTGATGATCATCTGCCTGGCCAGCGCCGCCGCCAGCCCCAACCCCAGCCGAGCCTACGGTTTCTGGGTGATGGGCCAGCTGGTGCTGGGCGCGGTCGGCCTGAGCCTGTTGCCAATGCTCTTCGAGCGCTTTGGCCTGGGGACCTGCTACCTGATCCTGGCGCTGCTGATGAGCCTGTGCCTGCCCCTGGCCCGTTGTTTTCCAGCAGGCGCTGCGCGCCCGGCCGCCGACGCCCCGCAAGCTCCAGCGATCTCCTGGCTCAAGGCGAGCCTGGGAATTCTCGGCATCCTCACCTTCTACATCAGCCTCAGCGGGGTCTGGACCTTCATCGGTTCCATCGGCAGCCAGTCCGGCCTCTCGGCGCAGACCAACGGCGACATTCTGGCCATCGCCACCCTGATGGGCATAGTCGGCGCACTGTGCGCCACTCTGTTCGGCGACCGCCTGCCCCGCAATGCTCTGCTCCTGCTGGGCTACGGCCTGATGGCGGGCTCGGTGCTGCTGCTTCTGGGGCAGCCGCAACTGGCGCGCTTCGCGCTGGCGGCGCTGGTGTTCAAGTTCACCTGGACCTTCATCCTGCCGCTGATCCTGGCACGCATGGCACAGATGGATCGCAGCGGCCGACTGATGAACGCCTCCAACCTGGTGATCAGCGCCGGCCTGGCCATAGGCCCGACCCTCGCCGGACGCCTGATCGAAAGCAGCGGCGGCTTCCAGGGACTGCTGCTGGGGGGCGCCGCCATCACCCTGCTGTCCCTGGCGCTGGTACTCAGCTGCCGCCCCACCCTGCAGGCCCCTTCTCACCCCCAGGGGCGATGACTGCCACCGCGCAGCAGCACCGCGCCCTTGAACACCCCTTCCCTTGAAAAATGGATGTCACCATGACCTGTAGAACCGCTTTTTTCTTTGATGAGCTCACCCTGTGGCACAGCGGCGGCCCCCACGTCCTGACACTCCCGGTAGGCGGCTGGGTCCAACCGCCGTCTGCCGCCGGGCACGCCGAATCACCGGAAACCAAGCGCCGTTTGAAAAGCCTGATGGATGTCTCCGGCCTGACCCGACAGTTGCACCTGCGCAGCGCCGCAGCGGCCACCGAAGACGACCTGCTGCGGGTCCACAGTGCTGCCTACCTGCAACGTTTCAAGACCTTGAGCGACGCCGGTGGTGGTCACCTCGGCGACGAGGCGCCGGTGGGCCCGGGCAGCTATGAAATCGCCCAGCTGTCCGCCGGGCTGGCCATGGCCGCCGTGGACGCCGTGCTCAGCGGCGAAGCCGATAACGCCTATTCCCTGTCCCGTCCACCGGGACACCACTGCACTCGCGACCAGGCCATGGGCTTCTGTTTCCTGGCCAACATCGCCATCGCCATCGAGGCCGCCAAGGTCCGTCATGGACTGGGCAAGGTAGCGGTCATCGACTGGGACGTGCACCACGGCAACGGCACCCAGTCGATCTACGAGGAACGGGCCGATGTGCTGACCCTGTCCCTGCACCAGGACGGCTGCTTCCCGCCGGGTTACGGCGGTGAGCAGGACCGTGGCCGCGGCGCCGGCCTGGGCTGCAACATCAACGTCCCGCTGCTGCCCGGTGGTGGCCATGACGCCTACCTGTACGCCATGCAGCGCATCGTGGTGCCGGCCCTGGAACGCTTCGAACCCGAGCTGATCATCGTCGCCTGCGGCTACGACGCCAACGCTGTGGACCCATTGGCGCGGATGCTGCTGCACAGCGACTCCTTCCGCGAGATGACCCAATGCCTGCGAGACACCGCCGAGCGCCTGTGCGCCGGACGCCTGGTGCTGGTACATGAAGGTGGCTACTCCGAGGCCTATGTGCCCTTCTGTGGACTGGCCACCCTGGAAGCCCTGTCGGGCGTGCGCACCGCTGTTGACGACCCGATGCTGGCCTTCGTGCGTCAGCAGCAACCCAAGGAAGCCTTCGCGATCTTCCAGCGCCAGTTGCTGGACCGCCAGGCCGAGGCCATCGAGGCCGCCGCTCGCTAAATGCCCCTCGCAATCGTGGCCGATGATCATCGGTCGCCACCTGTCCGGCTGCGCCCGTCGCCGGACAATCAGCCTCACGGGCGTCCTTAGCCTCTTCGCCGGCAAGCCGGCTCCTACGATCGCGCTGTAGGAGCCGGCTTGCCGGCGAAG
>NZ_MOAK01000055.1:20269-33094 GCF_003732485.1 Pseudomonas protegens
TCCTCCCTGTCCGGCACATGGCTCTGGGCAAAGCTGAAAGGTTTCCTATCCTCTCCTCAGCTACATGCCCCTCAGGCCCAGCACCTCAACATCCAATAACCCTGCGTGCCGCTCACCCCCTTGCCTTGTAGGCCGGGTGTGCCGCGCGCGTGGGGCTGTCCGTCTACTGGTCCACCCGCCCTCGATGCCAGTGCTGTCCGGCAACGAGTCACTTGCGTTCCCGCTGAGACAAAGGAAATGTCCATGCACCGCAAAACCACGGATTACCTCGACGAAATCGGCTTCTGGCACTGCGCCCGGAGCCGCCTGCTGCATCGCGCGGCCCAGCTCCGGGACAGTGCCAAAGTCTCGCCGCAACAAAACCCGCCCGCACGGTCCAGGGAGGCCCTGGACGACCTGTTGCATAGGTGCGGCCTGGGAGAGCTCTGCCGCTGCTCCGGGCATGCACGGCGCGACGGTCCCGCAAGCGACTTGCCGGAGCATCCCTCCGGCCCTCAGGACTGATGAACACCCGGGGCTGTTACCGGCCACTCCGATAAGGCGCCCTGAGCCCGCGCTTCACTGGGTGTCTGCTGATAGCGGGCCTTGAATGCCCGGGCAAAATGCGCCTGGCTGACAAAACCATGACGGTAGGCGATTTCACTGATGTCCAGGCCCGCCCCCTGGCCGGTGCAGAGCAACTGGCGGGCCTGCTGCAGGCGTTTTTCCAGGATGAAGCGGCTGGGTACCGTGTCCTCCATGGCAAACAGCCGGGCCAGGTGGCGGGTAGAAATGCCGGTCTGGGCTGCGACCCGCTCGCAGCTCAGGGTCGGGTCCCCCAACTGCTCATGGATGCACTGTTTGGCCGCCAGCAGGTAGGAGGCACTCAGGGCATTGATGGGCCGCTCTCCCACCTGCCCGGCGATGATGCTGGCCAGGAGTTCGAAGGCCTGTTCCTGGTAGGCCCCGGCCTCGCCACACAGAGGCTGCTGGAAAAACGCCCGGGTGCGCTCCCCGAGGGTACGTACCAGCAAGCGCTGGACTCCGCTGTGCACGCTGATCTTCAGCGTCCGGTCGAAACGCTTCAGACAGCGCTCGGCAAACTGCTCCTGGGGAATATCGAAAATGAACTGGCGCATCGCCCCGGAGAAGCCGAACAGGTAAGGCTTGTCGGTGCGGTAGACCACCAGCTCTCCCGGCTCCAGTACCTGGCAGGCGCCGTCCTGGTAGAAGAACGAACCGCTGCCGGTGACCAGGGACACGAAGATCGAGTCCTTGGGCACACCGCGGATCATCGAAGTGTCGCGTTCCACCACATGTTCATTGCCGACGATGCGCGCCAGGCGCATGGCACTCAACTGCAGGTTGTCCTGGCTGGCGGTGAACCCGTCGTCGGCGTAGGAGTTGCATTTGAGCCCCACCAGGGTGCTGGCGTTGTAGTCCTCCCAGAACCTCAGGCGGTGATCCGGGTCGACCGCCTGGGTGCTGGCGTGACGGGTTTCGAGCAAGGCGCATGGAGACATTGTTGTTCTTCTCATGGGCGGCGGGATATTCCCCGGACGGCAAGGCAGTGTCCGGGCACCTGGGGTCGCATGTTCTGCGGGCTGCGGCCATTCATTAACATCTGAACTATATAGCCTGTCAACTTGAAACGCTGTGGGAGCCGTTCTCCAGAACGACCTCATTACATCGCTATTTGCGGTAGGAAAAATCCCTGTCCGAAACAGACAACAAACCGGTCCGATTCGATCAAACCGGCGCCCAGCCGTGGGCCTAAAGTCGCCTCAGTCACCCCCGTGACGCCCCCTATAACAACAATCGAGGTCGACCATGCCTGAAGCCGCCACCCGTGAGTTCTGGAAAGACCTGCAACCCATCGCCAACTGTTTCAAACCTGACGCCAAGCCCGAGGTCTACCTGCCGGATGCCGCCAGTGACGACCTGAGCCTGTACGTGCCCTTCACCGAAACCGTGTCTTCACGACCGCTGTGGATTTCCCCCAGCGAGAACCGCTGGTGCGACATCCTCATGGCCCGCAGCGCCGGGCTGGTCAACCGCCACTACCACCCCCACGAAGTCTTCGCCTACACCCTGTCCGGCAAGTGGGGCTACCTGGAGCATGAGTGGACCGCCACCGCCGGCGACTTCGTCTACGAAACCCCGGGCGAAGGCCACACCCTGGTGGCCTACGAGCACGAGCAGCCGATGCGAGTGTTCTTCATCGTCAAGGGCCCGCTGATCTGGCTCGACGAACAGGGTGAGCCCGACGGCTACTTCGACGTGCACTCCTACATCGCCCTGTGCCGCGAACACTACGAAAAGATCGGCCTGGGCGCGGCCCATATCGACACCCTGTTTCGCTGATCGGCATTTCTCACGCCTCCTCGGAGAACCACCATGGCTTATAAAAACAACAAGGCCGGTTACGAGAACACCTTGCTGGGGGTGCTGTTCCTGACCTTCGGCTTCGTCTTTTTCGATCGTCTGGCGCTGTCCTTCCTGTTCCCCTTCATGGCCGACGAACTGCAGTTGAGCAACAGCCACCTGGGCATGCTGTCGTCGGTGCTGGCCCTGGCCTGGGCGGTGTCCGGAGCCCTGGTGGGCGCCTGGTCGGACCGCCGCGGCGTGCGCAAGCCGCTGCTGATCGTCGCGGTGATCCTGTTTTCCCTGTGCTCGGCCCTTTCCGGGCTGGTCACCGGTTTCCTCAGCCTGCTGCTGTTTCGCGCCATCATGGGGCTGGCCGAAGGGCCGATCCTGCCCTTGTCGCAATCCTTGATGGTGGAGGCTTCATCGCCCCAACGCCGGGGCCTGAACATGGGCCTGCTGCAGGGCTCGGCGGCCGGGCTGCTGGGGGCCGTGATCGGGCCGCCGGTGCTGATCGCCCTGGCCGAAGCCTATGGCTGGCGCCACGCATTCATCATCTCGCTGGTGCCCGGTCTGCTGATCGCCCTGTTGATCTGGCGCTACGTGCACCCGGACCCGCCACGAGACCAGCCCCGGACGAACGCCGCATCGAGCAACGGCGGCGGACATCGGCTGGCCCTGCTGAAAAGTCGCAACATCGTGCTCTGCACCCTGATCAGCTGCGTGTTCCTGACCTGGTTCATCATTCTGATTTCCTTCACCCCGACCTTTCTGGTCAAGGTCCGCGACTACAGCCCGGCCAGCATGGGCACGGTGATGAGCTGCCTGGGCGGCGCCTGGGTACTGTGGGGCTTCGGCGTGCCGGCGATCTCCGACCGCATCGGCCGGCGCCCGACCCTGGTGCTGTTCTCGCTGATCGCCGCCTGCTGCCCCATTGCCCTGCTCTACGCGTCTTCGCCCTGGATGCTCGGCGTACTGATGCTGCTGACCTACACCGGCCTGGGCTGCTTCACCCTGTTCATGGCCACCATTCCGGCGGAGACCGTGCCCCGTGAAGTCATGGCCACGGCCCTGGGCATGATCATGGGCATCGGTGAACTGGTGGGCGGCTTCGTCGCCCCGACCATCGCCGGGTTCGCCGCCGACCGCTCCGGCCTGTCCATCGTCATGTGGATGTCCTGTGGCGGCGCCTTGCTGGCAGCGGTACTGGCGCTGTTCCTCAAGGAAACCGCCCCGGCGGTGCTGGCCCGTCAACAGCGCCGGCACGCCGACGCCTCCTCTGTCCTGCAAGGAAACCAGCCATGAATGCACTGCGTTGGCACGCCGCCCGGGACCTGCGCCTGAGCCAGGTGCAACTGCGCCAGCCCGGCCCCGGGGAAGTCCTGCTCCAGGTGGCCTACTGCGGTATCTGCGGCAGCGACCTGCATGAGTACGCCGATGGGCCGCACTCGATTCCCCAGCACGCGGCCCATCCGCTGTCCGGCTGCCGGGCGCCACTGACCCTGGGCCATGAGTTCTGTGGCCAGGTGGTGGCCCTGGGTCCCGACGTCGACCCGCGCCTGCTGGGGCAGCGGGTGGCGGTGGAACCGGAATATCGCTGCGGCGAATGCCAGTACTGCCGCATGGGCCAGTACAACCTCTGTGAATCCATGGGTTTTATCGGCCTGATGGGCGACGGCGGTTTTGCCGAGCAGGCGCTGGTGCCCGCCTACATGCTGCACCTGCTGCCGGAACGCGTCAGCTTCAAGCAGGCCGCCGTGCTGGAGCCGGCGGCGGTGGCCTACCACGCCCTGAACCAGAGCAGCCTGATGGCCGGCGACAGTTGCGTGGTGTTCGGCCTGGGTCCCATCGGCCTGCTGCTGATCCTGCTGGCACGGCTACGGGGCGTGGAGCGCATCTACGCCGTGGACCTGGACCCGCAGCGCCGGCGCCTGGCCCTGGAACTCGGCGCCTCGGCCGCCCTGGACGGCCGCGATCCGCAACTGCAGGAACACCTGCGGCAACTGAGCGACGGCGGCCTCGACACGGCCTTCGAGGCCGCCGGCACCCAACAGACCCTGAGCCATGCCCTGCACTGCCTGCGCAAGGGCGGTGAAGCGGTGCTGGTGGGCTTGATGGGCCAGGTGCAGTTCGATGCCTTTCATCTGGTGAACAACGAACTGCGCCTGCTCAGCAGCGTCGGCTACCGCCATGTGTATCCCGAACTGATCGAGCTGCTGGCCAGCGGACGCCTGGACCTGTCCCGGGTGGTGACCCGCTGCCTGGCCCTGGAGCAGGCGGTGCAACAGGGCTTCGAGGTCTTATTGCACGACAAGAGTCAGATCAAGGTGCTGGTCAACCCGACACCGGCCCTGGCCGAGGCCTGACCCACCGGTTTCAACACTCAAGACAAAAACAACAAGAAACGAGTACCCGACATGAATGCTTCCTATGCGCTGTGCCCGCTGCTGGCAGCCCTGCTGCTGCCCCTTGATTGCCTTGCCGATGCCCCGACAGCGCCCCGGAGCGGGCCGTTGTCCGGCCTGGGCGACTACCTGGCCGACCAGGGCATTACGCCCCACGTGCAGTTTCTCAGCCTGGCCATGAAGAACCTCGACACCGGCCCGCGCCCCCACAGCTTCGGCAACAGCGGCGATCTGTTCGTGGGCGCCGACATCAACCTGGGGACCTTCGCCGGGCTCGACGGCGCGGCGCTGCACTTCGAGCAGACCCTGTTCATCCTCGATCAGCAGACCGGCGTGCCCACCTCACGCAACTGGCAAGGCGCCGCCGGCAGCTACTTCGGCGGCGCGCCGATCCACAACGACCTCACCAGCAACCAGCTGAGCCTTCTGACCTACCAGCAGACCTGGCTCGACGGCCAGGTCGACCTGAGCCTGGGGCGAACCAACGCCCGGCGCTACTTCTATATCTACAACTGCGAAAGCACCATCACCTGCAACGACCCGATCATCGATTCTTCCACCGGCATCCTGCCGCCGCCCTACGGCAGTTGGGGCGGCTACCTGAAGTACCGGCTGACACCCCAGTGGTACGTGCACGGCGGCGCCTTCGAATCCAACCCGGTGGACTACCTGAAGGAGCGCAAGGGCCTGGACTTCAGTACCGACGACGCCAGCGGCACCAGCCTGCTGCTGGGCATCGGCAGCCAGAGCCGCGATGCCTACAGCTCCCGCTACGAACTCAACGGCTACTACAACACCTCCAAGCAGGTGGACCCGCTGACCGGGGCCATGGCATTCGGCAGCGGCGGCGCCTTCTTCAAGTTCCAGCAGTCGCTGTGGCGCGCCGACGCCGGCACAGGCAGTGCACCCCAGGCCCTGCTGCTGTTCGGTTCGCTGTCGGCGGCGGCCGACGACAAGCAGCCCTTCAGCCAGTTCGCCGAGGCCGGGCTGACCTATCTGGCGCCCTTCGACCGGCCCCAGGACAAGCTCAACCTCAAGGCCAGCTACCTGCGCCTCAACGATCACCAACTGCGCTTCCAGCAACAGACACGGACCGCCAACGGCGGCGACCCGCAGCTGGGCGAGCGCAATGTCTATGCCCTGGAAGCCAACGCCCACATCGCCCTGACCCGACAACTGGCGGTGGAGCCCAGCGTCCAGTACCTGATCAACCCGGACAACTTCTACAACCCCGAAGCCCGCGAGCTGAGCGGCAATGGCTTTGTCGTCGGTCTGCAAGTGACCCTCGACGTCGGCTCGCTGCTGGGGCTGTGAGATGGATTTCTGTGACTGCCCAAGAGGTATCCCCCATGAGTGAACACACCACGCAGACCTTCGACTACATCGTGGTCGGCGCCGGTTCCGCCGGTTGCGTGCTGGCCAACCGTCTGTCCGCCGACCCCAAGCTCAAGGTGTGCCTGATCGAGGCCGGGCCCAGTGACCGCACCTTGCTGCCCGCCGCCTATGTGCGCACCCCGGCGGGGATCATCCGCCTGATCGCCAACCCGCGCTGGAACTGGATGCATCAATTCAGCGCCCAGGCCGCCAGCGGCGACCAGCCCATCCCCTGCCCCCGTGGCCGGGTCTGGGGCGGCTCCAGCGCGATCAACGGCATGATCTACATCCGTGGTCACCGTCAGGACTTCGACCGCTGGGCCGCCGCCGGCAACCAGGGCTGGAGCCATGACGAGCTGCTGCCCTATTTCAAGCGTTCGGAGCATTTCGAACCGGGCGACTCGCCCTGGCACGGCCAGCACGGCGAGCTCAACGTGGCCGAGCAGCGCAGCCCGAGCCCGGTCAATCAGGTGTTCTATGAAGCGGCCACGGAGCTGGGCTGGAGCTACAACCCGGACTTCAACGGCCCGGAACAGGAAGGTTTCGGGCCCTTCCATGTCACCCAGATCAACGGCGAACGCTGCAGCGCGGCCCGGGCCTTTCTGCATCCGATCCTGCAGCGAGAGAACCTCACCGTGCTGAGTTCCACCCTGACCCACAGGGTGCTGCTGCAAGGCACTCGTGCCAGCGGCGTGGAGATCAGCCAGAACGGACAGGTCCGTCAGCTGCAGGCGCGTCGGGAAGTGATCCTGTGCGCCGGGGCGATCAACTCGCCGCAGTTGCTGCTGCTCTCCGGCATCGGCCCGGCGGAGGAGCTGAAACCTCATGGCATCCTGCCGCGTCACCCGTTGCCGGGGGTCGGCCTGAACCTGCAGGACCACCAGGACATCGTGCTGATGTATCGCAGCGATCCCGAGCTGGGCTACGGCCTTTCGCCCAAGGGCCTGCTGCCTCTAGCCCGCTCGCCCTGGCAGTACCTGACCCGGCGCCAGGGCCCGCTGACCTCCAACACCGTCGAGTCCGGGGCCTTTTTGCGCCTGAGCCCCGAAGACCCGGTGCCGGAGCTGGGGCTGATCGTCGCCCCGGCCCTGAAGAACCAGCCCCAGCGCCTGATTCCCGTGGGCCATGGCATCAGCCTGCACGTGGCGGTAATGCACCCGCAAAGCCGCGGTCGGGTGCGCCTGAACTCCGCCGATCCCCACGACAAACCGCTGATCGAGGCCAACTTCCTCAGCCACCCCGAGGACCTGCGCAAACTGGTGGCCGGCTTGCGCCTGGTGCGCCAGCTGGCCGCGACCCGGGCTTTCTCCCGGCGCCTCAAGGGCGAACTGGTGCCCGGCCCGCAGGTACAGAGCCAGGAGCAGATCGAACAATGGATTCGCCAGCACCTGGGCACCGTGTTCCACCCCGTGGGCAGTTGCAAGATGGGCCATGACGAACTGGCGGTGGTGGACGATCAACTGCGGGTCCACGGCCTCCTGGGGCTGCGGGTGGCGGACGCCTCGATCATGCCGAGCCTGATCACCGGCAACACCAACGCGGCGGCGATCATGATCGGGGAAAAGGCCGCCGACCTGCTGCTGGGTACGGCACCGGCGCAACCGAGCAGCGTGCCTCAAGGCGCAACATGCACTTGAGCCGGGGCTCAGGGGCGCTTCGGCGCCTCGGCCGCAGGTGCGTTGGCCAGCCCCTGGCGCGCCCGGTATTCCCCCGGTGCGGTCTTGGCGTAGCGCTGGAAAAACCGGCTGAAATAGGCCGGGTCCTTGAAGCCCAGCTGGTAGCAGATTTCATTCACCGAGCTGGCAGTGAACAGCAGCAAGCGCTTGGATTCCTGCATCAGGCGTTCGTACACCAGGCGCTTGGACGGCAGGTCGGCGATGCGTCGGCAGACGTCGTTGAGCCGCGCTTCGGTGACCCCCAGGGTGCTGGCGTAGCGCGCCAGGGGCCAGTGCTCCAGGTAGCGGGCCTCGATCAGCTCGTTGAAGCGATGGAAGATCTGCAAGTCTTCATGCCGTGCCGGACGGGCCTTGAGGGAATTGGCCGAAAGCCTGAGCAGGCTGATCATCAGCAGCCGGGTCAGGGCTTCCAGGGCCGGCTCGCGCCCAGCCCCCTGCCCGCCGATTTCCTGCTGCAACTCCTGGAACAGGCTCTCCAGCCGCCGCACTTCACCGGCGAATTCCGGCCCCAGGCGTGCCAGCGCCACGCACACCGGCGGCACCTGGGGCGCGGGGGCCAGCGTCGGATCGGCACCGATCAACTCCCACACCAGCTGTTGACGCACGGTGAGCACGTGGCCCTCGCTGTCGGCCTCGGTGACGAAGGCATGGGGAATGGTCGGTGGCGTGAGAAAGAACATCGGTCCCGACTCCAGATATTGCTGGTCGTCGAGATAGACCCGCACCGCGCCGCTTTGCACGTAATGCACCTGGAAGAAGCGGTCGTGGCGATGCACGGGCATGTTGCGCCCGAAGAAGCCGGCGAGATTGCTCAGCTTGTCGTAATGCACCTGGGCATCGGCGTAACGCTGATCGTAGACCTGGCCGATGTTGATATTGGGAATGGGTTGACGTGGGTTCATGGCACCCTTCTGTTTTTATTTTTCGGCACGCAGAGCGTTGGCATCCTGCGGGATTCGCGGCTTGCCCGCCAGGGCACGACGCAATCGATCAGGCAGCCGCTTGACGATCGTTAACATATTAAATATAACGTTAATACATTAACGAATTCACCCCGCGAGCGGCAAGCGCACTGCGGGGCCAGACACCAGGAACCAGGAGACGCTCGATGAGCCGTGCACTGAACGATCACGCCGGTGGCACCCTGTTCGGCGTTGCGCTGAACTACCAGGGGTTGCTGCAGAGCCATCTGCAAAGCTTTACCCAGCCGCCCTACCAGAAGCCTCCGGTGAAACCGGTGCTGTTCATCAAGACCCCCAACACCCGCAACAGCCATGAGGCGCCAGTGGTGTTTCCCAAGGACGTCGAACGCCTGCAACCGGGCCCGGCCCTGGGGGTGGTGATCGGCAAGCGTGCCAGCCGGGTGAGCCTGGAAAACGCCCTGGAGCATGTGGCCGGCTACACCATCGTCAACGAGTTCAGCCTGCCGGAAGACAGCTACTACCGTCCTGCGGTGAAGGCCAAGTGCCGGGACGGCTTCTGCGCCATCGGCCCGCAACTGGTGCCGGCCGCCCAGATCAGCGATCCCCACGACCTGAGCCTGGAGCTGTTCGTCAACGGCGAGCGAGTGCAGCACAACAGCACCGCCAATCTGGTGCGCAGCATTCCCCAGCTGATTGCCGAAATCAGCGAGTTCATGACCCTGCACCCCGGTGACGTACTGATCACCGGCACCCCCGAAGGCCGGGTCGATGTGCGCCCCGGCGACCGGGTCGAAGTACAGATCAGCGGCCTGGGCCGTCTCGCCAACAGCATCGTGGCCGAATAAGGAACCGACATGAAACATGCACGCATTCGTTATCAGGGCCAGGTCCATCAGGCCCTGGTCACCGGCCCCAACACCCTGCAACTGGAAGACGGCCGAGTCCTCGCCGAAGACCAGGTGCAGTGGTTGCCGCCGGCCACCGGCACCATGTTCGCCCTGGGCCTGAACTACGCCGACCACGCCGCCGAACTGGCCTTCAAACCGCCCACCGAGCCCCTGGTGTTCATCAAGTCTCCGGGCACCTACACCGGCCACAACCAGGTGACCTGGCGCCCGGACAACGTCGCTTATATGCACTACGAGTGCGAGCTGGTGGCGGTGATCGGCAAGACCGCGCGCAACGTCAAGCGCGAGGACGCCCTGGACTACCTGGCCGGCTACACCCTGTGCAACGACTACGCGATCCGCGATTACCTGGAGAACTACTACCGGCCCAACCTGCGGGTGAAGAACCGCGACGCCACCACCCCGGTGGGCCCGTGGATCATCGATGCCGTCGAAGTGCCGGAGCCCAACAAGCTGACCCTGCGCACCTGGGTCAACGGCGAGTTACGCCAGCAAGGCAGCACCGCCGACATGATCTTCGACATCCCCTTCCTGATCGAATACCTGTCCAGCTTCATGACCCTGCAACCGGGGGACATGATCGCCACCGGCACCCCCGAAGGCCTCTCCGACGTGGTGCCCGGCGATGAGGTGGTGGTGGAAATCGAAGGCATCGGCCGGCTGGTCAACCGCATTGTCAGCGAAAGCGAATTCTTCACTCATCACGCCCACCCGGAGCCCACCGCCGTGGCCAAGGAGCACGCATAAATGATCAAACACTGGATCAACGGCCGCGAAGTCGAAAGCCGCGAAGTGTTCACCAACTACAACCCCGCCACCGGTGACGCCATCGGCGAGGTGGCCAGCGGCGGCGCCGAGGAGATCGCCCAGGCGGTGGCGGCGGCCAAGGACGCCTTTCCGAAATGGGCCAATACCCCGGCCAAGGAGCGCGCCCGGCTGATGCGCCGCCTGGGTGCGCTGATCGAAGAGAACGTGCCGCACCTGGCGGAGCTGGAAACCCTGGACACCGGCCTGCCGATCCACCAGACCCGCAACGTGCTGATTCCCCGGGCCTCGCACAACTTCGATTTCTTCGCCGAGGTCTGCACCCGCATGGATGGCCACAGCTATCCGGTGGACGACCAGATGCTCAACTACACCCTGTACCAGCCGGTGGGCGTCTGCGCCCTGGTGTCGCCATGGAACGTGCCGTTCATGACCGCCACCTGGAAGACCGCGCCGTGCCTGGCCCTGGGCAATACCGCGGTGCTGAAGATGAGTGAACTGTCGCCGCTGACCGCCAATGAGCTGGGCCGGCTGGCGGTGGAAGCCGGGATTCCCGCCGGGGTGCTGAACATCGTCCAGGGCTACGGCGCCACGGCCGGCGATGCCCTGGTGCGCCACCCGGACGTGCGGGCAATCTCCTTCACCGGCGGCACCGCCACCGGCAAGAAGATCATGCAGACCGCCGGCCTGAAGAAGTACTCCATGGAACTGGGGGGCAAATCGCCGGTACTGATCTTCGAGGACGCCGACCTGGAACGGGCCCTGGACGCCGCGCTGTTCACCATCTTTTCCCTGAACGGCGAGCGCTGCACCGCCGGTAGCCGGATCTTCATCCAGGAAAGCGTCTACCCGCAGTTCGTCAAGGAGTTCGCCGCCCGGGCCAAGCGCCTGATCGTCGGTGACCCGCAGGACCCCAAGACCCAGGTCGGCTCGATGATCACCCAGGCCCACTACGACAAGGTCACCGGCTACATCCGCATCGGCCTGGAAGAAGGCGCAACGCTGCTGGCCGGCGGTCTGGAACGTCCGGCCAACCTGCCGGCGCACCTGGCACGCGGGCAGTTCATCCAGCCCACGGTGTTCGCCGACGTCGACAACAAGATGCGCATCGCCCAGGAAGAAATCTTCGGCCCGGTGGTGTGCCTGATCCCGTTCAAGGACGAAGCCCAGGCCCTGCAACTGGCCAACGACACCGAGTACGGCCTGGCCTCCTACATCTGGACCCAGGACATCGGCAAGGCCCATCGCCTGGCTCGGGGCATCGAGGCCGGCATGGTGTTCATCAACAGCCAGAACGTCCGTGACCTGCGTCAGCCGTTCGGCGGCATCAAGGGCTCGGGCACCGGCCGCGAAGGCGGCGAATACAGCTTTGAAGTGTTTGCCGAGATCAAGAACGTCTGCCTCTCCATGGGCAGTCACCACATCCCGCGCTGGGGCGTGTAAGGTTCAGAACCGTCCCGGATCACGCCAACAAGAAGATGTTTCAGGAGAAGCACCATGGGCGAAGTCGTCATGGCCGCCAAGGTCTGCCACGTTCCATCGATGTACCTGTCCGAACTGCCGGGCAAGCACCACGGCTGCCGTGAGGCGGCCATTGCCGGGCACAAGGAAATTGCTCGCCGCGCCCGGGAGCTGGGGGCCGACACCGCGGTGGTGTTCGATGTGCACTGGCTGGTCAACAGCGGGTACCACATCAACTGCGGTGATGCCTTCAACGGCACCTACACCAGCAACGAGTTGCCGCACTTCATCAAGAACATGACCTACGACTACCAGGGCTGCCCGGAGCTGGGAGAACTGATTGCCGCCGAGGCCAACGCCGCCGACGTGCGCACCCTGGCCCACAACATCCCCAGCCTGGAGCTGGAGTACGGCACCCTGGTGCCCATGCGCTACATGCACATGGACGTGCCCGCCGCCGAGCACTTCAAGGTGGTGTCCATCGCCGCCTGGTGCGCCTGGCACCGGCTTGAGGACAGCTTCACCTTCGGCGCCGCGGTGCGCCGCGCCATCGAGAAGAGCGACCGCAAGGTCCTGGTGCTGGCGTCCGGCTCCCTGTCCCACCGTTTCTCCAACGACCGCGAGGCCGAAGCCAACATCCACAACTGGACCCGGGAATTCGACAAGCAGGTGGACCAGCGGGTAGTGGAACTGTGGCAGCAGGGACGTTTCCGCGAGTTCTGCGCCATGCTCCCGGACTACGCCGCCAGCTGCCATGGCGAGGGCGGCATGCACGACACGGCGATGCTCCTCGGGCTGTTGGGCGGCGCCGAATACAACCGCCCGGCCGAGATTGTCACCCCGCTCTTCGGCAGCTCCGGCACCGGTCAGATCAACGCCATTTTCGACATCTAGCAGCGACGGCAAATGTCGAGCCGCAGGCCACAGGAAATCGTCCTGTGGCTCGCCGCTTGCCGCCTGCCGTTTCCTG
>NZ_MOAK01000055.1:33112-53157 GCF_003732485.1 Pseudomonas protegens
AGGAGGTTCGCATGCCCCATTTCATTGCTGAATACACCGATAACATCGAACAGGCTGCCGATCTGCCGGGGCTGTTCACCAAGGTTCATGACTACCTGGGCGCCACTGGCGTGTTCCCCCTCGGGGGCATTCGCAGCCGCGGCGTGCGCCTGGACACCTGGCGCATGGCCGACGGCAAGCATGACTACGCCTTCGTCCATATGCGCCTGCAGGTGGGTGCCGGACGGGACCTGGCCACCCGGCGCCAAGTGGCCGAGGGCCTGTTCGAGATCATCAAGGCGCACTTTGCCGAGCTACAGGCCCAGCGCTTGCTGGCCCTGTCGTTCGAGATGAGCGAGCTGGATGCCGAGCTGAACTTCAAGCACAACAACGTGCACGAGTTTCTGCGCGGACAGACCTGAGCCTTGTGCCGGCCCTTTCGCCGGCAAGCCGGCTCCTACACAACGCCCATGCAACCCGTAGGAGCTGGCTTGCCAGCGAACAGGCCATCAAGCCTTGTGCCAGCCCTGAGTCCATCTTTGCCGGCAAGCCGACCCACACAAGAACAATAACGAGATCGCCCCATGTCCCATCCCGCAATCGCCGAGGCTCCCGTGGCCGAGGTCAACGACTGTTATCGCAAGATCACCTGGCGGCTGATGCCGTTGTTGTTCGTCTGCTACATCTTCGCCCACCTGGACCGCATCAATATCGGCTTCGCCAAGTTGCAGATGACCCAGGATCTGGGCTTCAGCGACAGCGTCTACGGTCTCGGCGCCGGGCTGTTCTTCGTGGCCTACGCGCTGTTCGGGGTGCCCAGCAATCTGGCCCTGGACCGGGTCGGGCCACGGCGCTGGATCGCCTTCCTGATGCTGGTCTGGGGCCTGCTGTCCAGTGCCCTGATGCTGGTGGACAGTGCCTGGGGTTTCTATGCCCTGCGCTTTCTGCTGGGGGTCGCCGAGGCGGGTTTCTTCCCCGGCATCCTGGTGCTGCTCAACCGCTGGTTCCCCGCCCGTCGCCGCGGTCAGGTAACCGCGCTGTTCGCCATCGCCGTGCCCATGGCCGGAGTGATTGGCGGGCCCTTGTCGGGGTGGATTCTGGAGAGCTTCCACGACTTCGGCGGCCTGCGCGGCTGGCAATGGATGTTCCTGATCGAAGGCTTGCCCGTGGTATTGCTCGGGCTGGTGGTGCTCAAGGCGCTGCCGGAAAGCATCGAGCAGGTGGACTGGCTGACCCCGGCGCAGAAAACCCAGCTGTTGCAGGCGCTGCAACAGGAAGAACAGCGCAAGTCCATCACCCGCTTCAGCGACATCCTCACGGACCGCCATGTCTGGTTGCTGGTGTGCATCTATTTCGCGGTGATGCTGGCAGTGAACACCATCGCCTTCTGGATGCCGACCCTGATCCACCACGCCGGCATCGCCCGGGACAGCAACGTCGGCATGCTCAGTGCCCTGCCCTATCTGGCCGGCTGCCTGTTCATGCTCGGCGTCGGCCGCTCCTCGGACCGCCTGCGCGAACGCCGCTGGCACCTGGGGGTGCCACTGCTGATGTCCAGCCTGGGTCTGATCCTCACCGGGCTGGCCCCGGAAAACCCCTGGCTGGTGATGTTCGGCCTGTTGGTAGCGGGCATGGGCGCCAGCGCCGCGCTGCCGATGTTCTGGCAGTTGCCACCGGCCTTTCTCGCCAGCAGCACCCAGGCGGCGGGCATTGCCCTGATCAGTTCCTTCGGCAGTGTTGCCGCTTTCCTCGCGCCCTACCTGATTGGTGTGGTGCGTGACGCCACCCAAAGCGCCAGCCTCGCCCTCTATGCCCTGGCCCTGCTGATCGCCCTGGGCGCCTGGCTGGTGCTGCGGGTGCCGGCCCATATCGTCAACCCTCGGGAGAAATAAACATGCTCAACCCCTCGGATATCCAAGAGGCCGCCGCACGCCTCGATGCCGCCGAACGCAGCCGCGAACAGATCGGCCAGTTGTCCCTGCAATACCCCGACATCAGCATCGAGGATGCCTACGCCATCCAGCGCAGTTGGGTGCAACAGAAGATCCGCGACGGCCGCAAGCTGGTGGGCCACAAGATCGGCCTGACGTCCCGGGCGATGCAGGTGTCCTCCAACATCACCGAGCCGGACTTCGGCGCCCTGCTGGACGACATGCTGTTCGATGAAGGCAGCGACATTCCGTTCCAGCGCTTTATCGTGCCCCGGGTCGAAGTGGAGCTGGCGTTCATCCTCGGCAAGCCGCTCAAGGGCCCCCACTGCACCCTGTTCGATGTGCTGGACGCCACAGACTGGGTGATCCCGGCCCTGGAGATCATCGACGCCCGTATCCAGCAGGTGGACCCGCAGACCCAGGCCACCCGCAAGGTCTTCGACACCATCTCCGACAACGCCGCCAACGCCGGGGTGGTGATGGGCGGCCGCGCCGTGCGTCCAGGGGATGTGGATTTGCGCAAGGTGCCGGCGGTGCTCTACCGCAATGGCGTGATCGAGGAGTCCGGAGTCTCTGCCGCAGTACTCAACCACCCGGCCAAGGGCGTGGCCTGGCTGGCCAACAAGCTCGCGGCCTACGACGTCGGCCTGGAAGCCGGGCAGATCATTCTCGGCGGCTCCTTCACGCGCCCGGTGGCCGCCCGTCCCGGAGATGTCTTCCATGTGGACTACGATCAGTTGGGCAGCATCGCCTGCCGCTTTGTCTGAGGAGACGGCCATGGACATGCCTCTGAACCTGTTCAAACAACGCCTGCAACAGCGCGAGCCGCAGATTGGTCTGTGGCTGGGATTGGCCGACGGCTACTGCGCCGAGCTGGCGGCCAACGCCGGTTTCGACTGGCTGCTGCTGGACGGCGAACACGCGCCCAACGATCTGCGCAGCCTGCTGGCGCAGTTGCAGGCCATCGCGCCCTACGCAGCCCAGGGCATCATCCGCCCACCCATTGGCGATACCGCGCTGATCAAGCAATTGCTGGATATCGGCGCGCAGACCCTGCTGATCCCCATGGTCGAGAGCGCCGAGCAGGCACGCCAGCTGGTTCGCGCCATGCGCTATCCGCCACTGGGGGTTCGTGGCGTGGGCAGCGCCCTGGCCCGGGCGTCGCGCTGGAACAGCATCGCCGGCTACCTGGATCAGGCGGACGAACAGATGTGCCTGCTGGTGCAGATCGAGAACCTCGAAGGCCTGCGCAACCTGGATGAGATTCTCGCGGTGGACGGGGTCGACGGGGTGTTTATCGGCCCGGCGGATCTGTCGGCGGCCATGGGCCAGCGGGGTAACCCCGGGCACCCGGACGTGGTGGCCGCGATTGAAGACGCCATCGTGCGGATTCGTCGAGCGGGCAAGGCCGCAGGGATTCTCAGTGCCGATCAGCGACTGGCGCGGCGTTGCATCGAGTTGGGGGCGAATTTTGTCGCGGTGGGCGTGGATACCACCGTGCTGATGAAGGGCCTGCAGAGTCTGGCCGGTCAGTACAAGACCCTGGACACCCCCACCAGCGAAGGCGGGGTTTACTGACGGGCGATTGCCGTAGGAGCCGGCTTGCCGGCGAAGGCGTTCTCGCGGGTGGTGCAAGACTTGGGGGGCTCTTCGCTGGCAAGCCAGCTCCTACACGGGGGGCAAGGTTCGCGGGGCTTTTCCGTAGGAGCCGGCTTGCCGGCGAAGGCGTTCTCGCGGGTGGTGCAAGGCTTGGCGGACTCTTCGCTGGCAAGCCAGCTCCTACAAGGCGTTGCGGGCCAGGCGCCAGACGCGGGCGATGTCGGCGGCGCGTTCGCGCAGCAGGCGCGGGGCTTCGCGGCAGGCCTGTTCCAGGCTCATGGGGCCTGAGGCCAGGGCGAAGGCTGCATCCACGCCGTGGGCGTACATCTGCTGGTAACCCTCGCCCAGGGTGCCGGCAATGACGATCACCGGAACGCCCTGCTCCCGGGCAATGCGTGCTACGCCAAAGGGGGTCTTGCCGCGCAGGGTCTGGGCGTCGAAGCGGCCCTCGCCGGTAATCACCAGATCGGCACCGCGCATGGCCTGTTCCAGGCCCACCAGTTCCGCCACCACTTCCACCCCCGGGCGAAATTGCGCGCCGAGGAACGCCTTGGCGGCAAACCCCAGGCCACCAGCCGCGCCGCTGCCGGGTTCGTCACGCACGTCCTTGGGCAACACCTCGGCGCACAGGTCGGCGAAGTGCCCCAGGGCCCGGTCCAGCGCTTGTACCTGTTGCGGCGTGGCACCTTTCTGCGGGCCGAAGATCGCCGAGGCACCGTGATCGCCACACAGCGGGTTGTTGACGTCGGCGGCGATCTCAAAACGCACCCGGGCCAGACGCGGGTCCATGCCATCGGGCTCAATGCCGGCCAGATCAGCCAGGGCCAGACCACCACGGGGCAGTACCTGGCCCTGGCGATCCAGCAGTTTGAGGCCCAGGGCTTGCAGGGCACCGGCACCGCCATCGTTGGTGGCGCTGCCGCCGATGGCCAGGATGATGCGTTGGGCACCGGCATCCAGTGCTGCCCGGATCAATTCACCGGTACCGAAGGTACTGCTGTTGCAGGCATCACGCTGGTCCAGCGCAAGCAACTGCAGGCCGCTGGCCTCGGCCATTTCGATGATTGCCGTGTGGCTCTGGGGCAGCCAGCCCCAGCGGGCTTCGACCGTCGCCCCCAGCGGCCCCTGGACCCGATGGCTGCGCAATTGCCCGTCACCAGCGGCAAGAATCGACTCCACCGTGCCTTCGCCACCGTCAGCCATCGGGCATTGCTGCAACTGGGCCTCGGGCCAGACCTCGGCCAGACCCAGGGCAATGGCCCGGGCCACGCCTTCGGCACTCAGGCTGTCCTTGAACGAGTCGGGGGCGATGATGATCTTCATGGGCTATCTCCGGTTCTTGTGCCGCCATGCTGCCACTTGGCGCAGGCGCTGGCCCCGGTCCGTTGCACAAGTCCGAGGGCGCTTTATTGTTCATTGCCACAAGGGTGGCAGATTGGCTGCATGGCGCTGTTGATTGCAAGGGCGTGAAGGGCTCGGCTCGGGCATGACGATGATGTAGCGGCTGCCGCAGGCTGCGAACGCTCCGGGCGGCATACCGTCGAAGCAGACGTCGGTGTTCTCGGCGACGCTACGGGTTTGACTGGAGCCGGTCAGGCAAGACCCGGCAGGCTTTTTAGCAGCCTCGCCAAGGCTCGGCAGCGGCTACCGGCCTTGGCAATCGAGGAACTCAGGACGATTCGACATGGCGGGGCAGCAATTGCACCCCCAGGTACAGGGCCAGCATGCCATCCAGGCGCAAGGGATCGACGCCGCTGAGTTCGGCAATCCGCTCCATGCGGTAGCGCAGGCTGTTGCGGTGGATGCCCAGGGCGTCGGCACAGGCCTGGCTCTGGCCGTCGTGGTCGCACCAGCTGCGCAAGGTGGCCAGCAACTGGCCGTTGCTGTCCCTGGCCAATACTTTGCGCAACGGCGCCAGCAGCTCGTCCAGGGCGTCGTCGTTGCGGTGGCGCCAGAGCATCACCGGCAAGCGGTAGCGGTTGAGGGTCAGCAGGCGCGAGTCCGGCAGGATGTCGCGGCCGTAGGCCAGCAGGTCGCCGACCCGACGATAGCAGCGGCGCAATCCGGCCAGGCCATCGGCCTGCCCACCCACGGCGACCCGCAGGATGTTCCAGCCCTGGCCGTCGAGTTTTTCCAGCAGCCGCGGGTTGTCCAGGCTGAGGTTCGCCGGACGACACCAGAGTAGGGAAGTCTTTGACGAACTGACGCACCAGCTGTCCGGGTAACGGCTCATCAGCCAGGTGCTGAGGCTCTCGACGCCCTGCCCCGCGGGCTGCTCCAGCGCCAGTTCGAACAGGTAAGGCGTGCGCGCCAGTTGCGGCTTGAGGCCCATCTGCCGGGCTTCGTCCACCAGCCGCGGCGAGTCGCCGCTGTCGCTCAACAGCAGGGCCAGCAGATCGTCACAACGCTGGCGCCGCCATTGCTGCTCGGCCTGTTGGTGGCGCTGGCTCACCAGCATCTCGGCGGTCATGCGTACCAGTTCGGCGTAGGTGCGCAGCAACGCCGGATCGCCAGTGATGCCCAGCACGCCGATCAGCCGCTGGTCGTGCAGCAACGGCAGGTTGATCCCCGGCTGCACCCCCTTGAGCTGGCGCGCGGTAGCGGTGTCGATCTCCACCACGCGGCCGTTGGCCAGCACCAGTTGCGCGCCTTCGTGGCGGGTGTTGATCCGCTCCGGCTCGCCGCTGCCAAGGATCAGGCCCTGGCTGTCCATGACATTGACGTTGTAGGGCAGGATGGCCATCGTGCGGTCGACGATGTCCTGCGCCAGGTCATGATCGAGTTCGAACATAGAGGGAAGGTCCTTGGACATTGTTCAGTGGCACAGGGTCGGCAGCCAATCGCTGTGCGCAGGCACAAAGACAGCGATCTCGGTGTGACCGAGACTCTCAGGGCGGTCAACGTTACCCTTGCACCGCAAAAAATCATAATAAAGAGAGACACAGCATGTCACAGAGCGCCGCTGCCCCACTGGCCCAGGCTGACGACAAGAACGCCGTCTACAAGCGCATCACCCTGCGCCTGATCCCCTTCATCTTCGTTTGCTATCTGTTCAACTACCTCGACCGGGTCAACGTTGGCTTCGCCAAGTTGCAGATGCTCGATGCCCTGAAATTCAGTGAAACGGTCTACGGCCTGGGCGCCGGGATCTTCTTTATCGGCTACGTGCTGTGCGGCGTGCCGAGCAACCTGGCGCTGAACCGGTTCGGCCCACGGCGCTGGATCGCGCTGATGATGATCACCTGGGGCACCCTGTCCACCTGCCTGCTGTTCGTCACCACGCCGACCCAGTTCTATACCTTGCGCCTGTTCACCGGGGCCGCCGAAGCCGGCTTCTTCCCCGGGGTGGTGCTGTACCTCTCGCAGTGGTTCCCGACCTTCCGCCGGGGCCGGATCATGGCCCTGTTCATGTCGGCGATCCCGGTCTCGGGCCTGTTGGGCAGCCCGTTTTCCGGCTGGATCCTCAATCACTTCGCTGCCGGCCAAGGCGGTCTCGCCGGCTGGCAGTGGATGTTCCTGTTGCAGGGCATTCCCACGGTGGTGCTGGGCGCCCTGGCGTTCTTCCTGCTCAGCGACAGCTTCGCCCACGCCAAGTGGCTGACGCCGGCTGAACGCGCAGTGCTGGAAGCCGACCAGGCCACGGACGCCGCCAACCAGCCGAAAACCGCCAGCGATTCCCTGACGGCCGTGTTCAAGAATCCGGCGATCTGGGCCTTCGGCCTGATCTACTTCTGCATCCAGAGCGGGGTCTACGCGATCAACTTCTGGCTGCCGTCGATCATCAAGAACCTGGGCTTTGCCGACAATCTGGTGATCGGCTGGCTGAGCGCGATTCCCTACCTGCTGGCGGCGGTGTTCATGCTGCTGGTGGGGCGCTCGGCGGACCTGCGCAAGGAACGCCGCTGGCACCTTGTGGTGCCAATGCTGATGGGCGCCGTGGGGCTGCTGATCGCGGTGAACTTCGCCACCACCCCGGCCCTGGCCATCCTTGGCCTGACCCTTGCCACCATGGGCGCCCTCACCGGCCTGCCGATGTTCTGGCCGGTGCCCACCGCCCTGCTCAGTGCCGGAGCGGCGGCCGGTGGCCTGGCGCTGATCAACTCCATGGGCCAGATGGCCGGCTTCCTCAGCCCCTACCTGGTCGGTTGGGTCAAGGACAGCACCGGCTCCACCGATGCCGCGCTGTACCTGCTGGCCGGGGTGATTGTCGGCGGTAGCCTGCTGGCGCTGCGCATGACCCGCACCCTGAACCGCTAAGCCCCGGCACTACACAGCCCCGGCAACGACAAAAGCCCGTTCGAGCCTCTGCTCCAACGGGCTTTTTCACGCCTGGCCTCAGGCCGGTGCGCCACCTTGTCGGGCGTAGTCGTGGCTGATGCTCAACTCCCCCGCCGCCGGGGCATCCAGCTCCAGCACCAGGCCGCCGGGCAAGCGGACGAAGATCTGCCAGATGCCGTCTTCCGGCACCTGCGCCACTTGATGCTCCAGGCCACTGGCTTGCACCCGCCGCAATACGGCTGCGGCCGCCTCCTGGGTGCTGAAGGCGATGTGGCTCAGTTGCGGCTCGGGGCAATCGGCCTGTTCGATGACGTGGACCAGCGCCTGCCGGTCCTGATACAGCCAGCGTCCGGGAAAGGGAAACGGTGGACGCCGTCCCGCTTGCAGGCCCAACAGATCGGCGAATGCCTGCTGCAACGCCTCGCCCTGGGCACAGTTGAACGCCAGGTGATCGAAGCGCCAGCTCATAGCAGGCCACCGCCATCGACGTCGATCAGGCTGCCACTGATAAAACCGTTCTCCATGGCCAGGATAAAGGCCGCGGCGATGTCATCCGGCTGGCCGACACGGCCTACCGGCAGGCTGGCGGCGGTGCGCGCAAACATCGCCTGACGCGCCTCCTCGGACATTCCGGCATAGGCTTCGGTGGCGGTGACCCCAGGGCTGATGACATTCACCCGGCGTGGCGCCAGCTCCTTGGCCAGGTGCTTGCCCAGGGCTTCGAGGGCGGCATTGAGGGTGGTCTTGAGCACTTGCCCGGGGACCATTTTGCGCGACAGCAGACCCGAGGTCAGACTGATGCTGCCCTGGGGCGCGAGCGTCGGCAGCGCCGCCTGGACCGCACGCCACACGCCCCAGAACTTCACCTCGAAAGCCCGCTGGGCATCCAGCAGATCGGTGTCGGCCAGGGGCTTGGCGGCGATGGCCGGACCGGCACTGATCACCAGATGGTCAAAGGCGCCCATGGCGCTGAACAGGTCACGGAGGCTGGCGGCGTCGGTGATGTCCACGGCGAGGCTGCGAGCCGAGGGCGGCAACTGCGCCTGCTGCCGTTGCAGGGCTTCGAGGCTGCGCCCGGCCAGCACCACCCGTGCCCCTCGTGCGGCCGCCTGACGGGCCACGGCAGCACCGATGCCGCTACCGGCGCCAATCACCACCACGGTCTTGTGCTGCAAGCTTGCGTTGGAAAAATTCATTGCGATCACCTGGGTCATGTAAAGGTGATTGCATCTTCACAGCTTGCCAATCGAGGAAAAATCCCGCTAAAACGCAAAGATCTTTAAAGGATTTTTACTAATGAGCTCGATCCTCGACCTGGAAATCTTCATGCGCACCGCCGATTCCGGGAGCATTTCCGCCGCCGCCCGCTCCCTGGGCCTGACGGCCGCCGCGGCCAGCATTGCCCTCAAGCGCCTGGAAACCCGTCTGGGCAGCCGCCTGCTGGCGCGCTCCACCCGCAGCATGCGCCTGACCGAAGAAGGCCGCCGCTACCTGGAAAGCGTGCGCCTGGCCCTGGCCACCCTGGAAGACGGCGAGCAGGCGCTCAAGCAGCAAAGCCAGGGCCTGGCCGGTGTGTTGCAACTGTCGGCGCCCTCGGACTTCGGACGCAACGCGCTGCTGCCCTGGCTTGACGAGTTCAAGACCGAGCACCCGCAACTGCGCCTGCAACTGCGGCTCAATGACCGCCACGCCGACCTGTTCCGCGACAGCGTGGATGTGGCCCTGCGCTTTGGCATGCCCGCGGACTCGAGCCTGGTGGCCCTGCCCATTCTCCCCGAACATCGCCGCCTGGCATGCGCCAGCCCGGCTTACCTGGCCCGTTGCGGCACCCCGCAGTCACCCGAAGACCTGTCGCACCACAGCGCCCTGCTCTACCTGCGTAACGGCCAACCCTATGACAGCTGGCGTTTCAGCCGTGGCGACGAGGCTCGCGAGGTGCCCGTGCGTGGCGACTACCTGTGCGACGACGGCGAAGTGGCCCGGCGCTGGGCCCTGGCCGGCCACGGCATTGTCTACAAGGCCCGGCTGGATGTGGCCGAGGACATTCGCGCCGGGCGTCTGGTGCCGCTGCTGACGGACTGGCAGGGGGAACTGGCGCCGTTCAACCTGCTGTGTCCCCATCGCCTGCAGGTTTCCGAGCGGGTGCGCCTGCTGCACAGCTTTGTGTTGCAGCGCTGTCGGGCGTTGTGCCCCTGACCAGCACCGGCCCGGGGCGGCTGGCCGCTGCGCGGTTCGCCGGCAAGCCGGCTCCTACGGAACCTCCTTGTAGGAGCTGGCTTGCCAGCGAAGGCGATCTCACGGGTGCCTTTGCCCGCAGGCCGGCCCCGGCGAGGAGGCGCCAATCAGGCATTGCAGAACCCGGGCGTTGTGGTATCTGATGGTCGCCCCCAATGGCCGGAAATGCCCTGGCCACCCTTCTAGCACAAGGATTTCGCCCATGAGCTATCGCATCCTCGGCCATTCCGGTCTCAAGGTTTCCAGCCTGACCCTGGGCACCATGATGTTCGGCGAGCAGACCAGCACCGAAGACTCGCTGCGCATCATCGACAAGGCCTGGGACCAGGGGATCAACTTCATCGACACCGCCGACGTCTACACCCAGGGCCGCTCCGAGGAAATCGTCGGTGAAGCCATCGCCCGCCACCGACATGAATGGGTGTTGGCGTCCAAGGTGGGGTTCGGTCCGGTGGACGGCCTGCCCAACCGCAGCGGCCTGAGCCGCAAGCACATCTTCAACGGCATCGACGCCAGCCTGACCCGCCTGGGCACAGATTACCTGGACATCTACTACCTGCACCGCGAGGACCACGACACGCCGCTGGAGGTGAGCATCTCGGCCATCGGCGACCTGTTGCGCCAGGGCAAGATCCGCTACTGGGGCCTGTCCAACTATCGGGGCTGGCGGATTGCCGAAGCGATTCGAGTCGCCGACCAGTTGGGGGTGGACCGTCCGGTGATCAGCCAGCCGCTGTACAACATCGTCAACCGCCAGGCCGAGGGCGAGCAGATTACCGCGGCCAAGGCCTATGGCCTGGGCGTGGTGCCCTACAGCCCCCTGGCCCGAGGTGTGCTCAGCGGCAAGTACGCGCCGGACGTGGCCCCGGACAGCGGCAGCCGCGCCGGACGCCAGGACAAGCGCATCCTGGAAACCGAGTGGCGGGTGGAATCCCTGCGCATCGCCCAGCAGATCCAGGAATACACCCAGGGCCGCGGGGTCGGCATCGTCGAGTTCGCCATCGCCTGGGTGCTGAACAACCAGGCAGTGAGTTCGGCCATTGTCGGCCCGCGCACCGAAGCCCAGTGGGACGCCTATACCCGGGCCCTGGAGGTGAAGATCAGCCCTGAGGACGAAGCCTTCATCGACGCCCTGGTGACCCCGGGACACGCCTCGACCCCGGGCTTCAACGATGTGAGCCATTTCGTCTCCGGTCGTTTTCCGCACCTGGGCTGAACGCTGGCGGTGGCGGCGCAAAGGCGCGCGCCACCGGCCTTGAGCTCAGCAGGCGCTGCTGCACTTTGGCCATAAACGAGAAAAAATCCCGCCGCGATGGCGCAATCAGAGCAAATATCTCGCGCCTGACCCTCTATATTCCTCCTCGCTTCTCCCCCTATTTCTATGTGTCCCGAGCGTTCGGGTATTACGAGGACAGTGTGTCTAAAGGAATTGCGTTATCGGTTCTGGCGTCGGTGCTGTTTGCCGTCATGTATTTCTACACCTCGCTGCTGACGCCCCTGACCGGGGTGGAGATTTTCGGCTGGCGGATGCTGCTGACCCTGCCCTGCATGACCCTGTTCATGATCTTGTGTGGCGAGTGGCATCGGGTCGGCGAAGTGCTGCGCCAGGTGGCGAGCAAACCGATACTGAGCCTGGCGCTGCTGCTGTCGTCGGCCCTGGTGGGGGTGCAGCTCTGGCTGTTCATGTGGGCGCCCCTCAACGGCTACAGCCTGGATGTGTCACTGGGGTATTTCCTGCTGCCACTGACCATGGTCCTGACCGGACGCATCGTGTATGGCGAGCGTCTGTCGCGCTTGCAGAAAGTCGCTACGGTGCTGGCCTGCCTCGGGGTGCTCAACGAGCTGTATCAAGTGGGCAGTTTTTCCTGGGCGACCCTGGTGGTGGCCGTGGGCTACCCGTTGTATTTCGTCCTGCGGCGGCGCCTGGGCACCGATCATCTGGGCGGCCTGTGGCTGGACATGGCGCTGTTGATTCCGGTGGCACTGTGGTTTGTACAAGGAGGCGAACAGGGATTTGCCGTGGTGGACAGCCATCCCGGTCTGTACCTGCTGATTCCTCTGCTGGGGGTGATCAGCGCCTCGGCGCTGGCGTGCTATGTCATCGCCAGTCGCTTGCTGGCCTTCAGTCTGTTCGGCCTGCTCAGCTATGTGGAGCCGGTGTTGCTGCTGTTTGTCGCGCTGCTGCTGGGGGAAAGCATCAAGGCCGGGGAATGGCTGACGTACATCCCGGTCTGGCTGGCGGTGCTGGTGCTGGTGCTCGAAGGGGTCAAGCACCTGCTGCGCCAGCGCCGCAACTGATCGACGCGCCCGCATGGACCTGGGCAGGCCAGGTTCGGGCGCCATTGGGGATCAGGGCTTGATCTGCTTCAGCTCGTTGAGCAGGGCCAGCAAGGCCTGCATCTTGTCCTCGCCAAATTGCTGCTGGATTTTCTGGTAATTGATTTCCATGTCGCCGCTCATGGACTCGAAACACGCCTGGCCCTTTTCGGTCAGGGTGATGAACAGGCGGCGCTGGTCCTCCGGGGATTTGCGGCGGCTGACGTACTCGTCACGCTCCAGGCGGGTCAGCACACCAGTCATGCTCGGCGGCAGGATGCAGGCCATCTTCGCCAACTGGTGGCTCTCCAGCTCGCCGTTCTGGCGCAGGATGCGGATGACCCGCCATTGCTGTTCGGTCAGGTCGTGCTGGTTCAGCGATGGGCGGAAAAAGGCCATGGCGGCCTCACGGGCCTGCAACAGGGTCAAGGTCAGGGACGGTCTGGGTGTTTTCATCGAGGCATCGGTCAAGGGCAGGGAAACAAAGGCGGAAACATTAACACATTCACTATCGCCAACCGACAGGCAAAATAAAGCCCGATCAGGCATGGCCTGATCGGGCTCTGTGCTCAAGCCTGCCGAGGGTTACTCGGTGGCCAGTACACCGCGACGCACCTGGTCGCGTTCGATCGATTCGAACAGTGCCTTGAAGTTGCCCTCGCCAAAACCATCGTCGCCTTTACGCTGGATGAATTCGAAGAACACCGGGCCCATCAGGGTTTCCGAGAAGATCTGCAGCAGCAGGCGCTTGTCACCGGCTTCCGAGGAGCCGTCCAGCAGGATGCCGCGGGACTGCAACTCATTGACCGGCTCGCCGTGGTTCGGCAGGCGGCCTTCGAGCATCTCGTAGTAGGTGTCCGGCGGCGCAGTCATGAAGCGCATGCCGATCTTCTTCAGCGCATCCCAGGTCTTCACCAAATCGTCGGTGAGGAAGGCCACGTGCTGGATGCCCTCGCCGTTGAACTGCATCAGGAACTCTTCGATCTGCCCGGCGCCCTTGGACGATTCCTCGTTCAGCGGGATACGGATCATGCCATCCGGAGCGGTCATGGCCTTGGAGGTCAGGCCGGTGTATTCGCCCTTGATGTCGAAGTAACGGATCTCGCGGAAGTTGAACAGCTTCTCGTAGAAGCCGGCCCAATAGGCCATGCGCCCGCGATACACGTTGTGGGTCAGGTGGTCGATGATCTTCAGGCCGGCACCCGGTGGGTTGCGGTCCACGCCTTCGAGGTAGACGAAGTCGATGTCATAGATCGAGCTGCCTTCACCGAAACGGTCGATCAGGTACAACGGCGCGCCGCCAATGCCCTTGATCGCCGGCAGGTTCAGTTCCATCGGCCCGGTTTCAATGTGGATCGGCTGGGCGCCGAGTTCCAGAGCGCGGTTGTAGGCCTTCTGCGAATCCTTGACCCGGAACGCCATGCCGCACACCGACGGGCCGTGTTCGGCCGCGAAGTAGGAAGCAACGCTGTGGGGCTCGTTGTTGAGGATCAGGTTGATCGCGCCCTGACGGTACAAATGCACGTTTTTTGAACGATGGGTCGCGACTTTGGTGAAACCCATGATCTCGAAGATCGGTTCGAGGGTGTTGGGGGTAGGCGATGCGAATTCGATGAATTCAAAGCCCATCAGGCCCATTGGGTTTTCGAAGATATCTGCCATGGTTGGCGCCTCATCATATTTTTAGAATTAACGGATCGTTAGTTGCTATCAATGCTGAGGAAAGAAGGTGGCGCGCAGGAGATGCCACGCACGCTGCGGGCGAGGAAGTCACCGTAGATCAGTTGAAACCCGAGAATCTTCATTTCGACCCTGTCTTACAGGCTGGGGGACGAGGCTTCTGCTGCCAGAAGACTTTATTATTGTATGCGTAACCGGATTCTACACAGCGTAAAAGCCTTTGTCCGCATTCTCTATAAAATCGCCTTTTTCGCCTGGCCCGCAAGGGGTTTGTTGCACTGGTAGATGCCGCCGAGAATCAACACCCCGCCCAATCCCATCACCAGGCTCAGTTGCTCTCCCAGCAACAGTGCACCCAGCAGCACTGCTGTCAGCGGGTTGAGGGCAATGAACACTCCGGAGCGGGTGGCACCGATGCGTCGCAGGCCGTCGTAGTACCAGATATAGGCCAGCGCAGAACCCAGGACGCCCAGGTACAGCAGGCTCAAGCCCTGGCTCAGGTCGAGACGGATAATGGCATGCGGGTCGAACTCGCCCCGCGCCAGGGTCGTGGCCCACAACATCAGGGTTCCCATCAGGATCGAATAGGTGACGGTCTGCAAGGGGCCAAGGTGCTGATTGAGGCCTTTGGAAAACAGCGAGTACACCCCCCAACCCAGGACGCATCCGAGAATCAACAGGTCGCCATACCAGCCCCCTGCCCCGGCAGCCAGGGCCGAAGGATCGCGACTGCAAATCACCAGGGCGGCACCGCTCAGGCACAACAGGATGCCCAGCAACTTGCGCCGGCTCAGGCGCTCCTTGAACAGTGCCCAGGACGCCAGGGCAATCACCGCCGGATTCAGCGCCACGATCAAGGATGCCCGCGATGCGTTGACCTGTTGCAGGCCGAGGAAGAAGCACAGGTTGTAGAAGAAGATGCCGAAGAACCCCAGGAGCGCCAGTTGGCCGAGCTGCTTGAGGCTGGGTCGGACCAGGGGAATGCGCGCCACCGCCAGAAAGCAAAGCAGGGCCAGGCTGGCGAGCAAGAAGCGCAGGCTGGCAGCCAGCAAGGGAGAAAGCCCCCCGGCCAGGTAACGCCCGGCGACGAAGGTGCCGCCCCAGATCATGGTCACTGCCGCCAGTCTGCAATAGACCGCCAGGTCCCCGTGATCGGCCGCCAGGGGGCCGCTAATACCGCTTTCATTCATGATCATGCTGCTCTGTGGCCGTGGATTTGTGCTGCGAGGCCATTCTTTGTCTAATAGCGCATCATCGTAAAATGAGCTTTTACTCATGACCTTGACCCAATTGGAGATCTTCTCCCGGGTGGCCGAGCTTGCAGGCTTCACCAGCGCCGCCACGCGCCTGGGCATCACTCAGTCGGCCGTGTCCCACGCCATCAAGTCTCTGGAACAGGAACTGGGGGTCGAGTTGTTCCGCCGCCATCAGGCTCAGGTCGAGCTCACCGATATCGGTGGCCAACTGTTGCTGCGGGCCCGGGCTATGCTGGGGTTGGCAGCAACCTTGGAGCAGGAAGCCGCCGATGCGCGGGGCATGAAGCGCGGTACCTTGCGTATCGGCTCCTTTGGCCCCACGTCCTCCATGCGCCTGCTGCCATCCATCCTCGAGGAGTACCGACGCGAGCATCCGGGAATCGAGGTGCATGTCGACGAGGGACCGGATCGCCAGGTGCTGCAATGGCTGGAGGAGCGACGGGTCGACGTGGGATTCGTGGTGTTGCCCGAGGAGCGTTTCGATACTTTCGCGCTGATCGAGGACCAGTTGGTCGCGCTGATTCCCGCAGGCCACGCCCTGGCCCGGGAGCAACAGATCCGCCTTGAACAACTGTGTCACGATCCCTTCGTGCTGACCGAAGCCGGCTCGGCCGAGCTGGTGACGCGCTTGTTCATCGGCGCCGGCCTGAGCCCCAACATCCGCTACCGCAGCTCGCAATTGCTCAGCACCCTGGAAACCGTGGCTCGCGGTGACGCCTTGAGCATTCTGGCCGAGCTGTCCTTGCCCCCGACTGCGGACGCCCGTTATGAGCGCAAACCCCTGTCGCCGGCAGTACGACGCCAGGTGGGAGTCGCCGTGCTCGACCGGCGCCAGGCATCGCCGGCAACACTGGCCTTTATCCAGCATGCGCAACGCCTGTATCGTCATCCAAAGCCGTCTATCCTGCGATGATCGAGACAGCGTCAGGAAGCTGCCACCCCCGTTGCGGCAGCCTGACGCTGGCACACCCCTCCCCCTCCACAGGTTCGATCCATGCCCCTGACCGCCAAAGGTCCGCTAAAGCGCTCTACCCGCACACTCTGGACAATGCTGGCGATTCTGCTCCCCATCGCACTGGGGGCCGTCATTCTCTACGCCCAGGCCGAACGAGCGCTGGTGCGCAGCAGCCTGGAAACCGCCGAGGAAGCCATTCGCCAGTTCGACCTGATGCTGGACAACACCGACATCGCTGCCAGGGCGCTGCTGCCCCAGGCAGGCCTGGAGTGCGACGAGGTGCGGCAACTGGCCCTGCGGGACCAGGTGACTCGCCGGCCATTCGTGCGCTCGACCAACCTGGTGTGGCGCAACAGCAACTATTGCAGTTCATTGCTGGGCAGCTACCCGGTGCCACTCGAGCCCCGGGATTACGTTGACGGCCGGCTCTGGCTCATGGGCGGCAATCCCATCACCCCCAACACCGCGCTGCTGGTCTACCGCTGGAGTGAGGGCGAGCGGTCGGCCCTGGCGACTATCGACGGTTATCACCTGACCAACGCCCTGCGCCTGATCAGCCGCTTCGCCCATTTGCAGCTGCAGGTGGGCGAGCATTGGCTGTCCAGTGACGGCAGGGTCCACGACGGCGCGCCGCCCCTGGCAGCGGTGGCCAGCCAGCAACTGAGTTCATCGCGCTACCCCTACAGCGTCAGTGCCGGGTTTCCCGAAGGGGACATCTGGAAATACATGAAAAGCCAATACCCGGCATTGTTCAGCCTGCTGGTGTTTCTCGGTGCCGCCACCGGTGTCCTGGCCCACTGGCTGCAGAAGCGCTCCGCCTCTCCCAGCCATGAATTGCGCCGGGCACTGGAAGCCCGGGAATTCATTCCATACTTTCAGCCGGTGGTGCGCGGCGACACGCTGCAATGGGCCGGCATTGAAGTGCTGATGCGCTGGCAACATCCGAAAGAGGGGCTGGTGCGTCCGGACCTGTTCATCCCCTTCGCCGAACACTCGGGGCTGATCGTGCCCATGACCCGCTCGCTGATGCAGCAGACGATGCAGGTACTGGCCAGATACGCCGCAGACTTCACCGACGGTTTTCATATCGGTATCAACATCACGGCCAGTCACTGTCATGACCTGCAGTTGCTGGAGGACTGCCGGGAGTTTCTCGCCGCCTTCCCTCCCGGCAAAGTGATCCTGGTCCTGGAGTTGACCGAACGCGAGCTGATCGAGCCCACGGCCACCACCCTGCAGCTGTTTGCCGCCTTGCACGAGCTTGGGGTAATGATCGCCATCGACGACTTCGGCACCGGGCACTCCAGCCTGGGTTATCTGCGTCAGTTCAATGTCGATTACTTGAAGATCGATCAGAGCTTCGTCGCCATGATCGGTGCCGACGCACTGTCGCTGCATATACTCGACAGCATTATCCAACTCTCGGCCAAACTCGATCTGGGCATAGTCGCCGAAGGTATTGAAACTGCCGAACAGCGGGATTACCTAGCGGCTCAAGGGGTGGATTTCCTGCAGGGTTATTTATTTGGACGCCCCATGTCCAGTGCCGAATTTGTTACAGCCCTGGCGCGCCACTAAATAGCCATACCAGAACATTAAGTGCTCGACAGCGGTAACTCGATACACGCATCAATTTCATTCAACCGGCAAATACAGGCTTGAACAAGAACAACCTGATTTACTCGCGCGCCATTAACTACTACAATTTTTCCCGCCTGTACAAGATTCACAGGTAGGCCACTTAATCGAGCCTTAACCGGCTTATGGCTTATAGCTTTGTTTGTGGTTTGTATCAGCCAAAATAGACTATTGGAGTGAAGATATTGTCCAGACTTGCTGAATTTCGTGCTGCAGAAAAAGCACTTCAAGAACAGCTCGCGCAGCTTGAATCCCTGAAGAATGACGCCGGACTCAAAAAGGAAATCGAGTTCGAAGAGAAACTCCAGGCCCTGATGAAATCCTACGACAAGAGTTTGCGTGACATCATCGCAATCCTTGATCCCAACCTCGGCAAAGGTGGCCTGCCACAGGCCAACGCCCCTAAGCAGCGCCGCGCACGCGTGGTGAAGGTCTATCAGAACCCGCACACCGGTGAACTGATTGAAACCAAGGGTGGCAATCATCGCGGCCTGAAAGCTTGGAAAGAACAGTACGGTGCTGCCACTGTGGATTCCTGGCTGCGCGCTTGAACAAAGCCGCAACCTGAAAAAGGCCCTGCATATGCAGGGCCTTTTACATTGATAAGAATATTCTTATCACGACTTGAATCTAAGGGAAGATCCAGCCTGATTGATGGCCATGAGCCATTGCGCGATAGCGCCATGCAATAACGCCCACCCCGAATCAACTACTCGCTTAATGCCTTTTCGATAACGAACTCGTTACACGCGAAAAGCGAACCGACTATTTCAGATTTTTCCTTAAAGTTTGAGGCCATTTCGTACAGCCAGTATTTGCTCCTGACTCTCGGCATAAGCCGCCGCCTGGCCGGCGTATGAAAGTACATAAGCCTTATCCCCATCCAGCGCCGCCACCAGTGTTTGCGACAACACATGTCGCCCATTCTGGGTAATGGTACAAGTGGTCTCCAGAGCGTCGAGACGACTCAACTGCGCAGTATGAATCTTGTTACAGACACTCTGATATCCGCCTCGGGCAAAGTCTTTCTGCACCGACTTGCGCATCTCCAGCAATACCCCCTGAAGATTGACTACATGCCCGCTTTCCACCTGGGTCATGGTCAGTTCCATGACCAGTTGCGGATTGCCCGCAGCATCGTTCTTCACCGCCCTCTGCCGGGAAACCTGAGCAGCCTGATCCGCCTCCTGGACGGGCACTGGCTCCACGGTCCAGCCCTCGGGCCAGGCAACCTCCGGTTGCGCCTGGACAACACCCGCAAACATCAGCAGCAACAGGGCCGCAGCCCGGGTTCTAAACGACTCGATCATGGATTGGCGCACTAAAGGAACGGGCCTTGAAGTCTGAGCCTGGCGCCAGGAATGGGCAAGAGATCAGGAGCTTTGGGTTTGGCGCCATCCTGTCCAGTTGCGTATCATTGCCCGATTCCAAGAATGTCCGAACCATTGCCAGCCAAGGACTTCCCCGCCCTCGCGGGCAGCCTTCACCGCACTTTCTTCTGGAGGGCCCATGAGCCTCAACGAACTCAACACTTTCCCTGGCGTGACTGCCCAACCGGACGCCGCCACTGCCCGCTTCGTATTCAACCACACCATGCTGCGGGTCAAGGACATCACTCGCTCCCTGGACTTCTATACCCGGGTCCTGGGCTTTTCCCTGGTGGAAAAACGCGATTTCCCCGAAGCCGAATTCAGCCTGTACTTCCTCGCACTGGTGGACAAGTCGCAGCTTCCGGCCGACGCCGCGGCCCGTACCGAATGGATGAAGTCGATCCCCGGAATTCTCGAACTGACCCACAACCACGGCACCGAAAACGACCCGGATTTCGCCTACCACAACGGCAACACCGACCCGCGCGGCTTCGGCCATATCTGCATCTCGGTGCCGGACATTGTCGCCGCCTGCGAACGTTTCGAGACCCTGGGCTGCGACTTCCAGAAGCGCCTGAATGACGGCCGCATGAAAAGCCTGGCCTTCATCAAGGACCCGGACGGCTACTGGGTCGAGATCATCCAGCCGGCGCCGCTGTAACCCTGGGCAGGTGCAGAGCTGGCCTGTGTAGGAAGCTGGCTTGCCAGCGAACGCGTCCTCAAGGACAGCGCAAGGCCCAGCGACCTCTTAAGCGACAAGCCGCACCTACCAGCACAGCAATAAAAAACCCCATGAGCCAGGCTCATG
>NZ_MOAK01000055.1:53289-63523 GCF_003732485.1 Pseudomonas protegens
TCGCCACGGGCATCGACGATGATCTCGCCACGGGGCGACAGTTCCACCGTGCCCTTGAGCCAATCGGTGTTGGGCAACAGGCCGATCTGCACAAAGATGCCTTCCAGGTCCACAGTGTGGAACTCACCCGAATCGCGATCCTTGTAGGCCAGGCCAGTGACCTTCTGCCCATCGCCCTTCACTTCACTGGTCAGGGCGCTGGTGATGACCTTGACGTTGGGCAGGCTGTACAACTTGCGTTGCAACACGGCATCGGCGCGCAGTTTGCTGTCGAACTCCAGCAAGGTTACGTGGCTGACGATACCCGCCAGGTCGATAGCCGCTTCAACGCCGGAGTTACCGCCACCAATCACCGCCACCCGCTTGCCCTTGAACAGTGGACCATCGCAGTGCGGGCAGAAACACACGCCCTTGGCCTTGTACTCCTGCTCACCCGGGACGCCCATTTCACGCCAGCGGGCACCCGTCGCCAGGATCACCGACTTGGCCTTCAGGCTGGCGCCGCTTTCAAATTGAATCTCATGCAGGCCGCCCACTTCCTTGGCCGGCACCAAGGCACTGGCACGCTGCAGGTTCATGATGTCGACGTCGTATTGCTTGACGTGCTCTTCCAGTGCCGCGGCCAGTTTTGGCCCTTCGGTCTCTTTCACCGAAACAAAATTCTCGATGGCCATGGTATCCAGTACCTGGCCGCCGAAGCGCTCGGCCGCGACCCCGGTACGAATGCCTTTACGAGCGGCGTAGATGGCTGCCGCAGCGCCGGCTGGACCGCCGCCGACCACCAGCACATCGAAAGCCTCTTTGGCGTTGAGCTTCTGCGCCTGCTTCTCTACCGCACCGGTGTCGAGCTTGGCGAGGATCTCTTCCAACCCCATGCGCCCCTGGCCGAAGTTCACGCCATTAAGGTAGACACTGGGCACCGCCATGACCTTGCGTTCGTCAACTTCGGCCTGGAACAGCGCGCCGTCGATCGCCACATGACGGATGTTCGGGTTGAGCACCGCCATCAGGTTCAGGGCCTGGACCACGTCCGGGCAGTTCTGGCACGACAGCGAGAAGTAGGTTTCGAAGTTGAACTCGCCTTTGAGCGAGCGGATCTGTTCGATCACTTCAGCGCTGGCTTTCGATGGGTGGCCACCCACTTGCAGCAGGGCCAGCACCAGGGAAGTAAATTCGTGGCCCATGGGAATGCCGGCGAAACGCAGGCTGATATCACTTCCCGGGCGATTCAACGAGAACGACGGCTTGCGCCCATCAGTACCGTTGTCGAGCAACGTAATCTGGTTGGAAAGACTGACAATGTCTTTGAGTAACGCGAGCATTTCCTGGGATTTCGCACCGTCGTCGAGGGAGGCGACGATCTCGATCGGCTGGGTGACCCGTTCCAGGTATGACTTCAACTGAGCTTTAAGATTGGCGTCCAACATACGGGCGATTTCCATGTTCTGAATAAAGAGATGGTTCGGTAAAAAAAAACGCCCGAGCGAAACTCGCCCGGGCGTTTTTGGGGGCGGTGCAGCTGACTTAAGTGCGGATCACCGCCCTTGGGTAATGCATGGACTTAGATCTTGCCAACCAGGTCCAGGGACGGGGCCAGGGTGGCCTCGCCTTCTTTCCACTTGGCTGGGCAGACTTCGCCTGGGTGAGCGGCAACGTACTGAGCGGCCTTGATCTTGCGCAGCAGCTCGGAAGCGTCACGGCCTACGCCGCCATCGTTGATTTCAACGATCTTGATCTGGCCTTCCGGGTTGATCACGAAGGTACCGCGGTCAGCCAGACCGGCTTCTTCGATCAGCACGTCGAAGTTGCGGGAGATAGCCAGGGTCGGGTCGCCGATCATGGTGTACTGGATCTTGCCGATGGCTGGCGAAGTGTTGTGCCAGGCAGCGTGAGCAAAGTGGGTGTCGGTGGAAACGCTGTAGATCTCAACGCCCAGCTTCTGGAATTCGGCGTAGTTGTCGGCCAGGTCTTCCAGCTCGGTTGGGCAAACGAAGGTGAAGTCAGCCGGGTAGAAGAACACGACAGACCATTTGCCTTTCAGATCAGCGTCCGACACTTCGACGAATGCGCCGTTTTTGAATGCGGTAGCTTTGAACGGTTTAACTTGGCTGTTGATGATAGGCATCGTTGACTCTCCATCAGTGGTTGAAAACATTGGGTGAAAACTTGATGGGGAGAATCCTAACCAATGAGTCGGCGCTTGGCTCATTGGCAAACCTGATGCTACCGATTGGTTTTGACTATCAGCCGACAGTATTAATAGAAGAAACCTTTGACTACTGGCGGACCGGCTTCGGATCAATCAGCGCCATGCCCATGAACGGGCTGGCCTCGACATAGCGCATGGCGGACTTCAGGTCCCTCCAGCCCACATAGCTCATCAGGGACTTGAGGTCCCAACCGCTGCGGTGGGCCCAGGTGGCAAAACCGCGGCGCAGGGAGTGGCTGGTGTAATGCTCGGCGTCGATACCGGCACGCTCCAGAGCCTGGCGCAGCAATGGAATCACGCTATTGGCGTGCAGCCCCCGCTCGCTCAGGTGGCCCCAGCGGTCGATGCTGCGAAACACCGGACCGCGCACCAGCGCGGCGATGTTGATCCAGTCGACATAGGCCTGCACCGGACACAGGCGCTGCAGCGCCGGCGTGTGAAAGGTGCGCCCCAGATTGTCGCGATCCCCCTTGCTGCGCGGCAGATAGAGGCTGATACCGGAACCGGCCATGGCCTGCACATGCTCGATCTGCAGGCGACACAGTTCATCACTGCGAAAACCCCGCCAGAACCCCAGCAGGATCAGCGCCCGGTCGCGGCGCGCTCGCAACAGGTCGGCCTGACGGCCTTCGGCGGCAGCGGCTGCACCCTCCTCGTCAAGCCAGGCAATCACCTGCTCCAGGTGCTGCAGCTGCAAAGGCTCGGCTTGTTTCTCGCGCACTGGATGCAATGCACGAATGCCCTTGAACACCTGGCGTACCACTGGCGACTTGGTCGGATCGGCAAAGCCCTGGCTGTTGTGCCATTGAGCCAGGGCAGAAAGGCGCAACTTCAGGGTGTTGATCGACAACTCCCCGGCGTAGGCCGCGAGATAACGGGCCACGCTCTCCGCCGTCGTCGGCAGGAACCCGCCCCACTGCACCTCGAAATGCTCGATCGCCGCCCGATAACTGCGACGGGTGTTATCGCGGGTAGCGGCTTGCAGGTAACGATCCAGCTCACTCATGACAGTTCAACCCCGACAGATGTACGCCAGAAAAAAGACAAAGAAGCGCCGCACGCCCCATGACACTGGGTAATACTACAATATCCCAGGTCATATTTTTCCTATCTTGAAACTTTTACTGCCTGTACAATAATCAATAATTACATACTATGTATCACAGTATTAAATCGTTGGAGGAGCCATGGCTCGCGGAGGCATAAACAAGGCGGTAGTGAAGAAAGCGCGTCAGGCGATTCTTGCCCGCGGCGAACACCCCAGCATCGATGCAGTACGCATAGAAATGGGCAATACCGGTTCGAAAACCACCATCCACCGCTATTTGAAGGAACTGGATGACGGCACCAGCCGCCGAGATGCGGGCCCGGTGCCACTGGATGAGGAGTTGAGTGAACTGGTAGGACGACTGGCTCAACGCCTGCAAGAGCAGGCCCAGGAGCCTCTGGAGCAGGCCCTCGCCCACTCCGAACAACAGAAGCAGGCCTTCGAGCAACAACTGGAGCAAGCGCGGCACACCCAGGAACAACTGCAGCAGCAGCTACAGATCCAGGCCAGCGCCCTGGCCGGGGAAAGTGCCGCCCTACAAGACACCCGCTCCATGCTGCAGAGCGAACAGACCCGCAACGCCGAACTCAATCAGGCTTTGAAGGATTGCCACCTGCGCCTGGAAGACAAGGAGCAACAGATCCGCTCCCTGGAAGAAAAGCACCTGCATGCCCGGGACGCTCTAGAGCACTACCGCGCCGCCAGCAAGGAACAGCGCGAACAGGAACAGCGCCGCCACGAAGGCCAGATCCAGCAGGTGCAGATGGAGCTGCGCCAGGCTCAGCAGAGCGCACTGGTACGCCAGGACGAAATCACCCAACTGCATCGCGACAACGAACGCCTGCTCAGCGAACAGCGAGCCACCCACAAGGAGCTCCAGCAGGCCCAGGATGCCGCGAGCAAGAGCGCGGTATCGCAGGCACTGCTCAGCGAACAACTGGCGCGCCAGGACAGCGCCGGCACCCTGCTCCAGGAACGCTTGCGCGTAGCCTCGGAGGAGATTCAGGCACTCAAGGAAAGAGCCGACAAACAGGCTCGACTGAGCAAGGAGATGGAGTTGCGCGCCGCCAAGGCCGAGGCCGGCCTCGAGGCGCTGCGCCTGGCTGCGGCAACCAAGGCGCAGTCAGACGCGCCCGCGGACTCGTGATCAGTCCGCGACAGGGGTACGCATGGTAACGAACTCTTCGGCCGCCGTCGGATGCACTCCGATGGTTTCGTCGAAGTCGCGCTTGGTGGCTCCCGCCTTCAGGGCGATCGCCAAGCCCTGGACGATTTCCCCGGCATCAGGCCCAACCATGTGGCAACCCAGCACCTTGTCGCTGTCGGCGTCCACCACCAGCTTCATCAAGGTGCGCTCCTGGCAGTCGGTCAGGGTCAGCTTCATCGGCCGGAAACGGCTTTCGAAAATCTGCACCTTGTGCCCCGCCTCGCGCGCCTGCTCTTCGGTCAAGCCAACGGTGCCGATATTCGGCAAGCTGAAGACCGCCGTCGGAATCATCCGATAATCCACTGGCCGATACTGTTCCGGCTTGAACAGACGACGAGCCACGGCCATGCCTTCCGCCAGGGCTACAGGCGTAAGTTGCACGCGACCAATCACATCGCCAATGGCCAGGATCGACGGCTCGCTGCTCTGGTACTGGTCGTCGACTTCGATAAAGCCGCGCTTATCGAGTTTGACACCGGTATTCTCCAGCCCCAGGTTGTCGAGCATCGGCCGACGTCCAGTGGCATAGAACACGCAATCCGTCACTAGCTTGCGACCATCCTTGAGGGTGACCTCCAGACTGCCATCGGCCAGCTTGTCGATGCGCTCGATATCCGCATTGAATTGCAGCCCCAGACCGCGCTTGGTCAGCTCTTCCTGCAGGTGCTTGCGCACCGCACCATCAAAGCCACGCAGGAACAGGTCGCCGCGATACAGCAACTGGGTATCGGCACCCAGGCCGTGGAAGATCCCGGCAAACTCCACCGCAATATAACCACCGCCCACCACCAGAACACGCTTTGGCAAAGCCTTGAGGAAAAACGCCTCATTGGAACTGATGGCATGCTCGCGCCCGGGAATATCCGGAATCTGCGGCCAGCCGCCCGTGGCAATCAGGATGTGCCTGGCGGTGTAGCGCTGGCCATTGACCTCCACCTGATGAGGGTCGATCAACTTGGCATGGCCTTCGTGCAGGGTCACGCCACTGTTGACCAGCAGATTGCGGTAGATGCCGTTAAGGCGATTGATTTCACGATCCTTGTTGGCGATCAGGGTCGCCCAATCAAAATCCGTCTCGCCCAGGGACCAGCCAAAACCCGAGGCCTGCTCAAAGTCTTCGGCGAAGTGGGCGCCGTACACCAGGAGTTTTTTCGGCACGCAGCCGACGTTGACACAAGTGCCGCCCAGATAGCGGCTCTCGGCCACCGCGACTTTCGCCCCGAAACCCGCAGCAAAGCGTGCGCAACGCACACCGCCGGAACCGGCACCAATTACATAAAGATCAAAATCGTAGGCCATTTCACTCTCCCAGGCAGGCTGACAAGCATAACCGCAGATGGCGATGGGGTCAGCGCAGAGGATCTACATAAGGACGACAAATGAAAAAGCCACCCGAAGGTGGCTTTTCCGACAAACCCGTGCAGCGGCTATCAGTAAGCCTTGCCGGTCTTGTAGAAGTTCTCGAAGCAGAAGTTGGTCGCGTCGATGTAACCCTCGGCGCCACCGCAGTCGAAACGCTTGCCCTTGAACTTGTAGGCCATCACGCAGCCGTTCTGCGCCTGCTTCATCAGGGCGTCGGTGATCTGAATCTCGCCACCCTTGCCCGGCTCGGTCTGCTCGATCAGGTCGAAGATGTCCGGAGTCAGGATGTAACGACCAATGATCGCCAGGTTCGACGGAGCATCTTCAGGCTTTGGCTTCTCGACCATGCTGTGAACGCGGTAGATGTCATCGCGGATCATCTCGCCGGCGATCACGCCGTACTTGTTGGTTTCCTGCGGGTCGACTTCCTGGATGGCCACGATCGAGCAACGGAACTGTTTGTACAGCTTGACCATCTGGGTCAGTACGCCGTCGCCTTCAAGGTTGACGCACAGGTCGTCCGCCAGCACCACGGCGAAGGGCTCATCACCGATCAGCGGGCGACCGGTAAGAATGGCGTGGCCCAGGCCTTTCATTTCGGTCTGGCGAGTGTAGGAGAACGAGCACTCGTCCAGCAGTTTGCGGATACCGACCAGGTACTTTTCCTTATCGGTGCCCTTGATCTGGTTTTCCAACTCGTAACTGATGTCGAAGTGGTCTTCGAGGGCGCGCTTGCCACGGCCGGTCACGATGGAGATTTCAGTCAGTCCAGCATCCAGCGCTTCTTCAACGCCGTACTGGATCAGTGGCTTGTTCACCACCGGCAGCATTTCTTTAGGCATGGCTTTAGTCGCTGGCAGGAAGCGAGTACCGTAACCGGCTGCTGGGAACAAGCATTTCTTGATCATTATGAGTCCTTAAAAAGGCTGTGTGTACGAGTTTCGGCGCAGTCTAATGAGGCCGCGAGCGCCTTACAATGCCCCGCGCTGGCTAACCGCTGCCATCATAGAGAATTAAAGTGCCAGATAGTTCCGCAGCATCCTCTAGATAGCGCACGGCGTAAACCTTCATCACCGTGCAAGGCTTGTAAACCGGCACCTGGGCGCCCTGAACGGCCAGGTCGGAACGCTTCCCGGGCAAGCCTGCAAGCACACGGACAATTGCATTTTCCATGCACCACTGATGGCACCTTCAACGGCAGCGAAATGCCCCCAAAACACCCGACTCAAGGTCCGTCATATTCAGGCGCGGCACTTTTCGCCAGCGCCTGCGGACTAAGGTGATGCGCTGTACCGAAATGGCCATTAGCTATAGCATCGCCACATCGATACCCGCCCCCCCCCCAAGACACCTCTCTTCCAGACGACGAAATCCCCCATGAACAGACTTCTCGCAGTCACCGCTGTACTGGCTCTGACCGGATGCGCCACGGCTTCCAATACCTATCTGACCAATGGCGAACAAGGCCTGAGTATCGATTGCTCCGGGGAAGCCGGCTCCTGGGCCAGCTGCTATGAAAAAGCCGAGGCGTCCTGCGCCGGCACGGGCTATCAGATCGTCAGCACCGAAGGCACACCCGCCCCCAAGGAAAGCGACAAGACCCTGGGAGTCGACGTTGGCAACTACAAAAGTCGCAGTGTGATAGTCGTCTGCAAGTAGTGGGCGAACGCCCCGCTACATGTGAATCTCGGCAAACTTGATGCCCAGGCCGCGAATGGTTTCGATCAGATCGTCAAGACGGGAAAAGGATTCCACCTCGTCGCTCTCATCCACCAGAAAGTAGCTGCGCCCGGCGCTCTTCTTGAAAAACACGATCCATTCCCCGGAATTGGCCGGGTTCTGAATCACGTGGGTGGCAGAGATCAAGCCCTCTGCATGCTTTTCTCTGACGTGTTCCCGCTTCATGCTTTCTCCCAAAAAGACGATGCCGCCAAGGCTTGAACCCGGACGGCATCGTTGACGATGGGGGGTAGTTTATCGGATGCCCTGGCCTATCAGCACGCCCTCTACCGTCTGACCGTACAAATTGACCCCGTCATTGGCGTGGAACTTGACTCGGGTCTTCTCGATAGAGCCCTCCACCAGGCGCGGGTCCTGCGGCCGCTCGTGGCTGTTGACGAAAGCCGCCACATCCCAGGCCTGCTGGTCGCTGAGGCTGCCGCCCTTGCCCAGGGGCATGTTGTGCTTGATAAAGGACGCTGCGGTATTGATCCGATGCATCCCCGCTCCCCAGTTATAGGAGTCCTTGCCCCAGAGCGGCGGCATCACATAATCCGCCCCGGCTTTCTGGCCCTGGCCTTGCTCGCCATGGCAGACCGCGCACTGCGCCTGATACACCGCCGCGCCCTGCTTCAAGTCATAGCCCTTGGCGGGCTGGGCCACATCGGGATACCCCCTTCCAGGCAACTCCACACCCAGGGGCGCCTTGCTCGCCAACCAGTAGGCATAGACCGACAGCGCGGTAATCTCCGGGCTGTCCGCCGCCGGTGGCTTGCCACCATTCATGCTGAACTGGAAGCAGCCCTGCAAGCGTTCGGCAAAGGTGTTCACCTTGTCGTTTTTCTTGCGGTAGGCGGGATACATCGGATAGGCGCCCCAAAGCGGCGCGGAGTTGGCCAGACGGCCCTGGTCAAGGTGACAGTTGCTGCAGTTGAGCCCGTTGCCCACGTACTGCGGCGCCAGGCGCTTGGTGTCGACAAACAAGGCATGACCTTCGCGTACCAGCTTGCCGTAGGCATTGTCCGGCAACTCACTCTCGGCCGGCGGCTGGAAGTACTGGGTATGAGCGGAAGCGCTTGGCGCCGGTATCTGCGACTGATCTTCCATGGCGATGGAGGCCGCCTGCACTTGAACCGCAAGCAATGCCATCAACGACCCTGCAATCAATAGTTTCATGGTCGCGCCTCCTGAGGTTTCAAGCTGGCAAAGTATTCCGCCACTGCGGTGACTTCTTCAGTACTCAAGGACTTGGCAACATGCCCCATCAGGTCATTGGGGTCGTTGCGCCGGCTGCCATCACGCCAGGCATTGAGTTGCGCCACCAGGTAGCCAGCCGGTTGCCCGGCCAGAGGCGGAAAAGCCACACCGACACCGACACCGCCAGGCCCGTGACAACTGACGCATTCAGGAACCTGCCGCTCCCAGGCGCCACGCAAGGCCAGGCGCTCACCAACGCCGCTGGCGACCTGGCTACGACTGCCCACTGGGGGGTTCGGCCCGGACATGGCCGCGAGAGTGCCAGTCACGGCGGTGATTTCGTCTTCGCTCAAAGCCTTGGCCAGAGGCTGCATGACCGGGCTGCTGCGCGCACCGCTGCGAAAGTCATGCAACTGTTTGGCGAGATAGCCTGCCGGTAAGCCGGCAAGACGCGGGAACCCGGCGGGGGCCAGGCCCATCGCATCCGCCCCATGACAGGCCTGGCAGGCTGTTGCCCCTGGCTGGGTGCCGCCTTGGGTGAAAACTTTCTGCCCATCCACGGCGTGGGCAGATTGCACAAACAGCAGCATCAGGCCACTCAATAGCATTCGATCCAGTGGGATCATATGGACTCCATTATTCTAGTTATATGCTTAGACCCAGTTGGCATAAGCACACAAATAGTAGGGCAATCGATCCATAGCGACAATGCGAAATTGGTGCGGCTACCTGTTGCTGTTCACGAGAGCGGTCCCAAGCCCCAGCAAGGCCCTGGGCTTGGGATCAGCCGGAGATGCAGGCCTCCCCTGCCTTGCGCACATCCTGCGGCCGCAGAGGGTTGTTGGACATTTGCTCGTGCAGCTTGATGCTGCTGCCGCCAGAGCGCTCATCGATGTAGAACACCGCCGCCGGAGCCGCCGACAGGTTCTGGGGCACGATCACCCGGTAACCCTCCTTGCGCGGCTCGACCTGCAGTGCGCCACGGCTGTCGGAAAGCTTCCCGGACAGGCACTTGGCGTACTCCTGGGGCTTCTTGCCAGAAATGACGCTCAGGGTCGGCGGCGTCTGGTTGATATCCGAGACGGTGGCACAACCGCTGATGGCCAAGGCCAGAACCCACACCCAGCGTTTCATATAAAATCTCCAATAAAAGTCCTTCCGACAGCAAAGGCGCTGTTTTTCTCCAGAGGCACGGCTTTATCGCCGATAAAAATCCAAATAACTGTTTTAAATTGTCAAAGCCCGAGGCCGGGGCCGAATAATAACCCTTTGGGCCTGATAAACTGCGCCATCGCCCACGCCAACGTTTTGTTTTTGTAGATATAGCCCTTCTGGAGGCGCCCATGAAATTCATCCACCAGCGCGAGCACCTGAACGAAGACGATATCGTCGTCATCGAATGCTCCCAGGTCTGCAACATTCGCCTGATGAGCGACGCCAACTTCCGCAGCTTCAAGAATGGCGGCCGCCACACCTATCACGGCGGGGCCTT
>NZ_MOAK01000055.1:63557-66325 GCF_003732485.1 Pseudomonas protegens
CCCGCCAAGATCACTGCCCCCAGCACCGGCTTCTGGAACATCACCATCGACACCGTCAACCGGCGCCCCATCAGCGTGACCCGCAAGCCGAACCTGACTCATTCGATCCGCATCATTCGTCGCTCCAGCTCGAAACTGCGCTAAGCCCCAACCTCCTCGCGACAACAGGTAGCCCCGTGCCCCAGACCATCAAGTACGTGATCAAATACAAGCTCAATGGTGAGCGCCGCTTCGAATTTGCCCAGCTTGAAAACGGTACCCAGGAAGAGGCCCTGGCCGCCCTGGAAGCCCTGCATGGCCAGTCCGGCGACATCATCAGCGACGTCAGCGTCAGCAAGGCGCTGTAGAGCCGCCCCCGCGCGACCGATTCAAGCGCAAGCAACGGAGTGTTCCGCAGGCACCCGAGCCGCAGACTGGCCGGGCTCCCTACTGCCCAGGACACTCCCGCCATGCCCGTCTCATCGCTCCATGATCGCCTGCAACAATTGGATTGGGCCTGCATCGAGCAGGCCCTCGACCAGGACGGCTGCGCCCGGCTCGAAGGCCTGCTGACGGTGCCGCAGTGCCAGGCCCTCAGCCGTCTCTACCAGAACCCAGGGCTGTTTCGCTCGAAAGTGATCATGGCCCGCCATGGTTTCGGCCGCGGCGAGTATCAGTACTTCGCTTATCCACTGCCAGACCCGGTGGCGCAGTTGCGCCAGTTGCTCTACCCGCGCCTTGTCGACCAGGCCAATCGCTGGAACCGCCTGATGAACATCGACGCGCACTACCCGCCGGAGCATTGCGCATTCATCCAGCGCTGCCATGGCGCCGGGCAACTGCGTCCGACCCCATTGCTTCTGCAATACGGCCCCGGGGACTACAACTGCCTGCATCAGGATCTGTATGGCGAACACGTTTTCCCCCTGCAAGTGACCTTCCTGCTCTCACAGCCGGGAACCGATTTCAGCGGCGGCGAACTGGTGCTCACCGAACAGCGCCCGCGCATGCAATCACGGCCGCAGGTCATTGGTCTGAAGCAGGGTGATGGCCTGGTATTCGCCGTGCATCATCGCCCAGCAGCCGGAGCGCGCGGGCCCTATCGAGTGACCTTGCGCCACGGTGTCAGCCGCGTTCACAGCGGCCAGCGCCACACCCTTGGAGTGATTTTTCACGATGCGTTGTAATGACGGCGGGCCCGCCAACCTCGGGCTGTTCAGTGACAGCGACCTGCTACAGCCGGCCCGCATCGAAGTGCTGGGCCCACAATCCAGGGTCTTGCGCGGCTTCGCCCTCCCCTGGATCCAAGCACTGCTGCCTCGGCTCGACGCCGTGCTTGCCGCGGCACCGTTTCGCCACATGATCACGCCAGGGGGCTTCACCATGTCCGTCGGCTTGAGCAGTTGCGGCCAATTGGGCTGGACCACCGACAGCAACGGCTATCGCTACAGCCCCATTGATCCGCAGAGCCAACGGCCCTGGCCGGCAATGCCCGAGGTGTTCCGCCAACTGGCGCAGGCGGCAGCCGAGGCCGCCGGTTTCAGAGGCTTCAACCCCGACTCGTGCCTGATCAACTGCTACCGGCCCGGAGCGAAGATGTCCCTGCACCAGGACAAGAACGAGCGCGACTACAGCGCCCCCATCGTCTCTTTGTCCCTTGGCCTGCCGGCGATCTTCCTTTTCGGCGGCCAGCAGCGCGGCGACAGGAGCCAGCGGGTGCCGTTGCTCCACGGTGATGTGGTGGTTTGGGGCGGCGTCGATCGCCTGCGCTATCACGGGGTGCAGCCCCTCAAAGACGGCAGCCACTCCCTGCTCGGCCAACAACGGATCAACCTGACCTTTCGCCACGCCGGCTGAAACGTGGAATTCAACCGCAAGCCCCGGAGTGCCGATCAAGCCCCGGACCGTTAATCTGAGCGCCACTCCCCGTCGAGTACCGACCATGAATGCCCTGACACGCAAACAACAGATTGAACAGGACCCACGCTGGCAGGCCGTGCTCAAACGCGACGCCAGTGCCGATGCCGCGTTCGTCTATGCCGTCCGGACCACGGGGGTGTACTGCCGCCCTAGCAGCCTGTCGCGCCTGCCGAAAGCGGAAAACGTCGAGTTCTTCGACAACGCCCAGCAGGCCGAGGCTGCGGGCTATCGTCCGAGCAAGCGTCAGGCCAGCGACCAGACCCAGGTCGCCGCGCACCATGCTGCATTGGTAGCCGCGGCCTGCCGGCAGATCGAGGCCGCCGAGTCGGCTCCCAGCCTGGAACAACTGGCGCAACACGCGGGCGTCAGCAGCTATCACTTCCACCGGGTGTTCAAGGCCGCCACCGGGCTCACACCTCGGGGCTACGCCCATGCGCAACGCTCGCGCAAAGTCCGCAGCCACCTGCAAAGCGGACACTCGGTGACCACAGCCCTGTACGACGCCGGCTTCAATTCCAACAGTCGCTTCTATGAGGCGGCGGACCAGTTGCTGGGCATGAAACCCAGTGACTACCGCGCCGGTGGGCCCAACACCGATATCCGCTTCGCGGTCGGCCAGTGCTCCCTGGGAGCGATCCTGGTGGCCCAGAGCCACCGGGGCGTCTGCGCCATCCTCCTGGGGGACGACCCCAACCCGTTGGTGGAGGAGCTGCAAGACAAGTTTCCCCGGGCCAACCTGATCGGTGCCGACGCTGACTTCGAACGCCTGGTCGCCCAGGTCGTGGGGTTTATCGAAGCGCCGGCCATCGGCCTGGACCTGCCCCTGGACCTGCGCGGCACGGCATTCCAGGAGCGGGTGTGGCAGGGCC
>NZ_MOAK01000055.1:66407-81719 GCF_003732485.1 Pseudomonas protegens
GGCCATGCGTGCGGTGGCCCAGGCCTGCGCGGCCAACACCCTGGCGGTGGCGATCCCCTGCCACCGGGTGGTGCGTAGCGACGGCAATCTTTCAGGCTACCGCTGGGGAGTGGAACGCAAGCGTCAGTTGCTGGAACGCGAAACACTATCCGAGGCCTGAATCCCGATGTAGATCGCCACCGAATCGGCGCTGGTATAGACCTCAAAGTCCGTAGCGAAGGCGCGCTGCACCTGCGGGTTGTCCTGGAAGTAGGCCCAGATCAGGCCCCAGGTCTGGATCACGCAATCGGGCATCGCGCCCTTGGCGCTGAACACCAGGTAATCACCGCCCTGGATGTCCACGCTGGGGTAGTCCGCACAGGCGCCCGTCACTGCCACACCGGCGGTCACATCGAAATGCCCCGAAGCGTCGGACGCGTAATTGGAATAGACGCCATAGACGAAAGAGTCCGCCTGACGAGGGCCGATCTTGTCGAACAGGCCATCGACATAGAAGCGCTGCCACATCGGTCCGATCCTGGCGCTGTCCGCCTGCTGCTCTTGGACATTGAGGGTGCGCACTTGCAGGCCCGCGACGCTGAAGGGCAACACTTCGCGCAGTTTTACTTCCATGATCAAGCTTCCTTACGCCGCGATGAGGGAAAATATCCGCCGCAGTCTAGCGTCGGATCAACCTCCGCGACAGCCACCCTGCCACTGCGGCAAATGCCCGTATTTGGGCCCACCCGGGAAAAGTCAGCTGGCCTAGGGCGCCCCTCTCCTGCTAAAAACCATGGGTTGCCTCGTCCAATCCTGCCGCCGGAGAACCATGCACATGAGCCAATGGACCGATAGTCGCCTCCTCGATCTGCTGGGCATCGACCTGCCCATCATTCAAGCCCCCATGGCCGGCGCCAACGGCTCCGCCATGGTGATTGCCGTGTCCCGGGCCGGCGGTCTGGGCTCGTTGCCATGCGCCATGCTCACCCCGGAACAGATCCGCCAGGAAGTGCAGGTCATTCGCTCGGCCACTCGGCACCCGCTGAACCTGAACTTCTTCTGCCATCAGGTGCAGGCCGTGGACAGCGAACAGGAGAGCCGCTGGAAGAACGCCCTGCAACCCTACTACCGGGAACTGGGCGCCGACTTCGACGCCCCCACCCCGGTCAGCAATCGGGCGCCCTTCGACGAAGTCGGTTGCCAGTTGGTGGAAGAGCTGCGGCCCGAGGTGGTGAGTTTTCACTTCGGCTTGCCGGAGCCGGCGCTGCTGGCCAGGGTCAAGGCCACCGGGGCCAGGGTGCTCTCGTCGGCCAGCACCGTGGACGAAGCCCTATGGCTCGAAGAGCGCGGCTGCGACGCGGTCATTGCCATGGGCTACGAAGCCGGTGGCCACCGGGCGATCTTCCTCAGCACCGACCTCAACACCCAGGTGGGCACCATGGCCCTGGTGCCGCAGATCGTCGATGCGCTGAAGGTGCCGGTGATCGCCGCCGGTGGCATCGGCGACGCCCGAGGCATTGTCGCGGCAATGGCCCTGGGCGCGTCGGCGGTACAACTGGGCACCGCCTACCTGTTCACTCCGGAAGCCAACATCAGCGCCGCCCATCACCGGGCCCTGCGTACCGCCAAGGAAAGCCAGACCGCGCTGACCAACCTGTTCACCGGCCGCCCCGCTCGAGGCATCATCAACCGGGTGATGCGCGAAATCGGCCCCATCAGTCCCCTGGCGCCGGCGTTTCCCCGAGCCGGCGGAGCATTGCTGCCGCTGAAGGCCAAGGACGATGCCGACTTCGCCAACCTCTGGTCCGGCCAGGCCCTGCGCCTGGGGGTGGAGCTGCCTGCCTACGAGCTGACCCTGCGCCTGGCCGAACAGGCCCTGGCGCAGCTCAAGCGGCGCTGACCACCCGGCGCCGCGATCGTGGTCGCGGCGCCGGGTACGCACCGTTTGATGCACCGGGTGCAGTCCATTGCCATCGAGGCCTGCGGCACGGTTCCGTTCATCGAGAATTCGCTATATATTCCGCTATACAGCGATAACCCCTGCCATGGCTGCAGATTCCCTCCAAGCATTCGCTGCCCAACGCGTCCGTCCCCCCAATGGAGCTGTTCGATGAACCTTCGTGCCTCAGGTTTTGCCCCGACTTGCCTCGCTACCCTGCTCGCCCTCTTCGCCTTCGGCTCGGCCCAGGCCGCTGAAGTCCAGGTGGCGGTCGCTGCCAACTTCACCGCACCGATCCAGGCCATCGCCGCCGACTTCGAAAAAGACACAGGCCACAAGCTGGTGGCCGCCTACGGTGCCACCGGGCAGTTCTACACCCAGATCAAGAATGGCGCGCCTTTCGAAGTCTTCCTCTCTGCCGACGACAGCACCCCGCAGAAGCTCGAAAGCGAGGGCGATATCGTCAAGGGCTCGCGCTTCACCTACGCCATCGGCACCCTGGCCCTGTGGTCGGCCAAGGACGGCTACGTCGATAGCAAAGGCCAGGTGCTCAAGGACAACCAGTACCAGCACCTGTCCATCGCCAACCCCAAGGCTGCGCCTTACGGCCTGGCCGCAACCCAGGTGCTGGCCAAGCTGGGGCTGACCGACAAGGTCAAGGCCAAGCTCGTCGAGGGCCAGAACATCACTCAGGCCTATCAGTTCGTCTCCACCGGCAACGCCGAATTGGGTTTTGTCGCCTTGTCGCAGATCTATAAAGACGGCAAAGTCACCAGCGGCTCAGCCTGGATAGTCCCGGCCCAGATGCATGATCCGATCAAGCAGGATGCGGTGATCCTCAACAAGGGCAAGGACAACCCGGCCGCCAAGGCGCTGGTTGACTACCTCAAGGGGCCCAAAGCCGCCGCTGTCATCAAATCCTACGGCTATCAACTGTAAATGACCCTTTCGAGTGCCGATTTTTCCGCCATCTGGCTGACCCTTAAACTGGCGTCCCTGACGACCCTCATCCTGCTGGTCATCGGCACTCCGATTGCGTTGTGGCTGTCGCGCACCCGCTCCTGGTTGCGCGGGCCGATCGGCGCCGTGGTGGCATTGCCCCTGGTATTGCCGCCTACGGTGATAGGTTTCTACCTGCTGCTGGCCCTCGGGCCCAACGGTTTCCTCGGCCAGTTCACCCAGTCACTGGGGCTGGGCACCCTGACCTTCAGTTTCAGCGGCCTGGTGCTGGGATCGGTGATCTATTCCATGCCCTTTGTGGTGCAACCGCTGCAAAACGCCTTTTCTGCCATCGGCAGCCGTCCCCTGGAGGTGGCCGCCACCTTGCGCGCCAATCCCTGGGACACTTTTTTCTCGGTGATCCTGCCCCTGGCGCGGCCGGGCTTCATCACTGCCTCGATTCTCGGCTTTGCCCACACCGTCGGCGAGTTCGGCGTGGTGCTGATGATCGGCGGCAACATCCCGGACAAGACCCGGGTGGTCTCGGTGCAGATCTACGATCATGTCGAAGCCATGGAGTACGCCCAGGCCCACTGGCTGGCCGGCGCCATGCTGGTGTTCTCGTTCCTGGTGCTGCTGGCGCTGTACTCCAGCCGCAAGACCCGCGCTGGCTGGAGCTGAGTCGATGAGCATTCACGTCAAGCTGCACCTGGACTACCACGATTTCGCCCTGGACCTCGACCTGCAACTGCCGGGGCGCGGCATCACTGCGCTCTATGGCCATTCGGGCTCGGGCAAGACCACTTGCCTGCGCTGCATCGCCGGCCTGGAAAAGGCCGGGCGCGGGCGGATCCAGATCAACGACGAAATCTGGCAGGACAGCCAGCGCAAGCTGTTCGTCCCGCCCCACAAGCGTTCCCTGGGTTATGTGTTCCAGGAAGCCAGCCTGTTTCCCCACCTGTCGGTCCAGGCCAACCTGGAATTTGGCCTGCGCCGCATCCCCAGGCAGCAACGCCGGGTGGACATGCCCCAGGCCACCGAGTTGCTGGGTATCGGCCACCTGCTCCAGCGCCACCCGCAGAACCTCTCGGGCGGTGAACGCCAACGCATTGGCATCGCCCGAGCCCTGCTCACCAGCCCACGGCTGCTGCTGATGGACGAGCCCCTGGCGGCCCTGGACTCGAAACGCAAAAGTGAAATCCTGCCCTACCTGGAACGGTTGCACGACGAGCTGGATATCCCGGTGCTGTACGTCAGCCACTCCCAGGACGAAGTGGCGCGGCTGGCCGACCACATTGTCCTGCTCAGTGATGGCCGTGCCCTGGCCAGCGGCCCCATCGGCCAGACCCTGGCGCGACTGGACCTGCCCCTGGCGCTGGGGGATGACGCCGGCGTGGTGGTGGAAGGTCGGGTCAGCGACTATGACGCGACCTACCACCTGCTGACCCTGCAACTGCCCGCCAGTCAATTGCAAGTGCGTGTGGCCCATCTGCCCCTGGCGCTGGGCAAGTCCCTGCGCTTCAAGGTCCAGGCTCGGGACGTCAGCCTGAGCCTGCAGGCCAGCGAACACAGCAGCATTCTCAATCGACTGCCGGTGACCGTCAGCGCCGAGATTCCCGCAGATAACGCCGCCCACGTCCTGGTGCGCCTGGACGCAGCCGGCACCCCTCTGCTGGCACGTATCACCCGCTACTCCCGGGATCAGCTCAACCTGCACCCCGGACAGCAACTCTGGGCGCAGATCAAGGCGGTGGCGGTGCTGGCGTAAGCGCCAGAGAAAATCGGCACCCTGGGTCACGGCCGCGGTCCATGTTCTACAGGCCCGCACTTTGCCCAGGACCCGCCGCCATGCCCGACACTCCAGACGTGCTCGATCTGCCCGCCGACCTGCACTACACCGACGACCGGCAACCGGGCGTGCGGCGCCGGAAACTGCGGGGCAAATTCGTCTACTACGATGCTCAGGGTCAGCGCATTACCCGCCCGGAGGAGATCCAGAGAATCAACGCCCTGGCGATTCCCCCGGCCTATGTCCAGGTGTGGATCTGCAGCGATCCCAAGGGCCATCTGCAAGCCACTGGCCGTGATGCCCGGGGCCGCAAGCAATACCGTTATCACCCACGCTGGCGCGAGGTGCGTGACAGCGACAAGTATTCCCGGTTGCTGGAGTTCGGCAGCGCCCTGCCCAAGTTGCGCCGACAGTTGCAGGCCCGGCTCGCCGCTCCCGGTTTCAGCCGCGAGAAAGTCCTCGCCACTGTGATCACCCTGCTGGATGAGACCCTGATCCGGGTCGGCAACAGCCAGTACGCCAGGGACAATCGCTCCTACGGGCTGACCACCCTGCGCAACCGTCATGTACAGGTCAACGGCAGTGCCATCCATTTCCAGTTTCGGGGCAAGAGCGGCGTCGAGCACCAGATCACCGTCAAGGACCCGCGCCTGGCCCGGGTGGTCAAGCGCTGCAGGGAGCTGCCGGGGCAAAACCTGTTCCAATACCTGGATGAAGACGGCCAGCGCCATGCGGTGAGCTCCTCGGACATCAACGCCTGCCTGCAACAGCTGACGGGGGCCGCGTTCACTGCCAAGGACTATCGCACCTGGGCCGGCAGCGTCCTGGCCCTGGACCTGCTGCGTCAACAGCCGTGGCAACCCGAAGCCGATGCCAAGAGGCACATAGTGGCCGCTGTCAAGGAAGTGGCCCGCGAACTGGGCAATACCCCGGCGGTCTGCCGCAAGTGCTATATCCATCCCGCCCTGCTGGAAGGCTTTGTGCTCGGCGAGCTGTCGCAGTTGCCCAAGCCCCGCCTGCGCAAAGGCCTGAAAGCCGAGGAAGCCGGCCTGGCAAGCTTTCTCCAACGCCTGGCACAAGCAGCGAAATCCGCCTGACAAACACCGACGCCGCACACAAACCCTTGTCAGCCAGATTATTCCGGCGTTAGGCTACGCACCTTCTTTCCCGTCCCAGGACGATTGCCGACGTGAACAACTAAGCCTTCCAAAATGTATCCGCGACGAGCCCTGCTAGTGCTCGTTGGCCTGTTCCAACATTTTCTGGAGGTGCTGATGACTCACGTCACCCGGCTGCCTGCGCTGGTTTCACTGAACCAGCTGACTTATCAATTCGCCAATGGCGAAACCTTGCTCGATTCCCTGAACCTGAGCTTCGATCGCTTGCCCACAGCCATAGTCGGGCGCAATGGCATGGGTAAATCCCTATTGCTGCGCCTGATCGCCGGTGAACTGCAACCCTCTTGCGGCAGCCTCAATCGCAACGCCAGCGTGGCCTATGTCCCCCAGGACCCGCTGCCGGCCCCACAACAGACTGTGGCTCAGCTCGCAGGCGTCGCTGATACCCTGCAAGCCCTGCAGCGCCTGGCAGCCGGCACCGCCGCCCCGGAAGACCTGCAGCGGGTAGATGATCACTGGGACCTGGCCGAACGCCTGCGCCAAGCGCTGGATGAGGCCGGACTGCAACACCTGGAGCCGGATCATCCGGCGGCCAGCCTGAGCGGTGGGCAACTGGCCCGGGTGGTGCTGATCGGTGCCCTGCTCAGCGACGCCGACCTGCTGTTGCTCGACGAGCCCAGCAACCACCTGGACCGTGCCGGACGTCGCTGGCTGATGGAGCAACTGCAACACTGGCGCGGCGGTCTGATCCTGGTCAGCCATGACCGCCAGTTGCTGATGCAGGTGCAACGCATCGTTGAACTCAGCCCCCAGGGAGCCCAGGTCTACGGCGGCAACTACGCGCTGTACCAGGCTCAGCGTCAGGCCCATAACGACGCTGCCCAGGCGGCACTGGAACATGCCCGCACCCAGCGCAACCGTGAGCACAAACGTCTGCAACGCGAGCACGACACCATCCAGCGCCATGCGGCTACATCGCGCAAATATGCCAAGACCGCCAACGTCTCCGGCTTTGAGCGAGCCAAGATACTCGGTGCCGCCCGGGACATCATGGGCCAGGTGCGTCATAGCCATCAGGGGCACAAGAGCGACCTCGATGAACAGGTACGCAACGCCTACGCCCGGGTCGCCGCGGAACAACCGACCTTGCTGACCCTGCCCGATACCACCCTGCAAGCAGGCCAGCCAGTGCTCAACCTGCAACAGGCGCAATTGCCCTGGCTGGACAGCCGGGCGCCGGCGTCCTATCTCACCGTCCACGTCAGTGGCCCGGCGCGCATTGCCCTGATCGGCCCCAACGGTTGCGGTAAATCCACTTTGCTGAAGATGCTCGCCGGTCAATTGCAGCCCCTGAGCGGCGAATGCCGGGTGGCGGTGAACAGCGCCTACCTGGATCAGCACCTGCTGCAACTGGCCCCCGAACCCTCGCTGCTGGAGCAACTGGCCAAGGCCGCTACACCACTGGAGGAAAGTGCCTTGCGCACCTGCCTGGCACGCCTGCAACTGGACGCTTGGCGGGTGCAGCAACCCTGCGCCCAGCTCAGCGGCGGAGAGCGGTTGAAAGCGGCATTGGCACTGGCATTGTGGGGAGGCAGCCCGGCCCGCTTGCTGCTGCTCGACGAGCCAACCAACCACCTGGACCTGGAATCGGTACAGGCCTTTGAGCGAGCCCTGCGGGACTATCCCGGGGCAATGGTAGTGGCGTCCCACGATCAGGACTTTCTCCAGGCCCTGGCACCGACCCATGAACTGCAATGGTCCCCACGCGGCTGGCACTTGCTGGAGCGTCGTCAATGAAACAGCGCCTTACAGCAAAAAGCCGCGGGCAAGCGAGCGCCCATGCTAGATTCGCGTCCTCTTATCCATAGACAAGGAGCGTCACGCCATGCAGTTCGGCTACACCATCATCTACGTGCCCAAGGTTGAAGACTCCCTGGCCTTCTTTGAGCAGGCCTTCGGCTTCAAGCGGCGGTTTCTCCATGAGTCCGGCACCTACGGCGAACTGGAAACCGGCAGCACCACCCTGGCCTTCGCCGACCACGACCTGGCAGAACTGAACTTCAAGGCCGGCCACGTCGCCGCCCACTCCTCGCCGCAACCCCTGGGCATGGAACTGGGACTGGTGACCGATGACGTCCATGCAGCCCATGCCAGGGCCCTGGAACAGGGCGCCCAGGAACTCGCGCCCCCCAGCAGCAAACCCTGGGGGCAGACGGTGTCCTACGTGCGTTGTCCGGATGGCACCCTGGTGGAGCTCTGTACCCCGGTAGGGGCTTGAGCCCAGGGAGTGCGGGAGAAAGTTGGGCGGGAAGCTGGGTAGAACGTTACTTGAGCTTGACGGCGGTCCCGGTGGCAAACACCACCACCATGCCGCCACGCCCGGAAGGCATGCTGATCTCGAAATCCACACCGACCACTGCATCGGCGTTGAACTGACGGGCCCGCTCCTTGATTTCACTGGTGGCCTGGATCCGCGCCTCCTTCAAGGCGCGTTCCAGGGTCTGGGAGCGGCCGCCAAAGAAGTCGCGCATGCCGGCAAAGATATCGCGGAGCACGTTGATGCCCTGGACGGATTCAGCACTGACGATATCCAGATAGGAGGCAATTTCCCGACCTTCGATATGGGCGGTGGTGGTGACAATCATGTGTTTCTCCCTTGAACAGAAATTCCGTCCCGAGGTCCCGGGACATTAAGGCTGGGGATGGTATCAGAGCGACGGCGACGGTCGGTCATGGGCAACAATGGCTTCGCCACAAACAGCAGCCCCGCTCTGAAGCGGGGCTTTGGATCAGGGCTTCAAGGGACGCTCTTCGTCCAGTTCCGACAGGCTCTTGCCATCGTCCGGGTGTTTCCAGGTTTGCGGTGGCGGCTCTTTGTGTTCGACCTCGTACTGCGCCGCCTCATCGCTGCGTTCCTGCTCATAAGGGCGTTGCTGTTGTGTTGCCATGCCCACCTCTCTTCCTGAAGGGATTTTTGACTCGCCATTTCAGGTTAGAACAGATCCGACAACGGCTCGGCTTAGCCGACAAAACAACTACCACGCAAGATGAAACTTCTTTCACCCAGACGCCGATCCCGCCTGTGTATAGTTCCTTCGCTCATTCAAGCAACTACGTTCGCCCGCGCTCTGGCGCGGGCTTTTTTTGCCTGAAGCCCTCTGCGTGGAACTGTTACTGCAGATCGATCTCCTGGCAGTCCTTGAGCAGTTGCTGCTCCTTGGCGGTGTGATCTGCCTCCAGGAACGACAACATGCCCAGCTTGCCCTTGGTGTGCCAGCGAAAGCTGTTCTGCTCATCGTCCGCCACATACAACGCGCCGGAAGCCGAACGGGCACTGTGCATGGGAATCAGTTGATCCTTGTAGTAGAGCGTGGCGAACGAGGTGCCATTGTCGATGTTCAGATAGGCCGCATCGATGCGGACATTGCCCTCGCACTGATAGCGCGCCACCTGGCTCTCATAGGTCGGTTCAGGAGCGGGCGACTGAGTCTGTGCAGCCTCGACCAGAATTGGCAGGGCCGAAGCCAGACCTGCGGCGCAGAGCGTTGCGAGACGAGTTTTCACGGTATTTCCCCCGAATGGTCAAAGATGACCCATGGGACTGGCGACAGCGGTTTTAGTTCATGCCCGAGAGGCCTTCACCCTGGCCTGCCGACCGCTCCAGAGCAGAGGGCTCGTGTGCAGGGCTGAGGCTTGCGGCCCCAGATATTGATGCACCGCCCCACCCAGCACGTCGCCGTTACAGGTGCCTGATCCCATCAGCTAGAACAGCTCGTCCAACTGTTCAAAGAAGACCCGCCTTGAAGGATTGTCCGGGACTCCCAAGCCTTGGAGAAACTCAGCCGCGTCCGCTTCGCAAAGCACTTCGCGGAGGTCGCGCTGGATAAAGGCGATGTCCAGCCAGCAGTCGGCCAACCCGCCCCGCCCCAAATCGATGAAATACAACTCATCGCGACTGTCGACGAAGATGTTGCTGTCCCCCAGATCGCCATGGGAAAAAACCAGGTCTTCAATGGGTCGGGTACGTTGCAGATACGCCCGCAGCGCCTCGGGGCTGGCCAACCCGGGCCACTGTGTCAGGTCATACTCCGCAGCGCACAACCCCTGGGCCATCAGGTAATCCAGCTCGGCGAAACGCATCGCGACTCCGGCGTCAAATGGACACTCGTCCACCGCCACTGACTGCACTTGATGCAGCGCCTCGCGAAACAGCGGCAGTGCCGGCTGGCCTGCGGCTATGCAAGAGGACAATGGCGCACCCGGCACGGTGCGGGTAATCATAAACTCGCCTTCAGCCCCCGACTCCACCAGCACCAGTTCGGGAACCTTGAGGCGCCCGTCCAGCCAATCAAGTACACGAGCCTCCCGCAAGACGCTGTAGGTGGTGGGGGCATAGAGAGCCGCCGAGAACTTGAGGAAGAAGCGCTCGTTGCCGCGATAAAAGCTGTGCACACGGCAAGGCGACTCACCCACGGTGTCCGGGACTAGCTGCGCATCACCAATGAAGCGCGCAATGGCCTCAGGCAATTTCAATGTCATGGGGGTCACACTGTTTCCAACCATTTTTATCAGACCGACACCGAGGGCTCGACCCGATCGCGGGGCATCAGGGTCAGGTAGTCTTCAAGGGAATCCGAGGACAGCGGTTTGATCATGATGCGCACCCGGTGCCGTAACTGACCCAGCTCGATCCCATCACGGGTACGAACCTCGACATAGCCACAGGCTCTCCAGAAACCCTCGGCCCGGAGATTCTCGAACACCACGCTCAGCCGCAGCCAGCGCGCGCCCTGCCCGACCGCCCAGTCTGCAAGCTCGCGGTGCAACTGCCGGGCGATGCCCCGGCCCTGCAGCGAGCTGGCCACCATGAACAGACCAATGTGCCAGACCCCGGGCGCCAGCAGGTTGCTGACGATACTGACCATTGCCACCAGGGCACCGGTCCTGTCGAAGTAACCGATCTTCCACTTGCGAGTGAAGGACCAGCCCTCTGGCAAGCGGTCATCGATTTCATTGCGGGCTTCATCCGGCTGCGGTGCACAGCCATGGACGATGTGGAAGTACTCCGGATTCTCAACGAAGAACGCCTGCAGCCGCTCGACATCTACCAGGGTGATTTCCCTGGCCACCAGTCCGGTGGAGGAATGAGGCAATAGTCCTTGTTGCATGGGATAACACTCCAAACGGACCACAGCCCCTGTGCATGAAAGGGCGATCCTAGCGCTCCGTGGGCCCCCGGGGACATGGTTAATTTGTTGAAAAAATGTGTCAGCCACTGAGTCGGACCAAGACTCAGGAAGGCGCCAGGACTTATCATCGGAGCCCTTCGCCAGCGGCTCAGCCCGGCCCCACCCAGCAGCGGATTCCAGCCATGTCCAACCTTCTGTCTTCGCCGGGCTACCAGCGCCTGTTGGTCCTGCAGCAACGCATCCATGAGTTCACCCGCGACCTGGCAGCCGAGCGCGACGAGCGCCCCGAGGACCTGGCGGGCCCGCTGTGGGTCAGCGACTACAACTACCTGGCCCTGGCCCCTATACGTGGCGGCCTGCACCTGGAGTTTCATGGTGACCTGTGGGAAGAGCCGTTTGCCTGGACCCTGGAGTGTCTCGCCGACCAGGTCGTGGCCGACACCCTCAGCTCCCTGGCCTTTTCCGGCCCGGATCAAGGGGCAAACGGCACCCGCGAATGGGAGTTCACCCCCTTGTTGGACAGTGACGTGAGCTTTCCCCTCCTCAGGTCGCTGTCGATTCGCCCCAGTGAACCCCAGGACCACAATGCCTCGCTGATCCAGAAAGCCGGTACGCTGATGGAGGAAGCAGGAGAAATCGCCCGCTTTGCAGCGAAAGCCCCGCACTTGAGCGAACTGACCCTACCCAATGCCCCCGACTCGAGCTTCTTTCAGGTCCATCTGCCGCACCTTGCCCACCTGCGCATTGGCGGCCATTGGGACACCCAGCACTTCATTGCCAACCTGGCCGGCTCGGACAATCTGCCGCGTCTGAGCAACCTGGACTTCACCGAATCCAGCGAACTGCAGAACAACTGGGCGGATCAGCGCGAAGAACAGGCCGTTACCTCCTTCGCCAGCTATGAAAAACTATTCGCCAGCGCTGCCTGCGACCCACTGAACGTGCTGCGCCTGCGCAACACCTGCCTGAGTCTGGAACAGCTCCAGGCCCTGCGCCAGCTCCGGCCGGCATTGCAGTTCATGGTGATCCAGGCCTCCCGCGGCGGCTACGTAACGCATTTTGCTCGACAGGTATTCCCCTGGCGGCATCTGGTGCAGCCTGATCCGGGACAACGCTGAAACAGACAAGGAACGGCAACCGACAATCTCTGCTAGGTTTCAGTATCGACCAACTGAGTCTCCACCTTGGGCGCAAGTTTGCAGTCTCCGCCATGATCGAAAGGAATCGTTCATGCATACAGCTTCCAAACTGAAAAAAACAAACGTGAGCACTGCCACAAACCTGTTTTATATGCTGTACAGCCTCGGCAGCTACGTGGTTTTTCTCCTGACCTTCCTCTACCTGATCGGCTTCCTTGGTGCGTTGTCGGTACCGAAAAACATTAACTCGGGGGCATATTCCCACTGGCTAGTTGCAACAGTCATAGATATCGCCCTTATCACCCTGTTCGCCGTCCAGCACAGCGTCATGGCCCGCGAAAGCGTCAAGAAAAAAATCACCAGAATCATTCCCGCCGCCATAGAGCGAGCAACTTATGTTCTATGCAGCAGCCTGACGCTGATCCTCTTGTTTGTCCTGTGGCAACCCATCACGGCCACAGTCTGGAGCCTTCAGTCCGAAGGGCTCAAGGCGCTGCTGAACGGTTTGTATTGGGCGGGATGGGGGCTTGCATTGCTGGCGACGTTTCTGATCAGTCATTTTGAGTTGTTTGGCTTGAAACAAGCCTACCGTGTTTTCCACACAACCAAGCCGGAGCCCCTCAACTTCATCACACCCTTTCTCTACAAAGTTGTTCGCCATCCCATGTACCTGGGCTTTCTCATAGCCTTCTGGGCAACGCCGGAGATGACTGTCGGACACCTCGTGTTTGCGCTGACCTGCACTGCCTACATATTCGCGGGAACCCATCTCGAAGAAAAAGACATGGTCAAAGTCTTTGGCAAGAAGTACCTGGCTTATCAACAGCAGGTCGGCATGCTCATACCTTCACGCAAAAGATCCCGAGCCGCCAAGAAGATTGAGAGCTCTTGAAATTCTGGCTGGGAGAACGACTCCAACACCCACGCCTCTCTCACCCTGAAGAAGAGGCCACAGGTGCTCCAGGAGAAATGTACCTGCCGCTTACATGGGCCTGAATTACCCCTACGCAGCTACTGAAGAGGTGCGACAGTCACATCAGCCTGCCCGCTCTGGGCCAATGCAGCCTTAACGAATCCTTCGGCCTTCTTGCGCTCGATGAAATCCCTGACATAGGCCGCGCCTGCTTCCCGTGGCCGTGGTACTGCCATGGCTTGCCGAATGGCCGTAAAGGCACCCTCCAGTACTCGATAACCAGGAGTGTTTGCCGCCATCTGCTCCAGGGGTTGGCGCACGCCCGCCGCCGCATCCAGATGCTGTTGAAGATAGAGATCTACCGCACGCGCCGAGGTTTCCGCCCTTTCAAGCTGAGCATGTTTCAACGTGCGAGACAGAAACAGGTCATAGGCCGCGCCTTTGCCCACCGCCAACCGCAATCCTGGCTGGTCGAGATCCTCGACCACCTGGAAAGGTGAGTCTGCCGCCACCAGATAGGTGCCTTCGATGATGACGTAAGGCTCGCTGAAGGCGATCTGTTCCTCACGCACCGGCTCGATAGCCAGAAAAGCGACATCCCAGATGCCCTCCTCCAGCGCCGCAAAGACTTTGCCGGCCGCATCGAAGGTGGTCATCTGCAAACTTACGCCGAGCTCTTCAGCCAAAGATTTTGCCAAGGCGACCGACACACCTTGCGGCGAACCATCGCTCCCTTTTTGCGCCAGGACTGGATTGCCAAAATTAATCGCGGCCCGCAGCACGCCTTGCGGTGCCAGGTCGTCCAGGACCGCGCGATTGATAGCACTCATGTTTTGCTCCGTGAATGAGGTTCAGAAAAAAGCAGGACCGGTTGACCGGCGACAACTACCTGATGGGCTCGGACTAATGAGCCTCATTTAACCAGAAGCACGCCGTTTGAGTACGGTAAACACCAGATACCGTCTACCGCGCCCGGTTGGCGCACCTGCCGATCTTTTCTCGGGCAATAAAGAACCCGCTCAGGGCGGGTTCTAAGGGAGCATGCTTTATTGCCTGCTCGGGAGCGGACAATAGCAACTTCAGAAAGCAGGTCCGGATCCAACCGGACCCGCCAGGTCACCTCCCTAAGGGCATTCGCAGGTAGACGGACCAAACACCGGACCACTGCACGGGTCCTCAGATGGGCCAAATACCGGGCACGCTGCCTGGGCAGTCAGGGAAAAACCACAAAGCAGCAATACAGCCAACATGACTTTCTTCATTTGTAACCTCCTGGTCAGTAGACGAGCAATCCATGTGCCCCTGTCGAGGGCACAAGCAAATATCAGGGACATTCGCAAACCGTAGGCCCAGAACCGGCCCCGCACAGGGATCTTCCCCAGGCCCCAATACCGCGCAATCCGCCTGCGCGGTCAACGAGAACATCCATAGCAGCAGCGAAGCCGCCAACATCTTCCTTTTCAATGTGATCTCCTTGATCGAAACACCAATAACGATCCATGTTCGCCCCTCTAGGCAGGCCATTGCCTGCCGCAGGATCGAACACCCGCCCCTCGCGCGCCTGCCGCCAGACTGATCAGCGAGCACAGCAACGGACCCGAAACAGCAAAGACCAGTCACGTCGGTTGCGCCAGTGCGGTGTATTGTCGCGTCTGCGGCGAGGCTGATCAGGCAGTCATCGTCCCTATCGGACAGGCTAAGACCTTTCGAAAGCAGTCCAATCGATAAATAGACCAATGTGACAGTAAATAGACAAAACCACGCTTGAGCCCAAAAGGAAGAAATGATGCAACTTCTGCCACTCGCCCCCTCAACTATTGGTGAATCGCTAGAGCTGCGCCCACTGGAAATTGATGACTTTGAAGCGCTGTACCGTGTTGCATCCGACCCTTTGATCTGGGCTCAGCATCCAAGCCCAACGCGCTATCAGGAACCCGTTTTTCACCCATGGTTTAACGAGGCACTTGCTTCAAAGTCTGCGCTTATCGTGATCGACCGCAGCAACAACCAGGTGATCGGCTCCTCTCGCTACTACCAGTTCGATGAGAAAAAACGAGAAGTGACGATCGGCTATACCTTCCTGGCTCGTGATCATTGGGGAGGCGAAACCAATAGAGAGTTGAAACATTTAATGCTGACTCATGCATTCCAATGGGTCGACACTGTTTGGTTTCACGTTGACAGCCAGAACGTTCGATCTCAACGCGCCATGGAAAAAATCGGTGGACACTCTCCCATCGCGCCACTAGACAACTCACTAATCGCACTCAAGAGTACCTGCTCTACAAAATAGACAAGCAGAGTCGC
>NZ_MOAK01000055.1:81786-86921 GCF_003732485.1 Pseudomonas protegens
AGCGATTCAATTCAATCGAAATCTCAAGCGCCGAAATTAAAAGCTATGGAGATTCGCGGCCTCGTACCTTCAAAGCGTTGTACTGAATGCATTAGCCAAGACGGAAACATGACGAATGTCCCACTTGTGGCGACACAAGTGCTACTAAAACCGGCAGCGATGCAGTCTTCAACCCGCATTCGCAAAGCAGGATTGTATGTCGATGCAACCATACCGCGCGGGTCTATAAACTCCAGATCACCGCCGACTGCCGGATCGTCCTCTCGGCCACCGGCGTCGACCCAGTAGACCCCTGACCAAAACGCGCCAGGATGCCCATGCAGTGCATTGCTATGGCCCGCCTTATTAACATTTGCCCAAGCATTGAGTTTCCATTGGAAACTGGGCTCTGTTAAACCATATTGCTCGCTATGAACCGCTGTAAGTTGAGTTGCGAACTCCGTGGCAAACATCACTAAAGCATCACAGGCTTCCTCGCCCCATTCTGGAAAGTCGTTGGCGGACTGCCAACCTCCTTCATTGCTACGCTGCGCGCCACTGAGATCGTTCGCCATACGGCTTGTGACTATAGCTTTCAGCTCCGCATTGAGTCGTTCTGCGTTGGGGTACTGGATACTAGCCAGGGGGGAAGCGAACAGCCGTCTAATTTTTATCAGCTCAGGATCTACTCGATTATTTCTTGACTGCATTGAGCTCTCACAAAGTCACACCAATTGCACCAAACCATACCGAATCAAATAGATACACGATGTAAACCTTTGTAAAAATCTTATGGCTATTAGTTACAACCCAGCTTGACAGTAGGCTTCAACCGTCTTACTAAAAACGAAATGCAAAGCCCGGCACTTGGCCGGGCTTTGCATTTCAGATACAGGAGCACTCAGTTGTGCACACCAATTAACTTCCAGTCAATTTCAAGCCCACAGCGAGCCAGGACTTCTCGTAAGCCAACCTCAGTTACTCATGAGTTCTTGACTCCATCTAAGTCTTGCACACTCGAGCACTTCATTTACTAGCACAAGATCAGTTCCTGATAATGAAGGATACGACCGAAACCCATGAAATGCCCCCTAGAGTTCTGCGCCCACCCCTCTATAAACATCATCGACCCTTTAAAATCACACCACTCATATACTGATTTAAATCGCGAAAATCATTAACCCTCCAAGAGAACGGCGATAGCTTCACACCATTTTCTCGCAAAGTTCTTGGAATCAAGTCACCATTTGGACGCAGTATTATCGATGACACAATAACGCCCGGATAATCATTCAGTCGTTTTTTGAAAGCGGACGTTGTTAGATCTGGCGTAGGCGGATTGCTTTTATTTGCCAATGGCCCTGTCCCTTTGATATCTGCTCCGTGGCACATAGCGCATCGCTGTAAATAGAGATTTTTTCCATTGGCATTATCCGCGAAGGATAGTGATGCTTGAAACAGCGATAAAATCCCTAGCGAAGCGATGAGTAGTACTTTTATTTTCATTTTTCCATATGGCCTTGTTGGATAAATAATATCTGAATCGAAGGCAAGTCCCTGACGTGCTTTTGCAGCACTCAACTCTCTCTAGAACATTTGAACCGAGGTTGTTCATGAGCAATGTGTTCGTACTCGCGAGAGGTGAACTTCAGATCAAACGGCGTTTCGCTTGGCATGCCCGCCCACAAGCTTGATATCAACTCACTGATTTCACTGAGCAATCCTGGTGACGGTGATCAGAAGCCCGCCATTCTCCTTCGGGACGCCCTTGCGTGCAACGATCGCCCTGAGGAGCCAATGAGCAATACTCGGGCAATGCTCGGGTGGAGAAGGTCATCCCCGGGCGTTCCTTCCGGCAAATCTGCGCATACAGGGCGATCCCACCAATCGATAGCTCATTTGAATGGATCAATGAGGGTGGGCCCAAGAAACAGCCCTGCCTTATTCACCTACTGCGCCGGCCGACAATATTCTGCGGCTCAATTGGACCTCTCCTGGATCAGGATGATGGTCGGCGCGAATATGATGGCTTGATCATCACCGCCGGTCGGTGGTCCTGGCGTCAGACCCGACAACGCCAAAAGAGCGCACCAGGCAGAAGGAATCACAGCTCGGAACCAATAGAGCCACTGACCAAGGCTTCAGGTGGTGGCATGGTGAACAACGGCTGATCATTGGCAGTTTTTTACTGCAGTAACTAACGCCCGATCCATTGCTGGTGCTCGGCCAGGTCAACATGCCCCATCAACGGGGACTGAAGGCAGTGGAGATAATCGTACGGGCAACACCGCTTACGCCATCGCTTTAAGCGGTGGATCAGGGCCGCGTATTACCGGACTTTTATCGCTTAGGTATCGAAATGCTCTTGCATAAAAATCGATAGTGTCCGACGGCGGGATCCTTAAGTTCGACGAATATGTTGAAGCCAGGCCGAAGGTAAAAATTCTGTGCTTGGAAGGAGAAGGTCTCCAGCCACATACCTTGGCCCCCATTTAAAGGACCAAGAGAGATATTTTTTAAACTTTTGCGGCGGGACACGTGATGAGGTGCAGACGCTGTAAAGGACTGGGAGAACAGCATCAGCGTTCAAATTTCGGCTTTGAATTTGAAATTCATGGAGTGCTCGAGATAAAGCGGTCGATATCAGTGAGTTAGGTCTGAGTTACTACCTGCCTAATGGAAAAACATTGATGGCGTAGTTGACCAGATGTCGCGCACTCCACAATATTGACATCGAAAACCAATCTGCTAGCGTTAAATTTCATGAAGCAATCATAATCAAGGGACGCTAGAAAATGAAAAAGGACAGTATTGATATAAGTGCACGATCCGGGGTAGATTTAGACACCATGCTTAGAACCATGTTGGTGAACTATGCAACACGTACCCAGCAGCCCGGCACGGTAAACACCCCACTTGATTATGTGGGGCATCGAGTTGATGATGCCAAACTTTCAGGACAGAGCATTCCCGCATCAGTCGCTGGATCAGTCGAAATATTAACTGTTACGCAAAACATTATGCGCAATGATTTGTCGCATGAAATATCTCTCCCAGTGCCCGGTTTCAGCTATGTAGAGACAAGCGAAACATCAACCACAAACTCAAGTGGATGGGTGTTTACTTATGGAGTGGAGACTACTGCATCTGTAGATGTACTATTTGCTAGTGGCGGAATTACTCACAACTTCAGTGTTGAGTACAATATGTCCACTCAAAATACGGTCACCAGGACAACACAGAGGAGCTGGACCGTTGAGCCATTTTCTATTTCGGTGCCTGCAAACACCAGGTATCGAGTTGATTACATAATGGAGAGAGTGGTTGCTTCGGGTAGAAGTACGATTCGTGCCGAGCTTTCTGGCATAGCCAACTATAGAGCTCGTACTAATCAGGTGAGGCATGACTCTCCGCTTGGTAGTATTGCAAGAGTAATGAGTAACTGGGGGGAAAGCCCGTCTCAATCTGAAGGTTTTTTAGACGGTGGCTGGCCACTTAATCCAGCAGTAAACTCGGCAGAAACAAGGTTCTCAACCAATCACGGACTTCGATTTGACGTTCGGATTTTTGATATAACCCACACAAGAAACTTAGAAGAAAAAGGCGTACTGATCGAGGAAATTCACTTCCCAGCAAAATTTGAAGTTCTTCATGACGATGTGATTACTTCATAGGCAGTGTAAATATTCATATGCGCCCAGGCATCAAGCCTGCACAACTAGACCGGCTGCCACTTATGTGGCAGCAACTCGTCAATCTCAATCTCCCACTGTGTCGGCGGGCGCGTAAGCCCAGCAGCCGAGGGCTCAAGGCCCTTACACGGACGAATGCGGATTAACACCTGCATCAAACTGATATTCGTTTCCTATTAATCCGTAGAGCAGGAAAATTCTCTCAACAAAAAACGGTGTCTATAACCAGTGCTTCACAACCTAATGAATCGCCCCGGGTTTCGTAGACACCTCTTTGCCTTAAGCTGGACTGCCCCCGCCCTCATAGACATCTCCAACCTATGATTTGAGCATAGGAGGAAGTTTATGAGCACCCAACGATTCTCGCCGGAATTCAAGGCAGAAGCCGTCAGGCAAGTCATTGAGCGCGGATACTCCGTTGCGGAAACAGCCGGGCGCCTCGGCGTTTCGACCCACAGCCTCTACAAATGGGTCAAAGCCGTGACGCCTGACAAAACCGAGAAACAGGCCAGCGAACTGCTCGAAGCCAAAAGCGAGATTTTACGGCTGCGAGCCCAAATGCGACGCTTGGAAGAAGAGCGCGACATCTTAAAAAAGGCAGCGCGGTACTTCGCCAGGGAACCCGAGTGAAATACCGCTTTATGAACGAGCACCGACATCAATACGCGATCACTACGCTGTGTCGGGTTTTGCAAGTTGCTCGTGCCGGGTTCTATCAATGGCTACACAAGCCTGTTTCTGATCGAGAAAAAGAGAATGGTCGGTTGTTAGGGCTGATCCGTGACTCCTATGCGGCCAGCCGAGGTGTGTATGGCGCACGGAGGGTGTTTGCTGACTTGCGCGAGGCTGGAGAAAGTTGCGGCAAGCACCGTGTCGCGGCATTGATGCGCACCAATAAAATCAAGGCGCTCAGAGGCTATAAAGCCCCGCGCGCAATCAAAGGGAGGCCATCGATCATTGCCCCCAATCGACTCAACCGGGCGTTCACTGTCGATGCCCCTAATTGTGCTGGTTCATGGCTTTCCTTCAGGCAAAAAAACCCGCTCATGGCGGGCCTGGTGGCAGGTTCGTTTTACATCTGATCTTCGGAGTAGATCCCGGCACGGATCACCGCGCTGCCGACAATCATCCGGCCGTATAGAAGCGGGACAGGGTTGCCCCGGACGCTGGTGTTCATGGCGCCGTTGAAGCAGTAGCTGGGCCGGTTGTTGGGGCTGTCCTGGGTGCCCAAGCCCTTGGCTTGCGGGCTGAGCATCTGGATGACGCCGCCGGCAGTCATGCCTACACCCGCGCCGAGAAATGCTGTTTGAGCTCCAGGCGCGACAAAAAAAGAAGCAATGATCAGTACAGCTCTAACGATGGTCCGCAATAGCCCGGCACGCTTCGAACCTGCAATTACTGGGACAATTCGAATTACTCCTCGCCCCGTTGGTTTTCCGAGATCATCTTCGGAAAGGTTCTGCT
>NZ_MOAK01000055.1:86992-91763 GCF_003732485.1 Pseudomonas protegens
TGCTCGAAGCCAGGGAACTGTTTGAAATAACCACGAATATCATTGAAGCCTGCGCCAGTGACCATGCGGTGGCGTCTCCCAAACTTTCGAGCCAAGGATCCGGATAGCAATAGGGCTTGCATCTTTTCAGGAGACATATTTCCTCCAGGCAACAAAAAACCGCCCGAGGGCGGCTCATTAGAAATTTAGTTAGTGCTCAACGTATGGACCTATATACGTGCCTGCCATGTCTGAACTAACGCGGAATATTGTTTCTCGATCAGCCACAGCTTCAGCCGCCATGGTTCTAATCGCCTGCCCCATGCAAAGCCCCGATCCAGCCAAGCCTACACCGAGATTCAAAGCACCCGATTTAACGTAGAAGGTGACCTTTTGGCTGGACCCAAGTTTCGCGGCCTTTTTCCCATCGACATAGATAACGAAATCACAAGCCGATGCGTTTATGCCGCCGTCTCGAAGAACAGTTATCGCTCCGTAAGCACCGGCAGGTCGGGCCTGAAACGCATACAACTGATCCTTCGGCGCTTGCTTGGCTTGCTGAACAATGATGGCATTCGAGAAGCAACCCGCCAACAGCGCCACCGCAACCGCCCCTACCAGAGTTCGTATGTCGATCCCTCTATTTGGTTTGCAAGGAATCTACCATTGCGGAACGTCAGCACCAAAACTCCGCCGAGGCGAGGTGACGGTTTGGTATAACTGATGTTGAGCGCGTAACGCCGCCGGCAATCACCGCAGCAATTCCGAATCAACCACTCCGCCTTTCGCTTTAACTACGATACCGCTTCCGGCTAAGCACCAAACGTCGTTTAAGAAAGACAAAAAGAAAGGCACCCAAAGGTGCCCTCTCTGTACCGTTTACGGCTGGAATCGTGTGCCGCAGGCATGACACATCCAAGTGCGACGCCACTCTTCCAATTTGTCGTACTGCGCGACGTTGAATTTCCAGTGACGAACGAATCCAATCACACCGACGGTGATAAATATCGCGCCAATGAAAAACCTCGACCAATCCACGCCCCAGAACGTGTTCATAAGCTTGAGGCCGTCGTACAAGATGATGGCGCCAACCCCCGTAAGGATGACGGGGCCAAGCAAGCGCTTACCTGGAGGTGGGCCGACGCTTGCCGCCAAATAGGTCTGGTGCCGACCTGTAGTTTCAACGGTCACGCTTGGTCCGAATCCGGATTGGGATTGCGCTTGGTGGGTTGCTTGTATATGAGAGGTGCCAGCAGCATGGATGACGGAAAGAAGCTGGACATTTTGGCCTTGGCAGTGCGGACAGCAGATGGCGTTGTTGCTCACCACGTAATCATTCCTTTGAAGGGCGGGAAAGCTTCATTCTAAGGCAAGATTAACGTTCTTTGCACCTGATGAGCAGCCTTATTTGAGCAGATCGGCTCCTGTTGTTTGTACACACTTATGCCACCAGTAGCTCACCGTAACTTCCCGCCAAAAACCGCCATAGATGTCCCGCTTGCTGTCTCGGCTGTAGAGGTGATGCAGCATCGACCCCGGCGCCGGGGAGTGTTCGGGCTCGGTCTTCAGCACACCATCGGCCAGGTATACCCCAGCGTGATTCGGCACCTTCGACCGGATCTGCATCAGCACGATGTCGCCGTGCTGCGGCGCACTGACTTTACTGAATCCGGCCGCGGGCAGGTTCTCCAGGTACAGGTTCAGTACCGATTTCGACGCGCCGAAGAAGTCCCTCACCGATGCGATCGGCAAATGCCTGAGTCAGCTTGGCTTCTCTGCTGATGTCCGCCTGGGCCTGTACGACGACATTCACTACGTCAACGAACGCCTGGGTGAAGCCGAGATCGAGCGTGCTGAGGACAAGATCGAAGCGAAGGAGCGTCTGGCCGCCGAGTACCGCGAATGGCTGGCTGAGACGCTCCATCTGATCGGCACCGCGCAGTCGCTCAACGAGTTGCGGCAGCTCTACAAATCGGCCATGCGCAAGCTGGACCTTCGTCAAAACGATCCAGAGCGCGAAGTCCACAAACTCAAATTCACCCGCGCCAAGGACGCCCGCAAAGCGGACCTTGAAGACTCTATGGAAGGTGCAGCATGACCGAACTCTACGCACTGACTGGCCAGATGAGCGCTTCGACATGAACGAGATGGCAGACGCCGCCTACTGGCACGCCTTGGAAGAGCTGCAGAACTCGCCAGGCCAGTACCGCGGAGCGTCGACCTATGATGTCGTGCAGGTCGACACCGGAAAGCTGCTTGGCAATATCAGCCGGTCGATCTTCAACTTCTCAAACGCCGAGCCGGGCAGCGCATCGTCTTCCTATGACGGCAAGGTTTATTCTGGCCCAGAGTGGATACACCTGAATCTGGGGCTTTCCCGGAATGTCGGCACGATCACGGGGCTGATTATGGAAATGTACGGGCGACGGTACCAATTGATCGCAATGCGACGATGATCCGCGGCGTTTGCCACAACCCTGTCGACGACCCAGACGCTTACCGAGCGCTCATAGATGTAGCGCAAGTCGCGCATGAGGAGCGGGATCTGCGTACCTTTGAAAAGGAGCGACCGCATATCGAGTCGGCGGCCTTCTGTATCTGCCCCGTCTGCCACGATCGCTTTGATGCGCGGGACGACTGCTCGACCTGCGCCGGAAACGGTTTTGTGACGAAGCCTGTCCCAGCGGTCCATAGATCCGGGGACCTTGACGATGGGGTTACTGGGAGCCATATGGAAAAGCCCTTAGCTTCTGCGCAAATAGGAATCGTCTGATTCAAGTTTAGCAATACTTCACATTAAACTTATAGAATGAATCTATTAGAGAATTACAACTTTGCAAGTAAAAACTTTATCAGCCTCAATAATTCTCCCTTTGATTCTATTGACGACCTACACTACAAGCGTTTGGGCGACAGAAGATTGTTATGGAAGTCCTGGGCCTTCTGGGACTGCATCTTTACGTTTTAACGGACCATCGGCGCTAAACATACCTGCGGACACCCCCATCGGCACCGTAGTTTATGAAGAAACCCAAGGCGAATTTTCCGTAAGCTTTCGATGCAAGACGCCTGGTGTCTTCGGCATGAGGGTAAACCTTGCAATAGGTGAACAACCATCGGGAGGCCATCTATTCCCCATCAAGGGAACTGGACTTTCTTGGCAACTGACCGCGGTTGAAGGTTATGAGCTTGCAGGGTTTATTCCTTCCGTACCACCAGGAAAAATCCTCCCAGTCCTACCTCCAAATAACGCTTGGTACGGATGGGCGCTCAATACGAGTAGGTTTAAATTAGAAATCATCAAAACAGATAAAAGCACCGTTAAAACGAATCTATCTGCTGGCGTTTGGGGCACAATCAAGGCGAATCAGATGGCTCTCGTCAACGTTATCATGTCAAAGGAAATCCCCCAAGAGACACTATCATGCGAAACACCTAACATTTCAGTAGCAATGGGCGAATACACATCAAGCGACTTTCATGATAATGACAAACTCAATAACACAAACTACAAAATTGAACTACTCAACTGCCCAAGAGGCATTAAAACAGTAACTTACGCACTGATCGCCACGTCACCCATCATAGATAAAAAAAACGGAATAGTCTCAATGAATTCCAGCTCTAGCGCGAAAGGTGTTGGCTTGAAGCTAATGGACGCTAACGGGCTATCACTTGAGCTAAATCGGTCTTACACGCTTTCCGACTACAACACAGCCGGAGGGAATCTTTCCATCCCTTTAACAGCCGCATATGTAAAACTCCAAAACAGCCAAATTAAAGCTGGAACCGCTAACGTTGAAGTTTCCTTTTCAATCAGTTATCAATGATTGTGGGTCTAAGCTGTTCACAGGTGAGCATAATTAAGTTCAACATCCAGGCCGACTAAGGCGGACCGAAGAAGCATCCGTACCTGGTCAGGTGCTGAGACCATTCGCCAATCCTCTTCGCCGCTATTGGCCAGAACCCTAATGAAGAGCATGGCCCTAGCGAATACGACGGATTCGTGATCATCACCGCCGACAGCGCCGGCGGCATGGTCGACATTCACGACCGCAGGCCGGTGGCCTCGGACCTGGCCCGGGAATGGCTCGACCCTGCAACGCCCAAGGAACGCGCCGAATAGATGGCCCTGCACCAAGGCGAGCCCGCCAAGGCCTTCGAGTGGTTCAAAGTTAGCGCCGCCGTCGGCAATGTCAGGAATCGCGGCGCGGATCTGATCGAACCCATGACCAAGCCCGCAGGGGGCGATGTGGTGAATAATGGCTGATCATTGACAGGCTGATACAGTCGCGGCCAGAAGCCGCTCATACCCGATCCGCTGCCGGCGCTCTGCCAGAAGCGCTCGCACCTTCAGCTCCAGGCTGTCGGTCTTCTTGAGGCTGCCCGTGGCCCAGACCGACACGGGCACAGCTGACACCTTGCAGGGCACCAGCACCGGCACTTCCACCCGCACGGTACGCACTTCAGGCTCCCGGGCTGCGCACCCCGTCAGCACCAGCGCAAATGCCCACCAGACCAAGCCCACGGCCAACCCAGGCTGAAAGCCTTGTAAATAGCGGCCTGTGGATTTTAAAAGCCCCGATTTCACCCAAGCTTCCCGACTATTTGCTGTCCCGGTTTTGGTGAGGGTTTTTACTCTCGACCAGGCGCGACAAAAAAAGAAGCAATGATCAGTACAGCTCCAACGATGGTCCGCAATAGCCCGGCACGCTTCGAACCTGCAATTACTGGGACGATTCGAATTACTCCTCGCCCCGTTGGTTTTCCGAGATCATCTTCGGAAAGGTTC
>NZ_MOAK01000055.1:91849-108651 GCF_003732485.1 Pseudomonas protegens
AACCAGGGAACTGTTTGAAATAACCACGAATATCATTGAAACCTGCGCCAGTGACCATGCGGTGGTGTCTCCCAAACTTTCGAGCCAAGGATCCAGATAGCAATACGGTTTGCATCTTTTCAGCAGACATATTTCCTCCAGGCAACAAAAAGCCGCCCGAGGGCGGCTCATTAGAAATTTAATTAATACTCAACGTATGGACCTATATACATGCCTGCCATATCTGAACTGACACGGAATATTTTTTCTCGATCAGCCACAGCGTCAACCGCTATGGTTCTAATCGCCTGCCCCATGCAAAGCCCCGATCCAGCCAAGCCTACACCGAGATTCAAAGCACCCGATTTAACGTAGAAGGTGACCTTTTGGCTGGACCCAAGTTTCGCGGCCTTTTTCCCATCGACATAGATAACGAAATCACAAGCTGATGCGTTTATGCCGCCATCTCGAAGAACAGTTATCGCTCCGTAAGCACCGGCAGGTCGGGCCTGAAACGCATACACCTGATCCTTCGGCGCTTGCTTGGCTTACTGAACAGTGATGGCATTCGAGGAGCGCCCCGCCAACAGCGCCACCGCAACCGCCCCTACCAGAATTCGCATGTCGGCCCCTCTATATGGTTTGAGGGCAATCTACCACCGACAGGGAGCAGTCAGTCTAATCGTGCATGAAAAAGGAAACGTTTATACCTGGGGGAAAACCATCATGATGGCCAAACTGGTTAAAGCCATCTTGCTCGTAGAAAGCAGGGGGCTGGAAGTCAAAGGCATCGAGCCAACCCCAGCGCAGCCCCTTTCATGAGCAACCTCTTCCACCATTCGAATTAAGCGAGAACCTAGCCTTAAGGCGACTTTTGGCTGCGTTGATCGATACTTACAGCAATCCCTGCAAGCACAATGGCCAAGGCGTAAGCCACCAGTCCTAAATTGAGCCCAAGGATCATTTTCTCTGATCCGTCGGTGAGGACCATTGATCCACCGTAACCATCCCGAAGCCAATAGGCCAACAAGAACCCGCCCGTTACGAACGTCGTGAGAAGACTCGCGAGCTTAAGCTGATTCGCCCCCCAAACAAGCCAGACACTGAATGCCCCAATCGCAGTGTTGGTGAATAACTGCCAAGTCTCATGCAGTCTGGCATGCGGCTCCCATGCGGGGTTGAATACATGAGTGTCGTTAATCTCTAGAATCGGTACGACCACGGCATAGAAAACAATTCCAACTGTTACCAATAGCTTTGCCAGCATCAGCCACCTCCTTGTCCGTGGTTTGCTCCAAACCATCGACCAGCACTGTAACGTGACGCCAGAAAGTGTTCCAGAGGCAAAAGCCCAGCGCGGTGCTGGGCTTTGCGCTACTGGAAACCTGATGTTAAATGGATGCCTCCCCCTGTGGACGCAAAGGACTTGCAGTAATGCCCTCACCGAGCCAAGTAGCTCTTGCCCTCATCTTTCTGCTGACCTCAACTGCCGGCACTGCCAATGACGAAGTCTCCCAAGAATGGGAGCATCTGATAAAAGCGGACTTCCAAGACGGTTGTGTGAGTCGGTTGGATGAGTACCGATCTACCTTCGGAAACAACGGCGTACGCTTCGGCGCATGGCTTGTGCAAACCTGCGAAGGCAATTTTGAGTATGGCGCGAGTTACTATCCGCTTAACGTGCGTACCGGAAATAAACGGATCGAGATCAGACGCACGCAGAAACTTGCTCCGCTGACACCGGCACAGTTGAAGAAAATGTACTCGTTGAAGGGATAACGCGACAGAAAGTAAGAGTTCTCCACTGCTGGAGACGACCATTTTTCTAGTGGCCTTCGTTACGCCGTGCTTGTTGAGTCGATTGCCAGGTGCCGCCAGTAGCTAACCGTAACTTCGCGCCAGTACCCGTCGTAGGTGTCCCGCTTGCTGTCCCGACTGTGGAGGTTATGCAGGATCGACCCGGGCGCCGGGAAGTGCTGATGCTCGGTTTTCAGCACGCCATCGGCCAGGTATACCCCGGCGTGGTTCGGCACCTTCGACCGGATCTGCATCAGCACGATGTCGCCGTGCTGCGGTGCGCTGACTTGACTGAATCCGGCCGCGGGCAGGTTCTCCAGGTACAGGTTCCCGCCCTTCTCCCACCACCCGTCCTCCCGCTCGTACTGGCCCAGGTCGATGCCCATTTCACGGCAGTAAAAGTCGAGGATGATGCTCAAGCAGTCGTGCACGCCATGGGAGAACTTGCGGCCGATCAGCGGGGCCTGGTAGCCCTCAGGCGCGAGGCTCACAAGCTCGCCTGGGCGCACCTGTTCGTCATCGCTCTCGGACCTCAAGGATGTGCCAGAGAAGCCCGGAGGCCTCGCAGGAAACGCGATCTGCCTCACTGGGTGCCGCTGGGTGATCTGGGTGGCGGTGCACGACTGCCAGCACCTGGCCGCAGTCCTCGGCGGCGGCGAAGTCCTCGGGCGCCAGGCGGAAATGCTCGCTGGGCGTCGAGGCCGGGTTGCGGCAAGGCACATAGACCTCCTTTCTCCCTTCGCGAGTCACCAGGCCGTAGCACTCGCGCGGGTACGCGAATCGACCCGAAGGTGCTCTCAAGGGCGATACAGTCGAATCGCACCTACCATGAGGGACTAAAATCAGTAGATTGGGTTCCGCTAGACAAGGAGTGTCGAAGTGCATCTTGTGCGTGTTCGCGTCCAGAACTTCAGAGGCATCGCCTACGGTGAGGTCCATCTCAATGGACACACTGCTTTTATTGGTGACAACAACGCCGGCAAGTCCACATTGCTGGAAGCGGTAGACCTGGTACTTGGCCCAGAGCGCCTGAGTCGTCGTCCTGTAGTTGATGAGCACGATTTCTACGCAGGTATGTACGTAGATCCGGCCAAGAACGAGGTCGTCCCGATCCAGATCGAGGTTATAGTCGCTGGACTCTCCGATGAGCAGCTGCGGCATTTCCGCGACCATATCGAGTGGTGGGATTCACAGGCCAAGACATTGCTGTGGGGGCACCGCCAGAGGGAACGGACGCCCCCCATGTTGGCGCAGCAATACGCGTCTTCTTCAACGGCTGGTATGACGTAGAAGAGGACGACTTCGCTGGGGATACCTTTTACGCCATTCCCGAAATGCCGGATGGTTCCTACCTGCGGTTCTCTGCGCCCGACAAACGAAAGTGCGGTTTTCTCTATCTTCGCACCCTACGAATTGGCGTCCGCGCACTCAGCCTAGAGCGAGGCTCTTTGTTGGACGTAATCCTTCGGCTGAAGGAGACACGACTGGCAATGTGGGAAGACGTGCTCGACCAACTGAGGGCATTGCCAGTTGGAGAGACCGAGGATATCGGCAAGTTACTTATCGCAGTCCAGGGGCAGTACGGCACTACGTACCATCCGACTGGGCAGAGCAACCCCACATGCGGGTTTCGGACCTCGCCCGCGACATGCTCCGTCGAACCCTGACTGTCTTCATGGGCACTGGAGCGAAAAGGCCGGACGGCTCCGTCTATTCCGCCCCATATCAGCACCAAGGCACTGGCACTATTAACACGCTGGTATTGGCTCTGCTGTCTATCATCGCCGAACTCAAGCAAAGCGTGATCTTCGCGATGGAAGAGCCAGAGATCGCGCTTCCGCCGCACACCCAGAAACGAATTATCAATTCGCTACGCCAGAAGTCGGCACAGGCCATCTTCACCTCCCACTCACCCTACGTGCTGGAGGAGTTCGATCCTGCCCAGGTGGTGGTTCTCAAGCGCACGGCCGGTGTTATGACCGGAGTCCCTGCAACATACCCACCAGCAGTCAAGCCCAAGGCTTATCGCACAGAGTTTAAAGCTCGGTTCTGCGAAGCTCTACTTGCCCGCTACGTACTTGTGCTTGAGGGCCGTACGGAGTTCGACGCATTGCCTGCCGCCGCCCGCCGGCTCGCCGAGCTGGATCCCACGCGATTCAAATCTCTCGAAAACCTTGGAGTGGCTATCGTCGATGCTCGCGGCGAGACCAATGTCGCTCCTCTGGGTACATTCTTCCGGTCTCTCGGCAAGATCGTGTTCGCGGTGTTCGACAAGCAATCACAGGAGGCGCTCGCAACCCTCACGGCCTCGGTCGATCATACCTATGAATCCGCGACTAAGGGCTTCGAAAACCTTGTGTTGTATGGCGTGTCTGAGGTCGCACTCCGCAGCTATGCTAGTAAGCGATCTGGCCATCAACGCTGGGGCTATAAATGTTCCTTGTCATGCTGCCTTCCCGATTTTCCTACCGGTAACTCTATCCTAATTCAGCGATGAAACCTTGTTGTCTACTCCGAGAAAACGCAGGTGGTAGAGATTCTAGAAACCGTGCCAACTGGAAGGTCGGGGGTGCAACCTGGTTCATTCCGATATACGTCGTCCTGTCGATCAGGTCGCCAAAAGACGAGTCCATGAGTAGCCTTCCGGGCAACATAACTTCCTGATGGTCTCCTGAGGATACGGCTCGGGAAGGTGTATTGGCCAGACGGTTACGAAAACTCATCGCACGGGTATTAATCCACTTACCTTGATGGCAGTACTAGCGGCCTTTGAACTCAGGAATTTCAACAGCGCTGCAGCCTCCTCTTGCTGTACGCCACCAGTAGAGATAGCTGCAGAATACATCGTCATTTTCTGCACCTGATCTGGAATAAGCCCGATCACATCAATACCTTCCGTGTGCATCAATTCACTCAGTTGTTGGAAGCCTATCTCTGCTTCGCTACGAGCGACTGCTTCTCCGACGGGTTCGGCGGAAATCGTCCGCGTCTTGATCCTCAAGCTTTCTGAAATGTGCATTTGAGGGAAGAGAATGCGAGACAGGTATGTTCCGCTGGGCGTATCCGATAGAGCCAAGGATTTGGCACTGAGTAGCGTTTTTTTGAAGGCTTTCATGTTGCCTATATCGGGCTTTTTTGCACCTTTTTGGACGGCCATGGCAATGAACGACTTGCCAAGATCAATTCGACTCGTTTTTTGCAGCTGCCCCTGATCCATCAAATTTCGAAGCTCCCAATCCTCTATGATTACGATATCCGCTTTTTCACCGCGCAAGAGCCGATTAGTGATTGCAATTGGGGTATTCCCGGTAGGTGGAGACTCTTTGATGACCAAGCTGAATCCTGTCTCTTTTTCATATACGGGAGCTAAGGATTGAATCGCTGCGATGAAGCCTCCAGACACAAATAGGGTAAGTGTTTTGGTAGAGGTCGCATCCTGTGCCTCGATGCCATCTGCCAAGAACAACAAGCAGGCCAATGCGAGCCTCAGTAAGGTCTTCGTCATGACGGAGTATCCTGAATCCAGCGTAGAAATGAGGTTTAGCAGTGAAGGCGCAAAAAAATAGTCACATTTCAAGCAATGTCGAAATTAAGGAGAGTTAAGAAAAATTTAGTTTACCGTCCGTTGCACCCTACCTAGGCTGCATCCATCTTGAGATCTACGGCGCTTGGAGCCTGCTTGAGTCTTAGGTTTGCAATCGTTGTGTGGAGTAAAAAATGAATCGCGCGCTAGTAATAGATGACGATGAGGTTACAGCCAAGGCTATTGTTAACACGCTTACCTCCCATGGATTCGATGTTCAGTGGGCGGCTAACGGTCGTGATGGATTGTCAGCGGCTATTTCTGGCGACCATGATGTGATAACGCTTGACCGAATGCTGCCTGATTTTGATGGTTTGACGATAGTAAGCACGTTGAGAAGCCTTGGCATTCTGAAGCCAGTCTTGATGATCAGCGCATTGTCTGATGTCGATGAGCGGGTAAAAGGGCTTCGTTCGGGGGGCGATGACTACCTGACCAAACCGTTCTCTACGGTTGAAATGATCGCCAGGGTGGAGGTGCTGCTGAGGCGCCCAACCGCAGGTGAAAGTGAGCGTCATTTGAGCTTTGGCAACCTCCATATCGATCTCATTGAACACTCACTCAGTCGTTCGAATGTGCACATTCCGCTTCTCCCAACCGAATTCAAACTGCTCACTTATTTCATGCGCAACGCGGGTCAGTTGGTCACTAGAACCATGCTTTTTCAGGCGGTTTGGGGATATCACTTCGATCCTGGCACGAACATTATTGATGTTCATATCGGTCGGCTGCGGAAAAAAATCGAGGGGAGCGGTTCCCCTGTTATTCAAACAATTCGTGGTTCTGGTTATGTACTTGCTTCCCAGGAGTGAGCGCTGGCGTTCTTCCAATAGTCGCCTTCTCGGGCTTTACGCCTTGTTTTTTATCGCTTGGGGAGCCGTTTTTACGGGGGTGCTTTATTGGAAAATCTCAACCTATCTCGGGGCTGTTGCCGAGCGGACATTGATGCAACGCGCCCACTATTATCAAAAAATCGATGATGCCAGCCTAGAGGATGAACTGGCTGCCAGTGAGGTGTATTCGACTTCAGGGATCGACGCCTACGGTTTGTTCAAAGCTGACGGCACACATATCGCCGGTGACCTTCTCCGGTTACGAGCAAGTCTCCCAGATGATGGCCAGGTACATTATCTGGAGCGAGGTTTGAGCATCGCATTGCCACGCGAGCAAACCCGAAGCAGCCATGCGCTAATGCAACATCGGCGTGATGGTCGAATTTTGATCCTGTCGCGTGATGGAGGATCTATCTCCGCAGTCGGCGGCATCATCGAGCAGGCATTAATTTGGGGGTTTTCTCTTACCCTTATCCCTGGGTTGATCGGTTGGTGGCTCTTGAGGCGAAGGCCCTTACGCAGAGTGCAGCGACTTCAAAGCTGCACCGAAAGTATCGTATCGGGCAATCTCGGTGAACGCCTGCCGCTGTCTCCACGCCGCGATGAGCTCGACATGTTGGCCAATGCTGTCAACGTCATGCTCGAGCATATAGAGCAGCTTATGCATGAAGTGAAGGGGGCGTGTGACGGTATTGCGCACGATCTACGTACTCCCCTGACTCGCCTGCGCGCCCATCTTGACCAGCTACAGCAGTTACCCCTGGATAGCGCTCATGCAGAAACATTGAACATGGCGCTGGAAGAAAGCGAATCCATCATGTTGCGCTTCCAAGGGCTGCTGCGAATATCTGAACTTGAAGATACAAGGAGAAGATCAGGTTTTGAATCGTTCCAACCAGCATCGCTGCTGACGCAAGCGCACGAGTTTTTTTTGCCCTTGGCACAAGAGCAAGGACTGACGCTACTCCTCGACCTCTCTGAAGACCTTCCAAAGTTATCTGGTGATGTTTCTCTTCTGTTCGAGGCGCTGGTTAATCTTTTAGATAACGCTATCAAGTTCACCCCCAAGGGCGGTGTGATTCACTTGACCGGCTCTCTGACGCATAACTCGTTCAATATAGAGGTTTCGGACAGCGGCCCTGGAATACCCGAGGCAGAGCGTGACAGCGTGATCCGCAGGCTTTATCGCGGAGACACCACCCGTCAGCAACCTGGGCATGGACTGGGGCTTTCTCTGGTGTCGGCAATTGTTCGGTTGCACGGGTTTGTACTGCATATCCAAGAGTCGCCGCGTGGTAGTGGAGCCTCAGTCTCGATTATTTGTCCATTGCCCGAGGTCGTCTCCAACGGCTAATTAAATTTATATTAATCCGGGTTAATTTGAGCCCTCTAAGCTCATCATCTAGCTTGGCGCGTCTTTCTGCGAATCCAAGGCTGGCGCTTGTGAAACACTCTAAATTGCGGCTTACACTCACTCTTGCGTGTTCTTTTCTGACACCAGTTTGGGCGGTTCCAATACCCACCCCAAGTCCTACCTCTCCAACTGCCCGAGCGATGATCCCAGCACCACCGCAACTGAGCGCGAAATCCTGGGTACTGATGGATGCCGCGACAGGCTCGATTATTAGCAGTCAAAACGCTGATATGCATTTGCCGCCAGCTAGCTTAACTAAGTTGATGACGGTGTATGTGGCTACCAATGAGATACAGGCGGGACGCCTCAAGGTCGACGATCCGGTTACCGTCAGTGAAAACGCATGGAGAACCGGTGGTTCCAGGATGTTTCTTGATCCTGGTGCCGTTGTCCCTGTGCATGACCTGCTCCGTGGCGTGGTTATCGACTCTGGCAACGACGCCAGTGTGGCACTGTCGGAGCACATAGCGGGTAGCGAAGATGCATTTGCCGGTTTGATGAATGTCACTGCAAATAAACTTGGGCTGACTGACACTCACTTCATGAACCCTACAGGCTTGCCGGCACCTGGGCACTACTCCTCTGCTCATGATATGGCCCGGCTTGCGCGTGCAATTATCAATGATGAGTCCGCTTACTACCCGCTATACGCGCACAAATATTTCACCTGGAACAACATTCGCCAACCCAATCGCAATCTTCTCCTCTGGCGCGACCCCAGTGTTGACGGACTCAAAACTGGCCACACCGAAGAGGCCGGCTACTGCATGGTAACCTCTGCTCTTCGTGATGGGCGGCGTCTTATCAGTGCGGTATTTGGCTCGACCACGACGAACAATCGTGCAGAAGATGCTCAACAAATCCTGAACTACGGCTTCCGCTTTTTTGAGACGAAGACCTATCAGAAAGGCGGGCAGGTGTTAGCTCAACCACGACTGTGGAAAGGCGAGAAAAACGTAATTTCTGTTGGGTTGCTCGATGATGTGACATTGACGATGCCCAAGAATAGTAATCGCAAGGTGGAAAGCCGCCTTCACATCAATAACGCACTGGAAGCTCCTATTGCCGTCGGTGACATAGTCGGAAGCTACGAGTTGTATGACGGCGAGAATAAACTTGTGACACGCTCTCTCATCGCATTAGAAGCCGGAGAAGCAGGTGGTTGGTGGACGCGAACCTGGGATGCATTCCATCTTTTTTTTGCAGGATTGTTTGATGTGAAGGACGACAAGGGAGAGGTAAAGGCCTGAATCTGGATGGATGATATCCAGCCGTGATTCACCTCACTGACAACCTCAAATGATTCCCACTGATCTGACGTGACAGGGGCGAAACCATCCAGTTGAGTCACCAGCCTCGATACCCAAGGACATTTGCCGCAATTACGCTTTAGCGTCGGCTCGAAATGTCAGCCATCACAAAGGGAGAATGCTCAATGGGTTGTCGCTTCCATGCCATTCATATCTGATAACTACCTAAGAGAACGTGTTAGCTGCACCATAGATCTGACTGAACTACACTCGAATTTGCTGAGGGATCAGCCCCCATCCGAAATACAAAAAGCCCGGCAACGCGCCGGGCTTCCTGTTTCTGTCATTCTGCGCAAGGCTTTACCCTAGGCTGAAATCACGGACAAAATTTCATATGAGTCTATGGTCAAAACTTACTAGATGTCGTCTACCCTCAGGAACGTGAGCGCTCCTAACGCAGTCATGGCACACAACGGATTGCTGCGGGTTACACCTCATAGTCAGTGAGCTGGATACTTCCTTTCGCTTGTCTAGAAAATCTGGGCCGGAATCTGCTATTTCCGGCGAGTAGCAATTGGCCAAAAACAGCTGTCAAGTGCCTACGAAACCAGGTCGGCTCGTTTACTACACTCACCATTTCCTGCGCGGGTCGATTAACTCCATGAGACTACTTATAGCTATACGACTCGGAGGACTCGGGACCTTCCTGATGATCCGTGAAGACACCCAATCTATTTCTGTTACATCAAAAGTTTGGTCATCGTAGATCAAGGTATGACGAAGGTTGGGGCTATTACGACAGAAGCTATCAAGATTGAAACCGTCTCTCATCCCATCGATCGAGCCGCAATGCATGACGACAAGATCAATAGCCACGAGCGAGTATTCCACTAAATGAAGAAAATCGGCAAAGACTGCCACCGGCGCTATACGATAGTAACCCTGTTCGTTCAGTAATTTTTCGACTTCGAGCCGTTGAGAATGGCGTTTGTCGAAAATTATAATTCGCAAGGTCTTTGTAGGCATGATCATATTCCACTAGCGATGGCTGCCATGCCTCGCTGCTTCCAGAGACAGGCAGACAGTTTGATTTCTAAAGCGAACAAAGCACACGAACTGCAAGAAAATTTATTATTTATTGGCATGTAATATAGCACCCATATTTTCCTCCACTGCCTGGCCAAAAATCTTGATTATTCGTCCGATCGTATTGGAACCACACTTTATCGCCACCGACTTGTTCATGCGACGAGGGATTGTTAATAGCATACCGCTCGTACTATTTAGTTCGCCCTGGTCTGCTCATACATATCTCGATTAATAACTGATCATTCGCGTCAATTGCCAATGACCTGCCGTTCCCTGGTGATTGAACTCCAATTAACGGCAACTGATAACTGCTCCATCCGGAGTATCAGTCATCGGCAGCGGGCGAAAAGCATCGGACCTTAAGGTTCGCTGACGCCAAGCTCAAATCATCATTGCTTTCAGCACCGCCACTCACTGTCGATCAACAACTGTCCTTGACGGATCCGAGGGCACCACCTGCCTATATAGGTACATCCAACAGCGAAAATTTTTTCTAAAAATAGAGAAGCTTCATTCTCCCTCCTGTGTGGTACGTCAATGCTGCATGAAAATCGCCCTCATACTATGACCAATTTAGGTTTGAATGCTGACGATTGAAGTAAAAAAAATCTCTAGGAGTGATCCGAAATTTCTGTCGCCGTCAACACGATGCAAACTACGCATGGTCTTGAGAAACTTCCACAAGTACATGACAGCCAGCCTCGACTCTCGCACATCACACGACTGCCGAACTGATCGCAGTCCGCCTAAGCTATGGCAAGAGCTACTTAGCGACGCGAAGGAAGTGGTAAAGACCGACACCTATGAAATGGGACTGGCCTAGCCTGACACTGGTCCCACCTTATAGGGAGGCATACGGAACCTCTGACAACAAATGCTAAAATTTCGCTGTTACAGCAAACATCTAACACAATAAATCACCACACCACCAACAGCGACCTTACAAAACCAAAAACAAAAATCAATAGGAAAAATCCTAAATACAATTAATATGCGAAATATAAAGCCTCTTGATTCTTACAGAAATATTTTCTTTTAGCCTGTTGACAGCATTGTAATAAAACAGAAAAGAAAACCCCGCATAACGATTCCTTCCCAATAAGCCGTAGACCAAAGGATGACTCATGCGACCAACAAACATATCCTTGAATACTAGCCCATCGGGCCAACACGCAGCTTTGAAATATGCACTTTTTCTCTGGATGCTTTCACCTTCATGTGTATTAGCTGGAATTGAAACCGACATCGCTGAAGCACTGATCGACTCCAAAAGAAATACCTGGTTCAAGGAGCTCCAAAATAACGTCCTTACCGGCTATCCACAACCAGGCTCAGAATCATCCGAGCTTGATCGGATAGGTTCCATCTCCTACGTACAAGACAGTGGAGCTAGATACAAGCTCGCCAGGAGCGATAGATCGCAAGAGACCGCTTATCAACTATCGATAATGACGCAATCAGCACTAGGTTCGCTCACCCCCGCAAAAACGCCCACCATGCCGCTAGTTCTTTCAGATCTATCGTCTTACGACAGCTTGGTAGATCTATACAAACAGGCAGCCAGATCATATGACCCTAACAAACAAAGGGAACGAACCGCAGACTTCATATTGAAAGAACAGTTTCTTCGTGGAAGACCCTATGAGGTTCTGGAAAATTCACAATATATAAAAGACTACCTATCCATAAAAGGCTCATCCTTCCCAAGCGGCCACACTTGGGACGGTTATACAACGGCGCTGCCCATGAGCCTGGTATTTCCAGAGCGTGGCAGCGAAATAATTTCCCGCGCATTGCAATACGGCGAGAGCCGTGTCGTGTTGGAAGCACACTTTCCAACCGACACTATTGCCTCCCGCATTGGCAACTATTACTACCTGTCTAAAATACTGTCAGACGACACGTTGGCAACTACCTTTTTTGAACTGAGCAAGGATGTTCGAACGCAGGTAGAAGAGTCGAAGCTTTGCTCGGGCCCTTTGCGTGGCTGCCTTGAGGCTCAAGACTTGCCCTTGACCGATACTCTAGCCAACGAAAACTACAGCATCGGCTATTACAACCAAATGTTCAAACGCCCTATCGTAGCGCTCACCCCTGAACATATTCCGCAACAATCAAGTGCCTTGTTGCGTTTTCGCTTTCCCTATTTGAAGTCACACGAATGGCAGCAGATTCTGGCTAGCACAGCTTACCCCAGCAACTCGCTGGCGGGCTGGACCTTCGACGCCAACAACCCAGACGCCAACTGGGGCCTGATCAACCTGCCCCGTGCTTTTAGCGGCCCCACCTATTTCTATGAAGATTTCACAGTCAACCAGAACCCAGCTTCAGATATGGATCTGGCCGGCTTTTCTCAAACTGATACCTGGAAGGAAGATATTGGTGGCCCTGGTAGCTTGATCAAAAATGGTAGCGGTACGCTAATCCTCACAGGCAACAACACCTTCAGTGGCGGCATTGACCTGAACCAAGGCACCTTGCAGGTGGGTAACGGTGGAACGCAAGGCGCGGTGACAGGCAAAATCAACAACGACGCCACGCTGGTCTTCAATCGCAGTGACGACACAGCCTTTGGCGGCGATATCAGCGGCGATGGCAAGCTGGTGAAAGATGGCGCAGGCTTGCTGACCCTTACAGGCAATACGAACGCCAATGGCGGCATCGACGTGAACCAGGGCGCCGTGCAAGTGGGTAACGGCGGAACGCAAGGCTCGGTGACGGGCAATATCAACAACAATGGCACGCTAACTTTCAATCGTAGTGACAACATCGCATTTGGCAGCAATATCAGCGGCGGCGGCAGTCTAATAAAAGACGGCTCGGGTATGCTCGAACTCAACGGCAACAACAATTCTACTGGGCGTACCTACATCAACAACGGTGCACTGAAGATCAATGGCACACTGAACCACGCATTGGTCTACGTAGAGTCCGGTGGCCAGTTGCAGGGCATCGGCGAAGTCGGCTCAGTCATCGTCAACAAAGGCGGGATCATCGCCCCCGGCAATTCGATCGGTACCTTAAGCATCACCCAAAACCTGACCTTCAGGCCCGAGTCAATTTACCAGGTCGAGGTCGATGCGACTGGACGTGCCGACAAGCTGGACGTAGCCGGACATATTGACCTGCAAGGTGGGCTGGTTGACGTTCAGGCAGAGGCCGGCGACTACAAATCCAACACCAGCCTGCCTATTATCCAGGCGCAAAAAGGCGTAAGCGGCCAATTTGCCAGCGTCACATCCAATTTGGCCTTCCTCACGCCCAGCCTGACTTACGAAACAAATCAAGTAAACCTGAACCTCGTGCGTAACGACGTCAGTCCTCAAGCACTGGTGGAAACCGCAAACGAAAAAGTCTTGGCCACCCAGCTGCTGAACGAGGCCCCTATCACTATACCGCCCTCGACTTTGCCAGTCGTTATTACGCCCTCGCCCACCGTAACGCCAGTGCTTGTTCCATCAGCAACACCGCTGGCCACTACCTCCTCCGTGGGCACCCCGGAAACCGTACCTCTAACCTGGGCCGAAAAAGAAACCAATACCTTGATCGGGCTCTCCAGAGATGAGTTTAAGCACGTCATGCAATCCATGACCGGCGAGCTGCATGCCTCGCTCAAGAATGCGCTATTGCAAGATTCAGGCTACGTGCGCAACGCAACGCTTAATCGTCTTTACCAAACAGAACAGAACCCGCGTGCTTTGGGCGCCTGGGGATATGCCTTCAACTCCAGTGGCGCGCAAAATTGCCAGGATGGTGCAGCCAAACTCAATCGTTCGACCCACGGGGTAATCTGGGGGCTCGATCAGCAAGACGAAGATAGCGGTTTGAGAGCCGGTATCGCCGCCAGCTATCAAAGCAGCTCTGCCTCGCTCTCCATGCAGAGTGCTTCGGCCGATGTCGAAACCTACAGCCTTGCCGCCTATGCAGGTAAACAGTTGGACAGCGTTACAGTGCGCCTCGGCGCGGCCTACGCCAGACATAAGATCGACAGCAATCGCGATATAAGCCACAAGAATGGCACCACGCGACTGAAAGGCAGTTACGATGGAAGCACCCGCCAGGTCTTTGCCGAACTGTCCAAGGCCATCAACTTCAACACATTGACTCTAGAACCCTTTGCTGGGCTTAACTACACACATCTTGAAACCGAGGCCTTTACCGAGAAGCAAAAACTGTTCGCCCTCAGCGGCAAGAAAAGCCGCATGGATGTGACCTCGGCCCGACTCGGTGCGCGTGCGAACGCCACCCATCCATTGGCCAGAGGCATGATCTTGCGGCTGAGTGGCAGCACAGGGCTGCATCACACCTTCAGCGAACCATTCACGGAGACCCGACTGAAACTGCGGTCTCAAGGGGACTTCGTCAGTATCTCCGGTTTACCTGTGCAAAAAGACATGGCTCAATTGGCACTCAACGCCAGCCTTGACCTAACGCCGTCCTTTTCCATCGGCTTGGGGTACACAGGAGAAATAGGCCAGCGCTTTCACGACCAGAGCGCTTCTGCTACTGCCTCCTGGACTTTCTAGAGGTAACTAGATGCACCTCCGCCGCCCCAAGAAAACCTCGCGCTGGTGGAGTTAGCACCTCACAGAGGGCTGAACAAGATAGGGGGAACCGATTGCAATATAAGAATGAAGCATTTCTTCACGAGCAGGCATGTTCGTGTGGGCTAGGTGTCAACCCCGTAGGAACATGCTCGCTCGCGGTACCTTCTTACACGCCGCCGAACAGCTCGACGAATGCTCGGATTATCACCTTCGCGGACACCGGATACATTGATAAAAGGTAGATGAATAATGGTAGAGGCCCACTAATAGGATCATGGTGGAGCCATTGTCGCAGGGGGGGGTGAAGTCTTGCTCTGATCAACGGCAGCCAGGTGTCCACCGCGCAGGTTTTCGCCTCCTGGACACGATTTATCGGCAGCTCATCTCACTTTTAATCCTATTCCGATGTTTTGCTTAGTATCGGACTTTCATAATTCACCTCATGAGCGCCCCATCTGAACTCATCGATTGGCGGCAATTCAATGAGGTATAGACATGACTATCTCCAAAAAACATTTGTGTGCCCTGTTGGCAGGTTCGGCTGCAGCGTTAGCCGCACCGTTCATTTGCGCGACCGGTATGCAGCCTGAGACCTCTGTGGTGATATTGTATGAGGACGAAGGTGAAACCAGCATCAACGTCAAGAACACCGACGGCACTCCGGCACTGTTGTATTCGACTATCGAGAATATTCCCGAGGACACCGAGCCCCTGGTAGTGCTGACTCCACCCGTCACCCGTGTTGAGGCCGGTGAAACCCAGCTTGTGCGTTTCCTGCGTCAAGGAGGCGAGCCGGTGACAACCCAGCGACTCAAGCGCGTAATCTTTGAAGGCATCGCTCCAAAACTCAACAGCCAAGGTCGCTCGACTGTCGGTGTCAGCATGCGTCAGAACCTACCTTTGATCGTTCACCCCAAAGGTCTGGAGCCTAACCGTGAGCCTTGGAAGTTGCTGAAATGGGGTATCCATAACGGCAAGCTGGTGGTAATCAACAACAGCGCCTATGTCGTGCGGTTGTCTCAAGAGCTGAAACTCAAGCCTTCGGGCAAGACGGCCTTGCTGCCACGCACCTATGTCCTGCCTGGTGAGACATTGAAGATGGCGTTGGCACCTGAAGCTATCCACTCAAGCTCGGTAACCATCGGCCCTGGCACGGTCTATGGTTTCTCTGTCGATAAGTACGAAGCGCCTATCGATGCCACTACTAGTTACTGAGCACGCGCAATAGTCAACAGCTTTTGCACTCCCCGCCTGTTTCTACCTAGCAGCCCTAAACCATGAAAAAGCCTTTCCTGGCTACCTATAAGGGTGGCCGCTGCAAACTCGTGCCTGAACAAAGCACGCGCCCTTTCCTACCGATCTTTGCGCCCCTTGCGTACGCGATCTGGAACGCACTCTTGCTTACGCCGATTGCCGCCCAGGCGGACATGTCGCAGAGGGCTGGGCAGGCCAGCGGCGATTTCGCAAGGTTCGATATGCAAACCCTTAAAGCACGCGGCATTGACCCCAAACTGGCTGATTATTTTCGCGAGCCCGCGCGGTTTACGGAGGGCGCGCACGTGGCTTCACTGGTGGTTAACGGGGTCAAGCTGGGCAGAGTGGATGCCCGGTTCGACAACCACGGAGAGCTGTATTTTGACGAGGCATTGCTGACCAAGGCCCGTCTGAAGGTTCCCGGTTCGCAGTACGTGCTGAGTTCAAAGGACGCCACCGAAAAACGTTATGACTTTGTGGCAGCGTACCCGCAAACCGAGGTCAGCCTGCACCCGAACAAGGATGAGATTTTTCTAGTGGTCCCGCAGCATGCCTTACAGAGCGATGCGTCCCAGACTACGAACTTCAGCAGTGGTGGCACTGCTGCCCTTTTCAACTATGACGTAATGGCCATGCGTTCGGAGTTTGGTTCGCAGTCTAGCGACTACCTGTCGGGCTCGACCGATCTGGGGTTCAACATGGGTGACTGGATCGTGCGCAGTCACCAGCTTTATAGCAAGAGCGACGACAAAGAGAGTTTCGAACATTTATACGCATACGCACAACGCACATTCACCGAGCAAAAGGCCCTGCTGCAGGCCGGGCAGATCAATATCAACAACCCGCTTTTTTCCGGGGGAGCGATTACCGGCGTGCAGATACTGCCCGAAACGGCGCTGATGGGGTCGGCCCGTTCCGGGGCACGGGTAGAGGGCATCGCCAATGCACAATCCACGATAGAAGTACGTCAGGTCGGTGCGTTGATCTACACCACGATCGTGCCGGAAGGACCGTTCAGCCTGAGCGATATACCGTTGCTCAACAGCAACTCCGATC
>NZ_MOAK01000055.1:108706-147346 GCF_003732485.1 Pseudomonas protegens
CAGCGTCATTTCGCAACGCTGTTACGGTCCGACCTGGTTACACCTTTTCTGCCGGCAAGATACGCAACCAGGGCGCCAATGATGAGGACCAACCCTGGGTGATTACCGGCACCGGCACCTGGAGCCTGAGTGAAAGCCTGACCGCTACTACCGGGCTGATGGCAGCCACCGACTATCAATCCACCGGATGGGGCGTGGACACCAACCTCGCAAAGGACACCAGCCTGAGTGTGCGTAACCTCTACTCCCACACAGCCAAGGAAGACGTAAAAGGCACCCAGGCCAGTGTCACCTTGAGCACGCGTTTCACCGAGACCGTGTCGGGCAGTGTGTCGGCTACCCAGCAGACCACCGGCTATCGAGAACTGTCCGACACCACATTGCATGCTGATGACGATTGGTACAACCGCCGCTACAAGAGCCAATACAGTGCCTCGCTGGGCTGGTCCAATAGCACGTTGGGCAGCTTCAACGTGTCCATTTCACCCAGCCGTACCTTCAATGGCGACTCTACCAACCGCCTGGTGGGCTCCTGGGGGAAAACGTTCAAACATGCCACTGTGTCTGCCACCGTGGAAACCGCATTAAGCGGCTCTTCCAACAGTCCGGGTGACAGCGACGACGCAATCTACTTCAGCGTCAGCGTGCCCCTGGGTCAGTCCCGTAGCGTGCGCACCTATGCCAGCCGACGCGGCGACAACCAGCGTTTTGGTGCAACGTATTCCGAAACCATCAATGACCAGTTCAATTACCGCCTTAGCACCGAGAGCACTGGCGACCGGGGTGACAACTATTCTACCGCCAACCTCTCGGCCATTCCTCGCTTCACCAGCGTGGACCTGGGTTATGCCCAAGGCCCGGACAGCAAGAACTACAACGCTCGAGTCTCCGGCGGCGCAGTAGCACATCAAGATGGGGTGACCTTCTCGCCATATCCGGTGCAAGACACCTTCGGCATCGTGGACGTCGGCGACCTGTCCGGGGTCAAGGTGTCGACACCTTATGGCCCGGTATGGACTGACTACAAAGGCAAAGCAGTGGTGCCACAACTGAGTGCCTATCGAGATAGCCGCGTCGAGGTGCAAACAAAATCGCTGCCGAAACGGATCGACCTACAGAACGGCTTCCAGAGAATTGGCGCCGGCCGTGGTTCGGTGAGTCACCTCGACTTCAAGGTCATCAAGGTTCAACGCATCCTGATTAACGCCTCCGACACAGCAGGACAACCGCTGCCCAAAGGTTCTTCGGTACTTGATGACAAAAACCACTTCCTTACGACGGTCCTGGACAAGGGCGTCATCTTTCTTTCTGACCTGGCCCCTACTGAAGTACTGAGGGTTTCTCTCACTGATGAAAAGTCCTGCCTGCTGAAGATCGACTTCCCCAAGGAGACTGACTATGACGCTTTTTACGATGTTGCACCGGCTGTTTGTCATGCGCCGTAGCACCAGGGCAGATTGCGCGCGATGGCTTGGCACTGCGCTTACCCTGGTTGCCAGTAGTACGTTCGCGGCCGACTGCGAAATGCGTTTGAGCAACCCGGAGGTCGATTACGGCACACTTAACCGGAGCGATATGGATATCCGCGGGAGTGTTCCGATTGCCCTCGGAAACCGGCAACTAAACCTGACGGTGGTCTGTCGCGAAGAAACCCGCTTTGGATTGCGGTTTGAGGGACAAGCGGCGGATTTGAATAGCTACCGGTTTGCCGATAAAGGCCATTTCACAATAACGCTGAGTAACGCAACGCTGGATGGAAATACCGTGCAACTCGCTCAGGCTGGCAGTGCCAGGCCGTTATCGCCAACGGAGCTACTGCGCCCAAATCAAGTGGTGACAACTATGGTTCAAGGTCAGCGGGCTGTTGGCAAAGTTTTTTTGGCTCAGGTTGAAATTCAAACGTATATCAGTGACACAGAGACATATGCGCGCGACATCACCGTACTTGAAGGGCTCGGTAGGTTGACACTGGATACACAATAGAAGATTGCATATCGACTTTTATTTTTAGGCTTGTTCCTAGAGCTTCGCAAACATAATTAATAAGAAAATAGCATTCAGCTGGAATGGAAGCCAGCCACTCTGCCATTGGAGCAGACCTACCTAACTTTTCGTAACGGAGAAATAAAAATGCGCTTCAATCCAAAACTCGCCGCATGGGCCTTCGCCACTACTGCGACAGCCTTTTCTTTGGGTGCACATGCTGCATCGGTTGAGGTAAAAGTAATTGGCACTATTATTCCGAACGCCTGCACTCCGACATTGGCGGGTGGTGGCACTATCGATTACGGCACACACAGCTCTACTGACTTGAGCACAAACGATTTTACCCTGTTGCCTGAAAAAAATGTTGCGTTCACTATTGTTTGCAATGCACCGACAAAAGTTGCGCTGAAGGCTATAGATAATCGTGCGGGCACACGAGTCCCTGGAGCAGTAAAGAAAATCAGGCCAGCCTTGAATGAAATCGGTGCCTTTGGTTTGGGCAATGCGTCCGGAAAAAATATTGGTGTTTATGCGATGACCTTAGCCGTAAATGACTTCACTGCTGACGGCGCCCAAGTTGAATCAACCTTCAGCAAAGACTCCGGCACTACATGGCTAAACTCAAGTTCAGGAGGTATTGTAAATGATGGTTCTGTTCTCATGTCATGGTCGGCAACAACCGCTGGCGCTCCAATCGCATTCAAAACTCTGTCAGGTACTTTAAACGTGCAGGCCGCGTTGAATAAAGGTTCTGAACTGGATCTGAGCAGCGATGTGTCTCTGGACGGTTCAGCCACGCTAGAGTTAGTCTATTTGTAATACAAAATCGGCCCGTAGCGTTTATTCGCTACGGGCTTTTGCCCCACGCTATTTCTCTACTCATTATGTATTATCGATTGCGCAACGCCAGATATTATCATGCCCGCGACATACAACATCGGTCGCAGTACCCCCCCTGCTTTTATTATCGTTCCGTCCCCGCTGACACCACTAAGACTCCAATCAGAAATTTGCAAAGCCATATCGCCATAGACAAACAAATGTCGCCTGGTACTGGATACAGGAAATCCGAGGCTGAAGAACCCTTCCTACTCAAGGGCAATGGCGTCTTTACCACGATGCATTTTCCCCGCCGCATTCATGATGCTGTCGGCGTGAAATAATCCTAACGCTGCTTTGATGTCTAGCGAGGTAGACCATCTTCCATAATAGAGAAAAACTCCTCGCCGTTCTCGAGCCTCCGCTTTTTTTCTGACATCATGATTTTCCTTTTACAGATTTCATGTAGCTGCCGCCAAAAAAAAACTCACAGGCAATAACTTGTGAGCTTTCTCAAATTCAAGAATGAACCTACGGATATGCGTAAAACTTCACAGGCTACTCTAGTGCCTTCATTATCTTGAACAACCCATTGTTAGAGGTTATTCCTAGTTTGCGAAAAGCTGTGGCTTTCTGCGTACTGATGGTTTTTATACTGCGGTTGAACTTCTCGGCGATTTCCGTGATGGTCATGCCGTCGAGATAACAGCGGATAACCTCCTGCTCACGCGCCGACAGTAAAGCCAATTGCAGCACGTTAGTGTCACTGCTGATTAATTGAGGTGAACTGTCACTTTGCTGGATGCCATCGACTACTTTATAAGAAGCTTCTGCACTTAGGTAAACAACTCCGGAAGCCACCACCCGGATAGCCTTGGCGAGGTATGTCAGATCCTCATCCTTGCCAATGAATCCGCGCGCTCCAACTCGCAGGGCCAGCGAGACAGTGGCCGGATCGTGGTGAGTTGACAGCACAAGGATCCGGCAGGCAGGAAAGCGAACCCGCAAAGCGCGAATCAATGAAACACCATCAAGCTCGTCGCGACCGAGAACGAAGTCCAGCAAAAGCACATCGACGGGCACTGTAGACATGCCGCGCATCAGTTCCCGGCTGTTTTTATATATCCCGACGATCTCTATGCCGGGGGCGTCGCCTAGGTAACTGGCAAGACCTTGGCGAACGACAGCATGGTCGTCGAGTAATGCAACACGTATAGACTTCATGGCGTTCAGACGTCACTCGGTATGGACCAGGTAGCTCAAAGACTAAAATGAGAATAGTCAATACTGGTACCTGATTGAGAATTTTTTAAGTACAAACACACAGTTCTGGAAAGTCGCACCCAGGCTTTTGTCATGCACTACCGCGCGACGAGTCTCAGGAAATCAGCCTGCTCCAATGGAGGGGCCAGAGCCAATCCTTGTCCGGCGCTGCAACCTAGACGGTTGAGCATCTCGATGCTGGATGGGTCCTCAATACCCTCGGTCACCAGATTCAAGTTGAAGTAGCGGGCAAGGTTAACGATACCGGAAATGATCTCGCTCGATTGTGGCGATTGCTCAGCAATTCCAGCTAACTTTCCGTCGATTTTCATCTCATCGAAGGGTATGTGCGTCAACAGAGCGAGCGTTGCGGCGCCGGCACCGAAGTCTCCGAGCGAAATCAGAAAACCCTTCGCTCGGAGTGCCATGATGGACGCTGACAACACCAGTTCGTTTCCAGGGGTGATTTGCTCAGTCAGCTCGATCTTCAATCGCCGGGCAGGCAAACCGGCCTTGTGCATCTTGATTGCCAACCGGGTAGCCAGTCCGGTGGCACACAGCGTGCGGGCCGAGGCATTTATAGCGATGGGAATGTCTATACCCAGACGATCGAGCGTACCGAGGACTTCAATCACCGCTCTCTCGACATGACTGAACAGCAAGAGGCCTAACCCTAACTGTTCGACCATCGGGATCAGGATCAACGGGGGGATGTCGCCGTGGATTGGGTGTTGCCAGCGTATCAGCGCTTCGGCACCGATCACTTGACGACTGGCCAAGTTATATTGCGGCTGCAGCACCACACGCAGATTTTCACCCGACGTTATCACTGACACGACATCGTCTTCGCTGATCAATAACTCAAATCTGTTAGATTGCGACAGCTGCGGTAGCAAGTGTTCGGCAGTAGCAAGCTTTTCGAGTACTTGTAGAAGTTGAGTGGGATGATTCTCGGCAACGATCTCAACCCGTATGCCCGATGCTCTGGCGAGTCGGGCATACGAGGCCAAGGCTATACTGGAAATACCTTTGACGATATCCGTACGGCCCTGCTCGATGGCAGCGGCCGACGAAGTCGCATCATCAAGCGCACTGGCCTTTATGGTCCAGACAATATGGGGAGCTCTGCATACCCGGCCGTAGGCGTTAAGTTCACCGACCCAACACGGTAGCATCAGACTGTCGACATGATCAGCATGAATCTCGGCCATAACGATGTCCATAGGTTGCTTACGCAGGCGCAGCCTGCTCAGCGATTCAACGTGCTCAATATGGAAAAGACCACTGCCGCTCAGACGCTCTGTCATGCGTAACACATATTGTTCATCGTGGCTTAATACGACCAGATTGACTCGGGGGGGAGGCGTTAGAGTAAGGGGCGAGTTTTTCAACTTGACGATCGCTTCATGAGTGTACTGACAACTCATTTAAACAACGCCTGATCATTTCACGCTATAAGACTGCTCTTAAAAATAATGTGAGATGGCAACCCGTATTCTTATCTCGCTCGTGGCGCGCGAGCAGTACAGTATAATTGACGGCCGCTCATGCCAGCGGTAGGGTTTCGATCAAAAGCGTGAGGTCATTCGCTGCTTTCCAGGAGGCATGGTCGTGAGAAAAAATGCAGAAAAATCCGATAGGCCTGGTGTTATCTTCAATATTGATTTTTTACAACCTAAGTACCAGGTGAAAGCACCATGAAGCGGGGAGCGGCGTTATGGCCTGCGGTTTTTCTTGTCTGGTTACCGTCAGTTTTCTCCCAGCCACTGGATCTTACTCCTGAGGAGCGCGCCTGGATTGCTGCACACCCAGTCCTTCATATAGCGGTCGAGCCTGAATGGAAACCGTTACAGTATGTGGAGGACGGTCAGGACATGGGGTTGGCCACTGAGTACATAGACTTCATCGAGCGCAGCACAGGCCTTCGATTTGAGTCTGTGCCCGACACGGGAGTTGGACAGGGGAGGATAGAGAAGTTTCAGCGGGGTGAAGTAGATGTACTTCCCGGGATCATGCAGATGTTTGCGGAGAAATCGATTATCGATGCCGCCCTTTTTACCAATGTCTATTACACGGGGGCAACGATAGTTGTCACGCGTAAAAACAGTCAGCCGGTATTCGATCTACGCCGACTGAACGGGCATGTTGTTGCTGTCAAGAAGGACAGTTCATATGAGAGCGCAATCAGAACGCTCTATCCTGCTATCAAAATTCTTGAAACGAAAACACCCGAAGACTCGCTGATTGCAGTCATTGAACGGCGTGCTGATGCGGCAGTAGACGTTGCACCTGCACTGCTACCCTTTTTACGCAGCAAATATGATGAAGAACTGTATGTCTCCGGCGGGATCGCCCGTTTGCCGATGGAGCTTTCCATGGCAGTACGACGTGATCTGCCGATTTTGCGCGATATCCTTGACAAGGTGCTGGCGTCCATGACTGCTGAACAAGTCGATGCAATGATACAGCGCGAGCTCGAGTCGGCCAACTATGGCAGACCATCGCTAACCGTACTGTTGCGCTATTACGGCCTGCAAATGGCGCTGATCTTGAGCGGCCTGTTGTTGATCGGAGGGTTTGCGATTCACGCAAGACAGCAACGGCGCCTGGCCATACTCAGCGAGAAAGAGAAAACCATGTTTCTGGCCGTGCTTACCCATGAGATTCGCTCGCCGATGAATGCCATTCTCGCCTCCATGGAGCTGCTGATGCAGCGTACCGAGCTGCCTGAAGAGTCTCATCGTTTGTTGGCGGTAGCTTCCAGCGGTGCGGAGAACTTGCTGTATTTGTTGGATGACGTTCTGGACATTTCCAAGCTCGAGGCCGGACGGCTTCAACTGGATCTGGGGCCCGTCGATATCATGGAGCTGACCCGCTCAGTTGTGGATTTGCTGGCGCTGAAAGCGAAGAACGGAGTTGAGCTTGAGCTGATACAAGAACACCCCATTGAACCCCATCTGATGCTGGATAGGTTTCGCGTTGAACAGGTGTTGCATAACCTCATCTCAAATGCGATCAAGTTCACGCCTGAAGGTGGCGTGACGATCAGTATACGGTTGGATCCCAGCCCTCCCCCGCTAAACCGGCATCAATTACAAATCCGCATAGTGGATACAGGTATCGGAATAGACGCCGACTCTCTTCAACGGCTTTTTCAACCATACACCCAAGCAAGCACGAATACTGCGCGCAAGTTTGGTGGCACCGGGCTTGGCTTGACCATCTGCAGGCAACTGTTGGAATTGATGGGTGGTACTATAGATCTCGAGAGCGAGCCTGATAAAGGTACTGTCGCCAAAGTACTCCTACCCTGTGATATCTACGTTGCGCCGCCCCATCTACAAGAACAGAGCTTATCTAGGCAACAATTGGATGTGCCAGCGACAGAGCGAGTACTAAGGGTTTTGCTGGTAGAGGACATGCCCGCCAATCAAGCAGTCCTCCACGCTCAGCTCGAAGTCTTGGGCTGCAGCCCGACACTGGCACCGGATGGGGAAAAAGCTTTGCTTGCACTTGAGCAAAACACGTTTGACATTGTGTTATTAGACTGCGATCTCCCGAGCATTTCCGGCTATGAAGTGGCCCGCCAGTGGCGAGCCATAGAGTCGTCCCTCGCCCTTGCACCTACGCCGATCGTAGCGATCTCCGCATCGACCGATGATGAACACACCGCCACCTGTTTCGTCGCAGGCATGGACGGCGTACTGAAAAAGCCCATCAAACTGGGCAAGTTAAGAGATGCACTTCAACTCTGGACGGATTTGCCACTAGCACATATTGATGAAGAGGCCACATTCGATACAGGTGATCGAGCAGATATCGCACACCTCTGGAGCGACGTGCATGCGTTACGAGCTGCAGTTGAAATGGCTGACATGGAAGAAGCGACTCATTACGCGCATCGATTGTTTGGTGCCTTCGCAATATTGAAACAACCAGATATGGCATCGTTGGCGAAATCAATGGAGGCCCGGTTCAAGGTCGGATCTTCAAGCTTTGCACAGGCGGATCTGGATATTCTGGAACAGTTACTAGTGCAATATTCATTATCTACGGAAACAGATAGAACGTAATCGCGAGAGGGGATGGCTCTCCTTTTAGTCCGAATCCGATATCTTGCTCTCTGCACGCTGCGTAGAGTCTTTGGCATTACTACTCGTATAGGTCGATACGATGTCATCCAAGCCAAAGCAGAAAAAAAACTACAGCGCACTGCCAAAATTGCTGATCGTGGGGACAGTTGAAGATATCGGCTACAGCCTTTCGTTCGCCGGAGAAACGGAGGTCGTAAAAAACCTGAGTGCAGCGACAATCGCACTGGCCACGCGACGTTTTCATGCAGTGTTGAGTCATATCTCGACGGAGTGTGCCGAGGGGTTGGCCTTACCGTCATTACTGCTGGACCTCAAGCGGCAACGCATATTGTCGAATTTGCCTGTGGTCATATGGTACAGCGCGCAGAAACAGAGCTTCTTGGATTGGCATATAAGGCTGGCAGGGCGTGCGGGTGTAAAGGTCCTGCTTTTCGACTTGTCCAGTTCAAATGTCGAAATGAATATCGTCAGTGCTCTATTGGAAAATGTAGCCAGTGGCGAGTCCATCCAGCACGACGAAACACAGGTACCAAACACGCTTGAGCTGATGCGTGCCCTGTTGACCAATAATGATTTCAGAATAGTGCTGCAACCGCAAGTCAACCTGCAAACCGGCGAGATCGTAGGTGCCGAGGCGCTGGCGCGCTGGAGCCACGAATCCAAGGGCAACATTGCACCGTCGACCTTTGTGCCGTTGGCGCGCCAGGCCGGGATGGATCTGCTGCTTTTCCACATAGTGCTGACTAGAGTGATTGCGCTGTTGAGCGATTTGCACCGTCAGGGTGTTGCTGTGCCTATCGCAGTAAATGCATCAGCCTCGACTTTATCTACGGTTGGCATCGGCCGATCACTCGCGCAAAGGCTTCGTGAAGCAGATGTGCCTACTTCCCTACTCATGATCGAATTGACCGAAGACGTGCCAGTTTATGATTGGCTTGCCTTGTCGAGGGAGTTGGGTTCTCTGCGCATGTGGGGCTTTCCGATTGCAATGGACGATTTTGGTTGTGGCTTTGCTTCGATAGACCTGTTGACTCAAATGCCATTTTCCAAACTCAAAATTGATGGCCGCTTCGTACAAGGTATGGGCGATGACTGCGGCTGTTGTGCGGCAGTCTGCGCAGCGATTTCGATAGGCCAGACCATGGAGCTGGATATCATCGCCGAAGGGATTGAATCTTCATCGCAGATTGATGCATTGCTCCAGCTTGGGTGCCGCACAGGACAAGGTTTTGCCCTGTCGACACCTTTGGAAGTGGACGAGTTCATGCGCCTGTTCCCCATCAGGATCAGGGATAGGCAGTAACCCGCAGATCATGTTGGACAGGCTGACTCCCTATGGTCGAGGCCTTGGTGCAGACTTTGGCTGTGCAGTCTCGCTTTTCCATCGCGCCAAGTCAGGGTCAATACATATAGCGTGTCGAAATCATCACGCCTCCAATCCTCGACGATCATTCGTTCCTCACCGAGGACCTTACCTGCTACGGCATTGATCAGTTCCGGCAGGTAGCCACGTGACCAAGCGGTGTAGACCGTCGCGTTATGATACTGCTCGCGCAGGAATTCGTCGGCCAGTTCGTCAGTGTCGTTGGCCCCAAAGTCGATATTCACTGGCAGGCCCAGGCGGATGGCACTAGGGCCAATAGTCATCAGCGGTCGGATATAGCTGTAGCGTTGATCCTGGCTGCCCTCCTCGACATGTCTTAAAGGGTTGGCGGCGAACACATAGTCAGCGTTGCCGAAACGCTCGGGCAACGTTGTGGAGAGGTCAAGAGCGCGATTGAGCCCTTGGCAGTTCAATTGGCCCATGCCTTGATCGGGTTTCTCGGCGTGGCGCAGGAATACCAGAGTCTGAGTGCCGTCTATCGGTGTTACCTGTCGTTCAAAAAAGCCTAGGGAGAGCGGCATGGCTATGGTGGCAAACCCAAGTATCGGCACAAGGTAACGACGTGGTTGAAATACACGCTTAAGGTGGGGAGGCAAATTATCCAACATAAATTTCGCTCGAGGTTTAATAAGGCAGCAAACTTAAACAACAGACCAACACTGGACTCTATAGGACTAGGCCTAATTTTTTCAGCTTGCTGCTTTGAACCGATATCGATGGATAAACAAACTGCTGCTCAGTTTGGGAGTTAATTTGAGGTTTTTGCTGAGTGCAGACGCACTTATCCCGTGGCAGGCGGCCTCGAGATCTAAATCTAGCCAGCCGTCGCAGTTTCTATACCGCCGCAGCCTGCGTGAATTCATCGATCCCGCTACTCATGCCACATAGTCCCAGGCGATCCAGTTTCAGGATGCGCTTGAGATGGGCAAACAATATCTCCGCCTTCTTACGTTCGCGGCGAGAGCGCACATAGTTCGGCAGCTCAATCCCATACTCGCGCTCGTAGTAGTCGCGACAAAGCGCGTAGCAGTCCAGTAGGCCGTGGCCAAACTCGCGCCCGATCAGCGGCGCCTGGTAGCCGCACGGCTTGAACTCGAAGTACTCCCCCGACGGCCAGCTGACAATGCCCCATGGTTTCTCGTGCAGCTCGCAGCTGACCCGATCAGCCATGCTCGGCGTGGGCGGCACGTCCGGATGAGAGTGAATGATCATCGTCACCTCGCCGCGGTCCTCAGCGTCGCACTTGTCGGCCGGGTTGATGATGAAGTGCTCGCTCGGGGTCTTGGCATCGTTGCGACAGGGAACGTACTTCAGGCGCCCAGCCTCACGGATCACAACACCACAGCTTTCCTTGGGAAACTCCGCCTGGGCGTGGGCCTGGATCTGTTTCAACATCGTCTTGTTCATGAATTACCTATCCAATGAGCGCGGCACCAGGTGCACCACCAAAAGGCAGTGGATTCCCCCGGCCATGCCGTATCTCGCAATCGCTCGGGCGGCCTCCGCAGCGATCTAGCGCAGGGTCGTCCACAGGCTTGCCATCCAGGTCGAACATCTTTATGCCCGTGTAGTTGCAGTCAGGGCCGCGGTACTCACCCCAGAGACACCACTCACAGCGGTTCATGATCAGGCCGCCCGGCAACATCTGTCCTTTCACCGCCGTCGGCGGAGCCAAGGTGAACACCACTTCTTCGCGCCCCAAGCTGGTCACCTGGTTGATGTAGGAGATGTCCAGCCGCTCCATGGTGCTGGCCCCGGGGTTGCCCTCGGGGAAGTTCGCAGGGTCCAGGTACTTGGCGTAGGTCTGCCGGACCGTCAGCTTGACCCCGCTCATCCCCTGGAAGCGACGGCACAGGGCCGTGATCACGCCATCGATATTGCTGATCTTCAGCATGGGGGTTGAGCTGTTACCCTCGACACTCCGGCCGAAGCCGCCAGTCTCGTATGGCCTGGGCAGGTATTCCTCGCCTTTCCAGATAATCGGCGTCGACTGCTGGTGAGCGTGGTAGCGCAAGATCCCCATGCCCCGTGCCTCACCATCCAGCTCAATCAGTTGAATCAGCGCTCCTGGCTCAAGCTTCTGGTCGTCGAGCGTGATCATGGGTTGAATACCTGCTGAAAAGTGGTGCTCAGGGTGTACTTCCTTTTGCCGTGGGTTTGCAGCTGCCAGCCACCGGTGGTGATGTAGGCGCCCTCGGGCTCGAGCGGTGGCGTCCATAGGAAGTGGTTTGCGCCCTTATGCCTGATGAAGAACTCCTTGATCGGCTTGATGTACTCCTCGCTTCCGGTGAAGGAAACGGCGTAGGTGCCGGCAATGTTGTTGATCCCAACCGAAAGGCGCTGGCTGTAGCCGTTGCCATACTTCGACTCAAGGACCGCGGACTGGTCATCACCAGACGAGCCAACCCGTGGCGACCAGGTGAATACCTCTGCCATCAGCTGTTTCTCCGATTGTTTGGATCGAGCAGGCCGTTCTGGCCTTTCTCCTGCTGTATCACCTGGCGGGCGATCTTCGGCATCTCAGAGCGAGCGGTGGCCAGCAGCGCCAGCCCCATCTGCTCGTAGCCCTCTGGTGAGTTCGCAGTACCGCCAGAGCCATCGCCGTTAATGTGCAGGTGGATCGAGTACCACGCCTGACACCTACCTGATTCCCAATAGAGGAACTGCCAATGCACCCAGCCATGCAAGCTCGTATCGACGGAATGAACGCCCTGCGCATCCGCGCAAATGTAGCCACCGCCGCCTTCTACGGGATGATCAATAAGCCGGCCCCAGAACGCGCAGTGCGTTACCAGGTCGTGAACAAGGGCGTTAATGCCTATCACGTAATTGAGATCGAGACCGGTCGCGTGAAGGGTTTTCGCTTCAGCTGGAGGGCGGCGATCAACCTCGCGCAGGTGCTGGAAGCACGCGCCGACGGCGCAAAGGTCAACATCGAGGGCTGGGGCAAATGATCGGCCAACCACAACCAAATCCGCGGGACACGATCGTCAACGAGTTGAATCGCCAGCTCGACCAGTTCTTCAGCCGCGGCGGCACCGCGCAACAGGTCGCCCAGGGCGTCAGCGGGGAAAAGGTCGGGCTCGGCGCAACAGCACATCATGAGCGCCTGAAGGCCGAGCGTGCACGGCTGGCTCCCGAGGTGCGCAAGCACGCCGAGAGCGGGCTTAACGCAACGCAGATCGGCACGAAGATGTCGGTTCGCGTCCAGCGCGTTCTGATGATCGCCGCCGAGAACAACATCCAGATTGAGGGTGTACCTTGAAACCGGAGAAGACCGGAGCGGCGAAGCACTCAGCTGACTACCGCGACCGCAAGAAGGCCGAGGCGGATCGCCTGGGCATCGAGAAGATGTACTTCGATATGCCGGCTGGAATTCGCAAACAGCTTGCGGCAGACATGAAAGCTCACGGATACAGCCAGCTCCAGGAGCTATGGCAAGACCTTGCCCTGTCCTGGCTCGCCCAGTCTCCAGATGAGCGAGCGCGTCGACTGCTTAAACCTGACGCGCCAGCTTTTCGCATATCGCAAAGACTTGCGCGCTAGTTCGAGGATGCCTGCCAGGCAGAACTAAAGCGTGATCCAGGTGACGCGGTCAGCCCACTCTAGGAGTTCTGGTTGCCTCGATGCGACGACCAAATGGGGGATAAACAGACATGCTGTCTTCAACATCCCAAGAGGCTACAACCTCCCCGGCGGCATTCAGCTCGTCATAATAATAAACATCAGTGTCCTCTCCACGCCGCGAACCTTTGGCTTCCATCCCTGTTTGCACAAGGGTATGCCCATCCGAAATCGGCATTTTTCTCAGGCGCTGCTCCATCGTTTTCTCCTTAACCCGGCCCCATGCCGGTCAACCGTAGTACCCCAATCCAAACCAAATTGCCACCACCGGTCACGGAGGGCGGCGCCTGCATTGGAGAGCACCATGAGCAAGAAGCCAGAAGTCGATCCAGCGTCACGCAAGGTACTGGCCTACTCCGTGGAAACCAACCGCGCTCTCAGGTGAACTTCAGATTTTCAAGATGGGCGCGCAGATCTTGCTGATTCTGGAAATCGTCTGTCTTGTCGATCAACGCCCTGATGACGTTCAAGACGATAATCGTCAACTGCCCCAGTTCGTTGTCGGTGATTGGCGATTTCCCCCCGTGTGCAATTGTGCTTCGCGTGTCATAGCACTTCTTAACCAGAGTTTTGATCTGAAGCCGGCCTGAAAGGGTATTATTAATTACCAGAGCCGATGACTCCGCGATCGTATTGGAGATAGGCTCGCCCTTTGGAGCTGTGAATAAGGCTTCCAGGGCAATTACCAGGTGCAAGTACTTGTTTTCTCTCTCGGTTTGGGTGATCGCTGACGAAAGCCAGTGCACCGCCCGAAGTAGCGACTCTTTAAATTTCGAAAGGTTGGGGTCGAGGAGAAAATCTGCGAGCTTGAGTGCACCAATTTTGTCGAGGTTCGCCAGCCCTGATGCGTCAATGAAGTAGGGGAGTATGTTTCCTTCCGGGCTGAAGTCTCCGGTTGCAGACTCTTGGCTGGACACAAATGCAAAGCTGTCAACCAGCGACAGGTCCCCATCCAAGCCAAATTTCACGTTTCTACCGAAATTCGTTTGCACGCACGCAAATCGCAGAATCTCCAGCGAGCGCCTGGTTTCATCATGGGCGCGCTCAAAAGCTTTGAGTGGCTCGGCTACCACCTTAGTGATTGCTAGGCAGTTGTAACTGAAATACTCAGAAAACCTGTCAGATAACCGCTGGTCTCCGCTATGCAAGGGATAGTCAATTTTTTCGTAGATCTCAGCGATGTGTTTCTTTGCGACCTCAGCGGAGCACATCACGAACTCAACGTTGCCAAGCTTTAGAGGTTGCCCAAGGCGGAGCCCTCGCACCCGCAGGTATACGGTCTGCTCCACCTCGTACTGCTCCATTGTCTTCATGGCAGCAGCTATTTCAACAGATGTGTCGTGCTCGCTTGGCTGGTCAGCTGAGATGACGCCCGCGAATATCTTTCGTGTCGTCTCGAAGGCGTATTTTTCAGAGATTTTTTTAGTAGCTTTTGACTTAACGATCAGGTCCTGAGAAAGCTTCCGCAAAGCGTTTTGCTGCTCTGGTGGGAGCGTATACATGATGCCATCGTGCATGTTGAACAAGGTCGATGACTGGGATCCGTCATTGCTCTCTTTCATTACGTGGCTGGCAATTTCGATCACCTGCCTTGCGAGTGCTTTTGCGGCATGATGGCTCATGAAGACCTCCCTGGAAAAATTAATATGGCACGCGTCGACGCGGCTGGCAGCATGCCACCCCGCTTGGGGAGGTGGCAAAGCTCAATGAACAGAAACTCTGATCGTCGCCACATCCGCACCCGATCGCTGGGCCCTGGTCGACGGCGGCCGCATGCAGATGCTCAGCGCCAGCGAGGCCCTGGCCGCGATGTCATTCCCAGTCGACACCCGACGGCCGGACAACCACCGGCTGACTAAGCATATGGCCGGCAACGCGGTGCCACCGCTTGCGGGACAGCGGATTATCGAGGCGTTGATGACTGCTGCATAGGTACATAATTCAGAAACTTAGCGAAGGTTTCCTTATATAGGTCCTTTAGCATTATTAATCGCTAAAGCAAGCTCGTGAAGCACACGCCGGCGATTACTAAATAGCTCTTCTAATAATAACTCCATGATTTCAAATGCTTGCAAAGCTTGCTCTTTCCCTATGCCGTCTCCTGGATGACTTCCGTGGTTACCAAGCCACCTTATCGCATCAAACAAAACATTCGCTTTTTGAAGTTCAGCAGGAAGAAGATCAATCCTATCTTTAAAACTCAGCCGCCTCCCATCAGGAGTTGCTTTCTCTGGTATTCCTAACGAGCTTAAAACCTCCTCAGCAGCAATACGAATATTATTACAACACGTCGAAGGATTGGAGAAGTAGACGGCTGAAGCCTTTCCTAACGATAGCGCGACCTCTTTTGGAGTTCCGCTTGCGAAGTCAATTAATTGAAGTGGTGGCTGGAAAAAACTCGGGGTAAACGACTTGACGAATTCGCGCCCCCAGCCGCCTGGAAGATTTTCATCGTCATAATAAAATTCAGTTACTTCCCCCTCACCTACAGCAAACACATTCTCCTGACAATTAGTGCAACGTAAAGTACAGGCAAAATTAAGCCTAACATGTTCAACTTCGAACCAGTCTTCTGAATGAAAACCTTTAGTCTCAACTGACTCCTCAGACAGCAACTCTCCATGTAACTTCAATATACCAACCCCGCACGACGGACAGCGATACTCGTGCACAGAGTTAGATTGAAAGCTATGCAAGTACATTTCCTTATTCAAAAAAACCTCCATCCATGAACACTATAAAGGCGCAAGTATAAACTAAGCCCCCTCCTCTCATACACCAACATTCAAGCTAGCCGCAGCAGCGGCAAGGACAAGTCATGCCTGAAGAAAAGATCGTGTTCATCAACGGCGCGCCGGCGAAGTGCGGCTGCGAAATGAATTTCAGCTCCGGCGGTGGCGAATATTCCGACGTGCTCTACGTGATGCCCTGCGCGACGCACAGCCCCAATCGCTTCGGACCCGTGGAGGTCCAGCGCGACAAGGATGGCTGGTGGTATCACCCAAATATTCCGAGCTTTGGCGAAGGCGAAGACCCGGCGCCCTACATTGCCTGGGTCAAGGAGCAGGGGTTGGAGCTGAAGGGCTGGCACTCTGGCGACGAAGCCTACGACCTTCCAGATGAAGATGCTGCATGCACCGCCTGGAATCCCGAATCTCCAGGACCAGAGTGGTTCCTCATGGGTATCTTCGATACCGAGGACGGCCCCTATGTGCAATGGGCGCGCCGGGAGGTGCAGCCATGATCCTCCCCGCCCTGCTCTACCTCGCATGGAACATCTACACGGGGCCAAGGCCATGAATGACATTGCCGAACCTGCGCGGCCTAAACCAAATCCAGCGTTACCCATAACCGTAAATGCACTTTTGGTTCATTGCCCGAGGTTAGGCGGGACGGGAATCAGATCCTGAACTTCTGCGCAAGAGTAGGTGTTGGAATAGTCGAAGAATTTCGGCCTTATTTCGGAGCCGTAGCTCATACATTGGAACGCAGACGAACCTTTTTGCAAGATTAGAAAGTGAACCGTGCCGACTCTTGCTGGCGACTGGTAGGCGGCTTTGATCTCATAGCCACTGCTTAACAGATCGGTCACCTTTTGAGTTTCCGCCAAGGCCAATGTGCTAGTGACTAGTAGGCCCAGCAGCGAGATGCTCAGGGCATTTTTTGCAATACGATTCGTTCTTGGCATGAATCAGTCATCCGTGAAGGGAAAATGCCAAGTTACCTAAGTTCAACAAAACCGTCACGGCCCAAGCCAACTGAGTCGTAAAACTCAGCGGACTGGTCACACTCCGACAGGACTGGTCCAGAAGAGTCCACCCGACCCGAGAGCCCAGGACTTGGAATGAAGGACTAGGCCGGGCGAACGCTGCAAACCATAGCCAGGCGCAACGCCGGCGACCATCAGCGCCATCTGAAACACCCCACTCAACAATCGGAAAGCCTGCCGGCGATGGCGGGCAGGAGACACGCATGCCCGACATAAAAGTTCAGTGCTGCCGCTGCAAGAACAAGCACATGGAAAGCGAGCGGCTAAAAGTGCCAAGCAAGAAGTACGGCTCGGGCGTCAGCGACATGATCTGCCCACGGTGCCGGTGCACCACCTACTACCGGCTACAGGCCGAATAACCACCCTTTGCCGCCACGCGGCGTGGATCGCTCATGAACATACAATTTTTATCGCACGAAGAGGTTTGCGAGCTAACTGGCGCGCGGACCAAGGCAGGACAAATCCTGAACCTGAAGAAGAACGGAATCCGGCACTCGATCAAGCGCAACGGCTGGCCAGCGGTTACGACCCAAGCCGTTACTGCTGTCGGATCATTCGAGCCCGAAAAACCTGTATGGACGCCAAGAAAGGCCAGTTGAGATGGGAAGAAGACCAACCAAGCCGGGCTCCATTGCCCGGCTGCGTGAGCGCAAAAAGAGAAGCGGCCGCATCTACTATTACTACGACACCGGCGGAAAGGACCGCAAAGAGATAGCGCTGGGGAGCGACTACGGTTTGGCAATCATGGAATACGCGAAACTGGAGCGCGACCGTACCGCGGTAGACCTGGTCGCCAAGGTAGTAACGTTTCGCTACGTGGCCGAGAAGTACATGGTCGACGTGGTGCCCGACAAGGCGGAAAACACCCAAAAGGACAACGTGCGTGAGCTGAAAAACCTAATGGCGTTCTTCGACGACCCACCGGCTCCCCTAGAAACTATTGAACCGCTCCATGTCCGCCAGTATCTGACTTGGCGAAAATCCGCACCGGTCCGCGCAAACCGGGAAAAAGCTCTATTGAGCGCCATCTGGAATTACGCCAGGGACAAGGGCTACACATCGCTGGCCAACCCGTGCTCCGGCATTAAGGGCAACAAAGAAACCGGCCGAGACACCTATGTCGAGGACGAGCTGTTCAAGCGCGTGCATGACAAGGCCGACGCCGGGCTGCACGATGCGATGGATTTAGCCTACTTGACCGGTCAACGAGTGACAGACACACGACTCATGGATGAGCGAGACGTGCGAGACGGTCAGATCTGGGTGCTCCAGGGCAAAACAAAGGCCAAGCGGCGTATCGAAGTAACGGGTGAGCTGAAGGTTTTAATTGATCGAATCAAGGCCCGGAAGTCAGGACACAAAGTCCGCTCGACGCGGCTGATCGTTGCAGAGGATGGCACCCCGATGACGGCGGCGATGTTGCGAAGGAGGTTTGATATGGCCAGAGAGGCCGCAGGAGTTGAGAAAGCCGACTTCCAGATGCGTGATTTGCGCGCCAAGGCTGGCACAGACAAGGCGGAATCGAGCGGCGATATCATGCAGGCCAAAGATCAACTTGGGCATACCACCGTAGTGATGACCGAGCAGTACATCCGCAACCGCAAAGGCAAGAAGGTCTCACCGACAAAGTGAATTGCGGACCATTGGATTAATTGCGGACCGGAAAGATACAGGCATTTACACTGGCTATAGCCCGTAAACCCTTGATTTTAGATGGTGCCCGAAGCCGGAATCGAACCGGCACGCCCTTACGAGCGGGGGATTTTAAGTCCCATGCGTCTACCAGTTTCGCCATTCGGGCGGTAGCGCGATCACGCGACACTGGAACAGTCGATCGGCATCAGGCCGGCCAGTGCTTAAAGCAGGGTGTGGAATATATACATCCAGTCCTTGTGAAGCAAGGTCGAAGCAGGCAAAAAAACCTCTCCCTCCACTCTGAATCCTGTGTAAAAAAACACAGTAAATCAGGAACCTACAGTAACGGCGTGATCATTCATGAGAGGGCTACCAAGCACTGCATCGACGTTTGCAACGGCGCCAAGACTAACATGGACAGATTAGCCAACCAACTGATTTATAAAGACTTATCATCAGCCCCAAGCTCCTTCGAGACTGACACCAGCCAAGCCACGCAAAACGTTCGGCGCGAAGTCGGCGACTGCCAGGCCTCAGGCTTCGGCCAGAAAACCCAACGATAGGTTGAGTTTGAGCCGGTCTTCCTGGGTGGCGGCCAACTCAGTCTCCAGATGAGTCGAAAACTCCTGCTCCACTGGCGCCTCAGGGCCCTTGACCTGCGCAACTGTACGGTTGTTTTCCAGCACCTTGGAAAGTTGCGCGTAGGTGTAATTGGCGGGGGGCGTATTGCCTATATTCATGGAGGTCTTCCTTGATATCGAGCCAATCCGCAAGGACAGGTCGAAGAGTAAAAATTCATGGCATGCCACGCCCGGGTCAGTGACCAGGTGCCGACACTACGATGGAAGACTATAGGCCCAGGCAGGAAATAAGCTCGCCGATAGCCAACGGAGTTCGCCCAGTACGCATGACCTCGCCATCCATGAACCGGTAAAGAGTCATAGATACCGGGCGAACGACACAAAGCTAGGCGTTCAGCATGACATGTTCAACTGTCACCAATGACAGCCGGATGGCCTTATCCGGCGTAGTGGGTAAAACCACCGGCAAAGGCTCTGCGTCCAGCCCGGAGTTCGGTGCGCAACTCGCCGATCAGGTTGGAGATGTCGCGCACACTGGTGAGTTCAGCCGTCGAGACACCGGTCAGCAACAAGTCCACTCGACCAGAATCGGCATCGTAGATCTTGATCGTCAAGGAACCATTGGGATGCACGCTGCAGACGCAGGAAAGCGGGAGAAAGCCGGACTCCAATATGTGACACAGCTCGCTGGTGGAGAGCATGGCTTCTCGCTCTGTGTGGGATTTTGTGGATTTTTCCTGTTCAGAATAGGTCAGCGCCTGATCCTGTGTATCGAAAAACACACAAAAATGTTAACCACCTCGCAGTTCTGCTAAGCAGTTTCTGAGTCAGGCCACTCTCTGATCGTCAGGGCGCCGCTGCTACTCCTGCGTTATTCTGCTCTGTGCTTTTTTCCGTCAGTTGTGTAAGTTTCAAGCCTATGAACCTGAATCTTCAGTCCCGTCCCACCGCGATTATTACCGCCTTCATCAGCAAGGTGGGCTAGCGGTCGTTCAAACCCTAAACAACCCGCCTCGAAGGCGGGGTTTATCACCAGTCTTCTGAGGCGCAAACCCCAGGAGAAAAGCATGAACCCCTCATCCCCTGCTGTTCTACACCTGCTGTGCGGCAAGATCGCCGCGGGTAAATCCACACTGGCCAAGCGACTGGCCGAAGCTCCCGGCAGTGTGTTGATCTGTGAGGACCAATGGCTGGCGCAGCTATACCCGGGACTGATTCATTCAGTGGCTGACTATATGCTGCATGCCCAGCGCCTGAAAAACGCGCTGGAGCCTTTGGTCATCAACCTGTTGCGTGGGGGAACCAATGTCGTGCTGGACTTCCCCGCCAATACCCTGGCCCAGCGCGCCTGGTTGCGAGCCTTGGCAGACCAGGCCCAGGTCGAGCATCGACTGCACCTGTTGAATGTCGATGAATATGTCTGCCTGACAAGGCTGCGCGAACGCAACAGCCAAGGTGATCACCCTTTCAGTACCAGTGAGGAACAATTCGAGCTGATCTGCCGTTACTTCGTGCCTCCACAGGCGGAGGAAGGACTGCACATCCTGGAGCACTGAATTCCGGGGTTGCTGGCTGCCGGGCCCTGAGCTGGGCCCGATTCTGAATCTTGCGTGGGAAAAGTGCGTCGAGAATGGGGACGGAGGCAAATTTCAGGCAAAAAAAAGCCCAAGTAGCTGATGGACACTTGGGGCTAAAAATGCATAAACCGTGGTAGGTGAACGCGGAGCTATAGTAACGGAACAGTACATTCTGTAACAAGATGTTTGAAGAAAAAAACGTAAATAAAATCACCTAAGTCATTAAATATCCACACTTTTTTTGAGTATTTTAATTTCAGGGCAGGCCTTTCCGAAGCTTTCCGGGCTCCATGGCGATAGGCCTGAGTTACCCATCGCTGGACCGCGAGCAGCCCTCCAGCTTTAAACGAAAAAACGCTGAAAATTCACAGAATCGCAACAGACAGACAATATTGCTCACCTTAAATTGCCGGCACTTGCCTGAATGGAATGTGTTGGTATGAATGACTTTCTCGACGCCCTGCCCCTGATGCTATGCCTGACCACCTTTGCCTGGTGTTGCTGGGGCTAGAAACTGGAACCGGCCCCTCCCGAAGCGGACCTTGAAGCCAAGTAAGAAATCTCGCTGAAAAACTGTTCCAACCTCCCTTATCCCCCCTCTCACGCCGACTCGACGACCGCGGCAGGACTGAACAGTGCCTGGCCTAGCGATAGTGCCCGCTCCAGGCAAGGCGCCACATCCCCGCTCTCCGAGTCAAAGATCAGTTGCGAGGTCAACACACTGGCTCCGCAGTAGTCGAAGATCCCATGGTCGATCTGGGTCTGCATCGCGCCGAGATAACCATGTCGCTCATAAGTGCCAGCGTCGGCCCCGGCAACCCCCACCAGGTGCACGCGCAGACGTCCAAGCTTTTTCTCCAGCTTGGCATCGGGGCGAAAATCGAAGGCCCAACCGTTGGAGAACACGCGATCGATCCAGCCCTTGAGCAGCGCCGGCATGGACCACCAGTAAACCGGGTAGACCAGCACTAGGGCATCGGCGCGGTCGATGCGTGCCTGTTCGGCGAGCACATCGGCGGGAGGAAGCGCCAGGGTTCGATGCACTGCGATATCGGCAGCACCGAATCGTGGTTCGAACCCTTCGGCCCAGAGATCGGCAATCTCGAATGAATGCCCGGAACCGCCCCCAGCCCCTCGGCAATCTGCGACGCAAGGCTATGGGTGAGAGACTTGGGATCATGATGAGCGACAACAATAAGTGCATGCACGGCGAGTACTCCTGCGGACGGATTGTGCTAGGGGATCGAGCTTTATATACTTTTAGTAAGTTAATGTCGGTAAGTTACTTTTGGTATATAGCCATGTCAAGCAGTCAGAAAACCGATTCCGTTTCATCGCCGCGACGGCGCCTATCACGGGAGCAACGTCTGCAACAACTGATGGCCGTGGCCTGGCAGATTGTCCGCGAGCACGGCACTGAGGCGCTGACCCTGGGGCATCTGGCGGAACAGGCCGGCGTCACCAAGCCGGTGGTCTACGACCATTTCGGTACTCGAGCGGTGCTCCTGGCGGCGCTGTATCAGGACTTTGACCAGCGCCAGACTCTGCTGATGGAACAGGCCCTGCAAACCAGCGAACCGACCCTTGCCGCCCGCGCAGCGGTCATCGCCACGTCCTATGTCGACTGTGTGTTGCTGCAGGGCCGCGAAATCCCGGGGGTGATTGCCGCCCTGGCCAGTTCACCGGAGCTTGAAATCATCAAGCGCGACTACCAGGCGATATTCCTGGAAAAGTGCCGCAATACTCTGGAACCTTTCGCCGCCGGAGCCATGATCCCAAGGGCCGGGCTGCGCGCCATGCTCGGTGCGGCGGAAGCGGTTTCCCACGCGGCGGCGCTGGGGGAAATCACTCCCGCACAAGCCCAGGAAGAACTCTGCGCCACCATAGTGGCCATGGTTGAAAGAGCACGCGTCAGCACCTCTGCAAGCCAATGAGCCCCAGCCTGGATATAGACGACCGGCCCCTGCCCCGGCCCCGCAAGGAAGAAGCAATGCTGCTGACCCGATTGGAACCGCTGGATGAATTGCTGCAACGCTATCAACAAGAGTTGGGCAAGGACTTCACCGGCTATCGCAACCATGTGTACCGGGTGCTCAACTTCTGCAACCTGCTCATCAGTGCCGATGCCCAGCAGTTGCAGAAACTGGCCATTGCCGGCGCCTTCCACGACCTGGGCATCTGGACCGCCAGGACGTTCGACTATCTACCGCCGTCGCTGCGCCTGGCTGAAGCCCACCTGGATGAAATCCATAGGCCCGAGTGGAAAACCGAAGTACTGACAATGATCGAACAACACCACAAGATCACTGCCGCCGCCCCACGCCCAGACAGCCTGGTGGAAGGCTTTCGCCGAGCCGACTGGATAGATGTGTCGCTGGGAATGTTGAGTTTCGGCATCTCGCGAGACGATCGTCGCCGGGTATTTTCAGCCTTTCCTGATGCGGGCTTTCATCTGCGCCTGGTTCAGCTGTCTTTCAAACAACTGCTGATCCGCCCCTGGAAGCCGTTGCCCATGCTGCGCCTCTGATCCGCCGGCTGCCCGGCCAGCCGCTAAAGGCTGGAGCGCGTAAACTGCATTCATTAATGGCAACACCGGCGCGAATCAGCCGGTTGCAAGCACTGAGAACACCTATGTCGCCCCAACCCCCTACGGCCCTGCCACCCCTGAGTGCAGAGGCTGAAACACAGCCGCTCCCCCCGGACACCGTTGGACTCAACGCCGATGCCAACCGAGTGCTTTCAGTATTTGACTTCGACGGCACCCTCACCCACCACGACAGCTTCGTGCCCTTTCTGAAGTTTGCCTTCGGGCAACGGGAGTTCAACCAACGGATACTCAAGCTGGCACTGCCCAGCCTGGGCTATCTGACTCGGCGCGTTGACCGCGACCAACTCAAGGCACAGCTGATCAGCACCTTTCTCAAGGGCATCGAGACGGCATGGCTCCAGCAACAGGCGCAAGCCTTCTGCCTGAAGTCCTGGACCCGGCTCATGCGCCCGAGTGGACTGCAAGCCGTAGCCGGGGAACTGCGCTCCGGAGCGCTGGTAACCCTGTGCTCGGCGTCGCCGGCCCTGGTCCTGCAGCCTTTTGCCACACGCCTGGGCGTCAGGCTGATCGGAACCGAACTGGAGGTGGTCGATGGCGTGCTGACCGGCCGCATCGCCGGCCACAACTGCCGTTGCGAGAACAAGGTGCTACGCCTGGAAAGTGTCTACGGCCCATTGAGCCAATACCGACTCAGGGCCTGGGGCGATACCCGGGGTGACCGCGAGCTCCTGGCTGCGGCACAGGACGCCCACTGGCGACACTTCCACCCGGCCTGGCGCCGCGGGCTTGGCGCTCGCTGACACCCGCCGCCCCCACACAAAGCACCCGACCAACGGCAAACGGCCAGGAAAAAGATTCGCTATACCCAACAGCAGGCGCCCCGGCGGCCATAGGCCACAGGGCGCTCGCGACGGTAAATAGCCTGAGAACAAGAGCAGCCTCGCAGACCAGGGACAAAGAACCGCCTACACAAGGAGAGGGTCTGCCACGATGAAAACCAATGGCTATCTGCTGCGTACGCTGGGCGTGTTGCTCGCGACCGGAGCACCCGCCGCCCTACTTCTGAGTCACCCCAATCCTCCCCCTTACCTGGCAGTTGCACCTGCATTCGATTGGCCGCGCCTAAGCGCCTGGGCCAGTTGCCTGGCCGGCCTGTTCGTCTTGTTCGTCCTCGCCGGCCTGCGAATTCGCGGCCGGGTACTAGGAGTGCTGATCGACGAGCGCAACCGCTACTCGCTGTCACGCCTGCAAATGACCCTGTGGACCCTGCTGGTGCTGGCCACCCTGTATACGGTGTATATCGGCAACATTGTCCGGGGGAATGCCACTACAGCGCTGATGGTGGACTTGGACTACAACCTGATCGCGTTGATGGGCTTCAGCCTGGCCAGCTTCGTCACTGCCCCCATGGCCTTGAACCGCAAGGCCGAGCAACCCGCAGACAATAGCGCTCTGGCAGCCACCGGGCAGCAGTTGCTCGACAGCCAGAGCCTGGTCGCACTGCCATCGGCCAAGGGACAGGTACTGATGAAGAGCGACCCGAAGGATGCACGATTGGCCGACCTGATTCGCGGCGAGGACGTGACCAATGGCGCCATCGTCGATCTGCCGCGCCTGCAGATGCTGCTGATCACCATGGTGGTGGTGTTTGTCTATGGCGCCGCCGTCGGCCATAGCCTGGGCTCCGGCAGTTGGGTGCTGGAGGTGTTGCCGAAACTGCACAACACACTGCTGTTGCTGGCCCTGATCAGCCACAGCGGCTACGTGGCGGGCAAATTGATCCCCAGTAACCTCAATCCTTCCGCCCTTCTTCCGGGGCCTACCGTCCAGAGCGACCCGCCAGGCAGCGTAGCCGCTCCACGGAGCCAGCCCCAAGCCGGACTCACTCCGCCATAGCCATCAGTCGCTGACGCATGCCGGCGCTGGCGGCGGGCCCCGCCTGCACCGTACACGCCTGCAACGGCACCAGATGACCATCGGCAACATCCACCATCACTGGCTGCACAGGTCGTCCGCTTTCACGTTCGACCAGTTGCACGCTTTCGCCCTCGGGCGCGTAGTGAAGATTGCCCCAAGCTACGAAGGCCATGAGCACGACACGGAAATCCTCGCCCTTGGCAGTGGGCACATATTGATAGCGCAAGGGCCGTTCACTGTAGGCCTGACGTTCCAGCAGCCCCGCTTCCACCAGGGAGTTCAGGCGCCGGGTCAGCATGTTCGGGGCGATCTCCAGGCTGCGGGAAAATTCGTCGAAGCGTCTCAGGCCGTGCAGCGCGTCGCGCATGATCAAGATGCTCCACCATTCGCCGACTCGCTCCAGGCTGCGGGCAATGGGACATTCAGCGTCGATCAGACTTTTTCGTTGCATGACGGGCTCCTGCGATGCACCTCGGTATTTGTGGATTCGGATGTTACTTTCATGATGATAGTATCGTCCACGTTTCGTTGTTCCCCACGCAAACCAACTGAAGGAGCAGGACCCGCATGAGTAAACGCATCGTAGTCACCGGTATGGGCGCAATCACTCCACTGGGTTGTGGGGTCGAGCAGGTCTGGCAGCGCTTGCTGGCGGGACAATCCGGAATTCGTCAATTGCCGGAAGAGTTTATCCAGGATCTGCCCACCACCATTGGCGGCCAGGTGCCCGACGCGCTCGAGGACCCCCAGGCCGGCTTCAACCCGGACCAGCTGCTGGCTCCCAAGGAACAGCGCAAGATGGACCGTTTCATCCTCTTCGCCCTGGCAGCGGCGGAAGAAGCCCTGGCCCAGGCCCACTGGAAACCCGATACCCCCAAGGCCCAGGAACGTACAGCCACCATCATTGCCTCGGGTGTAGGGGGCTTCCCGGCCATCGCCGATGCCGTGCGAACCACCGACAACAAGGGCCCGCGGCGTCTATCACCGTTCACCATTCCTTCATTCCTGAGCAATATGGCCGCAGGTCATGTTTCGATCCGCCACGGCCTCAAGGGCCCACTGGGAGCGCCGGTCACCGCTTGTGCTGCCGGGGTCCAGGCCATTGGCGACGCCGCGCGGATGATCCGCGCCGGTGAAATCGACATCGCCGTCTGTGGCGGAGCTGAGGCGGCGATTCATCGGGTCAGCCTGGGTGGCTTCGCCGCAGCTCGGGCCCTGTCCAGCGAGTACAACGACACCCCGGAACGGGCTTCACGCCCCTTCGATCAGGCACGGGATGGCTTTGTCATGGGTGAAGGGGCCGGGCTGCTGGTCATCGAGGAACTGGAACATGCCCTGGCTCGGGGCGCACAACCCATTGCGGAGCTGGTGGGCTATGGCACCAGCGCCGACGCCTACCACATGACCGCGGGCCCGGAAGATGGTGACGGCGCCCGGCGGGCCATGCAGCAGGCCCTGCGCCAGGCCGGCGTACAAGCCTCCCAGGTCCAGCACCTGAATGCCCATGCCACCTCCACGCCGGTGGGCGACAAGGGCGAACTCGCCGCCATCAGGACTGTATTCGGCAGCGGCAGCGGCCTGGCCATCAGCGCCACCAAGTCTGCTACGGGCCATCTGCTGGGTGCCGCCGGAGGGATCGAGGCGATCTTTGCCATCCTTGCCCTGCGTGACCAGATCGCGCCTGCGACCCTCAATCTGGACAACCCGGACAGCGCCGCCGAGGGCCTTGACCTGGTGCGCGGCGAGGCACGCAAAGTGGCCATGGAATATGCACTGTCCAATGGTTTCGGCTTTGGTGGGGTCAATGCCAGCGTGCTGTTCAAGCGCTGGCAATAACGCTTCGAGAAGACGGACTCAATGTTGAGGTTTCAGCCGCAACAGGCTGAAACCTCAACAGGCCCGTCAATCAGTTGAGGACGTCATTGAGCACTTCGTAGATGATCCCGCTGGCGATGGCCACCAGAATCAGGTCAGTTCCGGCCTGCCGCCATTCATAACCGTCATAGCGAGGAAGCTGTCCCAGCAGTCGATGGTCCAGCTTCTTGGCAATGCCCGGGGGCAGAGGTTTGCCCCGGGCCAGGTTTTTCTGGATGCCTGGGGGCAATGCCGGCCCCGGGCTCCAATAGTCACGGTGCCCACCCAATATGCCCAGGACACTGCCGCGGTCGACACTGGGACCATGACTCCAGTCATCGGCGCCTGACTTCTTGCCCTTGCCATGCCCACCCTGATCATCCTGCGAGCTGTGTTTGGAGTGCCCCTGCCCCTTGCCATTTCCAGGGTCGGCCAACGCCATAGGGGAAGCGCCAGCCAGGAGCAAGCCGGCAAGAACAACGATCAACGAACGGGACTTGAGCATGCCGGTTCTCCTTGGGAAGCCAAGTTCACACTCAACTGTAGACGTTAGTTTCTGTCATTGATCGAAGATCAGGCACATAGCGCCCCGCCGCCATCAGTGCTCATCAGCCAGCTGAAGATCAAAGTGTGCAGCTGTACTGATACTCCAAGGGAAACATCAGCGTATCCACCACGCCGGAAAATGGAGCATCCAACGCCAGAAACGGCCAGAGCACACCGTTGTTCTCCTTAGCCAATGCCCAATCCATGCGCACGCCGATATAGGGGCAGCTCAAGGGTGTAGTGCGAGTAATCAGGGCCGTGCATCCATTCAAGACAAAGATCAACACCAGCAACAACAGGCTTCGCAACACACAACTTCCTTATTACATTCATGGCATGAGCGCTATGGACTCGGCGCCAGAGGCCGAGACTGCGGCTCCTGGCTATCAGGCCTTGTAGTCGCAATGGATTTGCAGGCTTTCCGTGTGATTGCGATGAATCTCGAAACCGTAGCGCTGCAGAAGGCCCTTGACCTCATCAACGACCGCCGCGTATCGCCCTTGCAACTGACGTTGCCGCGCCGGCGAGGTAAACACTCCCAGTGGCAGAAAGCGCAGGCGCTTGCCATCCAAGACAATGGACACATCGATATGAGTGCCATCCACATCATGGCCATTGGAACCGAAGATATCCTCCAGCTCCTCTTTACGCCCCGGATAACACAGGCAGAACAACCTGATCCCCAGCCAGCGTGACAGCGTCCTGAAAAAACCCAGGTAACTGCTTTTGCTCTCGTAGCCCCGGGTCACCAGCAACTGTACCGAACGCGGCAGGCTGGACTGGACCTTGAGCAGCTGCACAAAGACTTCGCGCTCCATCAACACCTTTGCAGACGGCCAGCGCGGCCCCACCCTCAAGCCTTGGTTGTCGCCCTTCTTGAGTATCAGCATGCAGGTTGCCCCTGGTCCTTTTTTCACGGGCCGCAATGGTACACAGAGCTGCCGCAGGCGTGCTGAAAATTCAAAACCGCAAACCGTTGTCCGCCCGAGTGCGCGCCATCTTCTCCCAGTGACAGCGCACCCGCCGTTTAGTTAAACTGATAATGGCTCATAGCCATTACTTATAAGCACAGTGACCACAGGGGCTGTATGTACGATTTAACGAATCTGGTCATAGTCGATAGCCGCTTTGGATTGAATGTCCTGCAAGTCACCGCAGACCTGGTGGCGGGCGCCCTGGATGAACTCCTGGCCAATTGCGCAGGCGGCGCCAACATCACCCAAAAGCTGGATTACTCCATCCTGACGATCTATCAGGACAAGCTTGCAGCCGCCATTCGCGACATGAGCCTTCCGCCCCTGTCATCGCCTTCCCCGACCGATAGCCTTTGCTGAAGCTGTTGGTATCCACCAGGGAAACGGCATGAGCTGCTCCGTCACCTAGGCCTTCACCTCAGGCAGCGCTTGCGAGTCGATACAAAGGACTCCCGATTCCGCAAAGTGGCCGCTGCAATCCGCTGTCGCGGCCTGGGTCCGAATCACTGTCAATGGAACACCAGCATCAGGTACCCGCTTGGCAGACAACATCCAGGTTCCGCACTAACCGATGGCCGGGCTTGCGGCGCCCCCCGCGGGAAACGCGCAACATCGGTCACCTGGAACCTTTTCCCTCAATGAGGATCAGTGCTGCACATTTTCCAATCACACAGTGAGCGAGTGCCAGCATGGCCCTGAGAAAAACCGTCCTCTACATTGCATTGGTCTGCGTCGGCTTCTTTGCCGGGTACGCGGCAAAACCAACAAGCGGACTGCAGGTCACCGCCGGACAACTGATAAGTTGCGGCAAAAGCACCATGCCGACTATTGAGATGTGATTGCCAGGCAACTCAGCACTCGATGACAGAGCATCCGAGACTCAGCAATACCGGCTCGATCCACAGCGACAGTCGCCAGCATCAGGCCGTCGGAAACGAAAAAGCCCGGCAAGCGAGCCGGGCCATACACAAATCTGAAGACTTACTTGGAAGACATGAACAGCCAAGCTACAACAGCCGCGCCGGCCACCATATAGGTACCGACCGTCCTGGTCTTCTCCCAGCCATCCTTCTCGGCCCAGGGCTTGCCTGGCTCAGGAGCAACCTTCGGGTCTTTGTGCTTGGCCTGCTTGGCTGTAATCGAAGCCACAAGCTGCTTCAAGTAAGCGACTACTTCAGCCCCGCCCTTGCAGAAGCCTTGAAGATCCACCTCAACCACGCTCTCATGAACCGCCTTGTTGCGTACGCTGGCAATCCAGCGGATCTTTTTCGCCATCGGCGGGCTGATCATTCCCTCAATGGAACTGAGTTTTTCATGCAGCCCTCGACCAGTTGCTCCCAATTGCACAAGCAATGATTCGACCTCTGTCGAGATATCCAGTATCTGGCCCCGCATCCCGCTCTCCCTTTTGAGTGGCGGCACTTTAACACCGGGATTGTGCACGCCCAAGGTACTGATCGTGCAGACGGCCATCCTTCGCAGGCTTCGCGCCCCCAATCGATAACGGCAATGAGCCATTAGCACATCCGCCCTAATCGACCATCGTTGCCGGCCACACCTATATTCATTCCTCTGAACGGCCCCACGCGGCCGAGGACAATATCCCTCAAGGAACGAAATACCATGGCGATATCCTTCCCCTCCGCCAGGTGGCTGCCACTATCCCTGATTCTGCTATGTACCAGCGCCATGGCGCAAAACAGCCCTCAAGGTGATTACTGGATCGTCTACGGCAAGGGCGAGCGTTATCACAACGAGGTATTCGTTGCCGATGCCGCCGGCATCCTGCAAAAGCCCCAGGGGGTGCAGTCGGCCATGATCATGCAGATCTTCGAAGACCCGGCGATGCCCGTGCTGGTGGCCTACGAGATCCAGTACAAGTGCAAGGAGCGCAAGGTGCGCTTCGACAGCGCCCGAGCCATGCGCCGCTTCGACCACGCCATGAAAGACGTGACCACCGCCCAGGGCTGGATCGCCCCGAAAGACTACTGGCTGCAGCGCAGCTTCGCCTTCGTCTGCGCAGCAGGCAACCGCGAAAACAACCAGATGCTGCCAATGGGCAAAATGGCCGCCGGCCGCATGGTCGAGACCGTCCAGGCCATGTTCCAGCAACTGTATGGCATACAGGCCAACAGCGAGGCCGTGCAGAGCCTGGACGCAATGCTCGGCAACAGCCCGCAATGAAGGAGGCCGTCATGACCCGGCACCTACTTGCCCTCGGCCTGCTGTTGCCTTTGCTGAGCGGCTGCATTCCCACCCTCCCGGAATACATGGCCGGCCAGCAATGGAAGGGACGCGATGCCAAGGAAGCCATCGACTTCTTCGGCCCGCCCGGACGCATGCAGCCCTCCCCCGACCGCAGCGAGGTGCAAATGCAGTGGTACCGCGACACCTCCTACGTGAAAAAGGAAGTGGTCGGCAGCTCCAGCGAGATGCAGGGCGGCGTGATGGTCCACACCAACTACTGGGACGACGTCACCCACACCAGCGGCTGCACCCTCTCCATGACTGTCGACAAGGCCAGACAGATCAAGGACTTCTCCATTCGTGGCCGCTGCACCGGCGTGGCCCTGGCGCCGCAGTGACTGGCCCGACATAGATCGCCCGCAGAGTACGATCGCCCATGGCTTTCAAGGATTGCTACATGAAACTGTTTCGGCCGCGTATGGCCCTACCCGCTGCGTTACTTCTCTCTCTTTCCCTCTCCGGCTGCATGTCCAATCTTGATTCGGGTGCGTACGGCAGCATGGACGATCCGCGTTACGCGCAGTTGCTGGACCTAATGGACGCAGCACTCAAGGGGAACATGGCGGTGGTACTGGTGGCCGACGTAATGCCACACAAGTCGCTAAGCGACGCGCTGACCATGACTCAATGGACGCCGACGGTAATCTGGGAATACGAGAAAGATCCGAAGATCACCTTCGGCCGCAAATTCCAGACCAATGCCCTGCAGAGAAAGCCTGACGAAACCTATCTGTTCAAGGCCTTCGAGGTGCATATCCTGCCGCCCGGCAAATACCTGCTGACCGGCGGCGATGACTACCAGATCAAAGGATTGCTCGACCAGGTCGGCGCCCGCAGCGGCCCGCCCGGTTCGGGTCGTGGGGCCAACGGCACTGCGTACCTGTCCCCCGAGCTGTATCGCGAGTACTACAGGGAAGAGGTCTGGAAGGACGCCACCTATGGCAGCGAGACCAAGACCCAGAGTGTCTGTACCGCCGTGCTCAGGGCTTCGGGCGCCTGCGTGAGCTGGGGTGAACAGCAATATACCCAGACGACGGCGGGCTCCCCGGCCGGCTATTACCAACAGACCGACTCTCGCGACGTTCCCGCGATCAAGGTCCAGGCGCGCCTGCCGGTCGACAAGGCGCTCGCCAGCTTCACCATCCAGGGCGGGCAATTGCTGCTGGCCCCACGCATGCATCTGAAGACCCCTGGCTACAAGTACCAGCAGTCGAAGTGCCGGGCGATCGATCCGAAGAAAATCGAGTGTCCGCTCGACAACCTGACCGTCTATACCTGGCCGGCGCCCATGAGCTTTACGCAGAACCTCATTGAGCAACGCAACCTGAGCGAGAAGCACCGACAACTGCTGTCCAGGCTCCAGCCCATGCAGATCACCCCACTGGGCAAGCAAGGCATGGAAGATCCCATCTGGGGCGTGCCGTTGTCGCTGCCCAAGTAAGACAAGTCCGGGGGTATTGGCTGCTCATCGAACATCGTGTTGAGCATGGGCAGCCTGCCGATCAACGGTGGATGCCTTGGCTCAGTTCGACGCAGTTGCATCCGCGAGCCACGCTCAATGAAGTTGCAAGGCAGCTAAATAACCGCCCTCGGAAAACACTAGACTACGAAACACCCGCCGAACGATTTAGCCAATCTGTTGCATCGACCGGTTGAATCCACAGCCAGAAGCGGTCACTGCATAAACTCGGCGCACGCGAACCGGCAAACCGGAACGCCTGCGGTGTCCACGCTCCTGAAACAAGACTCAGTTGCCCAAGCACTTTAACAATAGGGCCAACACCCAGTCTTCTTGCGAAGCCAATGCCGTGCTGATCTCCTCGCATCTCCCATTCAGAGACAGCAGGTTGCCAGCCAGTACTTCTCCACTGGACATGCACATATCCAAAACAATACTAAAAACCCCGTTACCTACCTGCTTGCTTTCAAAAACAAGCTCAACCTCTTTAGGGAAGATCGTCACGTAGACGAAGAGTATTCCATTCGCGTATGTGTAGTGGCCATGATTTCTTTTGAGTAAAACATTCTGGCTTTGCGAAGCCTTCACATAAACATTATCTAGAAACCTTTGAAGGATGAGCAAAGGCTCTGGCTTTTCAGTGCTCATTGGGTTTCCTTGCGAGCAATAGACTTCAACACGCCATTCTAACCAACATCGACGGTGCCCGAGCTGCACGATGCGCAGGGGCGATTCAGTTTGGCGTATGGATTGCTCCATTTTTGCCCCACAACCTCACCTCCCTAGCCAACAACCAGTTCGCCAAATGCAGCCAGGGTTGCGAAAATAGGGATTCGAACCCCTTCCCGAATCTGCACAGGCCGCTTTAGGCCGATTGCTGCTGCACGATGAGAGTAAAAAATGGAGCTGTATAATGATTGATAGCCTGGAGGTTCAAGAGTTCGATTGCCTTGAAGAGGCGTTACTTGAAGCGAGCGTGTCTTTGAGTGAAGTGACACGTCAGTACGCTCGCTATTTGCTCAGTCTTTTTGACGGCGGTGTACTTGCTAGCATTTCTGTTTCTAAGTTAAACATGCTGATTCCATATATCGAAGAAAGTATCCTGCGAGAACGTATAGAAAGCGATGGAGATCTCCGGAGAAAGCTTGCACTAGAACTCTGGGCGATAGAGAAACAGCACCGTAAAACAGATGAAGACTTTGCGAATCTCATACGCTGTGTACTTTTTTGCTTTGCAACACAAGAGCGTTGGACAGAGGAAGGAACTGGAGATGCAACACCTATCTATCTTTATTTTCTAATTCTAAAAAAAACTACCTGACATAAGACAAGGTTTTATTAAAAGCTTTTAAGACCTTATTGCCACCAACGGAAAACATGCGTTCAGCGAATAGATCGGCCCGACCGGACATCTCCAGGCGCACATCGGCAGTGCTGCGCTGAAACGCAGCCAGACGGACCTTTGCGGCCAGAAACACTCGAAACCACCCCCAAAGCGGGTTCGGACACATTATCTAAAGCACTAAAACCGTTCACCCAGTAATGCCACGACATCCACGTACATTTGATGGAGCCGCTTGCGGCGAACCTCTGGGTCGGATCAAGAGGCAGAACGATGATTTCCTCGAACTCGCAGGGATGTTCGCCATTATTCACGGTATATCTTAGAATGGCCGGCTGCCGACAAACCGTAATGACCATAGCCATGGAGGGCTTCCATTCTTTACAAATAAGTGTGGTTAAGATGAACAAGCCTTTCATTTCGCTGTGCCCTGAAATTACTCGGGCGCACGCGCTGACATTGATGGATTGGTTGGAGGATGAGCGCGTTACCTGCTATCTGAGCGATTCACGCGATGTCTCCCGCTCCATCGAGCAAGTCATCGATCGAACTCAATTGCCGATCCTGACCCATCTGTTCAACCGGGGCGGTCGATTCTTCATGGCTTATGACCGGCATGACGCCCCGGTGGGCTTTGTCCGTCTGATCAAGACCGGCTCCAATTGCGAGATAGTTCTGGTCATCGGAGACAGCGACAAATGGGGCCGAAACCTTGGCGCTCGCACCATCCGCGAAGGCATGAAACTGGCCTTCCTCGACATGCGGGCCGAGAAGCTCATCGCCAAGATCCACCCGGACAACACGCGCTCGCTGAAAGCCTTTCAACGCAGCGGCTTTGTGCTTGAAAGCGAAACGCCGACATTGAAATCATTGTCCATGACGGCGGGGCGCTATCTCCAGCTCTTGCGCGAAGGTACCGTTGCCGACTCCACTGAGATCTACATCACTGAAATCGACAAGGCCAGGCTCGAGAGCCTGATCGCGCTCGAGCAAGGCCCGGCCGTTTTTGAACTCGAACATGAGCTTGAGCGAGCCATTGTCGTCAAGCCGCAGCAGGTGGCGCGCAATGTCGTCACGATGAACTCCAAGGCCTTGCTGCAACTGGACGACGAAGAGATCGAAGTGGCCTTGGTCTACCCTGAAGACGCGGACAGCACCGCAGGGAAGCATTCCGTGTATTCCGATATAGGCGCCGCCATCCTTGGCTATCAGGAGGGGGACGCCATCGACTGGCGAATTTCTGATCGGACCCGCCGGATTGAGATCAGGAAAGTGCTTTACCAGCCGGAGGCTGCGGGCGATTTCCACCTCTAAATTGCGCCTCTTGCTCGGTGGTCGTCCATCAGGCACGAGGATTCCCCAAAGGACGGTGCCTCGCTTTCCGTGCCTGAGCGGCCCGTTGTAGGGTCAAGGGTGGGAACGAAGCCCGTTGCGAAAGCAGGAGACGGTAGAACAGACTTAGCCGGCTCCTGCGACAATTTTAGTTCTCTAAATCCACGGTTTCCCGTAATACCCCAACCCAAATCAAATGGCCATCACCGGTCACGGAGGGCGGCTGCAGCATTGAAGAGCAAATAGGAAACTGACTAATTTAATACTTTCGGTCTCCTCCTAAGACCGAAAGCACCGCCGCCGATAGTGATCACGCTGCGACCTTTCTTCTTTTTTGGGCTGAATAAGAGTCGCAGGCATCTGGCTCTGGCGGCCCCTGAACTCTCATGCCTTCAGGGCCTTTGCATGTTTGCATAAGCGCTTAAAATTCTCGATCTAGGCGATGCAAGCCGGCTTCTCGGACACTCAAAACAGGAGACTACGAAGAAGATTTACGTTCGCGTCCGAGCCATTGCGAACCCGAGGAAATAGGAAAGTTTTGGTACGCCAGCACTTTCACCCAGGCAATAAAAACCCCCGCAGACGTTAATCCACGGGGGATTCAAGGGTGGAGGCCGAAATCGAACCGGCGCAGGCGGATTTGCAATCCATAAATAACTTCAATCTACATATAGATAAAGCATCTGTCCTGAGCGTCCGAGGGCTACCAATGCACCTGTGATAGCGCTGTCGCGACAGATGGAGGACGGCCCATAGCTGTCCTTCGTGAAGGGCTGCTCACGGCCAAACGCGTATGCTCGCACACGTTTACATCAATAGGGTCATGCAGCAACGTAGACAAGAACCGGCTGTAGGCAAGTGAGCGGCGGTGCCGAATCAAGCATGTCGGCAGATTCGCACCATGGATAGCTGCGACCTTGAAGCCAATCCATTACTTCCCGCATATGCTGGGAAGGGCACTCCAACATGTGGTCGATCGTAATGGAAAGTTGAATGGCCAGGCCACTTTGCGGTGAAAAGACCCAATGATAATCCCCGCAGCCTAAACGTAACTCTCCAGTCGCTTTTGTTGACATGCCCACTAACCATTTGCACTTATGAACATTAGCTTCGGGCTTTGGAGGGTCTCCAATGCAGAATGTATAAACGTTCTCATATTGCAGGCTAAAGCGGCGTACCAGTACTTCAGCAATTTCTTCGCGCCCCTGGACGCTGGGAGGAAACAGGATAGTGTTTGTCTTCACTAGCACGTTAAGAGTTGCGTCTGGACTGAAAGCATACCGCAATAAGTCTGGCCGATTTCCGTCCTTGCCGAATATGTAGTTCTCAATCGCCTTGATCGCATTTTTCATTCAAAAATCCTAGTGCTGCTGCAGGTAGGCTAATCGGAGTTTCGGGCGAATTATGGGTTAACCGAAACCTCCCCCTTCGCTGACTTTGGTACATCAAACACCCTATCGAAGACCCACTGAAACGCCAGCGCGTAAAAGAAGAAGAAAACGAACAACCCCAGATCGGTGACCAGTGCAGCCCACCAAGAAATCTCCAGCCACCATGCCACCAGTGGCACCAACAGTAGAACTAGCCCGCCCTCAAAACCCAGTGAGTGGAGCAAGCGCCTGCCCAACGTGCGAGCGCGCTGCTGCTGATGCGCTTCCCAGAATTCAAAAACGTAGTTAAACAGCACGTTCCACAGCAGCGCGCAGACAGACAACATCAACGACAGCGCACCCGAATGAGCCAGACCTTCGTCGTATATCAACGAGATGCTGGGCGATAGCACCGCAATAGCGATTGACTCATAGAGGATGGCTTGAAGAATTTTTCGCGAAGGTCCTTGCATGGTGTTTTCCGAAGGTTGAGTAGATCGAATATCCGCGACGGTATCGCTCCGTACACACCAAGAAAAATGAGATAAATTGAATACTCATTAATTCAACTCATCTAGGGAACGATGCGTGTTTTCGACTCTTCCGCTTAACGCGTTGCGCACCTTCGAGGCGGCTGCGCGACTGGGTAGCTTTAAAGCGGCAGCAGAGGAACTCTCTGTTACCCCCGCGGCCATTTCCCACCAGGTCAAGACGTTGGAAACCCGCCTCGGAGCGACGCTATTCAAACGATCTGGACAAGGTGTGGCATTGACCGAAGAGGGCGAGTTGCTATATCGCCAGACTCATTGCGCATTATTGGACATTCGCAGCAGCCTGGAGACCTTCTATCCGGACACTGTTCCCCAAACCCTGACCATTTCCACTACTCCGGGCTTGGCCGCAGCCTGGCTGATTCCACGGCTGGGTGGTTTCTATCGGAGCTTTCCGCAATTCAATGTGCGGGTCGATACCCGTAACGAACTAGTCGATCTGCTGCGTGATTCCAGTGTCGATCTTGCTATTCGCTCGGTCAGCCGCGATGACCCGAAGTTGTTCTGCCAGGAGCTAATGAACGAGCACTTCTCGGTTTACGGCGCCCCCGGCCTGGTGGCCTCGCTGAACGTAAATCAGATCGAACTGATCAACCTACACTGGAAAATTCCGGGAGCATTTTCAATAAACTGGGAGAGCTGGTGCGCGGCCGCAGAATGCCAGGCCTGGCTTGAAACCGCGCAGATGCGTGAGTTCGACGATGAGCATTTTGCTTTGAGCGCTGCGATTGCGGGTCATGGGCTGGTGCTGGCAAGCAATGTACTGGTAGCCGACAGCCTCAGGCTTGGAGAATTAGTGGCCTATAGACCAGAAGTAAGCCTGCTTGGTCCGCGTTACATTGCGGTGTGCGTGCCAGGGCGGGAGCGGCAGGTGCATGTGAGCGCGTTCCTTATGTGGCTGGCAGTTGCCGCTCTACAGGATGGATAACAATACTCGGTTGCTGTCATACCTCTATTGTGCTCGGGCATTAACGCAAAAAAGCCCTACAGCCCCGAAGTACAAGCGCTGTAGGACTTTTTTGACAAAGCTAGATAGATCGTTGACGGGCGTACAGATTGCCCCATTTTACCCCACAACCTCGTATCCCTAGCCAACAACCAGTTTGGCAAATGCAAACCAGGGTAGCGAGGATAGGGATTCGCCCCCCTTCACCTACAACCTCAGGCCGCTATAGGCCATAAAACACTGACTAGACGATGGCCCGTTATGGCCTGCGGCAGCCTATAGCGGCCCCGGTTATGCCCTAAATTTGCCCTAAGCCCACGACCAACCCCACAGGGGTCAATACGGTGAACATCGGCTGATCATTGACAGACTACGACCAAAAGCCGCTCGTACCCGATCCACCACGGCGTCCTGCCCGCCGAACACAACTCACCACCAAATAAGCTTCACGATGACCAAAATGAGATCTAAAAATAGCCTGCCCTCGGGCAAAAAAGCCTCCGCAGCTCATTGAGAATGACCCCATAGCTGAAGCCGCAAGAAAATCCAGAATTGTCTTGTATTCACAAGCCAAAGCAGTCACTAAAACTTTCTAATCTCAACTTAAAAAAGGTGAAAGCCTTGTTATTCATCTACGAACCACATAACAGCATCCAGCAACGTCTACAATTCAAACCGATGAAAACTAGTATTATCGCCACGATAATTTTCTCTACTCCACTCTTGGTTTCGCGGCGGAATGCACTACACAAACCGAGACTAGCACTGTAAACATTCCTGATATAACAATACCACGAGACGTGCCTGTAGGAACAGAGATCG
>NZ_MOAK01000055.1:147410-150169 GCF_003732485.1 Pseudomonas protegens
AACTTTCAAGGGTTTGGCGTCAAGGGATATGGTACTCGAGTACAATCAATAAACGGACTGAATATTTATAAATTAGGATCAAGTACATCCGGAATAGGATATGCCATATATGCTGACAACCCCAGCGCTTGCTACAATGGTTTCATACCCCTAACCAATAGTAACACCGAGAACAGCAACCACCGTATTCTTTGCGTTGCAAATGGAACATTTCCAACGCAACCAATACAAGGCACTATAAAATTAGTTTTTTACAAAATTGGGGATATCACTCCCGGGAAAATACCCGCGCAAACAGCAGCCTCCCTAATATTGCAGAACAACCAAAAAGATCGGCAGCGTCCAGAGTCATACTAAAAAACAACACCATTCACAGTGAGCACTCATGGTTGCACACTTAACGCCGTCAACATCAAAGTCCCACTTGGTGAGGTTGACATGAAAGACCCAAGCAGTTCAGGAGTTACCGCTGCGGAGAAAAACTTTTCGATCCCCCTTAGCTGCGACACCGAGACAAAAGTCAAACTAACCCTCGATGCAGGCCCCGCCGGCGTTTATGACAATACCAATGGGTTGCTCAATCTTGCCAACCCTGCTTCAGCAGATACCGCCCAAGGTGTGAAGATTCAGATATTATCCAATAATGCGCCGGTGACATTCGGAAAGTCTCTAGATGTAGGCGTTCAAACCATTGAAGGAGCCTTCGATATTCCCCTTCAGGCGCGTTATTACAGGAGTGTGGAGACGCTCAGGCGGGTGTGGCTGACGCCACTACCACCTATATCATCGCTTATGAATAGTCAGCCGCAGTCTGAAAGATAACTGCTTAGCCTGTTCACTCCTCGGAGAAACAACGACCCCCACCCCTTCTCTACTTTCAAAGCTCTACGAACACCAACTGGCCCTCGAAGCCCCCATCATCGAGTTGTCAAACTGGGTGGAGCTGCGAGGCGTCTGCGGATGCGGCTGAGAACGTACGCAGTGCACTGGACACAATGGTCGACATTCACGACCGCCGGCCGGTGGTCCTGGCCCCAGAACTGAATAATACGTTATTGCCGACGCCGCCAACGCCTTGTAATTCTTTAAAAATTTCTGGTGGTACCTCGGTGCAGGCGGCTAAAGCGAATTGCTGATGCAGCCCTGGAAACCCTAGCGTGAAAATCATGATTCATAACAAAAATCAGACCAATCCCATATGACGATCCACTAAGAATCTTTAGTCTCACCTTCCCCAAAATTTAAAAATATCGCTATATCGGAGTAAAATCATGGGTTACAGCTCTCGCCTACTTATATTAATTGTAGCTGCTGCTACCGCTCAAGCAGTTACGGCGTCTGACGGACAGATTGATTTTGAAGGTAAACTGGTAACCGAAACTTGCCACGTCTTTTTACCTGATGCTTCAAACAAATATCCTCTGGAAGATACTGATCCACTGAAATCGTTCGTCACCCTGCCAACGCTCTCAACTTCCGCGCTGGCAAGAGCTGGAAGTGTTGCAGGAGAGACCAGATTTACTATTGCTCTTAGCAGATGCTCCGGAACGTTCAAAACCGCAGCAGTACTCTTTGAACCCGGCCATACTGTTGACCCAACCAGTGGCAATCTTAAAAATTCAGGATCCGCCACCAATGTCCAGTTGCAACTAATTGACGCGGCTAATGGCAACGCCATTAAGGCGGGTAGTGCATCGCAGATAAGTGCCACAACTCGCTTTGCGATAAATTCAGAAGGCGAAGCAGAGCTACCCTACGCAGTTCAGTACTATGCACAAGCCGCGACCGGCCCAGGAACTGTCGTTAGCTCCGTGACTTACTCAATTAATTATCAGTAAGAGCCACTCCAGATGAGCCTGGCGGACAATTGCACACAGCTAACGCGGCATAACCGTGAACCTTTTTTTGGGGGGCGGCTCATTTTTACTGGATCATTTGAAAGACAGCCCCAATAACATCAGCTGTAGGGCTTTCTTGACAAGTTACAGATAGCTCAAGTGGCATAAATTATGCTTATGACTTGACCCATTTTTGGCCCATCATCTTTTTAGAAATGTCAGCGGGTAAAGTAGCCGGTCCTTCATGAATGATGGCTAGGGATTCGAACCCCCTCTGTCGTCGCCACAGACCGCTTAAGGCCAACAAACATTGGCTTTTCCGCCTGATCCCTTGGCCTCCTACGGTCTATTGCGGCCCTAAATTTGCCATAAATTTGCCCTAAACATCATTTTGACCACCCCCCCTAGGCAGAGTAATTAATGGGTTTGGACTTCAGTGCATCCAGAATCGCAGCCAGCTGCGCCGAAGGTTCCATTGCTTCCCGAAGCGCAGCCATTGTGAATCGCCCCGGATTCTCTAGACACCTTGCAAACTCATTGCGTAACGCTTTTCAAACTCTACCGGTGACAGTTGATTGTTGAAGCCATGGCGGTGTTTCGCGCTGTAGAACATCTCGATGCAATCAAACACATCACTACGAGCATCTTGCCGCGAGGTGTAGATTTTCCGCCTGATCCGTTCCCGTTTCAGAAGCTGGAAAAAGCTCTCGGCCACGGCATTGTCATGACAGTTGCCTCGGCGACTCATGCCGGCAATCAAATTGTTTGCCTTCAAAAAGCTGCGCCAATCGGAGCTGCTGTACTGGCTACCTTGGTCGGAATGAACCATCACCTCTTGCTTCGGCTTACGCCTCCAAACCGCCATCAACAACGCATCAATAGCCAGATCACTGGTCATCTGCGACTTCATTGACCAGCCAA
>NZ_MOAK01000056.1:0-5783 GCF_003732485.1 Pseudomonas protegens
GCCTCTTCGCCGGCAAGCCGGCTCCTACGGACAGCGCGTAAAACGCGCTTGGCTTTTGCTTTTGATTTTGATCTTCAGGCCCCTTCCCAGCCGGCCGAGCGTAGGCGTTGCGTAGGGGGCAGCTCGGCAGGGATGCCGAGCTAGCCGCCACCCGGCCATGGATGGCCGGTTGGCGGCGGCCCCCGGAGCAATGCCGGAGAGAGGGAACCCCGAGCCTTAGCGAGGGGCCCATGGAGGGGCAAGCGTTTTTGGTTCCTTTTTAGGCGTTTGTAAAAAGGGACTCGCCGTAAGGGCGAAACCCTAAGTGGCCGTGACCGCAGGAATGGATATGTACCCCCGTCCCCCTCGCCGTAAGGGCGAAACCATAGGTAGCCGCACCCGCAGCAACGGATATGTACCCCGTCCCCCTCGCCGTAAGGGCGAAACCATAAGTGGCCACACCCGCAGCAACGGATATGTACCCCGCCAGCCTCGCCGTAAGGGCAAAACCCCAAGCAGCCGCATCCGCAGCCACGGATACATCACCCTTCCCAGCAGCGATAGCCCCTCTATTCCCCCTGACGAAACACCAGCGCCTTGAGCCCGCACTGCGGATCGGCATCGGGAAACTCCGGCGGGTTCTCCAGCCGCTGTTCAAAACGCAACCCCGGCGCGGCCTCGGCCATGCCCTCCAGCAGAAACTCCACGGCAAACGCCGGGTCGTTCATGCAGGCCAGTACGCAGCCGTTGGCCGTCAGCAGCTCCGGCAGGCGCCGCAGGACCCGGGCATAGTCCTTGCTCAGGACAAAGCTGCCTTTCTGGAACGATGGCGGATCAATGATCACCAGGTCGTAAGGACCCCCTTGCTTGACCTTGCTCCAGGACTTGAACAGGTCATGGCCGAGAAAGCTCACTCGGCTGGTGTCGTGGCCATTGAGCCGGTGGTTGTCGCGGCCGCGGCTCAGGGCCGCTCGGGACATGTCGAGGTTGACCACGCGCTCGGCACCGCCGGCGATCGCCGCTACCGAGAAGCCGCAGGTGTAGGCGAACAGGTTGAGCACGTTCTGACTCCGGGCTTGGGCACGGACCCAGTTGCGCCCGTAACGCATGTCGAGGAACAGTCCGTTGTTCTGTTTGCTGCCCAGGTCCACCTGATAGAGCAGGCCTTCCTCGGTGATGGTGCAGACGTCCACCGGCTCCCCCAGCAGCCATTCGCCATGGCTGTCGGGCAGGTAGCGGTGTTGCAGCATCAGGCTGCGGGCGCCGCAGGCGGTCCATTGCACAGTGTCGCCCAGATCCACCAGCAGCAGCTTGAGGGCCGCGAGCTGTTCAGGCTCCGGCGCCTTGAACAGGGACACCAGCAATACCCCTTGCAGCCAGTCCACGGTCAGTTGCTCCAGCCCCGGCCAGCAGCGCCCACGGCCATGGAACAGACGCCGGGTTTCGGCGGGCGCGGCGGCCAGGGCAATGAGCAAGTGCTGGTTGAGGGTGGCGAGGGCTTGAGGGGTCATCACGGGAACCGGCGATTTTCGGGGGCGGCATTTAACCACAATTGCCGGCGTCCGGCGCTCAGTCGATGTACTGCGCTCGCCCCATGGCGCGCCAGTGCGCCAGTCGCTGGTCCATCACCGATGCCAGCCGGTCGTAGTTGCTCCAGCTGTTTTCCACCCGGTAGATGGTGCCAGGCTCGGGGGCCAGGATCTGTTCGTAGTCGCTGGAAAACCGACCGCTGTCCCGCCCTTTGTAGTAGGCCAGGGCAAAGGCATTGCCTTCGTCGTTGAAATCGCCGTCGCTGAGCTTTTCATCCAGTATCCGCAACAGGAACTCGCGGCCATCGAGGGTGCGGGCCTGGACTTGGCCGATCTCCTCTTCGACATCGTCCAGCAATTCCTCACTGGCAAAGTCATTGATCAGCATCCAGGCCAGGAACAGGCCGATGTGGGTGGCTCCGGCCGTGGTGGGCAGGTCGTCGGGAAAGTCGCCACCGTAGTGCCAGGAGGCGTCGTCGTATTTCATGGGTGCAGGTCCTGAAAGGTGAGAGGGGCGTACAAGTTGCAGGGGCGTCAAAGAATGGCGTTGGTCCATTTCGGAGTGCCGGCCAGGCGCCGCTTGACGCTGTCGATGCGCCATTGCCCGGCGACCCGTTTGACCAGGAAACGATGCTCGTAGCACAGCGCCCGGGAGTCTGGATCACGCACCAGCACTTCGGCCAGGGCGGGCTTGAGCAGCTGGCAGCCCAGGAGTTCGTCGGCCTCGGAGTAGGTTGTGGGGTAACCGTAGGAGGCTCGGGGATAGGCCCGCGGCCGCAGGGTGCAGAAACGCTCGAGGAGCTGTTGCGGTTCGGCCCAGAAGGCGGCGTCGACAGCCTCGTGGCCCAGGGCATTGCCCCGTTGTTCCCAGACCTCCAGGGCCAGGGTATAGGCCCGCACCTGGGTGACCGGATCGCCACTGTTGTCATTGCCAGGCGCCAGTGGCGGCCAGGGCAGGGACGGGGCCGGTGCGGACGCTGGCGGCGCCCCGGCACCGGCCTGCACCAGCTGTTGCATGATCTGGGTATGGCCCTTCTCTTCGGCCAGGGACCAGGCATTGCGTTGCTGGAAGTCCAGGCGCAGGGGATCGGCGCCGGCTTTGAGCAGCAAGGTCACCATTGCCTCGTGTCCGTCCTGGGCGGCGTTCATCAGGGCAGTGCGTTGCAGTTCGGGGCTGGCGTGTTCGAGCGCCGCGCCATGGGCGATCAGCAACTCGGCCATGGCGGTATCGCCCTGGCTGGCGGCCCAGGCCAGGGGGCTGTAGCCCAGGGCCTTGCACGGTTGTTGGACATTCGCACCACGGGCCAGCAGCAGCGCCACGGCCGGCCGGTGCCCGGCAATAGTGGCGGCCAAAAGGGCCGTGCGGCCGGTGCCCTTGTGCTGCCAATCAAGGTCCGCGCCAGCATCAAGTAGGCGCTCGAGGGCCGCGAGATCGCCGCGTGCGGCGGCTTTTTCCAGTAGGTGAGACAAGGTCGAGAATCCGTTCGGTCAGGGTAGAAACGCCGCGGCATGGTAACGCTCCACGCTCCGCTTTTGCCACGCCCGATACGCCCCTCAGCGCCGTTCTGGCAGGCCAGTCGCGCTGGGCTACGCTGCGATACGGGACGCCGGGTGCGGCCCGGGCCATTTCGAGCGTCGCTGGCGGGGAGCGGGGTGAGCGGCGATCAATGACAGGCAGCGCCGGCCCGGCCACCGGAGCCATCCTGAGGCGGGCGGGGTGTTCATGGACGCCTTCCGAAGGCTTGCGTAGGATGGCGCGTTCGCGCTCTACGCCGTTGCAGCCAGCGCTGCAGCCTCCCTTGCCAACAGGAGTCCAGGATGTTCAAGGCCATTGTGATCGACAAAGACACTGCAGGTTATCGCGCCCATCTGAGCGAACTGCAGGAGGCGCAACTGCCTGAAGGCGATGTCACGGTGCGGGTGGCCTACAGCACCCTGAACTACAAGGACGGCCTGGCGATCACTGGCAAGAGCCCGGTGGTGCGGCAGTTTCCCATGGTCCCCGGCATCGACCTGGCAGGCACCGTCGAAGCCAGTAGCCATCCGCGCTTTCGCCCGGGGGAGCAGGTGCTGCTCAATGGCTGGGGCGTGGGCGAGAGCCATTGGGGCGGGCTGGCGCAGAAGGCCCGGTTGCAGGGTGACTGGCTGATCCACCTGCCCGAAGCCTTCAGCGCGCGCCAGGCCATGGCCATCGGCACTGCCGGCTACACCGCCATGCTGTGCCTGATCGCCCTGGAACGCAGCGGTCTGACCCCCGAGCACGGCGAAGTGCTGGTCACCGGCGCCAGCGGCGGCGTCGGCAGCTTTGCCATCAGCCTGCTGTCGCGCCTGGGCTACTCGGTGATCGCCGCCACCGGGCGGCCGGAAGAGGCCGACTACCTCAAGGCGCTGGGGGCCAGCCGTATCATCGAGCGTGCCGAACTGTCCGAGCCGGGGCGCCCGCTGGCCAAGGAACGCTGGGCGGCGGCCATCGATTCGGTGGGCAGCCACACCCTGGCCAACGTCTGTGCCGGCACCGCCGCCGATGGCCTGGTGGCCGCCTGCGGGTTGGCCCAGGGCATGGATTTCCCGGCCTCGGTGGCGCCCTTCATTCTGCGTGGTGTGAGCCTGCTGGGGATCAACAGCGTGACCCGTCCCTACCACGAGCGGGTGCATGCCTGGGAGCGCCTGGCTGCCGAGGTGGACCAGCAGCATCTGCAGCGGATCACCCGCGAAGTGGGCTTGGAAGAGGCGTTGACCGTCGCCCGTGAACTGCTCGAAGGCAAGGTCCGCGGGCGGGTGGTGGTGGACGTCAACCACTGATATAAACCTCGGGCCGCTGCGCTGCCGGAACGCCGCGCGCGGCCTTCGTTGCTGCACCTTCCAGGACCGACGCGAGCCCCGTGCCACGGGCTGCGTCGCGGCCCTTCGTCCTCTTGATCCGAGGTTGCCTGTTCCATGTCGATTCCCGCCCAGCGTCCGCTCTGGCAGGTGTACCTGATCTTCCTGCTGCCCATGGTGCTGTCGAACTTCCTGCAGTCGTTCTCCGGCACCCTCAACGGTATCTACATCGGACAGATGCTGGGGACCCAGGCCCTGGCCGCGGTGTCGGGGATGTTCCCCATCGTGTTCTTCTTCATTGCCCTGGTGATCGGCCTGGGCGCGGGGGCCTCGGTACTGATCGGCCAGGCCTGGGGCGCCCGGGAGTTGGGCACGGTCAAGGCGGTGGCCGGTAGCACTCTGTTGCTCGGCGCGTTGATCGGGTTGCTGGGGGCGGTGCTGGGCATGCTGTTTGCGCGCCCGGCGTTGCAGGGCCTGGGGACTCCGCTGGATGTGCTGGACGATGCGGTGGGTTATGCCCGGGTGATGATGCTGATCATGCCGCTGCTGCTGGTGTTCGTGCTCTTCACCCAGTTGCTGCGGGGCGTCAGCGATACCCTGTCGCCGCTGCTGGCGCTGATCGTGTCGACCCTGGTGGGCCTGCTCCTGACCCCGGCGCTGATCCGCGGCTGGCTGGGCCTGCCGCCCATGGGCATCCAGAGCGCGGCGTTCGCCGGGCTGGTGGGCAATATTCTGGCCATGGGTTTCCTGGTCTGGCGCTTGAGTGGCCGGGCCCATCCCCTGGCTCCGGACCGGGCGCTGTTCGCGGCGATGAAACTGGACCGGGCGATCCTCGCCAAGGTGCTGCGCATCGGCCTGCCCACCGGGGTGCAGATGGTGGTGATCTCACTCTCCGAACTGGTGATCCTGGCCCTGGTCAACCGCCACGGTTCCCAGGCCACGGCGGCCTATGGTGCGGTGACCCAGATCGTCAACTATGTGCAGTTCCCGGCGCTGTCGATCGCCATTACCGCGTCGATCCTCGGTGCCCAGGCCATCGGCGCCGGGCGCCTGGAGCGCATCACCCCGATCCTGCGCACGGGCCTGGCGATCAACCTGTGCCTGACCGGGGCCCTGGTGTTGCTGGGCTACCTGATTTCCCACTGGCTGCTGGGGCTGTTCATCATCGACCCGGCAGCCCTGGTGCAGGCCGAACACCTGCTGCACATCATGCTCTGGAGCATCCTGGTGTTCGGCTTCCAGGCGGTGGTGGGCGGCATCATGCGTGCCAGCGGCACGGTGCTGATGCCGGTGGCGATCTCGATTTTCTGCATCCTCGGGGTACAGGTGCCGATGGCCTATCTGTTGGACGCGCACTTCGGTCTGCAAGGGGTGTGGATGGCGTTCCCGGTGGCCTACCTGACCATGCTGGTGCTGCAGACCGGCTACTTCAAGCTGGTCTGGCGGCACAAGCAG
>NZ_MOAK01000056.1:5843-7798 GCF_003732485.1 Pseudomonas protegens
GCCAAAGCCGTTGACCACGATGTACAGCAACGGGCCGATGGAGACGAAGACCGCCGTCAGCAGCAGGTAGGGCAGCACCGACAGCGCCGAGCGCCCCCGGGCCCGGGCGTCTCGCAGCATCCACAGTCCAGCCAGCAGCGCCATCAGGTACAGGTCGATGACCACCTGCGCGGTGTCGGGTTGCGACAGCAGTTGCACACCGAACTGCAGCAGCGACTGCTGCGCCTGGAGCAGGGTGAACAGGGTGTAGGCACTGAAGGCCAGCAGGGCCAGCAAAGCAAGGTAGGGACGGGGCATGATGGGTTCCTTGAGCGGTGATGGGATCAGTTGGCGCATTGGCCGCGTTGCCGGCCCAGGTCCAGCATCAGGTAGAGGAGGCCGCTGGCGCCACAGGAGACGATCAGCGTTTGCGAGAGCAGCGAGTCGAAGAGGTACAGCGGGTGCAGCTGAAGGTTGTAATGCAGCCCGGCATGGACCACGGCAAAGGCGGCCAGCAATTGCCGGCTGGTGCGTCGCATGGCCTGGCGCGGGTGCCCGATCAGCCACATCAGTGCGGCGCACAGCGGTACATGCAGCGCAATGAACCACTGTTGGCCAAGCGCCGGGTCGAGGTCGCGCAAGCCATACAGCAGGCGCCACTCGGCTTGGGCCACGGCGTCCAGTTCATGGCCGGCGAACAAGGCCAGGCATAGGCGCCAGAGGGTTTTTCTCACCGTTAAACTCCTTGAACTACGGGGAGCGAACAGGCTAAGTGGCAACCCCCGGGCCACTCAATGACCTTCCAGGTCATAGACAGGCGTGGGGCACAAGCGCTCAGCTGGGCGGCACAGAACGACAACCACCTTCAAGGAACGAGTAGCGATGAGCGACAACGAACAGGCTCCTGAGCCAGGCACCTCGAGGGTGATCCGTGAGGCACGGCCCGACGATGTGCCGGCCATGCTCGGTTTTGATGCCTACGCACAAGCCCATGCCAGCCGGGGCCAGGCGCTTCGCGAGGCGGTCGGGCGGGGCCAGGTGTGGGTCGAGTTGGCGTGCGACGGGATCGCCGGTTATGTGCTGCTCAATCATGATTTTTTCGATCAGGGGTTCATTTCCCTGGTGGTTGTGGCGCCCGGGCAACAGCGTCAGGGGGTGGCACAACGGCTGCTCGCTGCCGCCGAGAAGGCTTGTCGGACGAGCAAGCTGTTCACTTCCACCAACCGTTCCAATCGGGCGGCCCAGGGGTTGCTGGCCAAAGCCGGCTTCCGTCCCAGCGGGGTGATCGAAAACCTGGATGAGGACGATCCCGAGCTGATCTTTTTCAAGCCTGTTCGCTGAGCGGCCCGCCAGCGGCTAACCCACCCACAGGATGACCAAACCCGATGCTCGAACCCCTTGACCGCGTTCCCGTGCCAGTGCTGTCGGTCGGCGCGCAGCTGCGCCAGTTGCGGCGGCAGGCGCGCTTGAGTCAGCTGGACCTGGCGTTGCAGGCGGGCATGTCGCAACGGCATCTGAGCTGTGTCGAGACGGGCCGGGCGCAGCCCAGCCCAGCGTTGCTGCACAGCGTGCTGAGCACCCTGGATACCCCGCTGGAAATACGCAACCGGGTGTATCTCGCCGCCGGCTACGCCCCCCGTTATGCCGCCTTGCCGTTGAGCGATCCGGGTCTTGCGCCGGTGCGCGCCGCGCTGATGCACCTGCTCCAGGCCAACAACCCGGCGCCGGCCATTGTCATCGACAGCGGCTGGCAGGTACTGGCCGCCAACCGCGCCACCGCGGCCTTGTTCGGGCTTTTGGGGCTGCCGTCGACGGCGCTGGAGCAAGGCTTCAATCTGTTGGCGAGCCTGCTGCTGCCCGGTGGTTTTGGCGACTGCCTGATCAACGCCGAGGAGATCCGTCAGGTGGCTTGGCAGCGGGCGGCCCGGGAAGCGGCGCAACAGCCGGGGCTGGCGGCGCTGCTGGCGAGCCTGCCG
>NZ_MOAK01000056.1:7827-12415 GCF_003732485.1 Pseudomonas protegens
CTGAGCGCGCCGTTGCTGCTGACCCGGGTGCGCGGGCCCAGGGGCGAGCTGCGTTTTCTTTCCACTTTCACCACCTTCGGCATGCCCCAGGACATCACTGTGGCGTCATTGCGCATCGAGCACCTGATCCCCGCCGACCAGGCCACCTGGCAGGCCTTGACCCAGGCCTGCGAGGCCGATCGGTCCTAGATCGCCAGGCTACGGGCCGGCTGGCCGAGGCTGTGGGTTGCCGTCGGCAGTGCTCCGGCCAGGACCATGCGGGTCAGGGTGCTGGCGACGGCCTGGAAGTCCGCGGCAACCGCCTCATCACCGCCGTTGAGCAGGGCGATCTGCCAGCCGAGGGTGGGATAGGTCTGGGTCGCCGCACCGATGAACAGCAACAGGTGCTCCGGGTCGACGGCGGCTATCAGGCCTCGTTCGGCCCAGCTGCGCAGGCAGGCGATTTCACGGCGATGCTGTGTCTCCAGGCTTTCGCGCCAGGTGGCCGGCAGCTGTTGCGCGCCATGCAGCAGCTCACTGCAGAGAATCTTCGAGCGCAGGGGAAACCCCTGGACGATGTGCATCCTGGCTTCGATATAGGCCTGGAGGGCCGGTCCGGGATCGGCGTCCTCGTTCAGCAGCAGCGAAGCCTGGCGCAAGGGTTCCAGCAAGGGTTGCAGGACTTCGGCGTAGAGATTTTCCTTGGTGTGGAAGTAGTAATAGAGATTGGCCTTGGGCACTCCGGCGCGCAGGGCGATATCCAGGGTCTGGCAGGCACTGAAGCCCCGGGCCGCGAATTCGTTGCGGGCGGCATCGAGAATCAGCTGGCGGTGGCGTAATCGGGAGCGCCGCTCCCGGGCGGCCGGAGGCTGTCCCGGGGGCTGCGGGGTGGGGGGATCGATGCTGGGTGAGGGGCGATGCATGGGGCGTCTCGTGGTGCGGATTCGCAATATACAAAAGTATATAGCGAAATCTCTGCGTCAGGTTCGACCGTCGCTGCTTGAGGCCTGCCAGTGACGAGAGGGCAAGGCCTGCGCGGGTCGGCCGCTCCGGTAACCAGGGGGCTTCAGGTGTGGCGGGTACGGCTCCAGCGCCGTGCCAGATAGCCGTAGACCGAAAGGTTGATCAGCAGTACCAGGCTGCCCAGCCAGAGCTGGATGCCCGGCGTCAGCCCGGCAGGGTAGATCAGCGGGATCAGGTAGTGCTCGATGAACCCGGCCCCGTAGCCATCCTGGCCGGCCGCGTGGCGCAACAGGTTTTCCCAGCGGGTCAACGGGCATTCCAGGTGCAGGACTTCCACCGCCACACCCCAGGCCGCGGCGGGCAGGTGCAACAGCATCAGCCGTGGATGGCGCAGCACCAGCAGGCCTCCCAGCAGCACGAAGACGATGAATGACAGGTGAAACAGCACCAGGCTGTCGGCGGCGATGCGGTAGAGCATGAAGGTTCCTTGTAGGGGGAGGCAGGTCCGTGGCGCAGGCGCCCCGGGCAATATACCGATGCCGGAGGCGTCGTGGGGGGCATTGTGCGAGCGCCTGGCTAAACGCTCCGGGCGTCGCAGTGGCGCTACCTATACTGCAAGTAGGCCAGGCCGGACTGTCGAGCCTTGCCTGGCCTTGCCTTGCCTTGCCTTTCAGGGAGGGACTTGCCTTGTGCTCACTGGCGCTTCGTTGCCGTCGCCCCAGGTCCTGGTTGTTCAGCCTGGGGCTGGCGATGCTGCTACTGCTCCTTCCTGGCTGCGCCAGCCGTGTCGCGCAACCCGTCGCCTCGGTGCCGGTCAGTCCGGCCGTCTGGCGTCAGGTGGACGGGGAATTGCTGAACGCCTCCCGCTCCGCCACCCTGCAGGCTGAAGTCTATGCCCAGGGCTCCATGGAGCATTGGCGCACGCGGATCTATCAGCAGACCGACGAAAACTTCATTCCCTGGTTCAGTGGCTACTGGACCCAGGAATGGCTGTCGCTCAAGGTCGGCTGGTATGCCCTGAACAGCCGGGGCGATGACGCACAGGCATCCAGGCGCCTGGCCGGTTACCTGCAGGAGCAGTATCAGCAGCGGGTCCTGGCCCCGGTGGCGCTGGAGATCGATGCCGATGGCATTACCGGCGAGGCCATGGAGTTCTATGTGCAGTTGCTGCGTCAGCAGGTGCAGCTCAGCACCGCGCGTCATCAGTTGCCCGCGCCGCAGCTGGATCAGCATCTGGCGCGGATCATCGCCATCGATCTTGGGCCCCAGGCCGGGCAACGAGCTTCGCTGCAGCAACTATTGCAGGTGGAGCCGGTGGCCCGTCTGCCGGCCTATGCCCCGCTGTTGCAGCAGATTCATGCCGGGCCGGCGACCGATCAGGGGGAGGCGGCGTCGGGCGTGTCCCAGGTGGCCCAGGTCACCAGTGAGAAACTTCAGGCCCAGTTCGCCAGTCGCGGTGTGGCCGGTGCCGTGGCCGCCGCGGTGGGGCGGGTGGCCGGAGCGCTGATTTCCGTGGGGGTGGCGGGCGTACGGGCCCTGGTCCAGAACAATGAGCGCGAGGATCTGCAGGCGCAGACCCGGCGCGACCTGGGCGCGGCCTTTGATCAGGCCTGGCTCAAGCAGTTGCATGACCCTGAGCACGGGGTCATGGCCGGGGTGTATTACCTGGCGCGGCAGATCGAGGCGCAGTTGCAAGCGCCGCATCCGCCGGTGGAGCAGGGTCCCGGCTGGAGCCCATGAACCAGCGGTGTCAGCTCAGTGCCTTGCAGCGCATTCTCCGGAAGCTGCGCCCAGGGCCGGTTCGAGGATCACCTCATAGTCACTGATGCCTGCGGCATGGCGCCCGGCAATGTAGCCGAAGGTCATGGCCGGCCCCAGGTTGATGCCCCCGGACGGGTAGAAGCCGCCCATGACACTGGCCATGTCAGTGCCCGCGGCATACAGCCCCGGGATCACCGCTCCGGCCTGATCCAGTACCTGGGCCTGGGGGCTGGTCTTGAGCCCGGCAAAGGTGCCGAAACTGCCGGGCAGCACTTTGACCCCATAGAACGGCCCTTGCTGGATAGGCGCCACACAGGGGTTCGGCCCCGGGTACAGAGGGTCGCCCTGCTTGCGGTTGTAGGGCGTCGAACCGCGGCCGAACTCGGGGTCCTGGCCCTGCCGGGCATGCTGGTTGAACGCCTGTACCGTGGCGACCAGGCCTTGTGGGTCGATGCCGCAACGCCGCGCCAGCTCCTGGATGGAGTCGGCCCGTTGCAGGTAGCCGTTGCGCACCAGATGACCCACGGGCAGGGGGAAGGGACGGGCATAACCCAGCCCGTAACGACGCTGGAAGCGGTGGTCGCAGATCAGCCAGGACGCCACTTCCTCGCCGGCCGGAACCGCCTCCACCATGGCTGCGGTGTAGTCGTAGTAACCATCGGCCTCGTTGACGAAGCGTTTGCCGTTGGCCAGCACCCCGATCACCCCGGGCTTGGCCCGATCGATGATATGGGGGAAGTGGCCGAGGCTGCCGTCGGCGTGTCGCACCCGCGATACCGGGGCCCAGGCCACCGGGCTGGCCAGGTCGGTGGCGAGCACGGCACCGGCGGCCTCGCCGAGACGAATGCCGTCCCCCGAGCAGCTCAAGGGTGGCAAGGCCAGATGCTCGTCGGGGCCTGGCGCCCGGGGAAACAGCGCCTGGCGTCGAATCGGGTCATGGGCAAAACCACCGGCCGCCAGGACCACGCCACGACGGGCCCGGATCTCCCGCGGCCCCTGAGGCGTGTCGATCAGGGCGCCGTGCACCCCCTGTTCGTCCCGTAGCAGCGAACGGGCCGGCGACGACTCCAGCAGATTCACTCCCAGGTCCTGGGCTGATTTCGCCAGCCGGCCGATCAGCGCCACGCCGTTCACGAGCTGCATGGCCCGGCCATGCAGCGCCAGGTCCCGCAGATGGCGGATAAAGCGCTTGCCCACATGCAACAGCGACTTGAACGAGCGAGTCATGCTGAGAAAGGCGCCCAGGTCGGCCCCGGCCATGATCGGCATGCCCATGAACGAGGTCTCGCGCATGGTCCGGCGCAGGCGCGCCAACAAGGGGCCGATGGCCCGGGCGTCATAGGGCGCGCCGATCACCTGATGACCCTCGGTGCCGGCTCCGGGCACCTGGCCGTGGATGTCCGGAATGCCATTGCCGTCGACGAACTGCAGGGCGGTGTGCTGTTCGAAGAAGGCCACCATCTGTGGGCCGTTATCGAGAAAGGCATCGATGCGCCGGGCGTCGTAGCTTTCGCCCAGTTCATGCCTGAGGTAGGTGCGCGGCTGCTGCGGGTTCTCATGGATGCCGGCGCGACGCGCCAACGGATTGCCCGGCACCCACATCCAGCCACCGGACCAGGCACTGGCACCGCCGAAAGTGGAATCCTTTTCCACTACTATCACCTTGAGACCATGCCAGGCGGCGGTCACGGCACAGGCCAGGCCGGCAGCGCCTGAGCCGATCACCAACAGGTCACAATCCAGGGGCGGGAGGGTTGCAGGGGGAACTTCGCTCACGATGACAGGCCTTTTTGTTGTAATGATTAAAAGTGGAATTACGTTCCATATTGTTGAAAAACTATTTCACAGTGGTCGCGAGGCTGTCAAACCAGCCGCGTTTTCATGG
>NZ_MOAK01000056.1:12439-23094 GCF_003732485.1 Pseudomonas protegens
GTAACGCCGTGTGCAACGGCGTTGCAGGGGTGGGGGGCGCTGTTGTCAGCCGGGGTGGTGCCAGTCAAGGTTGGCGCAGGATCAGGTCGAACCGGTGGTTGTGCTTGGAACCGCGCAGGCTTTTGCCCAGCCCTTGGCTTTCTTCAAAATGGGCGCAGCCCGGTCATTCTTTGCCGGGGTTCAGCTAGGCAAAGGTGAGGGGCCGGTTTGGGGCGGGAGGCAAATGCCGGGCAAAAAAAGCCGCGCGCTCCCCGGGAGCGCGCGGCACTGTTCAACAGCCGAAGGGGCTGAAGGTCAGCTCACCACGCGGTAGCACGGCACATAGGCGGCGCCGCCGGGCAGCTTCATGCGGTGCTGCTCGACGAAGGCTTTGAGCAGCTGGTCCAGGGGCTGCATGATCGCCGGGTCACCGTGGATGCTGTACGGGCCTTTCTGTTCAATCAGGCGGATGCCCTGGTCCTTGACGTTGCCGGCGACGATGCCGGAGAACGCCCGGCGCAGGTTGGCCGCCAGTTCGTGGGGCGCCAAGGCATGGCTCAGTTGCAGGCTGGCCATGTTCTCGTGGGTCGGGTCGAAGGGGCGCTGGAAGCCCTCGTCGATCTTCAGCAGCCAGTTGAAGTGGAAGGCGTCGTTGCGTTCGCGGCGGAACTGCTTGACGGTCTTGAGCCCTTCGGTCATCTGCCGGGCCACTTCTGCCGGGTTGTCGATGATGATCTGGTAGTGCTTCTGCGCCGCTTCGCCCAGGGTCGCCAGGACAAAGGCGTTGAGCTGTTCCAGGTAGGGCGCTGCGCTCTTGGGACCGGTAAGAATCACCGGGAACGGCAGGTCGCGGTTGTCCGGGTGCATCAGGATGCCCAGCAGGTAGAGGAACTCCTCTGCGGTGCCGGCGCCGCCCGGGAAGATGATGATGCCGTGGCCGACACGGACGAAGGCCTCCAGGCGCTTTTCGATGTCCGGCAGGATCACCAGCTCGTTGACGATGGGGTTCGGCGCTTCGGCGGCAATGATCCCCGGTTCGGTCAGGCCCAGGTAGCGTCCGCCGCTCATGCGCTGCTTGGCGTGGGCGATGGTGGCGCCTTTCATCGGGCCCTTCATCACGCCTGGACCGCAGCCGGTGCAGATGTCCAGCTTGCGCAGACCCAGTTCGTGGCCGACCTTCTTGGTGTACTTGTATTCCTCGGTGTTGATCGAGTGGCCACCCCAGCACACCACCATCTTCGGTTCCACGCCGGGGCGCAGGGTGCGGGCGTTGCGCAGCAGGTGGAACACGTAGTCGGTGATGCCCTGGGAGCTGTCCAGGTCGATGCGCTGGCTGTCCAGTTCGTTCTCGGTGTAGACGATGTCGCGCAGGGCGCTGAAGAGCATTTCCCGGGTGCTGGCAATCATCTCGCCATCGACGAAGGCGTCGGCCGGTGCGTTCAGCAACTCCAGGCGCACGCCACGGTCCTGCTGGTGAATGCGTACTTCAAAATCGTGGTAGGCGTCGAGGATGGTCTTGGCGTTGTCGACGTGGGCGCCGGTGTTGAGAATCGCCAGGGCGCACTGGCGGAACAGCGTGTAGATGCTGCCGGAGCCGGCGGCGCTGAGTTGTTGCACTTCACGTTGCGAGAGAGTCTCCAGGCTGCCTTTCGGGCTCACCGAAGCATTGATCACTTGTCTTTGCGGCATTAATCCATTTCCTGAAATCGGCGCCACCGCGCCATGTGCGGTCAGTGGCGAAAAAACGGCGGGGCAGTGAACAGAGCCACCGGTACGGGGCTTGGTTTCCAGCGGCAGGGCAAGAAAGCAAACGTCGTCGCGAGATTATTCGCTGTCTGAATCTACCTCATGCTGGCCCGGCGTGGCGGGAAAAATGACGATCCGCCGCGGCTGTGGTGGATTTTTCATTGACCTTCAGCACACGCTGGCCCGAGCCGGGTCCGCTACCGGCGAGACTCCGGCCTGGGTCAGGTGTTCCAGCAGGGCCGGATAACCCGCGTTCTGGCCCCAGGTGTGTTCGTCCAGGGTCAGGCCGACGATCTGCAGGAATTCGAAGCGCCCGCTAAGCAGCTGCTGGGGCCCGGCAAAACCCGGCGCGGGGATGAACAGCAATGCCTGCAACAGGCTGTCGTTGCCGTCGATGGGTTGCCCGGTACGCATGCGATCCCATTCGCCCAGAGGCTGCTGCTCGCCGAAACGGCCGGCGGCCAGTAGCAGTTGATAGGCACAGAATTTACGCAGTAGGCGCAGGGCCCAGGGCGCCTGCTCGCGGGTTTCCAGTAGCAGTTCCTGGCCCATGCCGGACCAGCCATCGGCTTCGGGTTGCACATCTTCCCAGGCATTGGACAGCCCCGAGGTGACGTATAGCCAACTGTTGCGCCGGGTGTTGGGCGGCGATTCGAAGACCCCGTGGCTGAGCCAGCGCGGGTCGACCTCGGTCTGGCCGAAAACCTCGCTGAACAGCGCCATGTCCAGGGGGTAGATGCCCGGGCCAAGCTCGCCGAACAGCGCCGGATAGAGTTCTTCTTCACGTTGCGCCCAGGCAGCTTCGAACCATGGGGTGGGGGTGGCTTGCGACATGCGGAGGCTTCCTTGAATGAGGCGGGCGGTTGCGCATGAACCGCCCTGGAGTCAGGCCCAGGTGCGCAGCAGCAGTTGCGCTGGCGCCGTCAGTGGCAGGCCGGGTCAGCCGATCACCAGCGACTGGGTCGCTTCCATCAGCAACGGCACCAGTTCATCGACCATCCGCGCCGCCGGCCACTGGCTCAGTGAGGCGGTGATGTTCACCGCGGCCACGGTCTGCAGGTGCAGGTTGCGGATCGGCGCAGCGACACCGATCTGGCCGATCAGCACTTGTTCGCTGGCCAGCGCATAGCCTTGCTGGCGCGCTTGCAGAATGTCCTCGAACAGTTGCTGGCGATCTACCTGGGTCTGCTGGGTGAAGGGTTCCAGGGACTGGGCGGCGAGGCTGTCGCGGATGCGTGCGTCGGGCAGGGCGGCCAGCAGCACGCGTCCGGCGGAAGTGCACCAGGCCGGCATGCGGCGCCCGGGGAGCATTTCGGTGAAGGTCTGCTGGGTGCCGGGGATGCGCATCACATAGACGATGTCATGGCCGCTGAGCAGGCTCAGGTTGACTGTCAGCGCGCAGCGTTCGCGAATCCGCGTCAGGGCCGGCAGTGCCTTGCTGATCAACGGATCCGAGTTCAGGTACAGAAAGCCCAGCTCCAGTGCCTTGTGGGTCAGGCTGTAGCGTCGCGAACGCTCGTCTTTTTGCAGGTAACCCAGCTCGCACCAGGTGTAGGTGAAGCGCTGCGCCGCACTTTTGGTCATGTCGCAGTTCTGCGCCAACTCGGTCAGGCCGAGAGAGGCGTGGCCGCTGCGGAACATCTCCAGTACCCGGATACCTTTCTCCAGTGTGGCGATGAACTGTGGATTGGCCTGTTCGCCGGCTTGTTCTGACACCTTGCTTGGCTCCTGTACTGGGCTGCCCTCCGGGCGAGGCGAGCAGGGTAGCGCATATTGACCTACCCGGCACTTGGGATTATAAATAGTATCAAAATACAATACGCAGTATCGCTATACGATACTTTTAGGAAAAAGATGAGCACTCAATCCGACGCCTCCCTCGTCATGCAATCGGCCTGCAGCCTGGCTGGGGAAATCCGTGCCGGGCACTTGTCCGCTCGGGAACTGACCGAAGCCAGCCTGGCCGAGATCGAGCGGCGCAACCCGCAGCTCAATGCCCTGGTCACCCTGGATGCCGAAGGCGCCTTGCGCCGTGCCGCCCGCGCCGATGAATACCAGGCCCAGGGCGGCCTACTGGGGCCCCTGCATGGCTTGCCGGTGGCCCACAAGGATTCCTTCCCCACCGCGGGCATGCGCACCACCTGGGGATCGCCGGTATATGCCGAGCATGTACCGACCCAGGACGCGTTGATCGTGCGGCGCCAGGCCGAGGCCGGTTCGATCCTGCTGGGCAAGAGCAACCTGCCGGAGTTCGGTGCCGGCTCGCAAACCTTCAACCAGGTGTTTGGCGCCACCTTGAACCCCTATGCGCCGGACATGACCTGCGGCGGCAGCAGCGGCGGCTCGGCGGTGGCCCTGGCTTGCGGCATGGTGGCCCTGGCAGATGGCACCGACATGGGCGGCTCGCTGCGCAACCCGGCCAGCTTCTGCAACATCGTCGGTTTGCGTCCGTCCATTGGCCGGGTGCCGAACTGGCCCAACAACAACAGTTTCGGGCAGCTCACCGTGGCCGGCCCCATGGGGCGTTGCGTGGCGGACGTGGCCTTGCTGCTGAGCGTGATCGCCGGCCCCGACATTCGTGATCCCTTGTCGCTGCAGGAGTCGGCCGAAGGATTCGCGCATTTGCCGGAGCCGGATTTTCGCTCTGCGCGCATCGCCTACAGCCCGGACCTGGGTGGCCTGCCGGTGGACCCTGAGGTTCGCACCGTGATCGAGGCCGGCGCCCGGCGCCTGGCCGGGCTGGGCTGCAGTGTCGAGCACGCCGAGCCGAGTTTCGTCGGTGCGGCCCAATCCTTCCAGGTGCTGCGGGCACTGACCTACGCCAGCGGCTACGCGTCGTTGCTGCAGAGTCATCGCGCACAGTTCAAGGACACCCTGGTGTGGAACATCGAGTTGGCCAAGAGCTTCAGCGCCGAGGATGTGATCGGCGCCGAGCAGGTTCGTACGCGGCTGTTTCGCGACATGCAGCAGTTGCTGCAGACCTACGATTTTCTGATCGCCCCGGTCAGCCAGGTGCCGCCGTTCCCGGTACAGCAGGCGTTCGTCGAGTGCATCGGCGAGCAGCCGATGCACAGCTACATCGACTGGATGCAATCCTGTTCGCTGATCACCCTGAGCGGGCACCCGGCGATTTCCGTGCCCTGCGGGTTCACCGAACAGGGCTTGCCGGTGGGGCTGCAGATCATCGGCCGCTATCGCGATGAGCGCAGCCTGTTGCAATTTGCCCAGATGTTCGAAACCGCCAGCCGCGAGCACACCGCCCGCCGGCCGGATTGACCCGGCGCGGCCACGGCCGCACGCCACTGCAACCCCTATAACAATGCCAATGATTGGGAAGTTCTATGTCCAGTACTCGCAGTGCTTCACTCCAGCCCGCCGCCGCGCAACCGATCCGCGCGGCCTTGGGCTCATTCCTCGGCACCTTGATCGAGTGGTTCGACTTCTATATCTACGCCACCGCCTCGGCGTTGATCTTCAGTCATGTGTTCTTTCCCGGCAGCAGCCAATTGGTGGGGACGTTATCGTCCTTTGCCACCCTGGCAGTGGGTTTTTTCGCTCGACCCTTGGGGGGCATTATCTTCGGCCATCTGGGTGACCGATTCGGACGCAAGTATTCGCTGATTCTCACGCTATTCATGATGGGGGGCGCGACAGTGGGCATCGGCCTGCTGCCGTCCTATGCACAGATAGGCTTCATGGCGCCGGTGTTGCTGGTGTTGTTGCGGGTGCTGCAGGGGATCGCCGTGGGTGGCGAGTGGGGCGGGGCGGTGCTGTTGGCCAGCGAACATGCGCCAGAGCGGCGCAAGAGCTTCTATGCCTCGTTCGCCCAATTGGGCAGCCCAGCGGGGTTGGTGTTGTCATTGCTGACCTTCCGCTACATCAGTTCGCTGCCGGAGGCCGATATGCTGGCCTGGGGCTGGCGCCTGCCGTTTCTGGGCAGCGTGCTCCTGTTGCTGCTGGCGTTCCTCATCCGGCGGGGGGTCAATGAGTCGCCGGAATTCGAGGCACGGCGCAAGGACATCGCCGCTCGAACCGAACAGCAGTCACCGGTGAAAACGGTGGTGCGTGAATCCTGGCCGCTGATTCTGCTGGTGATGGGGGCCTGCACCATCGGCATTTCCTCGGCCTATTTCACCAACACCTTCATGATTGCCTATGCCACCCAGTTCATGGGCATCAAGAGCCAGGTGATTCTCGAATGCCTGTCGGTGGTGGCCATTGTGCAGTTGATCAACCAGCCCATCGCTGCCTGGCTGGCGGACAAGGTCGGTGCGGGACGCTTCCTGTTGCTGGTGTCGGCCATCAGCATCTTCGTGCCGTACCTGATGTTCAACCTGGTGGGCACCGGCCAGAGCCTGATGATCATTCTCGGCATTTCGCTGACCAAGATCTTTTCATCGGCCTTCTATGCAGTGATTGCCGGTTACATCGTTGACATCTTTCCGTTGCACCAGCGCTACTCCGGAATCTCCCTGGCATACCAGGGTTGCGGCGCCCTGATCGGCGGCACCACGCCGATGCTCGGAACTCTGATCGCCGGGCAGTTTGGCGGTCAGTGGTGGCCTCTGGCGGTGTTCTACTCGGCGCTGGCACTTACCTCTTTTGTCTGCGTTCTATTGCTGATGCGTCGTCGCGCACAGGGGGGCCGGGGCTGAGTGGGTGCGCCCACGCCCGGGCCTGGTAGCCGGCGCCCGGGAATCAGCCAAAGGCCTGGCGCAGCAGTTGCGGCAGAATCTGTCCGGCGTTGCCCACCAGGCAGTATTCCTGGGGCGTCGTGCAGGCCTGGGGCTGTGGGTTGATGTGCACCACGCAGGCTCCTTGCTGCAGAGCCAGTTGTGGGATCTGCGCTGCTGGCTGCACCAGCCCGGAGGTGCCCACCGACAGCAGCAGGTCGCATTCTTGGGCTGCCTTGAAGGCGGTCTTGAGGATCTGCTGTGGCAGGGTCTCGCCGAACCACACTACCCCGGGACGGATCTTGCCGTTGCAGCCGGTGCAACGGGGGGGCTCCAGGCTGCAACCCTGCTCTGGCAACACGGGTTCTGGCAGTTCGCCGCTGAAGGGGCGGTTACAGGCGAAGCACTTGGGGTGATGCAGGCTGCCGTGCAGATGAAGTACCGAGGGACTGCCGGCACGCTCGTGCAGGTCATCGACATTCTGGGTGATCAGGGTCAGGCGCGGTACGCGTCGGGCCAGCTCGGCAATTGCCAGATGAGCCGGGTTGGGCCCGGCCTGGAGCACTTTCATGCGGCGCCATTCATACCAGCCCCAGACCAGTGCCGGGTCCTCGCGAAAGGCTTGGGGCGTGGCCAGCCGCGCCGGATCGAAGTTCTCCCACAACCCGGTCAGGGCGTCGCGAAAGGTCGGGATGGCGCTTTCGGCCGAGACTCCGGCACCACTGAATACCACCAGGTGGCGGGCCTGGGCCAGGCGTTGGGGGTCGAACTCCATGGATGACCTGCCTGTGTTGTTGCGCTGATATCGGGGGGTGGCATTATCGCCGGCCTGTTCGAACCTGTCCTAAAAAAACACAGTGAGGGCATCGGGAATGAATTTATCGTCAAGTCGCCGCTCATAACTCTTGTCGGCGGTCCTGTCCGTAGAGTCCTCAAACCCTCAGGGAGTGTTACCCCATGTGCCCAGTCTCGTCCGTTAACCCAGACGCCACCTCCCGCTTGATCCTGGTGGTGGAGGATGAGCCGACGGTGCTGGAGTTCCTGTGCGAGATTCTTGAGGACGAGGGCTTTGTCACTGAGGCCCGGGAGAGTGCCGATCAGGCTTGGGAATTCTTGCAGGAGGAGGCGGCGCAGGTGGCGCTGCTGCTGACCGATATCACCATGCCCGGCAGGCTCAATGGCGCCAGCCTGAGCAACCTGTGCGGTGAGCACTGGCCGTCGTTGCCTGTTGTGGTCATGTCGGGTTTCGAGACCCCCGAGAGTTCCGGGGTGCGTTATCCGGTGTCCTTCATCCGCAAGCCCTGGACCATCGGGCAGATCCTCGACTGCGTGGAAGGCGCGCTGAAATCGGCCCAGGGTTGAGGCGTGGCGCCTCACCCCGGCCAATCGCCGGTGTTACTCCTTGACGCTCATGAACTCCTTGGCCCAGACGATGTACTCCTCGGGCTGGGTGTAGGTGTGGGCCAGTTCGGTGGCGCTCAGGTCCGACGCCTGAGTGAAGATCTGCCGCTGCTCGCGCAGGCAGTCGTAGGTGGCCTTGATCGCGGCGAAGTAGGCGGCATGACCGTCCACGGCGATCTTCACGCCCAGCTCGGCCAGGCGCGCATCGTCCCGTAGCGCCGGGTTGCCGTAGGTCACCAGCATCAGCGGCACGCTCAGGTGCTCGGAGATCTGTTCCAGCTGTTCGAAATCACGGATGCCCACCATGCAGATGGCGTCGGCGCCGGCACGCTCGTACTGCTGGGTACGGCTGATGATTTCCTGCACCGGAAGGATGCCGGCGTTGGTCCGGGCGATGATCGCCAGTTCCGGATCAACCCGGGCTTCCAGGGCGGCGCGGATCTTGCCGACGCCTTCGGCCACCGAGATGAGGTCGGTGGATTTGCGCCCGAACTGGGCCGGCAGCAGGGTGTCCTCGATGGTCAGCGCGGCAATGCCGGCGCGTTCCAGTTCGACCACGGTGCGCATCACGTTCAGCGCGTTGCCATAGCCGTGGTCGGCGTCGGCGATCACCGGCAACTGCGCCACGCGGCCGATGCGGGTGGCCTGTTCGGCGAATTCACTGAGGGTGATCAGGGCGAAGTCGGGGGCCGCCAGCACTTGCAGCGAGGCCACGGAGCCGCCGAGGATGCCCACTTCGAAACCCAGGTCGGCGGCGATACGGGCAGACATCGGGTCGAATACGGAAGCGGTGTGGTAGCAGGAGTTGGAAGCGATCAGTTCACGGAAACCGCGGCGCAAATCTTGATGGGAAAGCCTGGACATAACAGCTCCGAGATAGGATCGAGAGATCGACGTTGAGGTCGAGTCAAATTTTGCAATCAGTTCCCTTGGCGAGCCGGGGAAAGAGCGGCTCACAGCGAAACGTTAGTTGGGCAGATGAAGATGAAAAAGGTGGGTAGCAAGGCGTCTTTATCTCGTTCGGTTGCGCGAACCGACGGGTTTATTATGCGAGGCCGACATAGCAGGACGAGGCTATCACGCTCCAGGGCCGTGGATGATGAGGATTTTGCATAGCATTATGCCGGACCGGCATTGGCATTTTTTTCTAACTGAATATTACAGGCCCTTGTCAGGAACGCTTCCGGGGCATGCTGGAAGCAGTCGGGGGCTTGTCGAGCGCTGGCAAATCCACCAAGCTGCCGCGCCTCGAATGGCAGCGTTGACGCTGCGCAACGGCTTGGTTCAAGGATGTAGGCAATGACGCTCAGGGTGTTGGTGGTCGGTGGTTATGGCAATTTCGGCAGCATCGTCTGCCGCTATCTGATCCATACCCCTGGGGTGCATCTGCTGATTTCCGGGCGCGACCCGCACAAGCTCGCGGCCAAGGTCCAGGCCTTGCAGGCTGAAGGCGGGCAGCCCTGCGAAGGCTGGTGCGGCGATGCCATGGGGCCGCAATGGGCACCGGCGCTCAAGGCCCTTAAGGTGCACTGGGTGATCCATACCGGCGGGCCGTTCCAGGGCCAGTCCTACGCGGTGGCCCGGGGCTGCATCGAGGCCGGGGTCAACTACTGCGACCTGGCCGACTGTCGCCAGTTCGTGCGCGGCATTGGCACCCTGGATGAAGCGGCCCGGGCTGCCGGGGTGACCCTGCTCAGCGGCTGCAGTTCGGTGCCGACCCTGTCGGCGGCGATCATCGATGAACACCGTGAGCGCTTTTCCCGCATCGAGCGCATCGAGCACGGCATTTCCTCTTCGGCGAAGATGCCCGGCCTGTCCACCATCCAGGGCGTGTTGGCCTATGCCGGCAAACCTATCCTGCAACTCAAGGACGGCCGGCCGCACCCGGTGATCGGCTGGCAGGGCCTGACCCTGCGCAAGCTGCCCAGGCTCGGCACGCGGCTGGTGGCCAATGTCGATGTGCCGGACCTGGACCTGTTCGCCGAGCGTTATGGCGCCCATACCCTGAGCTTCAAGGCCGGTGCCGGGCTGAAGATCGCCGGGCTGGCCAACGCCATGCTGGCCCAGGCGGTGAAGCTCGGGCTGATCGCCGACCCGGCGCCCTGGGCCGCGCGTCTGTATCGCTGCGGTACCTGGTTCGAAGGTTTCGGCGACGGCCTCAGCGCCATGTACGTCGATGTTCACGGCCTGGGCCAGGATGGCCAGCCGCTGTCGATGCACGCGCAATTGACCGCCACCCACGACCACGGCCCGGAGATCCCCAGCTGCGCCGCGGTGGCGGTGGTGCACAAGCTGCTCGCCGGCCATGTGCCGGCCCCGGGCGCGCGGTCCAGTGCCGGCGAGGTCAGCGTCGAGGAGTACCTGCGGGCGATCGATGATCCGGATCACCTGCAACTGCAGGTGAGTTTCTCGCGCCCGCCGGTTTAACGCCGCCTTACCACAGCAGGGGCTTGGCGAAGTCCTTCCAGAACAGCCAGCGCTGCAGCTCGTGGTGCTCGCCGGTACCGATCTGCCAGTCCGGTCGTCCGCCATCCAGGGCGATCTTGACGATGATCCCGGCATAGGTCGCGGCCACCAGGGTCTTGCCGTCGGGGCTGATGTCCATGGCGGTGAGGGTCGAGCCGATGTAGTGCTGCCAACGTTCCTCGCCGGTTTCACTGACGGCCCGCAGGTAACCGTAGGCATCGCCGATGATGAATTCGTCGCCCCGTGAAGCGGCGGCATACACCCGGGCGCCTTCCTGCAGCACCGGGGTGCGCGCATCGTCGCTGTAGAAGTCGGTGGAGAGCCCCGGCAGGTCGGCCACCGCCACCCCCAGGCTGGCGCCGCCATAGAAGTGGCAGGGGTTGAGCAGCA
>NZ_MOAK01000056.1:23139-38721 GCF_003732485.1 Pseudomonas protegens
AGCAGGCGGTCGCCGCGCTGGTTGAAGTGAGCGAAGTGCGGGTACTCGCTGGCGGGGCCGATCTGCGCGACTTGCTGCAACCTTGCATCGAACACCAGGTGCATCCCGCTTTGCTCGCCCACGGCGATCCACTGGCCATCGGGCGACACCGCGCCATGTTCCATGCTCAGGCCAATGCTCAGGTCCTCGGCGGCGACGCCGTCGGCCAGGTCCTGCTGGATGTCCTCAAGGCTGCGCAGCAGGCGGGTGGCGCCATCGGCAGCCAGGACGAAGATGCCGTCGGCACTCACCAGCAGCACCCGGCGCCCGTCGGGGAAAGGGATCAGGCTGGTGGGAGAGGGGCGTCCGGTGTCTTCAAGCTCCAGGCCTGCAGGCAGGTCGGCGTGAGGGGCGGGCCAGGGAAAGCTCGCCACCTGAGGCCCGTTCCAGCCGTCGCTGACCTGGATGCCATCGGCCCGGCCCCAGGCGAAGTAACGCCGCTGCGGGCACATGCCGAAGCACTCCACCTGCTCCAGGGTCTGGATCCGCGCGTCGTCGATATGCACCACGAAGCCGGCCTCGTAGGGCGCGCCGATGCGTGCCAGCAGGCTGCCGTCCGGCAACAGGGCCAGGGCGGGAATCATCCGCCCCTGGCTTTCCAGGCGCGGCGACAGGGGGAAGTGTGCCGGTGGCCAGTCCTGGCGAAAGGCCTGGCGCTGCGCCGCGTCGTAGGGGCCTTGGTTGCTCGCTTGCAGAGCCGCCTGCCAGTCCTCCAACAGATGCTCGGTATCGGGCATGTTCGGCTCCTTCAAGCCCTTCCAGCCCTCGCGGGTGCCGGTTTCGACATAGTGGTTGATGTCGCGGGCATAGGTCAGCACGGCTTGCTGCCATTGCTGTTGCGGGGAGAGCTTCGAATTCGACTGGGACATGCGCGCAGGACTCCTTGTGGCGCTGGAAAAGGCGTAACAGACCGGGGATGGACCGGAAAAGCGCGCAGTTTATCCCTTGGAGGCGGTTTTTTTACAAGCTTCCCCAACGTCTCTCCATAAAGCTGTTCCACACCTGGACCCGGCATTCGAGGTCGAGCACGACGATCCCCGCATCGATGCTCTGGACCACCGCCAGCAACCAGTGCTGCTCACTGAAATCCATTCGTTTGGGCATGGCTCAATTCTTCAGGTAGGCGAGTTTCTGTTCCAGTAAGGCCATGGAGCCCTCGGTGAACAACAGCAACAGGTCGAAGTGGATGTTCTGTTCTTCCAGGCTGTAGCTGATCTCCACCGCTTGGGGCCTGTTCCAGTGTTGCTGGTTGAGCATGATCAACTCGTCGATGGTGGTGTGTTCGCCCAGCCCCCGGCGCAGGGCCTCCAGGCCTGGGTCACGGACACCCGCCATTCTAGTTCGGTCGGCAATGGAAGAATAAGCAGGTGTTCATTGTGTTAGTTGTTAAAGATCATTGTTCAGTGCATTCAATTGCAGAGCGACTTGCAACTTTCGACTGATATCGGTCTGTGTCCTGATGCGTTGTTCCGTTTGTATTGATGGGTGAATTCAGCGAGATGCCGGAGGGGCGAAAGTCCCGAAATAGAAAGGCTTGTGCATGCTCAATGGATGGTTTTTCCTATTTTCTGACGTTTGAAAGATGACACTTTGCAGGCAACTTTAAAGTTCTGCCGTTCGATACGGTTGATGTACGAGTCGGTCAGGGAGATTTATATAAAAGATGGCATATTCTGGTGCCGGGGGGAGGGGTGGAAGTTTCGGGGGAACCTCTGCTTCGATATTCCGTACAGCCCGCTTATATGCAACAAAACCTTACCGTGGAATGCACTTCGATGACCGCTGAAACCCTGTATCCCTTGTTTTCCACCGCCTTTGGACCGCGACGCGCAGGCTCGGCCAGCCGGACAGAAAAATGTCAGATTTTGAGTCCCGGCCTGGACCTTTTCCCGCAATGCGCAATCATTACTGCGTGGAAAACATAAGGAGAGACGCATGTTCATTCGGTCATTGACCTTCGCTACTCTGCTCGCTGTCGCCGGCCCGCTCCTGGCGGCCGACAACGACGGCCCATTGGCTCAGGACCTGGGCAAGTCACGGCCATTGATCGTGATTGCCCCCAGCACCGTGGACCCGACCCTGGTGAGCCTGAAGAAGTCCCTGGAGGAGCCGGCAACCCGTCAGGCCTTCAACGAACGCAACATGGTCCTGTATACGGTGATCAACACCATCGGCCAGCGCGATGGCAAGGACATCGACCCGCAATCCACCATGGCCCTGATCCGCAGCCTCAAGCTGGGGGCGGGGGCCCAGACCAAGGTGATCCTGGTGGGCAAGGACGGCGAGAAGAAGCTGGAGCATTCCGGGGCCATCGAGCTCAAGGAAGTCTTCGGCGCTGTCGACCAGTTGCCGGCGGCGGAGAAGCAGGCCGCGGCGCCGACACCGGCGCCTGAACCGGAAGCGAAACCGGCCAACGCCAAGGCCGGTAAAGCGGCCAAGCCCGCCGCGCCGCCCAAGGCCCTGGACGACTGACCCTGTGGCCGGGGCGGGTCCAGGCCGCGCCCCACTGCCGCTCAAAGGTCTTTGAGCATCCGGCACAGGCCCTGAACGATCATCTCCACTTCAACCTCATCGATCACCAGTGGCGGCAGCAGGCGAATGGTCTTGCCCCGGGTGACATTGATCAGCAAGCCGTGATCCCTCGCAGCGATCTGCACCAGGTCCCGAGGCATGTGCCGCAGTTCGATGCCGATCATCAGCCCCAGCCCCCGAATCTCCAGCACTTGGGCGTGCCCCTTCAATGTTTCCCGCAACCGCTGCAAGAGCAGTGCTCCCTGGCGCTGGGCATTGGCCAGCAGGCCCTGCTCCTCGATGATCTCCAGCACTGTGCAGGCCGCTCGACAGGCCAGCGGGTTGCCGCCAAAGGTGCTGCCGTGGCTACCCGGGGTGAAGAGTTGTGCGGCCTTGCCCCGGGCCAGGCAGGCACCGATGGGAATGCCGTTGCCCAGCCCCTTGGCCAGGGTCATCACATCCGGCACCACACCTTCGTGCTGGCAGGCGAACCAGCGCCCGCTGCGGCCGATGCCGCTCTGGATCTCGTCCAGCATCAGTAGCCAGTTGCGCCGGGTGCAGAGTTCACGCAGCGCCTTGAGGTAGCCCGCGGGTGCCAGCCGGATACCGCTCTCGCCCTGGATCGGCTCCATCAGCACGGCACAGATGCGCGGGCCGTATTCGGCAATGTTCGATTCCAGCGCTGCCAGATCGCCGAAGGGCACCTTGAGAAAATCCCCCGGCAGGATGCCGTAGCCCAGGCGTACTGCAGGTCCGTCGCTGGCCGACAGGGTACCCAGGGTGCGGCCGTGGAAGGCGTTCTCCATGACCACCACCAGGGGGTGCTCGATGCCCTTGTACCAGCCATGGAGTCGCGCCAGTTTAAGCGCGGTTTCGTTGGCCTCGGCTCCCGAGTTGTTGAAGAAGGCGCAATCCATCCCGGCCAGTCCGGTCAGTTTGGCCGCCAGTTGCTGTTGCCAGTGGATGTCATACAGGTTGGAGCTGTGCAGCAGCAGTCCGGCCTGCTCGCTGATGGCCTGCACCAGCTTGGGGTGGGAATGGCCGATACCGGTCACCGCGACTCCGGCGATGGCGTCCAGGTATTCGCGGCCGGCCTGGTCCCAGAGGCGGGTACCCAGGCCCTTGTTGAAGTTCAGGGGCAGGGGCTGGTAGGTGCTCATCAGGCAGGCGGCACTCATCGCGGGTCACTCCATCTCGGGGGGTTGTGTCGTCAGTATCGTTAGCCACTAAAGCTAGATAAACTCGCCATTTCTTTAATCATCTTGAAGTCAGGGTTGATAATGGATCTGTTCCAGGCGATGTCGGTGTACGTCAAGGTGGTGGAGGCGGGAAACATGACTGCCGCTGCCCGGGAGTGCGGCATGTCCACCACCATGGTGGGCAATCACCTGCGGGCCCTGGAGCAGCGCCTGGGGGTGCGCCTGCTCAATCGCACCACGCGACGCCAGCGCCTTACCGAGTTCGGCACCGAGTACTACCAGCGTTGCCTGGCGGTGCTGGGCCTGGTGGCGGACTCCGAGCGCCTGGCGGAGCAGGCCCAGGGTGAGCCCTCCGGCACCTTGCGCATTACCGCGCCGCTGACTTTCGGCACCGAACGTCTGGCGCCGGCCTTGAACGAGTTCCGGCAGCGCTGCCCCCAGGTCAAGGTGGAACTGACCCTGGCCAACCAGCGTTTTGATTTGACTGACGGCACCTTCGACGTGGCCGTGCGCCTGGGCAATCTGGACAACTCATCGCTGATTGCCCGGCCGCTGCAGGATTACACCCTGACCATCTGCGCCGCTCCGGAGTACCTGGAGCGTTGTGGCACCCCGCAGGTTCCCGAAGACCTGCAGCAGCACAACTGCCTGGCATTTGCCTACCCGGCCGGTGACGAGTGGAGCTCCACCGCCACGCAATGGCCGTTGCGCGGGCCCGAGGGGGATGTGCAGGTTCCGGTGTCCGGCTCGCTGCTGACCAACACCTCGTCCGGCCTGCACCGGGCGGCGCGGGGTGGACTGGGGCTGGTGATGATGCCCGATGCGCTGGTGGAGGAAGACCTGCAGCAGGGCCGGCTGGTGCCGGTGCTGCAGGACTATCAGTTGCCCTTTCGGACGATGCATCTGCTCTACGCCCAGGATCGCTATCGCTTGCCCAAGCTGCGCAGCTTTGTCGACTTCGCCCTGGAGAAGTGGGGGCGTCAGGCCGACTCGCTGGCCAGCAGCAGCATCGCCGCCGACAGCGTGTGACCGTCGGTGATCTGGCCGGCGGCGATCATTGCCAGCAACTCCTGGCGGCTGACCCACAGCACATGGTCCACCTCGCCATCGGTGGCGGCGGTCTGCTGTTCGGCGATCTCGACCTGACACACCGCCACCGCGCTGGCAATCAGCGAGGTGTTGCTGTGCAGCAAGCCCAGTTGGCGGACTTGTGATGCCTGCCAGCCGGTCTCTTCCAGCAGTTCCCGGGCCGCCGCGTCACAGGCGCTTTCCCCGGCATCGATGGCGCCCCGGGGAAACTCGATGGACTGGCCGCCAATGGCCCGGCGTTTGAGGTCCACCAGCATCAGCCGGCCATCGGCCAGGGTCGGTACGGCCACCACGCCGTTCACCGCCTGGGCTTCCTTGATGATGAAGTAGCCGTTTTCGCGGACCACCTTGAAGTACGGGGTTTGCAGCAGGCACTGGCTTTCGGTGACGGAACTCATGGGCGGCATTACTCCAGAAAACAACGATCGAACAGGTACAACTCGGTGGGCTTGAGGGTTTCCACTGTGGCTTGAGGGCGGCCGCCATCCCCGCTTTTCTTGCGTCCGGTTTCCTGCAAGTAGCCGGCTTCGCTCATCTTCAGCAGGCGCTGGCGGATGCTGGTCTTGAGCACCGGGCGTTGCAGCACCAGGGAGAAGATGCTCACCGCCTCCGGGGCGCTGAACTCGTTGCCGAGAAACATCAGCGGCAGGCTGCTGTACAGGGATTTGGAAAACAGCCGCTCCTGTACCTGGGCCACCAGGTTGTTGTGGTCGAAGGGCAGCTTGAAGGCGCCGCTGGCCACCTCGCCGAGGGCAAAGAAACCCTGTTGCGGGCCAGGCTGCACCGGGTCGCTGACGATCCCCAGGTAGAAGGTCGAGGACGACCAGCAGCGCGGGTCGCGAAAGGCGTCGCCGACGGTGCCCACCTGTTCCAGCCAGGCCAGGGGCATGTCCACTTTGCTTGAACGGCGCAGGCGTTCCACCGCGTCATTCAGGCTGCGGTCCTCGACATCGCCGTTGACCACGATGCCCGGCAGCGCCCAGTGCCCGGTGAAAGGCTCGCTGTCGCGTTGGTGGAGAAGGATTTCCAGCTCGCAGCGCTCGCGGTTGTAGCGCAGCAGGCACAGGTCGATGGTGTGCAGGTAGGCACTGGGGAGGGTGGTGCGGTCGTGCATATCAACTTCCGTGGACGGCGTAGAGGCCGTAGTTTAGCGGATTCATGCCCGGTGCCAGCCATTGGCTGGGCGGTGTTTCGCCCCGGGCCAGGCACTGGCGCAATACGCTGCTGCGCACTCCGGGCTGCTCCTCGATGCAGAGGATGGAAAAGCGTTGCAGCAGTTCCTCGCCGCGGTGGAACCTGGGCAACCGACGAGCGACGTCTTCACCCACCACCAGGGCGATGCGTTTGCCGTCCAGGGCCAGGTCGTCCGCCAGGCGCTGCAACAGGGTGAAGCTGTAGACCGGGCCCGGGTCGGCCAGGGCCAGTTGCCGTTCCAGGCGGCTGACCGCCAGCTCGGCGTCGCACTCGGGCTGCAGGTGCGCGGTGATTGCCTGCAACCAGCTGCTGCGCTGCTCGAAGTCGGCCATGCGCTTGCCATCCGGGTGGCGAAAGCTCGGGACTACCAGTACCCGGCGGGCGTGGCGAGCGGCTTCGAGCATCACCTGGGCGTGTCCGGCGTGGGGCGGGTTGAAGGCGCCGCCATAGAGGGCCAGTTCAAACATCTGCTTTTCCTCGGTTGGTACATGACATGTACCTTAGCATCGCTTTTGTCGGCGGAGAATCACCTTTTTCACCTTGTTTGTGCATATTGTTTGAAGTTCATTTGAGAAAAATAAAATTCACAGGGGCTTGCCATGAAAGTACATGACATGTACTTTGTGCTCCATGCAGAGGAGAGACCCAGCATGAACAGCCAAACGATGAAGACCGCTTCCTTCGATGTCGATGCACAAAAGAGCTTTACCCCGCTGTGCCCGGACGAGTTGCCCGTGATCGAAGGCGATCGCATCGGCGGCGAGCTGAATTTCATGGCGACCCTGGCCAGCCTGCGCATCGGCAGCAAGGACGCCCACAGCCCCCAGGCTCCATGGGTGGTGGCCGGGCACGACCAGATGCTCCAGCCCACCGGCCTGGAACACGCCGACCTGACCTGGGTCAGTCACTGCGTGCCGGGCACCGAGGGCTTCACCCTGCTTGACGAGCTGCCCACGCCGTACGACTACGACTACTTCGTGTGGAAGGGCGTGGAGCCTGACCTGCACCCCTATGGCGCCTGTTACCACGACCTGCACGGCAAGCTCTCCACCGGCGCCATCGAGTACCTCAACAGCCAGGGCGTGGAGCAGGTCATCGTCGGCGGCCTGGCCCTGGATTTCTGCGTCAAGACCACCGCCCTGCAACTGGCCGCCGCCGGCTTCAAGGTGATCATTCACCTGCCGGCCTGTCGCGCCATCAGCGCCGAGGGTGCTACCCAGGCGATCGACGACATGCAACGAGCGGGCATCGCGGTTGCCGCGACCCGCGAAGAAACCGCCAGACTGGCCAAGGCTTGAGGAGTCATCATGGAAAGTGCATTCGACCGTAACAACGGCGTGATTCAGAGCCTGCTGGACACCGACTACTACACCTTCACCATGATGCAGGCGGTGCTGCACCAGCACCCCAATGTCGATGTGGAATACCAGTTCATCGTTCGCTCCAAAGAGTCCCTGGTGCATCTGATCCCCGAGATCCGCCAGGAACTGGAAAAGCTCGCCGGCCTGCAGATGCGCGAAGGCGAACAGCGCTTTTTGTTCAACAAGCGTTTTCGTGAATACCTGACCCCGGACTTCGAGCAGTTCCTCGGCCTGTTCCGCTTCAACCTGCGCTACATCCACGTGGCGGCGGTCGACGGCCAACTGAGCATCCGCGTCCGCGGCCCGATGCTGCACTGCATCATGTTCGAACAACCGGTGCTGGCCATGGTCAGCGAGTTGCGCAACCGCGATAAGTACCCCGAGGTGGAGCTTGAGGATGTCACTCGCCGGCTCTACCAGAAGTTTGAATGGCTGGAGAAACACGCCAGTCGCGACGAGCTTGCCGAGTTCCGCGTCTCGGATTTTTCCACCCGCCGGCGCCTGTCGTTCAAGGCCCAGCGCGAAGTGGTGAAGATCATGCGCAGCGATTTCCCCGGGGTCTTCGTCGGCACCAGCAATGCGCACCTGGCCTACGAGTTCGACCTGCCGCTGATCGGCACCATGGCCCACCAGTGGTTGATGGTGCACCAGCAACTGGGGCGGCTGCGCGAGAGCCAGAATGCGGCCCTGGAGAATTGGGTGCACGAGTATCGCGGACGCCTGGGCATTGCCCTGACCGACTGCATCAGCACCGACTTTTTCCTCAAGGATTTCGACCTGTACTTCGCCAAGCTCTACGACGGCCTGCGCCAGGACTCCGGGGACCCGATCCTCTGGGCCGACAAGGTCCTGGCCCGCTACCGCGAACTGGGCATCGATCCACGGACCAAGGACCTGATGTTCTCCGATGGCCTGAACTTCGAGAAATGCCTGCCGATCCTGCGCCACGTGCGCGGCCAGGCCAGGTTCGGTTTCGGCATGGGCACCAGCCTGGCCTGCGATGTCGAAGGCGTCGAGCCGCTGAGCATCGTGATGAAGCTGGTGCGAGTCCACGGTGAACCGGTGGTGAAGTTCTCCGACGACCCGATCAAGAACGTCTGTGAAGACCCGTCGTTCCTGCGCTATGCGGCTCAGGTGTTCAACGTCGATCTTGCCCACTCGCCCCTGGAGGCCTGACATGAGCAACCCAACCCAAGAACGTATCGCCCGGGAACTGGGCATCGACCGGCAACTGGTGCGTGGGGGCGAAGCCCTGGAAATCGCCCGGCGAGTGGCGTTCATCCAGCACGTGCTGCGCGAGTCCGGCTGCACGACCCTGGTGCTGGGCATCAGTGGCGGAGTCGACTCCCTGACGGCCGGTCGCCTGTGCCAACTGGCGGTGGAGCAACTGCGCGGGGCAGGGCAGCAGGCGCGATTTATCGCCATGCGCCTGCCCTATAAAAGCCAGGCGGATGAAAGCGATGCCCAGGCGTCCCTGGACTTCATTCGCCCGGACAGCGTCAGCACCTGCAACATTGCCGACAGCGTCGATGGAATGATGAATCAGCTAAGGATCGAAGGCTTGCAACCCTCGGCGGCCCTCAGCGATTTCGCCAAGGGCAACGTCAAGGCCCGGGCGCGGATGATCGCGCAGTACGCCGTGGCCAACTTCAGCAACGGCCTGGTGGTGGGCACCGACCATGGCGCCGAGGCCCTGATGGGCTTCTTCACCAAGTACGGCGACGGTGCCTGCGACCTGGCCCCGCTGTCGGGCCTGACCAAGACCCAGGTACGCCTGCTGGCCGACGCCCTTGGCGCTCCAGGCCAACTGGTGCACAAGGCGCCTACGGCGGACCTTGAGGAACTGGCTCCGGGCAAGCTGGATGAAACCGCCTACGGCTGCAGCTACGAAGAAATCGATGCTTACCTGATGGGCCAAGCGGTGCCCGATAACGTGCGGCAACTGATTGAAAGCGCCTACCGGCGCACCGCCCACAAACGCGCCTTGCCCCGCAGTCCGGTAGACACGGCGCTTTAGGAACGGGCGGGTGTCGTCTGCCGGATAGCCATCTGCTACAGGCCGTGCTGTAACTAATCCCGTAGGAGCCAGCTTGCTGGCGAAGGTGCCCGCATGATCGCCTTCGCCGGCAAGCCGGCTCCTACGGGATCGCGCCGTGCCGATCAGCGCAGCAACTGGCTGGCCAGCGAAAGGCCCCAGCCAACCACCGCCGGCCTTCGGTTGTTCAATCCGGCCATTTGCGCAACGCCGCTCGGCAATCTTCGGTCAACACTGGCATATGCTCGCGCACTTCGGACCAACCCAGCAGCGCCAGGGCTTCACGGGCACCTTCGCGCACTGGCTGCCATTGCGGGTGCTTGAAGCCGTTGTCTTCCAGGGTTATTCCGTAAGCCTCCCGGCACAGCGCTTCACAGTCGCGCAACAGTGTCTGCAAGTGCGACAGCAGATGCCGCGCCAGATTGGCCGGAAAATGCTTCACGAAGCCGTCCAGATACTCCAGGTAGTCGGACCACAGGTTGCACTCGGCGCAGCAGCCGATTTCCTCTCGTTGCCGTCCGGCTTCCAGGGCGAGGAACTCCAGAGCCACGCCCAGCTCTCCCAGCAGGATGATTTTTCGATACTCATCCTTGGCCGTACCAGGTCCAGATATTCGAGGCGAGGGCGGTGTCATGGTGTGCTGGTGTTTCACTCATGCAGTGGGCCTTTGTATTGAGTTCGCACAGCGTTGTCCCGAGCCTGTTCAGCTTCTGGAACAACGTTTTTTTGCACGGCGTTGAGCGGGGGCGGCGACATAGGTTGCCAGCCGTCTGGCCAGCGATCGCTGAACGCATGGCTGGCCGGCATCAGGGCCGGGTCGCGGTTGTCATCGAAGCAGCCCAGCAGCAGGGCAAGGGTCGGCTCGTCATCGACAGCCCCCAGCGTGCTGCCGCATTCCCGGCAAAAGGCCCGGCTCGAATAGTCCGATGACCTGAAGGTCGCCGGTGCGCCGCCAGGGCCGGTCCAGGTCACCCGTTCCCGGGGGAACTCGACCCATGCCAGCGTCAACGCGCCACTGTGGCGCTGGCACAGTTTGCACGAGCAGGTATGGGGATTGGCGGCAGGTCCCCGGGCCTCGAAGCGAATCTGCCCGCACAGGCAGCCGCCCTGGTAGATCACTGCGGTCATCGCGGTTTTCCTTGGCGCGTTGAGAAAAATGCAGGGGCGACTCTAGCATGCCGCCTGCCTGGGTGGAGTGCGCCTGATGCGGGCCTGCAAGGGGCAACTATGGCTTATTCGCGGTCAGCCCGGTCCAGGGCATTGACCGCTGCGCCGGCCTGGTCCAGCCAGTGTTGGCGGCGGGCGAACAGCCGAGGCGCAGCCTGGTTGACCTCGGTGATCACCGCATCCAGATCGAGGTGTTGCAACTGCCCGTGCTCCACCAGCACGCGACCGGCCACCATGGTCATTTCCACATCCGCTCCCTGTACGGCATGCACCAGGTTGTGGTGAACATTGGCCAGGGGGCCGCGAGTGATCAAGGGGGTCATGCGCGGGGTGTTGGTCCGGATCGCAATCATGTCGGCGGCCTTGCCCGCTTCCAGGGAGCCGATCTGCTTATCCATGCCCAGGGCCCGGGCGCCATCGATGGTGGCCATGCGGCATACGGACCAGGCGTCCAGGGCCGCAGCGTCCAGGCGTGAGAACTTGGCCAGCAGCGAGGACACTTTCATCTCTTCGAACAGGTCGAGGTTGTTGTTTTCCTTCTCGCCATCGGTGCCCAGCCCCACTGCGACGCCGGCGGCCAGCAGCTGTTCGATGGGCGCCGCGCCGGAGGCCAGCTTCATATTGCTCACCGGGTTGTGGGCCACGCCGATGTTGCGTTGCGCCATCAGGCCGATTTCATCGTCATCCAGCCACACGCAGTGGGCCAGCAGCACCTGGGGGGCGTCCAGCAGGCCGAATTTCTCCAGGGCTCGCAACGGTCGCACGCCATGGCGACGCAGAGTTTCCTCGACATCGAAGCGGCTTTCATTGCTGTGGGTGTGAAAGCCCACCTGATGGGTCCGGCACAGGTCGGCGATACGTTGCCAGGCCTGGGGCCGGGCGTAGAACAGGTGCTCCAGGCCGACCCAGACGCTGATCCGTCCGCCGGCGCCCTGGTGCCAGCGTTGGATCAGTGCTTCGTTGCTGTCCAGGGTCTCGAAGTAGTCATGGTCCGGGTGTTCGGCGACATAGGGCACCAGGACCGCGCGGATTCCCAATTCATTGGCAGCCTCGGCGCTGCCATGCATGTAGCGCCACATGTCGACCACCGTGGTGGTGCCCGACAGCAGTGCCTCGCTGTAGCACAGCATGGACGCCAGGCGGGCTTCCTCAGGTAGCAGCACCCGGTGCATGGGGTCGATGTACTGTTGCAGCCAGTCCCAGACCGGCAAGCCTTCGGCTGTACCCCGCAGGATCCCCGAGTGGCAATGGGTGTTCACCAACCCGGGCATCAGCAGGCAGTCGGTAAGGCGCCGGATGGCCACCGCAGGGTATCGGGCCAGGAGCTCCCGGGCTGGGCCGACCTCGGCAATCAGGCCATCCCTGACCAGCACTGCACCGTCTTCGATCAGGCTGTTGTGGGCGTCCATGGTCAGCACCAGGTCGGCGCGAATCAGTTCACTGGTCATTGTGATCAACCTTTGTTGAGAGAAGATGATGGGCCGTATGCGGGTATCAGTCGCCGAGGGTCGCGCTGTGGGCGGCAGCCGCCTCGGCCGCGTCGTTCCTGCCGAAGCCGTTGAACGCCAGGTTCAGCAGCAGGGCACTGCACACACTCAGGACAATGCCGCTCTCGGTGAACACCCGGCTCCAGGCGGGCAGGTGCTGGAAGTAGCTGGGGGAGACCATCGGGATCATGCCGATGCCGACACTGGTGGCGACCACCAGCAGGTTGTGCCGGGAATGCTCGAAGTCCACCGTGGACAGAATCCTTACCCCCATCAGCGCCACCATGCCGAACATCACCATGCCGGCCGCGCCCAGGACGTATTGCGGCGTGGAGGCAATGATGAACGCCAGTTTGGGAAACAGCCCCAGACCCACCAGGATCAGCGCGCCAGTGATGCACACGTGGCGGCTCCTGACTCCGGTCATGCTCACCAGGCCGATGTTCTGCGAGAAGGAGGTGTAGGGAAAGGCATTGAGCAAGCCACCCATGATGGCTCCGAGCCCGTCGGAACGCAGCCCGCGCACCAGGCGCTCACGGGTGGTGGGGCGCTCCACCATGCGTCCCAGGGCGAGGAACATTCCGGTGGATTCCACCATAGTCACCAGCATCACCAGGCACATCGAGACAATGGCGCTGAGATCAAACTTCGGCAGGCCGAAGGCAAAGGGTCTGATCATCGCGAACCAGGGTGTCTGCTGCAGGCCGTCGAGGTGAATGTCGCCCCGCAGGAAAGCCACCACAAACCCCAGCAGCACCCCCAGGAGCACGGCGATATTGGCGATGAAGCCCCGGGCGAAACGGTTGATGCCGAGGATCAGCAGCAGTTGCAGGAGGGAGATGATCAGATAGGCCGGCTTGCCGTAATCCGGGTTGACGCTGCCGTCGACCATGACCGGGCGGCCGCCGGCGGACCAGTCGATGCCCACCCGCATCAGGCTGATGCCGATCACCAGCAGCACGGTGCCGGTCACCACCGGGGGGAAGAACCGCAGCAGGCGTCCCATGATCGGGGCGAAGAGAATCCCGAAGATGCCGGAAACGATGATTGCGCCGTAAACCCCCGGCAGACCCAGGGAGGGGTTGAGCGCGATGGCGATCATCGGTGTCACCGAAGCGAAGGTCACCCCCATCATCACTGGCAGCCGGATGCCGAAGTAGCGGTTGCCGGTACACTGCACCAGGGTCGCCAGGCCCGCGGCCAGCAGGTCGGCGTTGATGATCAGGGTCAAGTGCTCCTTGGGCAGTTGCAGCGCGGCGCCGAGGATCAGCGGCACTATGATGCAGGCCGAGTACATCACCAATACATGTTGCAGGCCCAGGACTGCGGTCTGTGCCGCAGGCAAATGCTGGTCGACCGGATGCACGCAGTGACTCATGGTCCTCTCCTGATTGTTTTTATCGAGGCTCTGTCGGGTAAGGTACTGTGGCGTTCGTTGGGTGGGGCAGGGCGAACATGCGCCCTGGTGCGGCCGTTGTAAAAACGGGATCTATTGATTTTTTTTATGGTGCGGTCATGAGGTTGTCTCTGGAACAGTTGGCGGCGTTTTGCGCGGTCGCCGATGAGCGCTCCTTTTCTGCGGCGGCGCGCAAGCTCGGCAAGTCCCAGTCGGCGGTGAGCATTTCGGTGGCCAACCTGGAAGTGGATCTGGGCGTCGGCCTGTTCGATCGCAGCCATCGCTATCCGCAACTGACGGCTGAGGGACGGGCGCTGTTGCGCGATGCCCAGGCCATCCTGGGTCAATGCTTCACCATGGAAAGCCGGGCCGGGAGCCTGGCTCGGGAGCTGGAAACCGAGTTACTGATCAGCGTCGATGACGCCATTCCCTACGCCGCCCTTAGCCCGGTGCTGGAAGAGTTTTCCCGGCGCTTCGGCCATGTCGATCTGACGGTCCTGCATCCGTCCCGCCAGGATGCACTGGGCCTGATCGAGGAGCAGCAGGTGGTCCTGGGGCTGATGTGTACCCGGGCCCGCTACCCGAAAAACCTGCTGTTCACGCGCCTGGGCAGTATCACTTTCGCCAATGTGGCCTGCCACGCCCATCCCCTGAGTCAGATGGACAGCGTCGACTTCAATCACCTGAGCAGCTTCCGGCAGTTGGTCTATCTGCCTTTCGAGGATCGCCTGCCCACCGGCGAGTACCTCAATTCGCCCAACCACTGGCGCGTCGAAAGCTACCTGACCCTGATTCACATGCTGCGCGCGGGCCTGGGGTGGGCCACGGTGCCCAGGCAGTTGATGCAGGACCTGAGTCGCCCGGGCGAGCTGGTGGAGTTGCAACTGCAGGCCTATCCCTTCACCGACTGGACTGTGGGTATCGACCTGGTCTGGTCTTCCCTGCGGCGCACCGGCGCGGCCGGCAGCTGGCTGCGTGAGGCGTTGGCGCGCACGCCCATCGATCCGCATCAGACCGCCGCTTCGCCAAAAACCTTGTAGGCTGCCCGAGGCCCGGACGGTGGCTAGAGGACCTTGTCGGGCTCCTGGGGCGGGGATGCCGGAGGCGGTTGACCAAACCCCGGCGCCGCCTCTTCGATCTGTCGCTTGTACGCCACCTTGGCCTGATCGGGGTTGCAGGACTCCAGGGCGTCGACCTGGACAAAGCCCCGGGACAGCACGTTCTTTTCTCGCCACAGGTTGCCAAACGCTCCGAATACCCCGGCGCTGAGCAGCCAGCCCAGGGCGAACCAGTGGTGGCCGGCGCCTGTATCGGGGATCAGCAGGGTCAGGCCCAGGGCCGCCAGGGTGAGGCCGGTCACCCAGTACAGGCCGGCGCAGAACGACCAGAGTAGGGTGAGAAAGCACGCGGCAAAATTGAAACCCAGGGCCACCGCCTCCAGTTCGCCCTGGGGGTTGCGGTAGAGGCGGTACAGGCGTTTCTGCTGCTCCTTGAGGTGCTGTTTGATCCGTCTCTCACGCTTGGCAACCTGGATTTTCTCCTCGGCGCTGAGGTCGCTGTCATCGAAGATTTCCTGGAAGGTTTCTTCCAGCAGGTAATAGCCGGTGTAGTCGCTGGAGCGGCCGGTGAGGTACAGGGCGTCGACGCGATAGCGGCGGTTGAGCTTCAACTGGGTATCACCACTGAAGAAGCTGCTGGCCGAGGTCTGGATGTGCAGGCAATGCTTGCCAAAGCTGTATTCGATATAGGGCTTGCCGGCAGTCCGAACCCGGCGGCGGTCAAAGTAGCCTTCCAGTTGCTCCACCTTCACTCCCGTGACGTCAGCCCTGGGTTGCGCCTGGGCGTTGAGCCACTTGGCGGTGCACCAGCCACCGACCATCAGGCAGAGGAAACCGCACAGGATGACCTTGGCGAACAGCGGGCCATCCAGCAGGCCGATGAGGATGAGGCAGGGGAGCAGCAGGATGCCCGAGAGGACGCAGGTGGTTTCAACATCGGCCTTCCAGGCGCGGGTCAGGTCTTGATTGATACGGTCGATTCTTTCCTGGTCGAGGACTCGGATAACGGCGGTCTCGCTGGGCCCAAGCCTCAGGCTTGGGCGGGG
>NZ_MOAK01000056.1:38757-54680 GCF_003732485.1 Pseudomonas protegens
GGGGCGGTCCATGCCTTCGAGGGGCGGGCAGACTACTGAACAACGGGGCGTCTCATCAAGCGTTGCTGGCGCCTCGGTTGGCGTCCGACTCGCGTCGGGCCCTCAGCGCAGTTTCTCCAGCATCTGGTAGTACCACATGCCTGACGTCTTGGGTCTGAGCCGGGGTATGACTAAAGCTCATGGCCGCATGACTTTTAATGGTTACGGGATCCAGCGAGCCCGGTGCTAAAACAACGCAAACACAGCTCACCTATAACAAAAAAGAGCGTTTGCGCCATGACTTTCTCTCGTCCTGCCGGGCTTCCCGGCCCGCGTTGCAGCGGCCTGCGGCCACGCTCCTTGACCTGTCTGTTCCCCCGGTCCGGTGCCGACTCGGCTGATCCGGCTACTTTCCCTTGCATCCTCAACGAGTAAGTACTCATGCACCCACTCGACCTCTATATCGGTGAAGGCTTCGAAGGCCCGGGCGTCAACGCGGCCCACATCAACATTCTCATCGGCCCGCGCAATGGCCCGGCCGGGCAGGCCTTCGCCAACAGCCTAGCCTCGCCGAGTCAGGGCCATTGCCCGTTCATGGTGATTGCCCAACCGAACTTGCCGGTTAAACCCATGACCCTCTACGTGAACAAGGCAGCCATCGTCAGTGAGCTGCACGGCCAGGCCACCTGGGGCGCATCCCAGGCCGGTATTGCCAAGGCGGTGCTCGAAGCCCTGCTGGACGGCACCTTGCCAGCCGAGGCCGAAGATCAATGGGCGATTGTCACCGCGAACTGGGTCAATCCGGACTGCGATGATTTGGATGCGGTCTACCTCAACAACTACAACGCCTGCCGCACGGCGATCCGCGCGGCCCTGACCGGAAAGCCCGAACGCGGCCAATTGGCGGATGTGGTGAGTCAGATTAGCAACCCGTTCTACACCCCCAAGGCCTGAGGAGCGCAGCATGCAATACATTCGATTGGGCCACTCCGGCCTGCAAGTCTCGCGCCTGTGCCTGGGCACCATGAACATGGGCACCCCGGACTGGAAACCCTGGATCTTCGATGAAAAACAGAGTGAGCCCATCGTTGCTCACGCCCTGGATCACGGGGTGAATTTCATCGACCTGGCGGACTTCTATTCCGCAGGCGTCGGTGAAGAGGTGGTGGGGCGCATCGTCAAGCGTCTGGCGCGCCGCGAGGACCTGGTGATCACCACCAAGGTCGGCTACGGCACCCGCAGCGGGATCAATGCCAGCGGTCATTCGCGCAAACATATCCTCGACAGCATCGATGCCTCGCTCAAGCGCCTGGGCATGGATTACGTCGATGTGTTCATGCTGCATTACTTCGATGTGAACACCCCAGTGGAAGAAACCATGCAGGCGCTGGACGATATCGTCCGTGCCGGCAAGGCTCGCTACATCGGCGTCTCCACCATGCTCACCGGGCAACTGGCGAAGCTGCTCATGGCCTGCGAGCGCCATGGCTGGGTCAAGCCGATCAACATGCAGCTGCAACTGAACTGCGCCTACCGCGAGGAAGAGCGCGAGATGATCCCATTCTGCCGTGACCAAGGCTTGGGCATCTCGGTGTTCAGCCCCCTGGCCCGTGGCTTGCTTACCGGTGACGTGCAGTCGACCCGCAACCAGACGGACTTTTTTACCCAGCAGATGTACAGCGATGAGGCCTCGTTGCAGATTGCCCGCTCGGTACAGCGCGTGGCGTGCGCCCGCGGTCTGTCCAACGCCCAGGTGGCCCAGGCCTGGGTGCTCAAGCACCCCGGGGTCGATTGCATGCTGGTGGGCGCCGACACCACTGCGCAGTTCGATAGTGCCCTGGCCGCCCTGGAGACCACCCTGGATGCCGAGGAGCTGCACGAGCTGGAGCGCAACTACACCCCCTGCGATGTGATCAACGACTACACCGCCGGCAAACGTATCCTGCGCGTGGCCCGTCCGGGGCTGGAGCGCTTTTTCCTGAGTGAGGCACTGGCATGAGCGCATTGATCCGTACCGGCCATTTCATCGATGGCCACTGGTCCAGCGGCGGCCCCAGCTATCCAGTGTACAACCCGGCCAATGGCGAGCTGATCGCCCAGGTGCAAAAGGCCGGCGCCGAGGAAACCCGCCTGGCCATCGCCGCCGCCGAACGCGCATTGCCGGCCTGGCGCGCACTCACCGCCAAGGAGCGCAGTCAGCGGCTCAAGCGCTGGAGCGAACTGATGCTGGCCCAGCAGCGCGAACTGGCCACCTTGCTCAGCCGCGAACAGGGTAAGCCCCTGGCCGAAGCCATGGGCGAGGTGGTCTATGCCGCGAGCTTCCTGGAATGGTTCGGCGAGGAGGCCAAGCGCGCCTACGGGGATGTGATCCCCAGCCATAAGGCTGACGCGCGGATTATCGTGACCAAGGAGGCCGTCGGCGTGGTCGCGGCTATCACCCCGTGGAACTTCCCCTTGGCCATGGTCACGCGCAAGGTCGGCCCGGCCTTGGCCGCCGGTTGCACGATAATCCTCAAGCCCTCGGAGGAAACCCCGCTATCGGCCTTCGCCCTCGGGGTGCTGGCAGAGCAGGCGGGGATCCCGGCCGGGGTGCTGAACATTGTGTCCGGCGATGCCCCGGCCATTGGCGAGGCGCTGCAGGCCTCGAGTGTGGTGCGCAAGTTGTCATTCACCGGCTCGACCCGCACCGGCAAACTGCTGATGCGCCAGGCCGCCGACACCCTGAAGAAAGTCTCCCTGGAACTGGGTGGGAACGCGCCGTTCATTGTCTTCGACGATGCCGACCTGGACGCTGCGGTCAAGGGCGCCATGGCCTCGAAGTTCCGCAACACCGGGCAGACCTGTGTCTGCGTCAACCGCTTCTTTATCCAGGAGGGTGTGTACGAGGCCTTCACCGCCAAGCTGGCCGAGGCGGTGGCCGCCCTACGGGTCGGCAGTGCCCTGGATGGCGATACCGAGCAAGGCCCGCTGATCAATGCGGCGGCCCTGGCCAAGGTCGAGGCGCATGTCGGCGATGCACTGGAGAAGGGTGCCCGGCTGCTGTGCGGCGGCCGTCGTCATGCCCTGGGCGGCACCTTCTTCGAACCCACCATCCTCACTGAAGCCAGTGGCGAGATGCTGATCGCTCAGGAAGAAATCTTCGGCCCAGTGGCGGCGTGCTTTCGCTTCAAAGATGAAGCCGAAGTGCTGCAGCGGGCCAATGACACGCCATTCGGCCTTTCGGCCTACTTCTACAGTCGCGACATCGGCCGAGTCTGGCGCGTGGCCGAGGGTTTGGAGGCGGGCATGGTGGGCATTAACGAAGGCATCATTTCCACCGAAGTGGCGCCCTTTGGCGGGATCAAGGAATCGGGCCTTGGCCGCGAAGGTTCCAGATACGGCCTGGACGATTACCTGGAGATCAAATACCTGCTGATGGGCGGCCTCTAGCCCTCAGCCCTTCCGTTGCAGGAGCTGGCCGGGCGGCGTTCCGCTTGCCAGCGAAAGGGCGCAAGGCTCAAAGGCCCTTTCGCCAGCAAGCCGGCTCCTGCGTGGTTCGATTCATCTCTTATTCAAGAACAATAAATGGAGACGAACATGAGCACTGCAACCGTCAAGATTGATGACCTGCCCATCGGCCGGTTCCACCTGAAAATTGCCGGCCTGACCTTTGGCGCGCACTTCACCGACGGCTACATCCTCGGCCTGATCGGTATCGCCTTCACCCTGCTCAGCCCGCAGATGCAACTGGATGCGTTCTGGCAGGGCCTGATCGGCGCCTCGGCGCTGATGGGACTGTTTATCGGCAGTCTGTTCTTCGGCTGGATCTCCGATCACCTGGGACGGCAGAAGATCTTTCTGGTCAGCTTCGTGCTGATCACCCTGGCCTCGGTGATGCAGTTCTATGCCGAGACTGCCATGGGTCTGTTTCTTTGCCGGGTGCTGATCGGCATCGGCCTGGGCGGCGATTTCAGTGTCGGCCACGCGATGCTCGCCGAGTTTGCACCGAAGAAGCACCGTGGTGTGCTGCTGGGTTCGTTCAGCGTGATCTGGACTTTCGGTTACGTCGCCGCGACCTTTGTCGGTACCGCCATGCTCAGTCTCGGCGACGATGCCTGGCGTTGGATGCTGGCGTCCTCGGCGATACCCGCCGGGCTGATTTTGCTGGCGCGCATAGGTACCCCGGAGTCGCCGCGTTGGCTGGTCAACCGCGGGCGTATCGCCGAGGCCCGAGCCATCGTGCACAAGCACCTGGGGGCCAACGTGGTGCTGGACGAGCAAGCCAGCGGCAAAGCCCGCTCCGGCTACGCCGTGCTGTTCAGCCCCGAGTACCGCAAGCGCACCGCCTTCAACTGCCTGTTCTTCGTGTGCATCGTCATGCCGTACTTCGCCATCTACACCTTCCTGCCGTCGATCCTGCAGAAGATGGGTCTGGCCGAGGGCTTTGGCACCGAACTGATGCTCAACCTGCTGCTGATCCTCGGCGCGTTGATCGGTATCTGGTGCACGGTGAAGTTTTCTCGCCGGGGGTTCCTGATCAACTCCTTCATTATCCTGGCGGTGGCGCTGTTGCTGCTGGCGGTATTGCCGGGTAGCGCAGCCTGGTTGATGGTGCTGCTGTTCGGCGTGTTCACCCTGGTGCTGTCGGCGGTGAGTAACCTGGTGGGGGTGTTTCCGGCGGAGAGTTTCCCCACCGAGGTACGTGCCAGCGGCATTGGCCTGGCCACCGCTGTGAGTCGCCTGGGCTCGGCTATCAGCACCTTCCTGCTGCCGGTGAGCGTAGCCGGGATCGGCCTCAGCCCGACCATGGGCATTCTCGCCGGGATCCTGGCTCTGGGGGCACTGATTTCCTGGGCCTGGGCGCCAGAGACCAAGTCACTCACGCTCAACCAGGCGTGCAGCGTGAGCGCTGCTGACTTGGTCGGACGCGATCTGCCGAAGGTCGCCTCACCGATCTGATGTCGCCCCGCCCGACCGCTGTAGAGGCCGGCTTGCCGGCGAAGGGGCCAGAGAGTGTTGCATAAGCCTTGAGGTTGCCTTCGCTGGCAAGCCAGCTCCTACGAGAAACCACGAGCCCTCAGGGGTTGCTCACCAGCCCCAGCCATTGGGTGAACAGCTGCACTTTGGACAGCCCCTGTTTGCCATTCGCCACGTCCAGCCAGTAGCCGTAAGGGCCGATCACCTCCACCGGGGTGATCGGTAGCAGGTGCCCATCCGCCAGTTCCCGTTCGATCATCTGCCGATCGATCACTGCCAGCCCGCCACCGGCCAAGGCTGTGTGGATCACCTGGTCCAAGGTGCTGAACTCCAACCCCGCCTGGGCGTCGATGTCGTTGCGGCCCACGGCCGCCAGCCAGTTCTCCCAGACCTGCAAACGCTTGCCGGCATGCAGGATGTGCAACAGCGGAAAGCGCCTGAGATCCGGCGCCTGGCCGGCGCTGAACAGCTCCGGGCTGGCCACGGCAATATGCCGCTCCATCACCAGCAGTTGGCTCTGGCAATGGACGGCGGCCTGTAGGCCAAAACGGATCTCGCAGTCGACTTCGGCCGGGCTGTCGTGGTGGTTGTGCTGGGTCACGCTGAGGCTAATATCCGGGTAGCGCTGGCAGAAGTCCCGCAACTGCGCCGACAGCCAGCGGGTGGCCCAGGTGGGCGGCGCGACGATGCGCAGGCGCTGGCGCAGATTGGGTACACGCAGGGCTTGCAGGGCCCGCTCCATATGATCGAAGGCCTCTCCCAGGTTCGGCGCCAGGGCCGCGCCGGCCTCGGTCAGCGCCAACCCTTGAGGGGAGCGGCTGAACAGCGCCACACCGAGGTAGTCCTCCAATTGCTTGATCTGTCGGCTAACCGCGCCCTGAGTGACGTTGAGGACGGGTGCGGCCTGGCTGAAGCTGCGATGGCGGGCGACTTCCTCGAAGACCCGAAGCATGTTCAGAGAGGGCAGTTGGCGCATGGCGGGCAGACTCCGCACCTGGCGCCAGAAAGCAGCGATCCAAGCCTGGCGGGCTGAGCGCAGGAAGTGGCGGGGCAGGTTTATTGTTGTTGTAAGGCGCTTCTTTTAGGGCGCCCATCTGATCCAGTAGCTGCCCTCCGAGGGCGCTGGCTTGCCAGCGAAGAGGAACACTAGATCACCTTCGCCGGCAAGCCGGCTCCTACAGAGTCTCCCGCGATATTCCTGCCAACTGTAGGAGCTGGCTTGCCAGCGAAAGGGCCGGCAAGGATTCAGAAGTAGTAGCCGATATTCACATACACCTGGTTTTCCCATTGGTTGCTGCCTCCGGCCCCCAGGCTCTGAGCATAACTGCTACCCCCGATGTACGGATCGTTCTTGCCGAACAGCCATTCGGTGGCGATCCACAGCTTGCTCAGCGAGAACGAGCTGCCGAGGATCATCCGCTGGGAGGTCTTGTAGGCGCTGGCCGACTTGTCGAATGCACTGTAGTTGGCGTACAGCTTGACCCCGCTGACCTGATCGAACAGGTACTTGCCGTCGACGTCGTAACTCAGGTCGGCGACATACAGGTTGCCGCGGCTGGCGACGTTGAAGGTGCCGTCGTAGCCGCCCAGGGTTACCAGCTCATCGGTGCCCGGATTGCGTGGCGACATCTGCTGGCGCGCCGCCTGCAATTGCACGCCCCACGGGCCGTTCTTACCCCGGTAGTGGACGGCCAAGGCATTGCGCCTGCCGTCGTTGTGGGTGTCGTTGTTTTTCAGGGTCGAGGTCAGGCCCGAGACTCCGACTTCCGATGCCCAGTCACCCAGTTGCACGGCCCGTGCCACCCGCAGCACCAGGGTGTTGCGTTCGCGGTTGTCACTGCCGTCGGCCACGTAGCTGTCGGCAGAGGACACGACGCTGGAATAGGTGCGGCCGTTGCTGGTGCCCTTGCCTTGCCAGGCCGGGCGCAGGTAGTAGCCGGCCTGGAGGTTCCAGTCGCCGTGCTGCTGGATGTACTTGGCACCGATCTGTTGGATGTCCTCCAGGCCGACCACGTTGCCCAGGGTTTCGAAAAAGGTGCTGCCAAAATACGGTTGCAGGCCGAAGGGTATCTGGTTCAGACCGACCTGTACCTGCTGCTCGGGGTTGAACCGGTAGCCGATCCAAGCGCTCTCGGCGAAAGCGATGTCGCCCACTTTGTCGGTGTAGCGGTAGGGGTAGGCGCGACCGTAAAAGCGGTACTTGGCGGCGCCGATCCAGGTGTCGGAGCTGTATTTGGCACTGAGGATCGCGGTGTCGAAGTTGAAGGTCTGGATATCCCGGTCGGGATCGTAGTCCCAGCGCGCGCGAACCGCGCCGCCCAGATCCAGGTGGTCGGTGACTTGCACGGCCAGAGCGGGGGTGGCGAGGCTGCCCAGCAGGGCGAAGTTGCACAGTAGGCCAGAGCGTTTGTAAAGCATGGGGTTTTCTCCCGGATTGTTATTGTCGGGTGCAATGAACCCGGCCGCGGCAAGGGCGGCAGCCAAGGGTGAAAGGAATCAGAGGGGGCGAACGCTGTGGCTTCAGCCAGCGGTGACCGTCGGTGCAAGGGAGAGATGAGGCATGAGTGTTACTCGTATTGTTGTGTGTGCCCGCAGTGTTGCCAGCCACTGCGGGCTCTACAAACGATTTATTCAGCTCCCACGCATGACTAAAATGAATGTTAGTCCCATGGCTTCTGCCCGCGCTGGCATGCGATGCTCTGCGCCTCCTGCAGCCGTTAGAGAGACTGTCGTGAAACGCAAGATGCCTGCGCTCAATGCGCTCAAAGCCTTCGAGGTCGCCGGCAGCACCGGCAGTTTTACCCGGGCCGCCGAATTGCTCAACGTCACCCAGAGTGCGGTCAGCCGTCAGGTCCGGCAACTGGAGGAGCAGTTGGGGGAAAGCCTGCTGCAACGGCGCCATCATCACCTGGAGCTGACCAGTGCCGGGCGTGTGCTGCTGCGGGCCCTGCACCAGTCCTTCGACAAGATCGAGTTGACGTTGCGCGGGATTGCGCAGAAATCCCACACCAATCGCTTGCACCTCAATGCACCACCGACCTTCGCCAGTCGCTGGCTGCTGCCGCGCCTGGGGCGCCTGCGTGAACAGCACCCGGAGCTGGAACTGAGCCTGACCACGCGTTTGCAGGACAGCCTGGCGGAAACCGCGACCCTGGATTGCGCAATCCGCTTTGGTGACGGTGAGTGGGATGGCCTGGACAGTTCGCTGCTGTTTCAGGAGCGGCATATCGCCGTCTGCGCGCCTTCGCTACTGGCCCGGGAATCGGCGGAGCAGGGCATCGATCTCAAGCGCATGACCCTGTTGCATGTATTGGCCCGGGAAGACCAGCGCTACCTGACCTGGAAGCACTGGCTGGATGCCGCGCGGATCACCGGGGTCGATACTCAGGGCGGCTATGAGTTCGACCTTCTGGATCTGGCCATCCACGCGGCCACCGAGGGTTTGGGAATTACCATTGCCGACTGGCACATGGTGGCGGCGGAACTGGCAGCGGGGCAGTTGACCCAGGTGCACAACGTGCATGTGGAGGGGCACCAGTCTTACTGGCTGGTGACACGTCCAGCACAGGCTCCGTTGCCGCAACTGCAGGTGTTTAGCCAGTGGCTCGAAGAGGAAATCTGGCTGGCGCAACGCCAGCTTGAGCCGTCCACAGCCTCCACACCCCTGCGCTAGAGGCCGGGCGACCGCCTTCGTCGGCGAGCCGATTCCTACAAAAGCCCACATGCACAACCTGTGTAGGAGCTGGCTTGCCAGCGAAGAGGTCCGTCAGGCCACCATCATCAGTGCGTTATAACCTGCGTTTTTTGCATGTTAGTTCGTTTAATTAATCGTTTGTCCTTGTCGTGCCGGACGACAAGACTGCCAGCACTCACATAACAACAACCCGAGTGCCCAGCCATGCCATATCCGGTCCTTGTCGATTGCCTGTCGCTGCACCTTGTCCGCGGCTTCCAGTCTTGCCTGCACGCCATTGCCCTGTCCGTCGATCGCTGCGCTGTGCCCGCTCGACCACGCCAGACCCTTTGACCGCCGGGCCTGGATCGCTTCCAGGCTGCCTGCGCCACTTCTCTGCCAACGACGGGGCAACTTACATGCAACTTGAACAGAATTTTGTTAACGGCGACTTCATCAAACCAGCCAGCGGCGTATCCATCGCGGTTTATGATCCGGCCGACGAAACCCTTGTGGGGCATGTCTCGGCCGCGAATCAGGAAGAGGCCCATGCTGCGGTGACCGCCGCCTGCGTTGCCCAGAAAAAATGGGCAGCGTTGACCAGTATCCAGCGCGGTGACTACCTGCGTGCATTGGCCGACGCCCTGGAGTCGCGTGCCGACGCCATTGGCCAGGCTCTGGCAGCCGAGTCGGGCAAAAGCCTGGCGGATGCCAGCAATGAAGCCCGCTATGCCGCGCAGATCACTCGTTATCACGCTGAATGGGCGCGCCGCATCGAGGGCGAGATCATTCCCAGCGACAGCCCAGACGAAAAGCTGTTTCTACACCGCGAGGCGATTGGCGTCGTGGCTTGCCTGATCCCGTTCAACTACCCGGTCTACACCCTGCTACGCAAGGTGGCGCCGGCGCTGATCGCCGGCAACACGGTGGTGGTGCGTCCGAGCAACAACACGCCGATTTCGGCTTTTGAGATCGCTCGGGCGGTCCAGCAGGCTGGCCTGCCGCCTGGGGTAGTGAACATCCTGACCATGGACCATGCCACCGCTGCCACCGTCTGTACCCACCCGGCAGTGGGCATGATCACCCTGACCGGCAGCGTCAATGCCGGGCGTATCGTGCTCGACTACTGCAAGGCCAATATCGCCAAGCCGTCCCTGGAGCTGGGCGGCAAGACCCCGGCCATCATCGAGCCCGATGCCGACCTGGAGCAGGCCGCCAGCGCCATCATCGCTTCCAAGACCACCCATTGCGGGCAGTTGTGCACGGCGGTGGAGCGAGTCTATGTCCACGAAAGCGTGCATGAGCGCTTCCTGGCGCTGCTCAAGGACAAGATCGCCGCCGTCCAATTCGGCGACCGGCGCCAGGACCCAAGCCGCATGGGGCCTCTGGTCAGTGCGGCTTCGCGGGTGGCGATCCATGGTCTGGTGCAGCGAGCGGTAGCGCAGGGGGCGGTGCTCGAAGCCGGTGGCACGATGCCCGAGGGGCCAGGGCATTTCTATCCGCCGACGCTGCTCAGCGCTTGCCGTCAGGAGATGGAGATCGTTCAGGAGGAAATCTTCGGGCCGGTACTGCCGGTGCTCAAGTATCGGGATATCGATGAAGCCCTGGCCTTGGCCAATGACCATCAGTTCGGCCTGGCTTCGGTGCTCTATACCGAGAATTACCGTACCGCGATGAAGGTCGCCGGGGCCATTCAGGCCGGCGAGCTGTACGTCAACCGAACCCCGGCCGACCCCTACCAGGGCTACCACGCCGGCTGGAAGCGCTCAGGGCTGGGCGGTGACGACGGCAAGCACGGCATGCTCGAGTTCACCCAGACCCGCCTGGTGGTCATGCCTTTCTAAAGGCAACTGCAAGTCATCAGCAGCAAGCTGCCAGCCAGAGCACCGCAGTCGTTCTGGCCGCTTGAAGCTCCAAGCTTGCCGCTGCCCCACTAATAATAATGAGCGGCGCCGGATACCGGCGCCCGAGGGCATCGTTATGTCTAAGCATGCAGCCGATCTGATCTCGGCTCAGGATTCTGCCGGGTTGCCGGTGGGTAACAGCGACAAGGGCAGTCGTTACTTTCAACTGATGCTGCTGGTGCTGGCCGCCGGAGCGATCTACCCGATCCTGTACCTGCGCCAGGTCTACCAGACCACCATGCTTGAGGTGCTGCAGATCAACCACAGCGAGCTGGGTTACCTGTACTCCATGCTCGGCACCATCTTCCTGATCAGCTACCTGCCCAGCGGCTGGCTGGCGGACCGCATCGCTCCGCGCTTTCTGATTTTCTTCTCCCTGGTGGCCACTGGCGCCCTGGGCCTGTGGTACTCCACCGCGCCATCACTGACTTCGCTGATGATCATCTTCGGCTGCTGGGGGCTGACCACCGGGCTGACGTTCTGGGCCTCGGTGCTCAAGCGGGTGAAGATGATTGCCCACCATACCGAACAGGGGCGTTTCTTTGGCATCCTCGACGGTGGCCGTGGCCTGGTGGAAGCCTTGCTGGCGACCCTGGCCCTGGGCTTGTTCGCCCTGGCCACCGAGACCCGTGGTGAGTCGACGGCCGAGGGTTTCCGTCACGTGGTCTATCTGTACTCCTTCACCTGCATGGCCATCGGCTGCGTACTGGTGCTGCTCAAGGACCCCAAGTCCATGGAGGACACGGCGCCGGTGGAGCAGGGGCGCTTCAATCTGCTCAGCGACCTGGCGACCCTGGTGAAGATCCCCGAGCTGTGGCTGGTAACCGCCATTGTGTTCTGTGGCTACCACATCTTCTGGGCCACCTACAGCTTCTCCGACTACCTGCAGGGCAGCGGCATGACCGCGGTGATGGCCGGCACCATCACCACCATCAAGCTGTGGATGCGGCCTCTGGGTGGCATCGGTGGTGGCTGGCTGGGGGACCGTTTCTCGAACATCTCGGTGCTGATCGTGGCGCTGTTGCTGGCGACCCTGGGGATCGTCGGGCTGATCCTGTTCCCGGCCCTGGGCAGCCTGGGCTTGTTGATCGCCACAGTGATCTTCATCGGTCTGATGACCTACGCCATTCGCGGGCTGTACTGGGCGATCCTCGATACCTGCCGGATTCCCCTGCGCATCACCGGCCTGGCTATTGGCATCGTGTCGGTAGTGGGCTACCTGCCGGACGCCTTTATCCCGCTGATCAACGGCTATCTCACCGAACATTTCCCCGGGGCCTTGGGCTACCGCTTGTACTTCGGCTATATCGCCGCGGTCGGCGCCCTTGGCACCTTGGCCGCGATCGCTCTGCGCGCTCGCGTCAACCGTACCCAGCAGCATTCGCAAACAGGAGCCTGAGATGAAAATCGTCGCCCTTGAAACCCATATCGTCGCCGTCCCGCCACCGCATATCGGCGGCATGTACTGGCTGTTCGTCAAGCTGCGCACCGCCTGCGGCATCGAAGGCGTGGGCGAGATCTATGCCGCCACCTTCGGCCCCCAGGCGATGCTGCCGATCATCGAGGACGTGTTCCAGCGCTACCTGCTGGACCATGACCCGCACCATATCGAACGCTTCTTCCGCCAGGCCTATTCCAGCGGGTTCACCCAGCGCCCGGACTTGACCATGATGGGCGTGGTCAGCGGCCTGGAGATGGCCTGCTGGGACATCATTGGCAAGGCGGCGAACAAACCGGTGTATGAACTGCTGGGGGGCAAGGTCCATGAGCGCCTGCGTTCCTATACCTATCTGTATCCGCTCAACAGCCGCGGCGAATACGACTACGACGACCCGGACCTGGCCGCCGAATGCGCAGTAAAGAATATGAACCAGGGCTTCACCGCCCTGAAGTTCGACCCGGCCGGTCCCTACACCGCGTACTCCGGACACCAGCTGTCCCTGGAAGTGCTGGAGCGTTGTGAAACCTTCTGCCGCAAGATCCGTGAAGCGGTGGGCAATCGCTGCGACCTGCTGTTCGGCACCCATGGGCAGATGGTGCCGTCCTCGGCCATTCGCCTGGCCAAGCGTCTGGAACAATACGACCCGCTGTGGTTCGAGGAGCCAGTGCCGCCGGGCCAGGAGCAGGCCATGGCGCAGGTGGCGGCCAAGACCAGCATCCCGATCGCCACCGGCGAGCGCCTGACCACCAAGTACGAGTTCTTCAAGCTGCTGCAGGCCGGTGGCGCCTCGATCCTGCAGATGAACGTGGCGCGCTGCGGTGGCCTGCTGGAGGCGAAGAAGATCGCCAGCATGGCCGAGGTCTACTACGCGCAGATCGCCCCGCACCTGTACAACGGCCCGATTGGCGCGGCGGCGAGTTTCCAGCTGGCCACCTGCACACCGAACTTCCTGATCCAGGAAAGCATCATGACCTGGGGCGGCTTCCACGCCGAAGTGCTGACCAAGCCTTTGCAATGGGAGGACGGCTACATCATCCCGTCCAGCGAGCCGGGCCTGGGGGTGGAGCTGAACATGGACGTGGTACGCAGGCACTCGCCTTACAGCGGTGAACGCCTGCACTTGCAAATGGCCGCGACTCCGGCCGACGTCAACGACCACTCCCCGGCCAAGGGCTGAGCATTTCCCGCCCGGTAACGGGCAGGGCATGGGCAGCCGCTACGGCTGCCTTCAATACGACCTGAGCGGTAACCCTGCATGACATATGACTACATCATCGCCGGCGCCGGCGCCGCCGGCTGCGTTCTGGCCAACCGGCTCTCGGCCTCGGGCCAATACTCGGTATTGCTACTGGAAGCGGGCGGCAAGGACTCATCGTTCTGGTTCAAGATTCCGGTGGGTTTCGCCAAGATGTATTACAACCCTCACTTCAACTGGATGTACTACAGCCAACCGCAGAAGCAGCTCGGCGACCGAGCTATCTACGCACCGCGGGGCAAGGTCCAGGGCGGCTCCGGCTCGATCAACGCGATGATCTATGTACGCGGCCAGGCCCATGATTTCGATGATTGGGCGGCCGATGGCAATGAGGGCTGGAGCTTCGACGAGGTGCTGCCGTATTTCCGCAAGCTGGAGAATCATCCTCTGGGAGACAGCCAGTACCACGGCGGCAGCGGCCCCATCAGCATCACCCCGATGAAGGGCCAGACCCATCCCATCTGCGATGTGTTCCTCAAAGGCTGCGAGGAACTGGGCTACTCGCGCAGTGAAGATTTCAATGGTGCCAAATTCGAAGGTGCCGGGATCTACGACGTCAACACCCGCAATGGCCAGCGCTGCTCCAGCAGTTTTGCCCATCTGCATCCGGCGTTGAGCCGGCCGAATCTCAAGGTCGAGCATTACGCACTGGTGGACCGGGTCCAGTTCGACGAGCAGAAACAGCGTGCCACCGGGATCAGTGTGACCCAGCACGGTGTTATCCGGACCTTCAATGCCAACAAGGAAGTGATCCTGTGTGCCGGTGCGGTGGACACGCCGAAGATCCTGCAACTGTCCGGGGTTGGTGATCGTGAGTTGCTGGCCCGGCACCGGATTCCTTTGGTTCGCCACCTGCCGGCGGTGGGACAGAACTTGCAGGACCACTTGTGCGTCAGCTACTACTACAAGGCCAATGTGCCGACTCTCAACGACCAGCTCAGCTCGCTGTTCGGCCAGCTCAAGCTGGGCCTGCAATACTTGCTGACGCGCAAGGGCGCACTGGCCATGAGCGTCAACCAGGCCGGCGGTTTCTTCCGTGGCGATGCCGTGCAGGAACACCCCAACCTGCAGCTGTACTTCAACCCGCTGTCGTACCAGATCCCCAAGAGCACCAAGGCCAGCCTCAAGCCCGAGCCGTATTCCGGCTTTCTGCTGTGCTTCAACCCGTGCCGGCCCACCAGTCGCGGCAGCATCCAGATCGCCTCGAAGAACCCTCGCGATGCGGCGCTGATCGACCCCAACTACCTGAGCACCGACAAGGACATTGCCGAGGTGATCCAGGGCAGCCGGCTGCTGCGCAAGATCATGCAGGCTCCGGCGCTCAAGAGCATTACCGTGGATGAAGTGCTACCGGGGCCGGCGGTGGACAGTGATGAGCAGATGCTGCAGTACTTTCGCGAGAACAGCGGCTCGATCTACCACCTGTGCGGTTCCTGCGCCATGGGCCGCGACGAGCAGCGCTCGGTGGTGGACAAGCGCCTCAAGGTGCATGGTCTGGCGGGGCTGCGCATCGTCGATGCCTCGATCTTCCCCAACGTCACCTCCGGCAACACCCACGCGGCGGTGCTGATGGTGGCGGAGAAGGGCGCCGACCTGATCCTGGAGGATGCTCGGTAGCAGCCCCAGGATCGTGTCGAACGGCTTGTTGACGGTGCTGTACGCCAGTGCGTACCGGGGCCGGGGTTAGCGCAGTTTCTCCAGCATCTGGTAGTACCACATGCCTGCCGCCAGCATCGGGTTGCCCAACTGGTCGCCAAAGGGCACGCGAATGTGCCGGCAGGCGGCGAAGGTGTCGTAATGGCCGAGGTGGCCGGTCAGGGCCTCGGCCATGATCTCGCCCATGATGTGGCTGGTGGCCACGCCGTGCCCGGAGTAGCCCTGGCAGTACCAGACGTTGTCCGAGAGCTTGCCCAGTTGCGGGATGCGGTTGATCACGATGCCCATGGCGCAGCTCCACTGGAAGTCGATGGCCACGCCCTTGAGCGCCGGGAAGGTGCGCTCGATGCACGGGCGCAGTTCGCCGGCGATGTCCCGCGAGTCCTTGCCGCTGTAGTTGGCGCCGCCGCCGAACAGCAGGCGGCCGTCGGCGGTCATGCGGTAGTAGTCGAGGACGAAGCGGCAGTCGTAGACCGCCAGGTCCTCGGGGTTGAGGCGCTTGGCCAGGTCGCCCAACGGCTCGGTGGTGACGATGCCGCCCATGGCCGGGAAGATCTTGCCCTTGAGCTTCTTCGGCTCCAGCTTGTGGTAGACGTCGCCGGCCAGCAGCACCTGCTTGGCGTCGATCCGGCCCTGGGCGGTGATCACCGCCGGGCGTTCGCCGTGGACGATCTCCAGCACCTGGCTGTGCTCGAAGATCAGCGCTCCCAGGCTTTCGGCAGCCCGGGCTTCGCCGATGCACAGGTTCAGCGGGTGCAGGTGCAGGTTGCGGGTGTTCTTGATGGCGCCGTGATAGAGGTCGCTTTCCAGCAGGCCGCGCACCTGGGCCCGGTCCAGCAGGCTGACTTCGTCGCCCATGCCGCGGCGCACCGCTTCTTCGTAGTCGGCGCGCAGGCCCGGCAGGTGGCTGGGCTTGTAGGCCGCGTGCAGATGACCGTGCTTGAGGTCGCAGGCGATGGCGTACTTTTCCACCCGCTGCTGGATGATCCGGTGTCCGCGCCAGCGCAGGTTCCAGATGAAGTCATCCACTTCGGTGCCGAGGCTGCGGCCCATCTGCTT
>NZ_MOAK01000056.1:54739-57859 GCF_003732485.1 Pseudomonas protegens
TGGCTTTCGACGATGGCGACTTTCAGGCCGCGCTCGGCCAGTTCCACCGCGCTGGCGACGCCGGTGAAGCCGCCGCCGATGATCACCACATCCACTTGATGGGTGCCTTGCAGGGTCGGGTAATGGGTTTCCTGATTCAGGGTGGCGCTGTAGTAGCTGGGGCAGCGTTCGGCTGCCGGGGTCCGCGGATCGAAGGCGGCTGTCATGGAGCAATCCTCGTAGAAAAATCAACCGGGCGACTGCGTGTAGTGCAGCCGCCAGCGCTTCAGGAGCTGTTGACGATCTGCCGGGCGCCGCTCAGGTCCGGCAAAGCGGTTTCAGGCCGCCTTGCCCATGAGCCCAGCGCCGCAGATCGTTACTGCGGCTCAGGCCTGGGTCAGGTACCAGCGCCAGTCCTGCTCGCCGACTTCGGCCATGAACTGGCGGTATTCGGCGCGCTTGACCGCCAGGTACACCCCGAGGAATTCACTGCCCAGGGCGTCCCGGGCCCAGGCCGATTGTTCCAGGGCCATCAGCGAAGTCAGCCAGTCGGTGGGCAACAGCTCGGTGGCTTGGGCGTAGCCGTTGCCTTGTACCGGCTCGCCCGGATCGAGGTGTTCGCGCAGGCCGCGATGCACGCCGGCGAGGATCGCCGCCGCCGCGAGATAGGGGTTGGCGTCGGCGCCGCAGATGCGGTGTTCGATGTGCCGACTGTTGGCCGGGCCACCGGGCACCCGCAGGCTCACGGTGCGGTTGTCGACGCCCCAGGTCGGCGCCAGGGGCGCGTAGCTGTTGGCCTGGAAGCGCCGGTAGGAGTTGGCGTTGGGGCAGAACAGCAGCAGCGAATCCAGCAGGGAAGCGAGCATGCCGCCCACCGCCTGGCGCAGCAGCGGGGTGCCGGCCGGGTCTTCGGAGGCAAACAGATTGCGGCCCGTGGCGTCGGCAATGCTCACATGCATGTGCATGCCGGTGCCGGCCAGGTGATCGAAGGGCTTGGCCATGAAGGTGGCCTGCATCCCGTGCTTGTGGGCCACCGCCTTGACCAGGCGCTTGTAGCGCACCGCCTGGTCCATGGCCTCCAGGGCATCGCCGTGTTCCAGGGTGATTTCCACCTGGCCTGGCGCGTACTCGGAGATCGCCGTGCGCGCCGGAATGCCTTGCAGTTTGCAGGCGGCGTAGAGGTCGGCGAGAAAGGGTTCGATCTGCTCCAGCTCCCGCAGGCCATAGACCTGGGTGCTGCGCGGGCGACCGCCATCGGCGTCCAGGGCCGGTTGGGGACGGCCATTACCGTCACGCTTGGCGTCCAGCAGGTAGAACTCCAGCTCGCAGGCCATCACCGGGTGGTAACCCTCGGCCTTGAGGCTGTCGATGACCTTGATCAGCAGGTGGCGCGGGTCGGCGATGCTGGCGGGCATGCCCTCTTGCGGGTGCATGCTGACCTGCACTGCGGCCGTGGGAATCTGCCGCCAGGGCAGGCGCACCAGACTGCCGGCCAGCGGGTAGGCACGGCAGTCGATGTCGCCCACGTCCCACACCAGCCCGGAATTCTCCACGTCGTCGCCGTTGAGGGTCAGACCGAGGATGGTGCTGGGCAGGGGCCGGCCGCTTTCATACACCGCCAGCAGTTCTTCGCGGTGCAGCAACTTGCCCCGGGGCACGCCGTTGGCGTCGAGGATGAACAGCTCGATCATGTCGATATCGGGGTGGGCGGCCAGGAAGTCACGGGCTTCGTCGAGGGCTGCAAATTTCATGGGGAGTCTCGCTTGCGCCATCAAGGCGCGCAGGTTTTCAGGTCCTGCAACGACGCCGCGCACGGTGCGGTTGCAAGGGTAGAAATCAGGTCTGGGAGCGGCACGCGCAGGAGGGCGCGATCAGGCCAGAAGCGAGTGATCCGGAGGACGTGAGGAATGGCGCAGACGGGAACGGCACAGGGCCATGGGCAGGTTGACCAGAAGCTTCATGGGCAAGGCCTGTCCAGGAAGTACACACCGATGACGGCAGCGCGGTCCTCATGGACCTCATGGGGCGCAGGGGCATGGCAGCGGCAGGACAGTGAGAGCCGAGCGTCGACACGCACACCGCAGCCACTGTGCAGGGGCGCGGGAGCTGATCTGTCGAATCCGTGATACGGGCTCAGGGGATACATCGGCCGGGTGATCTCGCTGTCGAGTTCGTTGTGATTATTCGTTATGTGAACCGGGCGCTGGTGGGGCGGATCAATGGGTCCGTCTCCCCAGGGCGGATCAATACTGCAAGAATCCGCCAGCCAATGTAAGGGGGGTAAAGGGCTCCAGTCCCCTGGCGAGCGTCCTTCGCCCTTGGGGAGAGGCGCGTGCTAGAGCAGTGCAGCCCTGATGCCAGAAGTGTCTGATTTTTTTTACAGAACCTCAGTAGACCCCGGGCAGCAGGCGCCAGCTGTGGGCGCAATAGTCGTCGTACTCCTGGCCGAAATGGCTGCGCAGCAAGGCTTCCTCGGCATGAATCCGCGCGATCAGCGGGATCAGGGTCAGGGCCGCCAGCAGCAGCCCCAGCCCGGAGCGAAAGGCCAGGGCCCAGCCTACGGCGTTCACCAGCAGACCGAGGTAGCTGGGGTTGCGCAGGTGGCGATACAGGCCGTCCACCACCAGTCTGTGCCCGCTCTGGATCGCCACCAGTCCACTGAAGCGTCGGCCGAGGATGAACACGGGCCACAGGCGCAGTACACCACCGAGGGTGAACAGCAAGGCACCCAGCCAGCGCAGGCCTTCGCCGCCAAAGGTCCAGAAATCGATGCGGTCGCTGTAGGCCGGAACGAAGCCGCTCAGCAGGCCGATCACGGCGAAGGCCGCAAGCACCCAGCGGTTGCCCTGGTCCTCCTGCACGCCGCTGCTGAGGTTGACCTCGCTGTACAGCGAGGCCACCACCATTAGCAAGGTGACGATGACGATCAGGTTCAGGGGCGGGTGGGCGAAGAACGCCGTGAAACCGCCGAGGCCCCAGATCGCCAGGCCCAGGTAGGCGAGGGCGCCGAGCACGCTGGAAACGGCCAGACGGGGAGAAATATTCATGATGATCGCCCAGGGTGAGGAGTCTCCCCTGAGTGTAGGAGCCCACTGGCGGGCGAATGCGCTCGTTCGTCCGCCAGCGCGCCTCTGGCCGATC
>NZ_MOAK01000056.1:57880-78221 GCF_003732485.1 Pseudomonas protegens
TCCTTTGCGTCAGGTGGCTCACCAGGAAATCGATGAAGGTCCGGGTCTTCTGTGGCACGCGCCGGGCCGAGGGATAGACCACGTTGATGCTGATGGGCGGCGCCTGCCATTCACACAGCACCGGCACCAGACGTCCGGCGGCCAAGGCATCCTCGACGATGAAGTCCGGCAACAGGGCGATGCCCATGCCGGCCTCGGCGGCCTGGGCCAGCAGGTCGCCATTGTTGGCGTGCAAGGGGCCGGTGACGTGTACCCGCTGGGTGTCGCTGCCGTGGCTCAATTGCAGGCTGACCCCGCTTTGCAGGTAGCCGTAGTTGAGGCACTGGTGGCTGCTCAGCTCCTTGGGGTGGCCAGGCACTCCGGCCCGTGCCAGGTAGCTGGGCGCGGCCACCATGATCCGCGGCGCCGGTGCCAGTTGCCGGGCCACCATGGACGAGTCCGGCAGGCTGGCAATGCGCAGGGTGACATCGAAACCGCCGCGCACCGGGTCCACTTGCTGGTCGCTGAGCACCAGTTGCAACTCGATCAGCGGGTGCTGCTCGTGGAACAGCGGCACCAGCGGCCCGAGCCGACGCAGACCGAAGGACATCGGTGCATTGACCCGCAACACCCCGCGCAATTGGGCAATGCCGTCCCGGGCCCGCTGCTCGGCTTCGTCCACGGTCGCCAGCACTTCCCGGGCACTTTCGTAGTACTCGGCACCGGCCTCGGTCAAATGCAGGCTGCGGGTGGTGCGCTGCAGCAACTGCACGCCGATGGCCTCTTCCAGGGCCTGGATCTGTTTGCTGACCTTGGAGCGGGGTACGTCCATCGCTCGGGCAGCGGCGGCAAAACCGTTCTCGTCAACGGTGACGACAAAGGCGCGCATGCATTGGATACGGTCCATGATTGTCCCTGATTTGGAATCAATGATTCTCGATTTTAGGGAATTGTCGCTGTTTCGGCCATCCCCTAAATTAGCCACCAAGCCGCACGCAAAGGGGCGCAAGCAGCGCCACCAGCCGGTCATGTTCGACCCTCACTCTCTGACTGCAAAAGGAACGCGCCATGTCCATTCGTGAATTGCTGAACCCGGCCAATTCGGCCCTGATTCTCATCGACCACCAGCCACAGATGGCTTTCGGCGTGCAGTCGATCGACCGCCAGACCCTGAAGAACAACACTGTGGCCCTGGCCAAGGCGGCAAAGATCTTTAACGTGCCGAGCATTCTCACCTCGGTGGAGACCCAGAGCTTCAGCGGCTACATCTGGCCGGAACTGCTGGCAGTGTTTCCTGATCAGCAGCCTATCGAACGTACCTCGATGAACTCCTGGGAAGACCGCAAGCTGGTGGAGGCGGTGAAGGCCACCGGGCGCAAGAAACTGGTGATGGCGGCACTGTGGACCGAGGTCTGCCTGACCTTCCCGGCCCTGGAAGCCCTGGCCGAAGGCTACGAGGTGTACATCGTCACCGACGCCTCCGGCGGCACCAGCCAGGAAGCCCACGATATGGCCGTGCAGCGGATGATCCAGGCCGGCGCGGTGCCAGTGACCTGGCAGCAGGTGCTGCTGGAGTACCAGCGTGACTGGGCGCACAAGGACACCTACGACGCGGTGATGGGCCTGGTGCTGGAGCACAGCGGCGCCTACGGCATGGGCGTGGACTACGCCTACAGCTTGGTGCACAAGGCGCCGCAACGTCAGCTGTAGGAGCCGGCTTGCCGGCGAATGCGATCGCACCGACTGCTTCGCTGGCAAGCCAGCGCCTACAGGCCTTAACTGAGATGCGCGGGTGCAGCCCCGCGCGATCTCCTTCCGGACGCTGGAGTCTTGTGATGAATATCCAACTCACTGACGGTGTGGTGACCTTGCTGGTGCGCCACCGGATCAAGCACGGCCAGGAGCAGGCCTATGAAACCTGGCTGCGGCAGATCATCGCCAAGGCCCGCAGCTACCCGGGGCATCTGGGCATCGACGTGGTCCGTGGCCACAGTGGCGGTCTGGGGCTGTTCACCAGTGTGCTGCGCTTTGCCAGCACCGAGCAGTTGCAACACTGGCTGGATTCCGCCGACCGCCGCGAGTTGGTGCAGCAGGCCCAGCACTTGCTGGCCGATGGCGACCAGACTGAAATCAACGCCGACCGCGAGTTCTGGTTCACCCCTCAGGACGCTGCTGCGCCAACCCCGCCACCGCGCTGGAAGCAGGCCTGCGTGACCTTCCTGGTGATCCTGCCGCTGAGCTTTCTGGTGCCCCAGCTGTGGAAGCCGGTGTTTGCCCAGTTACCCTGGCTCGGCGCTTACGTGCCGGCCACGGTGCTGATCACCCTGAGCATCGTGCTGCTGGTGGTCTACGTCTTCATGCCTCGGGTCACTCGTTTGTTCAGCCGCTGGCTGCAACCGCGCAGCGCGGCCTGATTCCTTCCTGACCTTCGTTTGGAGCAATGCCATGAACCCCGATGCAATTGCCGACCTGATTCTGTTCAATGGCCGCCTGCACACCGTGGACCGGGCCAAGCCCCGGGCCAGCGCGGTGGCGATCAAGGACGGTCGCTTCATCGCCGTGGGCAACGACGCCCAAGCCATGGCCCTGCGCGGCGCCGGCACCCAGGTCATCGACCTGATGGGGCGCACGGTGATCCCCGGGCTCAACGATTCGCACCTGCACCTGATCCGTGGTGGCCTCAACTACAACCTGGAACTGCGCTGGGAGGGCGTGCCCTCCCTGGCCGATGCCCTGCGCCTGCTCAAGGAACAGGCCCTGCGTACCCCGGCGCCGCAGTGGGTGCGGGTGGTGGGCGGCTGGAACGAATTCCAGTTCGCCGAGAAACGCATGCCGACCCTGGAGGAACTGAACCAGGCGGCGCCGGACACCCCGGTGTTCGTCCTGCACCTGTATGACCGGGCCTTGCTCAACCGCGCTGCGCTGCGGGTGGTGGGCTACGACCGCAACACGCCGAACCCGCCCGGTGGCGAGATTGTCCGCGATGGCAACGGCAACCCCACGGGCATGCTGATCGCCCGGCCCAACGCGATGATCCTTTACTCGACGCTGGCCAAGGGGCCCAAGCTGCCCCTGGAATATCAGGTCAACTCGACCCGCCAGTTCATGCGCGAGCTCAATCGCCTCGGGGTGACCAGCGCCATCGATGCCGGCGGCGGCTTCCAGAACTACCCGGACGACTACCAGGTGATCAACGAACTGGCGGCCAAACAGCAACTGACTGTGCGCATCGCCTACAACCTGTTCACCCAGAAACCCAAGGAAGAGTTGGCGGATTTCAAGTACTGGACCTCCAGCGTTACCTACGGCCAGGGCGACGACTTCCTGCGACACAACGGGGCAGGGGAGATGCTGGTGTTCTCCGCCGCCGATTTCGAGGATTTCCTCGAACCGCGCCCTGATCTGCCGCAGACCATGGAGCAGGAGCTGGAACCGGTGGTGCGCCATCTGGTGGAGCAGCGCTGGCCGTTCCGCCTGCACGCCACCTACGATGAATCCATCTCGCGGATGCTCGATGTGTTCGAGAAGGTCGACCGCGACATTCCTTTCAACGGCCTGCCGTGGTTCTTCGACCATGCGGAAACCATCAGTCCGAAAAACATCGAGCGGGTGCGGGCCCTGGGCGGCGGCATCGCCATCCAGGACCGCATGGCCTTCCAGGGCGAGTACTTCGTCGAGCGCTACGGCGCCAAGGCTGCCGAGATGACCCCGCCGATCCAGCGCATGCTCGCCGAAGGCATTCCGGTGGGCGCCGGCACCGACGCCACCCGAGTCTCCAGCTACAACCCCTGGACCTCGCTGTACTGGATGGTCAGCGGCAAGACCGTCGGCGGCCTGGAGCTGTACCCCCAGGGTTTGAGCCGCGACACCGCGCTGGAGCTCTATACCCACGGCAGCGCCTGGTTCTCCTCGGAACAGGGCAAGAAAGGCCAGATCAAGGTCGGTCAACTGGCGGACCTGGTGGCCCTGTCCGCGGACTACTTCAGCGTCGAGGAAGAGGCGATCAAGTGGATCGAATCCCTGCTCACCGTGGTGGATGGCAAAGTGGTGCATGCCGCCGGCGACTTCGACAAACTGGCCCCACCGAGCCTGCCGGTGACCCCGGACTGGTCGCCGGTGGCCAAGGTGCCGGGGCATTGGAAACCCGGTGCACCCTTGCAGAACCAGGTGCACCAATGCAGCGGCCCGTGCGCGGTGCATGCCCACGGGCACCAGAAGGCACGGCTGTCGAGTGTGCCGGTGAGTGACTTCCAGGGGTTCTGGGGGGCGTTTGGCTGTTCGTGTTTTGCGTTCTGAGCTGTAGGAGCTGGCTTGCCAGCGAAGGCGGTTTCAAGGCTAACACCGCTTTCGCCGGCAAGCCGGCTCCTACGGGTTTGAAATGGGCTTCAATAAAAATGGGCGCTCATGAAGAGCGCCCATTCTATTGCTTGAACAACTAGTTGGTGATTAACGAATTGATCGTGTTACTTAGCAGAACCGATCAATAACCCGAACTTCCGATTTGTCCCGCAGTGACTGCCATTCGGCTTTCAGGGTCTCCAGGACCCGGCCGATGAAGTCCTTGTCGGCGGCGGCTTTCTTGCCGACGTAGCCCTGGCCGCGGCGGTACATTTTCAGGCGGGCCGCCAGGTCCCGGTTGTTCTGGTCGAACTCTGCTTCATGGCTATGGGGCGACAGGCAGTCGATGTGCACTTGGCCCGACTTGGCGATCCACAGGATGTGGCTGTCGTGGCTGTCTTTCTGTGCGGCGAACATACGTGCCAATTCATCAATAGTGGGTTGATTATTAAGATTCATTTGTAGCCCCCTTGACCATTTATCGATCTATCTAAGTTGATTCGCTAATTCATCTTGCTACGTCGGTAAGTTGAACCCTGATACCGGAAACAGGGCGACAGAGGGTGTCTGTCGGATACAGATAAGGCCCAGAGCCTGATGCGTGTAGTTGCCTTGATTAACTGCTACGCAATAGCGTCACAACGAAGAGAAGCAGCGTAAACCTGGATGAAGCTGCCGACATTCCCACCATCGGCCACAAGCATCTTGAGGAGTTTTCGCCGGCTTCCCGTCTTGGTACTGGACGGTCAATGCCAGGTCAGTTTCATCAATCTGCCTTGTGGGCAGTACACATCCGGGTCACAGCTCGGCGGTCAGACGAGCTTGCTCATAACACCTTTGCCTCGTCCCCCGATCGGGGGGACGCCTGCATCATGCAAGGGCGAAATCCTCTCGTCAACGGTTTTGTAGTGAAAATTTTCAAGCACTACATATTGTCTGACAAAAGCCGCAAAGCCATCATCCAGACACCCTATCGCCGGCCAGGACAGGTAGAATCGGCGCCTTGAAACAGCTCTGAGGTTGCAGCGGTGGATGTACAACAAGGCTTCGTCCTGACTCGGCACTGGCGCGATACGCCGGCGGGCACGCAAGTCGATTTCTGGCTGGCCACCGACCAGGGGCCGCGCCAGATCCGCCTGCCGTTGCAGACTTCCGTGGCCTTCGTCCCGGCGGTGCAGCGTCCTCAGGCCGAGCGCGTGCTGGCGGACGACCCGGATGTCGAGCTGCGTCCCCTGCAGTTGCGCGACTTCCACCAGCGCCCGGTGCTGGGCATGTATTGCCCGCAGCACAATCAGTTGATGCGCCTGGACAAGACCCTGCGCCGCGCCGGTGTCGAGGTGTTTGAGGGCGACGTTCGACCGCCCGAGCGCTACCTGATGGAGCGTTTCATTACTGCGCCGGTGTCCTTTGGCGGCCAGCCCGGCCCCGATGGCTTGTTGCTGGAGGCGCAGATGAAGCCGGCGCCAAACTACCGGCCGAGCCTCAAGCTGGTGTCCCTGGACATTGAAACCAGCGAGCGCGGCGAGTTGTACTCCATTGCTCTGGAGGGGTGTGGCCAGCGCCAGGTGTACATGCTCGGCAAGGCCCGGGAGGACGACAGCCCCGTGGACTTCGACCTGGAGTTCTGCGCCAGCCGCGAGCAGTTGCTGGAGAGGCTCAACCAGTGGCTGGCCGAGCATGACCCCGACGCGATCATCGGCTGGAACCTGGTGCAGTTCGACCTGCGGGTGCTGCATGAGCATGCCCGGCGCCTGGCGGTGCCCCTGCGCCTGGGGCGTGGTGGCGAGGAGATGCAATGGCGCGAGCACGGCAGCCGTACCCACTATTTCGCCTCAGCGGCAGGGCGCCTGATCATCGATGGCATCGAAGCCCTGCGTTCGGCGACCTGGAGCTTTGCGTCCTTCAGCCTGGAAAACGTCGCCCAGACCCTGCTGGGGGAGGGCAAGTCGATCGACAACCCGTACCAGCGCATGGACGAAATCAACCGCATGTTCGCCGAGGACAAGCCGGCCCTGGCCCGCTACAACCTCAAGGACTGCGAGCTGGTGACGCGGATTTTCGCCAAGACCGAGCTGCTGACCTTCCTCCTGGAGCGGGCCACGGTCACTGGCCTGCCCGCCGACCGCAGCGGCGGCTCGGTGGCGGCTTTCACTCACCTGTACATGCCGCTGATGCACCGCCAGGGCTTTGTCGCCCCCAACCTCGGCGAGCTGCCGCCCCAGGCCAGCCCCGGTGGTTTTGTCATGGATTCGCGCCCCGGCCTCTATGAATCGGTGCTGGTGCTGGACTACAAGAGCCTGTACCCCTCGATCATCCGCAGTTTCCTGATCGACCCGGTGGGGCTGGTGGAGGGCCTGCGCCAGCCGGATGACCAGCACTCGGTGTCGGGCTTTCGCGGCGCGCGCTTCTCCCGCACCCGGCATTGCCTGCCATCGATCGTGACCCGGGTCGCCGAGGGCCGGGAAGTGGCCAAGCGCGAGCACAACGCGCCGCTGTCCCAGGCCCTGAAGATCATCATGAACGCCTTCTACGGCGTGCTCGGCTCCAGCGGCTGCCGCTTCTTCGACCCACGCTTGGCTTCATCCATCACCCTGCGTGGCCACGAGATCATGGCCCGTACCCGGCAGTTGATCGAAGCCCAGGGCCATCAAGTGATCTATGGCGATACCGACTCCACGTTCGTCTGGCTCGGCAGCCTGCATGACGAGGAGCAGGCGGCGCTGATCGGCCGCGCCCTGGTGGCCCACGTCAACCAGTGGTGGCGTGATCACCTGCAGCAGCAATACGGCCTGGAAAGCGCCTTGGAGCTGCAGTTCGAAACCCACTACAAACGTTTTCTGATGCCCACCATCCGCGGCGCCGAGGAGGGCAGCAAGAAGCGATATGCCGGGCTGGTGCAGCGCGCCGATGGCCGCCAGGAAATGGTCTACAAGGGCCTGGAAACCGTACGCACCGACTGGTCGCCCCTGGCCCGGGAATTTCAGCAGGAGCTGTACCAGCGGATCTTCCACCGCCAGCCCTACCAGGACTATGTGCGCGACTACGTGCAACGCACCCTGGCCGGGCAACTGGACGATCTGCTGATCTATCGCAAGCGCCTGCGCCGGCCCCTGGACGACTACGAGCGCAACGTGCCGCCCCATGTCCGCGCAGCGCGCCTGGCGGATGAATACAACCGCGAGCAGGGCCGCCCGCTGCAGTACCAGAACGGCGGCTGGATCAGCTACGTGATCACCCTGGCCGGCCCCGAGCCCCTGGAAAACCGCCGTGCGGCCATCGACTACGAGCACTACCTGACCCGGCAGTTGCAGCCGGTGGCAGACGCCATCCTGCCGTTCGTGCAGGACGACTTTGGCACCCTGGTGGGCGGGCAGATGGGCCTGTTCTGAGACGCCTCAATCGTCCACGGCTTCGCAAAGACCAGTGGCACCGAGTTTGTCGCTGTACTTCACGGTCACCGAATCGTCGTCCTCGACGCTGATGGCCAGGTTTGTTTCCGGCGTCTTGACCTGGAAATGCCGGTCATCCACGACGCTGCTCTTGACCACTTTGCCGTTGATGTAAATCGGTCCGCCCTGGTCGGCGCTGACGGCCAGATTGCCGGGGCAGGAAACGTTGAACAGCGGTACAGCTTCGGCGTGGGCGGCGCCGGTGAAAATCATCAAAGTGCCCAGCAGCAGGATTTTGCGCATCGCGGACTCCTCTTGGAATAGCCGTGGGGCAGAGGCTTGAGTGGCCGATTGCAGCCCCGGATTGGTGCTTAGCCTATCCACTGCCAGCGCCGTGTGCGAGTGGAATATTTACCCCGGGCCAGAGCGGTTTTCGGGCTTTTGTCGGACAAAAAAAACCGTGGACTCGCGGTTGACGACTGTGTCAGGTTTCTTGCGCCTCAATGGGCGAGTGATAGGACGATCTCGCAGGCGGGGTCGTTGCTGTTCTATCGGAAATTTTTTGTCTGGAACAAGGACGTAACAATGTCAAACGCACTATCCAAAGCACTCCCTGAAACCCTCGGTTACGGGATCGACCCGATCGCCGCGGGCAGCAATGCCTACCAGCAGGTCCACGCCTTCAGCCATCTGTATGACCGGGGCGGCAGCGAGCTGGTGAACGGCAAACCATCGTTCACCGCCGACCAGGCCGCGGACTCGATCCTGCGCAAGGGCCTGTCCTGGCACGACCAGAATGGCGACGGCAAGATCGACCTGAGCTACAGCTTCCTCACGGACAAACCGGCCAACTACAATCCGGCCCTGGGCAGCTTCAGCGAGTTCAGCGCGCTGCAGAAGGCTCAGGCCCTACTGTCCCTGCAGTCCTGGTCGGACGTGGCCAACATCACCTTCACCGAGTCCGCCAAGGGCGGCGACGGTCACCTGAGCTTCGGCAACTACAACGTCAGTACCGGCGGCGCGGCCTTTGCCTACCTGCCGTCCGGCAGCAGCTACGACGGCCAGTCCTGGTACCTGATCAACGACCAGTACCGGGTCAATGAAACCCCGGGCAACGGCAACTATGGCCGCCAGACCCTGACCCACGAGATCGGCCACAGCCTGGGCCTGTCCCATCCGGGCGTGTACAACGCCGGCAGCGGCAGCCCGACTTACAACGACGTTACCTACGCCCAGGACACCCGTGGCTACAGCCTGATGAGCTACTGGAGCGAGAGCCACACCGGGCAGGACTTCAGCAAGGACGGCGGCGGTGCCTACGCCTCGGCGCCGTTGCTGGACGACATCGTCGCCGTGCAGAAACTCTACGGCGCCAACCACGAGACCCGTGCCGACAACACCGTCTATGGCTTCAACTCCAACACCGGGCGGGATTTCTACAGCGCCCATAGCGCCTCCGACAAGCTGGTGTTCGCAGTCTGGGACGGCGGCGGCAACGATACCCTGGACTTCTCCGGCTTCACCCAGGACCAGAAGATCAACCTCAACGAGGGTGGTTTCTCCGATGTCGGCGGCCTGGTGGGCAACGTCTCCATCGCCCATGGCGTGACTGTGGAAAACGCCATCGGCGGTTCGGGCAATGACCTGCTGATCGGCAACGCGGCGGCGAACATCCTCGAAGGCGGTGCCGGCAACGACATCATCTACGGCGGTGGTGGTGGCGACACGCTGTGGGGTGGGGCAGGGGCCGATACCTTCGTGTTCGGCGCGGCTTCGGATTCCACCTTCGATGCGCCCGACTGGATCATGGATTTCGTCAGTGGCGAGGACAAGATCGACCTCACCGGCATCCCGCAATTCGCCTCCGGTGGCGCCACCCTGAACTTCGTCAGCGGCTTCACCGGCCATGCCGGCGACGCGATCCTCACCTACTTCGCCGAAACCAACCAGACCAGCCTGATGATCGACCTGACTGGCCATGGCGCGGTGGACTTCGCCGTGGGCACTGTGGGCCAGGCGGCCGTCACCGACATCATCGCCTGATCAACGCTGTGTGACGGGAGCGGCGCCAAGACGCCGCTCTTCACTGAACGTCAGTCACCACCCCCGCCGCCACAACCGCCCCCCCCGCAACCGCCGCCATCGCTGCCGCCACTGTCTGCGTCGCCGCCCAAACGCGAGTTGTCGCTGTCAGAGCTGCTGCTGGAGGAATCGCTGTCGAAGGAACTGCTGTGCAGGTCGCTGCCGCAGTGGACCACTGTGGCCGTGCTGCCGTTATCCGTCAGGCGCCGCAGGGATTGGCAGTCAGCGACGTAGTGAAAGCCCCGGGCGATCTTCAGCTTGGCATCCAGGGCGAACAGCAGCGGCAGGCGGCTGGGGTTGGCCGGGTTGATGTTCTCTTCCAGGCAGGCCAGACGCCAGACCCGACGCAGGCCGTTGTCGCTTTTGCGCGCAGCGTTCTGGCCCAGCACCGCGGCGGGAGTGTGATGGAGGAACTGGCCGAAGGCCTTGTCGCAGAACTGCTGATAATCCCGGGTATGCAGGATGAACTCGTGCCACAGATCGTCCACCACCTGGGACGGCATCGACACGTAGTGCTGGCCGCCCTTGAGGTAGGCCAGGAAGAACTGGCGCAAGCCCTGGGCCACCAGTTGGCAGTCCTTGAGGCTCAGGTGCGGATGCTGGGTGCGCAGGGGCTCGAACAGCCGCGGTGGCAAGGTGAAATTGCGGATATGGGCTTCCCGGCGCAACGCGGTGAGGGTGTTCTGACGGCGCCATAACACCAGGATCAAGACCAGGGCCACCACTGCAGGAAGGATCAACAGCATGTTCGGTCTCCGCCGGAAAAAGTGCCGAGACAGTGGCGCAAAGCAGCGCTTTATTCAAGCCGTCCCCTCGTAGGAGCCGGCTTGCCAGCGAAGAGGCCGGCAAGCCGGGTACCTGCCTTGCGGACGCCTTCGCCGGCAAGCCGGCTCCTACAACATCCTGCTTGCCAGCGAAGGGGCTCCGTCAAACGTGGTCGATATCGATATTCCGGGTCTCACGCAAACACAGCAACCCCACCACCAGGCTGACCCCGGTAATCAGCACCGGGTACCACAGGCCATAGAAGATATCGCCGGTGTACACCACCAGGGCAAAGGACACCGTCGGCAGGAATCCGCCAAACCAGCCGTTGCCAATGTGGTAGGGCAGGGACATCGAGGTGTAGCGGATACGGGTCGGGAACAGCTCCACCATCAGCGCTGCCAGCGGGCCGTAGCACATGGCGGCAATCAGGATCAGCGCCACGATCAGCAGCACCACCATGGGTTTGTTGACGTTCTGCGTGTCCGCCTGCTGCGGATAGCCGGCCAGGGTCACCGCGCCACGCAGGGCCGCTTCGTCGAAGCCGTTGATCTTCACGTCACCGACACTGACCTGCACCGGGCTGCCGGCCGGGGCGGCGACGCTGCTGTAGGGCAGGCCCTGTTTCACCAGGAAGGTCTTGACCTTGTCGCAGGGGCTGTCGAAGCGCGCCTTGCCTACCGGGTCGAACTGGAAGGTGCAGGTGGCCGGGTCGGCGGTGACGCTGATGGGCGCCTGGCGGCTGGCCTGGTCGATGGCCGGATTGGCGTAATGGGCCAGGGCCTTGAAGATCGGGAAATACAGCAGCGTGGCCAGCAACAGGCCGAGCATCAGCACCGGCTTGCGGCCGATCTTGTCCGAGAGCCAGCCAAAGAAGATGAACATCGGCGCGCCGATCACCACGCTGATGATCAGCAGGCTGTTGGCCAGGGCCGGGTCCATCTTGAGGAACTGGGTGAGGAAGAACAGCACATAGAACTGCGCGGCGTAGAAGGTCACCGCCTGCCCGGCGTTGATGCTGAACAGGGCGATCAGCACCACCTTGAGGTTTTCCCACTTGCCGAAGGATTCGCGGATCGGCGCTTTGCTGGCGCGGCCTTCCTCTTTCATTTTCAGAAAGGCCGGCGACTCGTGCAGGCTCATGCGGATCCAGGTGGAGATGCCCAGCAGCACGATGGACAGCAGGAACGGCAGGCGCCAGCCCCAGACCTCGAACTGATCGCCGGTGAAATAGCGGCAAGCCAGTACCACCAGCAACGACAGCAGCAGGCCGAGGGTCGCGGTGGACTGGATCCAGCTGGTGTGGAAACCGCGCTTGCCCTGTGGCGCGTGCTCGGCCACATAGGTGGCGGCACCGCCGTATTCACCCCCCAGGGCCAGGCCCTGGAGCATGCGCAGGGCCACCAGGATGATCGGCGCGGCGATGCCGATGCTGGCGTAGTTGGGCAGCAGGCCCACGGCGAAAGTCGCCACCCCCATGAGGATGATGGTGGCGAGGAAGGTGTACTTGCGGCCGATCATGTCCCCCAGGCGGCCGAACACCAGGGCGCCGAAGGGGCGCACCACGAAGCCGGCGGCGAAGGCCATGAGGGCGAAGATGAACGCCGTGGTGTCGTTGACCCCGGCGAAGAACTGCTTGCTGATCACCGCCGCCAGGGCGCCATAGAGAAAGAAGTCATACCACTCGAACACCGTGCCGAGTGAGGAGGCGAAGATCACCTTCTGACTGCCCTTGGCGGCGCAGTCGTCCAGGGACGCATTGAGAGGCTGAGCGTGTTCTGACATAGGGGGCTTCCTTACAGTGATTATTGTTGTTGTTCCACTGCCGACGCCGTGACCGGCGCCGTTGTTGCGATTCACCGCGACCGTGCGATGAACCCTCGTTTACCTCCCGACCGCAGGAGCTGGCTTGCCAGCGAAGAGGCCCTTGAGCCAGGTGCCGACCTTGGAGGCGCCTTCGCCGGCAAGCCGGTTCCTACGGTCATGCCGGGGTGGCGGGTTGCTTGTGCTGGACGGTACTCCTGGGGACTGTGGCAAGAATCAGTTCGGCGGCTTTCTCGGCGATCATCAGGGTCGGCGAGCAGGTGTTGCCCGAGGTAATGCGCGGCATGATCGAGGCATCGGCAATCCGCAGCCCGGGAATGCCGTGCACCCGCAGTTGTGCGTCCACCACCGCCTGGGCGTCATTGCCCATGCGGCAGGTGCCCACCGGATGGAAGATGGTGGTGCCGATGCGCGCCGCCGCTTCATGCAGTTGTTCCTCACTCTGCAGCTGCGGCCCGGGCAGGTATTCGCTGGGCTTGAAGGGTTGCAGGGCCGGAGCGCCGACGATGCGCCGGGTCAGGCGGATGGCGTCGGCGGCGACGCGCAGATCCTCCGGATGGCTCAGGTAATTGGGCTGGATCAGCGGCGCATCCCCGGGTTCCACGGAGCGTATTTCTATCCGGCCGCGGCTTTGCGGGCGCAGGTCGCAGACCGAGGCGGTGAAGGCCGGGAAGCTGTGCAAGGGCTCACCGAAGCGCTCCAGGGACAGCGGTTGCACGTGGTATTCGAGGTTGGCGCTGGTCTGCTCCGGTCCCGAGCGGGCAAAGGCGCCCAACTGGCTCGGAGCCATGGACAGCGGGCCGCTGCGGTCATACAGGTAGCGCAGGCCCATGCCCATCTTGCCCCACAGGCTGCCGGCGACCTGGTTCAGGGTGCGAGCGTTTTCCAGCTTGTAGATCAGGCGCAACTGCAGGTGGTCCTGGAGGTTGCCGCCGACCCCGGGCAGGGCATGGCTGACGCCGATCCCCAAGCGCTGCAGGAGTGGCGCCGGGCCGATGCCCGAGCGCTGCAGGATGCTCGGCGAGCCGACGGAGCCGGCGCACAGAATGATCTCCCGGCGGGCCTTGAAATTCTGCTGACGGCCCTGGCTGATGGCCCGCACCGCGGTGGCGCGGCCGTCCTCGAGAATCAGCCGCTGCACCTCGACATCGGTCAGCACCACCAGGTTGGGGCGGTTGGCGATGGGCTTGAGAAAGGCCTTGGCCGCGTTCCAGCGCACCCCGGCCTTCTGGTTGACCTGGAAGTAGCCGCAGCCTTCGTTGTCGCCACCGTTGAAGTCGTCGATGTTGCGGATGCCGCTCTGCTGCGCAGCCGTGCGGAAGGCATCGAGGATCGGCCATGACAGGCGCTGGCGCTCGACCCGCCATTCGCCGGCGGCGCCGTGCAGCTCACTGCCTCCGGCAAAATGGTTTTCGCTTTTCTTGAACAGCGGCAGTACATCCTCCCAGCTCCAGCCGGGGTTGCCGGCGGCGGCCCAGCCATCGTAGTCGGCGGCCTGGCCGCGCATGTAGATCATGCCGTTGATCGAGGAGCAGCCGCCCAGCACCTTGCCCCGCGGATAGCTCAGGCTGCGGCCCTGCAGGCCGGGTTCGGCTTCGGTCTTGAAGCACCAGTCGGTGCGTGGGTTACCGATGCAGAACAGGTAACCCACGGGAATGTGGATCCAGGGATAGTTGTCGCGGCCACCGGCTTCCAGCAGCAGCACCCGGTGCTGGGGGTTGGCGGACAGGCGATTGGCCAGCAGACAGCCGGCGGGACCGGCGCCGACCACAATGTAGTCGTAGGCGTCAAAGGCAGGGAGCATCCGTGACCTCATTTTTCTGTTCTTGTTGGTCCTCATCCTAGTTGTTAGCTTTCGTCAAAAGAATGTTAGTTTTTACCCACCTGCTGTGCGTTTTCTAACAGCATCCCTCTTCGACATCGACCAGGATTTTCCATGTTCGACTGGAACGATCTGCGCTACTTCCTCGAGCTGCAACGCAGCGGCCGCCTGCTCACCGCGGCCCGCCGGCTGAACACCACACACGCGACGGTGGCCCGGCATATCGAGGCCGTGGAGAAGGCCCTGGGCACCGCGCTGTTCGTCCAGCATGCCCAGGGTTACGAGTTGACCCCGGCCGGCGAGGCGCTGCTCAAGCACGCCGAGGCCATGGAAAACGTCGCCTTGCTGGTTCAGGAGGAAATCACCCAGTCCAGCGCGCCCCTGGGCAAGATCCGCGTCGGGGTCACCGAGGGCCTGGGAGTGAAGTTCCTCGCCAGCCGCATGTATGGCCTGTTCGAACGTTATCCGGGACTGGAAGTGGAATTGGTGGCGGTGCCGCGCTTTGTCAGCATCCTCAACCGCGAGGCGGAGATCAGCATCCATCTGGAGCGCCCCAGCGCGGATATGCTGGTGACCCGCAAACTCACCGACTACCGCCTGGCGCTGTACGCCAGCCAGGCCTACCTGGACCGGGCACCGCCCCTGCGCAGCCGCGAGGACCTGGGCCGGCATGCCTGGATCGGCTATGTCGATGATCTCTTGTTCAGCCAGGAACTGATGTTCCTCAACAGCTTCTGCCGCAACCCCCAGGTGGTGTTCCACAGCACCAGCGTCATCGCCCAGCAGGAAGCGGCCCGTTCCGGCCTGGGGATTGCCGTGCTGCCGTGCTACATGGCCGCCGCCGACCCGCAACTGGTGCCGCTGCTGCCGGCCGAAAGCATCCAGCGCGCCTACTGGATCAGCACCCGCCGCGAGCTGCACAAATCGGTGCGGCTGCGGGTGGTCTGGGACTATCTGGTGGAGCAGTGTGCGGCGCAGCAGCGGGTGTTGCTGGGGCCCGAGATCTAGCCTGGATCAGAGGATCGGCCCGCAATGGACCGAGCTGCGGATCGGTGCCCCGGGCGTGATATCGACGAAACGCGAGCCGTAGGACACTGGGTTCAGCGGGCCACCGTCCAGGCCCATGCCCAGGCCACCGGCGCTGCGGGTTTCGCCGTCCTGCATCAGTGGATCAAGGCATGCCCGCCAGTCCAGCAGGCGCAGGGTCACGGCCTGGCGGCGTTCCAGGTCGCCGGCCAGCAAGGGGCTGGAGCGGTGCCACAGGTACTTGCTGAACAGCAGGGCGTCGCCGGGTTCGAACGAGTCTTCGATGCGCTGTGCTTCGAAGCTGTCGGTGAGCATCCCGGGGGTGCAGTAGGTCTGGTGCAGGTGCGCGGAAAATTCGGCCACCGACTCGCCCCGTGCCAGTTTGCCTGCCAGCAGGCGCGAGAACTGAAAATTCTCCTGGGCCGAGAATTGCGACAGGGGCACCCAGGCCATGCCGCCACCTTGCACTTCGGGGCGGATCGGCTGCAACGGCATCCACAGGCTGAAGGCCGGGTCCTGGGGGCGGATGTAGCGAAAGTTCAGCGAGTCGTAGTGCCAGGCAAAGCCCGAGCGTCCCACCCCCAGCTCGAAACTCTGGGCCTCGCTCATGATCAGGCGGCAGCCGCTGAGGCGGGTCAGCACCTGGGCGAAGGCCGGTTGCCGGTAGAGGCGTTCGAGGATGCCGACCTGGGTCACCCGGTGAGTCAGGCGGCTGAAACCGTCGCCATGGGCCGAGGTACCCGAGGGGGCAGGGCGCAGTTGGCTGTTGGCCAGCTCGCGCAGTTGCAGGATGGCCGCTGGCGTCAACAGATTGCGCAGTTTGATGAAACCACGCTCTTTGAAGTGCCGCAGATCGTCCTGGTCCAGGCGCAGCGGGTTGACCAGGGCAGGGGCGGTGTCAGGCAGGACCGGTGGCAGGTTCACGGGGGTATTCCATTACCAGGGGACGAGGCCCTTGAGTATGGACAGCGCGCGCTGGGTCGGCAGGCTGGATTCGACCTCGAGCAACGCCTTTGCGACATTCGGCAGGGAGGGCGGCGCCTTAGCCGTCAGGCCGGATATAGCGGTCCTGGGTCTGGATGAAGTCCTCGAAGGCCCGGGAGTTGTAGACCTCAAGGCAGGCATGCAAGACCACCTTGTCGCGGCTGTACTTGCTGCTTCCCGAAGCCTGCTCATAGGCTTTTGTCACGTAGTCGGTGGTGGCGGTGTAGGGGTTGTGCAGGGTTTCCAGGGTGTCTTCGTTCTGTAGCACGTTGTACAGGCCTATCCCCAGCACGCCGTACATGCCAATGGCGTGGCCGACGTCCTGGCGCATGGCCGAGGGCTCCGGGAAGCGCTCGGCCAGGCAGTTGGCCAGGCCGTAGTTCTTCAGGGACTGGCGGGCAGCGTCGACTTCACTCGTGGCCTGGGCCGCGTTGCAGGCAGCGGCCAGTGATAACAGCAGTGCGCTCATCCTTCTCACCCTTGCCACTCCTCGATCCAGGCATCCGCCGGGCTGGCGGCCGCAGATGGTCGGCGCCACCACGGCGCTTGTCAACGAGCGGGCCTGGTGCCGGGGCTACCGGCAGGCTCGCCGACCGCTTGCCGGCGGGTACCCAGCAACAGCCCCATGGCCAGCAGGCTGGCGCAACCGGCCAGGGCCATGGCCAGGCGAAAACCGCTGGTCATGGCGGCGCCATAAAGGTCGGCGAACAGCGGGTGGTGCAGCGGCAGGCGGTGTTCGGTCACCGCTTGCCGGGCCAGCTCCACGGCGCCGTCGATGCCGGCCGCAGCGCCGGATGCACTGAGCACCTGCACCGCTCGCGCACTCATCAGGCTGCCGAGCAGGGCGATGCCGACGCTCATGCCGGTCTGGCGCAGGGCGTTCATGCTGGCCGAGGCAATCCCGGCGCGTTCCGCCGGTGCACAGGCCATCACCACCAGCCCGGTGCCTGGCACCGCCAGGCCCATGCCCAGCCCCAGCAGGCCGAACAGCGAGCCCACCAGCCAGTAGGGCGTGTGGGCATCGAAGCCGGCCATGGCGCTCATGGCCAGGCCTGTCAGGCCATAGCCGCCAACCATCAGCCAGGGCAGGGGGATGCGCCGGTGCAAACGGCCAAAGAGCATCGATACAACGCCTGTGACCACGAACTGCGGGAGCATGCGCAGGCCGGTGTCGGCGGCGGACCAGCCCTGGATCTGCTGCAGGAAGATCGAGAAGAAGAACAGGCTGCTGTAGCAGGAAAACCCGAGGATGAACGAGGCCAGGTTGGCCACTGCGAAAGGCCGCTGGCGAAACAGCGCGAGCGGTACCAGGGGCCGCTGCACTCGACGCTCCACCTGAATCAGAGCCAGCAGCGCCAGGGTCGACAGCAGCAAGGCGGTGAGCGCCCCGCGGCTACCGAATCCGTCCTCGCCGGCGACGATCAGCCCATAGGTCAGGGCCCCGAGCCAGAGCACGCAGAGGACCTGGCCCAGCGGATCGAGTGCGGCATGCTGGGGATGCTTGCGTTCGCTGATGCCCCAGCAACCCAGGACCAGGGCCAGCAGGCCGAGGGGCAGGTTGATCAGGAAAATGCACTGCCAGCCCAGGTGTTCCAGCAGCAGGCCACCCAGCAGCGGACCGAGGATCAGCGCCAGGGCACTGAAGGCCGACCAGCCGCCGATCACATGGGCCCGTTGCCGCGGCTCGGGGAAGGCGTGGCTGAGGATCGGCATCGCCCCGGGAATCAGCAGGGCCCCGGCCAGCCCTTGCACCGCGCGCCCGGCCAGCAGCAGCGAGAGCTCCTGGGCCAGGGCACAGAGCGCCGAGCCGAGGCAGAACACCAGCACGCCGATCAGCCAGCAGCGCTTGTGGCCGAAACGGTCGCCCAAAGGCCCTGCCGAGAGCATGAACGCCGAAAGGCAGATGGCGTAGGCATTGACTACCCATTGCAGGCCGCCCAGGTCGGTGGCCAGGGCCTGCTGCAAGGTCGGCAGGGCAACATTGACGATGCTGATGTCGAGGGACGCGAGAAAGGTCCCGAGGTAGGCGGCGGCTACCAGGGCAGAGCGGCGATAGCGATCCATGGTGAATCTCCGGCAGGGTCTGGAATGGGCTTGCGGGGCGAGCATAGTGTTTCGACTGACCGTCGGTCAATGGAAAATGACACGAATTCTCAACTCTCTTTTCCCCGGCAATTCCCCTAGAATGTCGGCCTTTGTCGAACAGCTCCGGATGTGTTCATGAGTGTCAAACCCCTCCCGGTTGCCCAGCGCGCCGCGCCGTCGCGGCCGCGCACCAAACCGGCCGAAGTGCGCCTGGAAGAGTTGATGGCCGCTGCTGAAAGCCTGTTCCTCAGCCAGGGCGTGGAAGCCACCACCATCAGCGAGATCGTCGAGCGCGCGGAGGTGGCCAAGGGCACCTTCTATCACTACTTCCAATCCAAGAACGACATGCTGGTGGCCCTGGGGCAGCGCTATACCCAGCGCTACCTGCAGCGTCTGGAGCTGGCGGTGGCTGCCTGCCCCGAGGACGACTGGGTGGCGAAGGTTTCCTGCTGGATCGGCACCAGCGTGCAGGCCTACCTCGACACCTACCGCCTGCACGACATCGTCTACCCCAACCACCATCACCACGACCGCGGCAACCCGGAAAAGAACGCGATCCTCGAGCAGTTGCTGGGCCTTCTCGAAGGCGGCCAGCGCGCCGGTTGCTGGTCCCTGGCCCAACCGGGAGTGATTGCTTCGCTGATCTACGCCGGGGTGCATGGCGCCACCGACGATGTGATCGCCGCCGGCGAGGACGATGGCCGGGCCCTGGCCGGGGCCATTGTCCAGGCGTGCCTGCGCATGCTGGGCCTGCCTCCTTCTTGATGTTTCCACGGGTAAAAGGAACGACCCTGCGATGAAAAAGATCAACCTCATTCTCGGCGCGGCCCTGGCGCTGTACCTGGCGTACCAGGCCTATGGCTCGTTCTACTACGGCACGCCGTATCAGGGCCGCGACTACAGCCCCGACCAGGCCTTCTACTACCAGAAGTACCGCTTGTTCAGCTGGCGCACCTGGATCCCCACCATGACCATGCCCGGCGATGGCGACAGCTCGCGCTACAGCGTGGGCGGCTACCTGCGGGTGTTCAAGGCCGACGGCACACTGGTGGGGCAGTCCTATGACGGCTGCATCGCGGTGGTGGAAGTGTTCTGGTACGACGACGCAGTGGGCGGCTTCGGCTGCAGCGAGCACTTGATCGCGCTGTCCACGAAGGCCACGGCGGGCTGAGCGCCCAGTCGCGGTTTGCGGGCCCTGTCGATCGCGTCAGGACCTGGCCTTCCACAGGCCGAACTTGCCCGCCAGATCCAGCTTGGGATCACGTACCCGGGTCAGGTTGATGGCGGCGCCGGACCAGCCGCCCTCCATCTCTTCAGTCAGGTGATATTTCAACAGGTTGTACTGGATCGCCGTCCCCCCCAGTTGCTGGTAGCCGATGCGTGAGGTGACCGCTTCCAGCAAGCTGGAAATCAGGTATTGCAGCGGCGTTTCGTAGGCCTTGATGGCGATGCCGTAGTCGAAGCTCTCAGCGTTGCTTTCGCGAAAGCAACCGAAGAATTCCTGCTTGCTCATGCTACTGGACATGGCCGTGTTGTAGCTCTGGCGACAGGCCTCCAGGTCGGCGGCGCCGGGCCGGGGCAGGGCCAGGTGGTTGTTGAGGTTCTTCAGGGTCACACAGCCCTGGGTGGCAATGACCTCGGGCATCAGGGTCACGTCCAGTTCACCGGCACGGTCGGGGATGTTGTGCCAGGCGTTCAGGCTGTTGCGTAACGCCTCCAGGCTGGCGCCGGAGTAGCCTCGATAGCTGTACACATAGGCCGGCGGCAGCACCAGGCCCATGACCGAATTCATCTGCGATACCGTCAGGTTCTGATAGTCGCGGTCATAGATGCGCGTGCTGTATTCGTCCAGGGAGTGGCGCAGCACCGAGGGCTTGAGGTTACGCACCGACTTGCCGTTCTCCAGGGCCTCGAACAGGCTCTTCTCGTTGAGTTGGGACTTGACCTCCACGGTGGCGATCACCCCTTCGATCAGGTACACGTCCGCCGAGCCGAAGGTGCGCAGCGTGGGGAAATCGTTGCGGTAGATGATCAGGTCGATCTGCTT
>NZ_MOAK01000056.1:78269-79826 GCF_003732485.1 Pseudomonas protegens
CGGCAGAAAGCGCTTGAGGACGTCACGGATGAAACTCTCCCGGGCGTCGCCGAGGACCCCGGAATGGCTGGCGATGGTGCTGCTGACGCTGAAACTGCTTTCCAGGACCCGGGCGATGGATTTCGCCCATTTGCTGATGATTGCCACGCGGTCTTCCTTGAGTGTCAGGGGATGAGCAAGTCGAAATGGCTGCTGGCCAGAGCTTCGCCGTTGACCAGCAATCGCACGCCATGACGCCCGGGATAGTGGCGGCGGGTGGTCAGTTCGCGGATCTGCTGGCTGCGGCCCAGTTCCACCCGGGCCAGGCCTTGCAGGGTGAAGGTCTTGAGTTTGAACACCTTGCTCGCCGTGGCGCCTGAAGCCTTGACGTAGTCGATGGCGTAATCCACCACCAGGCGCTGCTGGCGGGGGCTGGTGGAGACCAGGGTCAGGGACAGGTTGAGGCTGTCCCCCAGGCGCAATTGCCCGGGGGCTACCTGGAAGCGGCCGATCTCGACCTCGGGGCGGGCCCCGGCACCGATCAGCGCCAGGGCCCGGCGGTCGCCCTGCTTGATCAGGCTGCGCAAGGCATGACGGGCGATCCAGGCACTGTGCGACTGCTCCAGGGGCCAGCCTTCAAGACGTTCCAGGACCCACTGCGGGTGCTCCTTGGTGATGTCGTTGAGGTGATTGGCCACGGATTTGCGCACGTACAGGCTGGGGTCGTTGCGCAGGCGTTCGAGGATCGGCGCCGCCAGCTGCGGGTCGGCCTGCAGCTGTTCCAGGCGGAACGACCAGGGCAGGCGCGGGCGGCTGCCTTCGCTGGCCAGGCGGCGTACGTGTTCATCGCTGTCCGTGGCCCACTCGTGCATCACGGCCAGCGTGCGCTGGCAGTCCTGGCGCAAGAAGTGGCGCACGGCGAATTCCGATGAGCCGAAGCCGGTGAAATACTTCAGCGCCGCCATGGACAGCTCGAAGTCATGCAGGCCGTAGCTGGCCACGTAGTGGGGCAGGAAGATGCACACGAAGCGGCTGTTCAGGCGCGGCGCCAGGGCTTGCAGCAGCTCCAGGCTGGTGGGGTAGTCCAGGCCCAGCACCTGGTGCAGGCTCTCGCTGACCCGGGCCAGGCGCTGCATCAGCGACAGCTCGTCGAGGCCGTGGCTGGCCCGTTGCAGAAAGCGTTGACGGTCGAAGGCCGGATACACCGCGAGCATGGCGTCGGCGATATGTTCCAGGCGTTGCTGGTTGAAGATTTCCTTGAGGGCGGGGGCCTGCTCTTGGGTAGAACTCATGGGGCGTATCCATTCAAATCCGGGGCGGCGTCCACTCTACACGCCCTCTGCTGACAGAATCTGTCGGTAGCCGCCGGAGGGCGTGCTGCGTCATGCAGATCGTTTTCCGGTGTTCCTGAGGCCGCCTTCGCCGGCAAGCCGGCTCCTACGGTGTGTCGTGCCGGGCCTGTAGGAGCTGGCTTGCCAGCGAAGGGTACACCACGGCCTTCAGATCATTCCCCGGTGTTTCTGAGGCCGCCTTCGCCGGCAAGCCGGCTCCTACGGTGTGTCGTGCCGGGCCTGTAGG
>NZ_MOAK01000056.1:79888-82705 GCF_003732485.1 Pseudomonas protegens
AAGATCATTCCTCGGCGTCCTTGAGACCGCCTTCGCCGGCAAGCCGACTCCTACAAGGTGGCGCAGGGCTGGCGGCTCAGCGCATCGGCGGCAGGGGGCTTTCGATCTGTTCGTCCTGCTCGTCGGCGGCGAACAGCCGGGCCAGTTCGGCCCGGGCTTCCTGGGCACTTTGCAGGACCTTGGCGGCGTCGTCGTAGACGGCGTGCTGGGCCGCCAGCAGTTGTTCGTCATGCTCGGTGAAACGCTGGATCCGCGAATCGGCCTGGGCCTGGCTCAAACCCAGACCCACCAGGGTGCGGCGGCTCATTTCCAGGCTGGAATAGTAGGTCTCCCGCACCGCCTGGGCCCCCAGGTCCACCAGCCGGTGTACGTGCTGGCGGTTACGCGCCCGGGCGATGATCTTCAGGTGCGGGTAGAGCCGACTTACCTGCTCGGCGGTCTTGATATTGGTTTCCGGGTCGTCGGTGGCAATGACGAAGTACTCCGCTTCGCCGACCTTGGCCGCACTGAGGATCTCCGGGCGCAAAGGGTCGCCGTAGAACACCGGCATGCCGCCGAAACTGCGGATCAGTTCGATGGTTTCCACGGAGGTGTCCAGGGCCACGAAGGGCACTTTCTGTGCCCGCAGGATCCGCGCCACGATCTGCCCCATGCGGCCCATGCCGGCAATCACTACCCGCGGCCCGTCGGAATCGATCCGGCGATACTCGGCGGGCATTTCCACCGGCTTGGCCTTGGGTTTCAGCCAGCGGGTGCAGGCCAGTAACAGCAGTGGGGTGAGGGCCATGGACAGGGTGATGGTGAGCACCAGCAGGTCATGCAGGCGGGCCTCGAACAGGCCCTGGTCGCGACCGATCTTGAACACCACGAAGGCGAACTCGCCACCGGCCGCCAGCACCACACCCAGGCGCACCGCGCTCTCGCGATTGAGGCCGCCGGCCAGCCGCCCGACCGCGTACAGCAGCGGCAGCTTGAGGCCGATCAGCAGCAGGGTCAGGCCCAGCACCGCGATGGGCGCGCTGAGCAGCAGGCTGATATTGGCGCCCATGCCGACGCTGATGAAGAACAGCCCCAGCAGCAGGCCCTTGAAGGGCTCGATCTGCGCCTCCAGCTCATGGCGGTATTCCGAATCCGCCAGCAGCAGGCCGGCGAGGAAGGCCCCCAGGGCCATGGATACGCCCACCAGCTCCATCAGCCAGGCCGTGCCGATCACCACCAGCAGGGCGGTGGCGGTGGACACTTCCGGCAAGCGGGTGCGGGCGACGATGCGAAATACCGGGCGCAACAGATAGCGTCCGCCCACCACCACCACGGCGATGCTGCCCAGCACTTGCAGGCCGTGACGCAGATCCTCGGCGCTGCTGGTGTGGTGATCGCTGCCGGCCAGCACCGGGACCATGGCGATCAAGGGAATGGCGGCGATGTCCTGGAACAGCAGGATGGCGAAGGCCATGCGCCCGTGGGGGCTGTTCAGCTCCTTGCGTTCGGCCAGGCTTTGCAGGCCCAGGGCGGTGGATGACAGGGCCAGTCCCAGGCCCAGGACAATGGCGCTGTTCAGCGATTGGCCGAACAGGAACAGGGCCACCACGCCGATCACGGTGCCGGTCAACAGCACCTGGGCCAGCCCCACACCGAACACCGCCTTGCGCATCACCCACAGGCGCTTGGGGGAAAGCTCCAGGCCGATGATGAACAGCAGCAGCACCACCCCCAGCTCGGAGATGTGACTGACGCTTTGCGGGTTGCCCACCAGCCCCAGCACCGACGGGCCGATCAGCACCCCGGCCAGCAGGTAGCCGAGCACGGCCCCCAGTTGCAGGCGCTTGGCCAGGGGCACGATGAGCACGGCGGCGCAGAGGAACACGACGGCGGCTTGTAGCAGGTTGCCTTCATGGGGCATGGGCAGGACTCCAGGTAAAACGCTGCGCGGAAGGTTTCATGGCTGATGATAGACAGCCATCGGTGACGCTTTCAGCGGCGGTTGGTCGCCGCGATGATCGGCGCAAAAAAATGAATGCAGGACAAAGGCCGTGACCGGGTTTGCGGTCCTTCAGAGCAGGTCGCGCCAAAGGCTGTGGGCCCCCTGGGTGTCAGATGGCAATTGGTTGAGCAGGGCAGTGGCGTCATCGCCCTGGTTGTAGAAAACCACAAAGTCGCCGCTGTCGAAGTCGATCCGGAAACCGCAGAGAAAGGTGCGTCCCAGCTCTGGCCAGTTGTCGAACAGCCCCTGCACCCGGACGATCAATGCGCCCTGCAGGTGGCTGGCCGCCAGCCTGGGCAAGAGGTCGCGGGCCTCCCACGCACAGCGCACGCCGGCCTCGAGTTCAAAGCCCTCAGGCAGGCGCATGGGCCTTTGTGCGGCGCCGACGCTTTCCCCGTCAGCGAGCAGGAACAGGCTGACCTGGCTGCCGTCCTGGCCATCCAGTTGCAGGGCGCCAGAGTCATCGGTCAGCACCTGCCCGTTGTACAGATACTGGGCGTGGGTCAGTGCCTGCAGGCGCCGGCCCAGCAGACTGGCGGCGGCCTGGAGGTGCTCGGGTTGTGCGGCGGGCTTCAGGCGTGGATCGTCAGGCACGTGGGACTCCTACAGGGGGGCAAAGCGCCCATCCCACTGCGGGTCCAGGCGCTGGATGCGCGCAGCCAGCGGCGGGTGGGTGGCGAACAGGCGCTCCAGGCGCAGTTTCACCCCCTGGTGGAAATACAGGTGGCTGTATTGCGCGGCAGCGAAGGCGCGCAGGCGTGAACCGGCGCTGCCGCCGCCGATCTTTTTCAGGGCGCCGGCAATGCCCTGGGGGTTGCGGGTGAACTGCACCGCCG
>NZ_MOAK01000056.1:82717-107898 GCF_003732485.1 Pseudomonas protegens
GCATCGGCGAGAAACTCGCGCTGGCGGCAGATGGCGGCCTTGATCAGGTTGCCCAGCAGGCTGCCCAGGGAGCCGAAGATCAGCAGGGCCAGGCCGAGCACGGCGAACACGATCTGCCAGATGAAACGGTGACGGTCGCTGCCCAGGTGCTGTTTTTCGGCCTGGCGCAGCACCGCGATGCCCGCCAGGCTGAACACCAGCAGGCCATGGATCACCGCCAGCAAATGGGTGTTGAGGCGCATGTCGCCGTTGTGAATGTGGCTGAACTCATGGGCGACCATGCCCTGCAATTCGTCGCGGTCCAGGTGGGTGAGGGCTCCGCGGGTGATTCCGAGCACCGCCTGCTCCGGGGTCAGTCCGGCGGCGAAGGCATTGATTGCGTCTTCGGGCAGGACATACACGGCCGGCATCGTGGCGCCGGAGGCCAGGGCCATTTCCTCGACGATATTGAGCAGTCGCTGCTCCTCGCTGCCTCGTGGAGAGTCGTTGATCAGACGCCCGCCCAGGTGCTCGGCGATCACCTTGCCGCCGGCCCGCAGGCGCCAGGTCTTGTACCAACTGCCCAGCACCACCACCAGCAGCATGAGTACTGCTATGACCGCGACCACGGTCCAGTTCAGCACCTTGGGCTGGCCGTACTGCTGATTCAGCTCGCGCCACAACAGGCCCAGCCCCAGGCTGCTGAGGCTGACCAGGGTGGTCACCGCCAGGGTCATCAACAGCAGCAGTTTGAGGGTGTGGCGCCGGGCACGGGCCTGGTGTTGAAAGAACTTCATGCAAGCTTCCGGGGGCAGGCGGCGGGGTTACTGGAAGGACACTTTGCTGGCTTCTTGAATGTGCGCGCTGTCGGCGAATTGCAGCAGCGCGGCATCGGCCCGGTGGCCGAACAGTCCGGCGAAAAACAGCGCCGGCACCTGCTGTTTGCACAGGTTGTAGTCGGTCACGGCGTCGTTGAAGGCCTGGCGCGCGTAGGCGACCTTGTTCTCGGTGCTGGTGAGCTCTTCGCTGAGCTGCGCCATGTTCTGCGAGGCCTTGAGCTCCGGATAGGCCTCCAGGCTCAGGTGCAGGCGGTCGAGGACCTGGTCCAGGGCACCCTGGTCCTGGCCCAGGCGGGCGATGCGTGTGCTGTCGCCGGGTTGCGCGGCGGCCGCTTGCAGGCTGTCCCGGGCACTGTTGCGCGCCTCGGCCAGGGCGGTCAGGGTCTGGCGCTCGTGCTGCAGGTAGCCTTTGACGGTCTCCAGCAGGTTGGGAATCAGGTCGTAGCGGCGCTTGAGCTGCACTTCAATCTGGGCGAAGGCATTGCGCAGGCGGTTGCGCCGGGTCGTCAGACGGTTGTAGAGGCTGACCAGGTACAGCGCCAGTAAGGCGAGCAGCACCAGGGTGACGATATCGGCGGTGGCCATGGGATGTCCTTATCGGGGTGGGGCGTGGGGGTGGCAATGGTAACGGAAACTTCCCGGGCAGCGACAGACCTTTGCCCGAGCGCCATTCAACGATTGCCACGGACCGGCAATTCTGCGAAAAAGCGCTCGGCGTTCGTCGGCCTCAGGCTCGGCCGGGGGCTTTTTATTCAATGAACCAGGGACAGGTGATGGACAAGATCATGCTCAGGTTGACCGTGGTCGACGATTATCCGCCGGCAGCCAGCGAAGGCGTCTGGGCGCAGCAGCAGCCTGACGGCCTGTACCGTGTCGCCAATATTCCGTTCTATTCCCCGGATGTCTGTTACGAGGATGACGTTGCAGTCCAGGTCGAGGCCGATGGCTTGAAGTGGTTCCAGCAGATCGAACGCAGCAGTGGCAACAGCACGCTGCGCCTGGTGTTTTTTGAAACCGGTCGGGCCCGGGCGCCCGAGGTGCTGGAACGGATCAATGCCCTGGGCTGCCGTTGGGAGGGCATGAGCAAGGCCTTCTACTCAATCAATGTGCCGGCCTCGGTGCTGCTGGACAGCGTGCTGGACTACCTGCAGGCATGCTTTGAACAGGGTTGGCTGGACTATGAGTCCGGGTTGTTGCGCCAGTGAGCGGTGTAAGGAGTAAAGGCTGATGGGCCTGAAGTTTCATGCCAGTCCCTACTGGGATGCGGGGCTGGCCAGCATCGAGGCGGCATTCGGCGAAATATTTCTCGGCACCGACACAGGTATCCGGGTCCGGCATGGATCGGTCGCAGCGCAGTGATTGCCAAGCAGCGGCAATTCTGCGAAAAAGCGCGCCGCGGTCCCGTGACGGGGCAATCTTTGAACGGGAGTGAAGTATGAGCGACCAATTGCAGGTGATCGATATCCAGCCGGGCGATGGCAAGGCCGTGGTCAAGGGGGCTTTGATCACCACCCAGTACCGGGGTTTTCTGGAGGACGGCAGCAGCTTCGACTCCTCCTACGATCGCGGCAAGCCGTTCCAGTGCGTGATTGGCACCGGGCGGGTGATCAAGGGCTGGGACCAGGGCCTGATGGGTATGCAAGTGGGCGGCAAGCGCAAACTGCTGGTGCCGGCGCACCTGGGTTACGGCGAGCGCAGCATGGGTGCGATCCCGCCCAACTCCAACCTGATCTTCGAGATCGAGTTGCTGGAAGTGCTGACCCGGGATGATTGAGGCTAAGGCCCGAACCTCAGGAGAAACGCCGATGCCTGCCAACAAGGCTTGTGCGGTACTGCTGCGCCACACCACTGAGCTTGAGGTCTTGGCTTTTCGCCACCCGCTGGCCGGTCTGCAACTGGTCAAGGGCACGGTGGAGGCGGGAGAGTCGACGGCCGCTGCGGCGGTCCGCGAGCTGGCGGAAGAGGCTGGCGTCCAGGCCGAGGAGCGCCGGTTTCTGGGCCTCTGGCATTCGGGGTTTTGCGGCCAGGTGTGGGCCTTCCATGAGTGCCGGGTGCTGGTGCAGTTGCCAGAGTCCTGGAGCCATTTCACCGAGGATGATGGCGGTCATCACTTCGAGTTTTTCTGGCATCCCCTGGCCAGCCCGCCGTCGGCCCAATGGCACCCGCTGTTTCAAGCGGCCCTGGGCTTTCTGCATGAGCGGTTGCTCGGCGCGGGTCGCGACGCCTAGGCCCTGCTGCCGGGTATTACTGTCCCAGGCGGTACTGGTTGTTGCCGCTGCGCTTGGCCTCGTACATCGCCAGGTCGGCGACGTGCAGCAACTGGTCCATGCGCCCGGCATGGTCGGGAAACACCGCGACCCCGAGGCTGCTGCCGTCGGACCACACCACGCGGTATTCCTCATCATGGTTCTCGCCGGTTTCCAGGCAGCGCGATTCGCCGGCACGGACCCGTTGGCGATCGTCCGGATGCACGCAGGAGCAGAAGAGTTCGTAGGAGGGCAGCACTTTGCCGACCTTGAAGCCGAACATGCCGTAGATGGCCTCCGACCAGTACAGCCGCTGGATGTCCACTTCCCAATCCCAAGTGCCGATGCGCACGAAGTACTGGCTGCGCTTGAAGCGTTCGGCGTCGTCGGGCAAGCCTTCGGCAAGTTTGCGATAGGCCCGCAACTGGGCCTGGGCGCGGCGTTCGCGGCGCAGCAGCCACAACGCCAGCAGGGCCAGCAACAGGGTCAGACACAGTAGGGATCAGACAGCAATCATCGGATTCTGGACAGCATGCAAGGGCGGGTCCTGAGGACGGGTGGCGCGTGGCTATGTTAATTCATGGCGTGCTTCCCACAGGAGAATTTTGCAAGGCCGCGAGCGCTGAGTCCGTAATGCCCCCGGGGACTACGGATGATGGGGGCGGATGATGGGGCGCACTGCGCTTCATGGGCTGTCTGTACTGCACAGCTCCAGCACGGCGTAGCCCAGGCCCAGCAGTGCCACAAGCAACAGCGCCAGGCTGGAGATGCCGGTCACCAGGCGTTTGTACTTCAGCGAGAAACCCTGGCGCGCCAGCAGGATGTAAGCCCCCAGCACGGCAAAATCCACCAACACCCAGACCAGCGTCAGCAGCAGCGCACTGTGCTGCAAGGCGTGGGTGACCTGGATGAACTGGGGAAAGAAGGAGACAAAGAAAATGATGTCCTTGGGGTTACCGATCCCCACCAGGAAACCGCTGGCCAGGCCCTGACGGCCCTTGTCGGTGCGTGGCGCCGTTTCCACGGGGGCCGGACCAAACACCTCCCGCAGTCCTTGCACGCCCAGCCAGCCGATGAAGCAGCAGCCCAGCAGGCTGACCCAGCCGATCAGGCGTGGGTCCAGCGCCAGTCCGGTGGTCAGCATCAGCACCGCCAACAGCGCCAGCAGCAGCGACGCAGCGTTGGTGCCCAGGGCGGTCAACACGGCCTGGCGCGGCCCGGCGTTCATGCTGGTGTTGACGATCAGGGCCACCACTGGCCCCGGGGTGGCCACCAGCATCAGTACGCTGAGTGCATAGGCCAACAATAACGACAGGTTCAGGTCCACGAGTAACGCCTTTCAAGTCATGTGCAAGACTTCAGCTTGGCGGCTTTGTCCTGCATTGAAAAACGCAAAAAGCTATGACCCACTATGAGTATTAATCATTATCGGTGCCTGTCGATGGTCCAATCCCTGCCACCGCTCTACGCGCTGCGGGCCTTTGAAGTGGCCGCTCGCTCCAGCTCCTTTACCCGGGCCGCCGAGGAGCTGTCCCTGACCCAAAGCGCCATCAGCCGGCATATCCGCACCCTGGAAAGTCAGTTCGGCTGTCGCCTGTTCGAGCGCCACGGCCCCAGGCTGGTGCTCACCGAAGCCGGACAGCGCCTGGCCCGGGAGCTCAAGGTGGGCTTTCGGATCATCGAGGATGCCTGCCTGCCGCTGCGGGCCAACACCGGCCAATTGCGTCTCAAGGCGCCTTCGACCCTGACCATGCGCTGGCTGCTGCGGGTCCTGGAGCAGCTCAAGGGGCAACAGCCGGTGCTGGCGGTGCAACTGGCCAGTGTCTGGATGGACTTCGACCATGTGGACTTTTACGCCGAGCCCTACGACTGCGCGATTCTCCTGGGCAACGGGCACTTTGGCGCCGGGATCGAGGCCTGCAAGCTGTTCGATGAATGGCTGATACCCATCGGTCCACCCGAGGCCGCGGACGGGCCGCCCTGGACCCTGGAACGGCTCAAGGACGCCGAGTTGATCCATCCTTCGGCAGACCGTCGCGACTGGCGACGCTGGTTGCAGGCGCAACGGCTCAAGGACAGCGAGCTGCTGCAACAGGTACGACTGGAGCGGGGCAATGTTTTCGACACCCTGGACCAGGCGATCTCTGCGGCCATGGCCGGGCACGGACTGTCCATTGGCGATCTGCACCTGGTGGTGGGGGACATTCGTCGGGGGCGGGTCAGCCTGCCATTCCCCAGCGCCGTAGCGTCAGGGGACGGTTATTACCTGGTGTGGCTGCGAGACAGCGTGCGCCGGGAACCCATCGCCCGGCTGCGGGAGTTTCTGCTGAGTCAGGTCGCGGATATCAGCGATCTTGAGCTGGACTACCTGAGCCCCTAGAAGCACCGGGTCCGGGCATTGGCTTCGCTGACCGTCAGCGCCCTGTGCTGCACGAGCATGGAACGGCATGCTTGCCTGCTCCCTGAAAAAAGCGGCGTACATGGCACCTGCAGGGACGTAGCTCAATGTAACTGTCGTGTGTGCCGCGCATCGTAGGATGCCGGCTTGCCGGCGAAAGCGTCCGCAAGGGCGATGCAAGGCTCGATGGACTGTTCGCCGGCAAGCCGGCTCCTACGAGGTCAGCCCAGAATGATGTAGTCGTTTTGCTGCACGATGCCCCGGTGCGGGCCGGGCACCAGGTGCACATAACGGCCTTCCAGCAGGTCGATTGGCAGGCAGTCGTCCACGTCCAGCAGGGCATCGGTGTGGGATTTGTGCCAGTGGGCAAGCATCTGCCGTTTGCCCTTGGCCTTGGCTTCGGCCTTGTCCCGGGCCACCACCAGCAGGTAGCTGTGGGCCTCGCCGAAGGCTGCCGCTTCGTAGCCGCCCAGGTTCAGGAAGTACAGGCGCGGTGCACCCGGCTGTGGCGCCAGGGCGCTGAGTTCGACCTTGCAGTCCTCGACCCCGTCGACCTGCATCCAGGAGTCGATGTGCAAGCCAGCCGGGCTGCCGAACCAGCCTTCGCGCAGTTGCGGGTAGGCCGCTTCGAGACGGTCGGCGACCACGAACTGGACATCGTGGACTTCAATTTTCGCTCTGGGATGTTTTCCCCCCAGCATCACCACAAACAGCATTGTTGTTCCTTTTCCAGTATCGGTTTTGGCAGTGGGGCACCTTTTACCTCAAGCAACCGGGGACTGCCAATGCGCTTGCCGGTTATCCGGCGGCATCGGTGAACAGGGGAATACGGCCGTTGACCGAGTCCTGGTAGTGCCAGTCCAGCGCCAGGGCGCTCAGCCCCGGCACGCGCAGCAGGAGCTGCAGCAAACTCTGGACGATATTCAGTGCCAGGCCCTGGCCGGGACAGCGGTGCGCTCCGCTGCCGAAACTGAACCCCTGGTACGCCGGATCGCAGCCGGTGACCGCAGCCAGGGCCGGGTCGTGGTTGGCCGCCGCCAGCAGGACCAGCACCGTATCGCCGGCTTGCAGGTCCACACCCAGCAGGGTGCAGGCCTGGGCGACGAACCGGCGGGTGTTCTGCACCGGCGGGTCCAGGCGCTGGCGTTGCAGCAGCCAGGCACTGAGCAGGTCCGGGGCACGGCACAGGCGTTGGCACAGTGACGGTTGCGCCAGCAGGGCGATCAGGCTGTTGCCGATCAGCCCGGCGCAGGCGTCGTGGGTTTGCGCCAGCAGGCCCAGCAGATTGGCCAGGAGATCCTCTGGAACCAGGCCGTTGCTGCGCTCGAGGATCGCCCGAAGGAACGGGCTGTGTTGCGGGGCATCGAGCAATGCCTGCATGTGTTGGATCAAGTATTGCGCCGCTGAGTCGGCGGCCTGCAACTGTTCTGCATTGCTCAAGGGGGAGAGGCAGGCAACGAATTCGCCGGTGCGCCGGGCAAGGTCTTCGCGTCGCTCGGGGGCGATTCCCAGCAGCCCTGCCAGCAGCGCCACCGGCAGGTGCCACTGCCAGCGGTGCAGGTCGCCGGCGCCTAGCGGTGCGTCCAGGGCTGGGCGCCATTGTGCCAGCCAGGGCATCAGGTCGATGGCACCCAGTTGCTCCAGGGGCGCGGCCACGGCTGCGCGAGGACAGCCGTGGCGAGGGCCATCGTTCATCCGCATCAGGCGTGCAAACACTTCCCCTGCAGGCCGCCCGGCGATGGCCCGGGGCACCGGCTCCTCGGGTGGTCGGACACGGCAGGCGGGGTGGTTGAGCACTGCCGCCACCGCGGCGGCGCTGCTGGCGACCCACAGGCCCAGCGCTGAATCGTAGGTCAGGCCGCCCCGGGCGCGCAGGCGGGCGTAGCAGAAATCGTAGGGGTCGAAATGGGTGACAGCGCTGATCGGGTCCATGATTCATCTCTATGTCGGGCAGATATTCAGGTTGCTACTATCCTCATCCTTTCGAAGACACGATTCGTCATGGAGCGAAATATGAATGTAGTGCAGAACGACCTGGGGGTATCCAGCGTGGCGGCGGCCATCGCCGAGCCGGCTCGCACCCGGATGCTCTGTGCCCTGATGGATGGCCATGCCCGTACCAGCACCGAGCTGGCGGCGATTGCCGAGGTCAGCACTTCCACCGCCAGCGCCCATCTGACCAAGCTCAGGGATGCGGGCCTGCTGCGGGTACAGGTCCAGGGCCGGCACCGCTACTACTGCCTCGGCGATCCGCTGGTGGCCCAGGCCCTGGAGGCGCTGATGGTGATCGGCCAGGCCAGTAGCTTCACCCCGCGTACCCCGGACCGCCTGCAATTTGCCCGCACTTGCTACGACCACCTGGCAGGCACCCTGGGGGTGCAGTTGCACGACCGGATGTTCGAGGCCGGTTGGTTGCTGATGGGCGAAGAGGGCAAGGATTATCGGGTCAGTGACAACGGTGTCGAGTTCTTCCGCGGTCTGGGCATCGACGTGGCCGAGCTGCGCAGATTGCGCCGAAGCCTGGCTTGTCCGTGCCTGGACTGGAGCATGCGCTGCCCGCACCTGGGAGGTGCTTTGGGGGCGGCGCTGCTGCGTGTTCTGTTGCAGCGCAAATGGCTGAGGCAGGATCTGGACAGCCGCGCCCTGGCCCTGACCGGCACCGGCGGGCGCTACATCAGCAGGCATTTCGGCATCGCCTTGATTCAGCCAGCGAAGCCGCTGTCGGCATCGGCCGGTCTGGAGCTGCAAAGCCTGCGGGCCTGAGCCCCGGCGGCTGCGCAGCTCCGGTGCCTTGATGCTGCGGCAAGCGTGCGATGAGGTGATGCCAGGGTTGCTCAGTCGCTCACCAGGGACTCCAGCAAGTCGCGATCCAACCCAACCATGGCCTGCTCCAGTCGGATCAATGCCGTCTTTATCTGGTCGGTATTCGCGCCTTCGCGGCAGGCCCTCTCCAGGTATTGGCACTCATCGATCAGGGCCTGGGCGTTGATGATCCGCGCGGCACCGTGGATACGGTGAGCCAGGTCGCTCACGCCTTTGTTGTCGGGGTTGGCCAGCAGCTCGCGGATCTGCGTCAGGTCTTGCTGGTTACTCTGGTGCAAGCCCTTGAGCACCCGCTGGATGGATTCGGGGTTGCCGCCGGTGAGGTGGTCCAGTTGCTGGATGTCGTAGTGCTCACTGCTGGTTCTGAGTTGCAAGCGGGGCAGGGCGGGCAGTTGCTGCAGGCGGCGGGCCAGCTCTGGCAGTGTAATGGGTTTGAAGATGCAGCCGTTCATGCCGGCGTCCCGGCAACGCTGTTCCTCTTCGGGCTGGACGTTGGCGGTAAAACCGAAGATCTGCACCGGTGGCCGGCCCTGGATCTGTTCGGCAAGGCGGATTTGTCGGGTCAGTTCGTAGCCGTTCAGCACCGGCATGTTGCAGTCGGTGATCACCACATCGAAGGTTTCCCGCTGCCAGGCCTTGTAGGCTTCGGCACCGTTGTGCGCCTGGCTCAATGAATAGTCGAGGAAGCGCAACTGCTCGCACAGCAGTTGGCGATTGGCCTGGCTGTCGTCCACCACCAGGATATGCAGCGGCGCCCGGGCGCTGACCGCCAGGGTTTCCTGCGCTACCGGAGGCGGGGTATCGGGCAACGGGTCGAGACGACTCAACTGCACCTGCACCCGCGCCAGGGTGCCGACGCCGGGCTGGCTCTCCAGGCGCAGTTGACCGCCCATCATTTCGCACAGCGTGCGGCAGATCACCAGGCCCAACCCGGTTCCCGAGCGGGCGTTCTGATGTTGCCCGGGCACCTGGCTGAAGGGCTGGAACAGCCGTAGCTGGTCGTCGGGCTCGATGCCGATCCCGGTGTCCTTGACGGTCATCAGCAAGGGCAGCAATTGCCCATCGTCACCCTCGGCCTGCAGGCGAATCTGCACCCCGCCGTGTTCGGTGAACTTGATCGCATTGCTGAGCAGATTCGACAGAACCTGCTTGAAGCGCAACGGGTCCACCAACACGTCGCCATTGACGCTGCTGTCCAGGTCCAGCTCGAGGCGCAGGCCCTTTTGCCGGGCCAGGCCATCGAAGACCCGGAACACCGACTCCACCAGATCCCGCAGGTTGGCCCGCTCGGGGCTCAGGCTCAGGCGCCCGCTTTCGATCCGGGCGATATCCAGGATGTCGCCGATCAACTCCAGCAGACCCTGGGCCGAACCGTAGGCCACCTCGATCGAGCTGCGGTCGAGCTGGCCCTGGTCGGCGCGCTTGAGGGCCAGCTCGAGCATGCCGATGACTGCGCTCATGGGGGTGCGGATTTCATGGCTCATGGTGGCCAGGAAGGTGGTCTTGGCCCGGTTGGCCTTGTCGGCATCGTTCTTGGCCTGGGTCAGTTCTTCCAGCAGCAGCTGGCGATCGCTGATGTCGAGCCAGCCACCAATGATGCCCTGGATCTCACCCTGGGCATTCCGGTAGGGCAGCATCCAGTGGTAGATGTTCAGGCGTTGGCCACGGATGTGCACTTCGCGGTCGATCAGCAAGGGTTGGCCGCCGGCAAGAATGGTCTTGAAGTCTTCGGCAAACTGCGGCGCTTCGGGCACCGGCAACTGGTCGAGGCCGGTGCCGAGCACGCTTTGGCGATCGGTACCCATGGCCTTGAGGTAGCTGTCGTTGCAGATCACCAGGCGGCGGTTCAGGTCGCGCACATAGATCGGGTTGGGGGTGCCGTTGATCAGCGCGTCCATGAAGCGCATCTGATCGTTGAGGGCATGCTCGGCCCGTTCGCGCTGGCTGACCTGGCGGCGCATGGCGTAGCCCCAGGCCAGGGCGATCAGCAGCAACAGCAGCGCGCCGGCACCGGCCATGTAGAGGGTGGTGCGGTAGTCGCGCCAGGAGGGCGGGACGACTGCCGCCTTGGAACGCCAGCGATTGTTCAGCTCGGTGAGGGCGTCGGGCGAGATGCTGCGCAGGGACTTGTCGATGATGCTGAACAGTTCCAACTGGTCGCGACGGATGCCGAAGGACTCATTGAGCAGGGGCAGGTTGAGGGCCGAGTTGACCTTGAGCCGGTCTTCCTTGATCCGTGGCAGGTTGAAGCTGACGGCGATCTCCGCTTGCACCGCGCCATCGGCCTGATGCTCGCGCAGCAGGGTCAGGGCTTCGAAGTTGGTCTGCACTTCCTTGATGCGGATCTGCGGATAGCGCTGGCGGAGCAGCGGCACCAGAGAATGGCCGCTGCCGATCAGCAGAGTCTTGCCGGCCATGTCTTCCAGGGTTTTCGGCGCATCGGGGGTATCGCGGGTGATCAGCATGTAGGGCCCGACCAGGTAGGGTCGGGTGAACTGCAGGTAGCCTTCGCGCTCAGGGTTGCGGGCCCGATCGGCAACCATCTGCACCCGGCCCTCGCGCACGGCGCTGTTGAGGTCGGTGAAGCTGGGCTGGGCGTCGATCTCGAAACTGAGCCCGGTCTTGGCCTCCAGCATGGTCAGCAGGTCGGAGGTAATCCCCAGGTAATTGCCATCGGCGTCGAAGTAGGACATCGGCGGCAGATAGCGGTGAATGCCGATGCGCACCACGGGGTTTTTTTCGATCCAGCGTTGCTCATCGGCAGTGAGAGCGGTTTTTTCCATGCTCAGCAGCAGGCGATCGCCCCAGCGATTGCGGATGCTGATGTCCTGCTCTTTATGGAGCGCTTGCAGTGCGGAGTCGAGCAAGCGTTGCAACTGGTGGTTGTCCGGATTCACCGCGAAGGCGAAACCCGAGAGGCCGGCCGGGCCGCTGTAGATGATCCGCAGGTAGTCGCTGTAGTTGCGCGAGATCAGGAACTGCGCCGAGACCGCGTCGCTGAACAACACATCGGCGTCACCGAAGGCCACGGCGGCCATGGCCGCATCCGTACTGCTGTAGCTTTCGATTCGGGCCTTGGGGTACAAGGCCTGGGCGGCGGGCAGCGTGATGGTGTCCAGGGCGATGGCCAGGTTGCGTCCCTGCAAGCCGTTTTTCAGCGATGCAGAATCACCCAGGCGGGCCACCAGGGTCGGGCGATTGATCAGGTAGTTCCGGCTGCGCAGCAGTGGGTGCTTCTGGGCTTCGCTCAAGGTGACGCCGCCAATGAGGTCGATCTCGCCCTTGGCCAGGGCCTCGTAGACCTGCTCGCGGGTGTCGTAGGCACGGATGGCGATCTTCACCCCCAGGGCGTCTGCCAGCAGGCCGATGTAGTCAGCGGTGATGCCTTCATATTCCCTGGACTCGTTGACCATCTCCAGGGGGGGCAGGTTCTGCTGCGAGGTGCCCAGCACCAGCTCGCGCTTGTTGCGCAACCATTGCCAGTCGTCGTTGGCCAGGGGTAGCTCATGCTGGTGGGGCGATTCGTAGTTGAGCAGTTGCAAGGGAGTCGCGGTGTCGCCCTGGGCAGGGAGGCATGCCAGCCATATCAGCGTTGGCAGGAGAAAGCGAGGCATCGAGGCTCCTGATCGAGTAACTGCACAATGATGAGTCGAGGAGGAAAGTGGCAGCCCGCGTGGCCAGCTGCACAAGGGCTTAGGGCCAATGCTGCAAACAAATATAGATCAAGGGTGGGCGCGAAACGGGCTTATTTTCCTGGGTCGCGCGGGCTCGGGCAAGCCCATTGAGGCCGGCGGACCGAAGGTATTGTCGATGCCTTGACCCGCTTGCGGTTAGCGATACGCTTGTGTCTATCTGCACTCTCGCAATGCTCCTGTTGGTTGGTGCCCCAGAAGGGGCCAAGTGATCCGTTATCGGGTCCTCCCTCGGCAGTCGCCGCTCACCCTGGAGCCGCGCGTGAAAACCCTGAAGATGCTGGTTCTCGAAGACCATCCGGTGCAGCAGCTGCTGGCCCTGGAGCAGTTGCGGCGCCTGGGTGTAGCTCAGCCGTTGGCGGCGTCCGACGGGGCCAGTGCCCTGAAGCTGCTGCGTGAGTGCGGTGCGGCGGATATCGTGCTCTGCGACTTGCAGATGCCAGGCATGGACGGCCTGGAATTCTTGCGGCGTGCCAGTGAGGAGCAACTGGTGCGGGCCGTGATTCTCTACAGCCTGATTGAGCCCGACCTGCGTCGCGCGGTGCTGCAGATGATCAGCCTGCACGGGTTGATTGTCCTGGGGGATGTGGGCAAGCCGGCGGAACTGGCGACCCTGCAGGCGATGCTCGAACTCTATCAACTGCGCCATCAGCAACAGGCCCCGGCGCCGCCCCGGCACTTCGCCCCGGTGCGCGGTGAAGACCTGAAGCGGGGCGTCGAGCAGGGCCAGTTCGTGTCCTATTACCAGCCCAAGTTCGACCTGCAGCATGCCACTTGCCGTGGCGCCGAAGTGCTGATGCGCTGGTGCCATCCCGAACATGGGGTCCTGGCACCGGTAGCCTTTCTCGATGAACTGGAGGCCTCGGGCCTGTTGGATGAGGTGCTGCACCAGCAGCTTGACCAGGGCATGGCCCTGCAGCGCCGCCTGCTGGACCAGGGAGAGGAACTGGAGCTGGCGTTCAACCTGCTGCCCCGACAGCTGGCTTGCAGCGACATCGTCAGGCATATCCGTGAGGCCAGCGACCGGCATCAGGTTCCGCCGCGGTTGCTGACGTTCGAAATCACCGAAGTGGGCCTGGTGCAGGCACCGGCCATCAGCCTGGAGAACCTGGTGCGCCTGCGAATGATGGAGTGCAACCTGGCCATCGACGACTTCGGCGCCGGCTACTCCTCCTTGCAGCGCCTGTGCGAACTGCCGTTCAACCAGATCAAGCTCGATGCCCATTTTGTCCGTGAGCTGGTGCACCAGCCGCGCTGTCGTGCAGTGGTCGGCGCCTCCCTGGCGTTAGCCCGCAACCTGGAAATGTGCCTGGTGGTGGAGGGGGTGGAAACCCAGCTCGAACGGCGCCTGTTGCTGGAGATGGGCTGCGTCATGGCCCAGGGTTACTGGTACGCCCGGCCGATGTCGGAAAGCGAACTGTTGTCCTGGCCGCGAAGCGTCCCGGCCGACAGGCCTGCAGCGTCGCCCTGACGCTGTTTTGCTGTGCCGGGCGGTCCTGTACTGGACGTCGACGGTCATTGCGTTGAAGCTTGCCCTCCAGCGTTTCAGCCAGGACCATGCATGCTCATCGTATTCAGCGGATTGCCGGGTTCCGGCAAAACCACCATCGCTCGCACCCTGGCTCCCCACCTGGGAGCCACCTACCTGCGTATCGACAGCATCGAGCAGGGCCTGCGCGATGCCGGCCTGCCAGAGGTCGGCAAGGCCGGCTACCAGATCGCCCTGCAACTGGCCGAGGCCAATCTGGCCCTGGGCAACCCGGTGCTGGCCGACTGCGTCAACCCCGTGGCCGAAAGCCGCCAGGCCTGGAGCGATTTGGCACAGCAGCTGGATGTGCCGCTGCTGGATGTCGAGGTGATCTGTTGCGACCCCCGGGAACATCGACGGCGGGTCGAGACCCGGCAAGTGGATGTACCGGGCCTGCAAGCGCCCAGTTGGCAGTCGGTGCTTGATCACGACTACGAGGCCTGGGCGGCGGTGCCCTTGCGCCTGGACAGTGCGAGCCTGTCGCCGGAGCAGGCGGTGGCGCTGATCCTGGCCCGGTTGCCGGTGCGCAACTGACGGCAAGCCGGCCAATCCCCGTCGTGGCCAGTCAATCCTTTGAACCTCGATGGTGCGCGGGCGGTCAGTGCTCAGGGGCCGCTGCTGGCCAGTGCACGCCGTACAGTCCGGAAAACTCCCGATAACGGGGCAAAAAAATCCTCTCCGGAACTTTATGCACCGATTCAGCCCGTGTCGGTTCGCCGTGATTCAAGCTGAGTCCCCATGGGCGTCCCCAAGACAGGTTCCTGCTGGAGAGGTGCGTCTCTTTTTTGAATGTATTTGTCGCTTTTTGCCGATTTTTCAAGCCGTACGCCGCTGTGACGGTTGTTTGGGCATTTGCGGCATAGCGATTGCTACCGCTCTGTGAGGCGGGCGGCAGGAGCCGTCCGATCGTGAGCCCAGGAGGTGCTCGCACACAGGGGAACGATCATCCCTTCAAGGTCAAAGCCGGGTCACGCACACACAGGGTTCAAATAAAAAGCCGTTCGCATCACGGCAAGGAGTTGGCTATGTCCCGCGCTTTTTTCGATGAAATGTACGCTGCCAGCGGCACCTGTCGACCCCATTACCAAGCGTTCGCCCGTTGGTTGGCGGACACCCCCATTGAGCTGTTGGATCAGCGTCGGCGCGAAGCCGATCTGTTGTTCCACCGCGCCGGTATCACCTTCACCCTGTACGGCGACGAGCAGGGCACTGAACGTCTGATTCCCTTCGACATCATTCCTCGCAGCATCAAGGCCAGCGAGTGGCGCACCGTGGAGCGCGGCTGCGTGCAGCGGGTCCAGGCGCTGAACCTGTTCCTGGCGGATATCTATCACGGCCAGCGGATCATCAAGGAAGGCCTCGTTCCCGCCGAGCAGGTGCTGGCCAACGAAGGCTATCAGGTGGCGATGCAGGGCCTGGACCTGCACCGGGGCACCTATGCCCATATCGCCGGGGTGGACTTGGTGCGCGACGGCGATGGCAGCTACTACGTGCTCGAAGACAACCTGCGCACCCCCAGCGGCGTGAGCTACATGCTTGAAGACCGCAAGATGATGATGCGTCTGTTTCCCGAGCTGTTTGCCGCTCAGCGCATTGCCCCCATCGACCATTATCCCAACCTGTTGCTGGACACCCTGAAGAGCTCCAGCCCCCTGGACAACCCGACGGTGGTGGTGCTGACCCCGGGGCGCTTCAACAGCGCCTATTTCGAGCACGCCTTCCTCGCCCGGGAAATGGGCGTGGAACTGGTGGAGGGCGCCGACCTGTTCGTCCGGGACGATCGGGTGTTCATGCGCACCACGGCCGGCGCCCAGGCGGTGGACGTGATCTACCGTCGGCTGGACGATGCCTACCTCGATCCGCTGTCGTTCAATCCGGATTCCATGCTCGGGGTGCCCGGGCTGATCGCCGCCTATCGCTCGGGCAATGTGGTGTTGGCCAACGCCGTGGGTACCGGGGTCGCGGACGATAAGTCGATCTATCCCTATGTGGACGAAATGATCCGCTTCTACCTGAGCGAAGAGCCGATCCTCAAGAACGTGCCCACCTGGCAGTGCCGCAAGCCCGCCGAGCTGTCCCATGTGCTGGCCAATCTGCCGGATCTGGTGGTCAAGGAAACCCAGGGCTCCGGCGGCTACGGCATGCTGGTCGGGCCGGCGGCCACCGCGGCCCAGATCGAAGAGTTTCGCGCCCGCCTCAAGGCCCGCCCCGAGGCCTATATCGCCCAGCCGACCCTGTCCCTGTCCACCTGCCCGACCTTTGTCGAAAGCGGCATCGCCCCGCGGCATATCGATCTGCGGCCGTTCGTGCTTTCGGGCCGCGAAACCCGCCTGGTGCCCGGAGGCCTGACCCGCGTGGCGCTGCGTGAAGGCTCGCTGGTGGTCAACTCGTCCCAGGGCGGCGGCACCAAAGACACCTGGGTAGTGGAGGACTGAACCATGCTCTCAAGAACAGCTGCGGATCTGTACTGGATGTCCCGCTACCTGGAGCGCGCCGAGAACCTGGCACGCATGCTCGAGGTCAGTTATTCGCTGTCGCTGATGCCCCAGGCCGGGCGCGGTGACGGCCATGCCGAACTGGCCATGTCGTTGCTGGCGGCCGGCACCCTGGATGACTACAACCAGCGCTACGGTGAGCTCAACACCGAGCGCATGCTGCATTTCTTCGCCCTCGACGAGACCAACCCGGGGAGCATCTACTGCTGCCTGCGGGCGGCCCGCAGCAATGCCCATGCGGTGCGCGGGCGGATCACCGCGGACATGTGGGAGAACATCAACGCCACCTGGCTGGAGATGCGCAACATCGCCCGCAACGGCCTGGGGCGCTACGGCATCAGCCAGTTCTGCGAGTGGGTCAAGGAGCGTTCGCACCTGTTCCGCGGCGCCACCGCCGGCACCATCATGCGCAACGACGCCTATCGCTTTATCCGCCTGGGGACCTTTATCGAGCGCGCCGACAACACCCTGCGCCTGCTGGACGCGCGCTATGAAATGTTCGGCGAGGAGTCCGAGGAAGTCAGCGATGACTCGGCCCGCGGCTATTACCAGTGGAGCGCCTTGCTCCGTGCCTTGTCGTCCTTCGAGGCGTTCAACGAGATCTACCGCAATGCCCCGGGGGCCGAGCAGGTGTCCGAGATGTTGCTGCTACGCGCCGATGTACCGCGCTCCCTGCATGCCTGCGTCGAGGAGCTGGACCAGCTCCTGGCCACCTTGCCCGGGGACAACGGGCGCCCGGCCCAGCGCCTGGCCGCCGAGCTGAATGCGCGCCTGCGCTACACCGGGATCAACGAGATTCTCGATTCCGGCCTGCACCAGTGGCTGACCGATTGCATCGGCCAGATCCGCCACCTGGGGCAGACCGTGCATGAGTCCTATCTGGAGGTGGTATGAAACTGTCCATTCGTCACGACACGACCTACAGCTACGCCGATGAAGTCTGCACCAGCATCCAGTTCCTGCGGTTGACGCCCCAGAACAGCCAGCGCCAGCAGATCCTCCAATGGCATCTGGAACTGCCACGGCAGGTGCGCGCCCAGCGCGATCCCTACGGCAACATCCTGCATGTCATGACCCTCGACGAGCCCCACGGCGCCATTGTCCTCACGGCCTTTGGCGAAGTGCAGATCGATGGCTCGCGGGAAGTGGAGGGCGACAGCCAGTCGCCGCTGCCGTTCCTGCGTTGCAGCCACCTGAGCAAGGCGGACTCGGCCCTCTGCGACTTTGCCCGGCGCCATTGCGGCGAGCGCCGTGATCGCGCCGCGCTGATCGAGCTGATGCAGGCCCTGGCCGAGCACATGCCCTACAGCCCGGGCGCCACCGGGGTCGGCAGCACCGCGGCCGAGGCCTTTGCCGGCGGTGCTGGGGTCTGTCAGGACCATACCCATGCCTTCCTCGCCTGCGCCCGCAGCTTGGGGATTCCCGCGCGCTACGTATCCGGCTACCTGTGCACCGAGGACGCCAGCCACCTGGCCAGCCATGCCTGGGCCGAGGCCTGGCTCGACGACGGCTGGTACAGCTTCGACGTGACCAACCGCCTGGCGCGACCCGAGCGCCATCTGAAACTGGCGGTGGGCCTGGACTACCTGGATGCCTGCCCGGTGCGCGGCATGCGTCGCGGGGGAGGGGCCGAACAGATGCAGGCCCGGGTCCAGGTCAGCTCCATGGTGCAGGTCCAGCATCAGTAACTCCGAGCAGCGTCGCGGCCCCTGCACTGGCTGGGGCGCGGCGCTACAGGTCAATTGTTGCCTGGGGCCGTGGCCCCAGCCAAGGAGTTTCGGACAGGCAGGTTAATGTTATAAAGTAACGGGAAATTTGCCGGGCGCGAGACCGGCACCGACCCTTTGAACCTGACGCTGCGATCCCTCCTTATGAGTTCTTTATCCAACCCTTGCGCGAGCCTCGGCACCCGGCTGCTGAGCATCGATGCCCTGCGTGGCCTGGTGATGCTGTTCATGCTTCTGGACCATGTCCGGGAAACCTTCTTCCTGCACCGGCAGGTGAGCGATCCCATGGACGTGGCCACTACCGAGCCCGGGCTATTTGCCAGCCGCACCCTGGCGCACCTGTGCGCTCCGGTGTTTGTCCTGCTCACCGGGCTCTCGGCTTACCTGTTTGCCCAGAAGCACGGCCATCGGGCAGATGCCAGCGCCTTCCTGTTCAAGCGTGGGTTGTTCCTGGTGGTGCTGGAACTGACCCTGGTGAACTTCGCCTGGACCGGGCAGGTTCCGCCGACGCTGATCTACCTGCAGGTGATCTGGGTCATCGGCCTGAGCATGCTGGCGCTGTCGGCATTGTTGTGGCTGCCCCGGGCGCTGCTGTTGGGCCTGAGCCTGCTGCTGATCGGCGGGCACAACCTGCTGGATGGGCTGCACTTCGCCCCGGGCGAGGCGCTGCACGTGCCTTGGGCGATCCTCCACGATCGCGGCTGGATCGAATGGGGCGAAGGGCTGCGCCTGCGGACCTCCTACCCGCTGCTGCCGTGGATCGGCGTGATCGGCCTGGGTTATGCCCTGGGGCCCTGGTTCGCCGGCGAAGCCGAGGCTGCTCAGCGGCAGCGGCGTCTGTTGCTGTGGGGGCTGGCGGCGCTGGCGGGGTTCATCGTGCTGCGGCTGCTCAACGGTTATGGCGAGCGGCCCTGGGTCAGTGGCGACACCTTGGTGCAAACCCTGATGAGCTTCTTCAACATCACCAAATACCCGCCGTCGCTGCTGTTTATCGCCCTGACCCTGGGCGCCGGGCTGCTTCTGCTGCGGGCCCTGGAGCGGCGGCAGGACAGCGGTTTGATCCGGGTGCTCGGCGTATTTGGCGCAGCGCCGATGTTCTTCTACCTGTTGCACTTGTATGTGCTCAAGGGCCTGTATCTGCTGGCCGTGGCGCTGCTGGGGCGCAATCAAGGGGCCTATTTTGGCTTTGATTGGCTGGGGTGGCTGTGGCTGATCACGCTGCTATTGGCCGTGGCGCTGTACCCGTCGGTGCGGGCCTTCGCCCGACTCAAGTCCCGGCGTCGCGATCTGGGGTGGCTGAAGTACTTTTGAGGGATTGTTCGCCGGCATGTTTCCCGCAGAAGCCGGCTGACCGGCGAAAGCATCCCCCGACGGCTGTCAGGGCCGCGCCGCCCGAATGGCCTCGCGGATCTCTTCCTGCAACTGTCGAGCCCCGCTGCAGGCCGGGTCGGCGGGGCCGTGCTTGCAGGATTTATCCAGCACCTTCAGCGCCAGATCGGCGTCGGGCGCTACGCCTATGCCCCGGCTCAGGTGGAAGCCGTACATGGTACAGGCCCAGGGATCATTCAGCTCACAGGCCTTGTTGAAGGTCTGCACCGCACAGTGCCGGGTGGCCTGGTTGTCGGCGTCGGCGGTGAGCATGCCGGCGGCGCGGTTGGTGCAGCCGGAGACCAGACCCAGGCTGCAAGCGCGCTGGTACAGCGGTTCATAGCCTGCGGCGGGCCCTTTGGCCTGTTGCAGGGTGGTTGCCAGCCAGTAGCAATCGTTGCCGTCGCCGGTTTCGCAGCGCTGCAGGCAGGCCCCCAGTTGCTCCGGGGTTTCGCAGCGGTTGGCCTGCGTGGCCCGTGTCGCGGTCCTGGCCGGCATGTTGTCGCTGGGGCATTGCCTGGCCTGGGCTTGCCAGTCCTGCCGGGCCTGGACTTTGGCGTACAGGGCGTCGATCAGTTCCTGGTCGGTGGGCGCGGCATTGGCGGCAAGGCTCGACAGCAGGGCCATGCCGAACAGGCAGAAACGGTAGAGACGAGGCATGGGGCAGAGTCCTTTCCAGAGGTTATGGGCGCGCGCGTATCTTAAGGATTTTCACCAATAGCTCCAGGCTGCCGATGGGGTGGCGAGAGGTTTTTTTCATTTTGCCTCCGGCCACTCTCTTGTGGTCCCGGGCTTTTACTCTGTACTGTATATAAAAACAGTATTCGAGCCTCGCCATGCAACTGATCGACAAGCTGAGCATCCTCGCCGACGCCGCCAAGTACGACGCTTCCTGCGCCAGCAGCGGCGCGCCCAAGCGCAGTTCGGAAGGCAGAAGCGGGTTGGGCTCGAGCAACGGCATGGGCATCTGCCACAGCTATACCCCGGACGGGCGCTGCGTTTCGCTGCTCAAGGTGCTGTTGACCAATTTCTGCCTCTACGACTGCCAGTACTGCGTCAATCGCCGTTCCAGCGACGTGCCCCGGGCGCGCTTCAGCCCCGAGGAAGTGGTGCGCCTGACCCTGGATTTCTACCGGCGCAATTGCGTCAGCGGGCTGTTCCTCAGCTCCGGGATCATCCGCTCGGCGGACTACACCATGGAGCAGTTGGTGCAGGTGGCGAGGCTATTGCGCGAGGAGCACGAGTTCCGCGGCTATATCCACCTCAAGACCATCCCCGACGCCGACCCGCTGCTGATCGAGGCCGCCGGGCGTTATGCCGATCGTCTCAGCGTCAATGTCGAACTGCCCACCGACGAGGGTCTCAAGACCCTCGCCCCGGAAAAACAGCTGGGCTCGATCAAGCGGGCCATGGGCACCATCTATACCGGCGAGCAGACGGTGCGCAACGAGCCCCGGGCCCCGCGCTTTGCCCCGGCGGGGCAGAGCACGCAAATGATCATCGGCGCCGACGACACCGATGACAGCACCATCCTCCATAGTGCCGAGGCCCTGTATGGCGACTTTCGCCTGCGGCGGGTCTATTACTCGGCGTTCAGCCCCATTCCCAACAGCCCGAAAAGCGTACCCCTGGCCGCACCGCCACTGATGCGCGAGCACCGTCTGTACCAGGCGGACTTCCTGCTACGGGGCTATGGCTTCAGTGCCAATGAGCTGTTCCAGGGCCCCGGGCACCTGGCCCTGGACATCGACCCCAAGCTGGCCTGGGCCCTGGCCAACCGCGCCGTGTTTCCCCTGGACCTGAACCGCGCCGAGCCCACCTTGATCGCGCGCATTCCGGGGATCGGCCTGCGTACCACCCAGCGCCTAGTGGAACTGCGTCGCGAGCGCCGCATCCGCTATGAGGACCTGGCGCGCATGCGCTGTGTGCTGAGCAAGGCCAAGCCGTTCTTCATCACCAGCGACTACCACCCCCAGCAGGCGGAAAGCAGCAGCGCCTTGCTCTACCAGCAACTGCGGGAACGGCCGCAACCGCAGCAGATGGGGCTCTGGGGATGATCAGTCTGGACTGCGACGACCGGTTCGACACCTGGCGCCAGCAGGCGCGCTGGCTGCTCAGCCATTCCATCGACCCGAGCCGGGTCAGTTGGGCCGGGGGGCGGGAAGCCGATCTGTTTGCCAGTGACGAGAACCTGCCTCAGGAAGCCGGGCCGTTCCAGGCGCGGATTCCCCTGACGCTGCTGCAACAGCTGGAGCGGGCGGCGGCCTATCGCGGCGAGCAGCGCTGGAGCCTGTTGTACGAAGTGCTGTGGCGGGTCAGCCACGGCGACCGCACCGCCATGCTCAGCGGCGATCAACTGGGCAGCGAGTTGCAGCGACGGATCAAGCAGGTGGACCGCGAGGCTCATCACCTGCATGCCTTCGTGCGCTTCGTGCGTCTGGCCGAAGGGCGTTCGAGCCTGGCGCAACAGCCGGAGTTCGTGGCCTGGCACGAGCCGGCCCACGACATCCTGGCCAGCGCCAGCCAGCACTTTATCGGGCGCATGGGGCGCCATCGCTGGATGATCGCCACGCCCCGGGACGGGGTGTATTTCGATGGTCGGGACCTGCTCTATCAACGTCAGTGCCCCATTGCCTGGCAGCAACTGGCGCAGCCTGTCGAAGACCCCGGAGGCGACCTGTGGCTGGCCTATTACAGCCACATCTTCAACCCGGCGCGACTCAATCCCAAGGTCATGCAGGGGCACTTGCCGGCACGCTTCTGGAAACATCTGCCGGAAGGGCCGCTGATTCCGGCGCTGATCAGCGAGGCCCGCCATGGCAAGCAGCGCGATGGTCAGGCCAGCCCGGTGGCGGCGCGACGCGGCAAGCGGATTGGCGAGGCTCGAAGCTCTGGCACTGGGCAGTCACATGAGTAGCTGGTGACAATGCGCGGCTTTGAACAATGAGGCAGAAAGTTTATGGATGAGGGCATGGATGACGGCAAGGGGATAACCGAGGCGTTCTGGTCGAAGGGGGTGACTGACGATGGCAAGATGCTATGGCGGGTGGGGAGTCGCGGGATGACGTTCCTGGCGGCTTTGCTGCTGCCCAGGACGGGCTTCAAGGGAGTCGATATTGCGGTCGGCGTACTGACCATGCTGATCCCCTTGCTAGTAATTGAAACCCAGCGAGCTTACTCGAAGTTTTCTCCAGACTTTCTCGCTTGGGTGATCCGCGCCTGTGTCTTCGCCAGCGGTATTGCCATGTCTTGCCTGGGACTGCTGATCTACTTCGGCATAGTGCTGCCATTGGTTTCGGGGATAGGCATGTACTTTTTCCAGCAAGGCACCAGCCTCAACGGACATCAGCAGAATGCAGTGGAGCTCGTGGGGTTCTGGTGGATGGCTGGGGTGACCGTGGTGGCCCTGATGTTCGCAGTGGTCAGCAATTTTCGCGAGACCAAGATTTTCGAGATCGTCTACCACCTTCCACGAAGCAAGGTAGAGGAACTGATGGTGGGGCGACCATTGCGCGCTAGCAATTGGCCGATGTTTGTCTGGTTCGAGCTCTCTGTACTGGTTGTCAGTTGTCTCTACACCTTCATGGCTGCCCAGGCGGCGCTTCTGGTAGTGAATGGATCGCAACAGATGTTGGGACTGTTCGATATCCGGCTGTAGCGTGCCGAACCCGCCTTCGCCGGGGCGAAGGGCGGGGTGCAGCGTTGTGACTCAACCTCTGTTGGGCTTGCCCCCCTCAGAAGCTGTACTTGAAGCTGGTCATCAGGTTGCGCGGCGCGCCGTAGTTACCGTACAGGCCGGCGTTGCTGTAGTACTCGCGGTCGAACAGGTTGTTCAGATTGAGCGAGGCGCTGAGGTTGCGGCTGATGTCGTAGCGGGCCATCAGGTTGGTCACCGCGTAGCTGCCCTGGGTGAAGGTGTGCAGGTCGTTGCCGACCTTGCTCTGCCAGTTGATCCCGCCACCGACGGTCAGCTTGTCCAGCGGGCCGTGCAGGCGGTAGCTGGTGAAGGTCTTGAAGCTGTTGCGCGGCAGGCCGGTGTTGATCCGCTGGTCGTCGGCGTTGGTGGTGACCGAGTAGGTGTAACCGGCGGACGCCTGCCAGCCTTCGGCCAGTTCGCCGTTGAACTCCAGTTCCACGCCCTTGGACGTGGTGTCCTGTTCGGCACTGTAGACGTTGTCGTGCTTCCAGATCGCCAGGTTGTCCTGCTGCAGCTTGTACAGGGCCAGGCTGGAATTCAGGCGGCCGTCGAAGTGGCTGCCCTTGATCCCGACTTCGTAGCCCTTGCCCTCCATCGGGTCCAGGGGCTTGTTGTCTTCGCTGCGCACCCAGGACGCCTGGGGGTTGAAGATGCTGGTGTAGCTGGCATACACCGACCAGGTGTCGTCCAGGTCATAGACCGCCCCGGCGTAGGGAATGAACACGCCGTTTTCAGCCCGATTGACCTCGCTTTCGGCGCCGTCGTAAGGGCGTTCGTGGGTGTCGCGTTTCCAGTTGATGACCCGGCTGCCGAGGATCAGGGACAGGTCGTCGGTCAGGCTCAGGCGCGAGGTCAGGTAGGCCGCGTACTGGTTTTCATCGATCGACGATTTGCCGCTGACATTGAAGTCCGGTTTCGGCGAATGGCCGTCCCAACCGTCCAGGTCGTCGATGACCCCGGCCGGGGAACCGGCGTAGTCGTAGCGCCAGTTGCCCCAGCCGGGGGTGCGTTCCTTGTATTGGGACAGGGTCATGCCGCCGATCAGTTCGTGCTCGCGGCCCAACAGGTTGAAGGGGCCGGTGAGGTACAGGTCGAGGTTGTCCTGGCGCGGCGTGCCGGAGAAGCGTACCGGCAACTGAGTGGTGCCGCTGCCATCCTTGTGCACCTGGCCCATGGCGAAGTTGAACACCTCATCGAACTGGTTCTCGGCGTGGGTGTACTCGATCTTGCCGCTCCAGCCGTTGCCCAGTTGTTGCTCGATGGAGGCGAAGTAACTGGTCTGCTGGTGATCGTTGTAGGACCAGTCCGGCGCGGTGTTGGTGGAGCGCTTGAAGTGAGTGCGCTCACCAGTGCTGAAGCGGGTGGGCAGACCGGTACGCAGCGGTGAATCGACGTCGGTGCGTTGGTAACTCATACCCAGGGTCAGCAGGGTGTCCTCGCTGAGGTCGAACTCGGTGATGCCGTACAGCAGTTGGGTCTGCTGCTTGAAGCGGTCGACCCAGGCACTTTCGGTCTTGTAGTCGGCCACCAGGCGCCCGCGGACATTGCCGCTGTCGGTGAGCGGGCCGGAAACGTCGACGCCACCGCCGTAGCGGTCCCAGGTCCCGGCCTGGCCGGTGATGCTGGCCTGGGCTTCGCTGGTGGGGCGCTTGCGGATCAGGTTGATGGTGGCGGCCGGGTTGCCCATGCCACTGATCAGGCCCGTGGCGCCGCGCACCACTTCCACCCGGTCGTACATGGCCATGCTCTGGGAGTAGTTGTCCAGGCGGGTGTTGGTGGGGACGCCATCGATCTCGTAGTTCTGGATGGCGAAGCCCCGGGACCAGTAGCTGTCGGTTTCCGCCCCCAGGCCGTCACGGGTGACGATGATCCCCGGGGTGGCTTCCAGGGTGTCGGTCAAGGTGCTGAGGTTCTGGTCGTCGATGCGCTGGCGGGTCATCACCGTGATCGATTGCGGGGTTTCCCGGGGCGTCAGGTTGAGCCGGGTCGAGCTGCTGGAGGAGTAGGTGGTGTATTCGCCGGTGCCCTCGGTGGTGGAGCCGGGGGCCTTGCCGGAGATCGAGACCGGGCTCAGTTCCAGGCCGGCGCCGGTGCTGCGGGCTTCCAGGGAATAGTTGCCATTGGCGCCGCGTACCGCTTGCAGGCCGGTGCCGCCGAGCAGCAGGGCCAGGCCGCTGTCGACATCATGCCGGCCCTTGAGGCCGGGGCTGCTGCGACCGTCGGTCAGGCTCGCCGGGTAGGACAGGAGGATGTGCGCGGTCTGGCCGAAGCGGGCGAGGGCGCCGGCCAGGTTGCCCGGGGCGATGTCAAATTCCACCTGGGTCTGTTGCGCCGCCTGGGCCCAGGCCGGCAGCAGTGCAGCGCCAGCGCCGCCGGTCAGGCAGACCAG
>NZ_MOAK01000056.1:107980-112021 GCF_003732485.1 Pseudomonas protegens
TACAAATGAATGTTCTGGGGGTTAAGTCTCGCGAGCGCGAAAAACAGACCACCTGAATGAACTATTTTTTTATCCCAGCGTGGCGCGGGGTTTGAGGGTCACCCAATAGCGGGTGAACTGGCGCACTTCCAGGTGCAGGGTGTCGGCCACGGCGGACAGCACCCGGTCGGTATCGGCCAGGGGAAAGGTGCCGGATACCGGCAGTTGCGCCAGACGCGGGTCGCAGGCCAGATGACCGTGGCGATAACGTCCCAGCTCTTCGAGAAATTCCGCCAGAGGTTGGCCCTGGGCCACCAGCATGCCTTGGCTCCAGGCCGGTTGCAGGGTGTTTTGCCTCTGGCGCAGCAGCAGGCCGTGGCGGTTGAAGCGAGCCTGTTCACCGGCCGCCAGGGACAGCGTCTGCTGCCCGCCATCACGGGGGCGCAGGGTCAGGCTGCCCTGGTAGACCGCCAGCTCGGTACGGCCGGCCTGCTGGCGCACACTGAAGCGGGCTGCCGTGGCCTCGATCCAGCCCTCGGCGGTTTCCACCTGCAAGGGTCGGGGTGAAGATTGCCGGGCCAGGGTCAGGAGCATTTCACCGCGCAGCAGGGTGAGACGTCGTTGCTGCTGGTCGAAGCGCACGGCAATCGCGGAGTCGGTATTGAGTTGCACCTGGGTCTGGTCCGCCAGGGTGAAACGACGCTGCTGCCCGACCCGAGTGCTGTAGTCGGCGCTCCAGTCCTGCACCAGAGCGGTGTCCCGTGCGGCCCAGGCGCCGGCGCCGGCCACCAGCAGCACGCCCAGGTGCTTGAGGGCCCGGCGGCGTGCAAGGTTCGGTGCCAGGGTGGCGCGGGCCAGTTCGCTGTGGCCCTGGCTGCGTACCTGTTGCAGGCGCTGGGTCAGGGCCTCGGCCCGTTGCCAGGCCTTTTCATGCAGCGGATGGGCCTGGCGCCAGCGTTGCCAGGCGGCCAGGGTGGCGGCGCTGACGTCGGGCTCTTGCAGGTCGAGCTGCCATTGCATGGCCTGCTCGGCCATCTCCAGGTCGATGCTCAGGGCATGGCTGCTGCCGCTGCTGCTCACGGCGCTGTTCTGAGACGGGTTCATGAAAGGTCCTGGCGATCGTCGAGGAGGATGCACTGGGCACCGGCCTTGACGATGTAGCGCTTGACCGTGGTGACCGAGACTTGCAGTCGCTCGGCGATCTGCTCATGGCCCAGGCCATCCAGTTGCCACCAGAGAAACGCCTGGCGCACCGGCCGTTCCAGGCGTTCGAGCACCGCGTCCAGCTGCATCAGGGTTTCCAGGAGGATGGCCTGGGTTTCCAGGTCCGGCACCACATGCGCGGGGACGTGCTGCAAGGCTTCCAGGTAGGCCCGTTCCAGCTTCTGACGCCGGTAGTGGTTGCTCAGCACGCTCTGCGCCACCTTGGCCAGGAAGCTGCGCGGGGCCTGGATCTGTACCGGCTCGGGTTTTGCCAGCAGGCGCAGGAAGGTGTCCTGGGCCAGGTCGGCGGCGCTGTGGGAGCAGTTCAGGCGCAGGCGCAGCCAGTTTTTCAGCCACTGGTGCTGCTGGCTATACAGCTGGGTCAGATCGCAGGCACTGGCTTGAGCGGGTAAAGACATGGCGAGACATTACCGTGGCAGAAAGGTCGCAAATGATAACGCTTATCATATAGATCGCTGCTCGGCCTCGGCAAGAAAAGTCTCAACGGAGGAAGGAATAAGTCGACGAAGCAAATCGCCGGCATGAAAAAGCCCGCCCCTGGCAAGCAGGGGCGGGCTGGGTTGCAGCCGGGGCGAATCAGACCTTGACGATCCAGCCCGCTGGCGCTTCCACGTCGCCGGTCTGCACACCGGTCAGCTCTTTATAGAGCTTCTGGGTGACTGGGCCGACGTCCTTTTCGCTGTAGAACACGTGCAGCTTGTCCTGGTACTGGATGCCGCCGATCGGGGTGATCACCGCCGCAGTACCGCAGGCGCCGGCTTCCTTGAAGTCCGCCAGCTTGTCGATGAACACGTCGCCTTCGACCACTTCCAGGCCCAGGCGGGTCTTGGCTAGCTCGATCAGCGACAGGCGGGTGATACCCGGCAATACCGACGGCGAGTTGGGGGTGACGAATTTGTCGTCGTGAGTGATGCCGAAGAAGTTGGCCGAGCCCACTTCCTCGATCTTGCTGTGAGTCAGCGGGTCCAGGTAGATGCAGTCGGCGAAGCTGGCCTTCTTGGCCTGGGAGCCTGGCATCAGGCTGGCGGCGTAGTTGCCGCCGACCTTGGCGGCGCCGGTGCCTTGTGGCGCGGCGCGGTCGTAGCTGGAGATCAGGAAATTGTGCGGAGTCAGGCCGCCCTTGAAGTAGGCGCCGACCGGGATGCAGAAGATCGAGAAGATGAACTCGGGCGCGGTGCGCACGCCGATGTTGTCACCCACGCCGATCACGAACGGACGCAGGTACAGCGCGCCGCCGGTGCCGTATGGCGGAATGAAGCGCTCGTTGGCGCGGACCACTTCCTTGCAGGCTTCGATGAACTGCTCGGTGGACACCTGTGGCATCAGCAGGCGGGCGCAGCTGCGTTGCATGCGCGCGGCGTTCTGGTCGGGACGGAACAGGTTGATCGAACCGTCCTTGCAGCGGTAGGCCTTCAGGCCTTCGAAGCATTGCTGGCCATAGTGCAGGGCGGTGGAGCCCTCGCTGATGTGCAGCACGTTGTCTTCGGTCAGGGTGCCTGCGTCCCACTCGCCGTTACGCCAGTGCGACAGATAGCGCTTGTCTGTCTTGATGTAGTCAAAACCCAGCTTGTCCCAATTGATGCTTTCGTTACCCATGACACCCTCTATCGCTTAACAACCGTCGGAACGGCTCAAGGCTTCTGACGTTTTTTTGGATGGGCACAACAATACTGCATTCCGGGGGCGCACCGCATCCCGGACGATGGGAGGGTGCGCAAAAAACTTGGCCTGCTCATGAAGCTTCCTCCATAACAGCCCCCATACCCCCCTGTAGGAGCGAGCTTGCTCGCGAAGGCCCCGGCGCGAACGCTTGGCTATTCCCGTCAGCCCTTTCGCGAGCAAGCTCGCTCCTACCTGGGCACTGTCCTGTGTACCCCTTGAATGGTTACAGATGCAGGGCGTGGCCCAGTGCCCGCAGCGCCGCTTCCTGGACCGCTTCACCCAGGGTCGGGTGGGCGTGGATGGTGCCGCCGATGTCTTCCAGGCGCGCGCCCATTTCCAGGGATTGGCCAAACGCCGTGGACAACTCGGAGACCCCGACCCCCACGGCCTGCCAGCCGACAATCAGGTGATTGTCACGGCGCGCCACCACCCGCACGAAACCGCTTTTCGATTCCAGGGTCATGGCCCGGCCATTGGCCGCGAACGGGAAGCTGCTGACGATGCAATCCAGGCCGGCAGCGCGGGCCTCGTCCGGGGTCTTGCCGACCACCACCAGTTCCGGGTCGGTGAAGCACACCGCGGGAATCGCCGCCGGGTTGAATTCGCGCTGCTTGCCGGCGATCAGCTCGGCCACCATCTCGCCCTGGGCCATGGCCCGGTGGGCCAGCATCGGCTCGCCGCTCAGGTCGCCGATGGCCCAGACATTGCGCATGCTGGTCTGGCAACGGTTGTCGATCCTGATCGCCGAACCGTTCATGTCCAGGTTCAGACTTTCCAGGTTCCAGCCCTGGGTGTTGGGCTTGCGGCCCACGGCTACCAGCACCTGGTCGGTGGCCAGGTTCAGGGTGTCACCGTTGGGCTCGCGTACCTGCAGGCTGCTGCTGGCGGCATCGAAGCCCAGCACGCTGTGCTTGAGGTAGAGCTTGATCCCCAACTGCTTCACCGATTCGAGCACCGGCTGGGTCAGCTCGGCGTCGTAGGCCGGGAGAATGCGCTCCTGGGCTTCCACCACGCTGACCTCGACCCCGAGCTTGCGATAGGCGATGCCCAGCTCCAGGCCGATATAGCCGCCGCCGACCACGGTCAGGCGCTTGGGCAGGGTCTTGGGCGCCAGGGCTTCGGTGGAGGAGATGATCGGCCCGCCGATGGGCAGCATCGGCAGGGTGACGCTGGGGG
>NZ_MOAK01000056.1:112064-128749 GCF_003732485.1 Pseudomonas protegens
GCAGCAGGTGCTCGCACTGGATGCGGGTATCGGTGCCTTCGATCTCCACGGTCTTGCCGTCGATGACCTTGGCCCAGCCCTGAATCACCTGGACCTTGTTTTTCTTCAACAGCGCGGCGACCCCGGTGGTCAGGCGGTCGACGATGCCGTCTTTCCATTCCACGCTCTTGCCGATATTCAGGGTCGGCGCCGCCACTTCGATGCCCAGAGCCGAGCCCTGGCTGTGGTGGCGGGTCTGGTGGAATTGCTCGGCGACGTGGATCAGCGCCTTGGACGGGATGCAGCCGATGTTCAGGCAGGTGCCGCCCAGGGACTGGCCTTCCACCAGAATGGTGGAGATGCCCAGCTGGCCGGCACGGATCGCCGCCACGTAACCGCCAGGGCCGCCGCCGATGATCAGCAGTTGAGTATTGAGAGTCTGTTGCATGCCTGCTCCTCTGATGATCAGTCCACAAACAGCGTGGCGGGTTGTTCGAGCAGGCCGCGAATGGCCTGGATGAATTGCGCAGCGTCCATGCCGTCGACCACCCGGTGATCGAAGGAGCTGGAAAGGTTCATCATCTTGCGGATCACGATCTGGCCCTTGATCACCATTGGCCGTTCAACGATGCGGTTGACCCCGACAATCGCCACTTCCGGCAGGTTCAGCACCGGCGTGCTGACAATCCCGCCCAGAGCGCCGAGGCTGGTGAGGGTGATGGTGGAACCGGACAGTTCATCCCGGGCCGCCTTGCCGCTGCGGGCGGCCTTGGCCAGGCGCGAAATTTCCTCGGCATTGCCCCACAGGCTGCGGGCTTCGGCGTGACGCACCACCGGCACCATCAGGCCGACGTCGCTCTGGGTGGCGACCCCGACGTGCACCGCGCCGAGGCGGGTGATGACCTGGGCCTCGTCGTCGTAGCGCGCGTTGATCTGCGGGAAGTCGCGCAGGGCGACGACCATGGCCCGCACCAGGAACGGCAGCAGGGTCAGCTTGCCGCGAGTGGCGCCGTGCTTTTCATTGAGGTGGATGCGCAGCTCTTCCAGGGCGGTGACGTCCACTTCCTCGACATAGCTGAAGTGCGCGGCGCGATGCTTGGATTCCTGCATGCGCTGGGCGATCTTGCGGCGCATGCCAATGACCTGGATCTGCTCTTCGTCGTGGCGCTCGGCATAGCCGGCGCCCGGCGCCGAGTAGCCCTTGAGCGGCTGGCTGTCCTGGGCCAGGTAGGCGTCCAGGTCTTCGTGCAGGATGCGCCCGGCGGGGCCACTGCCTTGCACCAGACGCAGCTGGATGCCCAAGTCCAGGGCGTGCTTGCGCACCGCCGGCGAGGCCAGCGGACGCTCGTCGGCTTCCCGGGCCACTGGCGCCTGGGGCGCAGCGCGGCAGGCGGCCTGGCTGGCGATGGCTTTTTCCACCTTCGGCGCTTCGACCACTGGCGCGGCAGCCGCCGGCTTATTGATAGCTGCCGGCTCTTTTGCCGCCGGTGCGGCTGCCTGGGCGGACTCCTTGAGGTTGCCCGCGCCTTCGACTTCGATGCTGATGAGGATGCTGCCCACCGCCATCACTTCACCGGGCTCACCGCCCAGGGAAATGACCGTGCCGTGCACCGGGGAGGGGATGTCCACCATCGCCTTGTCGGTCATCACGTCCGCCAGGACCTGGTCTTCCACCACCTGATCGCCGACTTTTACGTGCCACTGTGCCAGCTCAACTTCCGCGATGCCTTCGCCGATGTCCGGCATCTTGATAACGTGCGTGCCCATTCAGACCTCCATGACCCGTTGCAGCGCCGCGCCCACTCGGGACGGCCCTGGGAAATATGCCCACTCCTGCGCGTGGGGATACGGCGTATCCCAACCGGTGACGCGCTCGATCGGGGCTTCCAGGTGGTGGAAGCAGTGTTCCTGCACCAGCGACACCAGTTCGGCGCCGAAACCGCAGGTACGGGTGGCTTCATGCACCACCACGCAACGGCCGGTCTTTTTCACCGACTTGACGATGGTGTCCAGGTCCAGGGGCCACAGGCTGCGCAGGTCGATGACCTCGGCGTCGATGCCGGTTTCCTCGGCCGCCACTTGCGACACATAGACGGTGGTGCCGTAGGTGAGGACGGTGACGTCCTTGCCCGGGCGAGTGATGGCGGCCACATCCAGCGGCACCTTGTAGTAGCCGTCCGGCACCTGGGCCGCCGGGTGTTTCGACCAGGGGGTTACCGGGCGATCGTGGTGGCCGTCGAACGGGCCGTTATACAGGCGCTTGGGTTCAAGGAAGATCACCGGGTCATCGTTCTCGATGGAGGCGATCAACAGGCCCTTGGCGTCGTAGGGGTTGGACGGCATCACGGTGCGCAGGCCGCAGACCTGGGTGAACATCGCCTCGATGCTCTGGCTGTGGGTCTGGCCGCCGTAGATACCGCCGCCGCAAGGCATGCGCAGGGTCATGGGCGCGGTGAACTGGCCGGCGGAGCGATAGCGCAGGCGCGCGGCTTCGGAAATGATCTGGTCCGAGGCCGGGTAGACGTAGTCGGCGAACTGGATTTCCGCCACCGGACGCAGGCCGTAGGCGCCCATGCCAATGGCCGCGCCGACGATGCCGCTTTCCGAGATCGGCGCGTCGAACACCCGCGAGGTGCCGTACTTGGCCTGCAGGCCTTCGGTGCAGCGGAACACGCCGCCGAAGTAGCCCACGTCCTGGCCGAACACCACGACGTTGTCGTCACGCTCGAGCATCACATCCATGGCCGAGCGCAGGGCCTGGATCATGGTCATGGTGGTGGTGGTCATGGCGGTTTCCAGCTGGATATTGTTGTTGTGATCGTTCATCTCAGATCCCCAGTTCCTGGCGTTGGCGTTTCAGGTGCTCGGGCATGTCCTTGTAGACATCCTCGAACATGGTCGCGGCGCTGGGGATCTGGCCGCCGGCGAGAGTGCCGAACTGCTCGGCTTCCTTCTGTGCGGCGATGACCTGGGCTTCGAGCTCGGCACTGACTGCGGCGTGTTCCTCTTCGGACCACTGGCCGATCTTGATCATGTGCTGCTTGAGACGGGCAATCGGATCGCCCAGGGGGAAGTGGCTCCAGTCGTCGGCCGGGCGGTATTTCGACGGGTCGTCGGAAGTGGAGTGCGGGCCGGCGCGGTAGGTGACCCACTCGATCAGGGTCGGGCCGAGGTTGCGGCGGGCGCGTTCGGCAGCCCAGCGCGAGGCGGCGTAGACCGCGATGAAATCGTTGCCGTCGACCCGCAGGGAAGCGATGCCGCAGCCCACGCCGCGTCCGGCGAAGGTGGTGGCTTCACCCCCGGCGATGGCCTGGAAGGTGGAGATCGCCCACTGGTTGTTGACCACGTTGAGGATCACCGGCGCCCGGTACACGTGGGCGAAGGTCAGGGCGGTGTGGAAGTCCGACTCGGCGGTGGCGCCGTCGCCGATCCAGGCCGAGGCGATCTTGGTATCGCCCTTGATGGCCGAGGCCATGCCCCAGCCCACACCCTGGACGAACTGGGTCGCCAGGTTGCCGGAGATGGTGAAGAACCCGGATTCCTTCACCGAGTACATGATCGGCAACTGGCGTCCCTTGAGCGGATCGCGCTCGTTGGACAGCAGTTGGCAGATCATCTCCACCAGCGGCACTTCCCGGGCCATCAGGATGCTTTGCTGGCGGTAGGTGGGGAAGCACATGTCGTCGATGTTCAGGGCCAGGGCCTGGGCGCTGCCGATGGCTTCTTCCCCCAGGCTCTGCATGTAGAAGGACATCTTCTTCTGGCGCTGGGCGACCACCATGCGGTTGTCGAAGATCCGCGTCTTGAGCATGGCGCGCATGCCCAGGCGGAGGATCTCCAGGGGCACGTCGTCGGCCCATTCGCCCAGGGCGTTGCCCTGATCGTCGAGCACACGGATCAGGCCGCGGGCCAGGTCGGCGCAGTCGGCAGGTTCGATATCGATAGGGGGTTTGCGGGCCAGGCCGGCGTCGTTCAGACGCAGGTAGGTGAAGTCGGTCTTGCAGCCGGGACGGCCCGAGGGTTCGGGAACGTGCAGGCGTAGCGGTGCATACGCTGTGGTCATGGCTTTCTACGCTCGATCTTGTGGATTTCTTGTAATTGGGCGCGCTAGCTGACAGTCATTCCCTGGGTAAGAGAAATCTTGTCCTACAAACATCATAGGCCGGGCGTAGGAGAATATTTATCTCTGTTTCATTGCACTGGAGGTTATTTGCAGATAAAAAATCTGCATAAACATAAAAAACAGGTTGTTTTGTCTCATGCGCAAACTGGACCGTACCGACATCGGCATTCTCAACAGTCTTCAGGAGAATGCCCGCATCACCAACGCCGACCTCGCCCGTTCGGTGAACCTTTCGCCCACTCCCTGCTTCAACCGGGTCAAGGCCATGGAGGAGCTGGGGCTGATCCGCGAGCAGGTGACCCTGCTGGACGCCGACCTCCTGGGGCTGCACGTCAACGTGTTCATTCACGTCAGCCTGGAGAAGCAGGTGGAAGAGGCCCTGCAGCACTTCGAGGAGGCCATCGCCGACCGCCCGGAGGTGATGGAGTGCTACCTGATGGCCGGTGATCCGGACTATCTGATCCGGGTGCTGGTGCCCAGCATCCAGTCCCTGGAACGCTTCATGATGGACTTCCTGACCAAGGTCCCCGGGGTGGCCAATATCCGTTCCAGCTTTGCCCTCAAGCAGGTGCGCTACAAGACCGCGCTGCCGTTGCCGGCCAACGGCCTGACCCTGGGCACCTGAGGCTCAGGCCGGGACTTCGCTCCACAGCTGCTGCAGTTGCTTGAAGTCCCAGGCCTCTGGCGCTTCCCGGGCGACGATGTGTTCCTCGCCCTGCAGCCGTGACAGGTCCAGGACCCGTTGCGGCAGGGGCATCTTCGAGCGGGTGGAAAAGAACACCTTGACCTTGGGCAGCAGCAGCGACTCGCTGTTCTGCTCCAGGACCACCGCCAGCTTGCCGCTGTGCAGGCGCACCAGGGAACCCACCGGGTAGATGCCGACGCACTTGACCAGGGCCTGCAACACCCGCGGGCCGAAATGCCCGGTCCAGCCGGACATGCGCTGCAAGGCCTCGGCCGGGTCCCAGCCACGGTTGTAGGGGCGGGTCGAGGTCACGGCGTCATACACGTCGCAGACCGCGCCCATCTGTGCGAACAGACTGATCTGCTCCCCCGCCAGGTGGTGCGGGTAGCCGCTGCCGTCGATCTTTTCGTGATGGTGCAGGCACACGTCCAGCACCAGCGCATCCAGCTGCGGGTTCTGGCGCAGGATCGCGCCCCCGGCGGTGGGATGCTGCTTGATCCGTTCGAATTCCTCGGCGGAGAGTTTGTCCGGCTTGTTGAGGATGCTGTCGGGAACCGTCAGCTTGCCGATGTCGTGCAGCAGCCCGGCGACCCCGGCCTGATGCACCTGGGTCACCGGCAGCTCCAGTTGCCGGGCCACTGCCACCATCAGCGCGCACACCGCCACCGAGTGCATGTAGGTGTAATCGTCGGCAGTCTTGAGCCGGGCCAGGCTGATCAGCACATCGGGATGGCGCAGCAGGGAGGTGGAGATGTTGTGCACCAGATCGTCCACCTGCACCAGCTCGATGGCCCTGCCCATGCGCACCTCCTGGAACATGCCCATGACGGCCTGTTTCGAGTGGGCGCAGAGCTTCAGCGCGCGCTGGATTTCGTCAGCCCGTTCGACCCGTAGCGGGGCGTTACTGCGAAACAGCGGTTCGGCAACGGCCGTAGCGGGCGGTTGCTCCTCCGGCAGATCGCGGCCCTTGTCCGAGTCGATCCACAGGCTGTCGATATTGGATTGGCGCAAGCGTTGCAGGTCGCTTGTGCTCTTGAGCACAAAGCCTGCCTTCCAGAAGGAGTGGTCCAGCCAGGAACCACAGAATTGATGGATGTACATGCCCATCTGCAGTTGATGGATCGAGATCAGTTTGAGCATCAACAGCACTCCCTTTCAGGGCGGTGGGCCATCGCCGACCAGTCGGCTCCTACAGACTGGTGTAGGAGCCGGCTTGCCGGCGAACAGCGCCACTGCTTTTCTTTACCTGACGTCTTGCCGGGCCTCGGCCCGTCTCACAGGGAGAAGCGTGCCACCAGCTTGTTCAGACTCACCGCCAGGGACGACAGTTCACTGCTGGCAATGGAAGTCTGGCTGGCGGCGGACGAGCTTTGCAGCGACAGGTCGCGGATGCTCATCAGGTTCTGGTCCACCGAGCGCGCCACCTGGGCCTGTTCCTCCGAGGCGGTGGCGATCATCAGGTTGCGTTCGTTGATCTCGCTGATGGCCTGGGCGATATGGCCGATGGCGGCGCCGGCCTCGTGGGCGATGGCCAGGGTCTGGCTGGCATCCTCGCTGCTTTGCTGCATCGACAGCATGGCCTTGCTCGAGCCGTTCTGGATGCCCTGGATCATCTGCTCGATCTCCTGGGTCGAGAGCTGGGTGCGGTGGGCCAGGGCCCGCACTTCATCGGCGACCACGGCAAAGCCGCGGCCTTGCTCGCCGGCCCGGGCAGCCTCGATGGCGGCGTTCAGCGCCAGCAGGTTGGTCTGCTCGGCAATGGCGCGGATCACGTCCAGGACCTTGGTGATGTCCTGGGCCTGTTGGGCCAGGCCGGCCATTTCCACCCGGGTGTTCTCCACGGTCCCGGTGAGTTTCTCGATGGAATGGATGGTCTGCTCGACCCGCTCCTTGCCCAGCCCGGCGGAACGCTCCGAGGCCTGGGTCGACTGCGAGGCGGACACGGCGTTGCGCGCCACTTCCTCGACGGCGGCGGTCATTTCGTTGACCGCGGTGGCGGCCTGGTCGGTCTCCATGCTCTGTTGCTGGATGCCGGCGTTGGACTCGCGGGTGATGGCGCTCATTTCCTCGGCGGCGGAGGCCAGTTGGGTGGAGGAATCGGCAATGTGGCGGATGGTCGACTTCAGGCTGTCGAGCATGGACTGGGTGGATTTCTGCAGGTCGGTGAGTTCGTCCTGGCCGCTGACTTCCACCTGGGCCCGCAGGTCGCCCTCGGCGATTTTTTGCGTGGTGGCCAGCAGCGAGAGCACCGGGCGGATGATGCTGCGGGTGAACAGGGTGGCGATGAACATGGTCAGGACAATCGCCAGGACGATGATCACCGAGGTCAGGGTCAGGCCGCTGTCGAACTGATTGTCGGCCAGGGTCGCCGAGTGCGCGGCACCGCTCTCGTTGATCTTGATCAGGGCCTCGATGGCGCCTTGCAGGGTATTGGCCAGGGGCACCGTGACCTGATTGATGTAGTCGCTGCTTTGCTGCGCGGTGTTGGTCTTGCTGGCATCGATCAGCACCGCCAGCTTGTCCAGGTAGTCCTGGGCGCCGCGCTTGACCTGATCAAAGGCGGTTTTTTCCTCGGCGCTGGACACCAGCGGCTCGTAGTCCTTGATGGCCTGGGCCAGGGTGGTCTTCAGGCTGCCCAGCTTGTCCAGGGATGGGCCTTTCTGGGCCTCGCTTTCAGTGGCGTAGTGCAGGGCCTCCAGGCGCACCCGCAAGGTGGAAGATTCGATTTTCGTGGCTTGCCTGACGCTGGGCAGCCAATTGGTTTGCAGATCCAGTGCGGCGTCGTGAATCTGTCCCATTTTCCACAGCGCCAGTCCCCCCAGACTGATCAGTAGCACACAGATAGCGCCAAAACTCAGGAGCGCCCTGGACGTCAGTTTCAAGTTTCTTGTCACCATAAAGGCACCTTGCAGGTTGGAGTGATACCGCCAATTTCTTTTCGACTCCTTGTCGCCTTGATAGCACTGTGACTCCAACGAGATGAAAAATCTGTAGGGATGTAAAAAAATATTTCTCCGCCTGTGCGTGGCCTCGACCTCGAGGCAGAGCAAAGGCTGGCAATCCGCAGCTTGACCTTTATCAACGCGCTTTTGGCGGTTTTGTAGCAAGCTTGGCGCCTCTCCAATTGAAAAGGAAAAGGCCCATGACTACGCCTCTGACAACGGCGCCCGCGGCCAAGGCTGTACTACCGATTGGATTGCTGATCGCCGTACTGGCCATGGTCGGGGTGCTGCTTTTGCCACTGCCCGCCGACCTGCCGGTGGCCGGCCACCGGATGCTGGCGATCCTGGCGTTTGCCGTGGTGGTGTGGATCAGCGAAGCGGTGTCCTACGAGGCCAGCGCGATCATGATCACGGCGCTGATGGCGTTCCTGATTGGCACCGCGCCGACCCTGCAGGACCCGACCCAGGTCTATGGCAGCTCGGCGGCCATCAGCCTGGCCCTGACCGGGTTCTCCAACTCGGCCCTGGCCCTGGTGGCCGGTGCCTTGTTCATCGCCGCGGCCATGACCCACACCGGCCTCGACCGGCGCATCGCCCTGGTGACCCTGACCCGGGTCGGCACCAGCACCCGGCGCATCCTCATCGGCGCTATTGCCGTGACCATCCTCCTCAGCCTGCTGGTGCCCAGCGCCACCGCCCGCAGTGCCTGTGTGGTGCCGATCATGATGGGGGTGATCGCCGCGTTCGGCGTCGACAAGCGCTCCAATATCGCCGCCGGGCTGATGATCGTGGTCGCCCAGGGCACCAGCATCTGGAACGTCGGCATCCAGACCGCCGCGGCGCAGAACCTGCTGACCGTGGGCTTCATGGACAAGATGCTCGGCCAGCGCGTGGCCTGGCTCGACTGGCTGATCGCCGGCGCGCCCTGGGCGGTGATCATGTCCCTGGTGCTGCTGTGGCTGGTGCTGAAACTGCTGCCGCCGGAAACCGACAGCATCCCTGGCGGCAAGGAAGCGGTGGCCCAGTCCCTGGCGGACATCGGCCCCATGACCGGGCCGCAGAAGCGCCTGCTGGCGGTGTCGGTGCTGCTGCTCCTGGCCTGGTCCACCGAAGGCAAGCTGCACCCCTTCGACACCACGACCACCACCTACGCCGGGCTGGTGATCCTGCTGCTGCCGCGGATCGGCATCATGACCTGGAAGGACGTGCAGTCGCGCATTCCCTGGGGCACGGTGATCGTCTTCGGGGTCGGCATCAGCCTGGGTTCGGCGCTGCTCAGCACCCAGGCCGGGCAATGGCTGGGCGGGCAGGTGGTGGCCCATACCGGCCTGGACCAGGTCGGGCCGTTGGCGGTGTTCGCGATTCTCGCGGCGTTCCTGATTCTCATCCACCTGGGGTTCGCCAGTGCTACGGCCCTGACCTCGGCCTTGCTGCCGATCCTGATCGCCGTGCTGCAAACCCTGCCGGGCGAGTTCAGCCGCCTGGGCATGACCATGCTCCTGGGCTTTGTCGTCAGCTATGGCTTCATCCTGCCGATCAACGCGCCGCAGAACATGGTCTGCCTGGGTACCGAGACCTTCAATGCCCGGCAGTTCGCCAAGGTCGGGCTGCTGGTGACGCTGATCGGCTACCTGTTGATGCTGGTGTTCGCCATGACCTGGTGGAAATGGCTGGGCTGGATGTAGCGAAAACCCAACCCTTCACAGTGACCCGCTGAACACCCGGGTCACGCTGCCGGCCAGGCGCACCTTGCCCTGGCCGTCCCAGCTCACCGTCACCGGCCCGCCGTCGCACAGCACCCGCACCGGGCTGTCCAGCAAGCCACGACGGATGCCATTGACCGCCGCCCCGCAGGAACAGGAACCGGAGCCCAGGGGGATCGCGCCATTACGCTCCCAGATGCGCAGGCGGATGGTCTGGCGGTCGATCACCTGGATGAAGTGCACGTTGGTCTTGTGCGGAAACAGCGGGTCGCTCTCGATCTTTGGGCCCAGCGCGGCAATGTCCAGGTGATCCAGATCGTCGACGAAAAAGCTGCAATGGGGGTTGCCCATGCTGCACGCCGTGGGTGTTCCCGGCAGTGGCAGGTGCAGGCTGTCCAGCTCTCGGACCAGGGGAATGGCCTGCCAGTCGAACGACGGCAGGCCCATTTCCACGGACACCGACTGATCCTCAAGGCGCAGGCATTGCTGCAGGCCGCGGGCGGTTTTCACCTGCACCGAGGTGACGCCGCTTTCCTGCATCAGCAGGTCGGCGGCGCCGCGGGTGGCGCTGCCGCAGGTATCCAGGCTGGAACCATCGGCGTTGAAGAAGGTCAGTTGCGCCGCGCTCTCGTGGCAGTCGCCGAGCACCACCAACTGATTGAAACCGATGCCGCGCTGGCGATCTCCCAGGGCCCTGGCCCGTTCAGCGGTGATCGGGTTGGCGCGGCCACGGGCATCGATCAGCACGAAGTCGTCGCCATTGGCGTGCATCTTCACAAAGTTCAGCGGCATTCGGGCTCCGACAGGCGAGGGCAGGCAGGCGGTTCAACGACCACCAGCGAACGCAGGATTGCGAAAAAAAGCCACCGGCGCCAGCGCCTTAAAATAAAATTCATCCTGCAAGTCCGGGCATTGCCTGGACGGCGGGATTTTCCGGCACACTGCCGGACCACCGGGAACATCGCCAACCGCTGCAACAGCGGCCGGCACAGCACAAGGTCACGGCATGGATCATTACGCCCCGCGCAACTGGCAGCCCCACGAAAAGCCCAGCTTGCCCGGTTCCCCCTCGACACCGCTGCACCCCACTCACAAGCGCCTGGCCTATGCCCTGGTGGGCTTGCTGGTGGCCATCACCGGGGGGCTGGGCAACTCGCTGGTGATCGCCAACCTGCCGTACCTGCAAGGGGCACTGGGGGCGACCACCGCGGAAATGGCCTGGCTGCCGGCCGCCTACGTGATGACCAACGTGTCGATGAACTTGCTGCTGGTGAAGTTTCGCCAGCAGTTCGGCCTGCGGGCCTTCACCGAAGTGTTTCTGGTGCTCTATGCCCTGGTGACCTTCGGCCACCTGTTCGTCAACGACCTGAGCTCGGCCATCGCCGTGCGGGCGGCCCACGGCATGGTCGGTGCGGCGTTGAGCTCCCTGGGGCTGTACTACATGGTCCAGGCCTTCCCGGCGAAATGGCGGCTCAAGGCCCTGGTGCTGGGGCTGGGCACCTCGCAGCTGGCCTTGCCCCTGGCCCGGCTGTTTTCCGAAGACCTGCTGCAGATCGCCGAATGGCGCGGCCTGTACCTGTTCGAACTGGGCCTGGCGCTGACCTCCCTGGGCTGCGTGTTCATGCTCAAGCTGCCCCCGGGGGATCGCTTCCGGACCTTCGAGAAGCTCGACTTCCTGACCTTCGCCCTGCTGGCCACAGGCGTCGCCCTGTTGTGTGCGGTGCTGTCCCTGGGGCGCATCGACTGGTGGCTGGAGGCGCCGTGGATCGGCTACGCCAGCGCCGGCTCCATCGTGCTGATCCTGGCCGGGCTGTGCATCGAACATAACCGCCGCAACCCGATGCTGATGACCCGCTGGCTGGGCAGCGGGGCGATGATCCGCCTGGCCCTGGCGGTGATCCTGATCCGCATGGTGCTGTCCGAGCAGTCCACCGGCGCCGTGGGTTTTCTCCAGGCGCTGAACATGAGCAGCGAGCAGATGCGCCTGCTCTACGGGGTGATGCTACTGGGCAGCATCGCCGGGCTGGCCACCAGCGCCCTGACCATCAACCCGGCGCACCTGTTGATGCCGCTGATCATTTCCCTGGCGCTGATGGCCGTGGGCTCGGTGATGGACAGTTTCTCCAGCAACCTCACGCGTCCGGCCAACATGTACCTCAGCCAGTTCCTCCTGGCCTTTGGCGGCACCTTCTTCCTCGGCCCGACCATGGTCCTGGGCACCCGCAATGTGCTGACCAATCCGCGCAATCTGGTGAGTTTCTCGGTGCTGTTCGGCATCTGCCAGAACCTTGGCGGGCTGATCGGCTCGGCCTTGCTCGGGACCTTCCAGATCGTGCGCGAGAAGTACCATTCCAGCCATATCGTCGAGCAACTGACCCTGCTCGATCCCCAGGTCCTGGCCCGGGTGCAGAGTGGCGGGGCGGCCTACGGCAAGGTGATTGCCGACCCCGACCTGCGCACCCTGCAAGGCATTCGCAGCCTGGCCAGCGCGGCCACCCGCGAGGCCAACGTGCTGGCCTATAACGATGTATTCATGCTGATTGCAGTGATTGCCGTACTCACCATGATCTGGATATTCATTCGCAGCCTGTGGCTGATGAGCACCACCAAAGCCGTCGCGCCCCAGACTCCCGTTCAACAAAGTGGTGCCCCAAGTTCATGAGCGAAACCCTCAACCCCACCACCAACGCCATTGCCTCGACTCCCGAGCCCAACGGCCCGCCGAGTATTCCTGCCACCGAGCCGCGGCCGTTGGCGGTACGCATCCTCTCGTCCCTGGGCTTTGCCGCCATCGCCATTGTCGGCGTGCTGATCGTGCTCTACGCCTGGCAACTGCCGCCGTTTTCCAGCGCCATCGAAAGTACCGAGAACGCCCTGGTGCGCGGGCAGGTGACCATCATCGGCCCGCAGCTCAGTGGCTACGTGTTCGAGGTGCCGGTGCAGGACTTCCAGCAGGTCAAGGCCGGCGACCTGCTGGTGCGCCTTGACGACCGTATCTACCAACAGCGCCTGGACCAGTCCCTGGCGCAATTGGCGGTGCAGAAGGCGGCGCTGGCCAATGCCTTGCAACAGCGCAACAGCGCCGAAGCCACCATCAAGCTGCGCCAGGCGGCCCTGGCCGACAGCCAGGCCCAGGCGCGCAAGAGCGCGGCCGACTTGCAGCGCAACGAAGCACTGATTGCCGACGGCTCGGTGTCCCGGCGTGAACTGGACGTGACCCGCGCGGCCAATGCCCAGACCGTGGCCGCCGTGGCCCAGGCCCAGGCGCAACTGGAAATAGCCCGCCAGGACCTGCAGACCGTGATCGTCAACCGCGGCTCCCTGGAAGCGGCAGTGGCCAGCGCCGAAGCGGCGGTGGAACTGGCGCGGATCGACCTGTCCAACACCCGCATCCTCGCCCCGCGGGACGGCCAGTTGGGGCAGATCGGCGTGCGCCTGGGGGCCTACGTCAATTCCGGCGCCCAACTCATGGCCCTGGTGCCGAACCAGCTGTGGGTGATTGCCAACCTGAAGGAAACCCAGATGGACAATGTCCGGGTCGGGCAGCCGGTGAGCTTTAGCGTGGACGCGCTGAGCCACCGTAAATTCAGCGGCAAGGTGCAACGGATATCCCCGGCCACCGGTTCCGAGTTCGCCTTGTTGCAGGCCGACAACGCCACCGGCAACTTCGTCAAGATTGCCCAGCGCGTACCGGTGCGGATCACCGTCAACCCGGATCAGCCGGAGCTTGAACGCCTGCGCCCCGGATTGTCGGTGGTGGTCAGCATCGACACCAGCCAATAGCCGCCACACCACCGCTCTGTAGGAGCCGGCTTGCCGGCGAAGAGGCCCGTAAGATTTGCAGCGATGCTGCCGACGCTTTCGCTGGCAAGCCAGCTCCTACAGGCTGAGGTTTACGCCGCCTGCATCGGCGGCAAGGGGCCCAGCAACGAGACCGCCGCCACTGCAGCCACTCCCAGCAGCCACTCCAGCTGCACGCTGTTGCGCAGGCTGGCAAGGCGCTGGTCGCAGCCGCGAATCCGCAGGCGATTGAACAGTGCCAGCCCGAGCATGCCCGCCACCAGTAGCACCTTGATCAGCAAGATCAGGGCAAAGCCGCTGAACAATGGAGTCGGCCACCACTGCCCGGTGAGCACCCGCACATTGATCAGGCCGCTTGCCAGCAACCCCGCGACCAAGCCGTACCCCACACCGCTGAAACGCCGCAACAGCGGTTCCACAGAGGCCTGCGGTGGTTGCCGCAACACCAGCAGCAACACCAGCAAACCGCCAAGCCAGATGCCCACGCAGCTCAGGTGAACGACCTGGTTGAGGATCAGCAACTGCCCCGCCAACCCATCGAGCATGGCGCCGTGGCCCACCGGAGCCAGGGTTGCCAGGAGCAGGGCGCCCAGCCCCAGTTGCAGCGGCAGGCGCCGGCCCAGCGGGGTCAGCAGCAGCCCCAGCAACAGCAGATTGAGCAGCAGGTGCCAGGTCCAGACCTGGCCGAAGAAGGTCTTGCCCAGCACCAATTGCACAGTCGCCGGGTCCAGCGCCGCCGACCAGGAGCCGGCCATGCTGGCGGTGATCAGCAGCAGCCAGCACAGGCCGCTGCCCAGGCCGATCAGCGTCAACCAGCGGCTGAGCCGATCGAGCTGTCGATGCACGGCGCCATGGCCGTTCTGCGCGGAATTTCGGCCCAGCAACAGCGGGCGAAACACCCAGGCACCCACCAGGGTCAGGACCACCGCAAAGTGCACGAAGCGGCACAGCACCAGCCATGACGCCATGGATTACTGGCTCACCTTGAAGCTGTAGCTGCCTTCGCTCTTGTGGGTGTCCACCGACACGGCGTGCCATTCCACCTTGTACTCGCCGGCGCGCAGCGGCGTGGCGGCCGGGGTGACCACCAGGGTCTTCTTGTCCGTGCCTTCGGTGGCGACGCTTTTGACCTCCACCGGGGCGCCGTCCTTGCTCAGCGTGACCTGGGTGAAGGCCGCTTCCACGCCTTCGGTGAACACAAGGCGCAGCTCGCTGGGCGCGCTGACACTGCTTTGGGCCGCCGGGGTCGAGTTTTTCAGGTGGGCGTGGGCGAACACCGAACTGGCGGCCAGCAGGGAAGTCAGCAGGGCGGTGGTGGTGAAGAGGTTTTTCAGGGACATGGCAGGTTTACCTTTAAAGAAAATCGGGCTCATTGGTCTTGCAACTGCATGTGAATGATCGGAAACGGTCGGCCTTCGCCGTCGGTTTCCGAGCGACCGCAGTTGACGAAGCCGTAGTGACGGTAGAAACCGTGGGCCTGGGGGTTCTGTTCGTTGACGTCGACCTTGAGGCCGGGACGGCGTACGTGATCCAGAAGCTTTCGACCGATGCCCTGGCCCCGTTGGGCCGGTTCGATGAACAGCATTTGTACGGTGTCGTCGTCAGTGGCAATAAAACCGCCGGGGCTGGCGTCGGGGTTCTCCCAGACCCAGGCCTCAAGAGCCGGCAGGTAGCTGTCGCGCACCAGCGGGTAGAGGCGCTGGATATCGTCTTCAGCGATAAAGTCGTGGGTGGCGCGGACCGAGCGCTCCCAGAGCGCGGTCAGCAGGGCGTCGTCCGCAGCGACGCGAGGGCGAATCTTCATGGGTAGGTTCCATCGGTAACAGGACAGATGGCCGGCGATGGGGCAGGGCCGGCATTCGGGCAGAGACCTGTATGCCCGTGTCGCGAATTAACGCCTGGACGGAGCACCGCAGTGGCTGCTGCAAATGAGCGGGAGGCCGATCCTACCTAACAGTGCTGGCTGGCGAAAGCCCAACTTGTTGCCAGGGCGGATGCTAGTCTTGGCGCAGACTGTTTTCAGGGGGGCCTCATGGGCAATCACAAGATCGAGATTCGTCGCAGCAACGTGGAAAAGATCCTCCTGGGTGCCGAGAAAATCTTCGCTGAAAAGGGCTATGCCGGCACCGCCATGGCCGACATCGCCGAAGAAGTGCAACTGCCGCGCTCCAACCTGCATTACTACTTCAGCACCAAGAACGAGCTGTACAGCGCTGTGCTCATGGACCTGCTGGACGTGTGGAAGCAGGACGCATTGTGCTTCGAGATGTTCGACGATCCGCGCGTGGTGCTCAGCAGCTACATCCGCGCCAAGATGCAGCATTCACGCAGCCGGCCCTATGGCTCCAAGGTCTGGGCCAACGAAATCATCCATGGCGCGCCGACCCTGGGCGAGGCATTGGATGCCAGCCTGTACGACTGGGCGAAGATGAAGGAAGCGAAGATCCGCCAATGGGTTGAGGATGGACGGATCTTGCCGGTGGAACCGTCGAGCCTGCTGTACATGATCTGGGCCTCGACCCAGCATTACGCCGACTTCGATCATCAAGTGATGGTCCTCAACGACCACCAGCCCCTGTCGGACCTGCAATTCGAACGCGCGGTGCAGACCGTCACCAGCGTCATCCTGCGGGGTATCGGGCTGGAACCCTGAAGCTGCATCGCCGCTTCCCGCAGGAGCTGGCTTGCCAGCGAAGGGGGCCGCAAGACCGCCTTCGCCGGCAAGCCGGCTCCTACAGAACCTCCCGCGATATTCCTGCCAGCCGCAGGAGCTGGCTTGCCAGCGAAGGGGCCCGCAAGATCGCCTTCGCCGGCAAGCCGGCTCCTACAGATGCTCCGCGATATTCCTGCCAGCCGTAGGAGCTGGCTTGCCAGCGAAGGGGCCCGCAAGATCGCCTTCGCCGGCAAGAGCAGGCCTCTCTCTCAAACAGCTTCGCGGTAGGGGTTGCGCGGATCGTGCAGCCAGTCGAGGAACGGTTTGCCGGTTTCCTGGGGCACCATCTCGATGCAGTCCTGCACCGGGCAGGTGATCTGGCACAGGTTGCAGCCCACGCATTCGTCGTCGATCACTTCATATACATGGCTGCCGTCGGCTTGCCGGAGGCTGGCAATCGCCTGGTGCGAGGTGTCTTCGCAGGCGATATGGCAGCGGCCGCAGCCAATGCAGGCCTGCTGGTCGATCCTGGCGATCACCTGGTAGTTGATGTCCAGGTACTTCCAGTCGGTGGTGTTGCCCACCGCGCGCCCGGAGAAGTCCTGCAGGCTGTGGTAGCCCTGGCTGTCCATCCACCGCGACAGCCCATCCTTCATTTCCTCGACGATGCGAAAGCCATGCAGCATTGCCGCCGTACACACCTGCACGGCGCCACAGCCCAGGGCGACGAACTCCGCCGCATCGCGCCAGCTGCCAATGCCGCCAATGCCGCAGATCGGCAGGCCGCGGGGCCGCGGGG
>NZ_MOAK01000056.1:128771-136288 GCF_003732485.1 Pseudomonas protegens
CACCATGTTCAGGGCAATCGGCTTGACCGCCGAACCGCAGTAGCCGCCGTGGGTGCTCTGGCTGCCCACCATGGGGTGGGCCACCATGCGCTCCAGGTCGACGCTGGTGATGGAGTTGATGGTGTTGATCAGCGACACCGCGTCCGCCCCGCCACGATGGGCGGCGCGGGCGGCGGTGCGAATGTCGGTGATGTTCGGCGTCAGTTTGACGATCACCGGCAGCGAGCAATAAGTCTTGCACCAGCGGGTCACCTGCTCGACATACTCCGGCACCTGGCCCACCGCCGCGCCCATACCCCGTTCCGGCATGCCATGGGGGCAACCGAAGTTCAGTTCGATGCCGTCGCAACCGGTGGCTTCCACCAGGGGCAGGATGGCTTTCCACGACTCTTGGACACAGGGCACCATCAGCGACACGATCAAGGCGCGGTCCGGCCAGTCCTTCTTCACCTGGGTGATTTCCTTGAGGTTGATCTCCAGGGAACGGTCGGTGATCAGCTCGATGTTGTTGATGCCCATGACTTCGCGGTTCGGTCCGAAATGCGCGGAATAACGGGACGAGACGTTGACCGCCGCCGGGTCCTCACCCAGGGTTTTCCAGACCACACCACCCCAGCCGGCCTCGAACGCGCGGACCACGTTGTAGGCCTTATCGGTGGGCGGCGCGGAGGCCAGCCAGAACGGATTGGGGGCTTTGATACCGGCGAAGACAATCGAGAGATCGGCCATTTACGCAGCCTCCACATTGAGCATGAGTTGGGCATGCATGGCTTCTGCGGCCAGCTTGCCGTGTTGCACCGCCTGCACGGTCAGGTCCTGGCCGAGGCTGACGCAGTCGCCGCCGGCATAGACTCCGGGAATGCTGGTGCGCAGTTGTTCGTCCACCTGGATGCGTTCGCCGCTGCGTTGCAGCTCCCGGGCCAGCGGGTCGCTCAGCGCTGTAGCGTCGAAGCTCTGGCCGATGGCCTTGAAGATCGCATCGGCCGCCAGTTCGAAGGTGTCGCCGGTGGTTTGCAGGCGGCCTTCCACCATGCGGGTACGGGCGAAGCGCATGCCGCGTACCCGGCCCCGGTCATCCAGCAGCACTTCTTGCGGCGCGGCCCAGGTCAGCAGGCGCACCTGATTGGCCTTGGCGATGTCCTGTTCATGCTCGGTGGCGCCCATGTCCTCGACGCCCCGGCGGTACACCAGGTTGACGTCACTGGCACCCAGGCGCGCCATTTGCACCGCCATGTCGATGGCGGTGTTGCCGGCGCCGAGAACGATGCAGCGCTCGGCCAGGGGCAGTTGGCTGAGGTCGTCGGTCTGGCGCAATTCGCGAATGTAGTCGGTGGCGGCCAGCAACCCGGGGGCGTCTTCATGCTCCAGCCCCAGTTGCTTGCTGGCGGCCAGCCCGAGGCCGAGGAACACCGCGTCGAACTGCTGGTGCAGCTCGGTCAGGCTCAGGTTGGCGCCCAGCTTGTGCCCGTGGCGGATCTCGATGCCGCCAACGCCCAGTAGAAACTCCAGCTCCCGCTGAGCGAAGTCATCCACCAGCTTGTACTTGGCGATCCCGTATTCGTTGAGGCCGCCGGCCTTGTCCCGGGCTTCGAAAATCACCACTTCATGGCCGTGCAGGGCGCAGCGGTGGGCGCAGGACAAACCCGCCGGGCCGGCGCCGACCACGGCAATGCGCTTGCCGGTGGGCGCGGCGCGCTGGAACGGGTGCTGGGTGAAGTGCGCGTTGTCCAGGGCATAGCGCTGCAACAGGCCGATCAGCACCGGTGCGCACTCCTGGGCGTTGTTGCGCACGCAGGCCTGCTGGCAGAGGATCTCGGTGGGGCAGACCCGGGCGCAGCTGCCGCCGAGGATATTGGCCGAGAGAATCTTCTGCGCCGCACCCTGGACGTTGTCGGTGTGGATATTGCGGATGAACGAAGGAATGTCGATCTCGCTGGGGCAGGCGTTGACGCAGGGCGCGTCGTAGCAATACAGGCAGCGCGAAGCTTCCAGATGGGCCTGGCGGCCGTTGAGCGGCGGCGCCAGGTCGCTGAAGTGGCCGGCCAGGGTGGCGTTGTCCAGGGTCGGGTGGGGCAAGTGGTTCAAGGTCTTGATCACGGTTTTGGCCTCACGGTTCGTTTCTTGGTTGCCTCTGACGGGCATTTTCTATAGCTGGGATCACCCATATCCGTAGGAGCCGGCTTGCCGGCGAATAGGCCTTTGACTCTTACAAGGGATTTGCGGGCGCCTTCGCTGGCAAGCCAGCTCCTACAGGGGGCATGGGTTTCTGTAGGAGCGAGCTTGCTCGCGATAGGGGGGCAACGCCCCCCCCCGGTCTCAGCGTTTAACCGCCGTCGGCTTGTGCCGCTCGGCGCGCTTGCTCAAGAGGTCGAACACCGCCGGGTAGGCCGGGCGCTCGATGTAGCGCCCGGCGCCGCGTTCGGCCCGCAGGTCGCCGTCGGCCCACACCAGCTTGCCCTGGCTGATGGTGTGGCTGGGCACGCCGCGCACGGTCTTGCCTTCGAAGATGTTGAAGTCCACCTGCTGGTGGTGGGTCTTGGCGGAGATGGTCCGCGTGCCTTGCGGGTCCCAGAGCACCAGGTCGGCGTCGGCGCCGACGCGGATCGCGCCCTTGCGCGGGTAGAGGTTGAAGATCTTCGCGGTGTTGGTGGAGGTCAGGGCGACGAATTCCTGCATCGACAGGCGCCCGCTGTTCACCCCTTCATCCCAGAGCACGGCCATGCGGTCCTCGATGCCGGCGGTGCCGTTGGGGATCTTGCTGAAGTCGTCGCGGCCGGCGGCTTTCTGTTCGGCGCAGAAGCAGCAGTGGTCGGTGGCGGTGGTGTGCAGGTTGCCCGATTGCAGGCCGCGCCACAGGGCCTCCTGATGGCCACGGGGGCGGAAGGGCGGGCTCATCACGTAGCCGGCGGCGGTCTGCCAGTCCGGGTCGCGGTACACGCTGTCGTCCAGCAGCAGGTGCCCGGCCAGCACTTCACCGTAGACCGGCTGGCCCTTGCCCCGGGCATAGCTGATTTCGTCCAGGGCTTCCTGGGTCGAGACGTGCACCAGGTACAGCGGCGTGCCCAGGGTCTCGGCGATGCGAATGGCCCGGCTGGCGGCTTCGCCTTCGACTTGCGAGGGCCGCGACAACGGGTGGGCTTCCGGCCCGGTAATGCCTTGGGCCAGCAGCTTGCGTTGCAGGTGATACACCAGCTCGCCGTTTTCAGCGTGCACCGTGGGTACTGCCCCCAGTTCCAGGCAGCGCTCGAAGCTCGCCACCAGGGTGTCGTCGGCGGCCATGATGGCGTTCTTGTAGGCCATGAAGTGCTTGAAGCTGTTGATGCCGTGGTGCTGCACCAGCTCGGCCATTTCCTCGCGCACCTGCTCGCTCCACCAGGTAATGGCCACGTGGAAGCCGTAGTCGCTGGCGGATTTTTCCGCCCAGCCGCGCCACTGCTGGAAGGCCTCCAGCAACGACTGCTGGGGGTTGGGAATCACGAAGTCGATGATCGAGGTGGTGCCCCCCGCCAGGCCCGCCGCCGTGCCGCTGAAGAAGTCTTCGCTGGCCACGGTGCCCATGAAGGGCAGCTGCATGTGGGTATGGGGGTCGATGCCGCCGGGCATCAAGTATTGGCCGCTGCCATCGAGCACTTCGCAACCGACGGGAATATCCAGATTGTTGCCGATGGCGCGAATTAGACCGTCTGCGCAGAGCACATCGGCTTTATAACTTTCATCATGGGTAATAACGGTGGCGCCACGGATCAACAGAGACATTCCGAGTTCCTCGCAGGCATGACCGACTGCTGTCGGTTCTAACTTTTTTATTGAACGCACTGATAACTTAAACAATCCTGTCATCGGTGACAGGATTAGAAGCTAGTCGCACTTCAAAGAAACATCAAGAATATTTTTTATAAGCTTATATTCAATATAACTTGTTAAAATATAACGATTAAAAGTTCAAATCTGCAAAATGGTGCAGCCTCTCACCATTTTGACGCACTTGACAGGATCAAAAAATAGTCGAGATTTCCTATGTCAAATCAGCTGCTTGAGGAGGCGCTGGGAAGACCAGGAAATAACTAGAAAAATAACCGTGCACTGCTTTGGGTCCTGATCGAGTGGACAACTTGCCAAACACCCGGCCTGAGTGGATTGGCAACTAACCAGGGGCTTGAAAGTTGCTTGCATAAAACCCAATGACATCAGTTGTTTACATGGATTCCGCCAGCCGTGCAGCAACGACCGCGCAAGTACTTGGCACCTTTATTGAGTGCCGCCGCAGATCGCTGGCCAGGAGGGTGGAAGTCGTAAGTTCTCCGGCCATCGTCCGGCGTGCGAGCCCTTCGCCTGCCGGCCTGATGAGCAAAATAATCAGAACAACAGTGGAGCGGCCATGCAACAGATCAGATCCCAGGTGACCGAGCGCGCCGGCTTGTACGAGCTGGACGCCGGCAGCGACGTACTCGACAGCCCCCGTTACAACCACGACATAGCACCGACCAAGGTCCAGGAGCGCACCTGGAACAAATGGCACATCACCGCACTGTGGATCGGCATGTCGATCTGCGTGCCCACTTACACCCTCGGCGGGGTGCTCACTGCCTACTTCGGCCTCAGTGTCGGCGAGGCGCTGCTGGCGATCCTGCTGGCCAATATCGTGGTGCTGGTGCCCCTGACCCTCAACGCCTTTGCCGGCACCAAGTACGGCATTCCGTTCCCGGTGCTGCTGCGCTCCTCGTTCGGCATCATCGGCTCCAACGTGCCGTGCCTGATCCGCGCCCTGGTGGCCTGCGGCTGGTTCGGCATCCAGACGATGTTCGGCGGGCTGGCGATCCACCTGTTCCTGGGCTCGATCTTCGAGGGCTGGAAGGCCCTGGGCGGCACCGGTGAGGTGATCGGCTTCATGATCTTCTGGACCCTCAACCTGTGGGTGGTGCTGCGCGGCGCCGAGTCGATCAAGTGGCTGGAAACATTGTCCGCGCCGCTGCTGGTGGCGGTGGGCATCGGGCTGCTGGTGTGGGCCTTGCCCAGCGTGTCGCTGACTGAGCTGTTGGCGATCCCGCCCAAGCGTCCCGAGGGCGCCAGCGTCACCGGTTACTTCATGGCCGGGCTCACGGCGATGGTGGGTTTCTGGGCCACCCTGTCGCTGAACATTCCCGACTTCAGCCGCTACGCGAAAAGCCAGAAGGACCAGATCCTCGGGCAGATCTTCGGCCTGCCGCTGACCATGTTCCTGTTCGCCGCCCTGGGGGTGGTGATGACCGCCGCCTCGGTGAAACTGGTGGGGGTCACCGTCTCCGACCCGGTGAGCCTGATCGGCCACATCCAGAGCCCGGGCTGGGTGGCCCTGGCCATGGCGTTGATCATCATCGCCACCTTGTCCACCAACACCGCGGCCAACATCGTCTCGCCCACCAACGACTTCCAGAACCTCGCGCCCAAGCTGATCGGCCGCACCACCGCGGTGATCCTTACCGGCCTGGTGGGGCTGGCGCTGATGGGCCACGAGTTGCTGAAAAAACTCGGCCTGCTGATTTCCGACGTCAGCCTGGAGACCGTGTATTCCAACTGGCTGCTGGGTTACTCCAGCCTGCTGGGGCCGATTGCCGGGATCATGGTGGTGGACTACTTCATCATCAAGCAACAGCGCCTGGACCTGGCCGGCCTGTACCGCGACGATGTCTACCCGGCGTGGAACTGGCACGGTTTCATCGCCTTCGGCGTACCGGTGGCCCTGACCCTGATGTCCCTGGGCAGCAGCGCCTTCAACTGGTTCTACAGCTACGGCTGGTTCACCGGCTCGGCCCTGGGCGGGTTGATCTACTACGGCCTGTGCAGCTGGCGCAGCCCCCGGGTGGCGACCGCCAAGACCCCAACATGAACACCCAGCCACCGCGCTCGCGGGCACCACCCCCGTCCCGTAGGAGCTGGCTTGCCAGCGAAGGCGTCGGCACGGGCGACGCACATCTTGCGGGCCCCTTCGCCGGCAAGCGCAACGCCGCCCGGCCGGCTCCTACCGATTGTTGCTAGGCCGTTATCCCGGGTGATTGCGCCACGCATCCCCCGACAAAATCAGAAGAAACGCCTGAGGAAATCACCATGAACGCTGCCGTCGAGGTTCTGCAATCCAGCCATCAGCACATCAACCGCGACCGCCTGTGGCGGTCGCTCATGGAACTGGCCAGGCTTGGCGCCACGGTCAAGGGCGGCGTCTGCCGTTTGGCCCTGACCGACCTCGACCGCCAGGCCCGGGATCTGTTCGTGCAATGGTGCGAGGAGGCCGGTTGCGCGGTCACGGTGGATGGCATCGGCAACATCTTCGCCCGCCGCCCCGGGCGCAATCCGCACCTGCCACCGGTGATGACCGGCAGCCATATCGACACCCAGCCCACCGGTGGCAAGTTCGATGGCTGTTTTGGTGTGCTGGCCGGGGTGGAAGTGCTGCGTACCCTCAACGAACTCAAGCTGGAAACCGAGGCGCCCCTGGAAGTGGTGGTGTGGACCAACGAAGAAGGCTCGCGCTTTCCGCCGTGCATGATGGGCTCCGGGGTGTTCGCCGAGAAATTCACCCTGCAAGACACCCTGGCCAAGACCGACGTCGATGGCATCAGCGTCGGCGAGGCCCTGAATGCCATCGGCTATGCCGGCACGCGCCCGGTCAGCGGGCATCCGGTGGGCGCCTATTTCGAGGCGCACATCGAGCAAGGCCCGATCCTGGAAGATGAGCGCAAGACCATAGGCGTGGTGCTCGGCGCCCTGGGGCAGAAGTGGTTCGACCTCAAGCTGCGGGGTGTCGAAGCCCATGCCGGCCCGACCCCCATGCACCTGCGCAAGGACGCCCTGGTGGGCGCTGCTGCCGTGGTGGCCGCGGTCAACCGCGCAGCCCTCGGCCACCAGCCTCACGCCTGTGGCACCGTCGGCTGCCTGCAAGCCTACCCGGGCTCGCGCAACGTGATTCCGGGCGAGGTGCGCATGACCCTGGACTTCCGCCACCTGGAGCCGGCGCGTCTGGACTCGATGATTGCCGAGGTGCGCCAGGTGATCGACAACACCTGCGAAGAACACGGCCTGAGCTTCGAACTGACCCCCACTGCGGACTTCCCGCCGCTGTACTTCGACCCGGTGTGCGTCGATGCGGTGCGCGGTGCCGCGCAGGGTTTGGGGTTGTCCCACATGGACATCGTCAGCGGTGCCGGGCATGACGCGATCTTCGTCGCCGAGCTGGGCCCGGCGGGGATGATCTTCGTGCCTTGCGAAGGTGGCATCAGCCACAACGAAATCGAGAATGCCGACCCTGACGACCTCGCCGCCGGCTGCGCGGTGCTGCTGCGCGCCATGCTCGCCGCCTCCCAGGCCATCGCCCAGCGCCAAGCGTAGGAGCCGGCTTGCCGGCGAAAGGGCCCGCAAGATGTGCATCGCCAGTGCTGACGCCTTCGCTGGCAAGCCAGCTCCTACAGGGGGCTTATGGTGGTTTCACGAATCCGCCCACACCACCATCCCCGTAGGAGCCGGCTTGCCGGCGAAAGGGCCCG
>NZ_MOAK01000057.1 GCF_003732485.1 Pseudomonas protegens
CCGCAGTCCGGTCAGCCCACCGGCCAGCGGGTACACAAACCGGTGAAGATCACCAAGGTTTTCGACAAGGCTTCGCCGTTGCTGCTCGCGGCCCTGACCTCCGGTGAGCGCCTGAGCAAGATCGAAATCCAGTGGTTCCGTACCTCCGCCGCCGGCACCCAGGAGCATTACTTCACCACCACCCTGGAAGACGCGATCATCGTCGACATCAAGGACTACATGCACAACTGCCAGGACCCGTCGAACGCGCATTTCACCCACCTGGAGGATGTCGAATTCACCTACCGCAAGATCACCTGGACCCACGAAGTGTCCGGTACTTCCGGCTCCGATGACTGGCGTACCCCGGTCGCCGGCTAAATCCAGCGGCAGGTTCCAACCCATCGGTCAGCCGGGCTGATCGATGGGCGTCGCGCGCCCCTGGCAGACCTGGGGAAGGCGCATCGGTCATCCGTTGGACAGGGTGAAACTCGGAAAAGCCGAGTGCCGGATGCGCAATCCCTGATCGGTCATGTTGGCAGGGGGGATGAGCACTTCACGAAGTGGAGATGGGGGTCATGCGTCAAAGGGATTTGCAGTTCACGTTTTCCGTGCTGACCGCGCAGGTGGCGTTCGAGGTCGTAGAGTTCACCCTGGAAGAAGCCTTGTCCGAGCCTTTTCGCTTGACGCTCGAGCTGGCCAGCGACAACGGTGCGATCGACTTCGGCCAGATCCTCGATCAACCGGCCTTGCTGACGATCTGGCAAGGCGGCCTGCAGGTGCGGCATGTCCATGGCTTGGTCAGCAGTTTCACCCAGGGTAAAAGCGGTTTTCGCCGCACCCGTTACCGCCTGCTGGTGGAGCCGCAACTGGCTCGGCTGGTCCTGAGTTCCGACTGGCGCATTTTTCAGCAGAAAACGGTGCCCGAGATCCTCAAGTCGGTGCTCGACGAGCACGGCGTTCTTGACTACCAACCCTACATCCACACCGAACATGCGCCGCGTGAATACTGCGTCCAGGCCGGTGACACCGACCTCTATCTGTTTGACCGCCTGTCCACCGAGGAAGGCCTGTTCTATTTTTTCAAACACGATGCCAACGCCCACACCCTGGTCCAGGGTGACAAGTTGTACGTCCAGGAGCGCATCCAGGGGGCACCGGTGCTGTACTCCGCCCAACC
>NZ_MOAK01000008.1 GCF_003732485.1 Pseudomonas protegens
GCGTCGCCATGGACGGTGCAAGGCTTGCGGGCCCTTTCGCCGGCAAGCCGGCTCCTACTACAGGGACGCGGCGACTTTGGCGGCGACGTCCTGGGGCACCCAGTTGCGCCAGAGGTCAGGATGCTGCTTGAGGAAGGCCCGGGCCGCATCACGGGGGGCGCTGTGGTTTTCGCTCATCTGCGCCAGGGCCTGGTTGAGGGGCTCGATGGGCAGGTCCACCTGGCTAAAGAAGTGCACCAACTGCGGGTACTGTTTGTGAAAGGGCGCAGACACGCCGATGGACAGTTTCGAGGCCAGGGAACGGGTCGGGCGCGGGTTGGGGTTGTCGGCGTCGGTCAGGGTCTTCCAGGCCTCGGCATCAAAGGGCGGCTCTTGCAGTTGTACCAGTTTGAAACGCCCCAGCAGAGGCGTCGGTGACCAGTAGTAGAACAGGATCGGCTTGCCCCGCCGGATCGACGAGCTGATCTCCGCATCCAGGGCCGCGCCGGAGCCGCTGCGAAAGTTCACGTAGCTGTCCTCCAGGCCATAGGCCTTGAGCTTCTGCTGGTTGACGATCTCCGAGGTCCAGCCAATCGGGCTGTTGAGAAAACGCCCCTTGTTCGGACTTTCCGGGTCCTTGAACACATCCTTGTAGCGAGCCAGGTCGGTGACGCTGCGCAACTCCGGCGCCAGGGCCACGATGCCCTTGGCGGGATCGCCCTTGATCACATACTCCGGCACCCACCAGCCTTCGGTGGCGCCCCTGACCGTGTCCCCCAAAGCCAGCACCTTGCCCTCAGCCTCGGCCTTGACCCACACCGGGCTGCGCCCCGCCCACTCTTCGCCAATCACCTGGATATCGTTGTTGGCCAGGGCGGTTTCCAGGGTGATGGTGGTGCCGGGCAGCGTATCGGTGGGCAGGCCGTAACCGCTCTCGACCACGATCCGCAGGATCTCGGTAATCAGGCTGCCGCTTTCCCAATTCAGGTCGGCAAAGTGAATCGGCGCGGGGGCCGCCGCCAGCGCAGGCGTGCTCAGCCCGGCCAGGGCCAACAGGCTGCTGGCCAGCAGCGCTCGAAATCCTTTCATGGGTGCACCTCTCGGGGGTCGGGACCGGGGCAAAAGGGACACGCAAGGCAAAGATGCCAGGCCCCTGAAGCATTCAGTCAACTGACTCTAGTAGAGGTTCCGTATTTTCCACCGCGGGCATGGCCCGGATCGACCCTCAAGGGTCCGCCGGCTCCTGCAGCCGCTGCAACTCGCGGCGCACCATGCTGGCGTAAGCCGCCGGGCGCAAGTGGTACAGCTGGCCGGCCACCCAGTTCAGCCAGGCGCCCTGCAGGCGCGGTCTCTCGGCGAACAGGCGTTGGGCCTCGTCACAGGCGGCCTGCTGGTGCTGCTGGTGAAACTCGGCGCGGCTCTGGCTCATCACTCGCTGGCCTTGAAGCTCACCAGTTCGCCCTTGCGGAACTTGGCAGCCTTGGCGCTGACCGCCTTGAGGGTCTTGCTCAAGCCTTCCTGCAATTGTTCGTTGGCGGCGAAGACCATCACCACCGAGTGACCTTCCCTGAACACTATCCCCTGCCCCTGGGGACTGCTGACAAAGGCATAGTCGCCCAGGCCATAGACCGTCAGCTTGATGTCGCGAAAGCGGATTTCCAGCTTGCCGCCTTCACGGCTGGGCAGCACGGCGGCGCGAAAATGATCGCCCACCTTGAGTTCCAGTCGTGGCTTGTCGTCCACCACCAACGCGCTCTCGGTATCGATTTCGGCGATGTAGATGCCTTCGGCGGACTGTTCGGTGATATAGACAAAACGAGATTGGAACTGCTTGACCAGCTTTGCGCGCAAATCACCCAAAACGAACAAGGCATGCATTTCAAGATTACTTACTGCCAAGGAACACTCCCCGATACTCAAAATGATGCTGTCCGAGGAAAAACGGACAGCACAAAAAAATCGCCATGACGGCGTAGTCAACCCAATCAGTGACCCAAAAAGCACATAAGTGAACCCGGCACTCCCGGCCACGGCGCTGACGCCGGAGCTGAGCAACGGGCATTTCGCCGATGCATCAGGCTCATGTCGAAGGCTGTAGGAGTAGGCTCTGACACCCCGCAAAGCGTGGCGGCACGTTAACTGGAGCGGGTGCTGAAACCGGCCTGCTGGCCGGATACACCCTGATCATGATTCCCCAGATCGGCAGCCACTTCGGGTTGCAGAAGCAATTCTAGAGCAACTTTGTGCATTTCGACTATTTAAAGCATCCGAGCACTAGTCACCCGACCAGTAATACAAAGACCCATGTTGGAGATCAGCCGGTAATGTTGCCGGGAGTGAGTGCTCGACGGCCGGACATTCTAGCCAGTAATACGCTGATGCAGTGGGCTGGATTGCCGGAGTTCTGCATCAGGATTTCCTGATAGGAAGTTTCAGCTTAGAACACCAGAATAATCTTTACCTGGAGCAAGGTGACATAACTCAGCCCGTCGCCGCCTAACAACTGCCATACTCCGCCACTGGTTGAATGTCCGCAGCACGCGGTGTTCAAGCACTCACTCATCTCCAAGGGAAGGCTAGAAGTGACCGAACTAGATATTGGCGAGTTTTTCATTCGTGGCGAGTGCAGAGAAGTCGAAGGCGAATTTCAGGCCGTGATTGCCATGCGCGCCAAACCCCCACTGACCCAGGTCACCTTCCACCAGGTGGAACGCGACCGTTGGTTCAAGACCGCGGAAGAAGCTGCAGCGGCGGCCAGGGCATCCGCCAAGGCCCTCAAGCTGGCCATCGACCAGGGCGCCCTGAACGCCTGATACCTGCCCCAGCGCGCCGCCCCAGGGACCCAGCGGCGCCACCGTGCCCCAGGCGAGATCCGTTTAAGAGCATCATGACGATTAACTTAAAACCACCGACTCGCCTCCGGCCCCTGCCTGCAACGACCTCAATCCCTGCATCCGCCCCCGCCGTTCAACACGCCAGGCGCAGCCCAGGCATCAAGCCGAATGCTGGAACGCATGGCGACCGGACCGGCCCTGCGCCAATTGCGCCTGCCAGGCCTGCCGGCACTCCTCGGCTTCGCCGCGACTGGCAAAGGCCGTGCCACGTTGTTCGCCATTGACCAGCACCACCCAGCACGCCTTGCGTCCCAGATCCCGCAGCATGGGGGGAACACCACTGCCGATCATCACTGCTACATCAACCTTGCTGTGCATGGAGAACCTCCGGGAATTAGTTAGCTCCCTAACGATATGGGAATACTAGTCAGTTCCCGGCGCCTGGAACAGTCAGATTCTGCACAGCAGTGTTACGTCCCTGGTAACAATGTCCTCTCAACCCTTGCGCTGGGGCGGCGCCTGCTCGGGCTTGTAGCCCAGGCGCAGCCCGCCCCAATGCCGCCCCTGGACCCAGATCGGCACCGACAAGTCGTGCATCAGTTCGCCGGTATCCCGGGTATAGGTCTGCAGCAACAACGGTTGCTGGTGGCTACCACAACGAATGCCGGTGCGATCGGCGAACTTGCGCTTGCTGCGGTTATGCAGGTTGTCCACCACGCGATCGCCGGTCAGCGGTTGGGAGAAGGCCTGGTTGTGGGTCGGTACATAACCTTCCTGGGTACAGGCGATGGCGAACACCAGGCCGTCATGGCGCGGCAGCAGGGATTCCTGGATCGGCGGCAACACCTGGTCGGTGTAGCGGTCGAAACGGGTCTGGTACCTGGCCGGATTGGTGTTGGCGATCAACTGGTAGTGGCGGTCGAACAGGTCGTCGAGGCTGATGCGGTTCTGCGCCAGGTCGGTCTCGAACTGCTCGGCGATACGCCGGGCGCCTTCACGGGCCAGGTCATAGATGCGCTGGTGGTAGTCATCCAGTCCCACAGCCGCCAGGCGCTCGCTGATGGTTTCCGCCTGCCCTTCCATCTGCACCGCGGCCTGGGCCAGGCTGCGGGTCTGCTGATCGCTGACCGCCAGGTCGCTGCGCATCTGCTCCACGGCATGGAACAGGCTGTCCAACTGTTCGCGGTTGGTCTCGGCGCCCCGGGCGATCTCGCTGACCTGGCCTTCCACCCCCGCTGCCAGACGAGCGATGTTGTCCAGGTGTCGACCGGTGTGTTCCACCTGCTCCACCCCCAGGTTCAAGTCGTCGGACAGCTGGCGAATCTGCTCCACCACGTCGCTGGTACGTTGCTGGATATCGGCCACCATCACCCCGACCTCATCGGTGGCCGTGGCCGTCCGTCCGGCCAGCCCGCGCACTTCGTCGGCGACCACGGCAAAACCCCGTCCGTGCTCCCCGGCCCGGGCTGCCTCGATAGCCGCATTCAGGGCCAGCAGGTTGGTCTGGCTGGCGATGGACTGGATCACCAGGGTCACCCGCTGGATCTCTTCACTGCGTTGGCTCAAGGCCTCGATCAGCTCGCGGCTGCCACTGGCCCGCTCGCTCAGGGAGTGCATGCGACTGATGGACTCCCCCAGCACCGTGCGCCCTTCGGCGCTGCTGGCGTGGGCCTCACTGGCCGCCTCCAGGGCTTGCCGGCTGAGTTGCGAGGTGGCCTGTTCGGTCTTGATCATCACTTCGGCGTTGCCGACGATGCGCGCCGCCGCATCCAGCTGGGATTGCAGCTTGCCCGCCAGTTGCGTCACCGAATAGGCCACGCCAGCGGCAGACAGGGCGTTATGGGTGGTGCTGTAGGACAGGTCGCGGGTCAGCGTCGACAGTTCACTGTCGGCCATTGTCGCCGGTGCCTCGGGCACCTTGCGGCTTCTCAGCCGGGGCAGCCAGACCACCAGCACCGCCAGGGGCAGGCACAGGTACAGCGGCCAGTCACCGAGTGCCTGACCGCCCAGCAAGCCTATCAAGGCCGCGCTCTGCAAAGTCGGCGCCCACCAACGGGCAGCAGCGGGTGTTGTTGCCAGCGGTGGCGCGAGCGGCACCGCTAGAGATCCATCTCTTGACATGTTTAGCACCCCACATCGTTCTAATTATTTTCGGCATTAGACGCCACTAGAAGGCCATTATCCATGGTCCCTTAGTCGGGGGTTTGCAGTAGATCAAGGGAATGAACGGGTATGGAGCCGTACCCGGAAAAACAAAGCCCCCGCTGTGGCGGGGGCTGGCGATCAGGCTTGGCGCTGATGCTTGTCGATCTGCTCGTGGCGCTCTTGGGCTTCGATGCAGTACTTGGTGGTCGGGCTGATCAGCAGGCGCTTGAGGCCGATCGGCTCGCCGCTGTCGTCGCACCAGCCGAAGCTGTCGTCACTGATCCGGCCCAGGGCCTGCTCCAGTTGCGGCAACATGCGCTGGTCGCGATCAATGGCGTTGACCAACCAGGTGCGCTCTTCTTCGACGGAAGCGGCGTCGGCCGGGTCAGCCGGGGTGTCCAGGCTTTCAATGGCGATCCGGTTCTGCTCGATGCGCTCGTGGGTTTCCACCTTCATGGCTTGCAACAGGTCGCTGAAAAAAGCGTGCTGCTCGGCATTCATGTAGTCATCCGCCGGCATGGCCAGCAACTTATCCTTGGTCATTGATTTCTCTATAAAAAATACGTGCATTAAGGCGAATTCAAACTGTTTCCGGTTGACCCGTCAGGTCATCAGAAAGGCGCCATACCTTCCAAGCGCCACCCGGCACTCAATTTACGAGGGGCGGCAGTCTAAGGCCGGTTTGAGGGCGCAGCAACTGAAATGACAGCGAATCTGTCCGACAAACCGCACAAAGCCCGCAATTGCGGGCTTTGGTGGCGCTTGTCAGAGTGCTTTTATAACAAAAAATTCCATACGAGCAGGTCTGTTAGAAGACAAACGGCAGTACCGGACGGCGGATTCGAACCTTTTACCCCCATTTATCCCCCCGTAGGAGCCGGCTTGCCGGCGAACAGCCCCGCCCGTTGTGCACTGTCTTGCGGGCCCCTGCGCTGCCAAGCCTGCGCCTGCAACAGGCAGGTACATCAGCGCTTGAGCTTGCGTTTGTTGCGGTACTGGTCGATGACCACCGCCACCACAATGATCAGCCCCTTGATGATGTCCTGGATGTAGGCATCCACCCCGACAAAGGTGAAGCCGCTGGCCATGACGCCAAGAATCAGCGCGCCGATCACCGTGCCGGTGATGCGCCCCACGCCACCGGCCAGACTGGTGCCGCCGATCACGGCCGCGGCAATCGCGTCCAGTTCATAGGACATGCCCATCCCCGCCTGCCCGGTGGCGGCCCGCGCCGAGGCCACCACCCCGGCCAGCCCTGCCAGCAGTCCGGCGATGCTGTAGACGATCACCAGATGGCGCTTGACGTTGATCCCCGAGGTGCGCGCCGCCTGCATGTTGCCGCCGATGGCGTAGGTGTATTTGCCGTACTTGGTGTAGCGCAGGGCGATGTGGAAGATCACCGCCACCACCAGGAAGATGATCACCGGCATGGCCCCGTGACCGATGGCGGTGTAGGAATCCGAGAGCATGCTCACCGGTTGGCCTTCGGTGTAGTAGCGGGCCAGGCCGCGGGCCGAAACCATCATGCCCAGGGTGGCGATAAAGGGCGGAATGCCGGTAATGGCGATGATGCTGCCGTTGATCCCCCCCGCCAGCAGCCCCACGCCCAGCCCGACCACCACCGGTATCCACACCGGCAAGTCGGTCAGGGACGGAAACACCGCCCGGGAAAAGTCCGAGGTCTGGGCCAGGCTGGCGGCAATCATCGCCGACAGCGCCAACACCGAGCCCGAGGACAGGTCGATGCCCGTGGTGATGATCACCTGGGTCACGCCGATGGCCAGCAGGCCGATGATCGACACCTGCAGGATCATCAGCACCAGGCGCTGGGAGTTCATCAGGAAGCTCTGGTCACGAACGATCCAGCCGAACAGCTCGAAGACCAGGCCGATGCCGATCAGGACCAGAAAAATACTCAGTTCGGTGGGAAAGCGCCGGCGCGTTCTAGCGGGCGCCGCGGCCGGTTTGTTTTCAGACATCACGTTCATAACCACTCACCTTTGTTAGTGCCTGGCCGCGGCGAATCACAGCGCCGCCGGCCGCCATCGATTGAAAATCAGTGCACCACCGACATTCCTGACGCCAATTGCATCACCCGTTCCTGGGTCGCCTCGCTGCGGTCGAGGGTGCCCATGAGTTCACCTTCGTGCATGACCATGACCCGGTCGCTCATGCCCAGCACCTCGGGCAGCTCCGAGGAAATCATGATCACCGCCATGCCTTCGCTGGCGAGGAAGGAGATCAAGCGGTAGATCTCCGCCTTGGCCCCGACATCGATACCCCGAGTCGGCTCATCGAGAATCAGGATTCGCGGGTTGGTCATCAGCCAGCGCGCCAACAGGGCCTTCTGCTGATTGCCCCCGGACAAGGTATCGATGCATTGCTCCAGGGACGGGGTCTTGACCCGCAGCTTCTTGCACATGTCCTCGCACAGGGCACGCAAGGCCTTCTGCTGGACAAAACCGCCGCCGGCGTAATGGGGCAGCACCGCCACCTCCATGTTTTCCAGGACCGACAGGCACGGGAACAGCCCGCTGAGCTTGCGATCCTCGGTCAGCAGGGCAAAGCCCTTCTCGATCGCCTGGTGCGGGTCGCTGATGCGCAGGGCCTGGCCGTCGAGGACCATCTCGCCGCCGTCGCAGGGGGTGATGCCGAACAGGGTTTCGGCGACATTGGTCCGGCCCGAGCCCATCAGCCCGGCGATGCCGAGGATCTCCCCGGCATGCAGGTCGAACGACACCCTGTCGAATACCCCGTCCAGGCGCAGGTCGCGGACCTTGAGCAGCAGGTCGCCGATGGGGTTCTCACGCTGGGGAAACAGCTGGCTCAGCTCGCGCCCCACCATCATCGAGATCAGGCTGTCGCCATCCAGGCTGTCGGCCCGTTGCAGGCCGATATAGGCACCGTCGCGGAACACCGCCACTTCATCGGCAATGGCGAACACTTCGTTCATTTTGTGGGTGATATAGATGATGCCCTTACCCTGGGCCTTGAGGTCGGCAATGATCGAGAACAGGTGCGCCACCTCCTTGTCGGTAATGGCCGAGGTCGGTTCGTCCATGATCAGCACGTCGGAGTCGTAGGACACCGCCTTGGCGATCTCCACCATCTGCCGCTCGGCGATGCTCAGGTTGCCCACCTGCTCCTCGGGATCGAGGTTGATGCGCAGGCGATCCAGCAACTGCGCGGTGCAGCGGTGCATGGCGCGGTGATCGATCATGCGCAGGCCATTGAGCTGCTCACGACCGATCCAGATGTTCTCGGCAATGCTCATGTGCGGCATCAGGTTGAGTTCCTGATGAATCATGGCAATGCCCGATTGCAAGGCCTGCAGGGGCGTTTCGAAGACCACCGGCCGGCCCTTGAGGCGCAGCTCCCCGGCGTCCGGCTGATAGATGCCGGCGATGATTTTCATCAGGGTCGACTTGCCGGCGCCGTTCTCGCCCATCAGCGCCAGCACCGTTCCCGGGCGTACCCGCAGTTGCACATCGGACAGAGCAACCACACCGGGAAAGCCCTTGCTGACGTTGATGACTTCCAGCAGATAGGGCTCTTCAATCGATGGGGCGGCAGGCAAGATACCCGCCAGCGGGGTGCTCGAGGCAGTCGCGCTAGAGAACATGATCAGGTACTCCATCGGCAAGGCCGCCCGCGGCCGCCTTGCCACTTATTACTTATTGTTGTTAGAGCCTGTTCTTCTGGAACAGCTCTGGAAGGTGAGCGGTGTTACTTGAACTGGTCGACGTTGTCCGGGGTGATCAGACGATACGGAACCCACACCGCCGGCTCCACCGGCTCATGCTTGATCATCTTCACCGCGGTATCGATGGAACCGTCCGCCTGGCCCTTGGCGTCCTGGAACACCGAGAGCGCCAACTCGCCCTTCTTCACCGCGCGCAAGCCATCCGGAGTGCCGTCGACACCGGCGATCAGCACACTGCCCTTCTCGACCCCGGCCTGCTTCAGCGCCATGGCGGCACCAATGGCCATTTCATCGTTGTTGGACACCACCGCGTCGAACTTGCGGCCCTGGGTCAGCCAGTCGTTGACCAGGGTCATGCCCTTGTCCCGCAGCCAGACCCCGGTCTGTTCCTGGTCGACCTTGATCCCCGGGTACTGGGCCAACACCTCCTTGACCCCCTTGGTGCGGTTGGTGGTGGAGTTGTTCGCCAGGTCGCCCAGCAGGATCACGATGTCGCCCTTGCCGCCCATCTTGTCGGCCAGGTACTGCATCTGCATTTTCCCGGCTTCCAGGTCATTGGAGGCCACGGTGACCACGCCCTTGGGCAGGTTCAGGTCATCCGGACGGCGGTTGACGTACACCAGGGGAATACCGGCCTTCACCGCAGCCTCGGTAATTTTCTTGGTGGCGGCGGTGTCCACCGGGTTGACCACGATCGCGTCGACTTTCTGGCTGATGAAGTTCTCGACCTGGCTCAACTGCTTGACCACATCGCTGCGGGCGTCTTCGAACTGCAGCTTGACGCCATCGGGCAGGGACTTGGCTTTCTGGTCCATCGACTCACGCAGATAGGTCAGCCAGGTGTCATCGAACTGCGACATGCTCACGCCAATCTTGATGTCGGCGAATGCGGCACCACTGGCCAGCAGCATCGACAGTGCAAGAGAGGCAAAACGGATCTTGGTGTTCATAACAGGTCTTTCTCCACATTCTTGTAGGTTTTATGGATAAAGCGCAGAAAAAGCTCAGAGCGGCAGATGCACGATGGGGGCACCGGGAACGCAGCACACCAGTGAACCGTTGCGTTCTTCGCACAGGAAGCCGAGGCAAGTCAGGAGGACGGCAGAACGGCTGGCCCGAGGCAGGACGGCGGCCGGCGCGTGAGGATGGCGAAACAATGAACGTACAGCCTGTACAACTGATTTGAAGGTTTTCATCGACGGTACCTGTTTGTTTTTGTTGGTCGGCCCGCACCGGTCTCAAGGCGTGCTTGAGGGGTTTGGAACCTAGCTAGTCGGCAACCTGGAAATGACTTTATTGGAAAATAATTTCTATATCAACTCATTTTAGAATTTTATTCTAAATCTGTTTTTCCCTCGGAAAACGTCGTCATCGATACCACCCGAGACTGCTGCGCACTCAAGCGCGCGGCGTCTAGCACCTGGGTGGTGGCCAACGCGTCGGCGGCCGTGACAGGCAGCGCGCCCAGGCCTTCCAGGGCCTGTTGCAACTGCTGATAGAACTGCTGCCAGGCACCTCGCTCCGAGGTTACGCGCTCGCGCTCATCCCCCTGTTCGAACCAGCCCCAGCGCCGATGCTCTTCCACCCCCCAGCGCTCGCCCTCGGTTTTCGGCGAGCGCCCGGCCACCAGGGCTTGCTCCTGACCATCCAGGCCATCGACGGTGTAGCAACCGGCGCTGCCATTGACCCGAAACCGCGGCCCCTGGCTGTTCTGCAGGCAACTGCCCCATAAATGCGCAACCACGCCGCTGACGTGGGTCAGGGAAACAAAAAAGCCGTGGTCGACCACGGCTTCTTCAGGGGTGTACTGCAGTTCGGCATAGACCCGAGCCACCGGCCCGAACAACTGCAGGGCCTGGTCCACCAGATGGCTGCCCAGGTCCCGCAGGAAACCGCCACCACTGGCATTGCCCACGGCTTGCGGGGCATAACGCTCGACCCGCGACTCGAAGCGGATGATCCGGCCCAGCGCGCCGCTGTCGAGGAGTTTGCGCAAGGTCAGGAAGTCCGAATCCCAGCGCCGGTTCATATAGACGCTGAGCGGCACCTGGCGCGCGGCGGCGGCCCGTATCATCCCCTCGGCCTCGGCCGCATCGGCGGCGAAGGGTTTGTCGCTGACCACCGCAATGCCCCGCTCAATGGCCTCCAGCACCAGGGCCGGGCGCCCGTCCAGGGGCGTGGAAATCACCAGGACATCGATCCCCGCCTGCGCCAATTGGCCAATGCTGTCGAACGTCGCAACCCCCGGATGATCCTCGGCCAGCAAGCGCCGGCGCTCTGCGGAGCGAGTCACCACCCCGACAAAACGCGCACCGGCCAGACTGGCAATCAACGGTGCATGAAAATGACGACCGCCATGGCCGTAACCCACCAGACCTATACGCATACACTCTCCATCCATTCATTCCCCACCATCGCCCTCTCCCCGCCATCCCTCGTAGGAGCTGGCTTGCCAGCGAAGGCGTCATCAAGACATTCACACCCTCCAAAGGCCTCTTCGCCGGCAAGCCGGCTCCTACAACAGAGATCCCCACGCCATCCCTTGT
>NZ_MOAK01000058.1:0-1448 GCF_003732485.1 Pseudomonas protegens
TTGGCTGGTCAATGAAGTCGCAGATGACCAGTGATCTGGCTATTGATGCGTTGTTGATAGCGGTTTGGAGGCGTAAACCGAAGCAAGAGGTGATGGTTCATTCCGACCAAGGTAGCCAGTACAGCAGCTCCGATTGGCGCAGCTTTTTGAAGGCAAACAATTTGATTGCCGGCATGAGTCTACGCCTTGACCGGTCAGATGGCCGAGCTCGCGGCCCTGGTGGATACCGACGACGAAGGATTGCGCCAAGCCATTCAGGACACCATGGATGGCATCCAGGGCGAATTCGAAGTGAAGGCCGAGAACGTCGTCATGTTGTGCCGCAACATCCAGGGCGACATTGACGCCATCGACAAAGAAGTCGATCGCCTGAATGAGCTGAAGCGCATCAGAAAGAACACCGTCGGCAAGCTCGACGAGTATCTGCGCCGCAACATGGAGGCCGCCGACATCAAGTCGATTAAGCGGCCGCTGTTCACCATCACCCTGGCCTTGGCGCCAGAGAAGGTGATCGTCGACAAGGAAAACGACATCCCGTACGACTTCCTCGACACGAAGACCGTGTTCTCGCCAGACAAGCGCGCCATCGCCGCCAAGCTTAAGGAAATCCGCGAGCATAACGCCGCGGTACGCAAGCGCCTGGATGCCGGCGAAGACGCGGAAGCCGAGCTACTCGAGGACCCGTATATCGGCGATCTGCCGATCACGCACATCGATGACGGAACCCTGGCGCCGTTTGTGCGTGACCGCCAGAAGCCGACCAAGACGGCGCAGGGCAAGGTTAAGCCGGGGGTATCGAACAGGACGGTGAACATCGCCCTGCAACGAGTCGTCAGAATCTTGAACCTTTGCCATCGCAAGTGGCGGGATGCAGAAAAGAGGCCGTGGCTTGATAGCGTGCCGATGATATCGATGATGGAGGAAAAGAAGTCCAGCCGGAAACCTTACCCGCTGTCCTGGGAAGAGCAATCCATGCTTTTTGCCGAACTGCCGGATCACCTGTTGAGGATGGCCCTCTACAAGGTCAATACCGGATGCCGGGAACAGGAGGTTTGCAAGTTGCGGTGGGATTGGGAGATACGGGTGCCTGAGCTCAGTACCAGCGTGTTTCTGATACCGGCCGGGTTTGGTGGACGAAGCGCCAAGGCTGGAGTGAAGAACGGCGATGAACGCCTGGTGATTCTGAACAAAGTAGCGATGTCCATCATTGATGGCCAGCGCGGCCTACATAGGGAGCTGGTGTTCCCCTATGGACAGCCAGATCAATTCGGGCCCACGGCCATGCATCGGATGAATGATTCAGCATGGAAGAAAGCCAGAGTGCGCGCAGCAGACAAGTGGGAGAAGGACCACCGGACACCCGCGCACCCCGGGTTCAGATCGATCAGGATTCACGACTTAAAGCACACCTTTGGCAGAAGGCTACGTGCAGCAAGCGTTACAGAAGA
>NZ_MOAK01000058.1:1487-8825 GCF_003732485.1 Pseudomonas protegens
CGGAGCTGCAGCATCTGATTGAGGCAGCGAACAAAGTATCAGCGACCGATTCGCGAGGGCCGGCACTGACCATCTTGAGGAGGAAAACGGGTTGAACCCCCGCAAAAGTCCCTGGGCATGAAAAAGCCCAACCTGTGAAGATTGGGCTAAGTCATTGAAAAATATGGTCGGGACGGAGTGATTCGAACACTCGACCCCTAGCACCCCATGCAAGCGGACCTCGCCACAGGCCGCCAAACACAAGGCTTCGCGCCAGGCGCTCGCTGCAACGATGCCTAACAGTGCGCAACCATGATTTACAATGTCACTCGGAAAGTCACTTGGCCTTTTGACCCCATCCTCCGGCGTCCTGCCGAACGAAAACAATCCGCTCTACGCATGCTTTTGAATAGTTGTCACCCAGCCATACGGGCATCCTGCGCGCCATCGATATGAGCGCGATAGCGCCACCCCACTATTGCTGCAGTGTGGGGCGGCTACACTTTCTCCCTAGTTGATTTCGGTTACGAAATTTTCGCGAGACCGCCGTACTTTTTTCAGGTTTACCAGCCAGTCAGATTCTGCTGCCCGATAACCTAAAGGCAAGAGCACCACACTGCGCAGATGCCTGGCTCCCAGTCCCAGAATGTCATCGACAGCCGAGGGGTCGAAACCTTCCATGGGCGTCGCGTCGACTTCCTCGGATGCTGCGGCGATTAAAGCCGAGCCGAGGCCAATATAGGCTTGACGCGCAGCCGCTTGATAATTGGCTTCCTGTCCACGCTCGGCGACTATACCGAGGAGCATTTGACGGTAGTTTTCCCAATCCTGATTGACACTACCTCGTACAACATTAGTCAGGTCGAACATCATGTTGACACGCTCAGCCGTGATGTCGTCCCAAGCGGCGAACACCAGTAAATGAGAGCAGTCGGTAATCTGGGCCTGATCCCAGCTGACCGCCTTAATCTTTTCACGAACTTGTGGATTGGTCACTACCAGCAATTCAAATGGCTGTAGCCCGCTCGACGTTGCCGTCAGCCGTACTGCCTCCAGAATTCGCTCTAGCTTTTCAGCAGGTACTGCCTTGGACGAATCGTACTTTTTCGTCGCATAACGCCAATTCAGCAACTCGGTTATTTTGCTCATCTTTCATATTCCACGTAGATCAAAGGTCTTTATCGAGCCCAATCCGAGTGCCTTCCGGATTGCGCTTCGGCTTATAATGCAGATTAAAGCCAACTTGAAGGTCAAGCAAAAAATGAAAATAGGCGAGATTGCGCGACGTACAGGCCTTGCTGCTTCAGCAATACGGTACTACGAGGAGCAAGGTTTGCTGGACGCCCCCACGCGTGACATGAACAACTATCGCCATTACAGCGAATCCGCCATTGAGCGATTGGAAGTCGTGGTCCACGCGCAAAGGTTGGGGTTTTCTCTTGACACCATTCGCGGCCTTTTCCTTCAAGACGGGAGCTGTTCTAAATCCTTTACCGTGGAACAGATCAACATACGCCTGCAGGAGATACAGCAAATTGAAGCTACCCTAACAGTGCAGCGCGAGGAGTTGTTGATGCTGCAACGAACCCTCGAAGAAAGCCTTCGGACTGGCACCGCCCCTGGATTGGCTTGCCCACGTAGCGCTGAGCGCTCTCGGCCTGATCGAGCCGTAGTAACGCGAAGCAAGCACATGCTGGCTACCAACAAGTAAGGATCTGGAAGAGGCTCTGAAGCTGTAAACCGCAGCACACGGCATAATGGTAGACATATACGCCTGACTTGGCCCTGGAATGGCTTGGCCTGCCACGTCAAAGGACCGCACCGAGCAGATGGTGTTGCATCAGGGAGAGCCCGCCGATGCCTTCGAATGGTTCAGGGTGGGCACCGCTGTCGGCAACGTCAGGAATCATGGGGCGGAACTGATAGAGCCTATGACCAAACCCGCCGGGGGCGATGCGGTGAACAACGGCTGATCATTGACAGGCTGATACGGTCGCGACCAGAAGCCGCTCATACCCGATCCGCTGCCGACGCTCTGCCAGCAGCGCCCGCACCTTTAGTTCCAGGCTGTCGGTCTTCCTGAGGCTATCCGTGGCCCAGGCTGGCACGGGCACCACTGGCGCCCTACACGGCACTTGCACAGGCACCTCCACCCGCACGGTGCGCACTTCAGGCTCCCGCGCCGCACATCCCACCAGCGCAACCACAATTCCCAGCAGCAACCACTTCATAAGCCCAGCTCCTGATCAATGATCGATTCGGCCGCTGGCACCGGGTCACCACCGGTACGCTCCTGCAGTAGGCGATTCGCCGCCGAGTAGTCGTGCTGCGCCAGCTCCTTGGCGTCGGCCTGGGCCTGGGCAGCGTGGCGCTCGCGCTCCTGGCCAGCCAGCACCAGGTCGCCCAGCTTCCTGCCCTGCTCCCCCGCGAGGGCTTCCAGGTTGTTGCGACCAGCCTTTGCCGTGGCCAGAGCCTCCTGGGCGGTGTCGAGCAGCGGCCGGTAATGCCTGGAAGCCAGCCACGCCCCCAGGGCAGCGCCGGCGAACAGCACCAGGACAGCGGTCAGTAGGAGGCCAGCCACCCGCCAGGCGCCGGCGCTCACTTCAGGGCCCTGCGCAGGCCTTCCTCAACCACAGCATCCGGGTAAGGATGCCACCGTTTTCGTGCACGATGATGCCCAGCACGGTCTCGCGCAGCGTCTTGGGGTCGGCCATGTTGATCGAATCACGTACGCCGACGCCCAGGCGTTTGGCGATCGCTGCAGCGTATGCCTGGGTGTTGTTCTCGTTGCTGGGGGCCCATCGGCTGATGAACTCCAGGGGCGTGTCGATACCGGGCTTGCCCACACCGGGCATGCCGTCCTTGCCGCGGTAGTTGAGCAGCAGCTTGCCCAGTGCGCGGATGCCGTTCTCGGCGGTGTCGAAGACAGCGAACCGGCCGTTCGGCTCCTTGCCGAGCTGGCCCTGCCAGTCATTGCGTGGGTTGTAGTCGATGTTTCCCGGGTTGCGGTTGCGGACGCCGCGGGCGTTTTGAATTGTCATTGTCAAACTCCAGGCACAAAAAAACCCGCTCTAGGCGGGTGTGGTCGGGTGTTGCTGTGTTAGATCAGGCTGCGCGCCTCGGCACGCTTCTCTGCAATATCGGCCGGGACTTCCTTGCCGGTTTCCAGCTTGCGCACCACAAGCCAGTCAGTTTGCTGCAGGTACTCCCTGGCCTCTTGCGCCTTTTGGTCCTGCTCAGTGAACGTCTTCTTGCTCTGCGAGAAGTCCATGGTCGTCCTCAATGATTGGGGTCTCAGAAGCTGGTGCCGGGTGATCAGTGGGAATGTCCACGGGGCCATCGGCAGTCACGGTCACAGGCTCAGGAAAGCGAATGGCATCGGTGGCCGTGGCTTCGTCGTAGGGCATCAGGAGCGCGATCGACAGTACACCGTCAGTGGACATGACGGCTTTGTCGGCGAACAGCGGGGAGCCGATAGCCTCAAGCGAAAGCTCGTAACCACGCTCAAGCGGTGAAAAGTCGAATGACTCCCCGTTAATAGTTACCTCATTCCCTTTTACGACTACCGACTCAAGGTGATTCGCCATAACGGCGCTGCAGCTTCTGGTCGGTCACTGCAGTGACGTCGGTATCGTAGTTGTTCGCCGGGTTGTCGTAGCTGACAAGAGCGCGCGTGTACCGGGTGCGCTCCGATGCGCTGGAGTAGGTGAACTTGCCGTCGATCACATTCGCTCGCGTGTAGGCAAAGTCAAAGTCGGTGTCACGTGGCATATCGGACAGGGTAAAGACCTGCCCTTGGGCCCAATAGGTCATGCCACGGTAGATGGCGGAGATATCGCGTAACAGCGTCCAGGCATCGGCCTTGCTCTGGAGATTCAAGTTGCAGATGAAGCGTGGCTCTGTTCCGCCCTTCCCGTCTGGCACCAATTGGTCGCAGTACTGGGAAATCCGGTACAGCTCCCACTTGTCCACCTGCCACGGCTTGATGCGCCGGCCCAAACCGAAGCGGTCGCTGACAGTGATGTCGTAGGTCATCCAGGTTGGGTTGTCAGTCCAGGCCAACTTGAAGCTGCCATCCCAGATACCGGAGTAGGTCCTGGCCACAGGGTCGTAGTTGGCCGGCACAAGGACCTTCTTCAGCTTGGTCTCCACGGTGACGGCTGGGATGCTGCGAAACTGTTCAGCTGAGAACTCGATGTAGAGCAGCGCGGTGTTCGGGTAGCGCAGCTTTGCATCGATGACCTCAGTGAAACCAGCGATCTGCATGGTGTCGGCAATTTTGTTGTTGTTCTGGTTCGGGGTGATGCGGGTCACCCTGAGCAGCCACCCGCTGGCAGCTGCCGGCAGATTGATACGCCGGGTACGCTCGTAGACACTGGTGGTCTTGCCATCCACTGCCTCGTTCAGGACCTCCTGATAAGCCCCGCCGTCGGTGGCCACCTCGACCTTGTAGGCAATCCGGTAACCGTTGATGTTGCCAGCCGCATCAATGGACTGAAGCATCGGCCAGGCAAAGCGCAGGCGCACGGCCGAAAGCTGGACGTTGTTGATTGCACGAACCCACGGAGTGCCGCTGCGCAACTCGGTGCTGATGGTTGTCTCGTTCTCGACCGATGGAATGCCCTGGATGTAGGCCTGGTCCACTGCCCCAGTGCGCCACTCCCACTTCACGTTCGGGAAGTTCATGTTGCCCTGAGGGTCTTGCAGTGGAGTGTTGTCGAGGTATATGTCACGCGCAGTCGGCACGCCTTCAAATTCGCCCTCGCCCACTGCAATCAGCATTTTGGCTATGGCTACAGAGCGCAGACTGTCCGGCGCCTCTATCGGTGCCTTGGGTTTCTTTTCGCCGCCCTTGGCGCCGTGGACTTCGATACCTTGTACTGCGCCCATGCTTTCCTCCAGGCAATAAAAAGCCGCCTCATGGGCGGCTGCGGTGCTGCGAGCGACGATTACATCTGGTCCTCTGCGTAGATGGCGGCGCTGATGATCGCCCCACCTACACGGCGCTTGCCGTAGCAGAGCGGTACCGGGTTGCCAGAAGCGGTGGTGTTCTTGGCGCTGCCGAAGGCGTAGCCAGGCGTGTTGTCTGGTGCGGCACTGGTCTTGAGGCCGCCAGGTTGGGGGCTGAGCATTTGGATCACACCACCCAGCATCATCGACCCGCCCGTCATGATCAACGCTGAACCAAATGGCGCGCCAGCACCGAAAGTCCCCCCGGTGATGATAAGGCCAACCACAACCAGAACTGCACCCACGATGGTTTGCAGGGCGCCACCGCGCTTGCTGCCGGTGATCACTGGAGCAATGCGAATATCACCCTCTCCCGCAAAATCAAGTTCCTTCTCCACCAGGTTTGTCTTGCCGCGAAATACAGCGAACTCAAACCCACGGGACTTAGCATTGGACAAGAAGCGCTCGAAGCCGGGAATCTGTACGCACAAGGCCTTCACCGCCTCGGCAGGGCTCCTCACTGCCATCCGAAATGACCGCCCAAACTGCCGGAGTTGACCATAGAGTAGGATCGTAGTCATAGGCTGATAATTGATAGCAAGCGCCGCCATTTGCTTTTCTCCAGACAATAAAAAGGCCCGCCTAAGCGAGCCCTGAACAATTTAATGTGCCGCTACAGGCAGCCCTGTAGTGCGGTCAGTCGTTTGTTGGCAATCCAGTTGCCAACCACTACGTAATACTTTGCCTCAGAGCCTGAGCCCTTTGGCTGGATATCAACAAAGTACTGAGAGCCCTCAGTGAACACCGTATATCCGGTATCACGCCCCGGCTGAAGCGTTGCCCCAGGCGTGCCGCCGAAGATCGGCTGATTCTGCCATTCGGACTGGACACATTTTGCCAACGCGGCGTCGGCTTTCTTCGAGATCAGCACCTTATACGGCCCCGCCTGGCGCGCCTCATTCATGGTCGGCGCCATGCACCCCGCCAGCACCACAACCGCTGCCGCCGCTATCAAAGCCCGCATGGTTCTTCCTCGTCCTGAAAGTCGTTGACTGTATCACCGCTTCAATTGGCTGCTCTATGATTGGTGCAAACCCTAACGCTGAAATCGGAATACAAAGATGTCCCGACGACCTGGCAAGCTGCAATGCGTAGACCTTCCGCCCCTTACCGGACGAATCCGAGGAACGACCAGCTTTGGCTTCCATGTTGTTGGAGAATCGTATTTTCAAGCCGAGCTGAGGCACATACGAAATAACATGTCGGTCGCCTACGAAAACAATCTAGAAGCATTCATTGTGACCGAGCCGAACAATCCTCATGACAAAAACGCCTGCGCCGTTTACATCGACTCATTCAAGGTTGGATATCTTCCGAGAGACGCTGCGAAAGACTACGTGACACAGATGCGCGGAAACGGAGTGTTCGGAGAGTCGTGCTTTCAAATTCGCGCCAAACTGATTGGAGGCCTTGGAGAGCGACCAAATATAGGCGTCTTACTGAACCTCCCCACGGGAGGATGACCTACCTTTCTTGTTTTTGGCCCGCCGTGTCACTTGGTTATTGCGCATCTTTGTGCCTGAGAATCAGGCGAGCTCTGTGATACCAAGGCCCGCCGAAGACGATGATCTCGCTCGGGCGCCCGTACAGGTGGTGCAACAGGAAAGGCCCAGGGCCGAAGGTGCCCGACTCTTCCCCTGGCAATGCCGGATCGGCACCCAGGTAGATCCCGGCGTGGTTCGGATGTGCAGTGCGCCCCACTGCCATGACGATCATGTCACCACGATCAGGGCGGTCCACACGGTAGAAGCCGGCAGCCTCGTAGGCCTGCTCATAGAGGCTCGGACCAGCCGGGTCCTCCCACCAGCCGTCCTCCCGCTTGAAAGCCTCGAACTCAAGCCCCCATTCCCGCTTGTACCAGTCCGCACAGACCTGCCAGCAGTCCCAGGCGCCATGCACGAATGGGCGCCTGAGAAGCGGCGTAGAGCCCGATGGGGTAACCGTGCGCAGATCGCCCTCAGGCCAGCTCAGAATGTGCCAGGGCAAGGCCGTGACCTCGCACATAGCCAGGTCCCGAGGTGACGGCCTGCTGGTGGCGTCTGGGTGCGAATGAACAATGCCGATCACCTCACCCAGATCCTCCGCCGTGGCGTAGTCCTCCGGGTCAAGCCGGAATTCTTCGCTCGGCTCAGTCGAGATGTTTCGGCACGGGAAGTACTGCTGCCTGCGACCAATGGTAAGGACCAGGCCGCAGCACTCCTTCGGATACTCAGCTGCCGCATGCGCCTGGATCGCGCTCAAGATGTGCTTGCGCATGATCAGCTCCTGGCAATCAAAGATACGGCCGGGTATCCAGCACCCGCTGGGTGATCTCGATTTGCTTGGCCAGGTCCGGGAAGATTTCAGATC
>NZ_MOAK01000058.1:8879-11366 GCF_003732485.1 Pseudomonas protegens
CGATGTCCGACAGCGAATCGCGGTAGTTTTTTAGCCGCTCCTGCGCAGACTGATTCAGGTTTTCACTGAGTGTATCCAGCGCGAGCTGGTGGTCACCCTGCTCATCGATGGCCTTGATGACCTGGTACTGCTCGTAGGTCAGCAGCCCATATTGATCGCTGATCTTCGATGCCGCTTCCGTTGCGGTGTTGCCAGCATTGGCCAGCGACGTCGCAATATCACCCGCCCCCTTCCCCGTGACCTCACCAATGGCCGCTGCGGCCTCGGCCAGGTTCTGCATCTGGACACCGCTGGTTGCCGCCCCAGATGCCAGAGCGATTACAGCCTCGCGCGCACCGGCCAGGTTGCCGGTCAGCGTACCAGCCGAATCACTCATGGACTTGAGGCTGGCTACACTTTGCCCTGCATCGTTGGAGCCACCATTGATAACGCTGTTGAACTCCCGCGCCTGCTTCATGGCATCGAAGTAGGCATACCCGAGACCACCGATGACGCCCGCCAGCAGCCCCGCGGGTATCAGGGCGGCCGCAAGACTCTTCGCAGAGGCCCCAGCCCCAGCGCCAAGCTGCGCAATAGCTCGCGCACCGCTCCCCCAATCCCCAGATTGCAGGGCGTTGGTCAGTTGCATGACGTTTTCTTGAGCCTGTAGCTCTACGACTTCCAGGCCGCCAAAGCCGCGGCGATTCTCGAATTTCGCGAGGTCGTGACGTCTAGTCACTGCGGCGAAGAAGGTCTTGTGAGTGCTGACCACAACGTTGTTTGCGGTGGTATCGATCAAATAGAGGGTCATGTCGTACTTCCTGGGCTGGTTGTTTTCCCAATGCACCCGGGTAACCAGGTGCATCAGTGAAAAATCCTTGCTGGCCGGGATCAGCTGCTGGCTACGTTCTCGCCGGCCTTCTTCGTGTTGTTCCTCCAGCCGCGGGCCTTTCGGCTTGTTCTCCCGCTGGATAACTGTTCTTGGCGCTTTACGCTGCACGCCCGGGCCAGTTGCCAATTCCAGCAATACCCCTACCAATATCGCGCCACGTTTTCAGAGTTCGCAAAACGTGGCGCGGACTATGTCGTCTGTTGAGATCGCCGAACTGACCGGAAAGCTGCACAAGAACGTGCTGGCTGATATCCGTTCGATGCTCGCTGAGCTCGAAATCGACTCGGCTGATTTTTCAGCCCAGTACAAGGACAGCACCGGGCGCTTCCTGCCGTGCTTCAACCTCGACCGAGAGATGACCGACACGCTGCTGACCGGCTACAGCGCCAAGATGCGCCTGGCCGTCGTTCGCCGCTGGCGCGAGCTTGAGGCGGTCATCGCCCAGCCGCGCGAGCTTTCTCGCATGGATCTGATCCAGCTGGCCTTTGAGGCCGAGCAGGCCCGACTTCAGCTGACCATTCAGGTCGAAGCCCAGGCCACCAAGATCCACTCCCTGGAAAATCTGTTCAAGGAAGGCATGACCCACACCCAATTCTGCAAGGGTCTCAACGGGGTCAACGTGATGCAGGTGGGCAAGTACCTGGAGAGCCGGAGCTGGCTCTACAACGAGAGCAAGTCCGGTCTGCGCCTTCGCGTGGCTTCCTACGCCCGCGACAAGTACATGACCGAGCACCAGCACGAAGTCACTCCCCACGGCAAAGAAGCCTTCATTTCCTTCACGCCAGTCTTGCTCAAGAAGGGCGCTGTGCGCCTGTACGACCTGTACCTGGCCGGTGAGCTGCCTATGAAGAAAACCTGGGACGGCTTGTTCACTCATGACAAAGCCTTGCGAGGTGCTGCGTGAGCATGGGCCTTATGGTCGCCGCGATGAAGATTCGCGTCGGAAAGCCAGTCACCAACCGAACCGTGAACATCGCCCTTCAGCGGGTCATCCGCGTGCTGAACCTCTGCGCGCGGAAATGGCGGGATGAGGAACGCCGGCCGCTGCTCGACGTGGTACCGATGATTTCACTGCTTGATGAGAGAACGAACAGCAGGAGGCCCTACCCGCTTTCGTGGGAAGAGCAATCGATCCTGTTCGCTGAGCTGCCAGCGCACCTGCAGACTATGGCGATGTTCAAGGTAAACACCGGGTGCCGGGAGCAGGAGGTGTGCAAGCTTCAATGGAATTGGGAGATTGCGGTACCAGAACTGGGGACTAGCGTCTTTCTGATACCGGCCGGCTTTGGGGGTAGGAGCGCCAGGTCTGGCGTGAAGAACCGAGACGAGCGTCTGGTCGTTTTGAATGACGTGGCCAAGTCGGTGATCGAGAGGCAGCGCGGAAAGCATCAGCTCTACGTATTCCCATTTGGCAAGCCTGATGGCGAGGGGAATGAAACGACGGTACACCGCATGAATGACTCAGCCTGGAAGAAGGCCAGAGTCAGGGCGGCGAAGAAGTGGCAGGAGAAGTTCTTGCGGCCGGCGCATGATGGCTTTGCCAGAATCCGCATTCATGACCTGAAGCACACCTTGGGGAGAAGGCTACGCGCTGCAGGTGTGACAGAGGAAGATCG
>NZ_MOAK01000058.1:11408-20826 GCF_003732485.1 Pseudomonas protegens
CAGAACTGGATCAGCTCATTGAGGCGGCAAACAAGGTATCAGCAACTGACTCGCGCGCACCAGCACTGACGATTTTGAAAAGGAGGGAGGCATGAAGAAAAAGGCCAGGGTCACTTGGAAAGTCACTATGGCAGAAACAACAAAGCCGCTCGAAAGCGGCTAAGTCATTGAAAAATATGGTCGGGACGGAGTGATTCGAACACTCGACCCCTAGCACCCCATGCTAGTGCGCTACCGGACTGCGCTACGCCCCGACTAGGCGTTAAACCTGTTTCACTTCTCAGGAAACGTTGAGGAATATACCGCAAGCTTTTGAAAAGTGGAAGTATTTAATTCGATGAATTACTTCTTCAGCACCACAAGCACATCTTCCAGCTCAGAGATCATCTGACGGATCAGTTGCTTGTATTGAGTGGTGTCGTCTTTGGCCTCATCGCCGGAAAGGCGCAAGCGCGCTCCGCCGATGGTAAACCCCTGATCATAAAGCAACGCGCGGATCTGCCGGATCATCAACACGTCCTGGCGCTGATAATACCGGCGATTTCCGCGGCGTTTGACGGGGTTGAGTTGAGGAAACTCTTGCTCCCAATAACGCAGCACATGCGGTTTGACCGCACAGAGCTCGCTGACTTCACCGATGGTGAAGTAGCGTTTACCCGGAATGACCGGGAGCTCGTCGTTATGACTTGGTTCCAGCATAAGCCTCAACTCGGGCCTTCAACTTCTGCCCTGGACGAAAGGTGACCACACGGCGAGCCGTGATCGGGATTTCTTCACCCGTTTTCGGGTTGCGGCCAGGACGCTGGCGTTTATCCCGAAGGTCGAAGTTACCGAAACCGGACAATTTGACCTGTTCGTTGTCTTCGAGAGCGTGCCTGATTTCTTCAAAGAATAGCTCGACCAATTCCTTGGCCTCGCGTTTATTCAGGCCTAGCTCTTCGTAGAGACGTTCGGCCATTTCAGCTTTCGTCAGAGCCCCCATACGTCACTTCCTTAACGTGGCGTTCAACCTTTGTTCGAGCGAGGTGAGGATGTTTTGTGTCGTGGAATTCACCTCATCGTCATTAAGAGTGCGCGATGGATGCTGCCAGGTCAAGCCGACGGCAAGGCTTTTTCTATGCGGATCAATGCCTTTACCCTGATAGACGTCAAAGAGCCTGAGGTCTGTCAGCCATTCGCCTGCATTTTCACGAATTACATCCAGCACTGCGCTCGCCGCAACGTCACGATCTGCCAGTAAAGCCAGGTCACGGCGCACTTCTGGGAAACGCGAAAGCTCGTGGAACTTCGGAAGACGACCTTGAGCCACCTCACCCAGAACCAGCTCAAATACGTAAACCGGACGATCCAGGCCAAGATTTTTCGCCAGCTCCGGGTGAATTGCCCCCAGATAGCCAACCTCACGACCATCGCGCTCGATACGTGCAGTCTGGCCAGGATGCAGCGCAGGATGCTTGCCCGGAGCAAAAGTGAATTCATCCAGTGCGCCAGCAAGGCCCAGCACTGCCTCGACATCCGCCTTGACGTCAAAGAAGTCGACTCCATCGCGACTTTGCGCCCAACCTTCAGGCAAGCGACTGCCGCAAACGACGCCGGCCAGCATTGGCTGCTGCTTCAAGCCTTCCAGTTGACCGATAAAACGCAAGCCGCTTTCAAACATGCGGACGCGATCCTGCTGACGATTCAGGTTGTGCTGAAGTGCCTTGACTAGACCTGGCCACAACGAGGAGCGCATGGCCGCCATGTCAGCCGAAATCGGGTTGGCCAATAACAGCGGTTCAACGCCTGGATTGAACTGTTCAAACAATTTCGGATCGATGAAGCTGTAAGTGATTGCTTCCTGATAACCACGGGCTACCAGCAGACGCCGCAGGGCAGGTAGATCACCTTGCGCTTCCGCCTTGGCCTGAGGAGCCAGACGAGCCTGCGGATAACGAACCGGCAAACGGTTGTAGCCGTAGAGACGCGCCAACTCTTCGATCAAGTCGACTTCAAGGCGGATATCGAAACGGTGGCTTGGCACTTCAACGCGCCATTGCCCTGCACCATCGGCAGTGACTGTCAGGCCCAACGCGGTGAGCAGACGCTCGACCTCGGGACCGTCGATTTCCATGCCTAGCATCTGAGTGATGCGCTCAGCGCGTAGAGTCACAGGTGCAACAGATGGCAAGTGCTGCTCGTTGACCGCTTCGATGATCGGACCAGCTTCGCCGCCAGTGATCTCAAGCAACAATCCAGTTGCACGCTCCATGGCCTCGCGAGCCAACTGCCAGTCCACACCACGCTCATAGCGATGAGAAGCATCGGTATGCAGGCCATAGGAACGAGCTTTGCCAGCAACCGAAATTTGGTCGAAGAAAGCGCTTTCCAAAAACACATCGCGAGTGTTTGCGGTAACGCCACTATGCTCACCGCCCATAACGCCAGCGATTGCCAGAGCACGGGTGTGGTCAGCAATCACCAGGGTATCGCTACGCAGGGTAACTTCCTGGCCGTCGAGCAGTACCAGTTTCTCGCCCTCTTCTGCCATGCGTACCCGAATGCCGCCGTTGATTTCGGCGAGATCGAAAGCATGCAGCGGCTGGCCCAGTTCGAGCATCACATAGTTGGTGATGTCCACCGCCGCATCGATACTGCGCACGTCGGCACGACGCAAGCGTTCAACCATCCACAGAGGGGTCGGTTTGGACAAATCGACATTGCGAACAACCCGACCCAGATAGCGCGGACAGGCCGTCGGAGCCAGTACTTCCACAGGGCGTACTTCGTCGTGCACTGCGGCAACCACTTTCACTTCAGGGCGCTGCACTTTAGCGGCATAGAGCGCACCGACCTCACGGGCCAGACCGGCAAGCGACAGGCAGTCACCACGGTTTGGCGTCAGGTCGACTTCAATGCTCGCATCATCCAGATTCAGATAGGTGCGAACGTCCTCCCCGACCGGAGCGTCGGTTGGTAGCTCCATCAGACCGTCACTGCCTTCGCCAATCTGCAGTTCGGCTTGGGAACACAGCATGCCGTTGGACTCAACGCCACGCAGCTTGGCTTTCTTGATCTTGAAATCGCCCGGCAGCTCGGCGCCAATCATCGCGAATGGGATCTTCAAGCCTGGACGCACGTTAGGTGCACCGCAGACCACCTGGAAGGTCTCTGCACCGTTGCTGACCTGGCATACGCGCAGCTTGTCGGCATCCGGGTGCTGCTCGGTGCTGAGCACTTCGCCCACCACTACACCACTGAAATCACCGGCGGCTGGCGTTACGCTGTCAACCTCAAGACCGGCCATCGACAGACGAGCAGCCAGCTCGTCACGACTCACCTGCGGGCTAACCCAGCCACGCAGCCATTGTTCACTGAATTTCATCCTGCTCTCCTAATAGATTCGTTACGGACGCGCGACTAGCGAAATTGCGCAAGGAACCGCAAGTCGTTGTCGAAGAACAGGCGCAAGTCATTGACACCGTAACGCAGCATGGCCAAACGCTCGGCGCCCATGCCGAAGGCAAAACCCTGAAACTCCTCGGGGTCGATCCCGGACATACGCAGCACGTTCGGGTGAACCATGCCGCAGCCCATGACTTCCAGCCAACCGGTCTGTTTGCAGACGCGGCAACCTTTACCGCTGCACATCACGCACTCCATATCAACTTCAGCGGATGGCTCGGTGAACGGGAAGTACGAAGGACGGAAACGCACGGCCAGTTCTTTTTCAAAGAACACCCGCAGGAACTCTTCAATGGTGCCTTTCAGGTCGGCAAAATTGATGTCGCGATCCACCAGCAGGCCTTCGACCTGATGGAACATCGGCGAGTGAGTGATATCGGAGTCGCTACGATAGACACGGCCTGGGCAGACGATGCGAATAGGCGGCTGCTGCGATTCCATGGTGCGGACCTGTACCGGCGAGGTATGGGTGCGCAACAGCATGTTCGCATTGAAATAGAACGTGTCATGCATCGATCGGGCCGGGTGATGGCCCGGGATGTTGAGCGCCTCGAAGTTGTGATAGTCGTCTTCGACCTCAGGACCTTCGGCGATGCCGTAGCCAATGTGGGTAAAGAACTGCTCGATACGTTCCAGGGTCCGCGTAATCGGGTGCAGACCGCCAGAGGTCTGGCCACGGCCCGGCAGAGTTACGTCAATGCACTCGGCAGCGAGTTTGGCGCTGAGTTCCGCCTCCTCGAAAGCCGCTTTGCGCGCATTGAGAACCTCTGTTACACGCTCCTTGGCAACGTTGATCAGCGCTCCGACTTGCGGGCGCTCTTCGGCAGGCAGGTTGCCCAGGGTCTTCATCACCTGAGTCAGTTCGCCCTTCTTGCCAAGGAAGTGAACCCGGATCTGTTCCAGGGCATTGATGTCTTCAGCGTGTTGCACGGCCTCAAGTGCTTGAGAAACCAGCGCATCCAGGTTTTCCATGTACAGACTCCAGATACAAAATAGGGGAAGAGCTTGAAGGCTCTTCCCCTATTTATGACGTTTAACACCAGAGCTCACGAAAGGTGAGCCCGGATGACTGTCGGGGGTACTTAAGCCAAGGTGGCTTTAGCTTTCTCGACAATCGCAGCAAACGCCGCTTTTTCGTTCACTGCCAGATCAGCCAGAACCTTACGGTCGATCTCGATGGACGCCTTTTTCAGGCCAGCGATCAGACGGCTGTAAGACAGACCGTTAGTACGAGCACCAGCGTTGATACGAGCGATCCACAGAGCGCGGAACTGACGTTTTTTCTGACGACGGTCACGGTAGGCGTATTGGCCTGCCTTGATTACCGCTTGCTTGGCAACACGGAATACGCGCGAGCGTGCGCCGTAGTAGCCTTTAGCAAGTTTCAGAATTTTTTTGTGACGTTTACGGGCAATGACGCCACGCTTTACACGAGCCATGAGTTACTTCCTCTATTCTTGATCCAAAAATTAACGAAGGCGCAGCATGCGCTCGACTTTTGCCACGTCAGACGGATGCAGCAAGCTGCTACCGCGCAGTTGACGCTTACGCTTGGTCGACATTTTGGTCAGGATGTGGCTCTTGAAAGCGTGCTTGTGCTTGATACCGTTAGCAGTTTTCAGAAACCGCTTAGCAGCACCACTTTTGGTTTTCATCTTTGGCATGTTCGGATACTCCGCATTCAGTTGATAAACATAATCAGAAGGCCTGCCGTGCCCTGTTGATTACTTCTTCTTTTTCGGGGCGATGACCATGATCAGCTGGCGTCCTTCCATCTTAGGATGCTGTTCGACCGAACCGTACTCTTGCAGGTCAGCTTCAACCCGCTTGAGAAGTTCCATCCCCAGCTCCTGGTGGGCCATCTCACGGCCGCGGAATCGCAAGGATACCTTGGCCCTGTCCCCGTCACTCAGGAAACGTACCAGGTTGCGCAGTTTTACCTGGTAATCCCCTTCCTCCGTCCCTGGACGAAACTTGATTTCTTTAACCTGAATCTGCTTCTGGTTCTTCTTCGCAGCAGCAATCTGTTTCTTCTTTTCGAAGATCGATTTGCCGTAATCCATCACCCGGCAAACAGGTGGGACTGCGTCGGCGGAAATTTCCACCAGATCCAGCTTGGCTTCTTCAGCTATACGAAGCGCTTCATCAATCGAGACGATGCCAATCTGCTCGCCGTCAGCGCCAATTAACCGAACCTCGCGTGCCGAGATATTCTCGTTGATCGGGGCTTTCGGTGCAGCTCGTTTATCTTGTCTCATATCACGCTTAATAATAATTACTCCGAATCTTGGCGACCACGCCGGGAAACCGCTTGTGCGAGGAACGCCGAGAATTGCTCCACAGGCATCGAGCCCAGGTCTTCACCTTCACGGGTACGCACAGCGACAGTCTGCATCTCGACCTCCCGATCTCCGATAACCAAGAGATAGGGAACCTTGAGCAAAGTATGCTCGCGGATTTTAAAGCCGATCTTTTCATTTCTCAAGTCGGACTTGGCACGAAATCCGCTTTGATTGAGTGCTTTTTCTACTTCGAGGGCAAAATCTGCCTGTTTATCAGTGATATTCATCACCACGGCCTGAGTCGGAGCCAGCCACGCAGGGAACGCGCCCTCGTAATGCTCGATCAGAATCCCGACAAAACGCTCGAAGGAACCGAGAATCGCTCGGTGCAACATCACCGGATGCTTACGGCTGTTGTCTTCGGATACGTATTCAGCGCCCAGGCGAATCGGCAGATTGAAGTCCAGCTGCAAGGTACCACACTGCCATACACGGCCCAGGCAGTCTTTCAGCGAGAACTCGATCTTCGGACCATAGAACGCCCCCTCACCCGGCTGCAGATCATACGGCAACCCGGCACTGTCCAGAGCCGCAGCCAGTGCATTTTCCGCACGATCCCACAGCTCATCGGAACCCACGCGCTTTTCAGGGCGAGTGGAAAGCTTCATTTCGATGTCCTTGAAGCCGAAGTCGGCATAGACATCCATAGTTAGCTTGATGAACGCAGCGGACTCGGCCTGCATCTGATCTTCAGTGCAGAAGATGTGAGCATCGTCCTGAGTGAAGCCACGTACACGCATGATGCCGTGCAACGCTCCCGAAGGCTCGTTACGATGGCAAGCACCGAATTCGGCCAGGCGCATCGGCAGCTCGCGGTAGCTCTTCAGGCCCTGATTGAACACCTGCACGTGGCACGGGCAGTTCATGGGCTTGATCGCGTAGTCGCGGCTTTCCGACTCAGTGGTGAACATGTTCTCGGAATAGTTGGCCCAGTGCCCGGACTTTTCCCAAAGGCTGCGATCGACCACTTGCGGAGTCTTGATCTCCAGATAGCCGTTCTCACGCTGCACCTTGCGCATGTACTGCTCAAGCACCTGGTACAGGGTCCAGCCATTGGGGTGCCAGAACACCATGCCCGGCGCTTCTTCCTGGGTATGGAACAGGCCCAAACGCTTGCCAATCTTACGATGGTCGCGCTTTTCAGCCTCTTCGATACGCTGGATATAGGCAGCGAGCTGCTTCTTATCCGCCCAGGCAGTACCGTAAACCCGCTGCAATTGCTCGTTCTTGGCGTCGCCGCGCCAGTAGGCACCCGACAGCTTGGTCAATTTGAACGATTTCAGGAAACGCGTGTTCGGCACGTGTGGACCGCGGCACATGTCGACATATTCTTCGTGATAGTAGAGACCCATCGCCTGTTCATTCGGCATGTCCTCCACCAGGCGCAACTTGTAGTCCTCGCCACGAGATTTGAACACCTCAATCACTTCGGCTCGCGGGGTGACCTTCTTGATCACGTCGTAGTCTTTCTCGATCAGCTGCTGCATGCGCTGTTCGATAGCGGCCATGTCCTCGGGCGTAAAGGGACGCTCATAGGCGATGTCGTAATAGAAGCCTTCATCGATGACCGGGCCGATGACCATCTTGGCGGTCGGATACAGCTGCTTGACCGCATGCCCTACCAGATGAGCGCAAGAGTGGCGAATGATCTCCAGCCCCTCTTCGTCCTTGGGTGTGATGATTTGCAGGGTTGCGTCGCCGTCGATCACATCGCAGGCGTCGACCAGCTTGCCATTCACCTTGCCGGCCAGGGTGGCTTTAGCCAGACCTGCACCAATGGATGCGGCGACCTCAGCTACGGAAACCGCGTGATCGAATGAACGTTGACTACCGTCGGGAAGAGTAATAGTGGGCATGGCGCCTCCTCTCCTAGTGGTGACCCCTACCAAAGGTCACGTGGGTTGGGATGAGCCAGTACGCGATTCAGTCCGGCCGTTCTGTAACAAACGCCTGCCTCACAGTGGCAAGAGCCTTGCGGCCAACCGGAAAACCGAACCAGAGTGACTGGGGTTCAAATCAAAATTAATGAGGCATAGACCGCGAGGGAGGTGAAACACCCAAAGCTTGAAAACACCCAAGCCGAGCATGCTAGCACAGATAAATCGTAATCACCGCGCAGCAAGTTTCCCAAAAGATACTTTCCGGTCTTTTATTCAAGAAAGTGAACTTGCGATGTACGCCGAACCTCAAATACCCGGAGAATCGTCGTCCTTGCTATCGACCTCAGGAGAACTCGACTCATGCGCCTTACTCAATTGTTTGCCCTTGCCGCCCCACTCGCCCTGCTCCTGCCCTTGAGCGCACAAGCTGCATGGCCGGCCGGAGCTCGTGCCGACTACATGAAGGACTGCACTGCAGCAGCCAGCCAAAGCATCGACGCCAAAAGCGCCGAGAAACATTGCGCCTGCGGTGCAGAAAAGCTGAATGACAAATTCACCACCGAGGAAATCAAGGAGCTGATGAGCAAATCCAAGCAGCCTAGTGCAGAACTGAGAACCCGAGCTCTGGACGCCATCGCTGCTTGCCGAGTGGTCAAATAACCTGCCAACGATCGAAACAGGCTCCACCAACGCTTGCCAGGGGGCCTGAAACGCAGTTTTTTTCACAATTTACGCAGCTTTTACGGGTTTTTTTATCTCCGCTTGTTTTCCGCGAAACCCCCTTAAACCGGGGCCTGCAGCCATCTCGAGCGGCAAAATACACGGACACATCGGGCAAAGAGCACCTACAGGGGGCTCCCAAGCCGAACATTTCGACTATGATAGCTCGGTGTGCCCAGTTGGCCTGAGCAGCACAGCACTACTGAAAATATATGTTTCTTGGAGATACACCATGTCTAATCGCCAAACCGGCACCGTAAAATGGTTCAACGATGAAAAAGGCTTCGGCTTCATCACTCCTCAAGGTGGCGGTGACGACCTGTTCGTACACTTCAAAGCTATTGAAAGCGACGGTTTCAAAAGCCTGAAAGAAGGCCAAACCGTTTCCTTCGTGGCTGAGAAAGGCCAAAAGGGTATGCAAGCTGCACAAGTTCGCCCTGAGTAAGTTCTCAGCGAGCTAAAAAAACCCCGTCCATGTGACGGGGTTTTTTATGGGCGGGCAAAAAGCCTAACCCTCAACCACAGTTGACCCGGGTGACCACCAGACCAGCATCGGTGTTGAGGTTCAGGCGGTCGGAGCGGTATTCCAGAGTAATCATGTCATTAGGCATGAGGAAACGCGCATATTGCGCTCCTGCGCGAGTACGGGCCTGCTCCAGCAGTTCGGGAGAAGCCTTCTTGCCGACGGCAAATTCGGCAGCTGTTGCTTCACAACGAGTGTGTCCGGACTCAGAGGCCACAGGTTCCTTTGTCGACCCGGTGGCGCTGCATCCACTGAGGACAACAGCGGCCAACAAGGTTCCGAATGAAGCGAGCTTCCAAGGCATGAAGCCTCCTTTTCAAATTTAAGCAGAGATCGTGCGACAGCCGATTAGGCTATTGGTTTCAAAACAAAATGGCCTTTTGCCCTATGCCACGGACAGCGGATAAGTCTGCCTCAGGCATCGCGACACTTTCACAGGACAATCGTCACTGAATATGAACAACACTCAATAGATATCGATGTAGTCAAACGCCGGCTTTGGCCAGTTC
>NZ_MOAK01000058.1:20887-28496 GCF_003732485.1 Pseudomonas protegens
CCGACATAGCCGGATCCGGCTGCCCAGGTTTCCAGTCGAAACAACAAGCCCTCGATCTCGGCACCTCCCACCACTCCCGAAGAGATGTAGGCAATTCCGGTCCTGGTGACACGCAACTGGGTATGTACGTTGTCACTGGCCGACGCCAGAAGCTGGCGCACCGCCTCCAGAGTCAGGGCATCAGGCTGATTCAAATCGATTTGCACAAAAGCTTCCTTGAGCGCAGGAAAAGCGCCAGTGTCGCATAGCCCCTCGCTTGATGCCTAAGTCGGAGTGCCAAATGTCCGGCAACATGGTTAACTCTGCGGCGCAGCAAACACCCGCCCAGGCCCAGCCCTGGCGCCCGCCTTATCCGAATTCGTGAGACTTTCATGGCCACCGTGAGTATCGACGCCGACATCAAAGCCAAATGGCCCCAGGGCCAGTGCTCCTATAGCCCAGGGAGCCCGGAAGAGTTGGCGATCATTGGCATAGACCTGCTGGTTAAGGAACTGGGAACTCAGTCCGCCCGAGCGTTCATTGAGCAGGTTTTCGAGAAGTACCCTGCCGATCACCCAGGCGCACAGGACCCGGAACGCGAATAGAACCCCGCAGGCAGGAGCCTGCGGGGGCGCTGCTTACTTGAGGCGAGCCAGACGCTCGGTGAGCAAGTCGAAGAAGCCCTGAGCATCACCGTTCTCAACCCAGAACACGTTCTTTTCCTGCTTCAGACCGTCGTACCAGTCGACGATGGTCTGGCCAAACGTCGGCCCTTCACGACTGTCGACAACCATGTTGGCCTGACGCCCGCTGAACAGCTCAGGCTTGAGCAGATAAGCAATCACCGTCGCGTCATGCACCGGGCCACCAGGAATGCCGTAGTGCTCCATGTCGCCCTTGACGTACTCGTTGAGGATATCGCCTACCACCTTGCTGGCATTGTTGTTCAAGGCGGCGATTTTCTGCAGTCGCGCCTCGCTGGTCAGCACCTTGTGGGTCACGTCCAGTGGCAGGTAGGTCAGCTTGACGCCACTCTTGAGCACCACTTCGGCCGCTTGAGGATCGGCGAACAGGTTGAACTCCGCCACCGGGGTGATATTGCCCCCATTGAAGTGCGCGCCCCCCATGACCACCACTTCCTTGATGCCCTGGGTAATATCCGGTGCCTGGATCAATGCCAGTGCCAGGTTGGTCTGCGGACCCAGCATGGCGATGGTGATGCTGTGGGGCTTGGCCGCCCGCAACGTATCGATCAGATAGTTGACCGCATTGCCCTTGGCCAGAGGCGCCTTGGGCTCATGCACAGTCACCCCGGAAATGCCTTCCTTACCGTGGATATTCTCGGCATAGATCGGCGTGCGCAGCAGCGGTTTTGGCGCCCCTGCGTAGACCGGCACTTCATCGCGACCAGCCCATTCACGGGCCAGACGAGCATTACGCGAGGTCTTGTCCAGGCGCACGTTGCCCGCCACCGTGGTCAAGGCACGAACATGCAACTCCTCGGGCGAGGCCAGGGCGAACAGCAGGGCCACCACATCGTCAGCCCCCGGATCGGTGTCGATGATCAGATCGATTTTTTCCGCCGCCTGAGCGCCGGTAGCAGTGAGTAGAGACAAGAGCAGCAGACTCCGGAACCAATGTTGAAACAGCAGAGCATAGCGGTGCATGGCGCACTCCTTGTGCAAGGTAAGGAAAAGCCGGACAGCGGCCTAGAAGGTCACCCCGGCAACCAGGGCGATGTTGCAATACGGCTGGCACTCTCCCGTGCGAATCACCGCACGAGCCTGGCGACTGAGCACCTTGAAATCTTCGTGACTCATCAATCTCCGGGTCCCCAGTTCGCCACCGAAGTTCAGCACGTCCAGCCCCAACAAGGGCTGCGGCCGCTTGAGCAGAATCTCCTCGGCCAGCACATGACTCTCCACCTGCATCTCGCTAAGCAGTACCTTGAGGGTGCCGAGAAAATCGGGAACGCCGTGAGTCAGGGCCAGATCGATCAACTCGACGCCAGGAGGCACAGGCAGACCGGCATCACCGATCACCACGACGTCACCGTGGCCCAAAGAGGCAATCAAGCGTGACAGGGCAATATTGAGCAAAGGTGTCTTTTTCATGAAGGGACAAAGGCCTGAACGTCGGACAGCGCGGGAATGGAAGGTTGTGCACCGGCACGCGTCACCGACAGCGCCGCGGCGACCTGACCAAAGCGGATCGCATCGGCCTCGCTCTTGCCGGCAGCCAGGGCGGCGGCAAAACCACCGACAAAGGTATCCCCCGCTGCCGTGGTGTCGATAGCCTTGACCTTGGGCGCCGGGAAATGCTCAAAACTGCGGCCATTGGCAAACAGCGAACCTTGCGCCCCCAGGGTGATGATGACCTTACCGGCACCGGCGGTGATCAAGCGACCGGCCGCAGCCTCGGCGCTCTCCAGGGAGTCCACCGCCACGCCACTGAGGGCGGACGCCTCGCTTTCATTGGGAATCAGATAGTCGATCGAGCCGTACCACTGCGCCGGCAGCGGGCCGCTGGCCGGCGCCGGATTGAGAATCACCGTCTTGCCCAGCTCACGCCCGCGCTTGAGGGTGTACCCCACCGTTGCCGGGGGCACCTCCAACTGACAGATGATCACGTCGGCCTCCTGCAACACCCGATCGAACCCCGCAACCTTCTCGGGGCTGAGCAGACCGTTGCCACCGGCGACGATGACAATTGCATTCTGGCTACTGTCATCAACCACGATCAGGGCGACGCCGCTGGACCCCTCTACCACGCTCACCGCCTGGCAATCGATCTGCTCGGCGAGCAATGCACTGCGCAATTGCTCGCCATAGGCATCATCACCGACACAGCCAACCATCGACACCTGCGCCCCCAGCCTGGCCGCCGCCACTGCCTGATTGGCCCCCTTGCCACCAGACACCGTGGCAAAGGATTTGCCAATCAGCGTCTCGCCCCCTCGCGGCAGGCGCTCGGCCCGGGTCACCAGGTCCATGTTGAGGCTTCCCACTACCACTACTTTTGCTGGCATACATCGATACTCAATCGTTTGGATTCAGCGGAACTCGGCAAATGCGCTGCTGAGCGGCGCAGTCGATTCCCGCAAGACAATATTCGGCGTAACGATGCGCTGGTCGATCGGCAAATCCCGCGAGGCAATCCGGCGCAGCAGCAACTCTGCCGCGGTCTCCCCCAGTTGCAGGATCGACTGACCCACCGTGGTCAGCGCCGGGTAGACATAACGGCTCATGAGGATGTCGTCGAAGCCGATCACCGAGAGCTCACTGGGCACACGAATATTGCGCTCAGCCGCAGCCCGCAACACACCGATACCCATCATGTCGTTGGCGGCGAAAATTGCGCTTGGCCGGCGCCCCTCAAGCAACTGTGCCGCAGCGCGATAACCACCGTTGCTGCTGAAGTCACTTTCCAGGATGCGCCCTGCCGGCACCTCGACACCGGCCTCCTGCAGTGCCTGGCGAAACCCCGCCAGACGCATCTGCGCCACACTGGTGTTGGCCGGACCGCCGATGCAGGCGATGTCCCGGTGCCCCAGCTCCAGAAGGTGCCGGGTCGCCAGGTAGGCACCGTAATGGTGGTCGATACGCACCAGATCGGCGTCCACCCCTTCCAGTCCTCGGTCGACAATCACCATCGGCGTGCGCACCCCGGCCAGGCCCTGGGCCAGACCGCTGTCACCACCAGCGGATGTCACGATCAGCCCATCAATGCGCTTTTCCAGAAGCACCCGCAGATAGTTGCGCTGCTTGTCCGGGTTATCGTCGGAGTTGCAGAGGATCACGCAGTAACCGTTGCGCTCGCAGTAGTCCTCGATCCCTCGTGCCAGTTCGGCGAAGTAGGGGTTGAGACTGTTGGGCACCAATAGGCCGATGGTCGCGGTGGTCTTGGCCTTGAGTGAACGGGCCACTGCACTGGGCACATAGTCGAGGCGCTTGATAGCCGCCTCGACCTTGACCCGCACCTCTTCACTGACCGGCCGCGTCTTGTTCAGTACATGGGACACCGTGGTGTAGGAAATCCCCGCCAGCGCCGCCACATCCTTGATTGTTGCCATGAATCAAACCCGCCGATTGGCGCGCTGGCTGCGATAGGTGTCCAGCACCACGGCAATCACAATGACCGCACCGGTGATGATGCGCTTGGTCGGTTCTGATGCGCCGATTTGCGCCAGGCCTGCAGCCAGCACGGAAATAATCAAGACGCCGAAGAAGGTACTGATCACCGAACCGCGTCCGCCCATCAGGCTGGTGCCGCCAATCACCACCGCAGCGATGACCTGCAACTCCAGACCGGAGCCCGCATTCGGGTCTGCCGCTTCCAGGCGAGAAATTTGAAACAGCGCTGCGATGCCCGCCAACAACCCCATCAGACTGAACACCAGGATCTTGTAGGGCTTTGGATTGATCCCCGCCAGACGCACCGCCTCTTCGTTGGTACCGATGCCGATCAGGTAGCGGCCGAACACGGTGCGCGTCAGCACCGCCTGGGCCAGGAAGATAATCAGCAGCGCAATGATAAACGACGGCGAAATGCCAAAGGCAATCGGATTCGACAACCAGGCGAACGCATCACCGATATAGGCAGTGCGCGAGCCGGTCATCTGGTAGGCAACGCCCCGGGCCATTTCCAGCACCCCCAGGGAAACGATGAACGACGGGATGCGCCAGGCCACAGTGATCGAGCCCGTGATGGTTCCCGCCAGCGCCGCACAGGCCATGCCCAGCAACGCCGCAGGCACCACGCTCCAGCCCCAGCCGAGAATCGCCACGCTCACCGCCGAGGCCGCCAGGGCCAGCACTGACCCCACGGACAGATCGATGCCACCGATGATCAGGACGAAGGTCATGCCCACCGCCAGCACCATCAGGTCGGGAATCTGGTTGGCCAGGGTGCTGAAGGTGTCATAGGAGAGGAAGTGGCTGCTGAGCAGGGAGAACAGGACGATCATTCCCAACAACGCCCCCGCCAGACCCAGGTAGGTGCCGAGGCCGTAGTAATGGCCGCCTCGCTTGCCGCTTGCAGGTGCTGTTTTCATGATGCATTCCTAGGCGTCGCTTCGCTGAGCAACGCATCTCGTTTTTGATAGCCGGCAAAGGCGGCGGCAAGCAATTCGTCCTGGGTCCAGCTGTCACGCTCGAAGGTGTCGATCAGGCGCCCGGCCGAGAGCACACCAATGCGATCGCAGATCAGCATCAACTCACGCAGGTCGCTGGACACCACCACCAGGGCCTTGCCCTGGCGCGTCAATTCCCCCAGCAGGCCATAGATATCGAACTTGGCACCAACGTCTATACCGCGAGTGGGCTCGTCGAACAGCAACACCGAACAGTCGCGTTCCAGCCAACGGCCGATCACCACTTTCTGCTGGTTACCGCCGGACAGTTCGGACACCCGTTGCGCCGGACTGGAGCTGCGAATGCGCATGGCATCGATCTGCCGCTGGGCCAGCTGCTCTTCGTCCTGACCATTGACCAGACCGCCGCTGGAAATCGCCGGCATGTTGCCCAGGGCGATATTGGCGCTGATGGACTGAGTCAGCAGCAGCCCCTCGCCCTTGCGATCCTCAGTGATCAGCGCGATGCCGTGGGCCACCGCATCCACCGGGGAGCGAATACTCACCGGCCGGGCCGGCGTGCCCAGGGCAATACTGCCGCTGTCGGCGACGTCGGCACCAAAGATAAGTCGCAGCAACTCGGTACGCCCTGCCCCAATCAGGCCGGAGATACCGAAGATCTCGCCACTGCGCACCTCGAAGGACACATCACAAACCTTGTCCGAGCGACTGAGGTTGTTCACCGTCAGCGCCGGCGCACCGATCTTGCGCTCGCCCAGATCAATGTGTTCGCCCTGCTCGCGCCCCACCATCAGGTTCACCAGCTGTTCGCTGTTGTAGTTGGCCATGGGCTCGACACACACCAGGAAACCGTCACGCAACACAGCAATACGCTGGGCCACGCGGGCCAGTTCTTCCAGGCGATGGGAGATATAGATGATGGACACGCCCCGGGCCTGCAGGCGGGTGATCTGCTCGAAGAGCATCTCCACCTCACGGGAAGTGAGCATGGCCGTCGGCTCATCGAGAATCAGCACATGACAATCACCGATCAGATTGCGGGCGATCTCCACCATCTGCTGATGACCGATGCCCAACTCACCCACCAGCGTGTCGGGATCGATGGCGTCCAGGCCGACCTGGGCCATGGCTTCGATCGCCGCCTTGCGCAGTTGCTTGCGGCTGATCCAACCACCGTTGCTGGGCAGGTTGTCGAGAAACAGATTCTCGGCCACCGACAGGGTCGGCAGCAGATTGAGCTCCTGCATGACCATGCGAACTCCTGCCTCTTCCGCCTGGGTCCGGCTACCGGGACGATAGTCCTGGCCGTTGAACTGCATGTGGCCGGTGGTGGGGCTGACCAGGCCACCAATGATCTTCGACAAGGTGCTCTTGCCGGCGCCGTTCTCACCGGTCAGGGCCAGCACCTCCCCGCGCATCAGCGTCAGGTCGATGCCGGTCAATACCGGTTGTACATAGGTCTTGCCGATACCGCTGACCGAAAGGACAGCGTTCGCAGCGGAAACTGACATAAGAAACTCTCCATGCGCTCGCCCGAACGGGCGAGCACCGTTGTGCCGCCGGAAGGACTACTTGGTGACCAGCTCAACTGGAGTTTCGATCACGCCGTTGGCACCGCTGTCGACTTTCTCGCCCTTGAGGATCTTCAGTGCGGTCTCGATGCCGAACACCGCCTGCTTGGCAGCGAACTGGTCGGCGGTGGCCAGGACCCGGCCATCCTTGAGCATTGGTTTGATGGCGTTGATATTGTCGTAGCCCACCACCTGGACCTTGCCGGCCTTACCCGCAGCCCGCACGGCGGAGACCGCCCCCACTGCCATGCTGTCGTTACCGGCCAGCAATGCCTTGAGATTCGGGTATTCACTGAGCATCGCCGAAGCCACACGATTGCCCGCGTCGATCTCCCAGTCGCCGGACTGCAACGAGACCACCTTGATCTGCGCGGCGTCCATTGCGTCCTTGAAGCCAGCGGTGCGCTGCTGTGCGTTGGTGGTGGTGGAAACCCCTTCGATGATCCCCACTTCGTCGCCGGCCTTCAGTTGCTTGGCCAGGTACTCACCCACCAGGCGAGCCCCCTTGCGGTTGTCCGGACCTACGAAAGGTACGCTGATGTTCTTGCTTTTCAGCACCCCGGGATCGAGTTGGTTATCGATATTGATCACCGTGATCCCGGCATCCACCGCCTTCTTGATCACTGGCACCATGGCCTTGGAATCGGCGGGTGCAATCACCAGGGCATTGACCTTGGAGACGATCATCTGCTCGACGATGCGGATCTGGTTGGCGGTATCGGTTTCGTCCTTGATGCCGTTGGACACCAGGTCGAAATCGGCGGAATGCTCTTTCTGATAAGCCTTGGCGCCATCTTCCATGGTCAGGAAGAACTCGTTGGCCAGGGACTTCATGACCAGGGCGACCTTGGGTTTCTGCGAGGTCTCGGCATAGGCCGAAGAGAGAGGGAGGGCAGCGGATGCAGCAGCCAGAACAGCGACAGCGAGTAAACGTCCAGCGAAGGGCAGCTTCATGAATTCACTCCGA
>NZ_MOAK01000058.1:28551-28899 GCF_003732485.1 Pseudomonas protegens
AGGGATGGGAGGCCGGTGCCGCACCTTGGAAAGATAGACGATTGTCGTTATCCAAAGGCCGCGCAAACGTTTGCGTAAAACGAACTATGCGAACCTCGCCAGAGTTTGTCAACGCCGATCAGAGCCTGGAAAAAGAACACAGACAGCGGGCAAAACCCAGCTGTACGAGAGGAGAAGCCTGTCCGCACCGTAGCGTCGAACAGGCTCTGAGGGTCACGCGGTGGTGTTTACCAGGCTGCCCGAGGAGGAGCCCTTGGCCAGCTCACGAGCCAGGCTGTCCGATACCTCTGCCAGGGCCCCGGTGGTTTGGGCGATCTGCCCTTGAATCCCCATGACCACGGTCTGCTT
>NZ_MOAK01000058.1:28952-40146 GCF_003732485.1 Pseudomonas protegens
TGCTGCTTGAGCAGCTCCCCCAACTCTTGCATGCGCTTGAGCAGCATCTTGACGACGATACTCTGATTATCTCCACCCGAGTCAGCGTCTTCGGACTTTTCGGCCTGCTTGCTGGAACCAACCCGGAGGACGCCCGACTCATCGGTGCCCAGCGCCGTGGATGCCTCCTCGGCAGCGGCGTTACTCAATGCTTCAATGGTCGCCGGCGACTTGCCATTGATCAAAATCGCTCCTGCGCCAGGAAATCCGACTGACAGAGACATATGAACTCCTGAAAAAAAGATCCTGTCGGGTCATCGACCGTCTCGCGACATTCTTTAATGACGACCCTCCCCCCTTCTGCCGAACCACTGACGGGCATTTTCGGATTGCCGAACACCCACCCGCGCAAACGTTCGGAAACCCGGACATACGCCACTCCGCCGCCGTCAAAAATAGAAACAAAATTGATATAAATCAGTAACTTAAAATACTTATCGGGCCAAGGTAGCGCTGGTACAGATCCTGCTCACCCCTCACTGCCTCGCCGCATACAGATCTGCAGCCGAGGTGTTTCTAGATGAACCTGCATCAGCACCGTCTCACTACTAGAGAGAAAATAATGAAATCTGCCTTCAAAACCTTCGTTCCGGGCGCTTTGGCCCTCCTCCTGCTTCTGCCTGCGGCCGTGCAGGCCAAAGAGGCTGAAACCCAACAGAAACTCGCCAACGTCGTGGTCCTCGCCACCGGTGGCACCATCGCCGGCGCCGGCGCCAGCGCCGCCAACAGCGCTACCTACCAAGCGGCCAAGGTCGGCATCGAACAACTGATCGCCGGCATCCCCGAGCTGAGCCAACTGGCCAATGTGCGTGGCGAGCAAGTCATGCAGATCGCTTCGGAAAGCATCACCAACGAAAACCTGCTGCAACTGGGTCGCCGCGTCGCTGAACTGGCCGACAGCAAAGACGTCGATGGCATCGTCATCACCCACGGCACCGACACCCTGGAAGAAACCGCCTACTTCCTCAACCTGGTAGAGAAGACCGACAAGCCGATCGTGGTCGTCGGCTCCATGCGTCCAGGCACCGCCATGTCGGCTGACGGCATGCTCAATCTGTATAACGCAGTAGCCGTTGCCGGCAGCAAGAACGCCCGTGGCAAAGGCGTGCTGGTCACCATGAACGATGAAATCCAGTCCGGTCGCGATGTCAGCAAGATGATCAACATCAAGACCGAAGCCTTCAAGAGCCCATGGGGCCCGCTGGGCATGGTAGTGGAAGGCAAATCCTACTGGTTCCGCCTGCCTGCCAAGCGTCACACCATGGATTCGGAATTCGACATCAAGAATATCAAGAGCCTGCCTGACGTAGAAATCGCCTACGGCTACGGCAACGTCAGCGACACCGCCTACAAGGCCCTGGCCCAAAGCGGCGCCAAAGCCATCATTCACGCCGGTACCGGCAACGGCTCCGTGTCCTCCCGCGTAGTGCCAGCCCTGCAAGAGCTGCGCAAGAATGGCGTGCAGATCATTCGCTCTTCCCACGTCAATGCTGGTGGCTTCGTACTGCGTAACGCCGAACAGCCTGACGACAAGAACGACTGGGTCGTGGCTCACGACCTGAACCCGCAAAAAGCCCGCATCCTGGCCATGGTCGCCCTGACCAAGACTCAGGACAGCAAAGAACTGCAACGCATGTTCTGGGAATACTGACAGCCCTCCGCTCGACCGGTCCCGGTCGAGCAGGCTTCAACCACTCGCCCGTCCGGGCGAGTGGTTCCGCCCCTCCCTAACAGCCTCGCCGCCCCCTCCCCCGTAAAAAATCCTCCCTCACCCGCGAGAAAAATGCGTAAAGCGTGGTCAGAGGAACTTCTTGAATTTTAAGCAGTTGCGAAATGTCTTACAGTTAAATACTGTATACACGTACAGCTTATTAAGGATTGTTCCGTGGCCACGACCCAAACACCCCTCAGCTCCTACGAACGCCTGGGTGTACGCATCCAGAAAATCATCAACTCCCCTACCGCACAGAAAGCCAAGGCAGCCCTGATCTTCCGCCTCGCCGATGAGCCCCAGGACGAGTGGGAACGCCTGCTGGAGGAAATCGCCGAGAACGACAACGTCACCCTCGCCTATCGCGACGATGGTGGCGTGCAAATTTTCTGGGTCGTACCGAAGGAAGACTGAGTTGATGAGTGTCCGTTGTTTTGCCGTGCTGCTGCTTTTCGTCACCTTGACCGCCCAGGCCGATGCCCCACGCACCTTCAGCGAAGCCAAGAAAGTTGCCTGGAAACTCTATGCCCCTCAATCAACCGAGTTCTACTGCGGCTGCAAATACAACGGCAACCGGGTGAACCTCGCCGCTTGCGGCTATGTACCGCGCAAGAACGCCAAGCGCGCAGAACGCATCGAATGGGAACATATAGTGCCGGCCTGGCAGATCGGTCATCAGCGCCAATGCTGGCAGCAAGGCGGGCGCAAGAACTGCACCCGTACCGACTCGGTCTATCAGCGCGCCGAAGCCGACTTGCACAACCTGGTACCGAGCATTGGCGAAGTGAATGGCGACCGCAGCAACTTCAGTTTCGGCTGGCTGCCCGAGCAATCGGGGCAATATGGTTCATGCCTGACCCAGGTGGACTTCAAGGCCAAGAAGGTCATGCCCCGCCCCTCGATTCGCGGCATGATCGCCCGCACCTACTTCTACATGAGCAAGCAATACGGTCTGCGCCTGTCGAAGCAGGATCGACAGCTCTTCGAAGCCTGGAACAAAACCTATCCGGTGCAGGATTGGGAACGCCAACGCAATCAAAGCGTGGCCTGCGTAATGGGGCGCGGCAACGAGTTTGTGGGAGTCGTCAACCTCAAGACCTGCGGCTGACCCAGAAGCGCCCCCTGGGTACAGGCGCCTCTCGATGTGGCGGAAACAAGACTTACTGCGCAGCCTGGTGTTCGATGACCGTGACATCGATGTCACGCTTCTTGGCCTTGACGAGCTTCTCGACCACTTCGGTCTTTTTCGCCTCGGCCTCGGCCTGGGAAGCAAAAGGCCCGAGCAGCACCCGCTTCTTGCCCTCCACGGTCACCACATTGGAAATGATCCCGTGTTCGATCAGCCACCCCGTGAGATCACTGACCGCCAGGGGCAATTCGCTGCCCACCCACACATCCCACTGCGGCGCGGTGGAGGCCTGAACCGGCTGAACCTGCGCCGCCACTGAAGCACTCTTGCTCGCCTGGACTTGCTTGCCTTCGCCGCAACCGGCCAATGCCAACGCCGCCATCATCATCGCTACTGTGCGCACAACCTACCCCTAGAAAGTCTGAGGCGGCGATTTTAGCACTCAAGACACAAGAGACCGCGTCACAAAATCAGAGCGAAACAGGAAGAATGATATTTATTGGCTCTGTATAGTTGCGCCTTGGGAATTAATAGATCGTCTGCGCGTCAGAAAGAGGCACCCACTCAGTGGAACTTCGCACTAATCTATACCTAAGACCGACCTCTGCACTGTTTGAATCTGGTGCCCTACAAAGCTATCAAGGAGAAGATCATGCTGATACTCACCCGCAAAGTCGGTGAAAGCATAAACATCGGTGACGACATTACGATCACCATTCTCGGCGTCAGCGGCCAACAGGTCCGCATCGGTATCAACGCGCCAAAAGACGTCGCGGTACACCGCGAGGAAATCTATCAACGCATCCAAGCCGGACTGACTGCCCCGGACAAACGCGAAACCCCATGAATCCAATGAGCACCCGCTCCCTGCCTGTGCCCAACAGCTGGCGCGGCGCGTGCCCTGTTTACCTTGAGCTTCTCCCACAGAACACCTGCATGCCCTGACCGGGTTGCGACTACAAAAGTTTCCCGCCCACTGGATTGTCGTCAACCACTGACTATCGCCCCTTTCTGGCAAAAAACCGACCGCTGCCTCCCGGTACGCGGCGCCTCAGCAATGCAGGCGTCGCACCCGGGCTCGGCGGTCAGGCGCTGGCCGCTGGCTTGAACCCCAGATCCTCAGTGAACCGCAGCAAGTAGCCGTCCGGATCAAGCACCAGCAGATTCAACTCACCGTGCAGCAACTCATCATGCCGGTACCAGCACTCCTGGATCTCCCTGCGCAGAGCGATACCGGAATGCGCCAGAGCGGCAGCCAGCTGGCGAATGTCCGGGCACTCGATGGACAAGTTCATGCCTCGCCCAAAAGGGGCCTGCAAGGGGCCGACGCGCCACTCCGATTCCTCCTGATCATCCTGCTCCAGCATCAACTGAGCGCCATTGAAGGAGAGAAAGGCAAAGAAGTGCTCTGGACGCTGATACTCCACCTTGAAGCCTAAGGTATCGCGATAAAAAGACAGGCTGCGCTCCAGGTCCGTGACCAGCATTTCCGGAACCAGGTTATTCATTTGAAACATCGCAAGCTTCCATTGCTCATTGATCGAGCCGCGAGACTACTCCCAAGCCGCCCCCAGGTGCAGCCCCGCTTACCAATGATTACAACTGGATCAATGTCACGTCACGCGCCATGCCCACACACCTGCCGCCGGTCAGCCATGGACAACCTTCAGGAAACAAAAAAGGCGACCCGCATTCGGATCGACAACATCCGTGCGGGCCGCCTTGCCATTGAGCAGAACAATGACCTCACTGCTCAGCCATGACGCTCCAGCAACACCTTGCTCCACAGAGTGAAAGCCACGGAGGGCGTCCATGCCGGGTTTGAAGTGTGCTCTTGAAGGCAGAGATAGCGATTGCCCTCATAGCTCACTCCGTCCTCCCGGCGATAGCGCTGATTGGTACGCCACTCAGGGAAACTCGGATCGACAGCGCCACCTGCAGTCCTGACACTCAGACTACGACTGGGCAACGATTCACGACCCTGAGTATCAGTGGCCGTGACGAAGTAGCTGTACTGGGTATCAGCACTCAGCCCTTTGTCTTCGAAGCCCAGGGAAGTCGCCTGGCCCACCGCATTGCCATCGCGATACAGCGTGTAGAACTCCACCGGACGTACACCGCTGGAAGCGCTCCAGCTCAAACTGATACTGCTGCGCGTGGTTCCAATCACCTGCAGATTGCCCGGCGCCCCGGGGCGCTCAGGCTCCCCGCCATCGCCATGGATCAGCGGCGCATAACGGTTACGGAACTCCCAGTTGTACTGCACACCTTGCCGACTGACTCCGGCATCCCAGTTCACCGACCAGGTCATCAAGCCCTTGATGGCATGACCAGCCTCCTGCAGCCGCTTGAACGCATTACTCACAGCCGCAGGATCGATGACATAGCCAGTGGCTGCGGCATCGACGTTGCTGGGCAAACCTATTACCAGCTTGTCCGCCGCAATCCGGGTGTAGCCGCGAGTGCCCGAGGCCAGGCTATCGGTGAGATAGAACAGGAAGTCCTCCTTCATCTGATCATTGTTCTGGGCAATCCAGGCACCCTGCCCGCCGTTGGCCTCCTGCACCCAGAGCCCATCGCCACCCTGGTTGTAGTACTGCGGCGCGACAAAGTCGTAATAGCCCTCCAGGGCCTGCAGATAAGCCACGTACTTGCCGTTGCTGGTCAGGTACGGAAACTCTGGTGCCATGCTGATGATGAAATGCTTGCCCTGGCCGGCATAGTGATCCTTCACCAGCTTCAAGGCTGCCGGCAGCACGCTCTTGTTGTCGGCGTAGTCAATTGCACTCTGCTCCAGATCGATATCCAGACCATCGAAGCCGTAAGTCTCCACCAGGCGGATGATTTCGTTGGCCAAAGGCTGCTCGTTGCCCTTGTGCAACTCGATATGCGCATCGGCACCACCCAGGGAAATCAGCACGGCCCGCCCCTGGCTGTTGAGCACGCCGACCTGACGCCGAAACTCGGCGTCCGAGAGGTTGTAGGGCTTGAAGGTGGGAATGCCATTGCCCTTCATGAAGGCTACCGCCACCACGTTGTATTCCTTGGGGACATCCAACAGGTTCAGGTTGGCAAACTGCCCCTGCTGATAACCATCGGCAGGACCGGCGGCCCAGTTATGCCAGAAACCCATGAGGATCTTCTTGCCGGCAATGCTCGGCATCATGGATGCCGCATCTGCTGCTTGACTCTTGATTAATGCAAAGTCGATTTTATTCACGCTCTAATCCTTCAGAACTGTTAAAGGGTGCTGTACGACCGAGACTTACTTGAAGTCCAGATCGAAGGCCTGATAAAACCCGTTTCCGGTATTGGCGACAACCCACACCAGCACTACAACATGGTGGCCTTTCTTGTTTTTTGGCAGCACAACTTCGTGATTAGTCTTGGCCTTCAATACCGAGCCGAACTTGTCGAATGGAACTTCGGTATAAAAGTCCTGATAAAAAGCCTGAGGCTCCAGTTGCGCGCGACTGATGCGCTGCTTAGGGTCCCAACCATCTTTAGTGATGAACCAGCTGTAGCCACGAGTGACGTGAGGCGCGGTGTACTCCCACTGCACCTGAAATACCTGGCCGGGTTCCACATTGAGCAGCGGCCAGTTGAAAGCACGATTGATTTTCTTCGACATTTCCTCGTTGGTGAAGTTGATGCAGTCGCGCTCATCCACCTTGCCACCACTGAGAATGTGGCCATCTGCGGGTGGTACGGCGCTCCCTACATCGCTGTCGTAAGGTTTCGGGAAAGGCCCGGCGGTCAGAGCAGGGAAGTTTTTCCCACCTTCCATTTCATTCACCTGCCAGGTTCCCAGCAGTCCCAGCTCTACAGCAACCGAACCACGACTGGAAGGTGAAACGACGCGACCATGTTTAAGTTGAGCTTGTGGCTTGTTCATATTTTCACTCCATTGATTAATTAAGTCTTGCTCCTGATTGAGCACCATTAACTTAGCGCACTTTTCTCGACTTTTTTCACCAACTCACAAACTAACCATCTAGATCAATTTGTAAAATACCGCTCCAGCCCCATTAAACACTAGACCCTCTTATTTGGACTGACACTTTAAAGAGTCAATGTATTACAAGTTTTTCTACACTAAAATTCATACTTCCCTCAGTAATAAAATATCAAGCCGCACAACTAGCATTGAAAACACAGTCCCCAGAAACAACAAAACCCGGCGATTGCCGGGCTTGCTACCAAAAAGGCTGAATGTCTGCGCCTGAAGCGCTGCCGTGGCTTACAGGCAGGTCGCCAACGCCGCCAGGCGACGCTTCGAAACGGAGCCGTCGTCGATCGCGTAATAGTGGACAGTGGTGCCCGAGGGCTCAGCCTTGATATCCGCGAAGACTTCCGCAGAACGGGTATACACCGTATATCCGCCTACCTTGCCCGGTTGCAGATAGGCAGCCGCATCCACGCCAAAGACCGCTTCATCCTGCCAGGCAAACTGTACGCATTGCGCCACCAGTTGATCGGCCTTGGCCGAGGTCAGGGTCTTGTTGGGTGTTCTTGCCCGGGCATCGTCCATGGTGGAACTCGCACAGCCAGCCAACAACACTGCAACCATCACTGCCATCAAAACCCGCATGCTGCCACCTCGTCCATAAAACGCGAGAGTATCGCTCACACTGCAGGAAAAAGGCGTTCGAGCGGAAGAAAAAAGCCGCGATACCAGATGCCTTTTGTTTACAAAGCCCATTGCCAGGCCCCAGGCAAAGGATTAACCTTCGCGCCCCTTCCCACACTTTTGCCAAGGAGATCCATCATGCAACAGCTGATCACCCCTTGCAGGACGTGCCTGGTTTAAACGCTGTATCCGCTACCCGTTAGCGTCTTCGCTTAACCCCGCTCCGTCCTGCCACTACCTGAATATTTTTTTCCAATCAGGAATTGGACATGGACACTTGCATCCGTCATTTATCGAATGGCGTCTCTCTTATCACCTCCGACACCACCTGGATCGAAGACAAAGCGCTCCAGCAACTGCACACCACCGCCCAACTACCCGGCATGCGCCAGGTGGTCGGCATGCCAGACCTGCACCCAGGCCGGGGCTACCCGGTAGGTGCGGCATTTTTTTCCACCGAGCTGGCCTACCCGGCCCTGGTGGGCAACGACATCGGCTGCGGCATGGCGCTGTGGCAAACCGACCTCTCCAGCAGCCGCCTCAACCTCGACAAGCTGGAAAAGAAAATTGGCAATATCGACCTCCCTCTGGATGAACAATGGGACGAAGAACGAGCGCAACTGGGACTACCCCTCACCGGTCACGAACACTCACTGGGTACCATTGGCGGCGGCAATCACTTCGCCGAACTGCAACAGCTCGATCAGGTGTATGACGCCGCAGCCTTGCAGGCTCTGGAACTGAATCCAAAAGCCTTGCTGCTGCTGGTGCATAGTGGCTCTCGAGGCCTGGGAGAGGCCATCCTGCGGCGTCATGTGGATCAGCACGGGCACAACGGCCTGGAGATGATCAGCGCCGCTGGCATCCAGTACTTGCAAGAGCACGACGAAGCCCTGCGCTTCGCCGAAGCCAACCGACGACTGATTGCCGAACGCCTGCTGCACAACCTGCGAGCCAAGGGCCACGCCGTTCTGGACATCAACCACAACCTGGTGTCCCCGGCGAGTATCAATGGTGTCTCGGGCTGGCTGCATCGCAAGGGCGCCACACCATCGGACCAGGGTCCGGTGGTCATTCCGGGCTCCCGGGGTGACTACAGCTACCTGGTACAGCCCACTCCGACGCCTGTGAGCCTGTTCTCCCTGGCCCACGGCGCCGGACGCAAATGGCTGCGCAGCGACTGCAAGGGCCGGCTGGCAACGCGCTTCAGCTTCGAGCAGCTCAAGCGCACTCAACTGGGCAGCCGAGTGATCTGCGAGGACCGCGGATTGATGTACGAGGAAGCACCCGAAGCCTACAAGAGCATCGACAGCGTAGTCGGCAGCCTGCGGGACGCCGGCCTGGTACAGATCATCGCCCGGCTCAAGCCGGTACTGACTTACAAACGCCGGGGGTGCTGCTGATGCTGCTCTTACAACTGTCCTCTGCCCAGGGACCTGCCGAATGCGAGCTGGCGGTGACCAAAGCCTTGCGCCTCTTGTATCGCGAAGCCGAGGCACAAGGCGTACGTACCAGTCTCATCGAGCAGGTCGCCGGCCACGCCCGGGACACCCACAAGTCGGTCCTGGTCAGCCTTGATGGCGAACAGGCTGCGAGACTGGCCGAGCGCTGGACCGGCACCCTGCTCTGGACCTGCAAGAGCCCCTGTCGCCCTGGACACAAACGCAAGAACTGGTATTTCGCCGGGCAACTGTTCAAGGCTCCACAGAACAGCCTGGACGGCGAAATCCGCTTTGAAGCCATGCGCTCATCAGGTCCGGGCGGGCAACACGTGAACACCACCGACTCCGCCGTGCGCGCCACGCACCTGGCCACTGGAATCAGCGTGAAAGTGCAGTCCGAACGCAGCCAGCACGACAACAAGCGAGTTGCACATCTACTGATCCTGCAGCGCCTGGCAGATCGGCAACGGCAATCCGAGGAAGCCCTGCGCCTGCAACGCCGCGACGCCCACCACCGAGTGGAGCGCGGCAACCCGGTACGCAGCTTCAATGGCAGTGCGTTCACAGCCCAAGACTGATCCCCCCGTCCACGAGGAGCTGGCCATCACGACCGCTCCTCGCACCAGAGATTGCCGAGCTCCGCTGTCGAAAAGAGGGGGACCACACGTAAAAAACCTCAACCCACTCGCCAGCAGGACTGCCACCCACGAAAAGAACCGTGAACGGCAACGACCAGGACAATTTAAGACACGGAGTAATAACCCTGATGAACAACTATTTCGAAAGCCCCTTCAAAGGCATCCCTCTTGATCAGCAAGTCACCCACCCGAATATCCAAATTGGCCGCTACAGTTACTACTCCGGCTACTACCACGGTCACAGCTTCGATGACTGCGCACGCTACCTTCTTTACGAGGAAGGCGTGGACCAACTTATTATCGGCAGCTTCTGCTCAATCGGTTCGGGGGCGGCGTTCATGATGGCCGGTAATCAAGGGCACAGGAACGAGTGGGTCAGCACCTTCCCGTTCTATTGGATGTCCGAGGAGCCCGCATTCGCAGGCGCGCAGAACGGCTACGAAGCCGCTGGGGACACAGTGATCGGCAATGACGTCTGGATGGGTTCCGAAGCTATCGTCATGCCCGGCGTCAGGATCGGAGACGGCGCCGTGATAGGCACCCGCGCCCTGGTGACACGAGATGTCGAACCTTATGCAATCGTCGGCGGCAATCCTGCCAAGACGATACGTAAACGCTTCGACGAACGCAGCATAGAGCAGCTGCTGGAGATGCAGTGGTGGAACTGGAGCGACGACCAGTTGAAGGCGGCAATGCCGATTATGACCAGTAGCAATATCGCGGCGTTGTTTCAGCACTGGCAGGAGTTCATTCGACCGTAATGACCCGCCTCCCACGCAGCCTCCTCACTCAGGCCGCCATCAGGACAAGAAGCGCTATGCAGGCAGTGATCGCACCGAGGTTCTGGATAGCGCCTTGCAACACAATTAAAACGCTAAAAACAAAAAGGGGCTCACCTCTCGGTAAACCCCTTCTAGACCGCCCAGCAGAGCGGATTTTGTTTGGTAGGCGCGATTGGACTCGAACCAACGACCCCCACCATGTCAAGGTGGTGCTCTAACCAACTGAGCTACGTGCCTGCTGTGAGGCGGCATTCTACGGAATTCCAAAGGAGTGTCAACACCTTTTTTGCAGCTAAGCCTATGAATATGCGAATTTTTTAATTTCGGGATCGGGAAGAAGTTTTTCTTCCTGCCTGGTAGCGGATTTTCAACTCAGGTAGCATCGATGCACTCGTAAAATATATTAAACACATGAGGTCGCAGGATGGCGAACATTCCCTACCCACAGTCTTATTACGCCGCTTCCGCCAATGCGGCCCCGGAACGCCCACAATTGCAGGATGAGGTTGAAACCGACGTCTGCGTGATCGGCGCAGGTTACACCGGCCTGTCCAGCGCCCTGTTTCTTCTGGAAAACGGTTTCCGGGTGACCGTACTGGAGGCCGCCAAGGTCGGCTTCGGTGCGTCCGGGCGCAATGGCGGACAGATCGTCAACAGCTATAGCCGCGACATCGATGTGATCGAACGCAGCGTCGGCCCCAAGCAGGCACAACTGCTGGGCCAGATGGCGTTCGAAGGCGGCCGTATCATCCGCGAGCGCGTCGCCAAGTATCAGATCCAGTGCGATCTGAAAGATGGGGGCGTGTTTGCCGCACTGACCAGC
>NZ_MOAK01000058.1:40219-41303 GCF_003732485.1 Pseudomonas protegens
GAACTACTGGACGAGCGGCGGATTCGTGAAGTCGTAGCCTGCGACCAGTACAAGGGCGGCATGCTCGACATGAGCGGCGGGCACATCCACCCGCTGAACCTGGCTCTGGGTGAAGCTGCTGCCGTGGAATCCCTGGGCGGGACCATTTACGAACAATCCCCAGCGGTACGCATCGAGCGAGGCGCCAGCCCCGTGGTGCATACCCCACAGGGTAAAGTCCGCGCCAAGTTCATCATCGTCGCCGGCAACGCCTACCTGGGCGACCTGATTCCGGAGCTGGCAGCCAAATCCATGCCCTGCGGCACCCAGGTGATCACCACCGAGCCCTTGAGCGATGAGCTGGCAGCCAGCCTGCTGCCCCAGGACTACTGCGTCGAGGACTGCAACTACCTGCTGGACTACTACCGCCTTTCCGGCGACAAGCGTCTGATCTTCGGCGGGGGCGTCGTGTATGGCGCCCGCGACCCGGCCAATATCGAAGCGATCATCCGGCCGAAGATGCTCAAGGCCTTCCCGCAACTGCAAGACGTGAAGATCGACTACGCCTGGACCGGCAACTTCCTGCTGACCCTGTCGCGCCTGCCACAGGTTGGCCGCCTGGGAGACAACATCTATTACTCCCAAGGCTGCAGTGGACACGGCGTGACCTATACCCACCTGGCGGGCAAGGTCCTGGCAGAAGCCCTGCGCGGCCAGGCAGAGCGTTTTGACGCCTTCGCCGATCTACCCCACTACCCTTTCCCTGGAGGCCAATTGCTGCGCACTCCATTCACCGCCCTAGGAGCCTGGTACTACAGCCTGCGAGACAAGTTCGGTTTCTGATAAAAGACCTTTCTGCCCCCAATAAAAAACCGCCCAACAGGCGGTTTTTTTATGTTCGGACATTGCCACTCAAACAGCACAACTCCCCACGCTAATCGCAAAAACAAAAAACCCCGGTCTTTCGACCGGGGTCTTTGCTATCGATGCGAATCAAACCAATGGCTTGTTCCGTTGCTTCAAGGCGCTCAGTGATCCTTGAGGCTGATATGGCGCAGCGGACGGGACTCGAACCCGCGACCCCCGGCGTGACAGGCCGGTATTC
>NZ_MOAK01000059.1 GCF_003732485.1 Pseudomonas protegens
GCCGGCAAGGACAAGGAACACGGCTATTACCTGAACGTGGGCGGCACCTACAGCTCCGGTAGTGGCACCACACAAGACAGCAGCCAGGTGGGTAAAGGCAAGGAAGGTGAAACCGGCTGGAGCGTCAGCGGCTGGGATTACCAGAAGGACCGCGAGCAGATCGTGCGCGCCACCGTCGGGGCGGGCGAGATCGTGGTGCGCAAGGATGCCGA
>NZ_MOAK01000060.1 GCF_003732485.1 Pseudomonas protegens
CCGGGGTAGATGAAGTGGTAGCCGATGCGCGGATCGGCGCCGATGCCCTTGCGCACGGCGTTGATGTCCACCCCCAGGCGTTCCGCCAGGTTGGCCATCTCGTTCATGAAGCTGATGCGGGTGGCGAGCATCGCGTTGGCGGCGTACTTGACCAGCTCGGCGCTGCGGTTATCCATGAACATCAGGCGGTCATGGTTGTGGTTGAACGGTGCGTACAGCTCGCTCAACTGCTGGCGGGGCAGTTTGTGGGAACAGCCGACGACGATCCGATCCGGACGCATGCAGTCGGCCACCGCCGAGCCCTCCTTGAGGAACTCCGGGTTGGAGACCACGTGCACCCGCAGTTGGGATTTGCCCAGGTCCGCCAGTTGTTCGGCGACAGCCTCGATCACCAGGTCGGCGGTGCCCACCGGCACGGTGGACTTGATCACCAGGGTCTTGTCGCTGTGCATCAGACAGGCAATGTTGCGGGCCACCGCCAGGACATGGTCCAGGTCCGCCGAGCCGTCTTCGTTGGAGGGTGTGCCGACCGCGATGAAAATCACCTGGCCGTGGCCTACTGCATCGCTGGCCTGGGTGGTGAAGTGCAGTCGGCCGGCCTTTTGATTGTCTTCGATCAGGGTCGCCAGACCCGGCTCGTGAATCGGAGGAATGGAACGTTGCAGCTGGGCAATCTTATGGCTGTCGATATCGACACAGACCACGTTATGCCCGACATCGGCGAGGGCAACTGCTTGCACCAGACCGACATAGCCAGTACCAAAAACGCTGACTTCCA
>NZ_MOAK01000061.1:0-29964 GCF_003732485.1 Pseudomonas protegens
AGCACGACCTTGCCAAGGTCGGGGTCGCGAGTTCGAGTCTCGTTTCCCGCTCCAATTTCACAAGAACGCCGCTCAATGAGCGGCGTTTTTGTTTGTCCGCGATTCAACGCTTCGTCCTGCCATGGACAAAAAAGGCCCGTCAGTCAGACGACTGTGCGGGCCTTTGTCGTGGGTCGCTTACAGCGACAGCAGCAGGCGTCCGGCGAACAGCAGCAGGATCAGCCCCATGCAGCGCTCGAACCAGTGGCCCAGGCGCATGAACAGCAGGCGGACCCGGGCGCTGGAAAAGAACAGCGCGACGATGACGAACCACAGGGCGTTCACCAGGCACATCCAGGCGCCATACAGCGCCTGAATGCTCAATGGCGTGGTGGCGCTGACCAGGGTGGTGAAGATCGCCAGGAAAAACAGGGTCGCCTTGGGGTTGGTGGCGTTGGTCAGGAAGCCGGTGATAAAGGCCCGTAGCAACGTCTGCTGCGGTTCATCCGGCGCCGTGTCGCCTGGGATGCTGGTCTTGGCCTTGCTGCGCAACAGACTGACGCCCAGGTACAGAATGTAGGCAGCGCCCAGCAGCTTGGCGGCACTCAGCAGCCAGGGTGTCGCGTGCATCAGTGCGCCGACCCCGAGCAGGGTGTAGAGCACATGCACCGAAATGCCGGCACCGATCCCCAGGGCGGTACAGACACCGGTCATTCGGCCAAAGCGCACGCTCTGGCGAATGGTGACGGCAAAGTCCGGGCCTGGGGCGACCACGGCAAGAAAGTGAACGACGGCCAGGGCAAGAAATTCCCCAAGATAATTGGACAGCATGCGGACTCCGCAAGGCAAAAAGGTGGGTAAAAAACGTAGGTGTTCTCAGCCGAGGCTGTAGCTGACCGAAAGGGTGCCTTTTTTCTCTGCGACCGAGTCGATGATCACCCGTCCCAGCTCTTTCAGGCGCTGGACATGAGTGCCGCCGCAACCGTAGGCGGGCAACTGGCCGAAGCTGACCTGGCGCGATCCGGCGACCAGGGATATGTGCCGGGGGAAATCCTCGCTGATCCATTGTGCGAGGGCGTTCTGCACCCTGGCGCAGTCGATTTCCCCAGGCTGTTCGCCGGGCTTGAACGACACCCGTCCCTCGTCCGGCCAGTGATGAGCCTTGACGGGTATCCAGCCCTGGCTTTGCACGAAGTGGCCAATCAAGTGTCCGGCAGAATGCATGCGGCTGTTGAACAGGCGCTGCTCTTCATCGACGCGAGCCTCATGGCTTCCCGGCGTCAGCGGTTGGGTCAGGTAATGCACGATCTGTTCGCCTTCCTGGGTGACCCGCAGTACGCGAGCCTCGCCAATCCAGCCGGTGTCGCTGGGTTGGCCGCCACCCTGGGGATGAAAGGGCGTGGCGTGCAGGGTCACGGCGAACAGGTCGTCCCGGGGCACGCAGGTCAGCAGTTCTACCGGGGCAGTCAGCAGGTCGTGTTCGTAGTACAGGCGAAGCGTCATTTCTCAAACCCTGGAACCAAGTGTTTTTTTATTATGAGGCTTGAGCAATTGCGTGATAATCCGTTCAAAACTCAATGGACTATTGCGTCATGAGCATAAATCTCCCCCTGCCTTTACTGGCAGAAATGGCCATCTTCGTCAGGGTCGTTGAAACCGGCAGCTTTTCCGAAGCGGCGCGTCAGCTGGGTTCCTCGCCGTCGGCGGTGAGCCGCAGCATCTCGCGGCTGGAGAAGGCCCTGGCCACGCGCCTGCTGCAACGCACTACCCGCAAGTTGCGTTTGAGCGACGGCGGCGAAGAGGTCTTCAAGCGCTGCAGCGAGATGGTCAGTGCAGCCCGTTCGGTCATGGAGATCAGTGGTCAGTTCACCCACGAGGCCGAGGGCGTGGTGCGGGTCAGTGTGCCCAAGGCGGTGGGGCGGTTCGTGGTGCATCCCCATATGCCGGAGTTTCTTCGGCGCTACCCGAAGGTGGATGTCGAACTGCTGCATGAAGACAGGGACATCGACCTGATTGAAGACAATGTCGACCTGGCGATCCGCATCACCGACCGCCCGCCGCCAGGATTGATTGGCCGTCAGTTGTTGCGCATCGATCACCTGCTGTGTGCCACCCCGCAGTATCTGGCGGAACAGGGCACGCCGTTGCACCCCCAGGACCTGCGCCAGCACAGTTGCATCTATCTTGGCGAAACCCCCAGCGATGCGCGGTGGAAATTCACCCAGGGCGGCAAGGCGGTGACTGTCGGTGTGCGCGGGCGTTATGCCGCCAACCACACAGGGGTGCGTCTGGATGCAGTGCTCCAGCACCTGGGCATTGGCAGCCTGCCGTATTTCACTGCGCGTCACGCTCTGGAACAGGGGCTGATTGTCCAGGTGTTGCCGGAGTGGACCTTTCTTGCGTCCTACCACGGCGGTGCCTGGCTCCTGCATTCGCCGACCCGTTACCTGCCGCCCAAGCTGCGGGTCTTCATTGATTATCTGGTGGAGTGCCTGGCCAGGGAGCCGACCCTGAACCGCCCAGGCAAAGGTGAACGCATCTTGTAGGAGCTGGCTTGCCAGCGAAGATGCCTTTGAGGGCGATGCAAGACCCAGGGGCCTCTTCGCCGGCAGGCCGGCTCCTACGAGGACGACGTGATAAGGCGGACACAAAAAAGGCCCGCCGGAAAAACCGGGCGGGCCTTGGCTGCGCGAGGCGCGGCGATCAGTGCTTGCTGTCCTGAGCGGAGAGCGCCAGCAGCTGTTTTTCCTGGTTCCAGTCGAAGGGCTCGTCGTTCTGTTCGGCTTCGAAGCGACGTTCTTCCAGGGCCTGGTACAGGTCGATTTCTTCATCGGGCATGTAATGCAGGCAGTCACCGGCGAAGAACCACAGCAGGTCGCGAGGCACCAGGTGAGCGATCTGCGGATAGCGCTGCATGATCTGGCACAGCAGGTCCTGGCCCAGGTACTGGCTTTCGATCGGGTCGATCGGCAGCGAGGCGCGCAGTTCATCGAAGCGCTCCAGGAACAGCGCATGGCTTTCTTCGGGAACCTGTTCGGCTTCTCCCACCGCCACCAGGATGCTGCGCAGGTGGTCCAGGAGGACGAGATGATCGGCGACGACGTTGGACATGACAGGGTCCTCAAGAGCAAAACGGGCGCGGGAGTATATAGCCCCCGCGCCCGGTTTCATAATCGACCTGTCCCAAGGGCCCCGTTTATCGGGTCTTGCCCTCGCTCAAGGTCAGTTCTTCCTTGGCGAAATCATCCACGTCGATGACTTTGCGTCGCGCCGCTTCGGCGTCCCGCAGGCCCTGGGCTTCGGCCGCTTGCAGCACGCCGGCCTCCAGGGCCGCATCGATGGGCGATTCGCCCGCCGCCGGTTTGACCTGGCCGCTTTTCAGCGCTTCGTGGAGTTTTTTCTGCAGCGGATGAGCCGCACTCAGCAGGTTGCAGGCGTGTTGCAGGGCGCCTACCGGATCGTCCGTGGATTGCGGGCGATAGCAGCCGGCGAGCACCGCTTCCAGGGCCGGGTCGCCCTGGGCGCGGCCAATGATCGCCGCCACTTCGGCATCCAGGCGGTCCGACGGCCCGGTATGGCGACGGCCGAAGGGGAACACCAATACCCGTAGCAGGCAGCCGAACACTCGGCTGGGGAAGTTGCTGAGCAACTCGTCCAGGGCACGTTCGGAGTGGCCAAGGCTTTCTTCCAGGGCCCAGGCCAGCAGGGGCCGCAGGTACTCGGGGGAATCCAGATCGTGGTAGCGCTTGAGCGCCGCCGAGGCCAGGTACAGGTGGCTGAGTACGTCGCCCAGGCGCGCCGACAGGCGCTCGCGGCGCTTGAGTTCGCCCCCCAGGAGCATCATGGAGAAGTCGGCCAGCAGGGCGAAGGCCGCAGCCTGGCGGTTCAGTGCGCGGAAGTAGCCTTGGCTGAGCTTGTCTCCCGGGGCCTGTTCGAAGTGGCCCAGGCCCAGGTTCAGCACCAGGGTGCTGGCGGCGTTGCTTACGGCAAAACCAATGTGCTGGAGCAACAGGGCATCGAATTCCTTCAGGGCCTGCTCATGGTCCTCGCGTCCGGCCAGGGCCATTTCCTTGAGCACGAAGGGATGGCAGCGGATGGCCCCCTGGCCAAAGATCATCAGGTTGCGCGAGAGGATGTTGGCGCCTTCCACGGTGATGAAGATCGGCGCGCCCTGCCAACTGCGGCCCAGGTAGTTATTGGGGCCCATGATGATGCCCTTGCCACCGTGCACATCCATAGCGTGGCTGATGCACTCGCGTCCGCGTTCGGTGAGGTGGTACTTGAGGATCGCCGACAGCACCGAGGGTTTCTCTCCCAGGTCCACGGCGTTGGCGGTCAGCATGCGCGCACTGTCCATCAGCCAGGCATTGCCGCCGAGGCGGGCCAGGGCTTCCTGAATCCCCTCGAAGGCGTTGAGGGGCACATTGAACTGCTCCCGTACCTGGGCGTACTGGCCGGTCACCAGGCTGGTGAACTTGGCGGCGCCGGTGCCCACCGCTGGCAGTGAGATGGAACGGCCCACCGACAGGCAGTTCATCAGCATCATCCAGCCCTTGCCGAGCATTTCCTGACCGCCAATGAGGAAGTCCAGGGGGATGAATACGTCCTTCCCGGAGTTGGGGCCGTTCATGAAGGCGGCGCCCAGGGGCAGGTGACGACGGCCGATGTCGACCCCCGGGGTGTCGGTGGGAATCAGCGCCAGGCTGATGCCCAGGTCTTCCTCGTCCCCCAGCAGGTGATCCGGGTCGTGGGCCTTGAAAGCCAGCCCCAGCAGGGTGGCCACCGGGCCAAGGGTGATGTAGCGCTTTTCCCAGTTCAGGCGCAGGCCGAGGGTTTCCTCGCCTTGCCATTGGCCTTTGCAGATGATGCCGGTATCCGGCATGGCTCCAGCGTCGGAGCCCGCCAGTGGGCCGGTGAGGGCGAAGCAGGGGATGTCGTCGCCACGAGCCAGGCGTGGCAGGTAGTGGTTGCGTTGCTCGTCGGTGCCGTAATGCAGCAGCAGTTCCGCCGGGCCCAGAGAGTTGGGGACCATGACCGTGGAGGCCAGGTCGCCGCTGCGGGTCGCCAGCTTCATCGCCACCTGAGAGTGGGCGTAGGCGGAAAAGCCCTTGCCGCCGTACTCCTTGGGAATGATCAGGGCAAAGAAGCCATGGTCCTTGATATGGGTCCAGGCCGCGGGCGGCAGGTCCATGTGCTGGCCAATCTGCCAGTCACTGACCATGGCGCAGAGTTCTTCGGTGGGGCCGTCGATAAAGGCTTGCTCTTCATCGGTCAACTGGGCCTTGGGATAGGCCAGCAAGGTGTTCCAATCCGGGCGGCCGCTGAAAAGTTCGCCGTCCCACCACACGGTGCCAGCATCGATGGCGTCGCGTTCGGTTTGCGACATCGGCGGCAGAACGTTCTGGAACCAGGCGAACAGCGGTGCGCTGAAGTACTTGCGTCGCAGGTCCGGCAGTAGCAAGGGCGCGGCAACGGCCGCGAGCACTATCCAGAAGATCAGCAACAACCAGCCGGGTGCTCGGCTGAAGGCGCCCATGGCCAGCAGGAAAACAGCCACTGCGCCCAGGGCGGGCAGAGGGGCGATGCGGCGGTGCGCCAAATAGGCAATCCCAACCAGCAGAACCAGTATCCACAACAACAGCATATTCAATCCTCCATGGAACCAGGGGCCCAATCACCTTCAGAGCTTAGTCGGCCTCCGACAAAGCGGGTGATCGGGGCAGTGCGGGTACAGCGGTAGACTTTGTCGTCGAGCCTGGCCTTGCAAGCCCGGCCCGATTGGGTCGAGCCGACCCTGACCTTTGGCCGAAACGTCGTTATCGCTGGGGCGGACGCCTCGATAGACTCCAGGCTTCGCTCGGAGGTTTTGCCCATGCACGAGTACCTGCGTCCCAGCCGCTTCATCGATAGTGACCACCCTGCCGTGGTGGAGTTCGCCGAATCTAATCGCGGTGCCAGTGGTGATCCGCGACAACAGGCGGTGAGTCTCTACTACGCGGTGCGTGAGGCCGTGCGCTACAACTTCTACTCCTTCAGTCGTGATCCAGAGACCTTGCGGGGCAGCCATGCCTTGGCCTGCGGCGAAAGCTATTGCGTGCCCAAGGCCACTTTGCTGGCCGGCTGCGCCCGGCATTGCGGGATTCCTGCGCGTATCGGTCTGGCGGACGTGCGCAATCACTTGTCGACGCCCCGTCTGCTGGAGTTGCTGCGCAGCGATGTGTTCGCCATGCATGGTTACACCGAGCTGTACCTGCACGGACGCTGGGTCAAGGCGACGCCGGCGTTCAATCAGAGCCTGTGCGAGCTGTTCGATGTGGCGCCGCTGGATTTTGACGGTGTGCAGGACAGTGTTTTCCACCCCTTCAACCGCCAGGGCGACCAGTCCATGGAGTACCTGGTGGACCATGGGCGCTTCGCCGATGTGCCGCAGAGCCTGTTCTTTACTCACCTGGAAAAGTGCTATCCCCATCTGTTCAATGAGCAGAGCCCTGTGTTGCTGGGGGATGCGCTCGGCGATTTGAGTCGCGGCTGATCAGGCGTAGACTGCCCCGGCATTCATTACTGAGGGATGGTCATGCTGAAGATCTGGGGTCGCAAGAACTCGTCGAATGTCAGGAAGGCGTTGTGGTGTGCTGAAGAGCTGGGGCTGGCTTATGAGTCCCTGGATGCCGGCGGTGCCTTTGGCGTAGTGGACACCCCGGAGTATCGGGCACTGAACCCCAATGGGCGCATTCCTCTGATTGAAGACGATGGCTTCGTGCTCTGGGAGTCCAACACCATCGTGCGTTACCTGGCAGCCCGGCATGCCGCCAATAGCCACTGGTATCCGGCCGATGTGCAGGCCCGGGCCAGCGCCGAGAAGTGGATGGACTGGACCACCTCGACCTTCGCCGAGCCGTTTCGGCATTTGTTCTGGGGTGTGTTGCGCACCCCCGCAGCGCAGCAGGACTGGCAACAGATCAATGCCGCCAAGGCCACTTGCGCCGAGCTGCTGACCCGGGTCGATCAGGCGCTGGCTGGGCAGCCCTATCTGTCGGGAGAAGAAATCGGTGTGGGCGATATCCCGCTTGGCAGCTTTATCTATGCCTGGTTCGAGATGCCTATCGAGCGGCCGTCGATGCCCCATCTTGAGGCCTGGTACCAGCGCTTGAAGCAGCGTCCGGCCTATCGTCAGGCGGTGATGACCGCGTTGACTTAATACCCACTATCGATACGCGTGACTGTACTTGCGTGGCCTCGACCCGCAACATGGCGAGCGCCTGGCGTCGTTGCAATCCAGCCAGGCCGCCCTTACTTATAAAATTCCCCCTTCTTGGTGCATGAATCCGATATGAGTTCCGCTCTGTCCATCCGGCAGCTAACCAAAACCTACGGCAACGGTTTCCAGGCCCTGAGTGGTATCGATCTGGATGTCGCCGAAGGTGACTTTTTCGCCCTGCTTGGCCCTAACGGGGCCGGTAAATCCACGACCATCGGCATTCTTTCGACCCTGGTGAACAAGACCAGCGGCACCGTGAATGTCTTCGGTCACGACCTGGATCGTGAGCCGGCGGCGCTCAAGCGCTGCATCGGCGTGGTGCCGCAGGAGTTCAACTTCAACCAGTTCGAGAAGACCTTCGACATCGTCGTCACTCAGGCTGGCTATTACGGCATTCCGGCGAAGATCGCCAAGGAGCGGGCCGAGCAGTACCTGACCCAGCTCGGCCTCTGGGACAAGCGCGATGTGCCTTCACGCTCCCTGTCCGGCGGCATGAAGCGCCGCCTGATGATCGCTCGTGCGCTGGTGCATGAGCCGCGCCTGCTGATCCTCGACGAACCGACTGCCGGGGTCGATATCGAGCTGCGCCGTTCGATGTGGAGCTTCCTCACCGAGCTCAATCAGAAAGGCATCACCATCATCCTCACCACCCATTACCTGGAAGAGGCTGAGCAGCTGTGCCGCAACATCGGCATCATCGATCATGGCACCATCGTCGAGAACACCAGCATGCGTCAGTTGCTGGGCCAGTTGCATGTGGAAACCTTCCTGCTCGATCTCAAGCACGATCTCAGTGTGGCGCCGCAACTGGCGGGCTACCCGACCCGGCTGGTGGACAGCCACACCCTGGAAGTCCAGGTGGACAAGGCTGTGGGTATCACGGCGCTGTTCGGCCAACTGGCCCTGCAGAACATCGAGGTCTTGAGCCTGCGTAACAAAACCAACCGACTTGAGGAGTTGTTCGTGTCCTTGGTGGAGAAGAATCTGTCGAAGGTGGCGGTATGAGTTCGGAGTTGAAACCCAATCTGGTGGCGCTCAACACCATTGTCTATCGCGAGGTCCGACGCTTTACCCGGATCTGGCCGCAGACCCTGCTGCCGCCGGCCATTACCATGGTTCTGTACTTCGTCATCTTCGGTAACCTGATCGGTCGGCAGATCGGCGATATGGGTGGTTTCACCTACATGGAGTACATCGTGCCCGGGCTGATCATGATGTCGGTGATCACCAACTCCTACGGCAACGTGGTGTCGAGCTTCTTCGGCAGCAAGTTCCAGCGCTCCATCGAGGAATTGATGGTGTCACCGGTATCGCCCCACACCATTCTCATCGGCTACACCCTGGGTGGGGTCCTGCGGGGCTTGATGGTGGGGATCATCGTGACCCTGTTGTCGCTGTTCTTCACCAAGCTGCAGGTGCATCACCTGGGCGTGACCGTGCTGGTGGTGGTGCTGACGGCGACTATCTTCTCGCTGCTGGGCTTTATCAACGCGGTGTTCGCGCGCAACTTCGACGATATCTCGATTATCCCGACCTTCGTGCTGACGCCCCTGACCTACCTGGGCGGCGTGTTCTACTCGATCAATCTGCTGCCGCCGTTCTGGCAGACCGTGTCCCTGGCCAACCCCGTGCTGCACATGGTCAACGCCTTCCGCTTCGGCATTCTCGGGGTTTCCGACATCAAGATCAGCGTGGCCATCACCTTCATGCTGGTCGCCACCGTGGTGCTCTACATCGGTTGTGCCCGATTGCTGGTCAGCGGCCGCGGCATGCGTCAGTAAACGCTGTGATGGTGTACTGAAAACGGCCTCCCTTGGGAGGCCGTTTTCGTTTGTCATCGCCGCTGTTGCTTGCGCCTGTGCCATTGGCGGCCGACCCACCAGTGCCAGTAGAGCATGGTCAGGCAATAGGCCAGGGCTCCCAGCACCAGTCCAGCCACCACCGAGCCGAGAAGGAAGGGTTGCCACAGGGTACTGAGCTGGCTGCTGATCCATTCCCAGGTCAGTTCGTCGGGCAGGGTGCGCGGCGGCACATTCATCAGCCAGGCGCCCAGTTGATAGGTACAGAAGAACACCGGCGGCATGGTGATGGGGTTGGTCAGCCAGACCAGGCTGACGCTGATGGGCATGTTGCCCCGCAACCAGATGGCCAGCACTGCAGCCAGCAGCATCTGCATCGGGATCGGGATAAAGGCCGCGAACAGGCCTACCGCCATGGCTCGGGCTACCGAGTGCCGATTGAGGTGCCAGAGGTTGGCGTCATGCAGCAGAGTGCCAAGAAAGCGTAAGGACTTGTGTTCCCGGATGCTGACCGGATCTGGCATGTAACGTTTGAATAAGTGCCGGGGCATAAGGCTTCTCGGTCAGGTCAGGCGAGGATTATGACCGGATTCTAGTCAGCGGAAATTCAGACATTGTGACAAATGATAAAGCTGCGCCTGCGATCCTCGGCTAAGCCAAGAGTAGGGACTGCCAAGGATGGGCTGACTGATGGCTATGGCGATGCTGGCGTTGGCCGCGGGGCTGCTGGCGCTGGGTTTCATGCCGGTGCTGCCGCCGGGCTGGTTGTTGCTGCTGATGGCGATAGGGGGGCTGATGTTGCTGCCTTTTCGTACACATCCGGTGGCATTTTTTTTGTTCGGTTTGGCCTGGGCCTGTGCATCCGGGCAATGGGCGCTGGATGATCGCCTGCCTCAGTCCCTGGATGGGCAAACCCGCTGGCTGGAAGGGCGGGTGGTTGGCTTGCCGGAACCGGGGGCGGGTGTAGTGCGTTTTGAGCTCAAGGATCCCCAGTCCCGGCGAGAGCGCCTGCCGCGGCGAATTCGTCTGGCCTGGCACGGTGGGCCGTCCGTCAATAGCGGCGAGCGCTGGCGCCTGGCGGTCAAGCTGCGGCGCCCTGCGGGCCTGCTCAATCTCCACGGTTTCGATTACGAAGCCTGGCTGCTGGTCCGGCGCATTGGGGCCACCGGCACGGTCAAGGACGGACAACTGCTGGCGCCGGCTCGTCAGGCCTGGCGTGACGGTCTGCGCCAGCGTGTACTCGAGGTCGAGGCCCACGGCCGCGCCGCAGGCCTGGCGGCGTTGGTGATGGGTGACGGCTCGGGGCTGACGCGGGAGGATTGGCAACTGTTGCAGCACACCGGCACGGTGCACCTGATGGTGATATCCGGGCAGCACATCAGCCTGTTGGCCGGAGTGATCTACCTTGCAGTGGCAGGGCTGGCCCGTTACGGGCTCTGGCCCGCGCGCTGGCCCTGGCTGCCCTGGGCCTGTGCCATGGCCTTTGTCGGGGCACTGGGCTATGGCCTTCTGGCAGGGTTCGATGTGCCGGTGCAGAGGGCCTGCGTGATGGTTGCGCTGGTGCTGCTCTGGCGCTTGCGCTTTCGTCATCTGCGGGCTTGGTGGCCCTTGATGCTGGCGTTGAATGCAGTGCTGTTGTTCGAGCCCCTGGCCAGCTTGCAACCTGGGTTCTGGCTGTCCTTTGCGGCGGTGGCGGTACTCATCTTCACCTTTGCCGGGCGCCTGGGCACCTGGCGCTGGTGGCAGAGCTGGACCCGCGCCCAGTGGCTGATGGGTATTGGCCTGTTGCCGCCATTGCTGGCCCTTGGCTTGCCCATCAGTCTCAGTGGTCCGCTGGCCAATCTGCTGGCGGTGCCCTGGATCAGCCTGCTGGTCCTGCCCCCGGCGTTGCTGGGCTGTCTGTTGTTGCCTGTGCCTTATGTGGGCGAAGGTCTGTTATGGCTGGCGGGAGGCTTGCTGGATGGGCTGTTCCGGTTACTGGGGGCGATGGCCGGGTTGTGGCCAGCCTGGGTGGCGCCGTTGATACCCCTTTGGGTTTGGGCCATCAGCTGCCTGGGGGCGCTGTTGTTGCTATTGCCCAAGGGCGTGCCACTGCGGGTGCTGGGTTGGCCGCTGTTGCTGCTGGCAGCCTGGCCTCCCCAGGACCCCGTGCCCGAGGGTGAGGTGGAGGTCTGGCAGTTGGATGTGGGGCAGGGGTTGTCGTTCATTCTGCGTACCCGCGATCACGCGATGTTGTATGACGCCGGTGCGCGAGTCGCGGATTTCGACCTGGGGGAGCGAGTGGTGCTGCCGACGCTGCGTAAGCTTGGCATTCGACGGCTGGACTTGATGTTGCTCAGCCACGCCGATAACGATCATGCCGGTGGCGCCCTGGCAGTCCAGCGCGGGATAGCGGTGAGCCAGGTGCGCAGCGGCGAGCCCGAGGCCTTGCCCGCCGCCCTGCAATCGGCCCCCTGTGAGAGCGGGCTGAGCTGGGGCTGGAATGGCGCACTCTTCACTCTTTGGCAGTGGGCGGGGGCTGCAGACGGCAACCAGGCTTCCTGTGTGCTGCTGGTCGAGGCCGGCGGCGAACGCCTGCTGCTCACCGGCGATATCGATGTCCATGCCGAGCGGGCCTTGCTCGACAGTCCGCTGGCGGTTCGCACTCACTGGTTGCAGGCGCCCCATCATGGCAGCCGTACCTCATCGTCCATGGCCTTGCTCCGGCGGTTGGCGCCGAAGGCGGTGCTGATTTCCCGGGGGCAGGGCAATGCCTTTGGCCATCCTCACCCCCAGGTGGTGGCGCGCTACCGGCATCTGGGCGTGGAGATTCATGACAGTGCCGAGCAAGGCGCACTGAAGTTGCGACTGGGAACTTTCGGGCAGCCTGAAAGCCTGCGGCAACAGCGGCGTTTCTGGCGCGACTCGCCAGCAATGCCTTAAATAACCGTGGGTTATTAAAGCCCCTGAACATGCGACATCACGGTCTTCGGTGCGTCCAGCCCCTATGTTAGAGTGGCGCACTTTTTCGAGGGGACTGTCACTGTGTGGGAATTGGTCAAATCCGGCGGCTGGATGATGTTGCCGATCATTCTGAGTTCCATCGCGGCTGTGGGCATCATCGCCGAGCGTTTGTGGACCCTGCGGGCCAGCCGAGTCACCCCGCCCCATCTGTTGGGTCAGGTCTGGCGCTGGATCAAGGACAAGCAACTCAATAAGGAAAAACTCAAGGAGCTGCGTGCCGATTCGCCCTTGGGAGAGATCCTGGCGGCGGGCCTGGCCAACTCCAAGCATGGTCGCGAGATCATGAAGGAATGCATCGAGGAGGCCGCGGCCCGGGTCATTCACGAACTGGAACGCTACCTCAACGCCCTCGGCACCATCGCCGCCATGGCGCCCCTGCTGGGCCTGCTGGGCACGGTGCTGGGCATGATCGACATCTTCAGTTCGTTCATGGGCTCGGGCATGACCACCAATGCCGCAGTGCTTGCCGGTGGTATTTCCAAGGCACTGATCACCACTGCCGCAGGTTTGATGGTGGGTATTCCTTCGGTGTTCTTCCACCGTTTCCTGCAGCGCCGGGTCGATGAACTGGTGGTGGGCATGGAGCAGGAAGCGATCAAGCTGGTGGAAGTGATCCAGGGCGACCGCGATGTCGACCTGGCTGAGGGCAAAGCGTGAAATTCCGTCGCAAACCCCGGGAAACCGTGGACATCAACCTCGCGTCGTTGATCGACGTGGTGTTCATCCTGCTGCTGTTTTTCGTCGTCACCACCACCTTTACCCGGGAGACCCAACTGCGGGTCGATCTGCCGGAAGCGGTCAGCGGCTCGCCCGCCGAAGACCAGCAGGTCAAGCAGCTGGATATCGCCATCAGCGCCGATGGCGTGTTCTCGGTCAACAATCAGGTGCTGCCCAAGAATGACCTGGCGACCCTGATGGACGCCTTGCAGAAGGAGTCGGCGGGAGACACCAACCTGCCGCTGTCCATCAGTGCCGATGGCAAGACACAACATCAAGCGGTGATCACTGCCATGGACGCGGCCGGCAAGCTCGGTTTCAGCCATTTGCGCATGACCACCGTCGAGGCGGCGCCGGCACCCTGATGGCACTTTCTGATCGTCTGCTCGCCGCCTGGTACAACGGCCATCCTGCGCTGAAACTGCTGCAGCCCCTGGAATGGCTGTACCGCCGCGTGGTGGTGGGCAAGCGCCAGCGTTTCCTGGCGGGTGAGGGGGCTATCTATCAACCGCCGGTGCCCTTGATCGTGGTGGGCAACATCACCGTCGGTGGCACCGGCAAGACGCCGTTGATCCTGTGGTTGGTGGAGCACTGCCAGCGCCTTGGCCTGCGGGTCGGGGTGGTCAGTCGCGGCTATGGCGCCAAGCCGCCGCAATTGCCCTGGCGGGTGACTGCCGCTGACAGCGCCGGGGTGGCCGGCGACGAACCGCTGTTGATCGTGCAGCGCTGTGGCGTGCCCCTGATGATCGACCCGGACCGCAGTCGCGCGGTGCAGGCCTTGCTGGCTGCCGAACCGCTGGACCTGATTCTTTCCGACGATGGCCTGCAACATTACCGCCTGGCTCGTGATCTGGAGCTGGTGCTGATCGACGCGGCCCGCGGCCTGGGCAATCGCCGCTGTTTGCCGGCCGGCCCCCTGCGCGAGCCGGTGGAGCGCCTGGAGAGTGTCGATGCACTGCTTTACAACGGCGCCGTCGATGATCGCGCCGACGGTTTTGCCTTTCATCTCAAGCCTTCGGCGCTGGTCAATCTGCAGAGCGGCGAGCGCCGTCCGGTGGAGCACTTCGCGCCGGGGCAGGCGGTGCACGCGGTGGCCGGTATCGGCAACCCCCAGCGTTTCTTCAATACCCTTGAAACGCTACACTGGCAGCCTGTCCCCCATGCATTTGCCGATCACGCCCAATACAGTGCGCAGGCCTTGGCCTTCACCCCGTCATTGCCGCTGGTCATGACCGAAAAAGATGCGGTCAAGTGCCGTGACTTCGCGGCTGCCGACTGGTGGTACCTGGCGGTGGACGCCGTGCCGTCCGCGGCCTTCATCGCCTGGTTCGATACCCAACTGATGCGTCTGCTGCCTGATCGTCTGTTGCCTTAATAGCTTTTATCCAGGGAATCCTCATGGACACCAAACTGCTCGACATCCTGGCCTGCCCGATCTGCAAAGGCCCTCTCAAACTCAGCGCCGACAAGACCGAGTTGATCAGCAAGGGCGCCGGCCTGGCTTACCCGATTCGCGACGGCATCCCGGTGATGCTGGAAAGCGAGGCCCGTACCCTGACCACTGAAGAGCGTCTGGACAAATGAGCAGCGCCTTCACCGTGGTCATCCCGGCGCGTTTCGCCTCCACCCGCCTGCCAGGCAAGCCCCTGCAACTGATCGCCGGCAAGCCGATGATCCAGTGGGTCTGGGAGCAAGCCTGCAAGAGCAGCGCCGAGCGAGTGGTGGTGGCCACCGATGATCAGCGTATCGTCGAGGCCTGCCAGGGCTTTGGCGCGCAAGCGCTGCTGACTCGGGAAGACCACAACTCGGGTACCGATCGTTTGGCGGAAGTCGCGGGCAAGCTCGGACTGGCGGCGGATGCCATTGTGGTCAACGTCCAGGGAGATGAGCCGCTGATTCCGCCTTCGGTGATCGATCAGGTGGCGGCCAACCTGGCGGCCCATACCGAAGCGCGCATGGCGACCCTGGCCGAGCCGATCGAGGACGCACAGACCCTGTTCAATCCGAACGTGGTCAAGGTGGTCACTGACCTCAACGGCCTGGCCCTGACCTTCAGTCGCGCCACCTTGCCCTGGGCCCGGGATGCCTTTGCCAAGAGTCATGATCAACTGCCGGAAGGCGTGCCTTATCGCCGGCACATCGGTATCTACGCCTACCGTGCGGGTTTTCTCCATGACTTCGTCAGCTGGGGTCCGTGCTGGCTGGAAAACACCGAGTCCCTGGAGCAGTTGCGTGCCCTGTGGCATGGCGTGCGCATCCACGTCGCCGATGCCCTGGAAGCACCTCCCACCGGCGTCGATACCGCCGAAGACCTTGAGCGCGTTCGGCGCCTGCTGGAGGCGTGATGCGGGTTCTGTTCGTCTGCCTGGGCAACATCTGCCGCTCACCCACCGCCGAGGGCGTGCTGCGCCGCAAGTTGGATGAAGCCGGCCTGGGTCATCAGGTTCAGGTCGCGTCCGCCGGCACCAGCGACTGGCACGTCGGCAAGGCGCCGGACAAGCGCAGCCAGCAGGCGGCCTTGCGGCGCGGCTACGACCTTTCTGCGCAGCGGGCGCAGCAGGTCGGCAGCGCCGATTTCGCCGTGTATGACCTGATTTTCGCCATGGACCAGAGCAACCTGCGCAACCTCAAGGCCTTGCAGCCGGCCCGGGGCAAAGCCGAGCTGGACCTGTTCCTGCGCCGCTACGAGGCGCCGCTGGATGAAGTGCCGGACCCGTATTACGACGGTGAGCAGGGCTTCGAGCAGGTACTGGACCTGATCGAGGATGCCTGTGACCGGTTGGTGATCGAACTGAAGGGGCGGTTATGAGCCTGGACATTCAATCCGATGTGTCCCTCAAGCCGTTCAACAGTTTCGGGGTCGAGGTCCGGGCGCAGTGGTTCGCCCAGGCCCACAGTGATGACGACGTGCGCGAGGCCCTGGCCTATTGCGCCGACCAGCAGTTACCACTGCTGGTGATTGGCGGCGGCAGCAACCTGCTGCTGACAGCGGACATCCGGGCACTGGTGCTGCGCATGGCCACCCGTGGCATTCGCTTGCTCAGCGATGATGGGCAGCGGGTGGTGGTGGAAGCCGAGGCCGGCGAAACCTGGCATCCCTTTGTGCAGTGGACTCTGGAGCAGGGCTTGTCCGGGCTGGAGAACCTCAGCCTGATCCCCGGTACCGTCGGCGCCGCGCCGATGCAGAACATCGGTGCCTATGGTGTCGAGATCAAGGACGTGTTCGTCGGTCTCACCGCCCTGGACCGGCAGACCGGCGAGCTGCGGGACTTCGATCTGGCCCAGTGCCAGTTCGCCTACCGCGACAGCCTGTTCAAGCATCAGGCCGGTCGCTGGCTGATTCTGCGGGTGCGTTTTGCCCTGAATCGTGTCGATCACCTGCACCTGGAATACGGTCCGGTGCGTCAGCGCCTGAGTGAGCAGGGCATCGAACAGCCGACCGCCAGGGATGTCAGCCGGGCGATTTGCAGTATCCGCAGCGAGAAACTTCCGGATCCGGCGGTGCTTGGCAATGCCGGCAGCTTCTTCAAGAACCCGGTGGTATCGGCGGTGTTGGCGGCGCAGATCAAGCAGTCGCATCCGGGGCTGGTGGGTTATCCACAGGCCGATGGGCAAGTGAAGCTGGCGGCCGGCTGGCTGATCGAGCAGGCGGGCTGGAAAGGCTTTCGCGATGCCGATGCCGGCGTTCATCGCCTGCAATCCCTGGTGCTGGTGAACTACGGTACGGCCACAGGCTTGCAGCTGTTGGAGTTGGCCCGGCGCATCCAGCGCGATATTGCCGAGCGCTTTGGTGTCGAGCTGGAGATGGAGCCGAATCTGTATTGAGGCAGCTCTTGAACTAAGCTCAGCGCTTGAGTCCAAAGCCTTGCACGGTTTACACCCTGCAAGGCTTTTTTATGCATGACGACTTAACTTAGCTTGCTAACAATGTGAGTATTTGTCGTCCCCAAAGGCCCGGTGAAGCCCCGTCTTCACAAGAGAGCCCGATTAGCCTGAGCCGATCTGCGCGCACCGCAGCCGCGCTGCTGCGTGGCAGATGGCTCGACCCCATCACCTCATAGAATGCGGGCGTGCCCATGATTACCCTGAAGCTCAACGGTCAAGATCATCCACTGGACGTCACCGAGGACATGCCGCTGTTGTGGGCTATCCGCGATGTGGCGGGTTACAGCGGCACCAAATTCGGCTGCGGCATGGGCCTGTGCGGCGCCTGCACCGTTCATATCGACGGTGATCCGGCGCGCAGTTGCATCACCCCGGCCGGCTCGGTGCTGGGCAAGAACATCAGCACCATCGATAACCTGCACAACGATCCGGTCGGGCAGGTGGTGCAGCAGGCCTGGCTGGATACAGCGGTGGCCCAGTGCGGTTACTGCCAGGGCGGACAGATCATGTCTGCCACTGCATTGCTCAAGACCCATCCCAATCCCAGCGACGAGCAGATCGAGGAGGCGATGCTCGGCAATATCTGTCGCTGCGGTACCTATAACCGGATCAAGACCGCAATTCGCCAGGCCGCCAACCATCTGCAGGAGGCCAAGGCATGAACCACCTACCCAGTGATTTTGCCCTGAGTAACCTCAGCCGCCGGAGCTTTCTCAAGGGTGTGAGCGCCACCGGGGCCCTGGTGCTGGCTGCCAGTTGGGGCTGGCAGGAGGCGTTTGCCGAAGACCAGAAGTTCGGTGCCGAAGGCATGCCCCATGGCTGGGTCGACGATCCCAAGGTCTATGTGAGCATCGCCAGCGATGGCAGCGTGACGGTGATCTGCAACCGTTCGGAGATGGGCCAGGGTGTGCGCACCAGCCTGAGCATGGTGGTGGCTGACGAGCTGGAGGCCGATTGGGCTCAGGTCAAGGTCAAGCAGGCGCCCGGGGACGAGGCGCGCTTTGGCAACCAGGACACCGACGGTTCGCGCAGCATGCGCCATTGGTACGAGCCCATGCGTCGTTGCGGCGCCGCTGCGCGAACCATGTTGGAACAGGCCGCCGCCGAGCAGTGGCATGTACCGCTGAGCGAGTGCCGGGCGCAGTTGCACAAAGTGGTTCACCAACCCAGCGGGCGCGAGCTGGGCTATGGCGCTCTGGCCGCAGCGGCGGGGGCCTTGGCTGTGCCGGCCCGGGACAGCCTGCGGCTGAAACAGGCGTCGGAGTTTCGCTATATCGGTAAGGAGGCGACCCGGGCCATCGACGGTGAGGACATCGTCAATGGCCGCGCGGTTTACGGCGCCGATGTGCACTTTGAGGGCATGCTGTTCGCGGCAGTGGCGCGACCCCCAGTCTATGGCGGCAAGGTCAAGTCCATGGATGACAGTGCAGCGCTGAAGGTGCCTGGGGTGATCAAGGTCATGCCTATCGATGGCCGTCCGTTGCCTTCCGAGTTCCAGCCCCTGGGTGGTGTGGCGGTAGTGGCGAGCAACACCTGGGCGGCGATCAAGGGCCGCGATGCCTTGAAGATCGAGTGGGACGACGGAGTCAATGCCGGGTACAACTCCATCGAATATCGCAAGGAGTTGGAGGCGGCGGCGCAAAAGCCGGGCAAGGTGGTGCGCAGCACCGGCAACCTCGATGAAGCGCTGAATGGTGCGCAGAGCAGCCTGGAAGCCACTTATTACCTGCCGCACCTGGCCCAGGCACCCATGGAACCGATGGTGGCTGTGGCGCGCTTCATGGATGGCCGATGCGAAGCCTGGGCACCGAGTCAGGCGCCTCAGGTGACCCGCGAGCGGATTGCCGAGCGATTGGGAATCGGTTTTGATCAGGTCACGGTCAACGTCACCCTGCTGGGCGGCGGCTTCGGACGCAAATCCAAGCCGGACTTCATTCTTGAAGCGGCCATCCTGGCCAAGGCGTTTCCCGGCAAGGCGGTGCGGGTGCAATGGACCCGGGAAGACGATATCCACCACTCCTACTTCCATACGGTGTCGGCGGAGTACCTCAAGGCAGGGCTGAACGAGGACGGCATGCCCGCCGCCTGGCTGCATCGCACCGTGGCGCCGAGCATCACCGCGTTGTTCGCTCCGGGGATGAACCATGAAGGCGCCTTCGAGCTGGGCATGGGCTTCACCAACATGGCCTATGCAATCCCCAATGTGCGTCTGGAGAACCCCGAGGCCGCAGCCCATACCCGGGTCGGCTGGTACCGTTCGGTGTCGAACATCCCCCACGGCTTTGCCATTCAGAGTTTTGTCGACGAACTGGCCCACAAGGCGGGCCAGGACCCACTGAAGTACCAGCTCAAGCTGTTGGGACCGGACCGTCAGATCGATCCGCGAACCCTGAGCGAAGAATGGAATTACGGCGAGTCCCCGGAGCGTTACCCGATCGATACCGGGCGCATGCGCGCGGTGCTGGAAACCGCGGCCAAGGCCGCCGGTTGGGGGCGCTCGCTGCCCAAGGGGCGTGGTCTGGGGTTGGCGGTGCACTACAGCTTCGTAACCTATGTGGCAGCGGTGATCGAAGTGGAGGTGAAGGAGGACGGTACGCTGATTGTGCACAAGGCCGATATCGCCGTGGATTGCGGTCCGCAGATCAACCCTGAACGCATTCGTTCGCAGTTCGAGGGGGCTTGTGTCATGGGCCTGGGCAATGCGGTGCTGGGGGAGATCAGCTTCAAGGACGGCAAGGTGCAGCAGGACAATTTCCATATGTATGAGGTGGCACGCATGTCCCTGGCGCCGAAAGAGGTGCAGGTGCATTTACTGACTCCGCCGGGCGAGGTGCCGCTGGGAGGCGTTGGTGAGCCGGGTGTACCGCCCATTGCGCCGGCCCTGTGCAACGCCATCTTCGCCGCCACCGGCAAGCGCATCCGCAATCTGCCCGTGCGCTACCAGCTGCAGGGTTGGCAGCAGGCGGGTGCCTGATGGACAGCGTCGACCTGAACGTCCTGCGCAGTGTCCTGGAGTGGCGTCGCGCCGGGCGCGCGGTGGTGCTCTATAGCGTGGTCCAGACCTGGGGCAGTGCGCCCCGGCTGCCGGGGGCCATGCTGGCCTTGCGCGACGATGGGGTGGTGATTGGCTCGGTGTCCGGCGGTTGTATCGAGGATGACTTGGTCACGCGCCTGGCGGATGGACGCTTGTCCCTGTCCGGCCCGCCGGTGCAGTTGCTGACCTATGGCGTAACCCTGGAGGAGGCGGCGCGCTTTGGCCTGCCTTGTGGTGGTACCTTGCGCCTGACCGAGGAGCGGGTCGGCGATCCGTCCTGGGTCGCCGAGTTGCTGGAGCGCTGCGAGGCGCACCAGATCGTGGCTCGGGAGTTGAACCTGAGCAGTGGACAGGTGCTGCTCAAAGCCGCGAGCAAGACGGATGAACTGGCGTTCGACGGGCTCACTTTGCGGGCGATCTATGGGCCGCGCTGGCGTCTGTTGCTGATCGGTGCCGGGCAGCTTTCCCGCTATGTGGCACAAATGGCCCGTCTGCTGGACTTCGAGGTGCTGGTCTGTGATCCGCGCCAGGAGTTCGTGCAGGGGTGGGAGGATCAGGATGGACGCTTTGTCGCTGGCATGCCTGACGATGCGGTGCTGAGTATCGAGCCCGATGAGCGCACGGCGGTGGTGGCCCTGACCCACGATCCGCGTCTGGATGACATGGCCCTGCTGACGGCGCTCGATTCCCCGGCGTTTTATGTCGGAGCCCTGGGTTCCCGGGTCAACAGCCAGAAACGTCGGGACAATCTGGCGCTCTTGGGGCTGTCGGCGCCGGCCATCGAGCGTTTGCATGGCCCGGTGGGGCTGCACATTGGCAGTCATACGCCGTCGGAGATTGCCTTGTCGCTGATGGCCGAGATCGTGGCGATCAAGAATGGGGTTGAGCCCCTGCAGAAGAAGCCGTTGGCCCGAGCAACCGAGGCGACCACATGACTCCTCTGCCTTGCGCCGTCATCCTGGCTGCGGGGCAGGGCAGTCGTTATCGACAGGCGGCAGGGGGCGATCAGGATAAGTTGCTGGCACCTTGCAGGGGGTGCGATGGCGTAATGCGGCCGGTGCTGGAGCAGGTGTTGGTCAACCTGCCGGTGGAAATGCTGCGGCGGGTGCTGGTCACGACACCGGGACGGCCGCAGGTGGTGGCGCTGGCGCGGGCTTATGGCTGCCAGGTGCTGTTGCTGGACTCCCTTGGCATGGGCCAGAGTCTGGCGGCGGCAGTGGCTGCCAGTGCCGATGCCGCTGGTTGGGTGATTTTGCTGGGAGATATGCCCTTTATCTTGCCTTCCACCGTAACGCGGGTGATCGAGGGGTTGACCGAGGAGGGCATCAGCGTGCCTCGGCTGGGTGACGATCTGGGGCATCCGGTGGGGTTTGGTCGGGCTTATGGCGCCGCATTGCAAGGCTTGTCCGGCGATCGCGGTGCCAGGTGCCTGTTCGCTCCGGGCAAGGTGGTCGAAGTGTCAGTGACCGACCCGGGAGTGTTATGGGATGTGGATCGACCCGAGGCGCTGGTCTATCGGGATCGCTGAATGGCAGGCATGAAAAAGCCCCGCTCGGTTAACCGGGCGGGGCTTTTTCATTGCCGATGGAATCAGACGAGAGGTTTAGGCTCGTGCTGTTTTTCCTCGACGTGGGCTACGTGCTCAACGGCGTGTTCGACGTTGTGCTGAGCCTCTTCCACGGCTGGGGCAGTGTGCTCGACCGCAGGTTCGGCGACAGGCGCAGGTGCTGCTTCGGCTGCTTCGACAGGCGCTGGAGCGGCCTCGACGACCACTGGCGTTTCGACCGGAGCGGGCTCGGCAGCGACCACGGCTTCAACCGGGGCGGCGGCGGCAGCCAGTTCGGCTTCCTTCTGCAGGCGCTCGGCTTCACGCTTGCGACGACGCACTTCACGCGGATCGTTTGGTGCGCGACCGTTGCTGGTCAGGGCGCTGGCAGGAGCGGCCTCGATCACTGGAGCGGGTGCTTCGGCAACCACGGGGGTGGCAACCGGAGCAGGCTCTTCAGCCTGGGCTGGCTGTTGAGCAACCACTGGCTGCTCGACAGCTACAGGCTCGGTTGCAGGCGCTGGAGCTTCCTGAACCGGCTCGATGGCTTTCTCTTCAGCCGCTGGCGCTTGGGCTACAGGTTCTGCAACAGGCTGCTCGGCAACCACTGGCTGTGCTTCCACCACCACGGCCGGTTCGGCAGCAACTTCAACCTGGGCTGGTTCTGCAACAACCGGGGCCACTTCGGCTACTGGAGCAACTTCAACCGCTGGAACTGCTGGAGCTTCCACTGCAGTGGTGGCTTCAACCGAAGGTGCTTCCGGAGTCTTTTCTTCAACCGCGGCCGTAGCGCGTTCGGCTTGCTGATGAGCTTCGGCTTTAGCGTTGGCGCTGATGGCGGTGCTGGCAACGGCGGCGGTAACCGCGAGGCCGGCAGCCAGATCGGCGCTGCTCGGCTCTTCGCTGTTTTCTTCCGAGCCTTCGATCACATTGCCGTTGGCGTCGCGCTGACGTTCACGACGGTTGCTGCGACGACGCTGGCCGCGGGAGCGACGACGTGGACGTTCGCCTTCGGCGTTGTCCTGGCCTTCTTCCTGCAGTTGCTCTTCGTTCGGCAGCACTTCTTCTTCGCTGGCGGCAGCGGCCTGAGCCTGCTCGGCGCGTGGTTGACGCTCTTCACGCGGTTGACGCGGCTGGCGCTCTTCACGTGGCTGGCGAGCTGGACGCTCTTCGGTCACAACAGCGGCGGTAGCGGCGGCTGCAGCCGGAGCGGCATCCAGAGGTTCACGCAGTTCGCGAACACGTTCCTCACGCTCGCCACGTGGCTTGCGGTCCTCGCGAGGGGCGCGTGGTTGACGTTCTTCACGAGGTGCTCGTGGAGCGCGTTCTTCGCGGGCTACGCCTTGTACTTCTTCACGGGCTTCGCGAACTTCTCGCGGCTGACGCTCTTCCCGTGGTGCGCGTTCTTCACGCGGAGCACGTTCTTCGCGCGGCTTGCGCTCTTCATCGCGGCGACCGTTGCGGTTGCGGCTCTGCTGGCGGCCATTGCGACGCTGTTCTTCGTTGTTGCGCGCAGGGCGCTCGGTCACCGGCTTCTCGACCACTGTCGGAGCCGCTGGCTCTTCCTTGGTGGCGAACAGGCTGACCAGGGACTTCACCAGGCCTTTGAACAGGCTTGGCTCGGCAACAGCCGGGGCTGGAGCGGCAACCGGGGCAGAGGCTTCGGTTGGCACTGGTGCGTTGGCGCGGGCCGGAGCGGTCTTCACCGCGGCTTCCTGGCGAACCAGGGTGCGGGTGGCGGCGGTCGGCTGAACTTCTTCGGCTTCGGCGGCGGCAGCGGCGATTTCGTAGCTGGATTGGTTGGTGTTGGCTTCCGGGCTGTCATCGCGCAGGCGCTGAACTTCGAAGTGCGGCGTTTCGAGGTGATCGTTCGGCAGAATGACGATGCGGGCACGGGTGCGCAGTTCGATCTTGGTGATCGAGTTGCGTTTTTCGTTGAGCAGGAAGGCGGCGACCGGAATCGGCACTTGGGCGCGAACTTCGGCGGTGCGGTCTTTCAGGGCTTCTTCTTCGATCAGGCGCAGGATCGCCAGGGACAGCGATTCGACGTCACGGATGATGCCGGTGCCGTTGCAGCGTGGGCAGACGATGCCGCTGCTTTCACCCAGGGATGGGCGCAGGCGCTGACGGGACATTTCCAGCAGGCCGAAGCGCGAGATGCGACCGATCTGCACGCGGGCGCGGTCGGCTTCCAGGCATTCGCGGACTTTCTCTTCCACAGCGCGCTGGTTCTTGGCCGGGGTCATGTCGATGAAGTCGATGACGATCAGGCCGCCGATGTCACGCAGGCGCAACTGGCGAGCGATTTCTTCCGCTGCTTCCAGGTTGGTCTGCAGGGCGGTTTCTTCGATGTCGCTGCCTTTGGTGGCGCGGGCCGAGTTGATGTCGATGGACACCAGGGCTTCGGTTGGGTCGATGACGATGGAGCCGCCGGAAGGCAGTTCAACGACGCGCTGGAAGGCGGTCTCGATCTGGCTTTCGATCTGGAAACGGTTGAACAGCGGAACGCTGTCTTCGTACAGCTTGATCTTGCTGGCGTACTGCGGCATCACCTGGCGGATGAAGGTCAGGGCTTCGTCCTGGGCTTCAACGCTATCGATCAGCACTTCGCCGATGTCCTGGCGCAGGTAGTCGCGGATCGCGCGGATGATCACGTTGCTTTCCTGGTAGATCAGGAATGGCGCGGAACGATCCAGGGACGCTTCCTTGATGGCGGTCCAGAGTTGCAGCAGGTAGTCGAGGTCCCACTGCATCTCTTCGCTGCTGCGGCCCAGGCCGGCAGTGCGCACGATCAGACCCATGTCGGCAGGAGCTACCAGGCCGTTCAGCGCTTCACGCAGTTCGTTGCGCTCTTCGCCTTCGATGCGACGGGAGATGCCGCCGGCACGCGGGTTGTTCGGCATCAGCACCAGGTAGCGACCGGCCAAGCTGATGAAGGTGGTCAGGGCTGCGCCCTTGTTGCCACGCTCTTCTTTTTCGACCTGGACGATGACTTCCTGGCCTTCGCTCAGGACGTCCTTGATGTTGACGCGGCCTTCAGGGGCTTTCTTGAAGTATTCGCGGGAGATTTCTTTGAGGGGCAGGAAGCCGTGGCGCTCAGAGCCGAAATCGACAAAGGCAGCCTCAAGGCTTGGTTCGATACGAGTGATGCGGCCTTTATAGATGTTGGCCTTTTTCTGCTCGCGTGCACCGGACTCGATGTCCAGGTCGTAGAGGCGCTGGCCGTCTACCAGGGCAACACGCAACTCTTCGGGTTGAGTTGCGTTAATCAGCATTCTTTTCATGTAGTACCGTCGGTTTCCGGGCTGCCGGAAACGGCGTTCGGCACACACGACTTCTCACGGTCGGTGTCAGGTGCGTCAGGAGTGGTTGACCACTCGAGTGTCTAGCGAGGTTCGTCCGAATAACTAAGAACGAAGTCGCGACTCACGCGTCCTGCTTGCTGTGGTGACTAAGGCACCGCTTAAGCAAAAGTCTGTCAGGAGGAGGAATCAACCGGCGACTGTGGACGAGATGAAGCGTCTTGAATAAAGCCTAATGCTACACAGTCCGACGGTTGTGCATCTCCACCCTACACGTATCCCTGATAATTCGGGTGCTGCCGCGCGCAGAATCCGCAGCGGGTTGGCATTTACCGTGAACTCCGAAAGGGGAGGTCACGCATCATGGCTAAAGGCGTTGTTTCCGTAACCTTCGCTCGGGGTTGTCTGTCGCCGACTGCACTTTGTGAACTGGCCGTTAATCGCTGCGTAAAAGGCGAGTGATAACTCTGCTTTCTACGGGTTTCAGGCCTCAGGTCACCTGCGCTTGTTACAACGTCAAACTCTTCCGGTATGTAGCGAGAGCTGCGTAGGACGGCCTTGCGTCCTTATGAATTGCGTTGGTCAGGGCCGGCTAGTTGCCGCTGTTCCGCTGTCCAGCCGCTTTTGGCGGCGTTCGCGACTATAGCAGCAATCATTAAGTGCTTCAAATCCATAAAAAATTGTTATCATTCGCGCCATGACGACTACTGCCCCCTCGACTCCAGGCGTTCAATTGCTTGAGGTCTCGCCGGAATATGCCGGCCAACGAATTGATAACTTCCTTCTTGCTCGGCTCAAAGGCGTGCCCAAGACCTTGATTTATCGCATTTTGCGCAAAGGCGAAGTGCGAGTGAACAAGGGGCGGATCAAGCCCGAATACAAGCTGCAGGCGGGCGATGTGGTGCGCGTGCCGCCGGTGCGCGTGCCTGAGCGCGACGAGCCGGTGCCGCTGGCGCAAGGTTTGCTGCAGCGTCTTGAGGCCTCGATCGTCTTCGAAGACAAGGCCCTGATTGTGATCAACAAGCCCGCAGGCATTGCTGTGCATGGCGGTAGCGGCCTGAATTTCGGGGTGATCGAAGCCTTTCGTCAGTTGCGCCCGGATGCCAAGGAGCTGGAGCTGGTGCATCGCCTCGACCGCGATACCTCTGGCCTGTTGATGATCGCGAAGAAGCGCAGCATGTTGCGCCACCTGCATGCCGCCTTGCGGGGTGATGGTGTGGATAAGCGCTATATGGCGCTGGTTCGTGGTCACTGGGCTACCGCGCTGAAGCAGGTGCGGGCGCCGTTGCTCAAGAGCAATCTGCGCTCAGGCGAGCGCATGGTGGAAGTGAACGAAGAGGGCAAGGAGGCCTTGACGGTGTTCAAGGTGCTGCGCCGCTTCGGTGAGTTCGCCACCATGGTTGAGGCCAAGCCGGTCACCGGGCGTACGCATCAGATTCGCGTGCATACCCTGCACGCCGGGCACTGCATCGCCGGCGACAGCAAGTACGGCGATGATGATTTCACTCGTGAGATTCGCGAGTTGGGCGGCAAGCGCCTGTTTCTCCATGCCTATATGTTGACGGTGCCGCTGCCGGATGGCGGTGAGCTGAAGTTGCAGGCCCCGGTGGACGAGATGTGGGCCAAAACCGTGGAGCGCTTGAGTGCACCCTGATTACAAACTGCTGATCTTCGATTGGGACGGCACTCTGGCTGACTCCATTGGTCGGATTGTTGAGTCGATGCACGTATCTGCCGACCGATCCGGTTTTCCTCGGCGTGATGATTTTGCCGTCAAGGGCATCATCGGGCTTGGTTTGCCGGAGGCGATTCGTACTTTGTATCCGGATATCGACGACGGCCAGTTGGTAGCCTTTCGTCAGCATTATGCAGATCACTACATAGCGCTTGAGGCTGAGCCTTCGCCGTTATTTGCTGGAGTGGTGGCGTCTCTCGAGGCCTTTCGGGCTGAGGGTTATCGGTTGGCGGTTGCTACCGGCAAGGCGCGGCGGGGCTTGGATCGGGTGTTACGAGCTCATGGCTGGGAAGAGTATTTCGACATCACTCGGGCTGCCGATGAGACCGCCAGCAAGCCTCATCCCTTGATGCTGGAGGAAATTCTTGCTCATTGCGGTGTCGGGTCTCGGCAAGCATTGATGGTCGGGGATTCCTCCTTCGATCTGTTGATGGCGCGTAATGCGGGCATGGATTCGGTGGCGGTGAGCTACGGAGCTCAGTCCATTGAGGCCTTGCAGGCATTTGAACCGCGCCTGTCCATCGACCGTTTTCCTGAGTTGCACGCCTGGCTCGGCCAGGGTGCCGATTAAGTTTTCGCTGGGGTAGCAAGCATGACTGATGAATGGAAGGCGCCAAGCAAGGCCGGCGCTGAAGGTGGTGACGATAAAAGTTGGAAGTTGTTGGAAAAGACCCTCCTGGCCAGTGTTCAGGAGCAGCGTCGTTCGCGGCGCTGGGGGATTTTCTTCAAGTTGCTGACCTTTGTGTACCTGTTGGTCGCGCTGGCGCTGTTTACTCCGTTGATGACCATGGAAAAGAACGCCACTCGGGGCGGTAGCTACACCGCTGTGATCGATGTTGCGGGGGTGATTGCCGACAAGGAGTCTGCAAGTGCGGACAATATTGTCGGTAGCTTGCGCACGGCTTTTGATGATCCCAAGGTCAAGGGCATTGTTTTGCGCATTAACAGTCCTGGCGGCAGTCCGGTGCAGTCCGGCTATGTGTATGACGAAATTCGCCGTTTGCGGGCTCTGCACAAGGACACCAAGGTTTATGCGGTGATTTCCGACCTTGGTGCCTCTGGTGCTTATTACATTGCCAGTGCTGCTGACCAGATCTATGCCGACAAGGCGAGTCTGGTGGGCTCCATTGGGGTGACGGCTGCCGGTTACGGTTTTGTCGGCACCATGGAGAAGCTGGGGGTTGAGCGCCGTACCTACACCTCTGGCGAGCACAAGTCGTTTCTTGATCCGTTCCAGCCGCAAAAGCCTGAAGAGACCCAATTCTGGCAGGGTGTGCTGGATACAACCCATCGTCAGTTCATCGCCAGCGTCAAGCAGGGGCGTGGCGAGCGTCTCAAGGACAAGGAGCATCCTGAGCTGTTCTCCGGGTTGGTCTGGTCTGGTGAGCAGGCATTGCAGTTGGGCTTGATCGACGGCCTGGGCAACACCAGTTCGGTGGCGCGGGATGTGATCGGCGAGAAGGAAGTGGTTGATTTTACTGTTCAGGAATCGCCTTTCGATCGTTTCTCGAAGAAGCTTGGTGCCAGTGTGGCTGAGCAGATCGCCATGTGGATGGGCTTTCAGGGGCCAACCTTGCGTTGACTTCGAGGGTGAGTAAGAAGCCGGCCGTAGTGCCGGCTTTTTAGCGTCTGCTCAGGGTACTTCTACGCCTTCGGTCAGTAGCATGTCCACCAGGCGGATCAGTGGCAGGCCTATGAGGCTGGTGGCGTCGCTGCCGGCGGTGCTCTGGAACAGGCTGACCCCCAGGCCTTCGGCCTTGAAGCTCCCGGCGCAGTCGAAAGGCTGCTCTGTATTCAGGTAGCGTTCGATCCGGGCGCTGTCGAGGGTGCGCATGTTGACCGTAAAGGGAATGCAGTCCACCTGGCATTGGTCGGTCTGGCTGTTGAGCAGGGCCAGGCCGGTCAGGAAGGTCACGCTCGCGCCACTGGCGTCCAGCAACTGCTGGCGGGCCTTGTCGAAGGTGTGAGGCTTGCCGATGATGCGCTCCCCCAGTACCGCTACCTGGTCCGAGCCGATGATCAGGTGTGCCGGGTGAGTGGTTGCAAGGGCGCGGGCCTTTTCCTCCGCCAGGCGTTTCACCAGCTCTATGGCGGGCTCGCCGGGGCGGTGGCTTTCGTCAATATCAGGAGAGCTGCAGGTGAAGGGGAGTTGCAGGCGAGACAGCAATTCCCGGCGGTACACCGAGCTCGAAGCAAGTAATAAAGGCAGCATGCGCATCTCCTGGGGTGGGGCGGGAATTCTAGCGGGGCTCGCAAGTGACGGACAGGGCTGAATTTCCTTTGACATGGCCGGGGGCATCCCTATAATGCTGCGCCTATGTTGAATGACCCGATTCCACCTCACGTTGACCCGCGCAAATTGGCTGACCGTGGCACCACCCTTCAAGGTGAACTGCTGCTGGCCGATTTGGAGAGACTCTGCGACCCGCTTTCCGACAATGTCGGTACGGTGCAGGCTAAATTCGTTTTCGAGCGTGACGAGCGTAAAGCTGTAGTTATCCACAGCTCCATCGACGTCGAAGTCAAAATGGTTTGCCAGCGTTGTCTTGAGCTGGTCACCCTGCCGATCCACAGCGAGTGCAGTTACGCCGTGGTGAAGGAGGGTGCGAATACCCAGTCGTTGCCGAAAGGTTATGACGTGCTGGAACTGGGCGAAGATCCTTTGGATCTGCAGGCGTTGGTCGAGGAAGAGCTTTTGCTTGCCTTGCCCATCGTGCCTGCTCATCATCCGGAAGAATGCCAGCAGCCGGCGGGGCTCGATGAGCCCGAACCGAGCGAGGACGAGGTAACGCGGTCCAACCCGTTCAGTGTATTGGCGCAGTTAAAGCGTGACCCAAACGTTTAGGAGTTAATCAATTATGGCTGTTCAGCAGAACAAAAAATCCCGCTCTGCCCGTGACATGCGTCGTTCCCACGATGCTCTCGAGGCTAGCACCCTGTCCGTAGAAAAGACCACCGGTGAAGTTCACCTGCGTCACCACGTATCGCCAGAAGGCGTATACCGTGGTCGTAAAGTGATCGACAAGGGCGCTGACGAGTAATCCTTGTCCGCTCAAGTCATCGCGATTGACGCAATGGGCGGGGACTTCGGTCCCCGCAGCATTGTTCAGGCCAGTATTGCTTGCCTGTCTGCCACCCCCTCGCTGCACCTGACCCTGGTCGGTCAACCCTCCCTTCTTGAAGAACTGCTCTCCGGTCATTCGGCTGTGGATCGCGCGCGCCTGACGATTACTCCGGCAAGTGAAGTGATCACCATGGACGAGAAGCCCGCCCAGGCCTTGCGTGGCAAGCCTGATTCGTCGATGCGGGTGGCTCTTGAGTTGTTGCGGGATGAAAAGGTCCAGGCCTGTGTCAGTGCTGGTAATACCGGGGCGCTGATGGCGCTGTCGCGCTACGTACTCAAGACCCTGCCCGGCATCGATCGTCCGGCAATGGTGGCTGCCATTCCCACTCAGCGCGGCTATTGCCAGTTGCTGGATCTGGGGGCCAATGTCGATTGCAGTGCCGAGCATCTGTTGCAGTTCGCCATCATGGGTTCGGTTGCGGCGGAAAGCCTGGGCATCGTCCGGCCACGGGTGGCCTTGCTGAACATCGGTACCGAAGACATCAAGGGCAATCAGCAGGTCAAGCTGGCAGCGAGCCTGCTGCAACAGGCTCGTGGCTTGAACTACATAGGTTTTGTCGAAGGTGACGGCTTGTATCGTGG
>NZ_MOAK01000061.1:30107-47015 GCF_003732485.1 Pseudomonas protegens
GCGGACCTGGCGCCTGCTCGGCACAACGGTGCGAGTTTCCTCGGGTTGCAGGGGATTGTGGTGAAAAGCCACGGTTCGGCTGGGGTTCAGGGTTTTCAGAGTGCGATTCAGCGCGCGCTGATTGAAATTCAGGAAGACTTGCCGCGACGCCTGCATGGGCGTCTTGAAGACCTGTTGCTTTAGGCGTTTTCCCTATGGAGTGCTTAAATGTGACCGCTCAGTTCAATTGGCCATCCAACTGTCAGTTTCTTGCGTCCACTGCGGTGTGACGTCAATTCTCCGACGACAAGATCATTAGGGGCTTGTTACATGTCTGCATCCCTCGCATTCGTCTTTCCAGGACAGGGCTCGCAGTCCCTCGGCATGTTGGCCGAGCTGGGCGCGCAGTACCCGCTGATCCTCGATACGTTCAAAGAAGCCTCCGATGCTCTGGGCTACGACCTCTGGGCTCTGACCCAGCAAGGTCCCGAAGAGCTGCTCAATCAGACCGACAAGACTCAACCGGCCATCCTCACTGCCTCCGTCGCCCTGTGGCGCGTATGGCTGGCCGAGGGCGGCGCGCGCCCGGCCTTCGTCGCGGGTCACAGCCTGGGTGAATACAGTGCCCTGGTGGCCGCCGGTAGCCTGACTCTGGCCGAAGCGGTCAAGTTGGTGGAGCGCCGTGGTCAGTTGATGCAGGAAGCCGTGCCTGCGGGGCAGGGTGGCATGGCAGCGATTCTTGGCCTGGACGATGCCGACGTAGTGGCCGCCTGTGCAGAGGCGGCACAAGGCGAAGTCGTTAGCGCGGTGAACTATAACTCCCCGGGCCAGGTGGTCATCGCCGGTGCCAAGTCTGCGGTGGATCGTGCCATTGAGGGCTGCAAGGCTCGTGGTGCCAAGCGTGCCATGCCATTGCCGGTCAGCGTGCCATCCCATTGCGAGCTGATGCGCCCTGCGGCTGAGCGTTTCGCTGAGTCGATTGCTGCGATCAACTGGCAGGCTCCGCAGATTCCGCTGGTGCAGAATGTCAGCGCGGCTGTAGCGGCCGACCTGGACACCCTCAAGCGCGACCTGCTGGAGCAGCTGTACAAGCCGGTGCGTTGGGTCGAGTCGGTGCAGACCCTCGCGGCCAAAGGCGCTACCCAATTGGTCGAGTGCGGTCCGGGCAAGGTCCTGGCCGGTCTCAACAAGCGCTGCGCCGAAGGCGTATCGACCTCTAACCTGAATACCCCAGATGCTTTCGCTGCCGCTCGTGCAGCGTTGGCCTGAACTAGGAGAAGCTTGCATGAGTCTGCAAGGTAAAGTTGCACTGGTGACCGGCGCCAGCCGTGGGATCGGCCAGGCCATTGCGCTTGAGTTGGGTCGTATGGGCGCCACGGTGGTGGGTACTGCCACTTCCGCTTCGGGGGCCGAGCGCATCGCCGCCACTCTCAAGGAAAACGGCATTCAAGGCACTGGACTTGAGCTCAATGTCACCAGCGACGAGTCCGTGGCTGCTGTCCTGGCGAGTATCACCGAGCAGTTCGGTGCGCCGGCGATCCTGGTGAACAACGCCGGTATCACTCGCGACAACCTGATGATGCGCATGAAAGATGACGAGTGGTACGACGTGGTCGATACCAACTTGAACAGTCTGTATCGCCTGTCCAAGGGCGTTCTGCGTGGTATGACCAAGGCTCGTTGGGGTCGAATTATCAGTATTGGCTCGGTTGTGGGTGCCATGGGCAACGCAGGCCAAGTAAACTACGCCGCCGCCAAAGCCGGTCTGGAAGGTTTCAGCCGTGCCCTGGCGCGTGAAGTGGGTTCGCGGTCGATCACTGTGAACTCGGTTGCTCCAGGTTTTATCGATACCGATATGACCCGCGAGCTACCGGAGGCACAGCGTGAAGCCCTGCTGACGCAAATTCCGCTGGGTCGTCTGGGTCAGGCTCAAGAGATCGCGCAAGTGGTCGCTTTTCTGGCATCCGACGGTGCGGCATACGTTACTGGGGCTACAATCCCGGTCAACGGCGGGATGTATATGTGAGTCAAATGTGACGGATTGCTTCAAAAAAATGTCATACGAGCTGTCTAAAATCCGTTATAAAGCTGCAATCAATTTATAGGCAGATGGCCAAAGGGTTTGAGGGATGAAGCTTTCAGTTGAAAAGCTGAAAAGCCTTTCTATACACTTACCCACTGGCCAGCTGCCTGAATTTGTCCATTAGGAGTGAAAACAAGGTATGAGCACCATCGAAGAGCGCGTCAAGAAAATCGTTGCTGAGCAACTGGGCGTTAAAGAAGAAGAAGTTGTGAACACCGCTTCCTTCGTTGAAGACCTGGGTGCCGACTCCCTTGACACCGTTGAGCTGGTGATGGCTCTGGAAGAGGAATTCGAGACCGAAATCCCTGACGAAGAAGCTGAAAAGATCACTACCGTTCAAGCAGCTATCGACTACGTTACCAGCCACCAGGCTTAATCGTTTGTAGTCGTCTTTTGCTGTCATGGAAAAACCGCACTGCCGTTACGGCGTGCGGTTTTTTCTTTAGGCCTGATACAAAGTGTCGTCATTAGAAAAAGGAGAGTGCTGTGTCGCGTAGACGCGTCGTAGTCACCGGTATGGGTATGTTGTCGCCACTGGGTACGGATGTACCGAGTAGCTGGCAGGGCATTCTGGCTGGCCAAAGTGGCATTGGTCTGATCGAACACACCGACCTTTCTGCCTATTCCACCCGTTTTGGCGGCTCGGTAAAGGGCTTCAATGTCGAGGAATACCTGTCGGTCAAAGAGGCCCGCAAACTCGACCTGTTCATTCAATACGGTCTGGCGGCCGGGTTTCAGGCGGTGCGTAACGCCGGCCTGGAAGTCACCGATGCCAACCGTGAGCGCATTGGCGTGGCCATGGGCTCGGGTATTGGCGGTTTGACCAATATCGAAGAAACCAGCCGCATCCTGCACGATTCCGGTCCACGACGGATCTCTCCGTTCTTCGTGCCCGGCTCGATCATCAATATGATTTCCGGTTTCCTGTCCATCCATCTGGGTGCCCAGGGGCCGAATTACGCCATTTCCACTGCCTGCACCACTGGTACCCATTGCATCGGCATGGCCGCGCGCAACATTGCCTACGGCGAAGCCGACGTGATGATTGCCGGTGGCGCCGAAATGGCCGCCTGTGGCCTGGGCATGGGGGGCTTCGGGGCGTCCCGTGCGCTGTCGACTCGCAATGACGAGCCGACCCGCGCCAGCCGTCCGTGGGACAAGGGCCGTGATGGCTTCGTGCTGTCCGACGGTGCGGGTGCCCTGGTTCTGGAAGAGCTGGAGCATGCCAAGGCCCGTGGCGCCACCATCTACGCTGAGCTGATCGGCTTCGGCATGAGCGGCGATGCCTACCACATGACGTCGCCGCCCGCCGATGGCGCCGGTGCCGCTCGCTGCATCGCCAACGCCTTGCGCGACGCCAAGCTCAATGTCGATCAAGTGCAGTACATCAATGCCCATGGCACTTCGACTCCGGCCGGTGACCTGGCGGAAGCCGAAGCGATCAAGAGCGTGTTCGGCGATCATGCCTACAAGCTCGCCGTCAGCTCCACCAAGTCCATGACCGGTCACCTGCTGGGTGCCGCCGGGGCGATCGAGGCGATCTTCAGCGTACTGGCAATCAACAGTCAGGCTGCGCCACCCACCATCAACCTGGATGAACCGGATGAGGGGTGCGACCTTGATTTTGTGCCGCACACTGCGCGCAGCATGGACATCGATGTGGTGCTCTCCAACTCCTTCGGCTTTGGTGGCACCAACGGCTCCCTGGTGTTCCGCCGGTTCTCCGAGTGATGCATAGCTGGGTCGACGGTCGGCCTGCTGACGCACTGTCGCTCAAGGACCGCGGCCTGGCCTATGGCGATGGGCTGTTCGAGACCATCGCTGTCCGATCCGGCAAGCCGCAATTGCTGGAGCGGCATCTGCAGCGTCTGGCCGAAGGCTGTCGACGTCTTGCTCTGAATGCGGATCAGTCGTTGATCCGCAATGAAGTACTGGCCTATGCGGCCGCTCTGGGTGAGGGCGTGCTCAAGCTGATTCTCACCCGGGGCGACAGCCTGCGAGGATATGCCGCCGATCCTGCAGGCGCGGCGCGGCGGATTCTCCAGGGTGGCCCCTTGCCGGCCTATCCTGCGGCTCATGCCGATCAGGGGGTGGGGCTATTCCCATGTGTCACGCGTTTATCCGAGCAGCCGCTGTTGGCTGGCCTCAAGCATCTCAATCGCCTTGAACAGGTTCTGGCTCGCGCAGAATGGCGCGACCCCGAGCACGCCGAGGGCTTGATGCTCGATGGTGCCGGACGGGTGATCGAAGGCGTATTCAGCAATCTGTTTCTGGTCAGCCAGGGACGTCTCCTGACGGCTGACCTGAGTCGCTGTGGTGTGGCTGGCGTGATGCGCGCTGAAATTTTGTTTCAGGCCGAGTCACAAGGCATCCCCGTTGAAGTGGCGGATATCAGTCTTGATCAACTGCAACAGGCGGACGAGGTCTTCGTCTGCAACAGCGTCTATGGCATCTGGCCGGTGCGTGCCTGCGTCGGGATGCGCTGGTCGGCAGGACCGCTCACCCGTAAACTGCAGGGCATTACCCGCGCACTACTGGATGCTTGATTCGTGAGACGTAAACTTCTGCTCCTGCTGGAAACCGGACTGGTCCTGGCAGGGCTGCTGCTGGGCGTGAGTGCCTGGAAACTGCACTCGGCCCTGGAACAACCGCTGAACCTGACTCAGGAGCTGCTGCTCGATGTTCCCGCCGGTTCTACTCCCACCGGAACCTTCAATCGTCTGCAGGCTGATGGCGTGATCGAGGATGCGTTCTGGCTGCGTCTGTACTGGCGTTTCAACTTGCCGGGCCAGCCTTTGCACAGCGGCGAGTACCGTATGACACCGGGCATGACTGCCGAAGGCCTGATCGGTCTCTGGCAGCGAGGTGAGGTGGTGCAGTACAGCCTGACCCTGGTGGAAGGCTGGAACTTCCGTCAGGTGCGCAGTGCCCTGGCCAAGAGCGACAAATTGCAACAGACCCTGGCAGGTCTCAGTGACAGCCAGGTGATGGAGAAGCTCGGTCACGGCGGCGTGTTTCCCGAGGGGCGTTTCTTCCCCGATACCTATCGTTTTGTGCGGGGCATGACTGATGCCGAGCTCTTGGAGAAGGCCTACAATCGCCTGGACGAAGTGTTGGCCAGGGAGTGGGGCAAGCGTGCGGACGATGCGCCTTACAGCGACCCCTATCAGGCGCTGATCATGGCGTCCCTGGTGGAAAAGGAAACCGGCGTGCCCGAGGAGCGCGGACAGATTGCCGGGGTTTTTGTGCGGCGCATGCAGATCGGCATGCTGTTGCAGACCGATCCTACGGTGATCTATGGCCTGGGCGAGCGCTACACCGGCAAGCTGACTCGGGCGCACCTCAAGGAAGCCACACCCTATAACACCTATGTGATTGCCGGCTTGCCACCCACGCCGATTGCCATGGTCGGGCGCGAGGCGATTCATGCCGCTCTCAATCCGGTGCCGGGCAAGAGCCTGTACTTTGTTGCCCGTGGCGACGGTAGCCATGTGTTCTCCGATGATCTGGATGCCCATAACAGTGCCGTGCGCGAGTTTCAGCTCAAGCGTCGCGCCGACTATCGTTCCAGCCCGGCGCCAGTAACTGCTCCGGCCGTTCCCGAGACCGAGAGTCCGGTGCCGGCCGTCGCGCCTGAAGCGACACCGCAGAGCTCGCCGCCGGTGTTGCCCGCGCCGGCTGTGGTTCCGGCTCCGGTGGAGCCCGAACCCGCGCTGAAGAGCCCGCAATGACTTTGATTAAGGACTGCCTGTGACCGGCTTGTTTATTACCCTGGAAGGCCCGGAAGGTGCCGGCAAAAGCACCAACCGCGAATACCTCGCCGAGCGTTTGCGCGCCGCAGGTATCGAAGTGCTGTTGACTCGCGAGCCGGGTGGCACACCCTTGGCTGAGCGGATTCGCGAAGTGTTGCTGACTCCGGGTGAGGAGGTCATGAATGCCGATACCGAGTTGCTGTTGGTATTCGCTGCCCGCGCCCAGCACCTGGCCACCGTGATTCGCCCGGCGCTGGCCCGGGGGGCGGTGGTGCTGTGCGACCGCTTCACCGACTCGACCTACGCCTATCAGGGCGCTGGTCGTGGCCTGAGCCTTGCGCGCATCGCTGCACTGGAGGATTTCGTCCAGGGCGAGCTGCGCCCGGACCTGACCCTGGTCTTTGACCTGCCAGTGGAAGTCGGCCTGGCCCGGGCCAGTGCCCGTGGCCGGCTAGATCGCTTCGAGCAGGAAGGTCAGGCGTTTTTTCAGAAGGTCCGTGAGGCGTACCTGAAACGCGCCGAGGCTGCTCCACAGCGTTATTTCCTGGTGGATGCGGCGCAGCCACTGGCGCAGGTCCAGCAGTCCCTGGATGCCTTGCTGCCACAATTGCTGGAGCGCGCCCGTGGCTGAAGTCTTCCCTTGGCAGGACGGCCTCTGGCAGCAGTTGGCGGGGCGTGCACAGCATGCTCACGCGTACCTGTTGCACGGCCCGGCGGGAATTGGCAAGCGGGCCCTGGCCGAGCGCCTGATGGCGCGCCTGTTGTGCCAGCGCCCCGATGGGCTGGATGCCTGCGGTCAGTGCAAGTCTTGCCTGTTGTTGCAGGCGGGCAGTCATCCGGACAATTACGTGCTGGAGCCCGAAGAGGCGGACAAGGCGATCAAGGTCGATCAGGTTCGCGAGCTGGTGAGCTTCGTGGTCCAGACTGCGCAGCTGGGCGGGCGCAAGGTGGTGCTGATCGAGCCGGTGGAGTCGATGAACATCAACGCGTCCAATGCCCTGTTGAAAAGCCTTGAGGAGCCCTCGGGCGACACTGTGTTACTGCTGGTGAGCCATCAGCCCAGCCGGCTGTTGCCCACTATCAAGAGCCGTTGTGTGCAGCAGGCGTGTCCATTGCCCAGTGCGGCGATGAGTCGGCAGTGGCTGTCCCAAGCCTTGCCCGAATGCACCGAGGACGAGCGGTTGGAGCTGCTGACCCTGGCTGCGGGATCGCCGCTGGCTGCCGTCGGCTTGCAGGCCCAGGGGGTGCGTGAGCAGCGGGCGTTGGTGGTGGAGGGGGTGAAGAAGTTGCTCAAGCAGCAGCAATCGCCAACCCAGTTGGCCGAGGCGTGGAATGCCATTCCCTTGTTGCTGCTGTTCGATTGGTTCTGTGACTGGTCGAACCTGATCCTGCGCTACCAACTGACCCAGGACGAAGATGGCCTGGGTTTGCAGGACATGCGCAAGGTGCTGCAGTACCTGGCGCAAAAGTCCGGCCAGGACAAGGTGCTGGCGATCCAGGACTGGATCCTGGCCCAGCGGCAAAAGGTTCTGAGCAAGGCCAACCTCAACCGCGTGTTGCTGTTGGAGGCGCTGTTGGTGCAATGGTCGGCGCTGCCTACCCAGCGCTGACAGGCAGTGCCTAGAATCAAGCCTGTATCTGGCCGGACTGTGCAGTCCGGCCCTTTCATTTATCGGATGTAGTTGCAGCCTCTTATGCTCGTAGATTCCCATTGCCACCTTGATCGTCTCGACCTTGCCGCCCACGACGGCTCACTGGACGCCGCGCTTGATGCGGCCCGTCAGCGCGGTGTCGGGCATTTTCTGTGCATTGGCGTCAGTGCCGACAACGCGGCGGACGTCAAAGCCCTGGCCGAGCGTTATGACGACGTCGATTGTTCGGTGGGGGTGCATCCGTTGGATGTGCAGCCGGGGGCGGCACCGGCGCTGGACTGGTTGCTGGATGAATTGAACCACCCGCGGGTGGTGGCCATCGGCGAGACCGGCCTGGACTATCACTACGAGCCGGAAGCTGCCGAGTTGCAGCAGGAGTCCTTCCGCTTGCACCTGCAGGCCGCACAGCAGACTGGCAAGCCGGTGGTCGTGCATACCCGCGGTGCCCGGGCCGATACGCTGGCGCTGTTGCGTGAAGCTGCATTGCCCAATGCCGGCGTACTGCATTGCTTCACCGAGGACTGGGACATGGCCAAGGCGGCTCTGGACCTGGGCTTCTATATTTCTCTATCGGGCATTGTCACCTTCCGCAATGCCGACGCGTTGCGCGATGTGGCGCGGCAGGTGCCTGCCGATCGCTTACTGGTGGAAACCGATTCGCCATATCTGGCGCCCATCCCCTATCGCGGCAAGCCCAACCTGCCGCAGTACGTGCGTGAAGTGGCGGAGTTCCTGGCGATGCTGCGGGGCGAAGCCTATGACGCCTTTGCCGAACAGACCACGGCCAATTTCAAGCGTCTGTTTCCCTTGGCGCGAGTCAAGGGCGAGGCCTGAGTCGCTTGCGCGTGGAAGGGCAAATTCCAGGCAAAAAAAACCCGGGTTCTGGGGGGTGAATCCGGGTTAAGACCATTAGGAGTAAAACTAAGGCACGCGGTCCTTCGGTACCTTGATCGGCGTTTCACTTGGGGGAGATGTCCCGCCGACAGTTCAAGTATTGATCACTATTGCATTCAGTCCAGTTGGCCCTGCTCGTTTTTTAAACAAATTTGGAATACGGGCGCTTCGGTTGAGTTCTCATCTGCCGTGTTTCAGGGCTTATTTCGCTGAAAATCCAAAAAAATCAGCCTTTTTTGCGCAAAACTTGCACGAATTCGACGGTTTTTCCCATCTGTTAAACACACAAGCTGTTGCAGTTTAATTTCCCGGGAAGCCTGATCCTCATCAATGGCATCAATACTTTCAGACCTATCATCTGTCCTGGATGGCTCTTTCGAGGCTCATCGGTGATATTTCCTGATGCTGATAAAGGCAACACTCCTGCGAAGCATTGAAGCTATTGCGACTCATTGCGGTGTTTTCGTCGAGTGTGGGGCTGAGGCCGGTATCGAGACCCGATTACAGAAAAATCGAGACTTTACGGTCTGATCCGAGGCTATATAGCTATCGATGTTTTCTATTTGAACCGCTTGCCGGCCCCGTATTCACTGGATTTTCCGGATATTTGCGACTCATCTGTGTCCTTTCGTCTGGTGGGCTTTTACGTCAGAAGCAGTGGCAACGACGGATGATCCGTGCATTTTGGCGCAAGTTAGGCATAATACGCGGCTTCGATTTTGACCCCGAACAGACCTTTTCTTATGCAGAAAGAACCTCGTAAGGTCCGTGAGTTTCGTCGCCGTGAGCAAGAAATTCTCGATACCGCGCTCAAGCTGTTCCTCGAACAAGGTGAAGACAGTGTCACCGTCGAGATGATTGCGGATGCCGTGGGTATCGGCAAAGGGACCATCTACAAGCATTTCAAGTCCAAGGCGGAGATCTACCTGCGCCTGATGCTCGACTATGAGCGTGACCTGAACGAGCTGCTGCACTCTGCCGATGTCGACAAGGACAAGGAGGCCCTGTCCCGGGCCTACTTCGAGTTCCGCATGCGCGACCCGCAGCGTTACCGGCTGTTCGACCGCCTGGAAGAGAAGGTGGTCAAGGGCAATCAGGTGCCGGAGATGGTCGAGGAACTGCACAAGATCCGTGCTTCCAACTTCGAGCGCCTGACCCTGCTGATCAAGGGCCGCATCAGCGAAGGCAAGCTGGAAGATGTGCCGCCTTACTTCCACTACTGCGCCTCCTGGGCGCTGGTACACGGTGCCGTGGCGCTCTATCACTCGCCGTTCTGGAGCAATGTGCTCGAGGATCAGGAGGGTTTCTTCCAGTTCCTGATGGACATTGGCGTGCGCATGGGCAACAAGCGCAAGCGCGACCCCGACACTTCCAACAGCTGAGGCATTCGCCCGTTGTATTGCACCATCGGGTAACTGTATGGCGCGGTGTCCGAGGAATATACTCAGGCATGGGACTTGCTAAAACCTGATTTTTGAGTCAGGTTTTGCCGGTTCTCCCTTCCTACGCCGGAGTCATCCATGATCGTTGATCGTCAAGGCAGGCGCTTTCGCAACTTGCGGATCAGCCTGACGTCTGCCTGCAACTACGCCTGTACCTACTGCGTGCCCAACGGCAAGCGGCTGGTGGCTGCCCAGGATGAGTTGTCGGCCCAGGCGATGGCTCGGGGCGTGGCGTATCTGATCGAAGCGGCCGGCATCGAACGCTTGCGCATCACCGGCGGTGAGCCCCTGGTCAGCCCCAAGCTGGAAGCCTTCATGGGGGCGGTGGGGCGGATGGGCCTGGATGACATCAGTCTGACCACCAACGGCCAGTTGCTGGCGCGCAAGCTGCCATTGTTGCTGGATGCAGGGATTCGTCGAATCAACGTTTCTCTCGACACTCTGGATGCCAAGGCCTTTCGCAGTATCGCTCGTGGCGGGGATCTGGCCACTGTGCTCGATGGCATGCAGCAAGCCCGTGCGGCGGGGTTGAAGATCAAGGTCAACATGGTGCCGTTGCGCGGACAGAACCTGGATCAGGTCATGCCGTTGCTCGACTACTGCCTGCAGCAGGGTTATGAATTGCGTTTCATCGAATTGATGCGCATGGGCCACCTGGCCAGCGACGGCAATGCCTTCCTGCAGCAGTTTGTCAGCCTGCAGCAGTTGCTGGACCTGATCGGCCAGCGCTACGAATACCTCCAGGCCGACGCCCCAATGGATGCCACGGCCGTGCGCTACGAGATTCCCGGCCTTGGCCATTTCGGAGTGATTGCCAACGAGAGTGTGCCGTTCTGCCGGACTTGCTCGCGCTTGCGGCTGTCTTCCACTGGCTGGTTGCACGGCTGCCTGTCTTCGAGCAATCGTCACTATGTTGGCGATCTGCTGGACAAGCCGCGCCATCAAGCCTTGCCGGCCCTGCAGCGCCTGTTGGTCAAGGCCTTGGGCGACAAGCAGGATGTGGCTTTCTCCGGCGGTGCCACGGTGATGAAGATCATCGGCGGCTGATGCTGATTTTCAGTGAATTTCCTTCAATCGCGTAGCTGGCGCGGAAGCTGCATCCCGTGGCCATTCGCCGGTTTTCCGTCACCGGATTTTGGAGGGTAGGATGCGTAGCCTGGTTTTGCTGCTGGCCTTTTTGGCGCTCGGCGGCTGCATGAATGTCAGTGATATGGGCGAAGGGGTGCGTTATCACCTGAGTGACGCTGGGGTGCTCGACCACAGTGATACCCGCCGTACCAGCTCATTCCGCATTCAGCCGGATTCGTTCATTTTCATCGCCCAGGGGCCTTTCGCTCCCCCAGGCAGCGCTTACCCGCGACCCAACGTGGTGGCGGAGGAAGCCTTCAACGGCTTTATCGAATATTTCCCCATGGTGCGTCGCGCTCGAGCAGCCGAAGGCCTCAACGAAGCCATGGCCGAAGCCCGGGAGCTGGGGGCGCACTATCTGCTCTACGCCCGTTTTGCCAAGGCGGATGACCGCATCGGCAACTCCGATGAGTGGCTGGATCAGGAAGCGGTGGACCGCCTGGGGGTCGATACCAGCACCATCCAGATCATGCTGATCGAAACCAGTACCCAGTATCTGATCGATTCGGCACGTATTCGCAGTCGTGGCGGTTTACTGACGTTCCACGACAATAAGCCCCAGGATCTGCTCGGCCCGCCGTTGCAGCAATACGCGCGCGGTTTGCTGGGCTTGAGCGACTGATTGATTGAGGAGAGCGGTATGAGTGGTCCAGGCAAGGCCAACGACCTGTTGGCGCAGATTCCCAAGGCCGAGAAGGGCCTGCCGCCGGTCCACCTGTGGAACCCCGATTTCTGCGGCGATATCGACATGCGCATCGCTCGCGACGGTACCTGGTATTACCTGGGCACGCCCATCGGCCGCAAGCCGATGGTCAAGCTGTTCTCCACGATCATCCGCCGCGATGGCGACCTGTACTTTCTCATCACTCCGGTGGAAAAAGTGGGGATCAAGGTTGATGACGCACCTTTCGTCGCTGTGACCCTGGAGGTCGAAGGACGGGGCGAAAGCCAGGTGCTGCGCTTCACTACCAATGTCGATGAACAGGTGGTTGCCGGCGCTGAACATCCCCTGCGCGTGGTGATCGATCCTCAGACCCAGGAGCCTGCGCCCTATATCCTGGTTCGACACAATCTTGAGGCACTGATCCATCGCAACGTCTTCTACCAATTGGTGGAACTGGCACAGACGCGCACCCTTGAAGGCCAGAACTGGCTGGGGGTGTGGAGCAGCGGAACATTTTTTCCAATAGGTCTTGAGCCTTAGGCAGACGTTTCACGCTGATGTAAGAAGATATTTCTTGCTCTTGATCCGACCTTTCATGTATCAAATCGGACATGATCAAACATGTCCGATTCGATAAGAAAACAAGAGTGGTCGACGAGCTGATCCGGCGCATTGAAAGCGGTCTCATGGAAGACGGTTTCCAGCTTCCGGGAGAGCACCAGTTGGCCGAGGAGTTCGGTGTCAGTCGCGGCACCTTGCGCGAGGCCCTGGCCGAGCTCAAGCGTCGCAACTACATCGCCACACAGAGTGGCGTCGGCTCCATCGTCACTTTCGATGGCGTGGCCCTGGACCAGCATCATGGTTGGGCCCAGGCCCTGGCCGACAGCGGAGCCCTGGTCAATACCGAGGTGCTGCGTCTGGAGGCAATCTGCCGTCCCGACCTCAAGCACCGCCTGGGCACTGACCAATTCATTGCCCTGGACCGCCGGCGCCGCAGCACCGAGGGTCGGGTGCTGTCCCTTGAACGTTCCCTGATCCCGGCATCCGGCGAGCTTGAAGGCCTGCCCCGGGTTGGCCTGATCGATGATTCCCTGACCATTACCCTGGCCGCCTACGGCTATATCGGCGAGCGTGGCGATCAGTGGATCGGCGCTGAACCCTTGAGTGCCGAAGACGCCGAGCTACTGGGTCGTACTCCTGGGGAAGTGTTCCTCAAGGCCCTGCGCACCACCTATGACCGCCAGGGACGCTTCATGGAGCAGGTGGAGAGCCTGTTGGACCCGCAGCATTTTCGCATGCACCTGCAATTTGGAGAGTCGCGTTGAGCCCGCTCCGGCGGGCGCTTGGAGCTTTTTATGGATTGGCCCTGGGCGACGCCCTGGGCATGCCGACCCAGTCCCTGAGTCGGGAACAGATCCAGCAGCGCTTCGGCGTTATCCGTAGCCTTGAAGATGCCGGGCCGGACCAGCCGATCGCCGCGAATATGCCGGCCGGCTCCATCACCGATGACACCGAGCAGGCGATCCTGGTGGGCCGTCTGCTGGTTCAGGGCCAAGGCCGGATCGCTCCCACTGCGCTGGCCAGGAGCCTCATCGAATGGGAAGCCGCGATGCAGGCCAAAGGCTCCCAGGACCTGCTCGGTCCTTCCACCAAACACGCTATTGAACTGATCCTCGCTGGCCATTCGGTGGAAGAGGCCGGCCGCTACGGCACCACCAATGGCGCCGCGATGCGTATCACACCAGTGGGCATCGCCAGCGATGTCGCCCACTGCGACGGTTTCATCCAGGCGGTGGTCCAGGCGTGCCAGGTCACCCACAACACCAGCCTGGGTATCGCCAGTGCGGCGGCGGTGGCGGCGGTGGTGTCCGCTGGGATCAATGGCGCATGCCTGGTCGACGCGCTGCCCCTTGGCGCGCGGATTGCCCGGCAGGCGCAGGCTCAAGGGTACTGGGTCGCCGGTGCCAATATTGCCGCGCGCCTGGAGTGGGTCGCCACGCTGAGCGTGGATGGCGACAAGCAGGGGTTTGCCCGGATGCTCTATGAGCTGGTGGGTACCTCGGTGGCTTCCCAGGAGTCGGTGGTGACCAGCTTTGCCCTGGCCGGGCAAGTGGCGCTTGGTCACCTGGAGGCCTTCGAGGCCCTGTGCATGGCTGCCAGCCTGGGGGGCGATACCGACACGATTGCCGCGATTCTCGGGGCCATGCTCGGCGCCTGCCTCGGACTGGAGGCGTGGCCCAGCGATTTGATCGACCGTGTGCAGCAGATCAATGAACTCGATTTGCAGCCCCTGGTACAGGAGCTGCTGGCTCTGCGCTGAGCCATCTTGCTCTGAGAACACCTAAGGCTATGGAAAGCTAAAAACACGGCCAGGAATGCCGGGATGTTCAGCGACTTCCGAAATTGCCAAAAACCACAACAATGGCAACAGGAGCCTTTTCATGAGTTCATCGACCGCCGGGCCTGGTGCCGGGCAACTGGAAACCCGTGGTATCGAGCCGGTTCCGGAAGCGGAGTGCAACGGCCATCCTTTGCAGCTGTTCTGGGTCTGGTTCGCGGCCAATATCAGTATTCTCGGGTTGCCCCTGGGGGCGACTCTGGTGGCGTTTCGCGGTCTGTCGATCTGGCAGGTGCTGCTGGTGGCGATCCTGGGGTCGGTGGGGTCGTTCGCGGTGGTCGGGCTGATATCGGTGGCCGGTCGTCGGGGGCGGGCGCCGAGCCTCACCCTGTCCCGGGCAGTTTTCGGTGTACGCGGCAATATCGGTCCGACCCTGGTGTCCATGCTGTCGCGAGTCGGTTGGGAGACGGTCAATACCACCACGGCAGCCTTTGTTCTCCTGTCCCTGAGTTCGATCCTGTTCCACACCCCGGCCTCGGCCAAGGACGCGCCGCTGCTGACCTTGCTGTTCATCGCTCTCTTCGTGCTCATGACGCTGAGTGTGTCCGGCCTGGGCCACGCCACGTTGCTGGTGATCCAGAAGTGGGCCACCTATGGATTCGGCGCGCTGAACGTACTGGTGGGCGGTTTTCTCTGTGCCACCATCGACTGGAACGCAGTGTTCAATGCCTCCCCCGCGCCCATGAGCGCGATAATCATCGGCATCGGCACCATGGCCGCAGGCACCGGGATCGGCTGGGCCAGCTCTGGGGCGGACATGTCTCGTTATCAGCAACGTTCGGTCACCGCCGGACGCCTGGTGGCCTCGGCGGCCTTCGGTGCCGGTATCCCGCTGGTGCTGCTGATCACCCTGGGGGGCTTGCTGTCGGTCGGCAATGATCATCTGGCTTCAGCGGTGGATCCGATCATCGCGATCCGCGACATGCTGCCGACCTGGATGGCCGTGCCTTACCTGATCGCCGCCTTTGGTGGCCTGCTGCTGTCCAACAACCTGTCGGTGTATTCCGCCGGTCTTACCGTGCTGACCCTGGGTCTCAAGGTCAAGCAGGTCTACGCGGTACTGGTGGAGATCGTGGCGATCTTCCTGGGTTCGATCTACTTCATGCTGATCGCCGACAGCTTCTACGGCCCCTTCATCAGCTTCATTTCCTTGCTGGCGGTGCCGATCACGGCCTGGGTGGGGATCTTTGTGGTGGACCTGATCCATCGCCACTACTACAGCGCCGATGATTTATTGAATATGGGCCCGAGCAGTGCCTACTGGTATCAGGGCGGCATCGAATGGCGGGCCTTTGGTGCCTGGGTGCTGGCCATCGTCCTGGGCTTCTGTTTCACCAGCATCGGCACCACTGCCGAGAACGTCTGGTTCACCGGGCCATTGGCCGATTCCTGGTTGGGGCAAAACGGTCTGGGCTGGATCGTCACCTTCCTGGTGGCCGGTGGTGGCTATGGCGTGCTGGGCAGCGCTCGTGATCGGCGTGGGGCTTTTATCGAGAATGCCAATGCCTAGATTGCTCCACAGTGGCCAGGTGATCGTCGACCTGGTGATGGCGGTGGATCGCCTGCCGGATTCCGGCGGCGATGTGCTGGCACAGTCGGCCAGTTTCGAGGCTGGCGGCGGTTTCAATGTCATGGCCGCGGCCGCGCGCAATGGCCTGCCGGTGGTCTATCTTGGCCGTCACGGTCAGGGACGCTTTGGTGATCTGGCGCGGCAGGCGATGCAGGCCGAAGGCATCCAGATGAGCCTGGAGCCCAGTCCTGGGGCCGACACCGGTCTATGCGTAGCCCTGACCGAAGCCTCCGCCGAACGCACCTTCATTTCCCACATCGGTGCCGAGGGTGAGCTGACGGCCGAAGACTTGGCGCAGGTCGAAGTGAGGGCGAGGGACTTCCTCTATGTCAGTGGCTACAGCCTGCTGCAGGCGAGCAAGGCAAAGGCCCTGGTCGACTGGCTGCTGGCGTTGCCACCCTCGGTGCCCCTGATGTTCGACCCGGGGCCGCTGCTGGACTCGGCGGAATCCCCGCTGATGGCGGCTTTGCTGCCACGTATCGATATCTGGAGCAGTAACCGAGTCGAGGCGCTGCGCTTGAGTGCCAGCTCGGAAATTGTCGAAGCCTTGCAGCAGCTCGGCTCAAGGTTGTCGTCCAAGGCATTGCTGGTACTGCGGGACGGTCCCCGGGGTTGCTGGATCGGCCAGCAGGGGCGGTCTGTTCTGGTGCCGGGGTTCAAGGTCGAAGCAGTGGACAGCAATGGTGCCGGCGATGCCCATGCCGGTGTCTTCGTCGCCGCGCTTGCTGCGGGTCATGAACCGCTGGCAGCGGCCCGTCGGGCCAATGCGGCGGCGGCCATCGCGGTTACCCGCCGTGGCCCGGCCACCGCGCCGTGCAGCGCCGAAGTGAACACAATGTTGCAGGTCTGATGGGCCATCAACCGGCCTTGCTCAGTGCCTCGATCAACGCCTGTTTGTCCATGCGCGAACGTCCCGGAATATTTTTCGCCCGGGCCTCGCGCATCAGGCTGTCCTTGTTTTGGGTGCTCAACGACGCCGCACTGTTTCGTGCATGTCCCTGACGGGTGGCCACGGCGCGCCGGGACGACTCGCTGCGGGCCCGGGCCTTCTCGGCTGGGGTCTTGTCCCGGCCGGAGCCACCGGCCCGTTCGCCACCACCGGACTGCTTGTTCACCGTTGCCCAGGCCCGGGCCTCGGCCTGTTCCTCAGGCAGCCCGCGTGCCTCATAGCTGGCTTCGATGGCCGCAGCCTTGCGCCGCTGGGCCAGGGTGTACTTGGCTTTGCTTCCTCGGGTCATGGGATTTCTCCTCAGGGGCCTGGTGTTCAGGGCCAGTTGGATTGAAGCGGCGGCAGGTGTTACTGGCTGCTGCCTTCAGAGCCTGCGCCGCCGGTGGTGGTTTTCGAT
>NZ_MOAK01000061.1:47040-51598 GCF_003732485.1 Pseudomonas protegens
ACCGGTCTTGCCGTTGTCCGGAGTCGTGGCATCCAGGGTGCCGGCGCCGCCCTGGCGGCCGTTGTCGTTGCCCTGGATTCGCGGGTCGGTGCCGGTGGCCGGCGGCAGCGAACCCTCGTCCATGGCCGGCGGATTGATGTTGATCTTCGGTGTGCTCTGGGGGGCAGGGGACTGCGGACCTTCAACCGGATTGGTGGGGCCTGTAGTGCCCGCCAGGGCTGCGCTGGAGATCAGTCCGGCCAGGGCCAGGGCTGAGAGTTGGACCTTGATCATGGTGTCGCCTCCATTGTTTAGAGTCGTTACCTGATATTGGTCTGCCCTGGCGTGGGGTTGGTGCCGGATGATCGACGAACGGCGCTACGGGTTGTGGGCGATACGCAGTTGGACCGCCCGACGCCAGCCCAGGCGGCCGAGGCTGATCAGCCAGTTCAGCAGGGCAACTGCCAGCACGGTGAACAACAGCGCCTGCATGCCGGCCTCGACGATGATCCGTCCGGCCAGCCAGGGAAAGCCGAACACCCCGACAAAGTAGGACAGGCTGAACAACAGCAGTGCCTGCGAGGTGCTGCCGGCAGGTGCTTCGTTGGCGGCCAGGCCGTTGATCACCGAGTACGTCAGGCCATAGCCAACGCCCAGTATCACTGCGGCCAGCAGGTAGCTGGTGCTGCTGTCGACGACAAACAGGAACAGCAGGATCGACACCACCATCAACCCCGACAGCAGGCAGGAAGCGCGATAGGGGTCACGCTTGACCACTATGCCGGCGATCAGCATCCGGCTGGCAATGGCGGCGCTCATGAACCCGAGGAAAAACAGTGAATAGTCCACGCCCCGGGACGGTCCGTAGCTGGTCTGGAAACTCGACAGCCCACCGAACACGCAGCCGCCCAGGCCCACCATCAGGATTGGCCACAGGGCTCTGGAAGACAGCACACGTGCCGCTCCGCTCCAGGTGATCCGGGCTGCCGAAGTGCCTAAGTGATTGAGTTCGCGACTCAAGCGGGCGCCCAGTCGCCAAAAGATCAGCACCCCCAGCAGGCTGGCCGCCGCTGCAATGAAAAAAGCGCTGGTCACGGGATAGCCCAGGGCACTGGCCAGGCGTCCCAGCAGCGGCCCGGAACCTATCCCGGTCATCATGCTGCCCGACAGCAGGGCGAAGTAGCGGGCCCGTTGCGCTGGCTCCACCAGCATCGCCACGATGATAGGTCCCAGGGTGTAGAACACTCCCCAGCCCAGGCCCAGGGTCAGGCCGAAAAGCAGCAGGGCGTTGCCGAATCCGGGGGTCAGGGCAAAGCCCAGGCTGGCCAGGGCCAGCAGGCAGCCGAACAACGCCACCGAGCGTGCGGCGCCGAGCCAGTCCGATAGGTGCCCGGAGCCGATCACCGCGACAAAGGTGCTGAGCATTGCCGCCGAAATCACGCTGCCGGCGTCGTGCTCATTGCCGCCTCGGCTGCTGATCAGCAAGGACAGGAGAAAGGTCGATCCGTAAGACAGCGACAACAGATAGCTGCCCAGACAGAACAACCCGAACAAGGGGCCCGGGCCCCTGGATTCCTGCATAGCCCGCACGGACATGAAAGCGCCTCTCTTATGCTGGTAGTCATGGGAGGCTTTCTAACATGGTGCTCTTCGCTGTTTGTTGTGATCCTGCAGGCCTCAGGGTTAGTCGACAGCGGAGTAAGTTGCGGGTCGGGGAATCAGCTGCGCATAAATGCCCGTGCATGTATTTCGGCTGTCGTTCTAATATGGCCGCCTGATTCCGCCAAGAGAACCGTCGATGACCGTCGTAATCCGTCCTGCACTGCCCAGCGATGCCCCACAGATTCTTGCTTTCATCACTGAGCTCGCCGACTACGAGCGGGCTCGTCACGAAGTGATTGCCGGTGTCGCCGATATCGAGCGCAGCCTGTTCAGTGAGGGGGCCACGGCCCACGGCCTGATCTGCCTGCGTGACGGCGTGCCGATCGGCTTTGCAGTGTTTTTCTTCAGTTATTCCACCTGGCTGGGCAGCAACTGCCTCTACCTGGAGGATCTCTACATCACCCCGGAACAACGCGGTGGCGGGGCGGGCAAGCAACTGCTGCGGCACTTGGCGCAGATCGCCTGTGACAACGATTGCGGACGCTTCGAATGGAGTGTCCTGGAGTGGAATGAACCGGCGATCCAGTTCTACAAGTCCCTGGGGGCGCAGCCTCAGGAGGAGTGGGTCAAGTACCGCATGGACGGCGAAGTGCTGCGGGCTTTCGCCCGCGGCTGACGTCTGCTGGCCCCTGTAGGAGCCGGCTTGCCGGCGAAGGCGTACTCCGTGGAACGCCTCCCAGCGACAAGCCGGACCGTCATGGCATCGAGATTCAGACCTTCAAGGTCGCCATGTCGATCACGAAGCGGTACTTCACATCGCCTTTGATCATGCGCTCGTAGGCCTTATTGATCTGGCGAATATCCAGCATCTCGATATCGCAGGTAATGCCGTGCTCGGCGCAGAAATCCAGCACTTCCTGGGTCTCGGCAATGCCGCCGATCAGCGATCCGGCCAGTACTCGACGGCTCATCACCAGCTTGCCGGCGTGCAGTGCCGGGTCCACCGGTTCGATCAGGCCCACCAGGATGTGCACGCCGTCAAAGCGCAGGGTGTCGAGGTAGGGATTGAGGTCGTGAGGCACCGGGATGGTGTCCAGGAGGAAGTCGAAATGCCCGGCTACCGACTGCATCTGGGCTGCATCGGTGGACACGATCACGTGGTCCGCACCTTGGCGGCGGGCTTCTTCTGCCTTGCTCGCCGAGCGGGTGAACAGGGTCACTTCGGCGCCCAGGGCCTTGGCGAACTTGATGCCCATGTGGCCCAGGCCACCCATGCCGAGAATCCCCACCTTGTCACCGGCCTTGACGCCATAGTGCTTGAGGGGCGAGTAGGTGGTGATGCCGGCGCAGAGAATCGGTGCCGCGCTGGCCAGGTCGAGTTTCTCCGGGATGCGCACGACAAAGTGCTCGCTGACCACGATGCTGTCGGAGTAGCCGCCCATGGTGTTGCTGCCGTCGACCCGATCCGGGGTGGCGTAGGTCATGGTCGGACCTTCCAGGCAGTACTGTTCCAGGTTCGCAGTGCAGGCTTCGCAGTGGCGGCAGGAGTCCACCATGCAGCCGACGCCCACCAGGTCGCCGACCTTGTGCTTGCTGACGTTGGCGCCGACGGCGGTGACCTTGCCGACGATCTCGTGGCCCGGCATCAGCGGGTAGACGGCGATACCCCATTCGTTGCGAGCCTGGTGGATGTCAGAGTGACAGACGCCGCAGTAGAGGATCTCGATGGCGACGTCGTCCGCACGGGGACTGCGGCGTTGGAAACTCATGGGGGCGAGGGGAGTGGTGGCCGATTGGGCGGCATAACCGATGGCGGTGTACATGATGAACCTCGCAAAAGCGCTGACAAGTGAGGCGGTGCATTCTCGGCGTCGGGCCTGAGGGCAGCCATGGCGATTCCTCGGCATGTCATGCCTATTCCTCCGGCATTGGCGGTTTTTGCACGGCATTGGCCAGCAGACCTGCGATGATGTTTTTATCCCTTTTTTCGTGAAGATTTCTGCATGCTGCTGACCCGTCATCTGGACGCCAACGCCACCCTGGTTTCGCTGATCGAGCCCCTTGCCAGTCGCGAGGGTTTCGTCGCCACCGCCTTGCCGGGCGTGCAGATCCTGCGGGCCAGCCGGGATGTGGCCCGGGGACCGCAGATCTACGAGCCAAGCCTGATGGTCATCGTCCAGGGCAGCAAGCTGGCGTACCTGGGGACGCGGACCCTGGAGTATGGCGCCGGGCACTACCTGATCCAGGCCCTGTCGGTGCCTTTCGAATGCGAAACCTTCGCTTTGCCCAATGCACCGCTGCTGGGGGTTTCCATCGCCATCGATCGTGCGGTGCTGGGAGAACTGGTGCTGGCCATGGGCATCACCGAAGGCCGTGCGGCGTCGGCGCAGACTCTGGAGTCCATGACTTCGGCGGTGCTCGACGATCACATGCGCGGCTGCGTGGAGCGGCTGCTGCGCTGTCTGCAGGATCCCCTGGAGTGCAAGATCATGGGGGCCTCGCGGGTACGCGAATTGCTCTTCGCCGCCTTGCGCGGGCCCCAGGCCGATGCGTTGCGGGCGCTGGTGGAACAGCAGGGGCAGTTCGCCCGGGTCGCGGCTTCGCTCAATCATCTGCACGAGCATTACACCGAGCCGTTGAACGTCGAGACTCTGGCCCGCTGCGCCAACATGAGCACCTCGACCTTCCACGAGCATTTCAAGCGCAGCACCCTGCTTTCGCCGGTGCAGTATCTCAAACGCCTGCGGCTGCTCAAGGCTCAGCAACTGTTGCTGGGGGAGGGGCTGGGTGTGGCTCAGGTGGCGCACCGTGTGGGGTATCAGAGCACCTCGCAGTTCAGTCGCGAGTACAAGCGCTACTTCCAGCGTAATCCCGGGGATGAGCGCGCCGCCTGAAAACACCGCGCCCCTTGTAGGAACTGGCTTGCCAGCGAATGCGCCCTTGGGCCGGAGCAAGGCTTGGGGGGCTTCTGGTTGAT
>NZ_MOAK01000061.1:51634-55072 GCF_003732485.1 Pseudomonas protegens
GCCGGCAAGCCGGCTCCTACAGGGTGCTGTGCCAGCGAATCCCGGGCATGAAAAAGGCCCCCATAAAGGGGGCCTTCTTTTACAACGCCGGCTTACATGTTCGGGTAAGTCGGGCCGCCGGCGCCTTCCGGGGTGACCCAGGTGATGTTCTGGGCCGGGTCCTTGATGTCGCAGGTCTTGCAGTGCACGCAGTTCTGGGCGTTGATCTGGAAGCGCTTCTCGCCGTCTTCCTGAGTGATCACTTCATACACGCCGGCCGGGCAGTAACGCTGAGCAGGCTCGTCGTACAGTGGCAGGTTGCGGCCCAGCGGGATGCTCGGGTCGGTCAGCTTGAGGTGGCAAGGCTGCTCTTCTTCATGGTTGGTGCCGGAGATGAACACCGAGCTCAGTTTATCGAAGCTGAGTTTGCCGTCGGGTTTCGGGTAGTCGATCTTCGCGCAGTCCTTGGCCAGCTTCAGGCAGGCGTAGTCCGGCTTGGTATCACGCAGGGTGAAGGGCAGTTTGCCGCCGAAGATGTTCTGGTCCACCCAGTTGAAGCCACCGCCGATGATAGCGCCGAACTTGTGGATTGCCGGGCCGAAGTTACGGCTGGCGAACAGTTCTTCGTACAGCCAGCTGGATTTGAACGAGTCGACATAGCTCTTCAGCTCATCAGCACCTTCAGAGCCGGCGAACAGCGAGTCGGCCACGGCATCGGCGGCCAGCATGCCGGACTTCATGGCGGTGTGGCTGCCCTTGATCTTGGCGAAGTTCAGGGTGCCCAGGTCGCAGCCGATCAGCGCACCGCCCTTGAATACCATCTTCGGCAGCGAGTTCAGGCCACCTTTGCAAATGGCGCGGGCGCCGTAGCTGATCCGCTTGCCGCCTTCCAGGTACTGCTTGAGCGCCGGGTGATGCTTGAGGCGCTGGAACTCGTCGAACGGCGACAGGTAGGTATTGGCGTAGGACAGGTCGACGATCAGGCCCACCACGACCTGGTTGTTTTCCAGGTGATAGAGGAAAGAACCGCCGGTGTTCTCGTTGCCCATGATCTCCAGTGGCCAGCCGGCGGTGTGGACCACCAGGCCCGGCTGGTGCTTGGCCGGATCGATTTCCCAGATTTCCTTGAGGCCGATGCCGTAGTGCTGGGCGTCGGCGTCGCTGTCCAGGTTGAAGCGCTTGATCAGTTGCTTGCCGATATGGCCACGGCAACCTTCTGCGAACAGGGTGTACTTGCCGCGCAGTTCCATGCCTGGGGTATAGAGGCCGTCTTTCGGATGGCCTTCACGGTCGACACCCAGGTCGCCGGTGATGATCCCGCGGACCACGCCATTTTCATCGATCAGGGCTTCCTGAGCGGCGAAGCCCGGGTAGATTTCCACGCCCAGGTTCTCGGCCTGCTGGGCCAGCCAGCGGCACAGGTTGCCCAGGGAAATGATGTAGTTGCCTTCGTTGTGCATGGTCTTGGGCACAAAGAAGTCTGGAACCTTGGTGGAGGTGTCGCCGCTGCGCAGGACATAGATGTCGTCGCGGGTGACCGGGGTGTTGAGCGGGGCACCCAGTTCCTTCCAGTCCGGGAACAATTCATTCAGGGCCCGAGGCTCGAACACGGCACCGGAAAGGATGTGAGCACCGACTTCGGAGCCTTTCTCAACCACGCAGACGCTGATTTCCTTACCGGCTTCAGCGGCCTTCTGCTTAAGGCGGCAAGCGGCGGACAAGCCTGCGGGGCCGGCACCGACGATGACCACGTCGAATTCCATGTATTCGCGTTCCACTAGGCTATCTCCTACTCAAGGCTCAACGGTTTTTTCTAATTGGAGGTTTGGCGTTGCATCCGCGCTTTCTCCCATCACAAATGGGGGGAGCAGGGAAGGATGGCCGACCTTTCTCTCTGGGCGGCGCATTATATCTACACCACTCTCAGCGTCCAATACAAACGTTTGTTTGAATTTGCCGCAGCCCAGATAAATCAAAGAAGCGCGGCTTATAAACGGCTATTTTGCCGTATTGACCGGAAAAGGCGTTCCGGTCAAGATACGGTCGGTTTTGCGCTCGCCGTAGGCTGACTGTTGGTTTCAAGAGCACCTCTAAAGACAGGGCAAAGGCAATAAAGGTGACGCACCGCGCAGCTTGAAAGTGCGCAGTTTACACGCCGCGATAATGAATGACTCGTCGGTCACCACTGACGAACGGTCATCACCCCGTGAGCAAGGTCAACCTGATGTGCGCCAGCGTTTTTGGAGGTGCCCTTGTGCCGATGAGCATCAACCGCCAGGTTCTCGCCTAGGCGACTTTCTTTTCACCGGAGAGTAACGAGGAATCCATGAAGGTTCTTGTAGCTGTCAAACGAGTGGTCGACTATAACGTCAAGGTTCGCGTCAAAGCGGACAACTCCGGCGTCGACCTCGCCAACGTCAAGATGTCGATGAACCCTTTCTGCGAAATCGCAGTGGAAGAAGCCGTACGCCTGAAAGAGAAAGGTGTAGCGACTGAAATCGTCGTCGTCTCCATCGGTCCTGCTACTGCTCAAGAGCAACTGCGTACCGCCCTGGCACTGGGTGCCGATCGCGCAATCCTCGTCGAGTCCGCTGAAGAGTTGAACTCCCTGGCTGTGGCCAAGCTGCTCAAGGCTGTGGTCGACAAGGAGCAGCCACAACTGGTGATCCTCGGCAAACAGGCCATCGATAGCGACAACAACCAGACCGGCCAGATGCTGGCGGCCCTGAGCGGTTACGCTCAAGGCACCTTCGCCTCCAAGGTCGAAGTGTCCGGCGACAAGGTCAACGTCACTCGCGAAATCGATGGCGGCCTGCAGACCGTTGCGCTGAACCTGCCAGCCATCGTCACCACCGACCTGCGTCTGAACGAGCCGCGTTATGCGTCTCTGCCAAATATCATGAAAGCCAAGAAGAAGCCGCTTGAAACGCTGACTCCTGATGCTTTGGGCGTTTCCACCGCCTCCACCAACAAGACCCTGAAAGTCGAAGCGCCAGCTGCACGCAGCGCAGGTATCAAGGTCAAGTCGGTGGCTGAACTGGTCGAGAAACTGAAAAACGAAGCGAAGGTAATCTGATCATGACTATCTTGGTAATCGCCGAACACGATAACAAGGCGCTGGCTCCGGCCACCCTGAACACCGTTGCCGCCGCCGCCAAAATCGGTGGTGACGTGCATGTACTGGTTGCCGGCCAGGGCGTTGGCGCTGTGGCCGAAGCCGCAGCAAAAATCGCTGGCGTGGCCAAAGTGCTGGTGGCCGACAACGCCGCCTACGCTCACCAACTGCCGGAAAACGTTGCTTCGCTGGTCGCCGAGCTGGGTGCTGGCTATAGCCACATCCTGGCTGCCGCGACTTCCAACGGCAAAAACATCTTGCCGCGGGTTGCCGCTCAGCTGGACGTTGACCAGATCTCCGAGATCATCTCGGTAGAAAGCGCTGACACCTTCAAGCGTCCGATC
>NZ_MOAK01000061.1:55123-64048 GCF_003732485.1 Pseudomonas protegens
TCACCGTACGTGCCACCGGCTTCGACGCCGTTGCCGCTGAAGGTGGTTCGGCTGCAGTCGAAACCGTGGGCGCCGCTCACGATGCCGGCAAGTCGAGCTTCGTTGGCGAAGAGCTGGCCAAGTCCGATCGTCCTGAACTGACCGCTGCCAAGATCGTCGTTTCCGGCGGCCGCGGCATGCAGAACGGCGACAACTTCAAGCACCTGTATGCCCTGGCCGACAAGCTGGGCGCTGCTGTCGGCGCGTCCCGCGCTGCGGTGGACGCAGGTTTTGTACCCAACGACATGCAGGTCGGTCAGACCGGCAAGATCGTTGCGCCACAGCTGTACATCGCCGTCGGTATCTCCGGCGCGATCCAGCACCTGGCGGGCATGAAGGACTCCAAAGTGATCGTCGCGATCAACAAGGACGAAGAAGCGCCAATCTTCCAGGTAGCCGACTACGGCCTGGTAGCGGACTTGTTCGAAGCCGTACCTGAGTTGGAGAAGCTGGTCTAATCCGGCGTCTTCACTTATAAAGAGCCCGGCCTTTTGGCCGGGTTTTTTTATGAGTGTTTTTTGTCGGGGGAGAATTTCGCCATGGATCTGCACCGCATGAGTGGCTGGTCAGCGCTGTTGGGCCTGGCGTTGTTGCCATCGCTGTCGATGGCTGCGGGCAAGTGCGAACGCCTGGTGGTCACCGGCAGCCCGGATGCACCACCGTACCTGTGGCGCGATCCGCAGAACCCCAAGCACCTGATCGGGGCCAGCGCCGACCTGTTGCAGCAGGTGGCGGGAGAGCTGGGGCTCAAGGTCGAGTTGCTGTATGCCGGTAAACGCTCCGAGGCCCTGGATGAAGTGCGCAGCGGGCGCATGGATCTGCTGGTCGACGCACCCCTGACCTTGAACGAACTGGAGTCCCTGGACTACATCCATCCGGCCCTGGTGCAGAACGACTATCTGGTATGGACCCGCAAGGACTTCACCCTGAGCTACACCCAGCCGTTGGATCTTGCCGGCCATCCCGGCGCAGTATCGGAAAAGGCCCGGTTGACCCAGCCCTTTCAGGCCATGGCCAAGGATCATCTGCAACTCAAGCGTTTGCCGAACCTGACCCAGGTCTTCCAGGCCTTGCTTCTGGGGGAAGTGGACTACGTTCTGGCGCCGCGTTACGCGGGCATGGCCATGGCCCAGTCCTTGGGGATGGCGGTGGACCTGGCGTCCTTTCCCCAGCCGGTCGACAAACCGGGGCTGTTCCTCGCCTTGTCCCACAACTCCGCCTGCAATGATCCATGGTTGCGCGGACAGCTGGCAAAAAAGATGACAGAATTGCCCGCGTCCGGTCTGACGGAGGCCTTGCTGCAGCGCAATCTGGAGCGCTGGAAGGCCCAGTTGCAGCAACCCGTCAGCAGCCCCAAACCGTAGGAATCACGTGTGACTATTCGACCACTTTTCGCTGCCCTGGCCCTGCTGGCCATGGCGGGTTGTGCAACCGATCCGGCGCCCAACGAGCAGATGCGCCTCACTGCCCAGGCCCTGGAACAAGCCAAGGCCGTGGGGGCTTCGGCCGAGGACATGCCTGAGTTGAAACTGGCCGAAGACAAGTTCGCCCGGGCCCAGGGCAATATGCAGGACGAGTCGTACAAGAAGGCGCGGATGCGCGCCGAGCAGGCCGAGTTGGACGCGCGTCTGGCGGAGGCCAAGGTCCTGACCCAGAAAAGCCAGGAGCAGGTAAATGTGCTCAATACCCGCATCACGCGCCTGCGCAAGCAACTGGGAGATGCCCAATGAGCCTCTCTATCCGTATCTTCGGCGGCGCCGTGTTGTTGGCCTGTGCCGGTCTCTATGGCTGTGCCGGCCAGCACAGTGAGGAAGCCTTGCAGCAAGCCGGCAACGACTTCCAGAAGGTCAAGGAAGACTCCAATGTGCTGCGTATCGCGCCCAAGGACGTGATACGCGCAGGTGAGTCCCTGGCTCGCGCCGATCGCCTGTCGACCTACTGGGGCAGCGGTGGCGACGTGGAGCACTATGCCTACCTGAGCCGTCGTTACAGCGAAATCGCCCGTGAGCACACCGAACAGGCGCTGAATCAGGAGCGTGCGGCCAAGCTCGAGCTGGAGCGCCAACGCCTGCAACTGGCCCTGCGCGAGGCAAAGCTGCTGAGCGTGCAGCAGCAGGGAAAATGGCTCGAAGAGCAGATCATCAGCCTGGCCACCACCCAGACCGATCGTGGTCTGGTGATGACTCTTGGAGACGTGCTGTTCGATACGGGTGAAGCCGAGTTGAAGAGTTCGGCGAACCGCACCGTGCTCAAGGTGGTGCAGTTCCTCCAGCTGAACCCCAAGCGTGTAGTGCGCATCGAGGGCTACACCGATAACACCGGGGAGCGTCAGAGCAACCTGCAACTGTCCCGCGATCGTGCTCAGGCGGTGGCCGATGTGCTGGTGGACCTGGGAATCGACGAGAAGCGTATCCATGTCGAGGGCTATGGCGACGACTACCCAGTGGAGGCCAATGCCTCCGAGCGGGGCCGGGCGCAGAACCGCCGGGTGGAAATCGTCTTCTCCGACGACAAGGGCCAACTCGGCGCAGCTCGCTGAAACACTGATTCCTTGGTCCCCGAAAAACCCGACGCCTGGCAAGCGTCGGGTTTTTTTATATCTGAGGGTGTCGCAAAAACCCGAGAGTTCTACTTTTCACTGCCCTGTGTCCTCGTCTATTGTAGAAACTGTCCCAGTACACTTCTAAACTGTGCCGGTATTGTTTCACACAAGAATAAAACGCCGTGAAATCGAGTGCTGCGCCATGACCAATCTCTTGCTCTACCAACGTATCGCTCAGCAACTGGCTGAGGATATTCGCCGTGGTGTCTACCAGCCGGGGGAGCGCGTACCGTCGGTGCGCAAGATGAGCTCGCAGCTCAATGTCAGCCACGCTACGGTGCTCCAGGCCTACGCCAATCTGGAAGACCAGGGGCTGATTCGTGCGCGCCCCCAATCGGGTTACTACGTGCACCAGACTCCGGCGCTGACCGCGCCGACCCCGGACATTGCCCGGGTCGAACGTCCGGGACTGGTCACTCGCAGCAGCATCATCCAGCAGGTGCTGGTGGAGTCCCGTCGTGAAGGGGTGTTTCCCCTGGGGGCCGCAGTGCCCAGCGTTGACTATCTACCGGTGCGGGCGCTGCATCAGCAATTGGCCAAGGTCACCCGCTTTCACAGTCCACGGGCGTTCAGCTACATGTTCAGTCCGGGATTCGAGCCCTTGCGGCGCCAGGTGGCGATTCGCATGCGCGATGCCGGGGTGGTGGTCGACCCTTCGGAAGTGGTGATTACCCACGGTTGCGTCGATGCTCTGCAGATGTCTTTACGGGTCCTGACTCGGCCGGGTGATCTGATCGCCGCTGAATCGCCGACCTACTATGGGCTGCTGCAACTGGCAGACCTGCTGGGGCTCAAGGTCATCGAGATTCCCAGCGATCCCTCCACGGGCATGAGCCTCGAGGCCCTGCAACTGGCGGCCAACCAGTGGTCGATCAAGGCCCTGGTACTGACTACGCGCCTGAGCAACCCTCTTGGCGGAACCATGCCGGAGGAGCGGCAGAAGCAACTGCTGCGCCTGGCCTCGGACTTCGATATCCAGGTGGTCGAAGACGATATCTATGGCGAACTGATGTTCGAAGTGGGGCGCACCAAGGCCCTCAAGGCCTATGACCGCCTGGACCGGGTGATCTACTGTTCAAGCTTCTCCAAGACCCTGTCACCGGGGGTGCGCATCGGCTGGATGATCGCAGGCAAGTATCAGCAGGAGATCCAGCGCCTGCAGACCTTCAGTACCCATTCTGCATGCAGCGTGACGCAGATGGGGGTTGCGGCGTATCTGGAGAACGGTGGTTATGACCGGCATCTACGCTACATCCGCCAGGAATACCGCAAGAACCTCAGCGCCTTTCAACTGGCGGTGCAGCAGTATTTTCCGGAAGGCACGCAGATTACCCGGCCCAACGGCGGGTTCATCCTCTGGGTCAGCCTGCCGGGGCGGGTCAACACCCAGGAACTGCACGTGCGGGCCTTGCAGCAGGGCATCAGCATCGCTCCGGGGTTGATCTTCAGTAACACCGAGCAGTTCAACCACTGCGTGCGCCTGAATTGCGGGACACCCTGGAACCGTGAGGCCGAGCGAGCCTTGATGACCCTGGGCATGCTCGCCAGTCAGTTGTGCCAAGAGGCGGCCGGCGGATTCTAAACACTGTGGTCCCGTGCTTGTCATGGGGCTTGCAACAAGCGAGCATAGGGCACCTTTTGTCGATCTACCTGCCTTTATGAAAGCCTTTTTTCCTGCGATCTGGTTGAGTGCCTGCCTCTTGGGAGTCGTTGCGGCGCCTGTCCAGGCGGCCTCGACCCCGGACAAACCGGCTGCCAGCGTTACCCATTCAAGCAAGTCCCCCAGCGCCAAGCAGGCTCCGGCGAGCAAGACCAAGCCGCCTGCCAGCGCCAGCAAAGCCAAGCCCAAGAAAAAGGCCAAGCCTGCGCCCAAGAAGGCCCAGGCCAAGTCCAAGTGGGCCTATCAAGATATCAAGACACCGCTGGCCAGCCCCAAGCTCGACTTGAGCCTGCCGCCGGAAATGGTCAAGCACTTGCAGCCTGTGGGAGCGGTGCCGCTACCCAAGCGCGAGCCTTTGCTGCCGCAGATGTTTGGCGAGAAGCCCAAGGAAAGCAGCCCGTTCCAACTCAACGGCCGATTGCTCAGCAACGAAATGCAGTTGCAGCTACGCAACGAGGAGCGTCGGGATATCGAGGGTGCGGCCCTGGATTTCGAGTTCAAGCAATAAATTCTTCAGCCTCTCTGTGACCGAGCTGGCCGACACTTTGTCGGAGACTGATCAGTCACGCACGGTTGTGCGTCAAATCCGTTCTTTGAGTAATTTTAAACGGCTGTTTTAGCGGTTACTCTTGTCCGGCGTCATTCAACACTATGCTTGTCGCGAGGAGCTTTTCGTCATGAACTGCCGTGAAGGTTGTGGCGCTTGCTGCATTGCCCCTTCCATCAGTACGCCGATTCCTGGAATGCCCAATGGCAAGCCGGCGGGAGAACGTTGCCTGCACCTTTCTGTCGAACACCTGTGTGGTCTTTTCGGCATGCCGGAGCGGCCAGCGGTCTGTGGGGCATTTCAGGCAGATCCTGAGGTATGTGGCGAAAGCCGAGAAGATGCCATCCGTTTGATCGGTTGGTGGGAACAAGTGACGGCTGCTTAGTTTCAATGAACGGAACTTCAACAATAAGGAATAAGACAATGGGTTCGCTGCAACGAATTGCTGTGCTCTGTGGTTTAACCGTGCTGCTGTCGGCAACGGCCCACGCCGAAGACTGGCAAACGGCCAAGGAAGAAGACGGCATCAAGATCTCCCTGAGTGAAGTGGCCGGTTCCAAGTACAAGGCTTATCGCGGTGTCACCACCATGAAGACCTCCATCGCCAAGCTTCGCGCGCTGCAGGAAGACGTGGCCGGTGCCTGCTCCTGGATTCACGAGTGCAAGACCCAGAAGCTGCTCAAGCATGAGGGTGATCAAAGCTGGACCTACACCCAGTTCAATACCCCCTGGCCGGTCACTGCCCGTGACTCGGTACTGCACATCACCACCAGCGAGGCCGCCGATGGCAGCCTGACCCGCAAGCTGGAAGGCGTGCCGACCTACATTCCCGAAGAGAAAGGCTTCGTGCGCGTGTCTCAGGTCGAGGGTTACTGGAAGTTTGTACCCAAAGGTGCCGATCAGGTGGAAGTGACCTATCAGGTGCACACCGAGCCGGGTGGCAGCGTGCCGTCCTGGCTGGCCAACAAGTTCGTGGTTGATGCCCCCTTCAACACCTTGAAGGCACTCAAGGCCCGTGCCGAAAAGCCGTAATCGGCTGATTGTCCAAGGGACTCATCAAGGCCGCCTCCGGGCGGTCTTTTTATGGGGTTGCCCCGCCAGCGCTGTGGAACGTTTGCCTCGCACCCAAGGTCGAGATGCTGTAGGCCCACTCATGGGGCTATCGAGGAGGCGTTGATGCAAAAGTGGCAAGTCACTTTCGTGGATGATCATGGCGTCCAGTCCGTCGAGCAGTTCGATTGCGAGCAGCAACCGACGTTGGAGCGCGCCGCACAATTGGTGCGGGCCAGGTTGCTGCCGGTGAGTGCCGAACTGGATCTCAATGATCTGGACGGGCGCACCGATGCACCCACCCTCAAGAGCCTGAAAGAGCAGAACAGCATTCAGATTCTCAGCATTACGCCGATGCAATGAGAGCAGAGAGGGCTCCGACAGCAATTTCTGGCGTCGTCCAGGTGTTGGCGCTAATCTGCAAACGAGATCAGCGAATTCTTCGCTAAGCTCTGATCTTGTCAGCTCCATGCTTGTTTCCTGACGACTCACCCCGGGTCGTGATGCCGGTCACTTTTGGCCGGCGGGTCGGGAAGCACGGAAAGTCTATCCATCAGTTTGAGGAGGACGTTTCATGAGCACAGCCTTTCAAGAAGACCTCAGCAGCAGTGTGTTGCGCCGCATGAAAGAAGGCGGTTTTGACTTTTCACGATTCCATCCCATCGAGTTCTACGCCATTTTTCCGGATGAGGAGCGGGCGCGCAGGGCGGCAGGACAGTTTCGTGGTGAATCCTTGAATGCCCAGGTCAGCGTGCGTGACGACGGCGCCTGGTATCTGGAGTTGAGCAAGGTGATGTACGCCACCCATGGCGGCATCGGGGATTTTGAACAGGACTTCGAGGCAGTGGTCGAACCCCTGGGAGGCATCATTGAAGGTTGGGGGGTGAAACAGGAAATCCGTGGGCGCCTGGTATAGCCCAGGTTGTGTGCATCGAGACTGACAATTGGCTGACCCCCCGGGTCGGCCAATTGTGTTTTCAGGGGCCGCAAAGGCAAAAAAAAAGCCACCTGAGAGGGTGGCTAAAAGGGAAGACCGGTCAGGAGAGGGAACCGGTCGTGAGAGCCCGGACCCGGTTGTCATCGGCGTCATCAAGGTTGCAGCAGCGACTTCATCTGGCTTGGCGAAGTGTTTGCTCGATGGGGCGATTATCTCCGTGCGCCACCCGGCAGTGAAATCAACTCTGACTATGCTGGTGATAGCCAAAACCCACGCCAGGCCATTACGCGCAAGGAGGGGAGGGGGACTGGCTTCTCGCAAAGGGGGGGGCATACACCGGGTTGCTGCAATTACTGGATTTCAAGGCGCTTATGCCAATGACGCGGGGCTTGCCAGGCCCAGATGTCCGGGTGACAGGGAGTGCGGCATGAACTGCAGCGGATTTGATGAGATGCATGGGGTCGATGGTCAGGTTCGTCCACACTACCGAGAGTTTGCCAACTGGCTGGAGCGTACCCCCGACGAGCTTCTGGCCCGGCGGCGTCGTGAGGCCGATCTGCTGTTCCATCGCGCCGGTATCACCTTCACCCTTTACGGCGACGAGCAGGGCACCGAGCGGCTGATTCCCTTCGACACCATTGCACGCATTATTCCGGCCAGTGAATGGCAGATCATCGAGCGCGGCTGCATTCAACGGGTGCGGGCACTGAACCTGTTTCTCGCCGACCTCTATCATCAACAGCGCATTATCCGCGCCGGAATCATTCCCGCCGAGCAAGTCCTGGCCAATGACCAGTACCAATTGGCCATGCAGGACCTGGATCTGCACGGGGGCATTTACTCCCATATCAGCGGCATCGATCTGGTGCGTGATGGCGACGGCAGCTACTACGTGCTGGAGGACAATCTGCGTACCCCCAGCGGTGTCAGCTACATGCTCGAAGACCGCAAGATGATGATGCGCCTGTTCCCTGAGCTGTTCGCCGCCCAGCGCGTCGCTCCCATCGATCATTACCCCAATCTGCTGCTCGATACCCTGAAGAGCTCCAGCCAGATGGATGATCCGAGTGTCGTAGTGCTGACCCCGGGCCGCTTCAATAGCGCTTTCTTCGAACATGCATTCCTGGCCCGGGAAATGGGTGTGGAACTGGTGGAGGGCGCCGACCTGTTTGTTCGCGACGATCGGGTCTTCATGCGCACCACCGATGGCCCCCAGGCGGTGGACGTGATCTACCGGCGCCTGGATGACGCCTTCCTGGATCCCTTGGCATTCAACCCCGACTCGATGCTGGGTGTTCCGGGGTTATTGGCGGCCTATCGCTCAGGCAATGTGGTGCTGGCCAACGCCATCGGCACCGGAGTGGCCGACGATAAATCGGTGTACCCCTTTGTCACCGAGATGATCCGCTTCTATCTGGACGAGGAGCCGATCCTCAAGAACGTGCCCACCTGGCAGTGTCGCAAGCCCGATGAGCTGTCCCACGTGCTGGCGCACCTGCCGGAGTTGGTGGTCAAGGAAACCCAGGGCTCCGGCGGCTACGGCATGCTGGTGGGGCCGAGCGCCAGCGCTGAGGAGATCGAGGCCTTCCGTGCCCGGATCAAGGCCCGTCCGCAGGCCTACATCGCTCAGCCGACTCTGTCCCTGTCCACCTGCCCGACTTTTGTCGAGAACGGTATCGCTCCACGGCATATCGATCTGCGCCCCTTTGTCCTCGCCGGTCGTGAAACCCGTGTGGTGCCCGGGGGTCTTACCCGTGTGGCGCTGCGTGAAGGCTCCCTGGTGGTGAACTCCTCCCAGGGTGGCGGCACCAAGGACACCTGGGTAGTGGAGGATCAAGGAAGCCTGCCATGTTGAGTCGAACCGCTTCGGACCTGTACTGGATGTCGCGCTATCTGGAGCGCGCGGAAAACCTCGCGCGGATGCTCGACGTCAGCTATTCGCTGTCGCTGATGCCCCAGGATGGGCACGGTGACGGTCTGCACGAACTGGCCATGCCGCTGTTGATCACCGGCACCCTGGAGGATTACCGGGCCCGCCATGAGACGCTGCATGCCGAGCGGCTGGTGCAGTTCTTTTCCCTGGATGCCGC
>NZ_MOAK01000061.1:64065-65620 GCF_003732485.1 Pseudomonas protegens
TGCAGTTCTTTGCCCTGGATGCCGCCAATCCCGCCAGTATCTACAGTTGCCTGGGTTCGGCCCGGGCCTGTGCCCATGCGGTACGTGGGCGGATCACCGCCGACATGTGGGAAAACGTCAACGCCACCTGGCTGGATATTCATCAGATTGCCCGCCAAGGTCTCAGTACCTACGGCATGAACCGCTTCTGTGAATGGATCAAGGAACGCTCCCACCTGTTTCGTGGGGCCTCCTACGGCACCATCATGCGCAACGATGCCTTCCGGTTCATCCGCTTGGGCACCTTTATCGAACGGGCCGACAACACCCTGCGCCTGCTGGACGCCCGCTACGAGATGGCTGGCGATCAGGTTGATGCGGCCAGTGACGGTACCGCCCACGCGTATTACCAATGGAGCGCCTTGCTTCGCGCCCTGTCGTCTTTCGAGGCCTATACCGAGATCTACCGCGAAGCTCCCGGTGCCCGGCATGTAGCCCAGTTGCTGCTGTTGCGTGCCGATGTGCCGCGCTCGTTGCGCGCCTGCACCGAGGAGATCGACCAGATCCTCGCCAGCCTGCCAGGGGACAACGGGCGTCCGGCCCAGCGTCTGGCGGCGGAGATGGATGCGCGTCTGCGCTATATCGGCATCGATGAAATTCTCGACGAGGGCCTGCATGCCTGGCTGACCGACTTCATTCCCCTGGTGCGCCAGTTGGGCGATGCCATTCACCATGCCTACCTGGAGGCTGCATGAGACTCTCCGTCAGCCATGAAACCGCCTATCACTACCAGGACCCGGTGCGGGCCAGCATCCAGTATCTGCGCCTGACCCCCCACGACAGCGAGCGCCAACAGGTGCTCTGTTGGCAGCTCGACCTGCCTCGGCCCGTGCGGGCGCAACGGGACCCGTTTGGCAACATCCTCCATGTACTGACCCTGGACGAGCCCCATGAGGCCGTGATCATTGGCGCCCGTGGCCAAGTGGAGATCGATGAGCGGCGTGAGGCCGAGCATGAAGGTCCGTCGGCCCTGCCGTTCCTGCGTTTCACTCGCCTGACCGAACCCGACGAGGCGTTGCGCGAATTTGCCAGCCAGCAATGCGCACGGCGCCGTGATCGCACAGGGCTTATCGACCTGATGCACGGGCTTCACCAGCACATGGCCTACACATTGGGGGCAACGGATGTGGCTACCAGTGCGGCCCAGGCTTTCGCCGGGCGCTCCGGTGTCTGTCAGGATCACACCCATGCCTTTCTGGCTTGCGCCCGCAGCCTGGGGATCCCGGCGCGCTTTGTTTCCGGCTATCTGTATAGCCATGAAAGTGTGGAGCTGACCAGCCACGCCTGGGCTGAAGCCTGGCTGGATGGCGCCTGGTACAGCTTCGACGTGACACACCAACTGGTTCGGCCCGAGCGCCACCTGAAGCTGGCGGTGGGCCTGGACTATCTGGATGCCTGCCCGGTACGGGGCATGCGTCGGGGCGGTGCCGGCGAGCAGATGCATGCCAGGCTCCTGCAGCAATAGTCACTCCTGCAGGAGTCGGCTCGCCGGTGAAAGGGACTCAAGGAGTCTGCT
>NZ_MOAK01000061.1:65667-72668 GCF_003732485.1 Pseudomonas protegens
GGCAGGACGCTGCTGCTGAACCCCGGCATCTTCGCCTGGGGCCAGCGCCTCAGGCTTTGCGGATCACGGATATAGCGCTTGAGAAAATCCCCGCCGAAATACTCGGTGGGGTTATAGGGGATATTCAGATCCGGTCCGAACTGGGAGTCGCCGGCACCATTGAGTCGGTGGCAGGCCAGGCAGTTTTTCTGGAACAGGGCGAACCCCTGGTTGACCGGATTATCGACCGCCAGGTTCGGGTCCGGGTTCAGGGCCGGGAAGCGCTCTGCCACCGGCGCCAGGCGCTGAATGCGGGCAATCTGGAACGGCCATTGCTCGGGGCTGATATGCCCCGCCGCAGGATTGCTCCATACCAGGTAGAAAGGCCCGGCGCTGGGCTTGTCCGCCGCCAGTCCTGGCCAGGGCTTGTCAGGGTCTTCAATGGCCAGCCAGGCCTGGGCGCCCAGGCGGTTGAGCAGCGGAGCAGCGTTCAGCTCCGCGGCAAAACCGTCCAGGGCCACGGCCTGCAGATGGTCCTCGGCCTTGAGGCCCTTGAGCAGGGTCGCCATGGGGACGGCCCGGTACTGCATCTCGCGCCTGTAGGACACATCTGCCTCGATGCGGATGTCCCGGGCTTCGGGGTGCATGAGCAGTTCTTCGGTTTGCCAGGTGCGGCTGCCTGAGCCCAGGTCGATCAACAGTTGCGCAGCGTATAGCGGACTGCTCGACAACAGAGCAGCGCAAAGGATGAGAGCTTTCAATTGATGGCCGTCGGATCGTCGTCAGTGGGTTCGTCGCCGGGGAGTACATCGTCTGGTCGCGACACATGGTCGAACAGGGCGTCCCGGAGCTCTTCGTAGTTACCGCCGTTGACGATACCGAAATAGCCGCGTTTGACCAGCGTGTCTTCGGCTTCCAGGGCGTGCTGGTTGGTGTCGCTGTAGATCACCACCGTGGCGTTGGGGTCCAGCACCACCTTGCGCAACTGGTAGGCCAGGCCCTCGGCACTGATGCCGGTGCCGTCCTCCAGTTCGAGATTGACCTGCAGCGAGTTGTGAACGTTGCCAGCGGCAAAGTCGCTTTCGTTGCGCAGATCGAGGATCAGCGCACCGTCATTGATTTCGTCCACCGCACGGTTGACGTCGATGATCCCGGCGTGAGCGCTACAAGCGCTCAAGAGTGTGGCCAGTGCAATCCAGTGGCGCATGAATCTTCCTCGTCCAGTTCCTCAGGAAGATTGGCACACAAGTTTGTACCCCGGTAGGAACCGGGGGACGATTTTCTGTCTCGCAGATCGAGCAGCCACAGATCAGCCGATCACTTTGGTGAGGTTCGGCAAGATCAACAGCAGTGTGGTTGCGAAGAGAATGAGCCCCGCCTGACGTACTTTCGAATGTTTGAACATGGCTGAATGCCTTTTGTTGTTATTCCTGAGCATCAATGCACGCCGGTCGCTGATTGTTACGATGAGCCGGCTATGTGTCCTTTTTCTGATCTGTCCCGGCGCAGAATCCGTCTGGGACTTCCTACAGTTTCTACCTTAGGGGCCTTGAATCCTCTGGCTTAGATCCAATTCGTATGAAGTTATAGCTGCATTCCCTTGAAAAGCTATAAATCCGCCGGAATACCGGGTGGCCGCCCTTTGGCTAGACAGCTCGCGACCCTTCATCGGTGGATCGCTTAGCTGCCTACCGTTCGTCTGAGCGTCACCGTCAAGGCGGCTGAGCGCATCGGTCATTGAATCCGTCGCTGCCGCGCCTAAGGTGGGAGCTCGATATTTTCCCCTGTATAGCGGTTCGAGGACGTCATGACCCAAGCTTTGATATTCGATGCGTTACGCACGCCCCGTGGCAAAGGCAAGGCTGATGGCGCCTTGTACAGCGTGAAACCGGTGAATCTGGTAGCCGGCCTGTTGAGGGCCCTGCAACAACGTTGCGAGCTGGATACCAGCCAGGTGGATGACGTAGTCCTGGGCTGCGTGACCCCCATCGGCGATCAAGGGGCCGATATCGCCAAGACCGCCGTCCAGGCAGCGGACTGGGATGTGAGCGTGGCGGGGGTGCAGATCAATCGCTTCTGCGCCTCTGGGCTGGAAGCGGTGAACCTGGGCGCGATGAAGGTGCTCTCGGGCTTCGAGGACCTGGTGGTGGTCGGTGGCGTCGAGTCCATGTCGCGGGTCCCCATGGGCAGTGACGGCGGCGCCTGGGTACTGGACCCTGAAACCAATATGCACAGCCATTTCACTCCCCAGGGAATAGGTGCCGATCTGATTGCGACCCTGGAAGGTTTCTCCCGCGAGGACGTCGACCGATTCGCCCTGCAATCCCAGCAGAAGGCTGCCCGTGCACGCTCCAGCGGCGCCTTCAGCAAGTCTCTGGTGCCGGTTCAGGACCAGAACGGCATCGTGCTGCTGGATCATGACGAATTCATTCGTGCCGATTCGACCCTGGAAGGCCTGGGCAACCTCAAGCCGAGTTTCGAGATGATGGGGCAGATGGGCTTCGACGCCACTGCGCTGCGGGTCTACAGCCATGTGGAACGCATCAACCATGTTCACACCCCGGGCAACAGTTCAGGGATCGTCGACGGTTCGGCGCTGATGCTCATCGGCTCAGAAGCCAAGGGCCGCGAGCTCGGACTCAAGCCCCGAGCGCGGATCGTTGCCACTGCGGTGACCAGCACCGATCCGACCATCATGCTTACCGGTCCGGCACCGGCCACTCGCAAGGCCCTGGCCAAGGCCGGGCTGCGAGTCGAGGACATCGACCTGTTCGAGGTCAACGAAGCCTTTGCCTCGGTGGTGCTCAAGTTCATCAAGGACATGGCCATCGATCCGGCCAAGGTCAACGTCAACGGCGGCTCCATCGCCATGGGGCATCCACTGGGCGCTACCGGCTGCGCAATTCTCGGCACTCTGCTCGACGAACTGGAGGTCCGGCGCCAGCGCTATGGCCTGGCCACCCTGTGTGTTGGCGGCGGTATGGGTATCGCCACCATCATCGAACGCCTCTGAGCCCCGACTTCAAGGAATTTCCTTCATGACCGATGCCATCCGTTACGAAAAGGGCCAGGACCAGATCGTTGTCCTGACCATCGATATGCCGGGCCAGAGCGCCAATACCATGAACGCGGTGTACCGCGACGCCATGGCCGGTGCTGTGGCCCGTCTGCAGGCCGAACAGGATTCCATTGTCGGGGTGATCATTGCCTCGGCGAAAAAGACCTTTTTTGCCGGTGGTGACCTCAATGAACTGATCAAGATCGGCAAGCCGCAGGCCAAGGCCTTCTACGACATGGTGCTGACCCTCAAGGGCCAGTTGCGTGCCCTGGAAACCCTCGGCAAGCCCGTGGTTGCCGCGATCAACGGTGCCGCCCTGGGCGGTGGCTGGGAGATCTGTCTGGCCTGCCATCGCCGAATAGCGCTGGACGACAAATCGGTGCAGATCGGTCTGCCGGAAGTGACCCTGGGTCTGCTACCTGGCGGCGGTGGCGTGGTGCGCATGGTGCGCATGCTGGGGCTGGAGAAAGCCTTGCCTTATCTTCTGGAGGGCAAGAAAGTGCGTCCGCAACAGGCGCTGCAGGCCGGCCTGATCGACGAACTGGCGACAAACCGCGACGACCTGCTGGCCAAGGCTCGGGCCTGGATCCTCGCCAACCCCGCCGCCCAGCAGCCCTGGGATGTGCGCGGCTACCAGATTCCCGGTGGCACGCCGTCGAATCCAAAGGTTGCACAGATGCTGGCCATCGCCCCGTCGATCCTGCGGACCAAGACTCAGGGCTGCTTCCCCGCGCCGGAAAAAATCCTCTGCGCCGCGGTCGAAGGCGCCCAGGTGGATTTCGACACTGCGCAACTGATCGAGACCCGCTACTTCACCGAACTGACCACCGGCCAGGTGGCGAAGAACATGATCGGCACCTTCTGGTTTCAGCTCAACGAGATCAATGCCGGTAGCTCGCGGCCTCAGGGCGTACCGCCGCAAACCACGAAAAAACTCGGGGTGCTCGGCGCTGGCATGATGGGGGCGGGCATTGCCTACGTCAGTGCGGTGGCGGGTATCGAGGTGGTGCTCAAGGACATCAGCCCCGAGGCGGCCGAGAAGGGCAAGGCCCACTCGGCGGCGCTGCTGGAGAAGAAGGTGGCTCGCGGGCAGTTGAGCAGCGAGCAACGGGACGCGACCCTGGCGCGGATCCGCACCACCGCCGAGGACGCCGACCTGGCCGGTTGCGACCTGATCATCGAGGCGGTGTTCGAGGATCGCGGACTCAAGGCCAAGGTGTCCAAGGCCGCGCAGCAGGTGGTCGGTGGTGAAGCGGTGATCGCCTCCAACACCTCGACCCTGCCCATCACCGGCCTGGCCACCGCAGTGCCCAATCCGGACAAGTTCATCGGCCTGCATTTCTTCAGCCCGGTGGAGAAAATGCCCCTGGTGGAAATCATCAAAGGGGCGAAGACCAGTGACGAAACCCTGGCTCGAGGTTTCGACTTCGTCCTGCAGATCAAGAAGACCCCGATTGTGGTCAATGACAGTCGTGGTTTCTTCACCTCCCGGGTGTTCGGCACGTTCACCAACGAAGGCATCGCCATGCTCGGCGAAGGCATTGCGGCGCCGATGATCGAAGCCGAGGCGCGCAAGGCCGGGATGCCCATCGGGCCGCTGGCAGTTTCCGATGAGGTTTCCCTGAGCCTGATGAGCCATATTCGCCAGCAGACCACCAAGGATTTGCAGGCCGAAGGCCGGCCTGCCATCGAGCATCCGGCATTTGCCGTGATCGATTTGCTGCTCAACGAATACCAGCGAGCGGGCAAGGCTGCCGGAGGTGGTTTCTACGACTACCCGGCCGGCGGCCAGAAGCACCTGTGGCCGCAATTGCGCACGCGCTTCTACAAGGCCGACGGGCAGATCTCGTCCCAGGATGTACGCGACCGCCTGCTGTTCATCCAGGCCATCGAAACCGTGCGCTGTGTGGAGGAGGGCGTGTTGCAGTCCACCGCTGACGCCAATATCGGCTCGATCTTTGGTATCGGTTTTGCGGCCTGGAGCGGTGGCGCCCTGCAGTTCATCAATCAGTACGGGGTGCAGGATTTCGTCGCTCGCGCGCAGTACCTGGCGGAGCAGTACGGCGAGCGTTTCAGCCCGCCGACGCTGCTCCTGGAAAAGGCGCGCCAGGGCCAGTTGTTCTGACACAAGCGGGCAGTAAATGACCCGCCCCGGGGCTTGCCTTGCCGTGGTATTTCAAGGCAGGCTCTGGGGTGTTCATTATTGCCATCGCCTTGTCAGGAATTTTTTATGTCGCTACGCATCTGCATTCTTGAAACCGATATCCTGCGTCCCGAACTGGTCGATCAATATCAGGGTTACGGGCAGATGTTCCAGCGTCTGTTTTCCCAGCAGCCCATCGCCGCCCAGTTCAGTGTCTACAACGTGGTCCAGGGCGAGTATCCCGGCGATGAGCTGGAGTTCGATGCCTATCTGGTGACGGGCAGCAAGGCCGATTCCTTCGGCACCGATCCCTGGATTGAAACCCTCAGGACCTACCTGCTGGGTCGCTACGAGCGCGGCGACAAGCTGTTGGGCATCTGCTTTGGTCATCAGTTGCTGGCGTTGCTCCTGGGGGGCAAGAGCGAGCGGGCGAGTCAGGGTTGGGGCGTGGGAACCCACAACTACAAGCTGGCGGCCAAGGCGCCGTGGATGAGCCCGGTGGTGGAGGAGCTGACTCTGTTGATCAGCCACCAGGACCAGGTCACCGCATTGCCGGAAAATGCCACGGTGATTGCCTCCAGCGACTTCTGTCCCTTCGCGGCCTACCACATCAACGACCAGGTGCTGTGCTTCCAGGGGCATCCCGAGTTCATTCACGATTATTCCCGGGCCTTACTGGATCTGCGCCAAGAGTTTCTCGGCGAGCAGGTCTACCAGAAAGGGCTGGCCAGCCTTGAGCATGATCATCACGGCACCACCGTTGCGGAGTGGATGATGCGCTTCGTCGCCCACAAGCCTGAAGCCGCCTGAGTGCGACTGTGGCCCTGCCGCAAGGGCAGGGCCATCGTCTCTTCAGAGCCAGCCTGAGCGCTTGAAGCTGGCCCAGAGACCGACACAGCCCACACTGATGAAGCCCAACACCCCGAAGTAGCCGTAGTGCCAGCTCAGCTCCGGCATGTTCTGGAAGTTCATCCCGTAGATCCCGGCTACCGCTGTTGGAAACGCCAGGATCGCTGCCCAGGCGGCGAACTTGCGTTGCACGATGCTTTGCCGGGAAGCCTCCAGCAGTACACCGATCTCGATGGTCTGGCTGGCGATGTCGCGCAGGGTCGACAGGTCTTCCATCTGCCGAGTGACATGAATCTGCACGTCACGGAAGTACGGGCGCATGTTCTTGTCGATGAATGGAAAGCTGAGTTTCTGCAGCTCCTCGCTGATCTCCACCATGGGCGCCACATACCGGCGCAGGCGCAGCACGTCGCGGCGCAGGCCGTGAAGGTTCTGGATATCCCGCTCGTTCAGTGAATTGCACAGCACGTTGCGTTCCAGCTCGTCGATTTCTCCGTGGATGGCCTCGCTGACCGGCTGGTAGTTCTCGGTGACGAAATCCAGCAAGGCATAGAGGACGAAGTCTTCGCCGTGCTCCAGCAGCAGCGGGCGCGCCTCACAGCGTTGGCGGACATAGCCGTAGGAAGCCGAGTGACCGTTGCGGGCGGTGATGATGTAGCCGTTGCCGGCAAAGATGTGAGTCTCGATGAACTCCAGCTTGCCGTCGGTCCGCACCGGTGAGTAGGTGACAATGAACAGCGCGTCGCCAAAAGTTTCCAGCTTGGGTCGACTGTGTTTTTCCAGGGCGTCCTCGATGGCCAGTTCGTGCAGGTTGAACTGGCGTTGCAGATTGGCCAGCTCGTGGGCATTGGGTTCTTCCAGACCGATCCAGACGAAGTGGCCGGGTTTCGCGGCCCAGGCAGCCCCTTCGTCGAGGCTGATATCTGCGACTTTCTTCCCGCCGCTATAAACGGCGGCAGCAACAACTCTACC
>NZ_MOAK01000061.1:72693-74944 GCF_003732485.1 Pseudomonas protegens
CCATGGTTGCGGTTCACTTCTTCTTATCAATGGTGGCGATGAAAGATCAGCAGCAGCTTAGCCTGCAATGCAGCATCAGAGTCACTGGCAGAGCTCGAGTTCGCCGACAAATAAAAGCCCGCACGAGGCGGGCTTGGCAGTGTCACTGATGTGCCGGCAGCTTCAGGCCGCTTGCAGTTGGCGATCCATATTGGCGATGCACTCGCGCATCTGCTCGCGGCACTGGGCAATCAGCAATGGCATATCGTCCATGGTCAGCCCGACCGTGGGGATAGCCGGCAGCGAACGGATAAGGATCTTGCCGCCGTTCCAGCGGTTCAGGCGCATGTGCTTGATGTAGCTGCTGACGCACACCGGCACGATCGGCACGCCGGCGGCGATGGCCATCTGGAAGGCGCCTTTCTTGAAGGGCAGCAGCTCTTCGCCGAAGTTGCGCGTGCCCTCCGGGAAGACCCAGATCGAGGTGTCCTTGTGCTGCAGGGTGTGGGTGGTGGTGAGCATCGAGCGCCGGGCTTTGTGCGGGTTGCCGCGGTCGATCAGGACGTTGCCTGCCAGCCAGAACAACTGGCCGAACAGAGGCACCCATTTCAGGCTCTTCTTGCCGATGCACACGGTGCGTCGTGGTACCACGTTACCGAACACGAACAGGTCGTAGTTGGATTGGTGGTTGGCGATGATCACGCAGCTCTCGGGTTTGTCCATCAGTGGCCCGACTTCGGCTTTGACCCGCAGGCGCAGAATGCACATGGCCGGCCAGGCGTAGAGGCGGGCGCATAGGCGGCTGTTGTCCGGGTTGAACGGGCGGCACAGCCCCAACAGCAGGCCCAGGCTGCCGGCCAGGATAAAGTGCAGGCCCATCAACGACATACGAAACAGATACAGCATCTAAACGGCCCACCGGGGACAAAAGGTGGCGCAGTGTACGGATGTGCACTGTTTTCGGCAATTACCGTTCTCAGCCGGGAGATGGGCGATGTTTAAGGGCATGTTTCCGACTGCGATGACCAGCAGCGGTCTAGAGCGGTTGGTGCTGGGTGTTCAGCCGAATGCAAAAAGCCCGACACGGAGGTCGGGCTGGTTCAGAGGCAGCGGGTGTTTTAGCTCAGGTGTTCCTGATCCTGGATGATGGCGTTGTCCAACGTCTCCAGCAGTGCCTTGCGCACTTTCAGCTTGGTGTTCTTGTGGGCCAGCATGTTGATCTTCTTCAGTTGCCGTGCTGCAGCCAGGGCGGCGCCCTGCAGTTCCTCGGCGCTCACCACCTTGTCGAGGAAGCCGGCATCCACAGCGCTCTGAGGATCGAACATCTCGCCATTGATCACCGAGCGATGGAAGGCCGAGCGCCGCAGACGATCACGGGCCAGTTCGATCCCTGCGTGGTGCATGGTCATGCCGATCTGTACTTCATTGAGGCCGATGCTGAATGGCCCGTCGACGCCGATACGGTAGTCCGCCGACAGCAGCAGGAAGGCGCCCTTGGCCACAGCATGGCCGGGGCACGCCACGATCACCGGGAAGGGGTGGGACAGCAGGCGGCGAGCCAGGGTCGAACCCAGGGTCACCAGCGCCACCGCTTCTTTCGGGCCGGCGGTCATCACCTTGAGGTCGTAACCGCCGGAAAGAATCCCCGGCTGACCGGTGATGATCACCACTGCGCGATCGGCCGTTGCTTGATCCAGCGCGGCATTGAAAGCGGCAATCACGTCCGGGGAGATGGCATTGACCTTGCCATTGCTCAAGGTCAGGGTCGCGATACCGTCTTCGAGATGGTAGGAAATCAACTCACTCATGACGCAATTCCTTGTATTGAAGTGCAGCAGACGTTACCCACCACAACAGATCTGGTAAAGCGCCATGACTGACTGGTGAGTCAGGCTTATGGCCCGACATCGGCCTGCATGGCGCTGCGGGTAACGGGTGGTTTCTTCTATATAGCTGTGGGCGAGGCTGGAGAATGGCCGGTTTGCCTTGTCGTCGATGGGGGCGGGGGCCCTTCAACGAGGGATCGGCCTTAAGCGCATGAAAATTCTGAAAAAAAAGTTTGCCATCTGAAAAGCTATCGACTACATTAGCGCGCCTCGACAGACTGAATTGGTTTGAAGAGATACGGTGAAGTGTCCGAGTGGCTTAAGGAGCACGCCTGGAAAGTGTGTATACAGGAAACTGTATCGAGAGTTCGAATCTCTCCTTCACCGCCACATTCTGAAAACGCAAACCCCTGATTTTCCTAGAGAAAGTCGGGGGTTTTTGGTTT
>NZ_MOAK01000061.1:74980-77880 GCF_003732485.1 Pseudomonas protegens
TGGCGTTTGAAAAATGGCCTCTGGGGCCAATAGGGGGCTGGCGGGTGTTTTTCAGTAGCGTTGAATGGATAGCGTCTGTTTAAAAAGTTGGCCCTTTGCGCAGTGGATGGACTGCAGCTATCTCGGCGAAATGACCGAGGCCGAATTCGACGAGCGTTGAGCGTCGGCAACATGCGCATGCAAAGGTATCTTGTTGCCGAAGTCCCAGTTTGAATACGCAACAAGGCTCGCCTATAAACACCAAGCAATTATCTGCTGGCGAGGGCTATTGTTGCGTAAGCAGTATGAGGGAATCTGTATCTTCGAAGTCGCATGTGGCTGGACTAACAGGCTCTGGTGCGTACTGATTACGTATGTCACGCACCAGGCTCGTCTGAATGGTTACCACTGGCCGCTTATGAGACAGCCGACGATTTCCCAGCCGCTGTATTCCCACCAGGAATATCGATCATCGGAGCAACTACTGGCCATGCTGGCCATCTGGGTTTCGCCAGCTGTCTGATGGGTTACGAAAGGAGTGTCAACAGAGGCTGTCACCTGATTGGCGGTCTGGGGAGCCTTGATGGGGGTCGGATGCACGGAGGCATTCGCGGCAGTTGCGGTGAAAGCGAGCGTTGCGGATACGGCCAGAGCAGCTATGGACTTTTTCATGTTCGAATCCTTTCAGTTATCTGACATGCGGCTTTTACATTAGCCTGACCTGCCTTTATCAGTAATCCGAACAGATCGGGCACTCGCGCGGTGTGACGCCATGAAAGCCTACCACCGCGCTGCCTCCCGTACAGTCGCTCAACAGCACTATTGACAAGCTGGTGAAAATATGGATTTTCATGTGGGTAGCTGCCCAAGAGTTCGAATTTGACGAGCCTGTTGCTAATGGCCTCCCTGAAAATGTCTCCATTTCTAGGCTGGTACACCGCCACCCCATGAAGCAATTGGACGCAAAGCCCCTGCTAATTTCTAAATGGGCGTGCTGCCATATCAAGCGGCCGTCGGGTTCATGAGTCCGGAAATTTGCTCTGGATCATTTTTTTCTCTGGTCTCTTGCCGCTCGTCGGTGCTTGCCTGGTTTGGACAGCAGGTCTACAAATGACTGGCTAGTCTGAAACGCCGTGATGGTCAGTATTTTCCAGGCAATCAGGAGCTTGCCGGTACTGATCGGTTGTTGGAGGGAGCTGGGATATGAGAAGTCTTGCCTATATCGAAGACAACGGGGATGAGTTCCCAATCAACAACTTGGTGCGTTGCGGTCAGGCCGCATTTGAAGTTGAAGAGCAATCCCGGGTCAGTAGCAGGAAAAAAACTGCAACGCTGCCGGTAGCCAGTAATACGATGTTCTTTCCCAAGGCAATGCCCAAGAGAAAGTAATATTAAGTTCTGAGTGCCCCGTTTGATGCGGGGCTTTTTATTGTCCGCAAAACGTTAAATCCGGATGTCTATCAGGATTGAAGTTGTAATCCGAGGATATGGTTAATTTGAGAAAAATCCTGATATGGCCAACAGCCCTGTTGGCGATAGAGTTTCCTGTTTGCGCCGGACGATGCTCTGCGAGGGGGCTTGGGTTGTCCTGCTAGAGGTGAGGGCCGGTCACAAAGTATCCAGGTCCATTTGCGGTGGTTGGTTGGGTCATAACTTTCTGCATATTGTTTGCGTATTAATTTTTTTCCAAATCTTGGGTAGCCGTATTAATTGTTTTTCGCCAGTGAGATGGGTTAAGTAAAGAGGCATCCTTTGTAGTTTTAGGAATTTTCTTATCTCAATTGGCTATAACTGGCGATATGTTCTTTATCCCGATTCAAACGGGGCTGCGCATCCAGCGATGATGCCTTTATATGAAAAGCGATAAGGAAATAAACGTGAAAGCTATTTTCAAACTCCTCGCACTGTCCACTCTCGTAGCCGCGGCCACTGGTTGCACCAGCTACAACATCAGCCAGCCATCGTCGCCTATCGATAGCCAGGTCAAGGCTGACCTGAAGGCGGATGTAGCAGTGGGCGAGGCAATTTCGGGCCAGTCGTCGGTGAACATCCTCTTTGGTTTCCTGCAGTTTGGTGGCGATAACCAGTTTGCTGATGGTGTGACCTACGGCGGCGATACCGGCGGCGGTCTGGGTGGTCTGGGCCTGGATCCAGTGAGTGCGGTCAAGTCGGCTGCTGCGTTCAAGGCGGTCAAGTCTTCCGGCGCCGACCTGATCGTGGCCCCACGCTATGAAGTCAGCGAAGAAAACTACTTCGTCTTCAAGAAAGTCTCGGTCACCGTCAAAGGCAACAAGGGCAGCATTCGCAGCATCCGCTGAGATCAATGTTGCCAGTGAGCGTCCAGGCCGCTATCGAGCCGGTGGCGGGAGCCGCCAACCAAGGGGCTGACCTGCATTGATCGGCTTCGAGCATCTTCAGAAGGTGAACTGAAGATGTTGGCAGGATGAGAAATTGTGTGATCCGCGTCTGTTGCTCCCAGTCGCGGGTACTTTTCACAGAATCTTCACATCTGCCTGAGTACGCTCAGACCATCCGTTAAAAGCAATACCCCTAGCCCGTTCCCCAGCGGGCTTTTTTTTGCGCGACGATAAAACTCTTTTAGAATCCGCTGTCCAAGCCACCGGAGAGCAACCGGGTGTTGCCGTGACGCTCCGTAGCGGGTGGCGCGGCGCTGGGCTTTTGTGTCAGTTCGACAGTCTTTTTTTGAGGTTCAAGTCATGCGTTCAACTCTACCTGCCCTGGTTGTGGGACTTCTGCTGGCTCAAGGCGCGATGGCCGGCGATGGTACTGCCGCCATTGGTGGCGGTCTTGGCGGTGCGCTGGGCAACGTGGTCGGGCAGCAGCTCGGCGGCAGCACCGGGGCGGCCATTGGTGCGGGTGTGGCCGGGGCTGCCGGTAGTGCGGCGGGCGCGCGCAAGGGC
>NZ_MOAK01000061.1:77914-86878 GCF_003732485.1 Pseudomonas protegens
CGCGATTGGCGGTGGTCTGGGGTCGGCTGGTGGTTCACTGATCGGCAATCGCCTGGGCGGCAGCACCGGTTCCACGGTGGGTGCCGGCATTGGTGGTGCGGCGGGCGGTGCCCTGGGCAGCAGCATGGGGCACAAGAAGCGTCATTGATCCAGGCGCAACGTCTAAAAAACCGGCCTTGCGCCGGTTTTTTTGTGCGCGTTGCCCAGGGCTTCGCCATACTTGATGCAGCCGTTCCGCTGTTTCAGGAGAGGACCATGCCCCGCGAAACGACCGCCAATGTCGAGCCATCCCCAGCGCAACTGCAGGTGATCAACGATCCGGGGAATGAAGATCCCGGCTCCTTGATGGATGATGCGCTGGTGCCACTGCAGGAAGGGCCTGAAGACGGCGACGGCAAGCCCGATCCCGATGATTGAAACCATCCTGCCCCTGCGCCATGCCCCTCGGTTGCTCCTGACCCAGCCCCGCCGCTATGCTGCTGAACCCTTTAATTGACGTGTTGCCGAACATGACGGGCCGTACCTGAGCCGCTCCCTGGAATGTACTTTTGCTAACGGATCAGATGCGATGAATGCACAGTTGAATGATTTGGGACCGATCAAGGCGGTCATTTTCGATATGGACGGTCTGCTCCTGGATACCGAGGGTATCTACACCGAGATCACGCAGTTGATCGCCGAGCGTTATGGCCGCACCTACGATTGGACCATCAAGCAAAACATCATCGGACGTGGTGCCGCCGATCTGGCGCGTTACGTGGTCGAGGCTCTGGACCTGCCCATCAGCGCCGAAGAGTTCCTGGTCATGCGTGAGCCATTGATGCGTGAGCGCTTTCCTCGAGCCGAGGCCATGCCGGGGGCTCAGCAACTGGTGCGCCATTTGAAGCAGCACCAGGTGCCCATTGCAGTGGGTACCAGCTCGTCGCAGATGTCCTTCGGCGAGAAAATCACCCGCCATGGCGATTGGTTCGCGCTCTTCGACACCATTGTCACCGCCGATGATCCGGAAGTGACGGCGGCCAAGCCGGCGCCGGACATCTTTCTCACGGCAGCCCGGCGCCTGGGTGTGGCTCCAGGGGAGTGCCTGGTGTTCGAGGATTCGCCCTTCGGCGTGACCGCTGCCAAGGCTGCGGGAATGCGAGTGCTTGCGGTGCCCGATCCGGCCATGGCGGATGCCAAGTTCGCCCACGCCGACGGGATTCTGCGCTCGCTCAAGGGGTTTCAGCCCGCCGCCTGTGGTTTGCCGCATCTGGTGTGGGCCTGAGGTCGCGAGGCCGGTGGTAGGGAGAAGGACGGCGTTGCGAGTCGGTTAGTCCTCTGCGGCAGTCGCTGGCGGATGCTGCGCAAGCAACCGGGCCACCTGATACAGGTGGCCCGGTTATTTTTTGCGTGGGCGGATCAGGCGCTGAAACCGCCGTCGATGCTCAAGCTGGCGCCGGTGATGTAGGCCGCTTCGGGCCCGGCCAGATAGGCCACGAAGCCAGCGATTTCTTCGGCGCGGCCATAGCGACGTACGGCCATGAGATCCAGCAGGCTTTCGGCAAAGGCGCCGTTGGCCGGGTTCATGTCGGTGTCCACCGGGCCGGGCTGGACGTTGTTGATGGTGATGCCCCGCGGGCCCAGGTCCCGTGCCAGGCCTTTGGTCAGGCCCACCAGCGCGGCCTTACTCATGGCGTAGGGGCCGCCACCGGCAAAGGGCATGCGCTCGGCGTTGGTGCTGCCAATGTTGATGATGCGTCCGCCTTCGCCCATGTGGCGTGCAGCCTCCTGGGTGGCGATGAACACACTGCGTATGTTGATGGCCAGGGTCTGGTCAAAGTCTTCCAGCTTGAATTCGTCCAGCGGGGCCATTGCCAGTACTCCGGCATTGTTGACCAGGATGTCGAGGCGGCCGAAGGCCTGGGCGGTACGTTGCACGGCATCCCGAATGGCTTCGGCGTCGGCACTGTCGGCCTGTATCGCCAGAGCCTTGCCGCCCTTGGCGATGATGCTGTCCTGCAGGGTTTGCGCCTTGCTCGCGGAACTGACGTAGGTGAAGGCGACGCTGGCGCCTTCGGCAGCCAGACGCTCAACGATGGCGGCACCGATGCCGCGGGAACCGCCTTGGATCAGGGCCACTTTGCCGCTGAGGTTGTGCTTGCTCATGTACTTCTCCAGAGATTCAAGGCCGGTTTGCCTTGTGCTTGGCGTCGAGTATCGACCGCTGATTAACCCCTGTGTAGCGGGTAATTCCTATACTCTGTATAAACCAGAAGTTTGGAATCGCCATCGATGGAAGCCTTCAGCAGTCTTGAATGTTTTGTTCGCAGCGCGGAAGTCGGCAGCTTTGCCGAGGCGGCGCGGCGCTTGGGGTTGACCCCGGCCGCGGTAGGAAAAAGTGTGGCCAAGCTGGAGGCTCGAGTCGGTGTGCGGCTGTTTCAGCGCAGTACTCGACGTTTGACCCTGACCGAGGCCGGACGCTTGTTCCTGGCAGAAATCAGCGACAGCCTGCAGACCATCCAGAATGCCGTGAGCAGCCTGTCCAACGTCCAGGGGCGTCCGGCGGGCACGCTCAAGGTCAGCGTGGGAACGGTGTTCGGCTGCCTGTATATAGTGCCGATGCTGGGGGCCTTCCTGCAGCGTTATCCGGATATTCAGCCGGACTGGCATTTCGACAATCGCCAGGTTGATCTGATCGGCCAGGGCTTCGATGCCGCCATCGGTGGCGGTTTCGAACTACCGCAAGGGGTGGTCGCCCGTCGCCTGTCACCGGCCCATCGGGTGCTGGTGGCCAGCCCGGCCTATCTCGCAGGACGGGCGCCGATTGGCGAGCCGGAGGACCTGCAGCATTGCCGGGGGATTCTGATTCGCTCCCCGCAGACCGGGCGCATCCGCACCTGGCAACTGACTGGTCGCGCAGGCGGTGTGCGCCCACTGGAGCTCAAGGCCAGCATGACCATGAGCGATTCCGAAGCGGCTTGCATCGCTGCGGCCCAGGGACTGGGGCTGGCCCTGGTGAGCATGCCGTTTGCTGTCAACTACCTGCGCTGTGGCGCTCTGCAGCGGGTCTTGCCGGATTGGTACGTCGATGACGGCTACACCTCGATCTACTACGCCGAACACAAGATGCTCCCGGGCAAGACCCGGGCCTTTGTCGACTTCGTCATCGAGCAGTTCGCCGAACAGGGCCTGGCGCAAACCTTCAGCGCCCTGTAGGCGCCGGCTTGCGCGGCCTGGCTCAGCGCCCCAAACGCATCGGCCAGCCCAGCACCTTCTTCGGCCGCGGCGTCGCATAGGTCCGCACCTTCGATGTGGACAACCCCAGGCGTACCAACGACTCGGCGATGGTTACCGCCGCCGTGACCCCGTCCACCACCGGCACCCCGGTGCGCTGGCGGATCTGCTCATCCAGCCCCGCCATGCCGCCACAACCCAGGCAGATGACTTCGGCCTTGTCCTGAGTCACCGCCAGCTCGGCCTGGCGCACAATGGATTCCACCGCCCGCAGTGGGTCCTCCTCCAGTTCCAGCACCGCCAGGCCGCTGGCCCGCACTGAGGCGCAGCGCTCATAGAGGCCGGACAGCTTCAGCCGGTCCTCGATCAGTGGCACGGTCCGATCCAGGGTGGTCACCACCGAGTAGGCGTGGCCAAGGAACATCGCCGTGCTGGCGGCGGCGTCGGTGATGTCCACCACCGGAACATTGAGCAACTCCTGCAGGCCTTCGCGGCCGTGTTCGCCGTAACCGGCCTGGATCACCGCGTCATAGGGCTGGTCGTAGGCCAGTACGCGATCCATCACTGCGATGGCCGCCAGGTAGCTTTCGAAGTTGCCTTCCACCGATTCGGCGCCGAAATAGGGGGTCAGTCCGACGATTTCCGTGCCCGGCGCTGCCACGCTTTGTGCCTGGCGGGCGATGGCCTGGGTGATGCTGTCGGTGGTGTTGACGTTGACCACGAGAATGCGCATGGGGGTTCCTTACAGGTTGGGCAGTTCAAGGCCCGGCGCGCCGGGCCGTTCAGGTTCAGTGACTGACGTTGTCTACGGCGATGGATTCGCCGCTGACGTCCGCGTACCAGGGCTGGCGCTTGGCGATGATCAGGTACAGCAGGCCGGCGATGCCGGCGCCGATCAGCCAGGAAAAGGGCGATACGCTGGCAAAGCCCGGCACCAGGGCCAGCACGATGGCAATCAGCGCTGCGGGCACGAAGGCCGCCACCGCCCGCAGATTGACCCCGCGGCTGTAGAAGTACGCGCCTTGCGGGTCTTCGCTGTACAGCTGCGGCACGTGGATCTGGGCTTTGCGCAGGATCCAGTAGTCCACCATGATCACCCCGTACAACGGGCCCAGCAGGGCGCCCAGGCCGGAGAGGAAATACACGATCACCAGCGGGCTGTTGTAGAGGTTCCACGGCAGGATCAGCACCGCCAGCGCGGCACTGATCAGCCCGGCGCGGCGGAAGGTCAGGTACTTGGGCGCCAGGTTGCTGAGGACGAAGGCCGGAGCCACGAAGTTGGCCATGATGTTCACTGCGACGGTGACGATCAGGAACGCCAGGCAGCCCAGGACCAGAAACAGGGTGTTGGGGATTGAGGCGATTATCTGGGTCGGACTTTCGATGACCTGGCCGTTGATCTGGAACTGTGCGCCGCACAGCAGCACGGTGATGGTGGCGAACAGCAGAATGTTCACCGGCAGGCCCCAGAAGTTGCCGACCTTGATGGTCTTGCGGCACGGCGAGGAGCGGGCGAAGTCGCAGAAATTGAGAATCAGCGTGCCGTAGATCGCCAGCCACAATGCGCCGCCGGCGAAGATCTGCCGCCACATTTCACCGCCGCTCAGGGGCTCGCGGATCGACCAGGCGATCTGCCCGTCGGCCTGGGTGTACATCCACGCGGCCAGGCAGGCCACGGTCAGCAGGATGATCGGTCCGGCGAAGGCTTCGTAGCGGCGGATCATCTCCATGCCGTAGGCGAGGATTGCCAATTGCACCAGCCAGATCACCACGAAGCAGGCCCAGCCCAGGGTGGACAGGCCGAGGATCGAGTTGTGGTCGTAATCGGCAAACCCCGGATGGATCGCTGTCAGCAACACGCGAAATACCACCGAGGCCAGGTAGGTCTGGATGCCGAACCAGGCAATGGCGATCACCGCGCGGATCAGTGCCGGAATCTGTGCGCCATGGATGCCGAAGCTGATGCGGCTGATCACCGGGAACGGCACCCCGGTCTTCTGCCCCATGTAGCCGGACAGGTTCATGAAGAAGTACACCAGCGCCGCGCCTATCCCCAGGGACAGGAGGATCTGCCAGCCACCCAGGCCCAGGGCATAGAGGCCGATGGCAAAGGAGTAGTTGGCGATGTTGTGCACATCGTTGGTCCACAGGGCGAAGATGCTGTAGCCGCCCCAGCGCCGACCTTCGACCTTGGTCGGCGCCAGGTCGCGGTTGTGCAGGCGCGGGCTGAGGATGACGCTGTCCGGATCGGTTGCGGCGATGGGCTGTTGCAGGTTGTGCGAGTGCGGCGAGGAGGGCAGATCCAGTGCGATGTTGTTGGAAGGGCTGGTGTGCATTCCGGCGGCTCCTGATTCCGGCCCTGGATGACTGTGCTTGAGCGCAAGGCTCGACAATCTTCGTCGCAGGTGGAAATCACTGGGTTCGGGGCATCTGCAGCTGAGTCGTGGATCAGGCGTGCGGATGGTTAGTGTATGTATGTTTTGATTTTTTTGTATACAAAACATAAGTCGACTAAAGCCACTTCTGTGCCAATTCCGGAGCTATGAAATGGGCTGCTGATTTCGTTTTGTTATGGATTGCTCCTAACTGTATGAAACAGCGAGATTAAAAATTGACCGTTTGAACAGGTATTTATTTTTTGTCAGGCGCGACAATGCATGCCACGAAATCCGGCGGGAGAAAGGTCTGTAACCTTTTGGGGCGGCAGGAGCTGAAAGTGCACACAAAAATGGCACTGATGGTGACATTTATGTGTACATATTGGTTGTGGGTGCTGGCCGGGCGGTTGCGTTTGCCAGCGAAGGCGTCCTCAGGGGGAGGGCTCATTCGCCGGCAAGCCGGCTCCTACAGAAGAAGGGAGGGATCAGGCTTTGCTGATGAGGTTGCCGGCGTGCAGGCCGCATTCCTTCTGGGTGGCTTCCTCCCACCACCAACGGCCTTCGCGTTCGTGCTGGTTGGGCAGTACCGGGCGGGTGCAGGGCTCGCAGCCGATGCTGATGAAGCCGCGTTCATGCAGGCTGTTGTACGGCAGTTCGAGCATGCGGATGTAACCCCAGATCTCTTCGCTGCTCATCTGCGCCAACGGGTTGAACTTGTACAGGGGGCGCTCCGGGGTGGAGAAGGCGCTGTCGATCTCCAGCACCGCCACCTGGCTGCGGGTGCCCGGGCTCTGGTCGCGGCGCTGGCCGGTGGCCCAGGCGCTGACGGTGGACAGTTTGCGTCGCAACGGTTCGATCTTGCGGATGCCGCAGCATTCGCCGTGGCCGTCCTTGTAGAAGCTGAACAGGCCCTTTTCCTTGACGAAGGGTTCGAGCTGGCTGTGGTCCGGCGAGATCAGCTCGATGTCGATCTTGTAATGCTCGCGCACCTGATCGATGAAGCGATAGGTTTCCGGGTGCAGGCGGCCGGTGTCGAGGCTGAACACCTTGACGTTCTTGTTCAGCTTCCAGGCCATGTCCACCAGCACCACGTCCTCGGCGCCGCTGAAGGAAATCCACAGATCATCGCCGAACTGGGCAAAGGCCAGCTTGAGAATGTCCTGGGCGGATTTGTTGGCATAGGTCGCGGCGAGTTCAGCGACGTCGAACGATGGGGTCATCAGGGCGGTTTCCTACAGGTCGGTGGCGCTGTGCGCTCTATAGGGGGGCGATCTTAACAAAATCCACCCGGCCCTGGCGCGCTCCTCTGCGTTGCGCCTGCGCAGGCGAATCGCTAGAGTTCGGCAGTCCTTTTGCTCGCTCAATTTAAATAATCAGAACCAATGGGAGTGTCTTGTGGAAATTGCCTGTCTCGATCTGGAAGGTGTACTGGTCCCGGAAATCTGGATCGCCTTTGCCGAAAAAACCGGGATTGAATCCCTCAAGGCAACCACCCGGGATATTCCCGACTACGACGTACTGATGAAGCAGCGCCTGCGGATTCTCGACGAGCACGGCCTGAAGCTTTCGGACATCCAGGAAGTGATCGCCACCCTCAAGCCTCTGGATGGTGCGGTGGAGTTCGTCAACTGGCTGCGCGAGCGCTTCCAGGTGGTGATCCTCTCCGACACCTTCTATGAGTTTTCCCAGCCCTTGATGCGCCAGCTGGGTTTCCCGACCCTGTTGTGTCACCGCCTGATAACCGATGACAACGGCCGTGTGACCGGCTATCAACTGCGTCAGAAAGACCCCAAGCGCCAGTCGGTGCTGGCCTTCAAGAGTCTGTACTACCGGGTCATCGCTGCCGGGGATTCCTACAACGACACGACCATGCTGGGGGAGGCCGATGCCGGCATCCTGTTCCATGCTCCGGACAACGTGATTCGCGAGTTCCCGCAGTTCCCCGCGGTGCACAGTTTTGCCGAGTTGAAGCAGGAATTCATCAAGGCTTCCAATCGCCCCCTGAGCCTGTAAACCGGTTCGCCGGCGAAGAGGCCCTTGGATTTTTCACAAATCCTGCCGACGCCTTCGCTGGCAAGCCAGCTCCTACGGGTGGGAGAACGACGCGCTCTTGTAGGCGCCGGCTTGCCGGCGAACAGGCCTTTGGGTTGTGCGCAAATCCTGCCGACGCCTTCGCTGGCAAGCCAGCTCCTACGGGTGGGAGAACGACGCGCTCTGTAGGAGCCGGCGTGCCGGCGAAGACGCCCTAAAGCCCCTGCAGCGTCTCCAGCAGCACCCGCACCTTGGTGATGGATTCCTGGTACTCCGCCTGCCAGTCGGAATCCGCGACTATTCCGCCGCCGCCCCAGCAACAGATCTGCCCGTCCTTGGCCAGCAGGCTGCGGATGGCAATCGAGCTGTCCATTTCCCCGCGTACGTCCAGGTACAGCAGTGAGCCGCAGTACAGCGCGCGCCGCGTGGGCTCCAGTTCGTCGATGATCTGCATCGAGCGGATCTTCGGCGCGCCGGTGATCGAGCCGCCGGGGAAGCTGCCGGCGATCAGGTCCAGGGCGTCCTTGCCGTCCGCCAGCTCGCCGGTCACGCTGCTCACCAGATGGTGCACGTTGGGGTAACTTTCCAGGCTGAACAGCTCCGGCACGCGCACCGAGCCGGTGCGGCAAGTGCGCCCCAGGTCGTTGCGCAGCAGATCGACGATCATCAGGTTTTCCGCTCGGTCCTTGGGGCTGGCCAGCAGCTCGGCGGCGTTGGCTGCGTCTTCTGCGGCATCCCGGCCACGGGGGCGAGTGCCCTTGATCGGTCGGGTTTCCACCCGGCCCTGGCTGACATGAACGAAACGCTCCGGCGACAGGCTGAGCACCGCACCGCCATCCGGCAGGCGCTGGAAGCCCGAGAACGGGGTCGGACAAGCTGCGCGCAAGGCGCAGTAGGCGACCCAGGGATCGCCCTGGTACTGGCCGCGAAAGCGCTGGGCAAAGTTCACCTGATAGCAGTCGCCGGCCTGGATGTAGTGCTGGATGCGCTGGAAGGCCTGGCGGTAATCCTCGGCGCTGAGATCAGGCTGCATGGCGCTGGTCAGCTTGAACGAGGCTGCTGCCGTCACGGGTGGCTGGTTGAACAGCTGGATCAGGCGCTGGCGCTCGGAGGCTTCCAGGTGGGGGTGGAACAGCAGTTGGCTGGTGTGCGTCTGGTGGTCATTGATCAGCGCCCAGGCGTACAGGCCAAAACGTGCCTCGGGCAGTTGCAGGTCATCCCGGGCCTGGCTCGGCAGGCGCTCCAGATGTCGACCGAAGTCGTAGCTGAGGTAGCCGATCAGGCCGCCGGCGAAGGGCAATTCATAAGGCGCGGGCACCCGGGCGTGGCCCAGGGGCTGGGG
>NZ_MOAK01000061.1:86897-90302 GCF_003732485.1 Pseudomonas protegens
CCAGGTGCTGGAGGTTGTCCCGCAGGCGTTGCAGGAAGTCGCCGCCAGGCTCATCAGCGGCCAGGGTCAGCTCTGCCAGGGGCCAGGCGCTGAGCAGGTCATAACGGCCGCGCTCGGCGCTGGGCCGGCCGCTGTCCAGTAGCACGGCGCCGGGGGCGTGTTCGATTGCCGCGAAATACTCGGCGGGGTTGGCGCGATAGGGAAGCGGGTGTACGGAGCAGGTCAACATGCGGGGCAGATCAGCCATCGGAGCGCGGCTGGCGATTGTATGCCTCTGCAGGAGTTGCTCCTAGAGGGGATGTCGGCGATTGCCCCTTGAACGGCGCATTTCCCGACCTGTAGCCGTTGCCTGGGGCAGCGGCTACAGCCCGGGGCTATCAGCCTTCGACGGCAGGAATGTGGCCGAACAGGTCCTGGGCGAAGCGCACCCGTTCTTCGACGGTTTCCTTGATGCCCCGGGCCTTGAGTTGCTCAAGGTGGGCTTCAATGGCGTGGGTGCGCTGGGTCAGGCCGCAGTCGTTGGCGATCTGGATATTCAGCCCGGGCCGGGCGTTGAGTTCGAGAATCAGCGGGCCCTTGTCCTGGTCCAGCACCATGTCCACGCCGATGTAGCCCAGGCCGCAAAGCTCGTAGCAGCCGGCTGCCAGCTTCATGAAGCCGTCCCAGTAGGGCAGTTGCACACCGTCCACGGCGTTGGTGGTGTCCGGGTGCTTGGTGATGATGTTGTTCAGCCAGGTGCCGCGCAGAGTCAGGCCGGTGGCCAGGTCGACGCCGACGCCGATGGCGCCCTGGTGCAGGTTGGCCTTGCCTCCGGACTGGCGGGTCGGCAAGCGCAGCATGGCCATCACCGGGTAGCCCATGAGCACGATGATGCGGATGTCCGGCACGCCTTCGTAGCTGATGCTCTTGAAGATCTGGTCCGGGGTCACCCGGTATTCGATCAGCGCCCGGTCGCGGTGGCCGCCCAGGGAATACAGGCCGGTGAGGATGCTGGAAATATGGTGCTCGATTTCCTCGTGGCTGATGATCTTGCCCGACACCGTGCGATAACGGCCCTCGAAGCGGTCGGCGATCACAATGATGCCGTCGCCGCCGGCGCCTTGCGCCGGCTTGATCACGAAGTCGTTGCGTTCGCCGATGATCGCGTCGAGCTTGTCGATTTCCTTCTCGGTGGAGATCACCCCGTACAGTTCCGGCACATGGATGCCGGCCTTGATCGCCCGTTCCTTGGTGATGATCTTGTCATCGACGATGGGGTACAGGCTGCGCTTGTTGTACTTGAGCACGTAGTCGGCGTTACGCCGGTTGATGCCCATGATTCCCCGCGCTTCCAGGGCTTTCCAGGTCTTCCACAGGCCGAACATCAGGAGTCGGCCTTGACGAAGGCTTTGAAACGTACCAGCTCCGTCAGGCGGTAGCCGCGGTAGCGACCCATCGCCAGCATGAAGCCCACCAGGATCAGCAGCATCGCCGGGAAGGTGAAGACGAAGTACGTAAGCTCCGGCACGCTCATGATCAGGTGCGCCAGGGAGGCGGCGAACAGGGTGCCGATGGCGACTTTCATCGCATGGCCGCCGCCGCGCTCTTCCCAGGTAATGGACAGGCGTTCGATGGTCATGGTCAGGATCACCATCGGGAACAGCGCCACCGACAGGCCGCGTTCCAGGCCCAGTTTGTGGCTGAACAGGCTGATGGCGGCGATCAGCACCACGACGAAGGTCAGCACCACCGAAAGCCGCGGCAGCATCTGCAGCTTGAGGTGTTCCAGGTAGGAGCGTAAGGACAGACCCAGCGCGGTAATCACCGTGAACAGCACGATGCCGAAGCCCAGTTGGGTCTCGCGGAACGCCAGGGCGATCAGCACCGGGGTGAAGGTGCCCAGGGTCTGCAGGCCGATCAGGTTGCGCAAGACCAGGATCACCAGCACACCGATGGGGATCATCACCATGATCATGAAGGTCTGCTGGGTCTGCAGCGGCAGGCCGTACAGCGAGTATTCGAGGAAGTTGGCGTCGGTGTTCTCGTCGGTCAGCTTGGCCAGGCGAATGGCGTTCATTTCGCTGTTGTTGAGGCTGAAGGTGACGTTGGCTTTCTTGCCGCCATCGACGGTGATCAGGTTGTCGTCACCGGTCCACCACAGCAGGCGGTCGCTGGGCATGCCCTGTTCACCGGTTTCCGGGTTGAAGTACAGCCAGTCGGTGCCGTTGAAGCTGCGCAGCCAGAGTTCCGGGGCCTGCGGCTGATCGGCCACCAGGCGGATGGTGTGGACCTTCTCCATCGGCACGTGGGCGATGGACAACAGCAGTTCGACGATCTTGGCCTTGTTGGCGCTGGAGGAGTCGCCGGCCAGCAGCAGCTTGGCGTTGTCGTCATTGGCGTTGTTGACGCGCTTGATGGCCTCGCTGATGAAGGTCTCGACGTCCGCCGAGTGCTGGCGGATCGGCGCCAGCAGGGCTTCCGCGGCGATTTTTTCCGGTCCTTCCACGGCCATGCTGTCGCGGAAGGTCGGGCCCTTGACCTTGGATTTCTCGGCGCTGTAGCGCTTGGTCAGCACCAGGCGGTAGTACAGGGTCTGGTTGCCCTTGGCCCGGCGTGCCGACCAGGTGACCTTGCGGTTGCCGTCGACGCGGTTGACCGCCACCCCGTAGTTGTTGGAAATGAAGCTCTCGTTGAGGCTGACGTAGTCGCGGCTCAGGGGCGGCACGAACATCTGGATCTTGATCGGGTCCTTGCCGTTGGCGACGAACTCGACCTTGGCATCGATGTTCCACAGATCGTCGGTGGCGTCTTCGGTCACCGGAATGCCGAGCACGAAGATCTGATAGGCCGTGATCGAAATGCCCAGCACCACCAGGATGGCGATCAGGACTTTCAGATGAAGGGTAAGAGAGCGCATTGGAATTACTCTGCGGTATGAGCGTCGGTGGCGCAGGCGGGTTTGCCAGCAGCGTATTTAAGACTGGGGTCGACCAGCGCATCGAAGCGTTTCAAGGCTTCGGAGCCAATCAGGAGCGGGTATTGGAAGGCGCTGCGGTCGGTCAAGTTCACTTCGATGCTGCGCAAGGCACTGCCCATGCAGACATCCAGGGCGATCACCGGACGCGCGGTGTAGTTCTTGTCCTCATCGGGGTCATAGTCGCCGGCGCGGCGCTTGATCTTGCTGACCCGGGCCAGTGGCCGTTCGATGGGGTGGGAATGGGCGGCGTCGATGGCCAGGTAGAAACGCACCCAGGATTCGCCGTTGCGCTTGAAGCGCTTGATGTCGCGGGCACTCAAAGAAGCCGTCTTGGCACCGGTATCGAGTTTGGCGGCAACTTCCAGGTCGATACCTGACAGTTGCGCGTACTCGTTCAAACCATAGACCGTCTTGCCGGCGGCGGCGCTGATGCCGGGCAGGGCAAGCAG
>NZ_MOAK01000061.1:90352-94488 GCF_003732485.1 Pseudomonas protegens
TTCAGTTCAAGGCGACCGGCATTGCTGCGCAAGCTCCCTCGTATGCGTGCCATAAAAAGATGGCAGGCCAATGCGGGCGGCATTCTAGCATGCTGGTTTTATGGCGCCAGCGTCGGGGGCGGGCCTTTTGTCTCGTTTTGGTGCAAAGGGTTATTAGACGATTGTCGACAATCTCAATTTTTCCTTTGACTGTTTAGGGGGTATTGGCTAATTTTTGCCTCATTGATTTTAAAGGTGTCGACAATATGCTGGATCAACTGGAACATCCGCTGCCGACGCAGGACGATTCTGAAACCCTGTCCGAAAACGTCTTCCGACGGATCCAGGCCGCTATCGTCAAGGGCGAGATCGCCCCGGGCAGCAAGATCTCCGAACCTGAACTGGCCCGTACCTACGGCATCAGTCGTGGTCCGCTGCGCGAAGCCATCCACCGCCTGGAAGGTCAGCGCCTGTTGGTGCGAGTGCCTCATGTCGGTGCCCGGGTGGTGTCCCTCAGTCACGCCGAGCTGATCGAACTTTACGAAATCCGTGAGTCCCTGGAGGGCATGGCCTGTCGCCTGGCGGCGGAGCGCATGACCACCGAGGACATCGACGAATTGCGCCGAGTGCTCGATACCCACGAGCGCGATGCGGCATTCCAGGCCGGGGTCGGCTACTACCAGCAGGAAGGGGATTTCGACTTCCATTACCGGATCATCCAGGGCGCGGGCAATCGCACCCTCACGCAAATGCTTTGTGGCGAGCTGTATCAACTGGTGCGCATGTACCGCATCCAGTTCTCCGCGACCCCCAACCGACCGCACCAGGCCTTTGCCGAACACCACCGGATTCTCGATGCCATTGCCGATCGCGACGGCGAACTGGCCGAGCTACTGATGCGCCGCCACATCGGCGCCTCGAAACGCAACATCGCGCGTCATTACCAGGACAGCGCCCATCAGACAGCCACTCCACGAGGTGAGTCATGAGTTCCAACAAGAGCACTCCAGGCCAGCGTTTCCGCGATGCGGTCGCCAGTGAACAGCCATTGCAAGTGGTGGGCGCAATCAACGCCAACCATGCGTTGCTGGCCAAACGCGCCGGTTTCAAGGCGATCTATCTGTCCGGTGGCGGGGTCGCCGCCGGTTCCCTCGGCGTGCCTGACCTGGGCATCACCGGCCTCGACGACGTCCTCACCGACGTGCGTCGCATCACCGACGTCTGCGACCTGCCGCTGCTGGTGGACGTGGACACCGGTTTCGGTTCGTCGGCGTTCAACGTGGCCCGCACCGTCAAGTCGATGATCAAGTTCGGCGCGGCGGCGATCCACATCGAGGACCAGGTGGGCGCCAAGCGCTGCGGTCACCGTCCTAATAAAGAGATCGTGTCCCAGCAGGAAATGGTCGACCGCATCAAGGCGGCGGTGGATGCCCGTACCGACGACAGCTTCGTGATTATGGCGCGTACCGATGCCCTGGCGGTGGAAGGTCTGGAATCGGCCCTGGAACGTGCCGCAGCGTGCATCGAGGCCGGCGCCGACATGGTGTTCCCGGAAGCCATCACCGAACTTGAGATGTACAAGATCTTCGCCGATCGGGTGAAAGCGCCGATCCTGGCCAACATCACCGAATTCGGCGCGACCCCGCTGTACACCACCGAACAGTTGAAATCCGTGGATGTTTCCCTGGTGCTGTACCCGCTGTCGGCGTTCCGTGCCATGAACAAGGCGGCGGAAAACGTCTACACCGCGATCCGTCGTGACGGCACCCAGCAGAACGTGATCGACACTATGCAGACCCGCATGGAGCTCTATGAGCGCATCGACTACCACAGCTTCGAGCAAAAGCTCGATGCGCTGTTCGCGCAGAAGAAAGGCTGAATGAGTTCTTGTGGGAGCGAGCTTGCTCGCGATGGCCGTCGACGCTAACGCGCGGGCCCGGATCGCGAGCAAGCTCGCTCCTACAGTGTCGGGGTGAGTCCCGACCAACGAAGTTGCCAAGTCCCTAACAAATTCAAGATTGGAGAGAGCAATGGCCGAAGCAAAAGTATTGAGTGGCGCAGGTCTGCGCGGCCAGGTGGCCGGGCAAACCGCGCTGTCCACCGTGGGCCAGGCCGGTGCCGGGTTGACCTATCGCGGCTATGACGTGCGCGAACTGGCGGCCGATGCGCAGTTCGAGGAAGTCGCCTACCTGCTGCTGTACGGTGATCTGCCGACCCAGGAACAGCTGGCGGCCTACACCAGCAAGCTGGGCAAGCTGCGGGACCTGCCTCAGGCGCTGAAGGAAGTGCTGGAGCGGATTCCGGCCCAGGCCCATCCGATGGACGTGATGCGTACGGGCTGCTCGTTCCTCGGCAACATCGAGCCGGAGAAGGACTTCTCCCAGCAGCATGACGTCACCGACCGCCTGCTGGCGGCCTTCCCGGCGATCATGTGCTACTGGTACCGCTTCAGCCACGAAGGCGTGCGCATCAGCTGTGTCAGCGACGAGCCTTCCATTGGTGGTCATTTTCTGCACCTGCTGCACGGCAAGAAGCCCAGCGACCTGCACGTCAAGGTCATGAACGTATCGCTGATCCTCTACGCCGAGCATGAGTTCAACGCCTCGACCTTTACTGCCCGGGTCTGTGCTTCGACCCTGTCCGACCTGTACTCCTGCATCACAGCGGCGATCGGTTCGCTGCGCGGCCCGCTGCACGGCGGCGCCAACGAAGCGGCGATGGAAATGATCGAGCGCTTCAGTTCGCCGCAAGAGGCGATCAAGGGCACCCTCGGCATGCTGGAGCGCAAGGACAAGATCATGGGCTTTGGCCACGCGATCTACAAAGACAACGATCCGCGCAACGAGGTGATCAAGGGCTGGTCGAAAAAGCTCGCCGACGAAGTGGGCGACAAGGTGCTGTTCCCGGTATCCGAAGCCATCGACCAGACCATGTGGGAGCAGAAGAAACTCTTCCCCAACGCTGACTTCTACCACGCCTCGGCGTACCACTTCATGGGCATCCCCACCAAGCTGTTCACGCCGATCTTCGTCTGTTCGCGCCTGACCGGCTGGGCGGCCCATGTGTTCGAGCAGCGTGGCAACAACCGCATCATCCGTCCAAGCGCCGAGTACATCGGCGTCGAGCAGCGCAAGTTCGTGCCAATCGAACGCCGCTGACCGGGAGGGCGCCGGCACTGTGGCTTGAATGAACCACACACCTGTAGGAGCGAGCTTGCTCGCGATAGCGATGGATCAGCCGACAGCAATGTCGGATCTGCGTCAGTCATCGCGAGCAAGCTCGCTCCTACAGGGGATAGATGTCCATTCAACCCCAGTGCCAGGCGCTTCCTTTGAAACTACCGTGATCGAGTCCCCTGACCATGAACACTGAATTTCGCAAGACGCTGCCCGGCAGCCAGCTGGACTACTTCGACGCCCGTGCGGCGGTCGATGCGCTTAAGCCAGGGGCCTACGACAGCCTGCCCTACACCTCCCGCGTACTGGCGGAAAACCTGGTGCGCCGCTGTGATCCGGCAACCCTCAACGCGTCCCTCGGCCAACTGATCGAACGCCGCGACGACCTCGACTTCCCCTGGTTCCCGGCCCGCGTGGTATGCCACGACATCCTCGGCCAGACCGCACTGGTGGACCTGGCCGGCCTGCGCGACGCCATCGCCGACCAGGGCGGTGACCCGGCGCTGGTCAACCCGGTGGTGCCGACCCAGTTGATCGTCGACCACTCCCTGGCCGTGGAGTGCGGCGGTTTCGACCCGGATGCCTTCGACAAGAACCGCGCCATCGAAGACCGGCGCAACGAAGACCGGTTCCACTTCATCAACTGGACCAAGAAGGCCTTCAAGAACGTCGACGTGATCCCGCCCGGCAACGGCATCATGCACCAGATCAACCTGGAGAAAATGTCCCCGGTGATCCAGGTGCTCGACGGTGTGGCCTTTCCTGATACCTGCGTCGGCACCGACAGCCACACCCCCCACGTGGATGCGCTGGGGGTGATCGCCATCGGCGTGGGCGGCCTGGAAGCCGAGAGTGTCATGCTCGGCCGCGCCTCGTGGATGCGCCTGCCGGACATCATCGGCGTCGAGCTCACCGGCAAGCTGCAACCGGGCATCACCGCCACCGACATGGTGCTGGCGCTGACCGAGTTCCTGCGCAAGC
>NZ_MOAK01000061.1:94536-96512 GCF_003732485.1 Pseudomonas protegens
CCTGGGCGATCGCGCCACCATCTCCAACATGGCTCCGGAGTACGGCGCCACGGCGGCGATGTTCTACATCGACCAGCAGACCATCGACTACCTCAAGCTCACCGGTCGTGAAGACGAGCAGGTGCGCCTGGTAGAGAGCTACGCCAGGCACACCGGCCTGTGGGCCGACAGCCTGAAGAGCGCGCGTTACGAGCGCGGCCTGCAGTTCGACCTGTCGTCGGTGGTGCGCAACATGGCCGGGCCGAGCAACCCGCACGCCCGGGTCGCCACCAGCGACCTGGCGGCCAAGGGCATCGCCGGGCAGTGGTCCGAAATCCCGGGGCAGATGCCGGACGGCGCGGTGATCATCGCCGCCATCACCAGTTGCACCAACACCAGCAACCCGCGCAACGTGATCGCCGCCGGCCTGCTGGCGCGCAACGCCAACAAGCTGGGGCTGACCCGCAAGCCGTGGGTCAAGTCGTCCCTGGCCCCGGGTTCGAAAACCGTGGCCATGTACCTGGAAGAGGCTGGCCTGGGCCATGAGCTGGAGCAGTTGGGCTTTGGCGTGGTGGCTTTTGCCTGCACGACGTGCAACGGCATGTCCGGCGCCCTGGACCCGGTAATCCAGAAAGAGATCATCGACCGCGACCTGTACGCCACCGCGGTGCTCTCGGGCAACCGCAACTTCGACGGGCGTATCCACCCTTACGCCAAGCAGGCGTTCCTGGCTTCGCCGCCGCTGGTGGTGGCCTACGCGATTGCCGGCACCATCCGTTTCGATATCGAGAAGGATGTGCTGGGCCTGGACGCCAACGGCCGGGAAATCCGCCTCAAGGACATCTGGCCGAGCGACGAAGAGATCGACGCGGTGGTCAAGGCGGCGGTGAAGCCGGAGCAGTTCCGCAAGGTCTACATTCCGATGTTCGCCATCCACGAAGACACCGGCCCGAAAGTCGAGCCGCTGTACGACTGGCGTCCGCAGAGCACCTACATCCGCCGTCCGCCTTATTGGGAAGGGGCCCTGGCCGGGGAGCGTAGCCTCAAGGGCATGCGTCCGCTGGCGGTGCTGCCGGACAACATCACCACCGACCACCTGTCGCCGTCCAACGCCATCATGGCGGGCAGCGCAGCCGGTGAGTACCTGGCGAAAATGGGCCTGCCGGAGGAGGACTTCAACTCCTACGCGACCCACCGTGGCGACCACCTGACCGCCCAGCGCGCCACCTTCGCCAACCCGAAGCTGTTCAACGAAATGGTCGAGGAAAACGGCAAGGTCAAGCAGGGTTCCCTGGCGCGGATCGAGCCGGAAGGCCAGGTCACGCGGATGTGGGAAGCCATCGAAACCTACATGGAGCGCAAGCAGCCGCTGATCATCATTGCCGGTGCCGACTACGGTCAAGGCTCGTCTCGGGACTGGGCGGCCAAGGGCGTGCGCCTGGCCGGGGTGGAGGCGATCGTCGCCGAAGGCTTCGAGCGTATCCACCGCACCAACCTGGTGGGCATGGGCGTGCTGCCCCTGGAGTTCCTGGCGGGCACCGACCGCAAGACCCTGGGCATCGACGGCACCGAAACCTATGACGTGATCGGCGAACGCACACCACGGGCGCAGTTGACCCTGGTGATCAATCGCCGCAACGGCGAGCGGTTGGAGGTGCCAGTGACTTGCCGCCTCGACACCGCCGAAGAGGTGTCGATCTACGACGCCGGCGGGGTGTTGCAGCGCTTCGCCCAGGACTTCCTGGAATCGGCAGTAGCCAGTTAAGTGACGTACCGGGGGCGGGCCGCAAGGCGCCGCCCCCGGTCTTTATCAGGACCAGAAATCCATGGCATTTGTAGCGCAAATCAAGATTCCCGCCACTTACATGCGTGGCGGCACCAGCAAGGGTGTGTTCTTCAACCTGCAGGACCTGCCCGAGGCCGCGCAGTTGCCGGGCGCGGCCCGCGATGCCCTGCTGCTGCGGGTGATCGGCAGCCCCGATCCCTATGACAAGCAG
>NZ_MOAK01000061.1:96571-118349 GCF_003732485.1 Pseudomonas protegens
CCAAGAGCATCAAGGCCGATCACGACGTCGACTACCTGTTCGGCCAGGTGGCCATCGACAAGGCCTTCGTCGACTGGAGTGGCAACTGCGGCAACCTCTCGGCGGCGGTGGGCTCCTTCGCCATCAGCAGCGGCCTGGTGGACGCCAGTCGCATTCCGCAGAACGGCGTGGCGGTGGTGCGCATCTGGCAGGCCAATATCGGCAAGAGCATCATCGCCCACGTGCCGATCACCCACGGCGAGGTTCAGGAAACCGGTGATTTCGAGCTGGATGGGGTGACCTTCCCGGCGGCCGAAGTGCAGCTGGAGTTCCTTGAACCGGCGGCCGAGGAAGAGGGCGCCGGCGGTTCGATGTTCCCCACCGGCAATCTGCTGGACGATCTGGAAGTACCTGGCGTCGGCACCTTCAAGGCGACCCTGATCAATGCCGGGATTCCCACCATCTTCATCAACGCGGCGGACCTTGGTTATCGCGGCACCGAGCTGCAGGGCGACATCAACGGCGACCCCAAGGCCCTGGCAATGTTCGAGACCATTCGCGCTCACGGCGCCCTGCGCATGGGGCTGATCAAGCACCTGGACGAAGCCGCCCAGCGTCAGCACACGCCGAAAGTGGCCTTTGTGGCGCCGCCGGCGGATTACCAGGCTTCCAGTGGCAAGGCGATCAAGGCCGGAGATGTCGACCTGCTGGTGCGCGCCCTGTCCATGGGCAAGTTGCACCACGCGATGATGGGCACCGCAGCGGTGGCCATCGGTACCGCCGCAGCGATTCCCGGCACCCTGGTCAATCTGGCGGCCGGTGGCGGCGCGCGCAGCGCGGTACGTTTTGGTCACCCTTCGGGCACCTTGCGTGTCGGCGCCGAAGCCACTCAAAGCGGCGGTGACTGGACGGTGGTCAAGGCCATCATGAGCCGCAGCGCCCGAGTGCTGATGGAAGGCTGGGTGCGCGTGCCCGGCGACAGTTTCTAGGCAGAGTAATGCTGGCTGTGGTGGCGGGGCTTGTGCCCTCGCCATCACCGCCAGTCGTGACGTTGTTATTGAATCGCTGAGCAGGCGCAGACCTGCGATGCCGTTATTGACCTGTACCTGAGGAATCACCGCTACCCACAACCTTGCAACAGGAGTGAAGCACTCATGAGCGCCAACGTTGACCTGAACAACCGTCCCGATTACGACCCGGTTTTGCAGGACATTGCCGACTATGTCCTGAACTATGTCATCGACTCCCAAGAAGCCCTCGACACCGCCCGCCACTGCCTGATGGATACCCTGGGCTGCGGCCTGCTGGCCCTGCGTTTCCCTGAATGCACCAAGCACCTGGGACCGATCGTCGAAGGCACCGTGGTGCCCTTCGGTGCCCGGGTGCCCGGCACCAGTTATCGCCTGGACCCGGTGAAGGCGGCCTGGGATATCGGCTGCATCGTGCGTTGGCTGGATTACAACGACACCTGGCTGGCGGCCGAATGGGGGCATCCCTCGGACAACCTCGGCGGCATTCTCGCGGTGGCCGACCATCTCTCGCAAAAGCGTGTGGCCAATGGTGAAGCGCCGTTGACCATGGGCGATGTGTTGCGAGCGATGGTCATGGCCCATGAGATCCAGGGAGTGATTGCCCTGGAAAACTCCTTCAACCGGGTCGGTCTCGATCATGTGCTGTTGGTAAAGGTTGCCTCCACAGCGGTCTGCGCCAAGTTGATGGGCGCCAACCGCGAGCAGTTGCTGGCGGCGCTGTCCCATGCCTTTGTCGACGGCCAGGCGTTGCGGACCTATCGTCATGCCCCCAATGCCGGTTCGCGCAAATCCTGGGCGGCGGGCGATGCTTCAAGCCGTGGGGTGCGTCTGGCGGACATCGCCCTGCGTGGCGAGATGGGTATTCCCGGCGTCCTGACGGCGCCGCAATGGGGCTTTTATGACGTGCTGTTCAGTCACACCAACAAGGACCTGGCGTTGAAGCCCGAGGCGCAGCGCCGTTTCAGCCTGCCGCAGAAGTACGCCAGTTACGTGATGGAAAACGTCCTGTTCAAGATCAGCTTCCCAGCGGAGTTCCACGCGCAGACCGCTTGTGAAGCGGCGGTGACTCTGCATCCCCTGGTACGCAATCGCTTGCCCGAGATCGACCGGATCGTCATCACCACCCATGAATCGGCGATCCGCATCATTTCCAAGGTCGGCCCCTTGGCCAATGCCGCCGATCGTGATCATTGCCTGCAATACATGACCGCTGTGCCCCTGGCGTTCGGTACCTTGGTGGCCGAGCACTACGAAGATGATTTCCACGCTGCGCATCCGATCATCGATCAGTTGCGGGGCAAGATGGAGATCGTCGAAGACCCGCGTTACACCCGTGAATACCTGGAGGCCGACAAGCGCTCCATCGCCAATGCCGTGCAGGTGTTCTTCAAGGACGGCTCCAGTACCGAGCAGGTGGCGGTGGAATATCCCATCGGTCACCGTCGTCGCCGCGCCGAAGGCATTCCATTGCTGGAGGACAAGTTCAAGGCCAATCTGGCCACGCGCTTCACCGCCCAGCGTTCGACGCAGATTTTCCAGCTGTGCAAGGATCAGGCGCGGCTTGAGGCGACACCGGTGCACCGGTTCGTCGACCTGCTGGTGATTTGATACCCACCCTTGTAGGAGCGAGCTTGCTCGCGATGAACGTCAACGATGACGCGGGTTTGCCGGGTGAGCGTGGCGTTCCGAGAAGCTTCGCGAGCAAGCTCGCTCCTACAGCGTCTCTTTAGTGTCGTGAGGGCTTTCTGGACAGCCATTTATCCAATGGCAATTTGGTGATGGCGAAGCCGCCGAGCAGGGTGGTGCAGTACAGCAGCAAGTCCCGGGACAGGCTCTGGCCTTCATACCAGGCGCCGATGATCACCGCGAACACCGGAAAGATGATGAAGACAAAGGACAGGATGACCGGGCTCAGGCGTTTGAGCAGGAAGAAATAGACGATGAATCCACCCACCGAAGCCGCCAGCCCCAGGTACAGCAGGGCGCCCCAGGAGCGTGGGGTGATGGCGGCAAAATCCGGGTGCTCGATCCAGAGTCCTGCCAGGCACAGCAGCAGGCCGGCGATGCCGATGGGCAGGGTGTTGTAGGTGATGACGCTGATGGTGCTGCCGTGTTTCTTGGTGACCACGTAACACAAGGCATGCAGCAGCGCCGCGCCGAGTATGGCCAGCACGCCGGCGAGTCCTTGGTGATCGAGGTGCAGGCCCTGGCCGCGGATGATCTGGTACAGGCTGGCAAAGCCGATGGCGATGCCGAGCATTTGCGCCAGATGGATCTTCTCCCGCAGCAGCAGGGCGGAAAAAATCAGGATGAAAACCGGCATGCAACTGAACAGCAATGCAGTGAGGCCGGAAGACACGTGCAACTCGCCGTAGTTGAGCAGGGTGTAGGGCAGGCTGAAGTAGCACAGGGTGACAAACAGCAGAAAGCCGCGGCTGCCCTTGGGAAACATCAAGGGTTCGCGCCGCAGCCAGGCAAAACAGGCGAACAGCGGGAAGGCGATCAGGAAACGCAGCCCGGCAGCGGTCAAGGGGGGCGTGCTTTCTACGGCCATCTTGATCCCCAGCCAGGTGGTGCCCCAGCTCAGGCAGACAATCAGGAACAGGCTGCAGGTCACCAGAGCGGCGAGCCAGTGGCGCGATGGTGCCTGAGTAATGGGTGCTGCCGTGGTCGTGCTCACACTGACACTCCTTTCGTGGTCGGCAATTGACCCCTATATTTAGCGAGTCATTTTCGGTGATTGAACCTGTAAAGCACGTTATTGGGGTAAGTGATGGCTGTCAAAGTAAGTATTGACATGGTGTCAATGTTGCGTTCCGCCTTGCAGGAAGGCTCGGGGCCCAAGTACAAGCGTCTGGCAGAGGCGCTGGAACAAGGCATTGACCAAGGGCTGCTGGCGCCTGGCAGCAAGCTGTCCCCTCATCGGCTGCTGGCCGACCAACTGGGCGTGACCATCGGCACCATCAGCCGTGCCTATGCCGAACTGGAGCGCCTGGGGCAGGTGGTGGCGCGGGTCGGTGATGGCACTTATGTGCGCCAGGACGGCTTGCAGCGTCAGCGCGACTCGGGGTTCCGCACCGCCGGTGACGAGTCGTCCGCGCTGTTCGACATGAGTCGCAATACCCATATTCCCGGACCGGAGAGCCGTTTTATCGCCCAGAGCCTGCGGGCACTGGCGGAAGACTCCCACGGGCTGCTGGAGGTGGCTCGCTACAGTCCCGAGGCCGGGCTGGAACGCTATCGTGAGGCCGGGGCGCGATGGCTGACCCAGGAGGGATTGCAGGTCGATCCCCGTCAGGTCATTTGCGTCAACGGGGCTCAGCACGGCTTGCATATTGCCTTGCTGGCGCTGCTCAAGGCCGGGGATACCCTGGCCACCGAGCACCTGACCTATCCTGGCCTGATCAGTACCGCGCGGATGCTGGGGATCAAGTTGCTGGGTTTGCCCATGGATGAGCAGGGGCTGATGCCCGAGGCGCTGGAGGAGGCTTGCCGGCATCATCGACTGGCGGCCCTGTATTGCACGCCGACCTTGCAGAACCCCAGCACTGCGGTGCAATCCCCGGCGCGACGGGGGGCCATTGCCGAGGTCTGTCGGCGGCATAATCTGCTGATTCTTGAAGACGAAACCCATGCCGTGCTGATGGATCGGCGCCCGGCGCCGTTGGCGCATTTTGCCCCGGAGCGCACGGTGCTGATCAGCAGCCTGAGCAAGGCCGTGGCGGCTGGGTTGCGGGTCGGCTTCGTGCATGGGCCGCAGCCTTTGGTGGGACGATTGGCCGCAGCACTGCGTGCGACCTGCTGGATGGCCACTCCGCTAGCCCTGGAGCTTGCTGCCGGGTGGATCGACGACGGTATTGCCGAACGCCTGCGTCAGCAGCAAATGGCCGAGATCACTCGTCGCAAGGGGCTGGTGGCGGGCTTGCTGCAAGGGTTGGAGTGGCGCAGTCCGCAGGCGTGTCCGCATTTCTGGGTTCAGGTTCCCGAGCCCTGGCGGGCCTCGGAGATCGAAGCGCATCTGAAGCAGCAGCACTATCTGGTGGCCACCGCCGAGGCCTTTGCCGTAGGCCAGGCGGCGGTGCCGCAGTTCATTCGTGCCAGTGTCTGCAATACCACGGCCGATGATCGGAAACTGACCGAGGGCTTTGCTGCGCTGGCGGCGGCGTTACGCCAGGAACCTGGATTGCCGGGATGGTGAGGCGCTGAAGGAGCGAGGGGAGGTGGCAAGGACGCGTCCTTGCCACATCGGATCGGCTGAAGTGGCGTTGATGCTTACTTGAAGCGCCGTTCCACGCCTTTTTCCACGAGGATCTTGGCCGAAATCTCTTCCACCGAGAAATGCGTGGAGTTGATGTGGGGAATGTTTTCGCGGCGGAACAGGTTTTCCACTTCGCGCACTTCGAACTCGCACTGGGCATAGCTGGAGTAGCGGCTATTGGGCTTGCGCTCGTTGCGGATCGCGGTGAGGCGGTCGGGGTCGATGGTCAGGCCGAACAGCTTGTGCTTGTGGGCGCGCAGGGCATTGGGCAGTTGCAGGCGCTCCATGTCTTCTTCGGTCAGCGGGTAGTTGGCCGCGCGGATGCCGAATTGCATGGCCATGTACAGGCAGGTCGGGGTCTTGCCGCAGCGCGACACGCCCACCAGGATCAGGTCGGCCTTGTCGTAATAGTGGGTGCGGGCGCCGTCGTCGTTGTCCAGGGCGAAGTTCACCGCCTCGATGCGCTCCATGTAGTTGGAGTTGTGGCCAATGGAATGGGACTTGCCGACGGAGTAGGAAGAATGCTCGCTCAGCTCCTGTTCCAGGGGTGCGAGGAAGGTCGAGAAGATGTCGATCATGAAACCATTGGAGGTCGCGAGGATCTCACGAATGTCCTGATTGACGATGGTGTCGAAGATAATCGGTCGGTAGCCGTCTTTTTCGGCGGCTATATTGATTTGTTGTACCATGGCCCGCGCTTTTTCCATGCTGTCGATATACGGCCGCGTGAATTTGCTGAAGGTAACGTTTTCGAACTGCGCCAACAGGCTCTGGCCGAGGGTTTCCGCTGTGATGCCGGTACCGTCGGAGATAAAGAAAGCAGATCGTTTCATTTGCGGCTTGGGCCTTAAGCTAGTGACGATTCTTGGATATGATAGGCGCGATTTGTCGGCCGGGAATGGCCCGCATTCTCACTTATTTTCCAGGTCCAGGCCATATAGCGGGCAAACGCTCCAAAGAGCAGCCGGCTTCTGAGCTTTTCCAACACAGTTAGTGGAGAGATCACCTTGGTAGAGTACGTAGTTTCCCTCGATAAGCTCGGCAAACACGATGTTGAGCATGTGGGGGGCAAGAACGCATCCCTGGGCGAGATGATCAGCAACCTCGCAGGTGCGGGCGTATCGGTCCCTGGTGGCTTCGCCACGACAGCTCAGGCTTACCGTGATTTTCTTGAGTTGAGTGGTCTGAACGACCAGATCCATGCGGCGCTCGATGCGCTGGATGTCGATGACGTGAACGCCTTGGCCAAGACCGGCGCGCAGATCCGTCAGTGGATCATGGAGGCCGAATTCCCCGAGCGCCTCAATACCGAGATCCGTACTGCCTTCGCTGCGCTGTCGGCGGGCAATCCCGAGGTGGCCGTGGCTGTGCGCTCTTCGGCCACTGCCGAAGACTTGCCGGATGCGTCCTTCGCCGGCCAGCAGGAAACCTTCCTCAACATCCGTGGCGTGGACAACGTGATTCGGGCCGCCAAGGAAGTATTTGCCTCCCTGTTCAACGATCGCGCCATTTCCTACCGCGTACACCAGGGTTTCGACCACAAGCTGGTGGCCTTGTCTGCCGGTGTGCAGCGCATGGTCCGTTCGGAAACCGGCACTGCCGGCGTGATGTTCACCCTCGACACCGAGTCGGGCTTCCGCGACGTGGTCTTCATCACCGGCGCCTACGGCCTGGGTGAAACCGTGGTCCAGGGCGCAGTCAATCCGGACGAGTTCTACGTCCACAAGAACACCCTTGAAGCCGGTCGTCCGGCCATTCTGCGCCGCAACCTGGGCAGCAAGGCGATCAAGATGATCTACGGCGATGAAGCCAAGGCCGGCCGCTCGGTGAAGACCGTGGACGTGGACGCCGCCGATCGCGCACGTTTCTGCCTGAGCGATGCGGAAGTCAGCGAGCTGGCCAAGCAGGCGATGATCATCGAGAAGCACTACCAGTGCCCGATGGACATCGAATGGGCCAAGGACGGCGACGACGGCAAGCTGTACATCGTCCAGGCCCGTCCGGAAACCGTGAAGAGCCGCACTCAGGCCAATGTCATGGAGCGCTACCTGCTCAAGGAAACCGGCACCGTGCTGGTGGAAGGCCGTGCCATCGGCCAGCGCATCGGCGCCGGCAAGGTGCGGATCATCAAAGACGTTTCCGAGATGGACAAGGTCCAGCCGGGTGACGTGCTGGTCTCCGACATGACCGACCCGGACTGGGAACCGGTGATGAAGCGCGCCAGCGCCATCGTCACCAACCGTGGCGGTCGTACCTGCCACGCGGCAATCATCGCTCGCGAGCTGGGTATTCCTGCGGTGGTCGGTTGCGGCAACGCCACCGAGCTGCTGAAGGATGGTCAGGGTGTGACCGTTTCCTGCGCCGAGGGCGACACCGGATTCATCTTCGAAGGCGAACTGGGCTTCGACATCAAGAAGAACTCTGTGGGTGCCATGCCGGAGCTGCCGTTCAAGATCATGATGAACGTCGGTAACCCGGATCGCGCCTTCGACTTCGCCCAACTGCCCAATGCCGGCGTGGGCCTGGCTCGCCTGGAGTTCATCATCAACCGCATGATCGGCGTGCACCCCAAGGCGCTGTTGAACTACGCCGGGCTGCCGCAAGAGATCAAGGACAGCGTCGACAAGCGCATCGCCGGTTACCACGATCCGGTGGACTTCTATGTCGACAAGCTGGTCGAGGGCATCAGCACCCTGGCGGCAGCGTTCACGCCGAAGAAGGTCATCGTGCGTCTGTCGGACTTCAAGTCCAACGAATACGCGAACCTGATCGGCGGCAAGCTCTACGAGCCGGAAGAAGAAAACCCGATGCTGGGCTTCCGCGGTGCTTCGCGTTACATCAGCGAATCCTTCCGTGACTGTTTCGAGCTCGAGTGCCGTGCGCTGAAACGCGTTCGCAACGAGATGGGCCTGACCAACGTCGAAATCATGGTGCCGTTCGTGCGCACCCTGGGCGAAGCCAGCCAAGTGGTGGATCTGCTGGCTGAAAACGGCCTCAAGCGCGGCGAAAACGGCCTGCGCGTGATCATGATGTGCGAACTGCCATCCAACGCCATCCTGGCGGATGAGTTCCTCGAGTACTTCGATGGTTTCTCCATCGGCTCCAACGACCTGACTCAGCTGACCCTGGGCCTGGACCGTGACTCGGGGATCATCGCTCACCTATTTGACGAGCGTAATCCTGCGGTCAAGAAGCTGCTGGCCAATGCCATTGCCGCCTGTAACAAGGCCGGCAAGTACATCGGCATCTGCGGCCAGGGGCCTTCGGACCATCCGGACCTGGCCAAGTGGTTGATGGAGCAGGGCATTGAAAGCGTTTCGTTGAACCCGGACTCGGTGCTGGAAACCTGGTTCTTCCTGGCTGAAGGTCAGGGCGCAGCGTAATCGGTGAACGAAGAGCCGGTCGCTCGTGAGGCTGGCCGGCTCTTGAAGATTCAAGCAGGGCGTGCTTCTTCTGGATGCCGCCCTTTTTTGTGCAAGAAGAATATGCAAAGCAGCAGCAACCTATTTCCCGTCGCCTTGATCAGTGCCGAGCGTCGAGGCGACCTCAGCGAAGATGTCTATCGCTTGAAACCCGGCAACAGCCCGGACAGTTCCGTGGAGCTGGCGGTGACCCGCCTGGGACTGGCCGATGAGCCTGAAGCCCGGGGTGTGCCTGTGGTCCTGCTTCACGGTAGTTTTTCCAACCGGCGTTTCTGGTATTCGCCCAAGGGCATTGGTCTCGGGGCCTATTTGGCCCGTGCCGGCTTTGATGTGTGGATTCCCGAGATGCGCGGCCACGGTCTGTCGCGACGCAATGCCGATTACCGCAAGAACCGGGTCGCCGACTACGCGCGTTACGATCTGCCGGCGATTGCCGCCTTCGTTCGCGAGCAAAGTTCGCAAGTACCCCACTGGATTGGCCATTCCCTGGGCGGTACCACCCTGGCGGCGGCTTTGGGTGGGCAGTATCTGGGGGATGCGGGGGTGGCTTCGGCGGCGTTTTTTGGCACACAGGTCAGTCGCACCTACTGGCCGCTGAAGATTCCCATGGTGGAGTGGGGTGGGCGCCTGGTCATCAAGCGCTTTGCCCAAATCTCCGGTTCCCGGCTCAAGCGCGGTCCGGAAGACGAGCCAATTGGCCTGGCGTTGGAAAGCATGCGCTGGCATGGCCTGTTCGGTCGTTTTGGTGATGCCGAGAAGGATTGGTGGGCGGGGCTAGCGGAGGTTTCAGTGCCGGTGCTGGCGGTCAGTGCCGCTGGGGATCATCAGGACCCGACCTGGGCCTGTCGCAAGTTGTTCGATCAGTTGGCCAGCGAGCAGAAACAATTTGTCTGCCTGGGCCGTGAGCTAGGGTTCAGTAGCAATTTCGGTCATGTCGAGATGTTGGTGAGCAAACCGGCGCAGACTGAGGTCTGGCCGTTAGTGGCGCGCTGGCTCAAGGATCAGCACACGCCGTTGCTGGTTTCAGCGTCCGAGCGGGTGGCTGTGGTCTGAGGCCAGGCTCTGACAAGGGCATTTCGCTCGATAGCGCTTGCGGCTAAGATATGACGAATTGTGCTGTTTTGGTCACATTCAGTTATTGATTCGACTTTCCGTTCCAGTGGTGCGGCTGCAAGATACGCGACAGGCCGATCAGCGCCTCAGGCACTGCAGGTTAAACATCTGCCGCCTGAGCTCGTATTTTCAAGGCAGCCCCTGGAATTTGCCGATACCTTCGATCGTGTTCTTTCTGCTACAGGAGTTTCTCGATGAACCATTACCTCACTCCCGACCTGTGCGACGCGTACCCGGACCTGGTCCAGGTGGTTGAGCCCATGTTCAGCAACTTTGGTGGTCGCGATTCCTTTGGCGGGGAAATCGTCACCATCAAGTGCTTCGAAGACAACTCGCTGGTCAAGGAGCAAGTGGAGCTCAAGGGCCACGGCAAGGTGCTGGTGGTCGATGGTGGTGGTTCCCTGCGTCGCGCGTTGCTGGGCGACCTGCTGGCCGAGAAGGCGGCGAAGAATGGCTGGGAAGGTCTGGTGATCTACGGTTGCATCCGCGATGTGGATGTCATCGCACAGACTGACCTCGGTGTTCAGGCCCTGGCCAGTCACCCGATGAAGACCGACAAGCGTGGCATTGGCGATCTCAATGTAGCGGTGACCTTTGCCGGTGTGACTTTCCGTCCGGGTCAGTATGTCTACGCCGATAACAACGGCGTGATCGTATCGCCGAGCCCGCTGAAGATGCCTGAATAAACCATTGGCCTGACAAGGGATGAGGATGTTCGAGGAAGAAAACGCGCAATGGGGGCTAGTGCATGCCCTGGTGCTGAATGGTGAAGGCGGTGCGCGTTCGATAGCCCGGACTGAGCTTGACGATCTGCAGCTACAGGCCCATGAAAGCCTGTGGCTGCATTGGGATCGCAGTCATCCGCAAACCCAGACCTGGTTGCGTCGCTCCAGTGGCTTGAGCGAATTCAGCTGTGATCTGTTGCTCGAGGAAAATACCCGGCCGCGCCTGCTGGCCTTGCCGGAGTCGGAGCTGCTGCTGTTTCTGCGGGGCATCAATCTCAATCCGGGGGCCGAGCCTGAAGACATGGTCTCGGTGCGCATCTTTGCGTCCGCCCAGCGGGTCATTTCCCTGCGTCTGCGGCCTTTGCGGGCCACCGATGAGCTGTTGGTGCAACTGGCCGAGGGCAAGGGGCCGAAAACTGCCGCCGAGCTCCTCCTCTATATGGCCGAGTACTTGACCCATAAAGTGCAGGATCTGGTCAGCGATCTCTCTGAAGTGGTCGATGCTGAAGAAGAAAAGCTAGATGCCGACGAACGGTATACCCCGGAGCATGGGAGCATTTTGCAGATCCGTCGCCGGGCAGCCGGACTGAAGCGTTTTCTGGCACCGCAGCGGGATATCTTCTCCCAACTGAGTCGGATAAAACTGCCCTGGTTTGCCGTCGATGATGGTGATTATTGGAACGAACTGCACAACAGCCTGACCCGTTACCTGGAAGAGCTGGAATTGACTCGAGAGCGCGTGGGGCTTGCGCTGGAGGCCGAAGACCGACGCTTGAGCGTGCGCATGAACCGCACCATGTATCGCTTCGGGATCATCACTGGGATCTTCCTGCCCATGAGTTTTCTGACCGGTCTTCTGGGGATCAACGTCGGCGGCATTCCGTTCTCCGCAAGCCCTTACGGATTCATCATCGCGTGCCTGCTGCTGGTGGCGGTGGCCCTGGGACAATGGTGGTTGTTTCGCCGTTTGCGCTGGGTGTGATGATGCGTCATGTGACCCGAATAAATCTGATCGCGTCTTTTCCAGACATCACCAGAGGTGCGTATGCACGATCCGTTTGAACAGTCTTTGCGTGACATGCTCAAAGCTTCGCCATCGAGCCGCGATGACGATGCCTGCCTGGGCCGCGTACTGAAAACCGCCAATCGCCAGGTTGGGGCGGGGGATCTGTTCAGCTTGCTGGGCCGTTGGCTGCCGGCGCTGATGATTGCCTTGAATAACGGATCGGCCCATATCGCGCCAGTTTCCCGTCGTAAATCTTCTGCTCGCACTGCTGATAAGGCTGATTGAATATGGAACTTGATCTCTGGACGCAGAGCCTCGTCACGGCAATGACTGCCTTGTGGACCAAGGTGGCGAACTTCATTCCGAACCTGTTCGGCGCGCTGGTGGTGCTGTTGCTGGGCTTCGTGGTGGCCAAGCTGCTGGATACCCTGCTCTCGAAATTACTGGCCAAGCTGGGCCTGGATCGCCTGATGGGTGGTACCGGTTTGACCAAGTTGCTGTCCCGCGCGGGCTTGCAAGTACCGATCTCAACCTTGATCGGCAAGATCGTCTATTGGTTCGTTCTGCTTATTTTTCTGGTTTCTGCTGCTGAATCCCTTGGACTTGAGCGAGTTTCGGCTACGCTCGACATGCTTGCGCTGTATTTGCCGAAGGTTTTCGGTGCTGCGTTGGTGCTGTTGGTGGGGGTTCTGCTGGCGCAACTGGCCAACGGCCTGGTGCGCGGAGCGGCGGAAGGTGTAGGCCTCGATTACGCCAGTGGCCTGGGACGGATTGCCCAGGGGCTGGTCATCATCATCAGTATTTCCGTTGCGATCAGTCAGTTGGAGGTCAAAACCGACCTGCTCAACCATGTGATCGTGATCGTGTTGATTACCGTTGGTCTGGCCGTTGCGCTGGCCATGGGTTTGGGAAGCCGGGAAATTGCCGGACAGATTCTTGCAGGAATCTATGTGCGTGAGTTGTACCAGGTTGGGCAACAAGTACGTGTTGGTGGGATCGAAGGCCAGATCGAAGAGATTGGCACGGTTAAAACTACATTGCTGACCGAGGAGGGTGAGCTAGTCTCTCTGTCCAATCGGATCCTGCTGGAGCAGCATGTAAGTAGCCGCTAACCCGGCAAACCCTGCTAATGTATGCCGCCGCAAAATGCCCTCACCGGGCTGCGGCGGACATTGACCTGACTGTCGGCACGACTCGTTTTGAATAAAACCCAATCGCTATCCACGCGCTATGACCCCCGTGAGCTCTCTGATGAGGAGTTGGTTGCGCGCTCACATACGGAGCTGTTTCACGTAACACGCGCCTATGAAGAGTTGATGCGGCGCTATCAGAGGACCCTATTTAATGTTTGTGCGCGTTATCTAGGGAACGATCGGGATGCGGATGATGTCTGTCAGGAGGTGATGTTGAAGGTGCTGTATGGCCTTAAGAACTTTGAGGGTAAATCGAAGTTCAAGACATGGCTATATAGCATCACGTACAACGAATGCATCACGCAGTATCGCAAGGAGCGGCGCAAGCGTCGGTTGATGGACGCTTTAAGTCTTGACCCCCTCGAGGAGGCCTCTGAAGAGAAGGCGCCGAAACCTGAGGAGAAGGGCGGACTTGACCGCTGGTTGGTGCATGTGAACCCGATTGATCGGGAGATTCTGGTGCTACGATTTGTCGCAGAGCTGGAGTTTCAGGAGATCGCGGACATCATGCATATGGGGTTGAGTGCTACAAAGATGCGTTACAAACGTGCTCTTGATAAATTGCGTGAGAAATTTGCAGGCATTGCTGAAACTTAGTTCGGCGCAAATATCTCTTACGTCTAGGTGAGTTCTGATAGACTTACCGCCGAGTTGTCCCCCGGTATGTGGGACTGCTTTACAATCACCAGATGGGGATTTAACGGATGAAACTGAAAAACACCTTGGGCATTGCCATTGGTTCTATTGTTGCCGTGACTTCGTTCGGCGTTCTGGCGCAAGGCCAAGGCGCGGTCGAGGGTGAACTGTTTTACAAAAAACAGTACAACGACAGCGTTAATCACGTTGAAGACGGCTTCAACCCTGGCGCATCGATCGGTTACTTCCTGACCGACGATCTGTCGTTGAACGCCACCTACGACAAGACCAACCACACCCGTTCTAACGACGGTACTGGTAACCAGAAAATCAAAGGCGACAACTTCGGCCTGAACGCTCAGTACCACTTTGGTACCGTGGGTGACGCTCTGCGTCCATACGTTTCCGGCGGTGTTGCTCACAAGAGCATGACCAACGTGATCGCTGACGGTCACAGCGGCCGCGACCAGTCGACTTTCCTGACTGCAGGCGCTGGTGTTAAGTACTACTTCACCGACAACCTGTTCGCCCGTGCCGGCGTTGAAGCTGACTACAAGCTGGACAACGGCAAGTGGGACTACGCTCCTACTATCGGTCTGGGTGTGAACTTCGGTGGCAGCGGCGGCAAAGTTGCTCCAGCTCCAGTAGCTCCAGCTCCGGCTCCTGAGCCAGTTCCAGAAGCTCCAGTTGCTGAAGTTGTTCGTGTTGAGCTGGACGTGAAGTTCGACTTCGACAAGTCGGTCGTTAAGCCTAACAGCTACGCTGACATCAAAAACCTGGCTGATTTCATGAATCAGTACCCACAGACCACCACCGTTGTTGAAGGTCACACTGACTCCGTCGGTCCTGACGCTTACAACCAGAAGCTGTCTGAGCGTCGTGCAAACGCCGTTAAACAAGTTCTGGTCAACCAGTACGGCGTTGGCGCTAACCGCGTTCAATCCGTTGGTTACGGTGAGTCCCGCCCAGTTGCCGACAACGCAACTGAAGCTGGTCGCGCAGTTAACCGTCGCGTAGAAGCCTCGGTTGAAGCTCAAGCTAAGTAATTAGCCTTGTAGCTTGGAAAAACCCGGCCTAGGCCGGGTTTTTCTTTGCCTGCGATTTACCTGGCCCAGAGGCGCGACTCAGGCTTGTCGCGCAGAGGCTTGGACAGCGGACTCAGTGGCCGCCACTGCACCGATCACCAGGATCGCCGGGCTCTTCAACTCGAAGCGCAGGGCATCGCGCTCCATTCCCGCCAGATCGCTGCGCCATTCCCGCTGTTCAGGCAGCGAGGCATTTTCAATCATCGCCACCGGCGTATCGGCAGCCAGACCACCGTCACGCAGGTGTTCGGCAATCTCCGCCAGCTTCGCCACCCCCATATAGATCACCAGGGTCGTACCGCTTTGAGCCAGAGCCTGCCAGTTCAGGCTGCTGTCATCCTGAGTGTGGGCGGTCACCAGGGTCACGCCCCGAGCCACGCCTCGCAGGGTCAGGGGAATATCACAACGGGTTGCACCCGCCAGTCCGGCGGTGATGCCGTTGACCAACTCCACCTCGATTCCACGTTCCTTCAGCCATTGAGCTTCCTCGCCACCCCGCCCGAAAATACATGGATCGCCACCCTTGAGGCGCACCACGCAGCGCCCTTGACGGGCATAGCGCAGCATCAGGCGATGAATGAAGGCCTGGGGCGTGGAGCGACAGCCACCGCGCTTGCCCACCGGGATGACCCGCGCCGTTGGGCAATGTTCCAGCACCGCGCTGTTCACCAGATCGTCGATCAACACCACATCGGCTTCGCCGAGGGCGCGTACGGCCTTGAGGGTCAACAGCTCGGGGTCTCCAGGCCCTGCACCTACCAGCCAGACTTTTGCGCTCATACGTTTTCCTCACACAGGGACGGCGACAGGTTGCACCGGAGCCGCCAGCAGGCGCTTGATCTCCGGCACGCAGGAGCCACATTGGCTACCGCAACCCAGTTGTTGTTTCAGTTGGTCGAGGTTCAGGCCTTCAGCGATACCGGCACAGACCGCCCGGTAGCTGACGTTCTTGCAGTTACAGAGGGTGCGCTCCCGTTCCCCACCCAGGCCGCTGGCCGCCGGCGGACTGCTCATCGGCGCCAGCAACCAGCGTCGTAGTTGCTCATCGGCGCGTCCCTCGAGCCACAGTTCCTGCAGCCAGTGCTGAGCCAGGGTTTCCCCGGCCAGGCGAATCGCGGTGATCCGCCCTTGGTCGATGCGCACCCGCTTGCCGATGGCCCGACGGGGATCGTCATAGGCCAGCACCGGCCCAGTTTCGAGTCCCAACTGCTGATCGATGAGCTTGAGCAATGCCGGCTGCGGCGCCTCCTGATGAGCGGCCCGAATCACCAGGGCCGGACGTTCGCGACCGGTCAGGCTGAGGCTGACATAGGCAAAGGGTTCACACAGGGGGCGCAGAGCCCTGAAGTGGGCCTGCACGTCGCCCTCGATCAGGGCAAACAATTGCCAAGGCAACTGCACCGGCTCCAGGCGCACACCGCTGTGTTTGAGTTCCGGCTGTTTGGACAGAGGGTCGAAGGCCGGCTGGGTGACGGCATTGACCCCGCCCTTGAGGAAACGATCGCCCCAGTGCATCGGCAGAAAGGCCTGGCCGGGGCGCACGCTGTCATCACTACTGACGGCGACGATCACGCTGCCACGGCGGCTTTTCAGGTTGACCAGATCCCCCTCCCGTAGCCGCTGGCGCCGCAGTTCGTCCGGATGCAGGCTCAGCAGTGCTTCGCTGACATGGCCGAACAGCTGCGCCGCGGTACCGGTGCGGCTCATGCCGTGCCATTGGTCCCGCAGCCGCCCGGTGATCAGGGTCAGGGGAAAGCGTGCATCCCGTTGTTCCTTGGCGGCCAGGTAAGGATCGCTGACAAAGTGCGCACGACCAGTGGCGGTGGGAAAACGCCCATCCCCATACAAGCGCGGCGTGCCCTGTGTCGCGCCGCTGGGGAAGGGCCATTGCTGCGGGCCGAGGCGGTCGATCAACTGGTGACTGAGGCCGGACAGGTCCAGATCGCGGCCCTGGGTCAGGCCTTTGTACTCATCGAACAGTTGGGCGGGGGAGTCGAAGCCAAACAGGCTCGGCTGCCCGGGACGCAGGCGTTGTTCCAGGCGTTGAGCGAAATCCACGGTAATGGCCCAATCAGGCCGTGCCTCGCCGGGCGCGATCACGGCCTGGCGCACATGAGAAACCCGCCGTTCCGAGTTGGTCACCGTGCCTTCTTTTTCGCCCCAACTGGCGGCAGGTAACAGCAGATCGGCAAAGGCCGCGGTTTCCGTGGTGGCGAAGGCTTCTTGCAGGACCACGAAAGGGCAGTGCTGCAGGGCTGCGCGCACAGCGTTCTGGTCCGGCAGGGACTGCGCCGGGTTGGTACAGGCGATCCACAAGGCTTTGATGCGACCGCTTTGCAGCTGTTCAAACAACTCGATAGCGGTCAGTCCGGGGCTGGCAGGCAACTGTTCCACCCCCCAATAAGCGGCGACCTCAGCGCGATGTTGGGGATCGGCGGCTTCCCGGTGCCCGGGGAGCAGGTTGCTCAGGCTGCCGGTTTCGCGTCCGCCCATGGCATTGGGCTGACCCGTGAGTGAGAAGGGCCCCGCACCAGGGCGGCCGATCTGCCCGGTGGCCAGGTGCAGATTGATCAGCGCGCTGTTTTTTGCGCTGCCGGCACTGGACTGATTCAAGCCCATGCACCACAGCGACAGGAAACTGGGCGCCGTGCCTATCCATTGGGCGCACTGCTGCAGTTGCTCGAGGCTGATGCCGCAGAGTTGCGCCACCATCGCTGGGGTGTAGTCGCGGACCAGGGCTTTCAGCTCGGCCAGGCCCTCGGTGTGTTCGCGGATGAAATCCCGATCGACCCAGTCCTCCCACAGCAACAGGTGGAGAATCCCATGGAACAGTGCGACATCGGTGCCGGGAAGAATCGCCAGGTGCAGGTCGGCCAGATCGCAGGTGTCGGTACGACGCGGGTCGATGACGATGACTTTCATGTCCGGACGCTGGCTTTTTGCGTGTTCCAGGCGCCGAAACAGCACCGGATGGGCGTAGGCCATGTTGCTGCCGACGATCACCACGCAATCGCTCTGCTCCAGGTCCTCATAACTGCAAGGCGGCGCATCGGCCCCCAGGCTGCGCTTGTAGCCCACCACCGCCGAGGACATGCACAGCCGGGAGTTGCTGTCGATATTGTTGGTGCCTACCAGGGCCCGGGCCAGTTTGTTGAAGGCGTAGTAGTCCTCGGTCAGCAATTGCCCGGAGATATAGAACGCCACGCTGTCCGGGCCGTGTTCGGTGATGGTCTGGGCGAACACCCCGGCGGCATGCTCCAGGGCGCTGTCCCAGTCGCAGCGACTGCGAGCCAGATCCTTGCCCAGGCGCAGTTCCGGGTACAGGGCGCGGGCGTTGCGGTCGCCGGTCAAATGCAGGCTGGCGCCCTTGCTGCACAGCTTGCCGAAGTTGGCCGGGTGCGCCGGATCGCCGCTGACCCCGAGGATCTGCCGGCCGTCATGCTCGATCAGCACACCGCAGCCGACCCCGCAGTAGCAACAGGTCGAGGCCGTGCTCTGGGGCTTCATCAGCCGGCATCCCGCAGGGCCAACTGCACCCGGCCACTTTCCACCCGTGCCGGATGGTGATGGGCACAGCCGGTGTCCGGGGCCTGGGCTTCGCCGGATTCCAGGTCGATCTGCCAGTTGTGCAGCGGGCAGGCCACGCGCTTGCCGTAGATCAATCCCTGGGACAGGGGGCCGCCTTTGTGCGGGCAGCGATCGTCGAGAGCGAAGACTTGATCATCGCTGGTACGAAAAATCGCGATATCGCCCTTGGGGCCCTTGATGATGCGCGAGCCCAGGGCATTGATCTCTTCCAGGGCGCAGATATCCAGCCAGTTCATGCCGGCACCTCCAGTTGTTTTACGGGGATCGACTCGAACTCTTTTTTCAGCTGCGGCTCGGCCAGGCGCTGTTGCCATGGGTCCTGCTCGAAGGACAGGGAGAACTGCAAGCGCTCGTTCAGCGCCTTGCGCCGTTGCGGGTCTTCCAGCACGGCCTTTTTCACGTGTTCCATGCCGACCCGTTGCAGGTAGTGCACGGTGCGTTCGAGGTAGAAGGCTTCTTCGCGGTACAGCTGGAGGAAGGCGCCGTTGTATTCGCGCACTTCTTCGGCGGTCTTGAGCTTGACGAAAAACTCCGCCACCTCGGTCTTGATCCCGCCGTTGCCGCCGATGTACATCTCCCAGCCCGAATCGACGCCGATGATGCCCACGTCCTTGATCCCGGCTTCCGAGCAGTTGCGCGGGCAACCGGAGACCGCCAGCTTGACCTTGTGCGGCGACCACATGTTGAACAGGTCGTGTTCCAGCTCGATTCCCAGCTGGGTGGAGTTCTGCGTGCCGAAGCGGCAGAACTCGCTGCCGACGCAGGTCTTCACGGTGCGGATGGATTTGCCGTAGGCGTGGCCGGACGGCATGTCCAGGTCTTTCCAGACTCCGGGCAAGTCTTCCTTGCGGATGCCCAGCAGGTCGATGCGCTGGCCGCCGGTGACCTTGACCATGGGCACCTGGTACTTGTCGGCGACATCGGCGATGCGTCGCAGCTCGGACGGATTGGTCACGCCGCCCCACATCCGCGGCACCACCGAGTAGGTCCCGTCTTTCTGGATGTTGGCGTGGGCCCGTTCGTTAATCAGCCGCGATTGCGGATCGTCCCGGGCTTCCCCCGGCCAGGTGGAGATCAGGTAGTAGTTCAGCGCCGGACGGCAAGTGGCACAGCCGTTAGGGGTGCGCCAGTTGAGGTAGCTCATGGTGCCGGCGATGGTCAGCAGGTGCTGGTCGCGGATCGCCTGGCGGATCTGCCCGTGGTTCAGGTCGCTGCAGGCGCAGATGGCTTTTTCGCTTTTCGGCTTGACGTCCGCCGCGCCGCCCACGGTGTTGATCAGGATCTGCTCCACCAGCCCGGCACAGGAGCCGCAGGAGCTGGCGGCCTTGGTGTGCTTCTTGACCTCGTCGACGCTGAACAGCCCCTGTTCCTGAATGGCCTTGACGATGGTGCCCTTGCACACCCCATTGCAGCCACAGACCTCGGCAGTGTCGGCCATGCTCATGGCCTTGTCCTGGCCCTGATGGCCGACGTCGCCCAACGCGTTCTCACCGAACATCAGGTGGTCGCGGATCTCGCCGATGGCCTGCTGCTCGCGGATCTGCCGGAAATACCAGCCGCCATCCGCGGTGTCGCCATACAGGCAGGCGCCGACCAGCACGTCGTCCTTGATCACCAGCTTCTTGTAGACCCCGCCAATGGGGTCGGCGAGGGTGATGGTTTCGGTACCGTCGCCACCCATGAAATCCCCGGCGGAAAACAGATCGATGCCCGTGACCTTCAACTTGGTGGACGTCACCGAGCCATGGTAGCGGGCGAAGCCCAGTTGGGCCAGGTGGTTGGCGCAGACCTTGGCCTGTTCGAACAACGGCGCCACCAGGCCGTAGGCGATCCCGCGGTGGCTGGCGCATTCGCCGATGGCGTAGATGCGCGGGTCAAAGGTTTGCAGGGTGTCGTTGACCAGGATCCCGCGGTTGCAGGGCAGGCCGGCGCGTTCCGCCAGCTCGGTGTTGGGGCGGATGCCGGCGGCCATCACCACCAGGTCGGCGGGGATGATCTCGCCATTCTTGAACTGCACCGACCCGACCCGGCCATTGCCGGCATCGATCAGGGCCTGGGTCTGTTCGCACAGGCGGAACTTCAGGCCGCGGCTTTCCAGGGCGCTTTGCAGCAACTGGCCGCTGGTCTGGTCCAGTTGTCGTTCCAGCAGCCATTCGCCGATATGCACCACGGTCACGTCCATGCCCCGCAGCTTGAGGCCGTTGGCGGCTTCCAGGCCCAGCAGACCGCCGCCGATCACCACCGCGTGCTGATGGGTTTTCGCGGTGTCGATCATCACCTGGGTATCGGCAATGTCGCGATAGCCGATCACCCCCTGCAGGTCCTTGCCGGGAATCGGCAGGATAAAGGGTGTGGAGCCGGTGGCGATCAGCAGGCGGTCATACTCGGCTTCGCTGCCGTCCTCGGCGATCACCCGGCGCTTGATCCGGTCGATCTCTACCACCTTGCGGTTGAGCAGCAGCTTGATGTGGTGGTCCAGGTACCAGTCCAGGTCATTGAGGACGATGTCCTCGAACGTCTGTTCACCGGCCAGCACCGGCGACAGCAGGATGCGGTTGTAGTTGGTGTGGGGTTCGGCGCCGAAGACCGTGATGTCGTACAGCTCATCGCTCAGCTTGAGCAGCTCTTCCAGGGTACGTACCCCGGCCATGCCGTTGCCGATCATCACCAGTTTGAGTCTTTTCATGGGCTTCTCCGGAGCTCAGGCAGGGTCAGTGAGGCCTGGCTCGACAAAATGCGCGCAAACAAAAAAGGCGTCCCGTCAGTGGCCTGACGAGGACGCCTTTGTCCGATCCCGTTCTCTCGGGAAGCCTGCCTTCGTCGTTGAAGGCCGGGCTTTATGTCTGTTGCCTGATCTTATGCAGCGCTTGTGCCAAGTTGCCGAGGGCGCGGTTTTACCGGGCTCAGGCACAGATTTCGTCCTGGCCGATGTTGAGCGCTGCACTGAATCGAGGCGCCGCGCCCACTTTCGGTACTGCTAGCCGCTGCCGCAGTGGGAGTCAGCGATGCAGCAACAGCAATACCAGCAGCAGATTGAGCAGCAGGGCGGTCAGGGCGATGCCGCGCCAGACCTTCAGCGGTTCGCGTTCCAGCAAGGGGCGGGGGCGGCTGCTCAGGCTGCGGCGTTCGCCCTGTTCCAGCGCCAGCAGCCATTCTTCGGCGGTTTCATAGCGTTGTGCCGGGGTGCTGGCCACTGCGCGCTCCAGGCTCTGCTCCAGCCATTCCGGCAGGTCGGGGCGGTAGCGGCTGGGGCTGGTCGGCATGCCGAAGCGCGGACGCTGGAAGGCTTCGATCTCACCATGGGGGTAGTGCCCGGTCAGCAGGAAGTACAGGCTCACGCCCACTGCGTAGAGGTCTTGCTGCGGGCTGGGCGGTTCGCCATTGAACGCTTCCGGGGCGATGAAACTCGGGGTGCCGGGCAGCAAATGCGCCGGGTCGGCCGACAGGCCCGGGCAGTAGGCCAGGCCGAAATCCAGCACCCGCAGTTCGCCATCGTCCCCCAGCAGCAGGTTTTCCGGCTTGATGTCCCGGTGCAGAATCTGCCGCCGATGGAGCAGGCCCACGGCCCGCAACAGGCGCTCGGCCAGGGACTGCCACTGAGCCAGGGGCAGGGGGCCGTGTTGTTGGAACAGTTGTGCCAGGGTCTGGCCGGGGTACTCGCGCATCAGAAAATACAGATGCTGGCGCGAAGGGCTGCCATGTACCTGGGGAAAGTGGCGGCCGGCGATCCGCCGCAGCAGCC
>NZ_MOAK01000061.1:118391-119433 GCF_003732485.1 Pseudomonas protegens
CAGGGATCGTCATGCAGGGCTTCGGGCAGGGTTTTCAGCAGCCAGGCCTGGTGCTGCTCGTCACGTACTCGGTACAGCAGGGATTGCTGGCTCTGGTTGATCAGCGCCTCGACCTGCCAGCCCTCAAAGCGCTGCCCGGGTTTCAGCGCCGGCGGCAGGGGCCATTGCCGCAGGTGCAGCAGCGCATCGCCGAGGCTGCTTTCGCCGAGCTCGTCGACCCGCACCAGTAGCGCGCTGGCGTTGTCCTGGCTGCCGGCCAGGTGCGCGGCGTTGACCAGGGTCTGTGTCGCGCTGTCCAGGTCGGGCTGGTCCCGCAGAATGGCGGCGATGGCGCTGTCGCCCAGAGTGGCCCAGACCCCGTCGCTGAGCATCAGGAAGCTTTCCCCCAGGCGCAGTTCGCCATCGAGGAAGTCCAGCACCAGATGCTGGTCCAGGCCCAGGGCGCGCTTGAGCACATGCTGCATGCCCGGCTGGTCCCAGACGTGGTCCTCGCTGATGCGTTGCAACTGCTGCTGGTGCCAGCGGTAGACCCGGCAGTCGCCGACATGGGCCAGGGTAAAGCGCCGTCCCCGCAGCACCAGGGCGCTGAGGGTGGTAAGCAGGGGCTGGCCACCGCCGTTGGCCTGGAGCCAACGGTTCTGGGCGATCAGCAGGCGTTCCAGGGCCTGTGCCACGGCCCAGGTTTCCGGGGTGGCGTAGTAATCCAGGGCCAGGGCCTGCAGGCTCGAACGGGCTGCCAGGCCGCCGTCGGCACACTGACTGACGCCATCGGCGATGGCGAACAGCAGGCCCTTGCTCGCCGCCAGATCCGGCGCCGGGGTGACCCGGCGCAAGGCGTCCTGATTCTCCGCCCGCGGTCCGGTGGCGCTGGCCTCGGCGTGGCTCAATTGCAGGCCCATGACGCCCTCAGACCCGCGCCGCAGTCACGGCGGCGGAGCCCCAGGTGGTTCTCCAGCGGCGCTTGACCCCGTGCAGGCCGAACCAGGCCAGGACCCCGAGACTGGCGAACAGCCACAGCGCCAGTTGATAGCTGCCGGTGCTC
>NZ_MOAK01000061.1:119522-127466 GCF_003732485.1 Pseudomonas protegens
AAACGTTGCGGTACCAGTTGGAACACCGCGCCATTGCCGGCACCGAGGCCCAGCATGGTGCAGACGAACAGGGCCAGGGCGGCGTAGGAACTGGGTAGGTTGAAACCTACGGCGGCGATGCAGATCACCGCCACGCTGTACATCGCCAGCAAGGTGCGGATACCGCCGAAACGGTCGGCCAGGGCGCCGCCCAGAGGGCGCATCAGGCTGCCGCCGAAGACACAGGCGGCGGTGTAGTAGCCAGCGGTGACGGGGCTCAGGCCGTACTGGTCATTGAAGTAACCGGGCAGGGCGCTGGCCAGGCCGATGAAACCGCCGAAGGTCACGCTGTAGAAAAACATGAACCACCAGCTGTCACGGTCCCCCAGGGCCTTGAAGTAGTCGCCCATGGACTTGGCTCGCGGCCGCTCGGGGGCGTTCTTCGCCAGCCAGGCGAACAGCACCAGTGTCAGGATCAGCGGGATCAGGGCGAAGCCGAAGACATTGCTCCAGCCGAAAGCTGCCGCCAGCACCGGAGCGATCAGCGCGGCGAACACGGTGCCGGAGTTGCCGGCACCGGCGATGCCCATGGCCTTGCCCTGGTGTTGTGGCGGATACCACTGCGACGCCAAGGGCAGGGCCACGGCGAAGGAGGCGCCGGCCATGCCGAGGAATACCCCCAGTAGCAGCGCTTGCTCATAGCTGTGGATGCCCAGCTTCCAGGCGCCGAACAGGGCGCCGATGACGATGACCTGGCCGATCAGTCCGGCGGTCTTGGGCGACAGGCGATCGGCCAGCAGGCCCATGATGAAGCGCAGCACCGCCCCGGCGAGGATCGGCGTGGCCACCATCAGCCCGCGTTGCTGGGTGCTCAGGTGCAGGTCGGCGGCGATCTGCACCGCCAGGGGCCCCAGCAGGTACCAGACCATGAAGCTCAGGTCGAAATACAGAAAGGCCGCGAACAGGGTCGGGGTGTGGCCGGATTTCCAGAAGCTTGAATTCATCGCGCACCTCAGCTGATAAGAGTCGTTGGAGTCGTCATGAGCTTGCAGGTGGAGCGCCGCCACGGCCGCGCCACCGACCCCGGTCAGTGGGGCCAAAACGAAAAAACGTCGGCGCCCGGCTCGTTGAGGGCGAGCAGGGTGCGCGACGTCTTTGTCGTAGGTGGGGCAACCGCCGTTGGTTACCGTTGTGGATCTGATAGCAAGAGCCGCGCCAACCCCTGTCGACACCGGCTGCAGGAACTGGATGTGGAGCTGGTTGTAGGCGCTGGCTTGCCAGCGAAGGCGCCCTCAAGACTGGCACAAGGTTCAGAAGCCTGTTCGCCGGCAAGCCGGCTCCTACGGGGAGGGGGTCAGCCCAGCAGTTCCTGCATGGCGATGATCTGTTCCGCGACCTGGATCAGCTTCTGCTGTTTACTCATGGCCTGGCGTCGCATCAGGGTGTAGGCCTGTTCTTCGTCGCAGTCCTTCATTTTCATCAACAGGCCCTTGGCCAGCTCGATGCGCTTGCGCTCGGCCAGTTGCTGGTCTCGGGCCTGGAGTTGCGCGCGCAGGGCCTGGTCACTTTCAAAGCGCGCCATGGCCACGTCGAGAATCGGTTGCAGGCGCTGTACCTGGATGCCCTCGACGATGTAGGCGCTGACCCCGGACTTGATCGCCTGGCGCATCACCCCCGGATCGTGTTCATCGGTGAACATCACGATGGGCCGGGGTTGATCGCGACTGACCAGCACCACTTGCTCCATGACATCACGGCTGGGTGACTCGGTATCGATCAGGATCACGTCCGGACGCACCGTTTCGACGCGGCCCGGCAGGTCGATGGTCAGACCGGATTCGTCAATCACCTCGAAACCGGCTTCGCAGAGGGCGGCCTTGAGCCTTCCGACTTTTTTCGCGGTGTCGTTGATCAGCAGGATACGCAGCATGTTCGCGAGCTCCGGTCAGCGCTGGGCAACAAGGGGAGGGTTATCGTTCAGGGCATGCAGGCGGAAGCTGCGGGCATAGGCGGCAGGCTCAGAGCCGTCCCACACCTTGCCATCGATCAACTGGCTGCTGCGCATGTCCTGGCCCCGGGCGGCAATGCCCAGCGCGGTGGCGGCTTTGCGGTATAGCTCAAGCTGCTGCACCTGGCGAGCGACGCCCAGGTAGTCCGGGTCCTCCCGCAGCAGGCCCCAGCGCCGGAACTGGGTCATGAACCACATGCCGTCGGACAGGTAGGGCAGGTTGACGGCGCCATGGTGGTGAAAGCGCAGGGCGTGGGGGTCCTGCCAACGATTGCCCAGGCCGTCGGTGTAATCCCCCAGCAGCCGCGGCTCGATGCAGTCCAGCGGTGTATTCAGGTAATCGGCGGCGCTCAGCATCTGGGCGGTGCTGCGGCGGTTTTCCGGGCTTTGCTCGATAAAGCGGCTGGCTTCGAGAATCGCCATCACCAGGACCCGGGCGGTGTTGGGGTATTGCTCGACGAAGGCGCGGGTGCAGCCAAGGACTTTTTCCGGGTGATCCGGCCAGATCGCCTGGCTGGTGGCCAGGGTGAACCCCTGATCCTGCTGCACTGCACTGGCGCTCCAGGGTTCGCCGACGCAGAACCCGTCGATGCGTCCGGCCTGCAGATGAGCCACCATCTGCGGCGGTGGCACCACCACGCTGTCGACATCCTGCAGCGGGTGGATACCCTGGCTGGCCAGCCAGTAGTACAGCCACATGGCATGAGTGCCGGTGGGGAAGGTCTGGGCGAAGGTCAGTCGTGCCCGGCCTTGGTGCACGTGGCGGTCCAATGCCTCAGGGCTGGTCACCTTGAGGGCTTGCAGTTCCCGGGACAGGTTGATGCTCTGGCCGTTCTGGTTCAGGCCCATGAGCACGGCCATGTCGCAGGGATGGGTCCCGCCTATGCCCAGGTGCACGGCGTAGATCAGGCCGTAGAGACTGTGGGCGGCGTCCAGTTCGCCGCTCACCAGTTTGTCCCGCAGCCCGGCCCAGGAGCTCTGGCGCTTGAGGTTCAGGGTCAGCCCGTAGGGCTGGGCAAAGCCCTGGGTGGCGGCGACCACCACTGAGGCGCAATCGGTCAGGGCCATGAAGCCCAGGTTGATGGCGGACTTTTCCGGGGCATCGCTGCCGTTGACCCAGGCCAGCGCGGAGTTGGGGTGTTCAGTCATGGCTTGGCACCTTGCATAAAAAAGCGTCGTACCCGCTGGCCAGGCAAAGCCCGTGCGGGTGACGACGCCATTGTCCTTTAACCTGGACCGCCATTGGCCCAGATCTGATGGAGCAAGTGGGTGCAAGGCATATGCCATTGCCGGGGATTTCATTCTGCGCCTCGCCTGCAAGCCCCGGGCGCGGCTATAATCGACGCCTTATTTCGCCGCCAACCGAGTTCATCCCGCCCATGTATACCCTGGCCCGCCAGCTGTTGTTCAAACTCTCCCCGGAAACCTCCCACGATCTGTCCCTGGACCTGATCGGTGCGGGCGGGCGTTTGGGCCTTAACGGTCTGTTGTGCAAGGCGCCGGCGCAGTTGCCGGTGCAGGTCATGGGCCTGGAGTTTGCGAACCCGGTGGGACTGGCTGCCGGTCTGGACAAGAACGGCGCCGCCATCGATGGCTTCGCTCAACTGGGCTTTGGTTTCGTCGAGATCGGCACCGTCACCCCGCGGCCGCAGCCGGGCAACCCCAAGCCGCGGATCTTCCGCCTGCCCCAGGCCGAAGCCATCATCAACCGCATGGGCTTCAACAACCTTGGGGTCGATAATCTGCTGGCGCGGGTCGCCGCCTCCCAATACAAGGGCGTGCTGGGGATCAATATCGGCAAGAACTTCGACACGCCGGTGGAGCGGGCGGTGGATGACTACCTGATCTGCCTGGACAAGGTCTATGCCCATGCCAGCTATGTCACGGTCAATGTCAGCTCGCCCAACACTCCGGGCTTGCGCAGCCTGCAGTTCGGCGAGTCCCTCAAGCAGCTGCTGGCGGCTTTGAGCCAGCGCCAGCAGGAATTGGCCGCAATCCACGGCAAGCGCGTACCGCTGGCCATCAAGATTGCCCCGGACATGAGCGACGAGGAAACCGTGGAAGTGGCCCGCGCCCTGCTGGAAACCGGCATGGACGCAGTGATCGCCACCAACACCACCCTGAGCCGTGAAGGCGTCGAAGGCATGGAGCACGGTGACGAGGCGGGCGGTCTGTCCGGCGCGCCGGTGCGAGACAAGAGCACCCACACCGTCAAGGTACTGGCAACTGAGCTGGCCGGCCGTTTACCGATCATTGCTGTGGGCGGCATCACTGAAGGCAAGCACGCGGCTGAGAAGATCGCCGCGGGCGCCAGCCTGGTGCAGCTGTATTCGGGCTTCATCTACAAGGGGCCGGCGCTGATTCGCGAATCGGTGGATGCCATCGCGGCCATGGGCCGATAAGAACGGGCGCAAGCGCGGCCATAAAAAAGGGCTCCTCGAAGGAGCCCCTGGGCCGAAGCCCGCCGCCCGGATGGGGCGTGCGTGGTTAAGTCGTCATCTATTCAAGTTTTAGGTGTCGGAATGTGCCCTGATCAGCCGACAGCGCGAAGTTCGTTGAGTCTGTGGATGCCCGCAGTGCCTGTCATACCGTCCCAGTTGTCGCCGCGTCCTTCGCGCCAGCCGTTAATCCAGGCTTGGCGTACCGACGGTAGAGTAAATGGGCAAAGCTCACGGGACTTGCCATTAACGCCATACTGATATCCGCGTAAAAATGCTCTTTCCAACGGATCACGCTTTAGTCTTCTCATAGGGTGTTTCCCTCACTTGTTGACTGTCTTATGTCCCGTCGACCTGCTTCTGAGGTCGGGCAGATTGTCTCTGCCGTTGGTGCTCGCTGCCGGCGTCGCGAGCCTTGATGTTGACGCCATTGCGGCGCCAACCTGTGTTGAGTTCTAACCAATAGGTCACAGCAAGTGAATGATCGTTTTGTCATAAGGACGTAACGAAAATGCTGTCCAGGCCATAAGCCGGGGCGGGTCTTTTAGCCTGTTTGTCAGGCAAAGCCCACTGTGATCAGCCTCTCACTAGATGATGAGGTTAATGCTTTAGTGAGAATGTCGAACGGTTGCACTCAACTACTATTCGACGAAGGGTCGACTTATGTCATTTTGTTGCCCTGACTTTTTATCTGTCCCGGCCTCTAAGCTCTTTTGCCCTGCAAGAAAGCCTGCCTGCCGGGGTGGGACGGCACAGTTTCGTGCCACACGAGCGCTCTTGAAGAAAAGCGCTTGATTGAAAACCGAACGGGCGATGCGTTGTCCGTTCACTTATTGCCAAAGGCCCTGGTACTCCCATGTCGGATCGTTACGAACTCTTCCTCACCTGTCCCAAAGGCCTTGAAGGCCTGCTGATCGAGGAAGCCGTCGGGCTTGGCCTTGAGCAAGCGCGTGAGCACACTTCTGCCGTGCGCGGCATGGCCGACATGGAGACGGCCTATCGGCTGTGTCTGTGGTCGCGCCTGGCCAACCGGGTGCTGCTGGTCCTCAAGCGCTTTCCAATGAAGGACGCCGAGGACCTCTACCACGGTGTGCTGGACGTCGACTGGCAGGACCATATGCTGGCCGATGGCACCCTGGCGGTGGAGTTCAGCGGTCACGGTTCGGGCATCGACAACACCCACTTCGGCGCCCTGAAGGTCAAGGACGCCATTGTCGACAAACTGCGCACACCTACCGGCGAACGTCCTTCGGTGGACAAGCTCAATCCGGACCTGCGCATCCACCTGCGCCTGGATCGCGGCGAAGCCATCCTGTCCCTGGACCTTTCCGGCCACAGCCTGCATCAGCGTGGCTATCGCCTGCAGCAAGGCGCCGCGCCGCTCAAGGAAAACCTGGCGGCCGCGATCCTGATCCGCTCCGGCTGGCCACGTATCGCCGCTGAAGGCGGGGCCCTGGCTGACCCGATGTGCGGTGTCGGCACCTTCCTGGTGGAAGCGGCGATGATTGCCGCGGACATCGCTCCCAACCTCAAGCGTGAGCAGTGGGGCTTTACCGCCTGGCTCGGCCATGTGCCGGCGCTGTGGCGCAAACTGCACGATGAAGCACTGGCTCGGGCCCAGGCCGGACTGGCCAAGCCTCCGCTGTGGATTCGCGGCTATGAGGCCGATCCACGATTGATCCAGCCGGGTCGCAACAACGTCGAGCGCGCGGGCCTGAGCGACTGGATCAAGATCTACCAGGGCGAAGTAGGTACTTTCGAGCCGCGCCCGGACCAGAACCAGAAGGGCCTGGTGATCTGCAACCCACCCTATGGCGAGCGCCTGGGGGATGAGGCAAGCCTCTTGTATCTCTACCAGAACCTCGGCGAGCGCCTGCGTCAGGCTTGCCTGAACTGGGAAGCGGCGGTGTTCACCGGCGCCCCGGACCTGGGCAAACGCATGGGCATTCGCAGCCACAAGCAGTATTCGTTCTGGAACGGCGCCTTGCCGTGCAAGTTGCTGCTGATCAAGGTGCTGCCGGACCAGTTCGTCACCGGCGAGCGTCGCACCGCCGAGCAGCGTCAGGTGGAACGCGAGCAGGCCCAGGCCGCCGCTGACGAAGCGCCAGTGCGCCAGTACAACAAGAATGGCAACCCGATCAAGCCGGCTCCTGCGCCTGCGCCGGTGGTCGAACAGGCCCGCCTGAGTGAGGGCGGGCAGATGTTTGCCAACCGTCTGCAAAAGAACCTCAAGCTGCTGGGCAAGTGGGCCAAGCGCGAGGGTGTCGAGTGCTACCGGGTCTATGACGCCGACATGCCGGAATACTCCCTGGCCATCGACCTGTATCAGGACTGGGTGCACGTTCAGGAATACGCGGCGCCCAAGTCGGTGGACCCGGAGAAGGCCCAGGCGCGCCTGTTCGATGCCCTGGCGGCGATTCCCCAGGCCCTGAATGTGGACAAGAGCCGGGTGGTGATCAAGCGTCGCGAGCGTCAGAGCGGCACCAAGCAATACGAGCGCCAGAGCGCCCAGGGCCAGTTCACCGAAGTCCGCGAAGGCGGGGTCAAGCTGCTGGTGAACCTGACTGACTACCTGGATACCGGACTGTTCCTCGATCATCGGCCGATGCGCATGCGCATTCAGAAAGAGGCTGCCGGCAAGCGTTTCCTCAACCTGTTCTGCTACACCGCCACCGCCAGTGTGCACGCGGCCAAGGGCGGAGCCCGCAGTACCACCAGTGTCGACCTGTCGAAAACCTACCTGGACTGGGCGCGACGCAACTTCTCCCTCAACGGTTTCTCCGACAAGAACCGTCTGGAGCAGGGTGATGTGATGGCCTGGCTGGACAGTTGCCGTGACGAGTTCGACCTGATCTTCATCGACCCGCCGACCTTCTCCAACTCCAAGCGCATGGAAGGGGTGTTCGACGTACAGCGTGACCAGGTGCAGTTGCTGGACCTGGCCATGGCCCGCCTGGCCCCGGGTGGCGTGCTGTACTTCTCCAATAACTTCCGCAAGTTCCAGTTGGATGAGAACCTCGCCGCGCGCTATCAGGTCGAGGAGATCACGGCGAAAACCATCGACCCGGATTTTGCCCGTAACAGCAAAATTCACCGCGCCTGGAAAGTCAGCGCCCGCTGATGGCCGGATAAGTCCCCAATGCCCTTTTTTTCGGGCTTTGGGGGCTGTTTAACGCTGGTCAAATTAATGGCTAATAGCTATAACTCACACCAAGTCCGGATGACACCCAAACTCGCTGGCGTGATGAGTTCTACTTATGCCGTTGCATGTGGTACGCCCGAAAATCCTGGGTTTCATTAGTGAAGAAGTATCTGCCTGGCTAGTGGCTGTGCTGGTGTTGCTTGCGGGCGGCATTCTCACCGGGCTGCTGGCCTGGTCCACTTACAACTTGAATAAACAGCAGCTGCGCCAGCGCTTCCAATTGCTGGCCAGCGAACGCTACAGCCGTATCGAAGAACGCTTTCAAGACCAGGAGCAACGCCTGGACGGTTTGCGGCGTTTCTTTGTCAATTCCGATC
>NZ_MOAK01000061.1:127520-134241 GCF_003732485.1 Pseudomonas protegens
AGGCTTATGCCTGGGCGCCTCTGGTGAGTCGTGCCCAGCGGCCGGCGTTCGAACAGGCGGTGCGGAATCAGGGAGTGCCGGGGTTCACCATCCTGCAATTGAACGCCAGCGGCCAGATGGAGCCGGCGGGCGAGCAGGAAGACTTTGCCCCGGTTCTGTACAGCCAGACCCAAAGCCCCCTGGGCTCGCCCCTGGGGTATGACTTGCTGGCCCAGCCTCAGCGCCGGGCTACTCTGGAGCGGGCCAGGGAGCTCAACGGCCTGGCGGTTTCGCCGCCTTTGCACCTGGTTGCCGTGGACCCTGCCTATGCCCGGGGCGTGCTGCTGGCGGCGCCGGTCAGGCGCCCCCAGGACAGCCCCTTGCCCCAGGCCAGGCCATACGGTTATGTGCTGGCGGTGATCAGCCTGCGGCAACTGGTGGCGGACGGCTTGCCGGTGCCGGCCAGCGACAACCTGTCGGTGCGGATTCTCGATCTGTCCACCGAGGGTCAGCACGAGGTGCTCTATGAATCGAACAATCCGCCGATCACCAGCCACCTGACGGCCAGCCGCCTGCTACGCCTGGCGGACCGGGATTATCAGGTAGATATCCGCCCCAGCGCGGCGTTCCTGCATGCCAACCACTCGTCCCTGAGCAGCCTGGTGATTCTCGGTGGCATGCTCAGTGTGCTGCTCAGCGCCTTGCTCTATGTGCTGGTGAGCCAGCGGCAACGGGCCTTGGCCCTGGTGGAGCAACGCACGGGGGAGCTGCGCAGTCGCGAACAGGAATTGCGCGGCACTCACAGTCAGTTGCGCTGTGTCCTCAATGCCGCAACCCAGGTGGCGATCATCGCCACGGACCTGCGTGGGGTCATCAGTACCTTCAATGCCGGGGCCGAGCAGATGCTCGGCTACAGCAGCAGTGAAGCGGTGGGCCACCTGACCCTGGAAAGCCTGCACCTGCCCCGGGAGCTGGAAAGTTGGGCCCAGAGCCTTACCCAGCGCTATGGCAAGGCCATTCCGGTGTCCCAGGCCATGTTGGTGGAAGAAGGCCTGGCCGGTGGTCATGAGGCGCGGGAGTGGACGCTGGTCAGGCGTGACGGCAGCCACTTGCAAGTGAATATGCTGGCGACCCCGGTACTGGATGACCAGGGGTTGTGGATCGGCCACCTGGCCATCTGCATCGACATCACCGAGCGCAAGCGGGTGCACGAAGCCCTGGCGGCCCGGGATCGTCTGTTGAAAAGGCTCAGTGCCCATGTTCCTGGGGGGATCTACCAGTTCAAGCTGGATGCCGATGGACACGCGAGCTTTACCTATGCCAGTGATGGCATCCGCGAAATCTACGAGATCGAGCCGCAGTTGCTGCAGGAGGATGCCGAGGCGGTGTTCGAGCGTATCCACCCCGAGGATGTGCAGCGGGTACGCACGTCGATCCAGGTTTCCGCGCAACAGCTCAGTCCGTGGCGCGAAGAGTACCGGGTCTGCCTTCCGCAGCGTGGACTGCGCTGGATGCGTGGCGCGGCGACCCCGGAAAGCCTCCAGGGCGGCGGGGTGCTGTGGCACGGCTATATCTCGGACATTTCCGACCTCAAGCGGGTCGAGGAAGAACTGCGCGCGTTGTCGGTGACCGACTCCCTCACCGGCATTCACAACCGGCGCTATTTCCAGGAGCAGTTGCAGAATGAAATGCAGCGGCTGGAGCGTATCGGAGGCGATATGGCGGTGATCATGCTGGATATCGATCATTTCAAGCGGATCAACGACCAGTACGGGCACGGAGTGGGGGATCAGGTGTTACGGGGGTTGTGTGCTCGCATTGGCGGGCGTCTGCGGCGTACCGATGTGTTCTGCCGCCTAGGCGGTGAGGAATTCATGGTGCTGTGTCCGGGCACCAACGCCAAGCAGGCGCTGATCCTGGCCCAAGAGTTGTGGCAGGGGCTGCGCAGCTCGCCGATCGAGCCGGTGGGCACTGTCACCGCCAGTTTCGGCATTGCCAGCTGGCGCGAAGGCGAAGGGGCGGATGGCTTGTTGTTGCGGGCCGACTCCGGGGTTTATGCCGCCAAACAGGCGGGACGCGATCGAGTCCAGCCAGAGCTGCCCTGATCGCTGACAGCGGCGGAGCGGGTCCGCCACTGTCGCAACAGCGAGTTACAGAACTGACGCGCTGCTGGCCAGTTTTGGCTGGCGATACAGATCCAGCAGCACCTGATCCAGCACTGAAGAAGCGCCGAAGGGACGTGGATCGTTGAGGATCGCCACCACCGCCCAGGTGTTGCCGTTGTCGTCGCGGCTATAGCCGGCGATGGCGCGCACGGTGTTCAGGGTGCCGGTCTTGATGTGGGCTTCACCGGACATGGCGGTGCGTTTCAGGCGCTTGCGCATGGTGCCGTCCATGCCGGCAATCGGCATGGAGCTGATGAACTCGGCGGCATAGGGACTCTTCCATGCCGCTTGCAGCAGGCCGGCCATTTCCCGGGCGCTGACCCGTTCGGCACGGGACAGGCCGGAGCCGTTCTCCATCACCAGATGCGGCGCGGTGATGCCTTTTTTCGCCAGCCACTGGCGCACCACGCGCTGGGCCGCCTTGGCGTCATCGCCGTCGGCTTCGTTGCGGTACTTGGCTCCCAGGCTGAGGAACAGCTGCTGGGCCATGGTGTTGTTACTGTATTTGTTGATGTCGCGGATGATCTCCGCAAGGTCCGGGGAGAAGGCCCGGGCCAGGACCTTGGCGTCCTTGGGCACTACCGCCAGGCGATCCTTGCCCTGGATGCTGCCGCCCAGCTCGCTCCAGATGGCCCGCACCGCGCCGGCGGTGTAGGTGGCATGGTCCAGCAGCGACAGGTAGGTCTGGGAGCTGCAGCCATCGCCCAACTGGCCGCCAACGGTGACGATCACGCTGCCATCGGCCTGGGTCACCGGGTTGTAGCGGACATCGCCGGTGCACTGCTTGGTGTTGACTGCCTTGACCTGATTGTCGATGCGGATCTTGGCGATCGGCGGCTCCACCGACACCAGCACCCGGCCGGAATCATTGCGGGCGACAAAGCGCAGGGCCTTGAGGTTGACCATCAGCGCGTCGGGCTTGACCAGGAACGGTTTGTTCTCGTCGTTGCCGTCGTCATTGAACTCCGGCAATTGCGGTTGCACGAAGTAGTTGCGGTCCAGTACCAGGTCGCCGGTGACTTGCTGCACGCCATTGGCCCGCAGGTCACGCATCAGCAGCCAGAGCTTCTCCATGTTCAGCTTGGGATCACCGCCGCCCTTGAGATAGAGATTGCCGTTGAGAATACCGCCGCTGAGGGTGCCGTCGGTGTAGAACTCGGTCTTCCACTGGTGGGTCGGGCCGAGCATTTCCAGGGCCGCGTAGGTAGTCACCAGCTTCATAGTGGAGGCTGGGTTGACCGAGACATCGGCGTTGAAAATCGTCGGAGTGCCAGGCCCGTTAAGGGGAATCATCACCAGCGACAGGGCGTTGTCCGGGAGCTTGCTGGCTTTGAGGGCTTGTTGAACCTTGGGGGTCAGGGTGGTGTTGACCGGAGCCGCGGAGACAGGGAATGCCAGGGGAAGAAAAACACTGGCAAGCAAAAGAGGACGCAACGATTTGATCATATGAAGTGAAACCCTGCAGTCGAGGGGAAAAAAGGCGAGGGCATGCAGATAAAATCCCTCAGTGGTCATGAAAGTGTCGGCATTATGCCCCAAGGTATAGCGGCTTGTGCCGTGCCACGGGCCGCCGGGACGGTATTTTTTTTACCAATGGCAGGCCTGCATCCTCATAGAGTCAGGCAATCGCCCGCCTAAACTGGTAAAGTGCCGCCCGTTATTACTTATGAGGATTGTTCCATGGCCACTAACCGTTCCCGCCGTCTGCGCAAAAAACTCTGCGTAGATGAATTTCAGGAGCTGGGTTTTGAGCTGAACCTGGATTTCAAAGAAGATCTGGCTGAAGAGGCTATTGACGCTTTCCTCGACGCGTTCCTCAAAGAAGCGATGGAAGCCAACGGTCTGGGCTATGTCGGCGGCGATGACTTCGGTCTGGTTTGCCTGAGCAAGCGCGGTTCCGTCAGCGAAGCACAGCGTGCAGCTGTTGAAGCCTGGCTCAAAGGCCGTACCGAGCTGACCAGCGTTGAAGTCAGCCCGCTGCTGGACGTCTGGTACCCGGACAACGCGATCAACCCAGTCGCGTGATGTCATGCATGAGCGGCCCGTCCGGGCCGCTCATGCGTTGTTGCCCCAGGGCAATCTGTCGATTTTCCCCTTTGTATCCTTGCCTCTGCCACGGGCCAGCCCCGGGTTTTGTCGTGGGCGCTATTCGCCGGCAGTCCGGCTCCTGCGGTGGGCGCCGGTCTGTGTGGGAGCTGGCTTGCCAGCGAAGCCCTTCAGGCGCTGCGCCAATTCAGAATCATCAAGGTCACCACCCCAGCGACAATTCCCCAGAATGCCGAGCCAATGGAAAACAGCGTCAGCCCCGAAGCAGTCACCATAAAAGTGATCAGCGCCGCTTCTCGCTCCTTCACTTCACTCATGGCGATGCTCAAGCCGTTGATGATCGAGCCGAACAGCGCCAGGGCGGCGATGGACAGCACCAGCTCCTTGGGCAGGGCCGCGAACAGCGCGGCCAGGGTGGCGCCGAAGACCCCGGCGATGCCGTAGAAAATCCCGCACCACACCGCGGCGGTATAACGCTTGCTGTGGTCTTCATGGGCGTGGGAGCCGGTGCAGATCGCAGCGCTGATGGCCGCCAGGTTGATGCCGTGGGAGCCGAACGGTGCCAGCAGCAACGAAGCCAGGCCGGTGGCGGTAATCAGTGGCGAGGCCGGTACGTTGTAGCCGTCGGCGCGCAGCACTGCGATCCCGGGCATGTTCTGCGAGGTCATGGCTACCACGAACAGCGGAATGCCGATGCTGATGGTGGCCGCCAGGGAGAAGTGCGGCGTGGTCCAGACCGGGGTCGCCACTTCCAGATGGAAGCCACTGAAGTCCAGCAAACCCATCAGCCCGGAAAGCGCAGTGCCAATCAGCAGGGCCGCGAGAACGGCATAGCGTGGCGACAGGCGCTTGACCACCAGGTAGGTGAAGAACATGCCCAGTACCAGGCCGGTGCGGTGTTGGGCCGCCACAAAGATTTCACTGCCGATCTTGAACAGGATTCCCGCCAGCAGGGCGGCGGCCAGGGACGCCGGGATCTTCTTCACCAGGCGCTCGAAACTGCCGGTGAGCCCGCAAATGGTCACCAGTACCGCGCAAGTGATATAGGCGCCAATGGCTTCGCCGTAGGTCACCCCCGACAGGCTGGTGATCAGCAGGGCAGCGCCGGGTGTGGACCAGGCGATGGTGATAGGGGTGCGATAGCGCAGGGACAGGCCGATGCTGCACACCGCCATGCCAATGGAGATCGCCCAGATCCAGGAGGAGATCTGACCACTGGTCAGGCCGGCGGCTTGCCCAGCCTGGAACATCAGCACCAGGGAACTGGTGTAGCCGGTCATCATGGCGATGAAACCGGCGACTATGGCGGAGGGCGAAGTGTCCGCGAGGGGGCGTAGTTGCGCGGGGGTGGCATCGGACATTACTGCTATTCCTTGTTCTTGAAAGACGCAAAACCCATGCCCAGCCAACGCTGCTTGCAGCCTGCGCAAGCAACGAGCCGGTAATTGGGGTTCAAGGTCAAAGCCTAAACTTAAAAGCAACTTTGCATTGCAATACAGCCGTGACTACAAATAGCCGTACAGTCGTTGAATAAGTGGTGGGGCCGGTAACACTTTTTGCTAAAGATCCCCAGCGGTTGTGTACAATGTGCCCCTGTTTTAACGCGATACTTGCCAGCGACCCACCGTGGCGTATTAAAGTCACGCCGAAATCGCCGCAGTCCTCCCGACCCGAGTGCCCATGAACGAACAGTTGCAACCTCTCAAGAAACAACCGCGAGCAGGCAAAGCCGGTCGCAGCGGAACCCAGGACGATATTGTCTACGCGCACATCTTTGAGGCCATCCTCGAGCAGCGCCTGGCGCCCGGCACCAAGTTGAGTGAAGAGGCGCTCGGGGAAATATTCGGAGTCAGTCGGACCATCATCCGTCGTGCATTGTCGCGGCTGGCCCATGAAGGCGTGGTGCTGTTGCGGCCCAATCGGGGGGCGGTGGTTGCCAGCCCGAGCGTCGAGGAGGCCCGTCAGGTATTTCTCGCCCGGCGTCTGGTGGAGCGAGCCATTACCGAGCTGGCGGTCCAGCACGCCACTGCCGAGCAACTGTTGGAATTGCGGCAGATGGTCAACGAGGAGCGCGATAGCTTTTCCCGGGGCGATCGGGGTGCCGGCATCCGCCTTTCCGGGGAGTTCCACCTGAAGCTGGCGGAAGCGGCGAAGAATGCGCCGCTGATCAGCTTTCAGCGCAGCCTGGTGTCCCAGACGTCGCTGATCATCGCCCAGTATGAAAGCGGCAACCGTTCCCACTGCTCCTACGATGAACACACCCAACTGATCGATGCCATCGAGGCTCGGGATGGCGAGCTGGCGGTGAACCTGATGATGCATCACATGGATCACATCGACAGCAAGCTCAACCTGGACGAGGAAAGCGCCTCGGACGACCTGCATGCCGTGTTCTCGCACCTGCTGCAGACCAAGAAGCCGGGGCGACCGACAGCCAAGCTGTAAGCCTCGATCAGAATGAAAATCCCTCGCTGCGTAACCTTATGCAGCGGGGGATTTTTGTTTGGTGGCGGGGCTGCTTGCTGATCTGG
>NZ_MOAK01000061.1:134293-142645 GCF_003732485.1 Pseudomonas protegens
TTCGAGGTTCGCGGCCGGCAATCCGTGTGCCTCTGGTCCTGCGAAAGGAGCCTGCGGCATGATCGGCAGAACGCTACGCATTCATTCTTCCGCCATCCATTACTTCGATATGGTTCGCCGCTGTCATTCGATCCGCGAGGCCGCTCGGCGCCTGAATGTGGCGTCTTCGGCGGTGAACCGGCAGATCCTGAAGATCGAGGATGAAATCGGCGCGCCACTGTTCGAGCGCCTGCCGGGCGGCTTGCGCCTGACCCTGGCGGGAGAGGTCATGAGCCGTCATGTCAATCTGGTGCTGCAGGACCTGGAGCGGGTGCGCCTGGAGTTCGATGCCCTGCGTGGCCTCAAGAGCGGGCATGTGGAGATCGCCGCTGTGGAAGGCGCGACGGTGGACCTGCTGCCCTCGGTGCTCAAGCGCATGCGCGATCTCTATCCACAGGTGACCATCGGCGTCACGGTACAAGGCTCGCAATCCATTCCCCAGGCCTTGATCAGCAGTCGCGCGGATCTGGGCCTGGCGTTCGCCTTGCCCAGGGCGCCGGAAATTCGCCCGTTGAGTGTCGGTCATTTTCGCCTGGGGGCCCTGGTCAGCCCCGATCATCCCTTGGCCGAGCGGGGCAGCGTCAATTTCGCCACCTGCGCCGAGCACGGGCTGATCCTGGCCAAGAGCGAGCTGTCGATCCATCACTTGCTGGCGCCGTTGCACAAGCGCCTGGGCCTGTTGGACAAACCGCCCTTGCAGAGCAACTCCATGGAGCTGGCGCGGCAGATGGCCCGGCACAACATGGGGGTGGCCTTCCAGACCCGGGTCGGGGTCGAGGGCGACTTGAGCAAGGGGGAGTTGGTGCATATCCCGCTGAGCGACCAGGGTGGTATCTACAGCGACCTGGGGCTCTATGCCCGCAGCGGTCGGGATCTGCCCAGCGCGGTGGAGGCGCTGGCGCATCTGCTCGGCGAAGAGATCGCGATTCGCGAACGGGCCGAGCGCGCCTTCGGCCAGCCAGTGCTCTGAGTCCATGGCTGCGGGCGGCTGTTGCCGTTTTGGCAGCGCGCTGATCGATATTCTGTTCTTTGGGGCCTGTGGCGCTTGTGCCGATACTGCGTGCGGACGGCAGCCAGCGAAGCTGCCTTACGCCACACCGCCACAGGACATAATAAAAATGAAAAAGGCATTACAAGGCGCAACCCTGCTGATGACATTGATCGGAGCAGGGGAAGCAGCCGCCCTGGAGTGGATGAACAACAGCGTCGGCTTTCGGTACGGCAAGGAGTTCACCAACCCGAACAATCCGCACTACATCAGCAAGCGCATCTACAGTTTCACCCACGCCAGTGGCTACCAGTACGGCAGCAACTACCTGCACCTGGACGTACTGCTCTCCGACAACGACGATCCGCGCAAGGGCACCCACAAGGGCAGCAGCGAAGTCTATGGCGTCTATCGTCACCAGCTCTTCGCGTCCCGGGTGTTCGATACGCCCCTGGGCACAGGCCTCGTCAAGGACTACGCGCTGACCCTGGGCTTCGATGCCAGCCGCAACAACAACCTGGGCTCGGCCAAGAAACGCGCCCTGGTCTTCGGTCCGACCCTGAAGTTCAACACCGTCGGCGTGCTGGACCTGAGCTTGCTGTACTACAAGGAAAACAACCATTCCGGCATCCCCGGGGCCAAGGACCCGGATCACACCTTCGACGATACCTACCTGCTCAATCTGGCCTGGATGCGCCCCTTCGAAGTTGGCAGTCACGCCGCCAAGTTCCAGGGCTTCGTCAATTACATCGGGGAAAAGGGCCACGACTACAACTACCGAGACACTGCGCCGGAAACCCTGGTGCGGACGTCGCTGATGTTTGCGGTGCTGCCGGGCAAGAACGTCAAGCCCAACCTGTACCTGGGCGTCGGCTACGAGTACTGGCACAACAAGTTCGGGGTGGACGGTGGACGGGGTACGCGGACTACGGCGCCGACCTTGAACATGGAAGTGACGTTCTAGTCTGCACCTGATCGCCTGGGACTTGGGCATGAAAAATCCCCCGTTCGATGTTCGGCGAGCGGGGGATTTTTCGTTTGCGCAGTTAGCGCTGGTGGACTGGCTGGCCGGCGGAGTAGGTCTGCAGCACGGTGCGATCATCCCCCAGGGTCATCAGCACAAACAGGGTTTCAGCGATGCTGTTGGCCTGCTTCAGGCGATAGCTGAGCAAGGGCGTGGCGTGGTAGTCGAGGACCACGAAGTCGGCGTCGGTACCAGGGTGCAGAGTGCCGATCCGCTCTTCCAGGCGCAGGGCGCGGGCGCCGCCCAGGGTTGCCAGGTACAGGGACTTGAACGGGCTCAGGCGTGCGCCTTGCAACTGCATGACTTTGTAGGCTTCGTTCAGGGTCTGCAGCAGCGAGAAACTGGTGCCGCCACCGACGTCGGTGCCCAGGCCGACATTGAGTTTGTGTTTTTCCGCCATGGGCAGGTTGAACAGGCCGCTGCCGAGGAAGAAGTTCGAGGTTGGGCAGAAGGCCACGGCCGAACCGGTTTCTGCCAGGCGCGCGCATTCGTCGTCGCACAGGTGCACGCCGTGGGCGAACACCGAGCGTTCCCCCAGTAGTTGGTAGTGGTCGTAAACGTCCAGGTAACCCTTGCGCTCCGGGAACAGTTCCTTGACCCATTCGATCTCCTGCAGGTTTTCACTGATGTGAGTCTGCATGTAGAGATCGGGGTACTCGGTCAGCAGTTTGCCGGCCAGGGTCAGTTGTTCCGGGGTGCTGGTCGGGGCGAAACGCGGGGTCACCGCGTAGTGCAGGCGGCCCTTGCCGTGCCACCGTTCGATCAGCGCCTTGCTTTCCTGGTATCCGGATTCTGCGGTGTCGGTCAGGTAGTCCGGAGCGTTGCGATCCATCATCACCTTGCCGGCGATCATCCGCAGGTCGAGCTTCTCGGCGGCAGCGAAGAAGGCATTGACCGACTGTGGGTGCACGCTGCCAAACACCAGCGCGGTGGTGGTGCCGTTGCGCAGCAACTCCTTGATGAAGATGTCCGCCACTTCATCGGCGTGGGCCTGATCGGCGAACTGGCTTTCACAGGGGAAGGTGTAGGTGTTCAGCCAGTCCAGCAACTGTTCGCCATAGGCACCGACCATGCCGGTCTGGGGCAGGTGGATGTGGGTGTCGATGAAGCCCGGGGTGATCAGGGCATCGGGGTAATGATTGATCTGCACATCGGCGGGCAGGCCGGCAAGCAGTTCACTGGCGTGGCCGAGGGCGCTGATCCGGCCGTCCTCGACCACCAGCAGGCCGTCTTCGAAATACTCATAGGAGGCTTCGATTCCGACTTCGGCCGGGTCGGCGATGCTGTGCAGGATGGCGGCACGGTAGGCTTTGCGAGTCAAAGGCATGGTCGTTCTCAGTGTGTGGCGTGTCAGTTCGAAGTCTGGTTGCGGCGCGAGGCCGGCAGCAGTTTGGCAATGGGTTCGGCGCTGGCGCTGGACTGGCCGAAATGGGCGTTGTAGGTAGCGATGATCTCACCGGCAATGGAGATGGCGATTTCCACGGGCAACTTGCCTTTGACTTCACCGAGCCCCATCGGGCAACGCATGCGCTGCAAGGTGGTCGCGTCGAAGCCGCGATCGCGCAAGCGGTGCTCGAACTTCACCCGCTTGGTCTTCGAGCCGATCAGGCCGAAATAGGCGAAGTCGTTGCGCTTGAGCAGGGCGGCGGTCAGCTCCAGGTCCAACTGGTGATTATGGGTCATGACGATGCAGTAGCTGCCAGGCGGCAGGTTATCGATTTCCTCCACTGGCTCTTCGCTGACGATCTTGCGCACGCCCTGGGGAATCTGTTCGGGGAATTCCTGTTCCCGGGAATCGATCCAGCGTACCCGGCACGGCAGGCTGGCCAGGAGCGGCACCAGGGCGCGACCGACGTGCCCGGCACCGAACACGGCGATCTGCGCTTGTACCTGGCCCATGGGTTCGAACAGCAGCACCGTGGCGCCGCCGCAGCACTGGCCGAGGCTGGCGCCGAGGCTGAAGCGTTCCAGGTGGGTAGCCTGCTGGCCGCTGGCGAGCATGTCCCGGGCGATCTGCATGGCTTTGTATTCCAGGTGCCCGCCGCCGATGGTGTCGAAGGCCTGGGTGGCGCTGACGACCATCTTCGAACCGGCATTACGCGGTGTTGAGCCGAGTTCCTCGATGATGGTCACCAGCACGCAGGGTTCACCCTGGGTCTGCAGGTCGGCGAGGGCACTGATCCAGTTGTACATGTTTACCTCGACATCTTGGTGGTCTGTTCGGGCTTCTTCGCCGGCAAGCCGGCTCCTGCGGGCGCGGTGCAGGAGCGGGCTTGCCGGCGAAGGCCGTTACAGTGGCGCCAGCTCGACTTGCGGGTCCGCAGCCTTGGTTGCCTGCAAGCGGCGCATCTGCTCGCAGCCCCACAACACCCGCTCCGGGGTCGCCGGGGCATCGATCTGCGGCTGGTGGCGGTAGTCGCCGAGGCTGGCCACCGCATCCTTGATCGCGCACCAGGCAGCGATGCCAAGCATGAACGGCGGCTCGCCCACGGCCTTGGAGTGGAACACCGTGTCTTCCGGGTTCTTGCGGTTCTCCACCAGCTTGACCCGCAGGTCCAGGGGCATGTCGGCCACCGCCGGGATCTTGTAGCTGGCGGGACCATTGGTCACCAGTTTGCCCTTGGCGTTCCACACCAGTTCTTCGGTGGTCAGCCAGCCCATGCCCTGTATGTAACCGCCTTCCACCTGGCCGATGTCGACGGCCGGGTTCAGCGAGGCACCGACGTCGTGCAGGATGTCGGTACGCAGCATCTTGTACTCGCCGGTGAGGGTATCGACTATCACCTCGGCGCAGGCTGCGCCAAAGGCGAAGTAGTAGAACGGCCGACCCCGGGCCTGGCTGCGGTCGTAGTAGATCTTCGGGGTCTTGTAGAAACCGGTGCTGGACAGCGACACCTGGGCGAAATACGCCTGCTGGATCAGTTCCTCGAAGGTCAGGATATGGTCGCGGACACGCACGTGGCCGTTGTGGAACTCAACATCTTCTTCGCTGACCTGGTACTTGCGCGCGGCAAATTCCACCAGGCGCGACTTGATGGTCTGCGCCGCGTTCTGCGCGGCCTTGCCGTTGAGGTCGGCGCCACTGGATGCCGCGGTCGGTGAGGTGTTGGGTACTTTGTCGGTGTTGGTGGCAGTGATCTGTACCCGCTCGATATCCACCTGGAACACTTCGGCCACTACCTGGGCCACCTTGACGTTCAGGCCCTGGCCCATTTCGGTGCCGCCGTGGTTCAGGTGGATGCTGCCGTCGGTGTAGATGTGGATCAGTGCGCCGGCCTGGTTGAGGAAGCTGGCGGTGAAGGAGATGCCGAACTTCACCGGGGTCAGTGCCAGGCCCTTTTTCAGGATCGGGCTGTTGGCGTTGTACAACCGGATGGCTTCGCGGCGCTCGGCATACTGGCTGCTGGCTTCCAGTTCGGCAGTCATCTCTTCGAGCATGTTGTGCTCGACGGTCTGGTAGTAGTGGGTGACGTTGCGTTCGGTCTTGCCGTAGTAGTTGGCCTTGCGCACCGCCAACGGGTCCAGGTGCAGGTGGCGGGCGATGGCGTCCATCACCTCCTCGATGGCGACCATGCCTTGCGGGCCGCCGAAGCCGCGATAGGCAGTGTTGGAGGCGGTGTTGGTCTTGCAGCGATGACCGTTGATGGTGGCATCGCCCAGGTAGTACGAGTTGTCGGAGTGGAACATGGCGCGGTCGACGATGGACGCCGAGAGGTCCGGTGAGCAGCCGCAATTGCCTGCCAGTTCCAGCTGGATGCCGTGCAGGCGTCCGGTACTGTCGAAGCCCACGTCGTATTCGACGTAGAAGGGGTGGCGCTTGCCGGTCATCAGCATGTCTTCGACCCGTGGCAGGCGCATCTTGGTGGGTTGGCCGGTCAGGCGGGCGATCACGGCGCACAGGCAGGCAGGGCTGGCGGCCTGGGTTTCCTTGCCGCCGAAGCCGCCGCCCATGCGCCGCATGTCGACCACTATCTTGTTCATAGACACGTCCAGCACTTCCGCCACCAGCTTCTGCACTTCGGTGGGGTTCTGGGTCGAGCAGTAGACGATCATGCCGCCGTCTTCTGTGGGCATCACCGAGGAAATCTGGGTTTCCAGGTAGAAGTGTTCCTGGCCGCCGATGTGCAGGGTGCCCTGGATACGGTGTTCGGCGCTGGCCAGGGCGCCGGCCGAATCGCCGCGCTGGTGGGTGTGGCTGTCCAGCACGAAGTGACGCTTGCGCAGGGCTTCCACTACGTCCAGCACCGGCTCCAGATCTTCATACTCGATGATCGCGGCCATGGCCGCCTTGCGCGCGGTTTCCAGGTCGTGGGCCGCCACCGCCAGCACCGGCTGGCCGACGAACTGCACGGTATCGATGGCCAGCAGCGGATCGCCGGGCAACAGCGGACCGATGTCCTTCAGGCCGGGAATGTCCTCGTGGGTAATGGCGATGCGCACACCCTCGAAGGCATAGCAGGGCGCGGTATCGATGCTGATGACCTTGGCGTGGGCTCGGTCCGACAGCCGTGCGTAGACGTGCAACTGGTTAGGGAATTCCAGGCGGTCGTCAATGTACTGTGCCTCACCGGACACGTGTTTGTCGGCGCTGTCGTGCTTGACGCTGCGGCCGACGCCCGTGGTCAGGTCCTGGTGAAACAGGGCCGTCAGTTCGGCTTGAGTCTTCTCGACTTTGTGATGATTAGACATAAGCGGTCACCCGGGTCTCGATGTGCGGTGTTTGCAGTTCGATGAAGTACTTGCGCAGCAGGTTCTGTGCACTCAGCAGGCGGTATTCCTTGCTCGCACGAAAATCCGAAAGCGGGGTGAAATCCTCTGCCAGGGCAGCGCAGGCGCGCTCCACCGTGGACAGGTTCCAGGGCGCGCCAATCAGTGCGGTTTCACAGCTCTTGGCTCGTTTCGGGATCGCCGCCATGCCGCCGAAGGCAATGCGGGCGTCGCTGACCACGCCGTTTTCAATCTGCAGGTTGAAGGCCGCGCAGACCGCAGAGATATCGTCGTCCAGACGCTTGGAGACCTTGTACGCACGGAACAGCCGTTCGGCGCTGGCCCGGGGCACGATGATCTTCTCGATGAACTCGCTGTCCTGACGGGCCGTGACCCGGTAATCGATGAAGTAGTCTTCCAGGGCCAGGGTGCGGCGTACGTCGCCCTTGCACAGTACGATTTGCGCGCCCAGGGCGATCAGCAGGGGCGGTGAGTCGCCGATGGGCGAGGCGTTGCCGATGTTGCCTCCCAGAGTGCCCTGGTTGCGGATCTGCAACGAGGCGAAGCGCTGGAGCAATTCGCCGAAGTCCGGGTACTCGGCGCGCAGTGCGTCGTAGCAGTCGGTGAGGGCTGTGGCCGCGCCGATCTCCAGGCGATCGTCAAAGCGCTCGATGCGCTTCATTTCGGCAATGTTACCGACGTAGATCATCACCGGCAGGGTGCGGTGGAACTGGGTGACTTCCAGGGCCAGGTCGGTGCCGCCGGCCAGCAGCCGTGCCTGGGGGTAGGCGTCGTAGAGGTCGGCCAGGTCGGCCACGGTCAGCGGCACCAGGCAGCGCTTGTCGCCGCTGTTGAGTTCACCGGTGTCCTTGGGAGCGATGGCCTTGAGGCGACTGATGGTCTCGGTCTGGCGGGCGTCGAACTGGTCGCTCTGCCCGCCGCAGCAGGCCTGCTCGGCGGCAGCGAGGATCGGCCGGTAGCCGGTGCAACGGCACAGGTTGCCGGCCAGGGCCTCATGGGCCTTGTGGGCGTTCGGCTCGCTGCTGTTCTTTTGCAGGGCGAACAGCGACATGACGAACCCCGGGGTACAGAAGCCGCATTGCGAACCATGGCACTCGACCATTGCTTGCTGCACGCTGTGCAGTTGGCCCTCATGCTTGAGGCCTTCGACGCTGATCAGCTGTTTGCCGTGCAAGGAGGAGACGAAGGTCAGGCACGAGTTGAGGCTGCGATAGCGAATGGATTCGCCGCCCTGGGCATTCACCTGCAACTCGCCCACCACCACGGTGCAGGCGCCGCAGTCACCGCTGGCGCAGCCCTCCTTGGTACCGGGTTTTCCCAGATGCTCACGCAGATAGTTGAGCACGGTCAGGTTTGGGTCCAGGGCGTGCTCGCTACGGAGTTCCTGGTTGAGTAAAAACTGGATCACGGAAGGCCTCGCAGACTCTTTATTGTTGTTAAGCGAACTGAGCCGAATTTAGTCATGTCTGACTTTTCGGTCAATGATTTTCTGACTTCAGGGTCAAGAATTTTTCATGCTCAACATTTCAAGTATGAACGGCATTTGAGAAACCCTTGAATCAACATCAATCTG
>NZ_MOAK01000061.1:142696-159023 GCF_003732485.1 Pseudomonas protegens
GCTACACTGCGCCGCTTGTGCCGATTAAAGATTTTGAAGGAAAACCATGACGTTCAAGGCGCCGGACAGCCTCGCCGAGCAGATTGCTCACCACCTCGCCGAACGTATCATTCGCGGGGATCTCAAGCCTGGAGAGCGCATCCAGGAACAGAAGGTCACCTTGGCCCTCAATGTCAGCCGTGGTTCGGTCCGCGAGGCCTTGCTGATTCTTGAGCGCCGCCATCTGATTGCCATCCTGCCGCGCCGTGGTGCCCATGTGACCGAGCTCACCGAGCACAAGGTCCGCAGTCTCTGCACCCTGATGAGCGAGCTGTACATCCTGCTGGGCAATTCGGTGGCCAGCGGCTGGGCGCAGCAGAGCGACATGACGCCGTTCCTGCAGATCCAGCAGCGCCTGGAGGGCGCCTACGAGCGCCAGGATATCCGTGCTTTCGTCGAGGACAGCTTCAGCGTGATGCGCGCGGCCTATCCTTTCGCCAACAACCCTTATCTGCAGGAAACCGTCGAGAACCTGCAGCCGGCCATGAGCCGTGCCTATTTCCTGGCACTGGATCAGCGCAAGGCCTCGATGAGCGAGTACCTGGCGTTGTTCGAGCAGTTGCTGGCCGCGGTGCTGGCCCGTGATCTGGAGCAGATCCGCCAGGTGTTGACGGCTTATGCCCAGCGCAGCAGCGATCTGGTGGTGTCTGCGTTGGCGGATGCTTAAGCGTGCGACTCAAGTGCATCAAGCTGGCGGGGTTCAAGTCCTTCGTCGATCCAACCACGGTGAACTTCCCCAGTAACATGGCTGCGGTGGTGGGGCCCAATGGCTGCGGCAAGTCGAATATCATCGACGCCGTGCGCTGGGTGATGGGCGAAAGTTCGGCGAAAAACCTGCGCGGCGAGTCGATGACCGATGTCATCTTCAATGGCTCCACCAGTCGCAAGCCGGTGAGCCAGGCCAGTATCGAACTGGTTTTCGACAACTCCGACGGCACCCTGGTGGGTGAATACGCGGCCTATGCGGAAATCTCCATCCGCCGCAAGGTCACCCGCGACAGCCAGAACAGCTATTTCCTCAATGGCGCCAAGTGCCGCCGTCGGGACATCACCGACATTTTCCTTGGCACCGGCCTGGGGCCACGCAGCTACTCGATCATCGAGCAGGGCATGATCTCCAAGCTGATCGAGGCCAAGCCCGAGGATCTGCGTAATTTCATCGAAGAAGCCGCGGGCATCTCCAAGTACAAGGAGCGCCGGCGCGAGACGGAAAACCGCATCCGCCGCACCCACGAGAACCTCGCCCGCCTGACCGACCTGCGCGAAGAGCTGGAGCGTCAGCTTGAGCGTCTGCATCGCCAGGCCCAGGCCGCCGAGAAGTACCAGGAATACAAGGCCGAGGAGCGCCAGCTCAAGGCGCAACTGTCGGCTCTGCGCTGGCAGGCATTGAATGAGCAGGTCGGCCAGCGCGAGTCGGTGATCGGTAGCCAGGAAGTCAGCTTCGAGGCCCTGGTGGCCGAGCAGCGCAATGCCGATGCTGCTATCGAACGCTTTCGTGACGGTCACCATGAATTGTCCGAGCGCTTCAATCTGGTGCAGGGGCGCTTCTATTCGGTGGGCGGCGATATTGCCCGGGTCGAGCAGAGCATCCAGCATGGCCAGCAGCGCCTGCGGCAGTTGCAGGACGACCTCAAGGAAGCCGAGCGTGCGCGCCTGGAAACCGAATCGCATCTGGGCCACGACCGCACCTTGCTGGCGACCCTGGGGGAAGAGCTGGCCATGCTCGAACCCGAGCAGGAAGTCACCGCAGCCGCTGCCGAAGAAGCCGCCGCGACCCTGGAAGAAGCCGAAACCACCATGCATGGCTGGCAGGAGCAGTGGGATGCCTTCAACCTGAGCTCTGCCGAGCCACGGCGCCAGGCCGAAGTGCAGCAGTCGCGCATCCAGCAGCTCGAAGGCAGCATGGAGCGGCTGTCCGAGCGCCAGCGGCGCTTGGGCGAGGAGCGCGAGCTGCTCTCGGCCGACCCGGAAGACGCGGCGATCCTCGAACTCAACGAGCAACTGGCTGCCAGCGAAGCAACTCTGGAAGACCTGCAAGCCAGCGAGGAATCCCAGGTCGAGCGCCTGGAACAACTGCGCCAGCAGTTGCAGCAGGCGACCCAGGCACAGCAGCAGGCCCAGGGTGAATTGCAGCGCCTCAATGGCCGGCTGGCCTCCCTGGAAGCCTTGCAGCAGGCCGCGCTGGACCCTGGCACCGGCACTGCCGAATGGTTGCGTGAGCAGCAGTTGGCCGAGCGTCCGCGCCTGGCCGATGGCATGCACGTGGAAGCGGGCTGGGAGCTGGCGGTGGAAACTGTGCTCGGCGCCGATCTGCAGGCGGTGCTGGTTGACGATTTTTCCGGCATCGATCTGGCCGGTTTCCAGCAAGGCGATCTGCGTCTGCTGAGTCTGCAGGGCGATGTATTGCGCATCCCCGGCAGCCTGCTGGACAAGGTGGAATCCACAGTGGACCTGTCGCCCTGGCTGGGTCAGGTCAAGCCGGTGGAAAATCTCGAACAGGCCCTGGCCCTGCGTGGGCAATTGGCAGCTGGGCAGAGCCTGATCAGTCGTGATGGTTACTGGGTCGGTCGGCATTTCCTGCGGGTGCGTCGCGCCAGTGAAGCGGAAAGCGGCGTACTGGCACGAGGCCAGGAAATCCAGCAGTTGACCCTGGAGCGCGATGAGCGCGAAGCCAGCGTCGAGGCCTTGGAAAGCCAGTTGCTCAACTTGCGGGCCCAGCAACGTCAGCAGGAGAACGGTCGCGAACACTTGCGTCGCCTGTTGCAGGACGAGGCTCGCCAGCAGGGTGAATTGAAAGCCAAGCTGTCCGCCGGCAAGGCCAAGGCCGAGCAGTTGAATCTGCGTCGCACTCGCCTCGATGAAGAATTGGTAGAGCTTGGCGAACAGCGTGAGCTGGAGCATGAACAAGTGGGCGAGGCGCGCCTGCAGTTGCAGGACGCCCTCGACAGCATGGCCTTGGACACCGAGCAGCGTGAGCTGCTGTTGGCCCAGCGCGACAGCTTGCGCGAGCGCCTTGATCGGGTGCGCCAGGAAGCGCGCCAGCACAAGGATCACGCCCATCAATTGGCGGTGCGCATGGGCTCCCTCAAGGCCCAGCATGACTCCACCCGTCAGGCGCTGGAGCGGCTGGAGATGCAATCCGAGCGCCTGACCGAGAAGCGCGAGCAACTGAGCCTCAACCTGGAGGAGGGCGAGGCACCTCTGGAAGAACTGCGCCTCAAGCTCGAAGAGCTGCTGGAAAAGCGCATGACCGTGGATGTCGAGCTCAAGACCGCGCAGATCGCCCTGGAAGATGCCGACCGCGAACTACGCGATGCCGAGAAGCGCCGGAACCAGGCCGAGCAGCAATCCCAGCTGATCCGCGGCCAGCTCGAACAGCAGCGCATGGAGTGGCAAGCCCTGACCGTGCGCCGCAAGACCTTGCAGGAGCAGTTGCTGGCCGATGGCTACGACCTGGACGGCGTGCTGGCGACCCTGACCGGGGATGCCAGCGAGCAGGCCGCCGAAGAAGAGCTGGAACGCATTGCGGCAAGAATTCAACGTTTGGGCGCGATCAACCTTGCGGCCATCGACGAGTATCAGCAGCAGTCCGAGCGCAAGCGCTATCTGGACGCCCAGGACGCCGATCTGGTGGAAGCCCTGGAAACCCTGGAAAACGTGATTCGCAAGATCGACAAGGAAACCCGCAATCGATTCAAAGATACCTTTGATCAGATCAACGGCGGTTTGCAGGCACTCTTTCCAAAAGTTTTCGGTGGCGGCAGCGCTTATTTGGAACTGACGGGCGAAGATCTACTCGATACAGGGGTAACGATCATGGCGCGTCCTCCCGGGAAGAAGAACAGCACCATTCATTTGCTCTCGGGTGGCGAAAAGGCATTGACTGCATTGGCTCTGGTATTCGCTATCTTCAAGTTGAATCCGGCGCCGTTCTGCATGCTCGATGAAGTTGACGCGCCGTTGGATGACGCTAACGTTGGACGCTATGCAAGATTGGTTAAAGAGATGTCGCAGACTGTGCAGTTCATCTATATCACCCACAACAAGATCGCCATGGAAATGGCCGATCAGTTGATGGGGGTGACGATGCACGAACCCGGTTGTTCGCGCCTGGTAGCCGTGGATGTCGAGGAGGCGATGGCGATGGTGGACGCTTGAGTCCGTGCGACGAAGGCGACTGTGGGGAGGGCAATTTGTGGGATTTTTCCCATTGCCAAGCTGGCCAATCGACATATTGGCCGTAACCGTTGCGACAGACGGTGTAAAGTTGCCTTTGGTCGTGCTAGTTTAATGTCAATTTTTCCTATGCGTGGGCAAAACGCCATTCAGAACATAGAGTTGGCGCCACGTTTTAAAGCGGTTTGCAGATTGTAAACCCCTTATTTTTCAGCATTTTTTATAGAGGCACGGGATTACATGGAAATCGGTCTGCGCGAGTGGCTGATCGTCATCGGCATTATTGTTATCGCCGGTATTCTTTTTGATGGCTGGCGGCGTATGCGCGGCGGCAAGGGGAAGTTGAAGTTCCGTCTTGATCGAAGTCTTTCCAATCTGCCGGACGATGAAGGCAGTGCCGAACTTCTGGGTCCGCCTCGGGTACTGGATACCCATAAAGAACCGCAACTGGACGAGCACGATCTGCCGTCAGTCAGCATGCCTGCCCGCGAGCCCCGGGAAAGTTCTTCGTCCAAGCGCGGCAAGCGCGGTGGCGAGCCTCATCAGGGTGACCTCAATCTGGACCTGGATCTGGATAGCGGCCCAAGCTTCAGTAGCCGCGACGATGACTTCCCGGCGGATGAAGGCAAGGCTGCCGGTCACAGCGACAAGGAACAGCCGCAAGCCGAAGAAGTTCTGGTAATCAGTGTGATCTGCCGCGACAGCGCCGGTTTCAAAGGCCCGGCACTGTTGCAGAACATCCTTGAAAGTGGCCTGCGTTTTGGCGAGATGGATATCTTCCACCGCCACGAAAGCATGGCTGGCAATGGCGAAGTGCTTTTCTCCATGGCCAATGCGGTCAAGCCCGGCGTGTTCGATCTGGATGATATCGATCACTTCAGCACTCCGGCGGTGAGCTTTTTCCTCGGCTTGCCTGGCCCGCGTCACCCGAAGCAAGCCTTCGACGTGATGGTGGCGGCGGCGCGCAAGCTGTCCCAGGAGCTCAACGGCGAACTCAAGGACGACCAGCGCAGCGTGCTGACTGCCCAGACCATCGAGCACTACCGTCAGCGTATCGTCGAATTCGAACGCCGCGCTCTGACCCAAAAGCGCTAAGCTTCCACAGTCGGCTCCTCTCGCAGGAGCTGGCCTGTGTAGGAGCTGGCTTGCCAGCGAAGCCCTTGCCCCCATCTTCAGATCGAGCAGCCTAGGCTGCTCTTTTGCTTTATGAGAGAACCCCATGACCGCCGCTGAAACCCGCATTCTTGAGCTGCGCGCTGAGCTGGACCAACACAACTACCGTTACCACGTCCTGGACGAACCGAGCATTCCGGACGTCGAGTACGACCGCTTGTACCACGAGCTCAAGGCCCTGGAGGCCGAGCACCCGGAACTGGTGACCAGCGATTCGCCTACCCAGCGTGTGGGCAGCGCGGCGCTCTCGGCCTTCACCCAGGTGCGCCATGAAGTCCCCATGCTCAGCCTGGGCAACGCCTTCGAAGAAGTCGATATGCGCGAGTTTGATCGACGGGTCAGCGAAGGCCTGGACCTGCCGGCGGGCGATCTGTTCGGTGGCGGTGCGGCGGTGGAGTACAGCTGCGAGCCCAAGCTCGACGGCCTGGCGGTCAGCTTGCTGTATCAGGACGGCGTGCTGGTCCGGGGCGCCACCCGTGGCGACGGCACTACCGGCGAAGACATCAGTGTCAACGTGCGTACCGTGCGCAACATTCCGCTCAAGCTGCAAGGCAGCGGCTGGCCGGCGACCCTGGAGGTGCGCGGCGAAGTCTTCATGTCCAAGGCCGGCTTCGAGCGCCTGAACGCCGCGCAACTGGAATCGGGTGGCAAGACCTTCGCCAACCCGCGCAACGCTGCAGCGGGTAGCCTGCGCCAGCTGGACTCGAAGATCACTGCCAGCCGGCCGCTGGAGTTCTGCTGCTATGGCCTGGGCCAGGTCACTGCCGATATTGCCGACACCCATATCGGCAACCTGGAGCAACTCAAGCAGTGGGGCATGCCCATCAGCCGTGAGTTGCGTCTGGCCAAAGGGGTCGACGAATGCCTGGACTATTACCGTGAGATCGGCGAGCGGCGTAACGCGCTGCCCTATGAAATCGACGGTGTGGTGTTCAAGGTCAACAGCATCGCCTCTCAACGTGAACTGGGCTTCCGTGCCCGTGAGCCGCGTTGGGCCATTGCCCATAAATTCCCGGCCATGGAAGAGCTCACCGAGTTGCTGGATGTGGAGTTCCAGGTTGGCCGTACCGGTGCCGTGACGCCAGTGGCACGCCTGAAACCGGTCAAGGTGGCGGGAGTCACTGTGTCCAACGCTACTTTGCACAATATGGATGAAGTGGCGCGCCTGGGGTTGATGATCGGCGACACGGTGATCATCCGCCGCGCCGGTGACGTGATTCCGCAAGTGGTGCAAGTGGTCGTTGAGCGCCGCCCCGAAAACGCCCGGCCGGTACAGATTCCGCAAAGCTGCCCGGTCTGTGGCTCGCATGTCGAGCGCACGCAGCTGGTCAAGCGCAGCAAGGGCCGGGAAACCGTCAGCGAAGGTGCGGTGTATCGCTGTGTCGGTCGTCTGGCCTGCGGTGCACAACTCAAGCAGGCGATCATCCACTTCGTTTCCCGTCGCGCCATGGACATCGAAGGTCTGGGTGACAAGACCATCGAGCAACTGGTGGACGAAAAGCTCATCGCTTCGCCCGCGGATCTCTATCAGCTCAAGTACGAACAGATCATCGATCTGGAAGGCTTTGCCGAGGTTTCCAGCAACAAGCTGCTCAAGGCCATCGAAGACAGCAAGCGTCCGGCTCTGGCTCGCTTCATCTACGCCTTGGGCATTCCTGATGTAGGCGAGGAAACCGCCAAGGTCCTGGCCCGTTCCCTGGGAACCCTGGAGCGGGTCCAGCAGGCTTTGCCTCAGGTGCTGACTTACCTGCCGGATGTGGGGCTGGAAGTGGCCCACGAGATTCACAGCTTCTTCGAAGACAGCCATAACCAGGGCGTGATTGGTGCCTTGCTGGCCGAGGATCAATGCGGCCTGGTGTTGCAGGATCAGGGTGAGCTGGGGGCGGAGTTCGCCGCCAGTACCACGCTGGGCGGCATGCTCGACAAGCTCAATATCCCCTCGGTGGGGCCGGGTGCAGCGCAGAAGCTGGCGGACAAGTTCGGCTCCCTGCAGGGCGTAATTGCGGCTGACTGGCTGGATATGCGCCAGGCCCTGCCGGAGAAGCAGGCCAAGTCGGTGCGGGAGTTCTTCGACAACCCGGCCAATGCCCGGTTGGCCCAGGCCATCGAGGAGCAGCTCAAGGCCTTTGGCATGCATTGGCAGAGCGAGAAGAAGGTGGTCGAAGGCCTGCCGTTAGCTGGCAAGACCTGGGTGCTCACCGGCTCCCTGGAGTTGATGAGTCGCGATGTGGCCAAGGAAAAGCTGGAAAGCCTGGGGGCCAAGGTGGCGGGGTCCGTTTCGGCGAAGACCCACTGCGTCGTCGCCGGTCCCGGTGCCGGTTCCAAGCTGGCCAAGGCCAATGAGCTAGGGCTCAAGGTCCTGGATGAAGCGGCCTTCGTCGCCTTCCTCGGCGACCACGGCATCCCCATCCCCGTGTGATCCGCAGGAATCGGCTGGGCAGCGTGGTTTCACCAGCCCGCCGGCTCCTGACAGGCCGAGGGAACGATGAGGCAGCCAGGATGATCTAGTCTTGGCAAGCCCCAGGGAGGATGCGCCATGTACCGTTTCTTCGAGCAGCTCAGTTCCCGGATCGCCGCGCCCTTCGTCGGTGATCGCTCACGCAATAGCAAACTCTGGTCATGCCGTTGTGGGCAGTCGCTGTTCTTTCGCAACAGCCAGTGCCTGGCGTGCTCAGCCTTGCTCGGTTATGCGCCGCAATTGGGCTGCCTGTCGTCCCTGCAGCCCGGGCCTGCCGCCGGGACCTGGGTGTTGGATGCCGAGCCCGATGCGGGTGCCTTCAAGCGCTGCGCCAACCTCGATACTCCCGCCGCTTGCAACTGGCTGCTGCCGGCCCACCTGACCGATACCCTGTGCGTAGCCTGCAACCTCAACCGCACCATCCCCGACTTGTCCGTCCCGGAGAATCCGGAGCGCTGGCGCAAAGTTGAAATCGCCAAGCGCCGCCTGGTAGCCCAACTGATCGCCCTCGGCCTGCAAGTGATCCCCAAGAGCGACGACGAAGAGCGGGGCCTGGCTTTCGACTTCATTGGTATCGATCTTGATGGCAGGGCGCCCATTACCGGACATGCCAATGGCCTGGTCACCCTGGATATCAAGGAAGCCGATGATGCCCATCGCGAGCGAGTGCGGGCACAGATGCATGAACCTTACCGCACCCTGCTTGGGCATTTCCGCCATGAAGTGGGGCACTACTACTGGGATCGGCTGATTGCCAATAGCTCCTGGCTGGAGTCGTTTCGCAGCCTGTTCGGCGATGAGCGCTACAGCTACGCCGAGGCTCTGGAACAGCACTATCAGAAGGGCGCGCCAAACGGCTGGCAGCAAAGCCACGTCAGCGCCTACGCCACTATGCACCCCTGGGAGGACTGGGCTGAAACCTGGGCTCACTACCTGCACATGATGGATGCGGTGGACACCGCCCTGGGCTTTGGCATGAGTGCCCGCGACGTCGATCTCGACTACCAGCCGTTTCCCCTGAGCAGCCTGTACGATCCGCAGCATCCTGGCGGACCGGCGTTCCTGGTCTTCGTCAACGCTTGGATCGAACTGGCGGGCATGCTCAACGAATTGTCCCGCAGCATGGGTCAGCCGGATTTCTACCCCTTCATTCTGCCGCCGGCGGTGATTGCCAAGCTGCATTTCATCCATTTGGTGATCCAGCACGAAGGCGGCCGCGCCGACGAAGTCCTGTCCCTGGGCTGACCCCGGCCGTCCTGTAGGAGCGAGCTCGCTCGCTAAGGCCCCTGCGCGATTTCCCTGATGCACCGCGGTGCCTGCTTCGCGCGCAAGCTTGCTCCTACGGTAGGCGGGCTACATCCAAGTGCTTGAAGCTCATCGGATTTTTTAATCTGCAACGAGCGGTTGTAAGTTCAACTCAGATAGGTACAATGGCGCGGCTCGCCGACAGGCGAGCGTCGTTATGGTGACCCCATCGGTCCCCCCGCAACGATTACCCGTGAACCTGGTCAGAGCCGGAAGGCAGCAGCCACAGCGGGAACATTGTGTGCCGGGGTGTGGCTGGTGGGGTTGCCTCCATAACGCCTCTCGTTGGTCCTCAACGAGATTGGCCAACACACTTAAAGCTCTTAAAAACCTTCGGACCCGCGCAGCATTACTGTTGGCGTGTTTTTTGTCGTGCGCCCGGTTTTTGGTTCGCGAATCCCTTGTCCAGTAAGCCTGTGCGGTTCGTTCCTGGAATATCCAACGCCTTTGCATCAAGGAGTGGTGATGGCGCTTACCAGTAAGATTTCCCTCTATGACGATCAGTGGCCTGCAGCATTCAGAGCTGAGAGGGAGCGTATAGCCAAAGGTTTCGGTTGCGAACTGATGGATGTTCATCACGTGGGCAGCACTGCTGTTCCCGGGTTGGCGGCCAAGCCGGAAATCGATCTGCTGGTCGTGGTGGCAGAGCACCGGGATGAAGTGGTGCGCAATGCCTTCATGGTCACTTTGGGTTATGTCCGAGGCAGCGACCTTGGCCTGGGGCATCATTTTTATCGGCGTGATGTCGATGGCGTGCGCACCCACAAGGCGCATGTCTGTCTCTTGGGTCATGAGCAGATCGAGCGCATGCTGCGTTTCCGCGATCTGCTGCGCCAGGACAGCGATCTGCGCCAGCAATACCAAAACCTGAAGCTTGAGCTTGAGGCTCGAAATCGCGAGGGCATTGGCGAGTATCTCGCGCAAAAGGCTCCCTTCATCGATGCGGTGATGGATGGCCTGTCGCAGTGATGCACGCTGGCTAGATCGCTGCCCGCAGCTCTCGGGGCGAAAGCCCGTAATGCTTGCGAAAGCGCACCGCAAAGCGTGATGCCGAGGCATAGCCGCTGGCTGCGGCGATTTCACCGATGGGGCGTGGCGTGGTTTGCAACCACTGCAGGGCCAGGCCCAGCCTGACGTTCTCGAGGATGTTGCTGAAGCTGTCGTCCTCGTTCGCCAGTTGGCGGCGCAATGTGGAAGCCCCGAGGTTCAGGCGCTCGGCAACGCAGGCTACCGTCCAGTCCCGCGCCGGATTGCTCATGAGTATCTGTTGCACCCGTTCGCACAGTGGGTCGTGACGATCGAGCAGCAACGGGCCGGCCCAGCCGCCAAGGGCCAAGGCCAACAGCACCGCTTCGCCGTAGTGGCTGCGCAGGGCAACCGGTGCATCGCTGGCAATGCACTCCAGCAGATTGTCCCAGGCCAGGGCGGTGTGCCGCTCCAGGGGGACGCAGAGCTCCGTACCGCTGCGCCCGGGACGGGTAATGATCTGCTGGTGGTAGCGCAGGCTGAACGCCCGCAAGGTCGGGGCAGGAAAGGTCACGACATCGGCGATGTAGTGACCCTGTGCGCCCGGATAGTTGCTGATGCCCACTTCGCGCCCCGCCGGCAGCAGGATCAGGTGCTGACCGCCCACGCGCATTTCACGGTCGTCCCAGTCCATGCGTTTCTCGCCCTGACGCACCCGGCACAGCGCGCTGACGAAAATCGGTACCCGTTGCAGGGCATGGGCTTGCCGGGCGCGGATGACGCAGGTGTCGATACGGCTTTCATGATGCTGCAGGCCGGCAGGGGCATTCATCGTTGCTAGCGTCCGTAGGTAGCGGTCAGTGTGGTCTTGGCCAGGGCGTTGGCGTTGAGCATGTAGCCCACCAAGGCACCGCTGGCCTGTGCATCGAGGGGCAGTTTATCCACCTTCAATGCCCAGACGGTGAACTGATAGCGATGAGGTTTATCGCCCGTTGGCGGGCAGGCGCCGCCAAAGCCGGGTTGGCCGTAATCGGTACGACCCTGGATGGCGCCGGGCGGCAGTTGCTTGCCGCTGGCACTACCGGCGCCCCTGGGCAATTGCTGGGTGGAGGTCGGGAGGTTGACCAAGGTCCAGTGCCACCAGCCGCTGCCGGTGGGTGCGTCCGGATCAAAAACGGTGATGGCAAAGCTTTTGGTGCCCGGTGGGGCATTCTTCCAGGACAGTTCGGGAGAGGTGTTGCCGCCTTCGCAGCCAAAGCCCTGGAACACTTCACGAGGGCTCAAGGGGTGGCCGTCGCTGATGTCGTGACTGCTGATGCTGAACTCGGCAGCGTGAGCGCCAAGGCTCAGACCCAAGGAAAGCGCGCTGAGTAAAAGTCGGTTTTTCATGAGAGGCTCGTCTGGGTGTTGGTGATAAAAGACGAGTCTATTGGCAGCCAGAGCCCACTGTTGTGCCGGGGCGCTCGTGCATTGTGCCGAAACGCTCGCTGGCTTGCCGGGGAGGGGTGTCATGCCCCCAACTGTTCCCGCAACAACTGGGCAAACGCATCCCGCGCACTGTGCCGCTGCACGTCCTGGTGCCAGACAAAGCGGTTGTCCACCGGCAGCAGGTCGCTGAAACGCTGCACGTTCAGGGTCGCCGACTGTGAATAGCGTTCCAGCACGCCTTCCGGTATCAGCGAGACGCCGGCACCGACACTGACGCAGCCGATAATGGTGCCCCAACTGGCATACCCGGTAATGGGCAGGTTCAGGCCGTGCCTGGCCAACCAGTTTTCCAGGGCGCGGCGATAGGGGCAGCCCGGTGGCCACATGAACAGATTCTGCCCCTGCAAATCGCTGGCGCTGCGGATGGGGGCGGTGCCTGCACTGGAAATCAGTACCAGTGGCTCGTGGTAGAGCACGGTTTGCTGCAGCTTTGGCGGCAGGGTGTCGATGGCCACCAGGGCACCGTCGATGCGCTGGTGTTGCAGTTCTTCAAAGAGTTGCGACCAGGTGCCGGTCACCAGTTCCACGTTCACTTGGGGGTAGCGTCGGTGATATTGCGCCAGCAGCGGTGGCAGGCGGCCGCCAGCGCAGGATTCGATCGAGCCCAGGCGCAGCAATCCGCTGGGCTCGGCCTGGCTGTCCACGGCGCGTTTGGCTTCGTCGACCAGGGCCAGGATGCGTTCGCTGTAGCCGAGGAATATTTCCCCGGCGGGGCTGATCTTCAGGCCGCGCCCGACCCGGGTGAAGAGCGGGGTGCCGAGTTCGTTCTCCAGCTGCTTGAGGCGGTTGGTGATGTTGGAGGGCACGCAATGCAATTGCTCGGCCGCGCGGGCAATGCTGCCGGTGCGAGCCACGGCTTTCACCATCTTCAGTTGGGTCAGTTCCATTACTCATTTCCAGTGAGGAATGGACTCAGTATCGGTTAGTTGTGGTGAGTTGTGGAGGGCGAGAGACTGCATTTCTTCTCTCTGTCCGGATGCCTGTGTCGTGATGCACTTACCTGGGTTCAAGCTATTGCTGGCGACCGCTGCGGTCATTCTGTGCTGGGCCTATTCGCCGGTGGGCATCCATATCGGCCTTGAGGGCTACAGTCCTGGGCATCTGGCGCTGTTGCGTTTCCTGATCGCTTCGCTGTTCATGGCTGCAATGGCGGGGGTGTTGAAAATATCCCTGCCGCGCTGGCGTGATCTGCCCTGGCTACTGGTGTTGGGGTTCTTTGCCATCGCCCTGCATCACGTCAGCCTCAACTATGGCCAGATGGGCTTGAGTGCCGGAGCGTCCAGCGTGCTGGCGCAGTCGGCGCCGATCTTCAGCACGCTGATCGCCTTCTTCTGGCTCAAGGAACCGGTCAGTGGTTGGCGCTGGGGCTGCGTGGTGGTGGGCTTGATTGGAGCGGTGCTGGTGGTTGCCGCCGACAAGGGGCTGGGGTCGATCGAACCGCGTGGATTGCTGGTGTTGCTGGCGGCGTTTTCCTGGGGCTTGTACTTCGTATTGCAGCGGCGTTTTTCCGGGCGCTACGGAGTGTTGACCACAGTGTGCTACATGGTCTGGGGCGGCACGTTGCTGTTATCGGTGTATGCGCCCGGGTTGTCCGAGGCGGTGGCACAGGCGCCGTGGCGGGTGAATCTGGCGGTGCTTTTGCTGGGGCTGTTTCCCAGTGCTCTGGCGTATCTGGCCTGGGCTTACGTGTTGGCGCGAGTGGAGGTCAGCCGGGCATCGATCGCGATGTATCTGATTCCGCCGGTGGCGATGCTGCTGGCTGCGACGGTCCTCGCAGAGAGGGTGCAATCTTCTGTGGTGCTAGGGGCGGCCGTGGTGCTGGGCAGTGTGATGGCCATGCAACTGGAAGGGCGTTGGCGGCTGCGGACATTGCCAGGGAAGGAGCGTGATGTGGAGGCGACATAGAGGAGGGAGCGGTAACGCCCCCATCATGCAGGGGCGTTGCGCCTTGCAGTCAGCCTTTCTTCTTGAATAGCCGGCCGGCGAACGCGGCAATGGCGAGTACGCCTATGACAATGAACTTCTTGCCGGCCAGGAGCAGTACCCCCAGCTTGGCGAACAAGCCGGCCTTGCTGGCCAGGCCACCGGCTACCAGAGCGGCCAGGCCATAGGACGCCAGTTTATCGGTGCTGGGGTTGTAGTCGGCGTAGCGGTTGCCGTCAGTGAAGTTGGTGAAGGCCAGGACCTTGGGAATCTCGCGCTTGATGGTGGCCAGGTCGTCCATGGAAGCGACTGCGTTGAGCTCCAGCACGCCTTCGCGTCCCAGCACGCGGATGCTGTAGTTCAGGGTGTTGCTCTGGGCGCCTTCGGCCTTGAGTTCGCGGGCCCAGTACATCTTGTGGGATTGCGCGTCATAGCTTGGCTGTTCGGCCCAGCCCAGCAGGTGGATGGCGCCGTAGCCCTGTTCCTTGCGTTGCTTGTTGTCTTCCTCGTCCGCTTCCTGCATTTGCTTGAGCAGGTCCTGATAGTCGATTTTCGCCGCGTCGTCGTCGGAAATGTGGCCGTCATTCTTGTAGCTGATGATCACGCCCCAGCCTTCGGCGGCCAGTGGGCTGACAGCGCTGGGCACGATCATGCCCAGGGTGGTGAAGCCGGGCGGGTTGCCCCAGCCTTCGGTCAGCAGCTTTTCGGTGTCCTTGGGGTTGAGGTAGTAGAACTCCTGGCTCAGGTCGAGGCTGGCGATATCCCCGGGCAGCCTGACGTTGCCGTGGCGTGGTGACAGCGAGGCGAGAAATTGTTCGGCGGTCTGGGATTCGGCGTCCTTGCTCTCGTTCGGTGCAGCGGCAAAGGCAAAGAGTGGCGTGACGCAGAGGACGGTCATCGCCATGAGGAGGCGCAGGTACTTCATCGTATTCCCTTACAAATTGTGACAAGTCGGCGGGGAGGATAGCGATGAGTGTCGGGAGGCTCAATGAGACGTTTCTATTAGTTTCCCGGCTGGGCGAGGAAGGCGCTTGTATCGGCGCCTTTGCTGGCTCACGGGCTCAGTCGACAGTGAGATAGAGCACGCGCAGGCGATGCCCGTCCGGATCAAGGGCGAGCAGGGTGTAGCCGAAGTCCATCTGGGTGGGGGGCTGGGCGATGGTCATGCCCAGGGCCTGCCAGTGCTGATGCAGCTCGTCCACTGCTTCTCGGCTGTCCACCGCCCAACCCAATTCGCCGCCGCCACCGGCTGCCTGGGCGCTCGGTTCAACCGTGTGCCGGGACCAGAGGCCGAGCTTGATCCCCGAATCGAGAATGAACAGGGCGAAGGTTGGTAATGATTCCACCGGTTGCTTGTCCAGCAGGCGGCTGTAGAACTCCGCGCTGGCGGTTGGGCTGTCTACATAAAGCAGGAAGTAGGTGTTACTGATCATGACGACTCCAGGGGGGGCTTTGGGCTGTGCTGTGGGCGCAAGCTTATGGGCTGGGTCTGTCAGTTCCTGTCAGGAGTCGTGGATAAAAAAAGAGGCCAACTTATCAGGGTTGATAAGCGTGCCTCTTCTCGTTGATTTGTTGCGGGGCTCAAGGCTTGGACAAGGCCTGGTCTACCGCTGCTATCAGCTTTCCCAGATCCTTCGGGGTGGCTTTGTGAATGACACCGAACAAATAAGCCCGCTGTTCCTCTTCGTCGCCCAGATCGGCGAAGAAGGCTTTCAGCTTCACTCCCAGTACTTCGGCTAGCAGAAATAGAGCTTCAACGCTGGGGGTGTAGGTGCCGGTTTCGAAGCGGCTGATGGTTTTTGGGTCAAAACCGGTTTTTTCACCTAGTTCAGCCTGAGTAAGCCCCGCTACCTTTCGATAGCGCTTGATGGCTGCACCCAAACTTGAAATTTGCATCGCTCAATTCCCATTTAGAATCAAGAACTTAACGATAAATATTGGCATTAGACAACACCATGGTTCATCACCTTGCTTTGCAAAATGTGATGCATTTCGTAGAATCGGCGCTTCGGACAGGTATTTGGTGATCTAGTTTCAGAAGGCAGGTTTATGAAACAAGAAATCATTGCATTTCCCTTGTTCACCTAAACCGAGGACTTGGCAGAGGCTCGACCGTCTCGTAAATCCCGCCAACGCTCCGTCCGCCGTCCCCACCTGACGCCTTATCTGATCCTAGTTGATCTTCGTCGAATCGATGGTCAACTGCCGCGCAAACCGCTGTACGGCTGCAATCAGGGCGAACCTTTCGATTGAGTCGTACCGCCAGGAAAGTACATCGCGAATCAAGCTGTTGCCGGCCTCCCGGTAATGTTGATCGCAGGCTGTCTATGGAGTTCTAAAGTGCGTCTCAATTTGCCGGTCACCTCTGTTGAGCAGACCTTTCCCGACCAGCAGCGGCTCATATCCGCCACCGATACCAACAGCCACATCACTTACTGCAATGCCGAGTTTGCCGCAATGAGTGGTTTCAGCCAGGCCGAGCTGATCGGCAGCACCCATAACCTGGTGCGCCACCCGGACATGCCGGCAGCGGTGTTCGAGTCGATGTGGGGGTATCTCAAGGCGGGACAGAGCTGGATGGGCGTGGTGAAGAACCGCTGCAAAAACGGCAATTTCTACTGGGTTAGCGCCTATGTCACGCCCATCCTCGAAGAGGGGCGACTGGTGGGTTATGAGTCGGTGCGGGTGAAGCCGACCCGGGAGCAAGTGAACCGCGCTGAAATCCTCTATGCACGATTGCGCGCCGACAAGGCACCGGTCTCGGCCTGGCGGCGCCTGGAGGCTGCAGCCAGGCCGTTG
>NZ_MOAK01000061.1:159057-159214 GCF_003732485.1 Pseudomonas protegens
TGGGTTGCCTGGCGGCATTCACCTGGTTGCCGACGCTGGTGGCCCAGGGACTGACGGTGACGGGATTCGTGGGTGTCGGGCTGTCGGCCCAGCGCCGCTTGGGGCAGCAGCTCAAACAGATTGTCCGTAGCACTCCAAACACCTTTGCCGATCCGAT
>NZ_MOAK01000061.1:159280-164493 GCF_003732485.1 Pseudomonas protegens
TTCTGGCCAGTGAAGAGGCGCGGCTGAAAACCGCCTTGACCCGCCTCAGCGACCTGGCCCGACAGATGGCAACGGCGGCGGCCGATTCCAGTCAACTGTCCAGCCGCACTGAGTCGGCGCTACTGGAGCAGCGAGCGGAGACCGACATGACGGCTGCCGCCATGACCCAGATGGCCGCTTCGATCACCGAGGTGGCTGAACACGTACAGCACACCGCCAGCGAGGCCCACACTGCCAACCTGCTGGCCCGGCAGGGCAGCCAGGTGGCGGGCACTTCCCGTGATGCCATCCAGTTGCTGGCCCGCACTGTTACCCAGATCAACCAGGCGGTGGGCGATCTGGCCGGGCAGACCCAGGACATCATGGTCGCGGCGAGCATGATCCAGGCGATTGCCGATCAGACCAACCTGCTGGCCTTGAACGCAGCCATCGAAGCCGCTCGGGCCGGTGAGCAGGGACGCGGGTTTGCCGTGGTGGCCGACGAGGTGCGCGCCTTGGCCAGCAAGACCCGTGAGTCCACCCAGCAGATCCAGGGCATCATCCAGAGCTTGCGGGCCGGTGCCGACGAGGCGGTGCAGATCGCCAGCCTCGGTATCGAGGAAGCCGAGCAGGGGGTGCAACAGGTCTTGCAGGCGCAGCAGGCCTTGCGGGGCATAGGCGCGGCGGTGGAGCGTATCACCGATATGAGCCAGCAGATGGCCGCGGCGTCCCAGGAGCAGTCCCATGTAGCGGAATCGGTTTCCGAACAGATCAACAGTGTCGCCGCTACAGTGCAGCGCACTGCCGAGAATGCCAGCGCTGGCGTGGTTCGCGGCGCGGAGCTGGAAAACATCTCTTCCGGGCTACGTGCCTTGGTCGAGCGGTTCAACCGCTAGCGACAGTGAGTTCGACTCATGGATGAGAAATACCGCAGGGCCGTCGATGCCGCCGCCATCTTCTCCGAGACAGATCTCGGCGGTTGCATCACCTATGTCAACGACCTGTTCTGCCAGGTCTCGGGCTACAGCCGTGAAGAGCTGATCGGAGCCAACCACCGGATGCTCAGTTCGGGGCTGCATCCACCGGAGTTCTTTACCGAGCTGTGGCAGACCATCATCCAGGGCCGGGTGTGGAAAGGCGAAATCTGTAACCGTGCCAAGGACGGCAGTCTGTACTGGGTCGACAGCACCATGGTGCCCCTGGTGGACCAGCGCTCCGGCAAGGTGATGCGCTACGTGTCGATCCGTTTCGATGTCAGCGAGAAGCGCCAGTTGCTGCATTCGCTGCAATGGCGGGTTGGGCATGACGTACTGACCGGCCTGCCCAATCGGGCCTTCCTTTCCGACCTGCTGCATCAGGCCCTGGATTTCTCCCGCCAGGAGAATATCCCCCTGGCGGTATGCATGCTCGACCTGGACGGCTTCAAGGCGGTCAATGATGGCTACGGTCATGCCTGTGGCGACCTGCTGCTGGTGGAAGTGGCCGCCCGCCTGCGTTCGATCATCAGGGGCGAGGATGTGGTGGCGCGCCTGGCCGGGGACGAGTTCGTGCTGATCCTGCGGTACGTACGGGACATGCTGGAGCTGCGGGCTGCACTGCAGCGGGTGCTGGCGACCATTTCCCAGCCGTATTCGATCCAGGGCAAGGACATCAACGTGTTTGCCAGCATTGGGGTGACCCTGTTTCCCACCGATAACCATGATGCCGATACCTTGTTGCGCCACGCCGACCAGGCGATGTACGTGGCCAAGCAAAGCGGGCGCAACCGCTTCCACCTGTTCGATGTTTTGCGTGATCGCGAAGTGATGGTCACCTACCAGACGGTGGAACACGTGCGCCAGGCGCTGAACAGCGGCGAGCTGCATCTGTATTTCCAGCCCAAGGTCAACATGCGCAGCGGTGCGGTGGTGGGGTTCGAGGCGATGTTGCGCTGGCAGCACCCGCAGCGTGGGATGCTGGGTTCCCAGGATTTCCTGCCTCAGGTGGAAGAGACCGACCTGATTGTCGACATCGGCGAGTGGGTCATGGATCAGGTGATGAGCCAACTGCAACGCTGGCAGGCGGTGGGCCATGTCTGGCCGGTGAGCCTGAACGTCGCGGCCCGGCATTTCCAGCGCACGGATTTTGTCGAGCGGCTCAAGGGGATGCTCGATCGCTACCCGGATGTGTCACCGGTCTTGCTGGATCTGGAGATTGTCGAGTCGGTGGCCATCGACAATATCCAGCGGGTCAGCGATTGCCTCGATGCCTGCCAGGGCTTTGGTGTGCAGTTCTCCCTGGGGGATTTCGGCACTGGGCATTCGTCCCTCAGCTACCTCAAGCGTCTGCGTACCCAGACCATCAAGATCGATCGATTGTTTGTCCGCGACATGCTTCACGACCAGGATGATCAGGCCCTGATCCAGGCTCTGGTCGGACTGGCTCGGGCGTTTGGCCGCCAAGTGGTGGCGGAAGGCCTGGAAAGCCTGGCCCATGGGGAGCGATTGATGGCCCTCGGGTGTGAGGTGGCCCAGGGTGAGTTCATTGCTGCGCCCATGCCCGCCGACGCCGTGCTGGAGTGGGTAAGCAGTTTCGAGCCACCGCTGCCGTGGCGATGCGACACGTTTCAGGGCGAGGCGGTGTCGGAAGCCTGAGCGCCGGTCTGCGGGTCAACGTAGCGCTGGACGATGGCATCGATCTCGCCGGACATCTTCATCTTCAGCAGGGTCCGCAGAATTCGCTGGGCCGGTACTGCAGGGTCATTGCGCACATAGCAGCCTACGGCTTGCTCCTGCAGCAGCGCGACGCGGTGCAAGGGTTTGCCGGAGGCCTGGGTCTTGTTGAACCAGTCCAGCGTCCATTGGCTGGCGATAGCGTACTGGTAGCGTCCTACCTGGAGTTTTTGCAGGACTTGCTCCTCGTTGCGGGCATCGTCACGAATCAGTCGGGCGCTCTCGAACAGGGGTTGCAGCGACGTGTAGGTGTAGCTCAGTACGGTGCCGATGTGCTGAGTGGGCAACTCCTGCGGATTGATCGGTTCATGATGGTAGCGGTCACTGACCAGCAGGTTGCGTTGCACGAACAGCGGCACGCTCCACAGGTAATCCCCGGACAGGTTCGGCAGCCAGGCCTGGGCGGCGAAGCAGCGCACGTCGACTTCGCCCTGGGCCATGGCGTTCTGCACCCGGGCGCGGGCCAGGACGTGGAATTCGGCGCGGGTGCCCATATGCCGGGCGAGGCTGTTGCTGGTGTCGTAAAGGATGCCGGCGGTGGGCTGCTCGCCATCGACCTCGATGGTCGGCATGGCCCAGCTGTCGGCGATGACAAAGCGCAAAGGCGCTTCGGCGGCTTCCAGGCCGGTACTCAGGAGTAGCAGGGCGCCCCAGGTCAAACGCATACGGTCTCCCACGGTTCGAACGGCCGAGCAATCCTTTGCAAAATGCAGCTTAGACAGATTAGACGAGCGCGCCGGATGCAATTTCGCCCTTGCTCCGCTAGCATTACCGGCTTCCGCTTTCCAGTTGCGACGGTTTTCGATGAGTTATCAGGTTCTTGCACGTAAATGGCGTCCGCGCTCGTTCCGCGAAATGGTCGGCCAGACCCATGTGCTCAAGGCTCTGATCAATGCCTTGGACAGCCAGCGGCTGCACCACGCCTATCTGTTTACCGGCACCCGCGGGGTGGGCAAGACCACCATCGCGCGGATCATTGCCAAATGTCTGAATTGTGAAACAGGCATCACTTCCACTCCGTGCGGCACCTGCTCGGTGTGCTGCGAGATCGATGAAGGGCGTTTCGTCGACCTGATCGAGATCGACGCCGCGAGCCGGACCAAGGTCGAGGACACCCGTGAACTGCTGGATAACGTGCAATACGCACCGAGCCGCGGACGCTTCAAGGTCTACCTGATCGACGAAGTGCACATGCTTTCCAGTCACTCGTTCAACGCCTTGCTCAAGACCCTCGAAGAGCCGCCACCCTACGTCAAGTTCATCCTTGCAACCACCGATCCGCAGAAGCTGCCGGCGACCATTTTGTCCCGTTGTCTGCAGTTCTCCCTGAAGAACATGACGCCCGAACGGGTGGTCGAGCACCTGAGCCATGTGCTGGGTGTGGAGAACGTGCCGTTCGAAGACGATGCACTGTGGCTGTTGGGCCGCGCCGCCGATGGCTCGATGCGTGACGCCATGAGTTTGACCGACCAGGCCATCGCCTTCGGTGAAGGCAAGGTCATGGCCGCCGATGTGCGAGCCATGCTCGGCACCCTCGATCACGGCCAGGTCTATGACGTTCTCCATGCGCTGATCAATGGTGACGCTAAGGCGTTGCTGGAGGCTGTCCGCCATCTGGCGGAGCAGGGGCCGGACTGGAACGGTGTGCTCTCGGAAATTCTCAACGTGCTGCACCGGGTAGCGATTGCCCAGGCGTTGCCGGAAGGGGTCGACAACGGTCATGGTGATCGTGACCGGGTATTGGCCCTGGCCCAGGCGCTGCCGGCCGAAGACGTACAGTTTTATTACCAGATGGGCCTGATCGGCCGTCGCGATCTGCCGTTGGCGCCGGACCCGCGGGGGGGCTTCGAAATGGTCCTGCTGCGGATGCTGGCCTTCCGTCCGGCGGACACCGCGGATGCACCGAGACAGCCGCTAAAGCCAGTGGGGATCAGCCAGGCCACAGTTGATTCCGCCCAAGCCGTGGCGGTACCAGCACCTGCTGTGCCTGTGGCTCCCGTTACTCCTATTGCCAGCGCGCCGGTCGCTCCGGCTCCGATTCCAGCTCCGCCGGTCGCGCCTGTACCTGGCGCGCCGCCGGTTGCCGAAGCGGTTGCCGTCGAAGCTGTTGATGTCGAGCCTGGGCCGGTGGTCGCCGAGGAGGTGGTCGACCTGCCTTGGAACGATCCGGTAGCGCCGCAGATCGAGCAGCAGCCAGCGGTTGAACCGATTCTGGAAGTGGTGGCCGAACAGCCCGAGCTGACGCCGATGCCGACTCCAACGCCCGACAGCGTGGTGCCGGATGCGCCGGAATGGGTCAGTGCGCCGGTGCCCGAGCCGAGCGTGGCCGAGGTCGACGCTGCCACCCCGGGCATCGATCTGGACGACGAGCCGCCCCTGGACGAGGACTACATCGAGCCGGACATGGACTCGGCCTACAGCTATCTTGACGAGCTGGCCAGTGAGCACGCCGCCGATCCGGCCCCGGAACCCGAGCCGGAACCCGCCGCCAAGCCGGCCACCGGCCTGGCCCTGGAGTGGCTG
>NZ_MOAK01000061.1:164519-168445 GCF_003732485.1 Pseudomonas protegens
GTTCCCGAAACTACCGATTTCCGGCATGACCGGCAGCATCGCCGCCAACTGCACCCTGATGGCCGTAGAGGGTGACAACTGGTTGCTGCACCTGGACCCTGCCCACAGCGCACTGTTCAACGCCACTCAGCAGCGTCGGCTCAATGACGCGCTGAACCAGTACCACGGACGTACCCTGACCCTGGCCATCGAGCTGATCAAGCCCGAGCAGGAAACCCCGGCCCAGGCGGCTTCACGGCGCCGGGCCGACCGCCAGCGCGAGGCAGAGGATTCGATCCACGGCGATCCGTTCATCCAGCAGATGGTCCAGGAGTTCGGTGCCGTGGTGCGCCAGGATACTATTGAACCTGTCGAGGCCCTGGCCGCTCAGGGTTGATCACTTAAAGGGCGCCGGGCCACGGGCCGGGCGCTGTTTCAATCCCCGTACTTTGAGGTAATTCCCATGATGAAAGGTGGCATGGCCGGCCTGATGAAGCAGGCACAGCAGATGCAGGAAAAAATGGCCAAGATGCAGGAAGAACTGGCCAACGCTGAAGTCACCGGCAAGGCCGGCGGCGACATGGTCACTGTGGTCATGACCGGTCGTCACGACATCAAGCGCGTGAGCATCGACCCGAGCCTGCTGGAAGGCGTCAGCGAAGATGACCGTGAAGTGCTGGAAGACCTGTTTGCCGCAGCGGTCAATGACGCCGTGCGCAAGATCGAGTCCAACAGCCAGGAAAAAATGTCCGGCATGACTGCCGGCATGCAGCTGCCTCCAGGCATGAAACTGCCGTTCTGATTCGCCCAGGCGCTTGGGATGGATGCAAAAAAGCCAGGCCTTGAGCCTGGCTTTTTTATCCCGTCGATAAGCTCTGCGCAGTTCGTAGGAGCCGGCTTGCCGGTGAAGGCCGTCCCCGATCCCTCTGCAGAAACATCGAACGCCCTGGCCTTCTCAGGGTCTGCACCCTATACAGTCCTATCCAACCCTCGATACAGGAGTGTCTGTGATGCCGCAAACATTGACCCTCAACCAGCGTGTGGTGCTGGTCTCTCGTCCCCAGGGTGCACCGGTCCCGGAGAACTTCCGCCTGGAGCGGGTCGCCTTGCCGGAACTGGCGGACGGCCAAGTCCTGCTGCAGACCCTCTACCTGTCCCTGGACCCCTACATGCGCGGCCGCATGAGCGACGCGCCGTCCTACGCCGCGCCCGTGGAAATCAATGAAGTGATGACCGGTGGCGCAGTGAGTCGGGTCGAGCGATCGCTGAATCCGAAGTTCCAGGAAGGCGATCTGGTGGTGGGGGCCACTGGCTGGCAGAGTCACTGCATCAGTGATGGTCGTAACCTGATTCCCGTGCCTTCCGGTCTGCCCAGCCCTTCCATGGCCTTGGGCGTGCTGGGCATGCCCGGGATGACCGCCTACATGGGGCTGATGGACATCGGTCAGCCCGAGGCGGGTGAAACCCTGGTGGTGGCTGCGGCGTCCGGGGCTGTGGGCTCGGTGGTGGGGCAGGTGGCCAAGCTCAAGGGGCTGCGGGTGGTGGGCGTGGCCGGCGGTGCGGACAAGTGCCGCTATGTGGTCGAGGAGCTGGGTTTCGACGCCTGCATCGACCACAAGAGCGCCGACTTTGCCGATGAATTGGCCCAGGCCTGCTTCAACGGAGTGGACATCTACTTCGAGAACGTCGGTGGCAAGGTGTTCGATGCCGTTCTGCCCTTGCTCAATCCCAAGGCGCGCATTCCCCTGTGCGGGCTGATCGCCCAGTACAACGCCCAGGAGCTGCCGCCGGGGCCGGACCGCCTGCCGCTGTTGCAGCGCACCTTGCTGACCAAGCGGGTGCGGATCCAGGGCTTTATCGTCTTCGACGACTATGGCGATCGGCATCCGGAGTTCATCAAGGCCATGGCACCCTGGGTGCGCGAAGGCAAGGTCAAGTTCAAGGAGGATGTGGTCGAAGGCCTGGAGCTGGCACCTGAAGCTTTCATCGGCCTGCTGGAAGGGCGCAACTTCGGCAAGCTGGTGGTCAAGGTCGCCGTGAACGCGAGTATTTGACGCTACCCTGAGGCGCGGGTATAAACCGCGTCTCGTTGTTTTGTCGGACCTTTGCCCATGAGCTTCAGCCCCCTGATTCGCCAACTGATCGATGCCCTGCGCACCCTGCCGGGCGTGGGTCAGAAAACCGCCCAGCGCATGGCCTTGCAGCTGCTTGAGCGTGATCGCAGTGGCGGTTTGCGCCTGGCCCAGGCCTTGAGTCAGGCCATGGAGGGCGTTGGGCATTGCCGCCAGTGCCGGACTCTGACTGAAGACGAGCTGTGCCCGCAGTGCGCCGACCCTCGTCGTGACGACAGTCTGTTGTGCGTGGTGGAGGGACCTATGGATGTGTACGCGGTGGAGCAGACCGGTTACCGCGGTCGCTATTTCGTGCTCAAGGGGCATCTGTCGCCTTTGGACGGCCTGGGCCCGGAGGCCATCGGCATTCCTCAGTTACTGGCGCGGATTGAAGAGCAGGGCAGCTTCACCGAGATCATCCTGGCCACCAATCCCACGGTGGAAGGTGAAGCCACGGCCCATTACATCGCCCAGTTGCTGACCAACAAAGGCCTGATCACCTCGCGCATTGCCCACGGCGTGCCTCTGGGTGGCGAGCTGGAGCTGGTGGACGGCGGCACCCTGGCCCATTCCTTCGCCGGCCGCAAACCCATAGCGCTATAACGCTGTCGGAGCCGGCTTGCCGGCGAAAGACGCGTCACACATCTCCTTGAAAACCAAGCAAGCGCTTGGTAAGTTTCCTCGACCCTTCAGAGGAGCTTGCCGATGTCTGTCTGCCAGGAATACTTCGACCCCAGCCACCAGTTGGTCCGTGACAGCGTGCGACGTTTCGTCGAACGGGAAATCCTCCCAGAGATCGATCGGTGGGAGGAGGCTGAAAGCTTCCCCCGCGAGCTGTATCTCAAGGCCGGTGCTGCAGGGATTCTGGGTATCGGTTATCCCGAAGTGCTGGGGGGCAGTCACGAAGGTGACCTGTTCGCCAAGATCGCCGCCAGCGAAGAGCTGATGCGCAGCGGTTCCGGCGGCCTGGTGGCGGGGCTGGGCTCCCTGGATATCGGCCTGCCGCCCATCGTCAAATGGGCTCGTCCCGAGGTGCGGGACCGAGTGGCGCCCCAAGTGCTGTCCGGAGAGAAAATCTGCGCTCTGGCGGTGACCGAGCCCGGGGGCGGTTCGGACGTGGCCAATCTGCAGACACGCGCTGTGCGCGACGGCGATCATTATCGGGTCAGCGGCAGCAAGACCTTTATCACCAGCGGCGTACGCGCCGATTTCTACACCGTTGCGGTGCGTACCGGCGAACCCGGTTACGGCGGTATCAGCTTGTTGCTGATCGAAAAGGGCACACCGGGCTTCACCGTCGGTCGACAGCTGAAAAAGATGGGCTGGTGGGCCTCGGACACTGCCGAGCTGTTCTTCGACGATTGCCGGGTGCCGGTGGGCAATCTGATCGGCGCCGAGAACATGGGCTTTGCCTGCATCATGGGCAATTTCCAGAGTGAACGTCTGGCCCTGGCACTGATGGCCAACATGACGGCGCAGATGGCCCTGGAGGAAAGCCTGAAGTGGGCTCGCGAGCGGGAGGCGTTCGGCAGGCCCATCGCCAAGTTCCAGGTGCTCAAGCATCGTCTGGCGGAGATGGCTACGGCTCTGGAAGTCTCGCGAGAGTTCACCTATCGCCAGGCGGCGAAGATGGCCGTCGGCAAGAGCGTGATCAAGGAGATTTCCATGGCCAAGAACGTTGCCACCGATACCGCCGACCGTATTACCCATGATGCGGTGCAGATATTCGGTGGCATGGGCTACATGCGCGAGAGCCTGGTGGAACGCCTGTATCGCGACAACCGTATTCTCTCGATCGGCGGCGGTACCCGCGAGGTGATGAACGAAATCATCAGC
>NZ_MOAK01000061.1:168499-174149 GCF_003732485.1 Pseudomonas protegens
TCGGTCAGCGAAAACTGCGTCAGGCAGAAGGTTGGGATGCCCATATCTTCGAGCTTCTGCGAGCCGCCCAGTTCCGGCAGGTCGATGATGGCGGCGGCCTCGTAGATCTTCGCCCCCATGCGCCGTACCAGATTGGCCGCCGCGATCAGGGTGCCGCCGGTGGCGATCAGGTCATCGAACATCAGCACCGAGTCGCCTTCACACAGACTGTCGGCGTGGACTTCGAGGAAGGCTTCGCCGTATTCGGTCTGATAGCCCTCGGCGAGTACGTCCGCCGGCAGTTTGCCCTGTTTGCGAAACAGGATCAGCGGTTTGTTCAGTTGGTAGGCGATGATCGAGCCGATCAGGAAGCCCCGGGTATCCATGGCACCGATGTGGCTGAAGTCTTCTTCGACATAACGCTGGGCGAAACTGTCGGCCACCAGGCGCAGGGCCCGGGGAGACTGGAACAGAGGGGTAATGTCGCGGAAGATCACGCCCGGTTTCGGGAAGTCGATGACGGGGCGGATCAGGGATTTGATATCGAAGGAATCGAAGGCCATCTTCAGGTGTCCTGGCGGGCAAATAGGCCGCGCCAGTATACCCGCGACCGAGCTGCTTGGCTCAGTCGCAAGTGCTGTGGTTCAGCCTTCTACCGAGCCGCCGGCCAGGGCGCAGAGCTGGATCGGATCGAGGATGTGCACTTCCTTGCCTTCGGCGGCAATCAGTTCGTTCTGCTGGAAACGGGTGAATACCCGGGACACGGTTTCCACTGCCAGGCCCAGGTAGTTGCCAATTTCGTTGCGCGACATGCTCAAGCGGAACTGGTTGGCCGAGAAGCCCCGTGCGCGGAAACGTGCGGAGAGGTTGACCAGGAAGGTGGCGATGCGCTCGTCTGCGGTCTTTTTCGACAGCAGCAGCATCATCTGCTGATCGTCACGGATTTCGCGGCTCATGACTCGCATCAACTGGCGGCGCAGTTGCGGCAGTTGCAGAGCCAGTTCGTCGAGGCGTTCGAAGGGTATTTCGCACACCGAGGTGGTTTCCAGGGCCTGTGCCGAAACCGGATGGCTTTCGGTATCCATGCCGGACAGCCCCACCAACTCGCTGGGGAGGTGGAAGCCGGTGATCTGTTCTTCGCCGCTGTCACTGAGGCTGAAGGTTTTCAGGGCACCTGAACGCACGGCATACACCGAGTCGAAACCGTCACCCTGACGGAACAGGAATTCGCCTTTTTTCAATGGGCGGCCACGTTTGACGATTTCGTCCAGCGCGTCCATGTCTTCCAAATTCAGGGAAAGTGGCAGGCACAGAGGGGCCAGGCTGCAATCCTTGCAATGGGCCTGGTTGTGAGCGCGCAGTTTAACTGGCTCGGACATTCTAGAATCCTTGTGGGAAAACACACATAAGCCGTAAGGGTAACTCACGGGAGGAGGTTCCGGCCAGTCCGTGCCGTATTGACTGTTAGTCGTAAAGCTATCCTTTTATGGGTCGATAACCTGTTAACGAAAGTAACTTGGAAGGCTGAAATTATGTCGTCCGTTGGCGGTATTACTAATGGCAGCAACAACTTGCAGCTACATTCCGAGACCTCGAAAGGCATTGATGACGATGAACTAAGGAGCTCTCCACTAGTTGCCGAGCCGGCAATCGCAGAGGGCGTCAAAGTGTCGCTGTCGGGTGCCGGACTGCAGAAATCCTCCAGTGCTGCGGGCGATGACCGTGACATCGAGGAAAGCGGTCTGCCGGAAAATATTCAAAATATCCTCAAGATGATCAGAAAATTGCAACAACAGATTGCTGAGAAGCTCGCTCAGCTTCAGGCCATCATGGCTGACAAGCGCCTGAGCCCGGAAGAGGCCAAAATCAGGATCGGCAGCGTGCAATCTGCTCTGGCGGCCCTCAACAGCGGTTTGCTGACCGCCAATGCCTCCCTGGCCAAGGCGATGAAAGATGCGGGCCTGAGCCCAGAACAGGTAATGAAGGCGGCCTCCCTGATCATGAGGTCCTAGATGACCCGGGAAAAACGCTGGCGATTCTGCTGGCCCAGGTACGCGTCGAAAACCATGCACACCGAGCGTACCAGCAGGCGCCCCGCCGGAAGTACGGTAATAGCCTCGGCGCTGAGTTGAATCAGACCATCGTCGGCCATCTCCTGCAGGTCCGGCCAGAGTTCGTTGAAGTAGCCGCGAAAGTCGATATTGAATGCCTTCTCTATATCTTCGAACTTAAGACTAAAGTTGCAGATCAGTTGTTGAATAACTTCACGGCGCAGACGGTCGTCGGCGTTGCATACCAGACCACGACTAGTGGCCAGTTGTGCGCCCGCCAAGGCATTTTGATAATGGCTCAGGTCACTGCTGTTCTGGCAGTAGAGATCCCCGATCTGGCTGATGGCCGATACTCCGAGCCCAATCAAGTCGCAATGACCGTGAGTGGTGTAGCCCTGGAAGTTGCGCTGCAGGGTCGACTCTTCCTGGGCGATCGCCAGCTCGTCGTCGGGCAGGGCGAAATGGTCCATGCCGATGTAGCGATAACCGGCGGCCGTCAATTGCTCGATGGTGCGTTGCAGCATCTCCAGTTTCTCTGCCGGAGCTGGCAGTTCATTGCCATTGATCCGTCGTTGCGGCATGAAGCGCTCGGGCAGATGGGCATAGTTGAAGACTGAGAGGCGATCCGGTTGCAGGCTGATCACTTCTTCCACGGTGCGGGCAAAGTGCTCTGGCGTCTGTTTGGGCAGGCCGTAGATCAGGTCGATGTTGATGGAGCGAAACTGCAGGGTGCGGGCCGCTTCGATCACGGCCCGGGTTTCCTCCAGGCTCTGCAGGCGATTGACCGCCCGTTGTACCGCCGGGTCCAGGTCCTGAAGGCCAATGCTGACCCGATTGAAGCCCAGCTCCCGGAGCAGGCCCATGGTGGACCAGTCGGCTTCCCGGGGGTCGATCTCGATGCCGTAGTCCCCGGAGTCATCGTCCAGCAGGTTGAAGTGCTTGCGCAGCAGTGCCATCAGTTGGCGCAGTTCGTCGTGATTGAGAAAGGTGGGGGTACCGCCGCCGAAGTGCAGCTGCTCGACCCGCTGGTTGGGCGCCAGGTGGCAGGCAATCAGTTGCATCTCCTGTTCCAGGCGTTGCAGATAGGGCAGGGCGCGGCTGCGATCCTTGGTGATGACTTTGTTGCAGGCGCAGTAGTAGCAGATGTTGGCGCAGAACGGGATGTGCACGTACAGCGACAAAGGGCGCTGGGCCTTGCGGCTGTCGCGCAGGGCGTGCAGCAGATCGAAGGCGCCGACCTGGCTGTTGAATTGCACCGCGGTCGGGTATGAGGTGTAGCGTGGTCCCGCCAGGTCATAGCGGCGGATCAGATCTGTGTCCCAACGAATGGCGTCGAGCATGCGGGAATTCCCCCGGATAGGCTGGCAGTGTTCGCGAGTCTAGGGGGTTAGGGCTGCGGCCATCTTGATTTGTATCAAGGGTGTTCGGGAGCCGCTGAGGTAGCGCCGACGGGGCGTACAAGCCCTGTAGCCGGGCACTTTCCAGGGATCAGTGGCCCATCAGCCAGTGCTGGTGAGGGCCGGGCAGGGTCCAGATGCCGAACAGCATGACCAACAGTCCTCCGGCCATGCGCACGCTGCGACGGCGCAGCAGCGCGGTGACCCGCTCCGCCGCAAGACCGGTGGCCAACAGCACAGGCCAGGTGCCGAGGCCGAACGCCAGCATTAGCAGAGCGCTATCTAAGGCGTTGCCCTGGCTCGCCGACCACAGCAGGGTGCTGTACACCAAGCCGCAAGGCAGCCAGCCCCAGAGCGCCCCCAGGAGCAGTGCGCGAGGCAGGCTGGAAACTGGCAGCAGGCGGTTGGCGACGGGCTGGATATGCCGCCACAGGCCTCGTCCAAGGCCTTCGATACGGGTCAGGCCGCTCCACCAGCCGGCCAGGTACAGGCCCATGGCGATCAACAACAAGCCGGCTAGTACCCGCATGAACAGTGCCACCGGACTGCTGGCCACGGCCCAGCCAGCCAGGCCCAGCAGCAGGCCGGCCAGGGCATAACTGAGGATGCGCCCCAGGTTGTAGGCCAGTAACAGACGGAAACGCCGGCTGCGTTGGTCCTGGGGAATGGCCAGGGTCAGAGCGCCCATCAGGCCGCCACACATGCCCAGGCAATGTCCTCCACCCAGCAAACCCAGGATCACCGCCGAAACCAGCAGGGGAGCCAGCTCAAGCATGGGGTGGTTCCGATTTCTTGACCGGTTCGGCGTCATTGCCGGTCTGGCCCTTGGCTTCGTCCACCGCCGCGGTGTGGCTAGGGTCCTGATCGTCGAACAGGATGCTGTGGGCCGGGCCGTCGAGGTCGTCGTACTGACCGCTGTCGACGGCCCAGAAGAAGATATAGATGGCGATGGCCACGATCAGCAGGGCGGCCGGAATCATCACATAAAGAGCTGGCATCTGGACTCCAGGCCCGGCGGCTCAGGCCGGCAACAGGCGGGTTTCGGGGGCGCCGGCGCTGTCGGCTGACCGCGGCATGCGGGTCAGGCGCAGGGCATTGAGCACCACGGTCAGGGAACTGATGGACATGCCGACTGCAGCCCAGACCGGAGTGATCCAGCCCAGGGCGGCGAACGGCAGCATCAGGCCATTGTACAGCCCGGCCCAAAGCAGGTTCTCGATGATTACCCGGCGGGTCCGACGGGCCAGGCTGAAGGCCTGCACCAGTGCGTCCAGACGGTTGGACAGGAGCACGGCATCGGCACTGGTCTTGGCCAGGTCGGTAGCCGAACCCATGGCCACGCTGATGTCGGCGGCGGCCAATACCGGTACATCGTTGACCCCGTCGCCGAGCATCAGCACTTTGCGGCCCTGTTGATGCAGCTGTTGCAGTACCTGCAGCTTGTCATCCGGGCGCAGGCCGCCACGGGCCTCGTCGATCTGCAGTTCGGCAGCGACGCTGGCCACCATCGGTGAGCTGTCCCCGGAAAGCAGCAAGGTATGCCAGCCGCGAGCCTTGCAGGCGGCCAGAAGGGCTGGGGCATCGCTGCGCAGCCGGTCATCGAGCACCAGCCAGGCGAGGGCGCCCTGGCTGTCACCCAACAACAGCCACTGGCCGGCTTCATCGGGCATCGAGGGCACCGGGCAGCCGCTGAGCTCGCAGACGAATGCCGGCTGGCCGATGCGCAAGCGCTGTATGCCCACCAGGCCTTCCAGGCCCAGCCCCGGGCTGCTGGTGACTTCTTCGGCCGCCACTGGGGCACGGCCAAAGGCCCGGGCGATAGGGTGCTCGGAGCGGTTCTCCAGGGCAGCCGCCAAGCTCAGGCAGTCATCGCTGGACAGGGCACCCAGGGGGCGAATGGCGCGCAGTGCCAGGCGTCCTTCGGTGAGGGTGCCGGTTTTGTCGAAAATCACCGTATCGATCTGGTTCAGGCCTTCGAGCACATGGCCGCGGGTCAATAGCAGGCCGAGCTTGTGCAAGGTGCCGGTGGCGGCGGTGAGCGCAGTGGGCGTTGCCAGCGACAGTGCGCAAGGGCAGGTCGCCACCAGCATCGCCAGGACGATCCAGAAGGCTCGCGAGGCGTCCAACTGCCACCACAGCAGGCCAATGGCCGCAGCGGCGATCAACGAGAACAGCAGGAACCACTGGGCCGCGCGGTCGGCGACCTCCGCGAGCCGAGGTTTC
>NZ_MOAK01000061.1:174216-178469 GCF_003732485.1 Pseudomonas protegens
GGCCTGGACTTCCACCGTCAATGCGCCTTCGACGTTCAGCGTGCCTGCGGTGACCGTGTCGCCCTGGTTTCGGGGTTGGGGCAGGTATTCGCCGGTGAGCAGGGATTCGTCGATGCTCGATTGGCCGTCGAGGATCTTGCCATCCGCCGGCAATACCGCGCCGGGATGCACCAGCACCCGGTCCCCCAGGCGTAGCTCAGTGAGCAGGATGCGTTCGCTCTGGCCGTCTTCGTCCAGGCGCAGGCACGACGCGGGCAGCAGGTTGACCAGTTGTGCGGTGGCTGCCGCAGTGCGTTCCCGGGCTCGGCGTTCCAAGTAGCGCCCTGCCAGGAGAAACAGGGCGAACATGCCGACTGCATCGAAATACAGCTCGCCGACGCCGCTGATGGCGGTCCAGATCCCTGCCAGATAGGCCCCGCCGATGGCCAGGGACACCGAGACATCCATGGTCAGGTGACGGGTGCGCAAGTCGCGCATGGCGCCCTTGAAGAAAGGTGCGCAGCTGTAGAACACGATGGGGGTGGTGAGGAACAGCGCGACCCAGCGCAGGATGGTGTGCAGCTCCGGACTCAGGTCGATATTGAATTCCGGCCAGGTGGCCATGGTCGCCATCATCGCTTGGAACCACAGCAGTCCGGCGACCCCCAGCTGACGCAGGGCCAGGCGGTTTTCGCTGGCCAGTTGCTCGCTGGCGCGGTCCGGCTGGTAGGGATGGGCGGCGTAGCCGATATGCCGCAGTTCGTTGAGAACCTGGCTCAGGGGCAGTTGGCTATCGGCCCAGCGCACATGCAGTCGGTGGTTGGAAAGGTTGAGGCGGGCCTCGACCACTGCCGGCAGGCTGCGCAGGTGTTTTTCGATCAGCCAGCCACAGGCGGCGCAACTGATGCCTTCCATGAGCAGAGTGGTTTGCGCCAGCTCGCCTTCGTGGCGGACAAAGGGTTGTTGCACGTCGGCGCGATCGTACAGCGCCAACTCGTCCAGCAACTGCACGGGCAAGGCTTCGGGGTTGGCCGAGGCCTCACTGCGGTGACTGTAGTAGTGCTCCAGGCCACCAGCGACAATGGCTTCGGCCACCGCCTGACAACCCGGGCAGCAGAACTCCCGGGATTCGCCGAGCACGACGGCGGTAAACCGGCTGCCGGTGGGAACCGGCAGGGCGCAGTGGTAGCAAGGCAGTGGCGTGGTCATCGGCGGTCTTTGTGGTCGGGAAAAAACTCATCGCCGGCAAGTCGCCTGCAACCCGGGTGAGGGGAAAGGCGGCGGGCCGGCGATGGACGACAGGTGTTGATCAGTTCAGGTCTTCCGCCCCTTGCAGCGGCTCATCGCCCAGCAGCAGGTCCTTGTCGTGGCTGACCTGTTCCTCTTCGAACATGCGCCAGGTCTTGTCGCCTTCGACTCCCAGCAGTTCGACGAAGCGCCGGCCTTCGACCTGATCGGTCAACTGGCCAATGTAGCGACCTTGTTCGGTTTCGCTGCGGGTGAGGGTGATCTTGCGGTCTTTCTCGGGCTGGGTCGGCGAGATCAGGTTCAGTTCCAGGGTCTTGGGCTGGCTGTTACCGCTCAGGCGCAGTTCCACTTCGCCGGTCAGTTCGTCGAGGTGCACGTTGGCGCGCATCTTCAGCGTCTGGGCCAGCAGCTCGCGGTCCAGGGAGCGGTTGATGCCCTTGCCGGCCTCGTAGTAGTTGTCGTTCACCAGGTTGTCCGGGTTGTTCACGGCAATGGTCACCATGGACAGGGTCAGGGTCACCGAGCAGGCGAGGATGCCGATGATGATCCAGGGCCAGAGGTGTTTGTACCAGGGGCTGGTGGTGGTAGCTGCGGGCATGATCACTTCTCTTGGCTCTTAACGAATTTGTGGGCCGATGAACCGGCTCTTGGCTTCAACGTGGACGCTGTCATCGTCGGCATCCTTGAGGATGAATTTCACCTCGTTGGTGGTCGATGGCAGTTGCTCTGGAGCGATGGACAGTTCCACTGGCATGCTGACGATATCGCCGGCCACCACATGGATCTCACGCTTGCCCTGCAGCTTCAGGTCCGGCAGGCCGGCGGCATCGAGCACGTAGGTGTGGTCGCGCTGGTCCTTGTTCATGATCTTCAGGCTGTAGACGTTTTCGATCCGGCCTTCTGAGTTTTCGCGGTACAGCACCCGGTCCTTGCTGACATCGAAGCCCACCAGTGAACGCATGAAGAATGCGGTGACCAGCAGGCCGATCATGGCCAGCAACACCAGGGCGTAACCGATCAGGCGCGGACGCAGTTTATGGGTTTTCTGTCCCGAGAGGTTGTGTTCGGTGGTGTAGCTGATGAGCCCGCGGGGATAGTCCATCTTGTCCATGATGCTGTCGCAGGCATCGATGCAGGCGGCGCAGCCGATACATTCGATCTGCAGGCCATCGCGGATGTCGATGCCGGTGGGGCAGACCTGGACACACATGGTGCAATCGATGCAGTCGCCCAGACCCTGGGCCTTGTAGTCGGCACCTTTCTTGCGTGGGCCACGACTTTCGCCACGGCGTGGGTCGTAGGACACGATCAGGGTGTCCTTGTCGAACATCACGCTCTGGAAGCGCGCATAGGGGCACATGTAGATGCACACTTGCTCACGCAGCCAGCCGGCGTTGCCGTAGGTGGCCAGGGTGAAGAAGCCGACCCAGAAGTACGACCAGCCATCGGCCTGGCCAGTGAAGAAGTCGATGACCAGTTCGCGGATCGGCGAGAAGTAGCCGACGAAGGTCATGCCGGTGACGAAGCCGATCAGCAGCCAGAGGCTGTGCTTGCTGAGTTTGCGCAGGAACTTGTTGGCGCTCATGGGCGCCTTGTCCAGCTTGATGCGCTGGTTGCGGTCGCCTTCGGTGACCTTTTCGCACCACATGAAGATCCAGGTCCAGACGCTCTGCGGGCAGGTGTAGCCGCACCAGACGCGTCCGGCATAGACGGTGATGAAGAACAGGCCGAAAGCGGCAATGATCAACAGGCCCGAGAGCAGGATGAAGTCCTGGGGCCAGAACGTGGCGCCAAAGATGAAGAACTTACGTTCCGGCAGGTTCCACCAGACAGCCTGGTGGCCACCCCAGTTGAGCCAGACGGTGCCGAAGTACAGCAAGAACAGTCCGGCGCCGCCCAGCATGCGCAGGTTACGGAACAGGCCAGTGAAGGCGCGGGTGTAGATTTTTTCCCTGGAGGCGTAGAGGTCGACGCTGGTGGTCGCGTTTTTGGCAGGAGGGGTAACGTCTTGTACGGGAATCTGGTTGCTCATCATTGCATCCCACGGCAGTGGAAAAATGCCTCGGCCAGTACATGCCGGCCGGGGTCAAAAAGGGGTGTTGCAGTGGCGCAATGATACGCCTGTAGCTCTAGCGCAAGGGTGCGACCTTTGGTCGCGTTGGGGGAAATCAACTGATGGTGTAATGACTTGAATCAATTGACTTGTGGATTATGGACCGTTTTGCGCCGTGCGCCGTTCAATTCTTCCATGGGTTGAGCAGGTGTATGCCGCAGGCCTTGAAGTCCTCCATATTGTAGAAACGTTACTGCCGGGTTGCCGCGAAGGGCGATCCACCGTCGAGCTCAGCCGATGTAAGGCGCAAACAAAACGGCCCCGCCAATGTTGATTGGCGGGGCCGTTGAGTGTTGCTTTCAGTCGTCGCTCTTACTCGGCGTCGGCCTGCTTGTCACCATGGGACAGGCTGTAGACATAAGCCGCCAGCAGGTGAACCTTGTCATTGCCTTGCAGTTGTTCCTGAGCAGGCATCACGCCCTGACGGCCGTGACGAATGGTCTGCTGCAGTTGGGCGAAGCTCGAGCCGTAGATGAAGGCTGCCGGGTGAGTCAGGTTCGGGGCGCCCATGGCTGGGGTGCCTTTGCCTTCCGGACCGTGGCAGACCGCGCAGTTGGCGGCGAACAGCTTCTGGCCATTGACCGGGTCGGCCTTGATGCTTTCCGGCAGTTTGCGGCCGTCGAGGTTGGTCAGGACATAAGCGGCAACGTCACTGACGCCCTGTTCCTTGATCACGTCCACCCAGGCTGGCATCACCGCGTGGCGACCGCCCATGATGGTGGCCTTGATGGTTTCCGGCTCACCGCCCCAGCGCCAGTCGGCGTCGGTCAGGTTGGGGAAGCCATAGGCGCCCTTGGCGTCGGAACCGTGGCAGACCGAGCAGTTGGACGCGAACAGGCGACCACCCATTTTCAGGGCTTGCGGGTCCTTGGCCACTTCTTCGATAGGCATGGCGGCGTACTTGGCGAAGATC
>NZ_MOAK01000061.1:178518-179381 GCF_003732485.1 Pseudomonas protegens
GTCCAGCCGGACTGACCGTTGGCGAACGGGGTCTGCTTCTCGTTATCGAGGTAGTTGTAGCCCGGCAGGACACCTTTCCAGTTGCCCAGACCCGGGTACAGCACCAGGTAACCCAGGGCGAAGACGATGGTGCCGACGAACAGCATGAACCACCACTTCGGCAGCGGGTTGTCGTACTCCTCGATCCCGTCGAAGGAGTGGCCAACCGTCTCGTCGGTCTGCTCGGTGCGCTGGCCCTTGCGGGTCGACAGCAGCAGCCAGGTCAGGGCGAAGATGGTACCCAGACTGAGGACTGTGACGTACAGACTCCAGAACGTAGTCATTCTTTGTTACTCCTAGAAGCTTGCTCGACGTGCTTGATGGCGTCGGGATCATCCGCGAACGGCAGCAAGGTCGCGTCTTCAAACTCGGACTTGCGCTTGGGGCTGAACACCCAGAGCGCCAAACCGATGAAGGCCACCATCACAACAAGGGTGCCCAGGCCACGAATCATCCCGATATCCATCTAGATCACCGTTTGCTTTTGATGATGGTGCCCAGGCCTTGCAGATAGGCCACCAGCGCGTCCATTTCGGTTTTGCCCTTCACAGCATCCTTGGCGCCGGCGATGTCTTCGTCGGTGTAAGGGACGCCGAGCGTGCGCAAGACTTCCATTTTCTTCGCGGTGTCTTTGCCGTCGAGCTTGTTTTCTACGAGAAACGGATAAGCCGGCATCTTCGACTCGGGAACAACGTTGCGCGGGTTGTACAGGTGCGCACGCTGCCAGTCATCGGAGTAGCGGCCGCCGACACGGGCCAGGTCCGGGCCGGTACGCTTGGAACCCCACAGGAACGGGTGGTCCCAGACGCTTTCACCGGCCACCG
>NZ_MOAK01000061.1:179461-180219 GCF_003732485.1 Pseudomonas protegens
GCGGCCTTCCAGTTCCAATGCGGTGCGCGGCTTCATGCCTTCCACCGGCTTGTTGGTGACGTCCTGAAAGAACAGCGGGACGATCTGGGTCAGGCCGCCGATGCTGACGGCGATGACCATGAAGAAGGCCAGTAGGCCAATATTCTTCTCGACTACTTCGTGCTTCATCAGTGAGCTCCAACTACAGCGATCTGAGCGGCGGCTTCAGCTTCAGCCGGGTTCGAGGCGCGAACGGTGCGGAACACGTTGTACGCCATGATCAGCATGCCGGTGGCGAAGAACGCACCGCCCAGAGCACGGACGATAAAGCCCGGATGGCTGGCTTGCAGCGCTTCGACGAAGGAGTAGGTGAGGGTGCCGTCATCGTTGATTGCACGCCACATCAGGCCCTGGGTAATGCCGTTGACCCACATCGAGGCGATGTAGAGCACGGTACCGATGGTAGCCAGCCAGAAGTGGGTGTTGATCAGGCCGGTGCTGTGCATCTGCTGACGGCCGAAGACTTTCGGAATCAGGTGATACAGGGCGCCGATGGAGATCATCGCTACCCAGCCCAGAGCGCCGGCGTGTACGTGGCCGATGGTCCAGTCGGTGTAGTGCGAGAGCGAGTTGACGGTCTTGATCGCCATCATCGGACCTTCGAAGGTCGACATGCCGTAGAACGCCAGGGAAACCACCAGGAACCGCAGGATCGGGTCGGTGCGCAGCTTATGCCAGGCACCCGACAGGGTCATCATGCCGTTGATCATGCCGCCCCA